>NZ_CP197414.1:3720000-4960000 GCF_052161645.1 Kothea flammea
GAAGGATACTCGCTGGAGGATCTCGGCGCGGCTTATGCGCGGGCGATGGTCGAGTCGGGGTTACTGCCGGAGTCACCCGAGCAACCGGAGTCAGAGCGGGGTGAAGCGGGGCAGGGGGATGACGATGACTTTGAACAATCAACCGCATCGCGGGAGCCTGCTGTGGGGATTGCCTCCGAGCTCGGCACCGATGGAAACGTGACTCCGCAAGCGATCGTCGAAGCGGCTTTGTTTGTTGGTCACCCGGACAACGAGTTATTAACTGCCGCGCAGATCGCCCGCACAATGCGAGGCGTTTCCGCCGCTGAGGTCGAAGAGCTGGTCGATGTGTTGAATGTCGAATACGAGCAAGCCGGCCATGCTTATCGAATTTGGCGTCGCGAGGGGGGCGGATTGCTGCTGGGATTAGCCGATGCGATGCGTCCGATTCGTGATGCTTTCTATGGTAAGATTCGTGAAACCCGCTTGACGCAAGCGGCGATCGACGTGCTAGCACTGGTGGCTTATCAGCCCGGAGTAACGTCTGTTCAAATCACCGATCAGCGCAGCAAAGATTCAGCCGCGGTGATCAACCAGATGGTGCGTCGTGAGCTGTTGGAAGTGCGACGAGAGGATCGCGGGGCGGGCAAACCTGTGGCTTGTTATTATCCCACGACGCGATTGCTGAATTTACTGGGCGTTAGTAGTTTGGACGATTTGCCGTTAGTCGATGAGGCCGATATTGCTCCGCAAGTGTAGTTTTTTCGTGGAATCAACCTGAGAATCAGATCAACCTGAGAATCAGCGACTTGCGAAGTGAAGTTCGGGGGAGGCGTCTCGGTTTGATTTGAAAGATTTTAATTTGAATCATTGAGCTCACGAAGTGGGGTACTAGTTATGAAGGCGGAACACAGCGATGCAAATTGATTCGGAACAGGCAATTGAGCGGGTGATGAAGTTGATGGCGATTCCGGGCAAAAGTTGTCAGGAAGGTTTAATTTCTGAGGCGGTTGTTGGAGAATTAAGAGCCGCCGGGGTGCCAGCCGACGACATTCTGCTCGATGACGCACACACGCGAACAAATTTACCTGGCGAAGTGGGCAATTTGATTGTTCGCATCCCGGGGACGAAACCGGGCCCCACAGTGCTGTTGTCCGCCCATCTGGACACCGTCCCGATTTGCGTTGGCTGTCAGCCTGTCCGCGAGGGCGAGCATGTTCGCTCGGCCGATCCGTCGACTGGACTGGGAGCCGATAACCGGGCTGGTGTCGCGGCTATTTTGACTGCGGCGTTAGAATTGCTGAAATCAGACCGGCCTTACTCGCCGCTGGTGTTGTGTTTTTTCGTACAGGAAGAGATCGGTTTACAAGGCTCTCGCAATCTTGACCCTCAGGTCCTGGGACCGATCGACTTAGCCTTGAACTTTGATGGTGGTACCGTCGACAAATTGGTTGTGGGCGCGACGGGCGGCGAGCGGATGCGGATCAACATATCCGGCAAGGCATCACACGCTGGCATTGCCCCGGAGGAGGGCGTCAACGCTGGCACGATTGCCTCCTTGGCGATCGCCAGTTTGTATCGCGACGGCTGGCTGGGGCGAGTTGAGCGGGGTGGCGGGATGGGCACTTCCAATGTGGGAGTCATTAGCGGTGGTGAAGCGACCAACGTAGTGTTGCCCGAGCTGCTCGTGCGAGCCGAGGCGCGGAGCCATGACAGCGACATGCGAACGCGGATTGTGGAAGCCTTTCGGGCTGCCTTTGCGACGGCGGCTGAGGAGGTCAAGTCGCCTCAAGGTGTGGTGGGCTCGGTGCAGTTCAGTTCGCAATTGGATTATGACTCGTTTCGTTTGCCGGACGACTCGGCCAGCGTGCTGGCAGCGAAGGCAGCAGTCACCCAGTTGGGTCGCGAGCCGGTGTCGGCGATGGCTGGCGGCGGAGTCGATGCCAACTGGTTGTATCGGCACGGCATTCATGCAGTAACGCTGGGTTGTGGTCAGCGAGACGTGCACACCACGGCGGAGCGGTTGAATCTGCAGGATTACTTGGACGCTTGTCGGATTGCCATGTCGGTGGCCGAAAATGAGTTCTGATGCGGATCGCGAATTGTGTCTTTGTTTTCATGTGACCCGGCGGAAGGTGGAGAATTTCATCCGCGTAGAACGTCCTCGAGTAGCCAGTCAGATCAGTGAGTGTGGTGGTGCGGGGACAGGCTGCGGTTGGTGCCGTCCGATACTGGAGCGTTTGTTGGCGGAATTTCGTGGTGAGCGGGTCAAGAGCGACCTGCCGGATGAGGCTAGTTATCGGGCTGGACGGCAAAGTCACCTGCTTGAACAGAAAAAAGAGGGTTAGCGGGGGAGAAAGGCGAAACCGCAGTCGCTGGTGTGGTGGTCAGGGGGAGGGAGACGCGATAGAATGTCAGCGTAGCGTTATTTCGTCAACGACTTTCCTTATTACTATTGGTCGCAAGTATCCATGGCTCGTCGCGTCGTCAATCGCAAGGAACTCCGTGCCGAAGCGGAGGCCGCTGAGGCGTTAGCCGCCTCGCCCAAGAAGAAGGCGGCGAGAAAGACTCCCACCAAACGCAAACCCAAAGTGGCGGTGGATGTCCGCATGAAGCTCTACTGGGGTGTCTTTAGTCAAAACCTCAAGCGAGTTTCCGTCTTTGAGTTTGACCAAAAAGACGAAGCTGACAAGAAAGCGGAAGAATTGAGCAAGGGTGGCAAGTCGCCGCACTTTGTCCAGCGAGTCAAGGAAGAAGTCGTCGAAACAGAATAGACGTTTTGACGTTAGCATTCCGCGAGTCGCGGCGAACAGGCCAAGCAACTCAGGTTCCTCGTTTCGCGCCGTACCATTTGAGGTGCGCTCGATCGCAGAAATGGAACCCTTGAGTTTTACTCCATTGGCTGACCCAATCACTTTTCTCCGCTAGCTGTTCAGGCGTGATCGCTTGGGGCATAATCCAGACATGGTCTGCGGGGACATTCAACTCCGTTACGGCCGTGAGAATCTCTGGTTGCTCGTCCGGATGATCGATCACAAATTTGACCTGATAATTGACAGCTTGGGCAATCAATTTGGCGATGACTTCGGGTTGCCAACGACGTCGATGGTGTGCTGCGATCCAACGTTCGGCCATCACCGGAACATGTTTGGTAAAGTGTTGGAGGCTTGGGGCACTACGACTCAGCTTGGGACTGAGGGAGAGTAGATCGCACCGCACGGGTCGATCGATGGTACCGGCAGTTTCGATCGTCAAGTGCAAGCCGGCTTCCTGAATCTGTTGACAGAGGGCTACAACTTGAAGGGGCAGCAGCGGTTCGCCGCCGGTCAGCACCACATGTTTTGGGCCCGCCTGTTTTACCCAAGAGACCACCTCGTCCATGCTTTGAAAGCTGCCATCGGGGTTCCATGAAGCGTAAGGTGTATCGCAAAACCAACAGCGTAGATTACAGCCATCGAGGCGAATGAAACTGCTGGTTGTGCCGGTCAGTGAACCTTCCCCTTGCCGACTAACGAAACACTCGCTAACACGCAGCCGCGTGGGGCCACGCGCTGCGGATTCGGCCTGCGACAATTTTGTATCCAACGACGGAATATTCATCGTGAGCAATGATTATAAAACGATTCTTGAGACGTTCGAAAACCCGGTGCCGGGCCGCCAATATACAATCGAGCACAACGCGCCCGAGTTTACCTCGGTTTGCCCGAAAACGGGTCAGCCAGACTTTGGCACCATTGTATTTCGCTACGTGCCGGGGGAAAAATGCGTCGAGCTAAAGAGTTTAAAGATGTACCTTCAGGCGTATCGCGGTGAAGGCATCTTCTACGAGCAGGTGACTAACCGCATCATGGACGACTTTGTCGCAGTCGTCCAGCCAAGGTCCGCCACGATCGAGAGTCGTTGGACACCGCGAGGTGGATTGCACAGCGTGATTACTGTTCATTACCCGGAACCCCCAACCCTTGATTGAATTCCATGTCAGCAGCAAGTCCCACGGTAATTTTGTCTGGATTCGCCGATGAATCGGCCAATGACAAGCGGGCGGAATTGCAATTTGCCGCGTTCGCCGCTGTTGGTCTGCGGTATTATTCGATTCGCTTCATCGATGTCGGTAACGGCATTAAAAACGTCATGGCTTTGACCGATGACGAAATCGAGCAAGTCAAGAAGTTGCAATCCGAATATGGCTTGAGTGTCAGTTCGATTGGATCTCCGATCGGCAAGGTCAAACTTTGCGATGTGGATGACGGTACGCAGAATCGCTACGTGCCTTTTTCCCAGTATTTGCAGCAAGATGTGGTTACGGCCTGCGATCGCGCCGAAGCACTCGGCAGCAAGCTGCTGCGGGGGTTCGCCTTTTATCACCCTAAGGGAACCAATCCGCGAGACCATCTCGATCAAGTTTGCGATCAGTTGGGGCAGATTGCCGAAGTCTGCGAGAAAAGGGGTTTAACTTTCGGGCTGGAAGTCGAAGCAAACCTAGTCGGCCAGACCGGTGAGTTGTTAGCAGAGTTGCATCAACGCGTAAATCATCCCGCGATGTTGACCATTTTTGACGCCGCCAACATTGTGACGCAAGGTTTCTCCGCTGACGAAACTTACAGCCAATACTTGGCGATGAAGAACGGCCTGGGATGGTTGCACATCAAGGATTACCACGACCCCAACCCGCGTGGTCGCGTGGAGCATGTGGACGAGGCTTCGCTGGAGCATTTCGTCCCGGCCGACGAAGGAGATAGTGGCCACGAGGCAATTTTGCGGGATTTCCGTGACTTCTTGCCCGAGTTGGAACAACGGATGCGGGCCCGCGACGTCCCCGGCGTGTTCTTGGACTTAGAGCCGCACGTTAAGGGCGGCGGCCAGTTCGGCGGATTTAGCGGGCCCGATGGTTTTGGCGTTGCCCTGCGCGGTCTCTGCCGCGTTTTGGACTACGTCGGGATCGATTACCAGTTGCGCAACATGGACGACATCCGCGCGGCGCGATAAGCGGCCTCGTTTCCCTCAGGCCGGCGAACAGCGAGCACTCGGTTTGAACTATCTGGCACACGCGTTGGCCGATCTCGATTCGCCCTACTGGGTGGCGGGGACTTCGACGCCCGACTGGCTTTCGGTTGTCGATCGTCGCGTGCGTGCCCGCTCACAGGGTGCTGAGGGCTTGCTGACAGCCCAGGACGAGCGCGTGCGAGAGTTGGCACGCGGTGTCATCCAGCATCACCACGACGATCGCTGGTTCCACGGCACGCTGGCGTTTGCCGAACTGAATTTAGAATTCGCGGTGGAGCTTCGTGACTTGCTGGCCAATGACGCGGGCTTTCGGCCAAGCTTTCTAGGGCACATTTTGGTGGAGATTTTGCTCGACGCGGAGCTGATCCGCGGGGACTGCAGCTTGGCTGAACGTTATTACCGCTCGCTTTCCGCGGCGTGCCCCGAGTTCGTTTCCGAGACGGTGATGACCATCATTGGTCGTTCCCGGAGAGCTACCAGCCGAGCCCCGCAAGAGCTCACCGGCGAACGCATTCGCACGCTGGTCCCCCACTTTATTGCTGCCCAGTTCTTGTATGATTACCTCGCTGGCGACACACTTCTGTTTCGGCTCAACCAAGTCATGGCGCGGGTAAAGTTGCCCGCTTTACCACAAACGCTGGTACCTTGGTTAGAATCTGCCCGCAGACGTGTCGGTTTGCGAGTCGATGCGTTACTGACTCCCCCCAACTCCGATGAGAGACCAAACTAATGAAGTACGGCATGAACTTGTTGCTCTGGACTGGAGAGCTGTCGGACACGTTGCAGCCAGTGCTGGAGCGGCTCAAGGCTGTTGGCTACGACGGCATTGAAATCCCGATTTTCAACCTTGATTTGGACTATGCTGGCTGGGGCAAACGACTGGACGACCTGGGCTTGGAACGCACCGCCGTGACCGTTCGCAATGCCGAGGACAACCCGATCTCGCCGGACGCGGCCGTGCGTGCCAAGGGAGTTGAGTTAAACAAACGCACGTTGGATTGTTGTGCGGCCGCCGGTGTGCAAACGTTGGTCGGGCCTTATCACTCGGCTCTGGGTGAATTCAGCGGTCAAGGCCGAACCGATGACGAGTGGAAATGGGGCGTCGACAGCATGCGAGAGGTGGCTGAGTACGCCGGGCAAGTCGGTGTGAAGTTGGCCGTCGAATGTCTCAATCGGTTTGAGTGCTATTTTCTCAACACGCATGCCGACTCCACTAAATTTGTGCGCGAAGTCGATCATCCCGCCTGCGGAATGATGTACGACACGTTCCACAGCAACATCGAGGAGAAAGATATTCAAGCGGCCATCCGCGCTGGTGGCGACAAGCTGTTTCATATCCACATCAGCGAGAACGACCGTAGCACACCGGGGCAGGGTAACATCCGCTGGCAAGAGACTTTCGACACCATCAGTGGAATCGGGTATGACGGCTGGTTGATGATTGAAGCCTTTGGTTTGGCCCTGCCCGAGCTGGCCGCGGCCACAAAAATTTGGCGGCGGATGTTCGACGATGAAATGGAATTGGCCAAAGCGGGTCTCGGCTTTATGCGTCAGCAAATGGAAATGCGAACGTCGCATGGCTGAGCGAGCTATACATCACTTGGTCAGCACCACCAAGTAAAAAAAACCGGCCGTGCTCGGTGTTACCAAGCACGGCCGGAAAACATTAACCTCCGATCGCAGGCGGCAAAAGCGGAGCCGCTGGGAGAAAGACGCGGACCGGGCGTGCTACAGCACGAGCCTCTAGTTTGGTCCAGGCCTACCCGAATAATGATCCCTCTGCCTACGGACGACCGGAGGAAAGTGGGCACTGACAAGCAGTGACCCGACTAAGTCAATTTTAGGTCCACCTGGGCGGACAGCAAGGTTAGTTCGGCTGTCGAAGCCGCGCAAATCAAAAAATATCCGAAATAACTCCTTTTCTAATTACGATTATGCAACTCAATCGACTGGCCAAGACACTTTGTGACACGCTGGTGACGCGTGCTGAGAGGCTACGTTTGGGAGTCACTTCCGTCGCCGGCGCGAGGCTGATCGATTTTGGCATCAACAGCCCCGGCGGGCTGCAGGCGGGCTGCCAGTTAGCTCGCGTTTGCCTCGCCGATCTAGCCCATGTTACCCTGACCGGTGGCCAACCAAACAATGATGGTGGCAGCCTGATGGTTGAGGTAAGCACGGATCATCCCCTGTGGGCTTGCCTCGGCGGCCAGTATGCGGGATGGCCAGTGCAAGCCGATGATTTTTTTGCCATGGGTAGTGGGCCGATGCGTTTGACGCGTGGCCGCGAGGAGATGCTGACCGAACTACAACTGCACGAACCGGCGGGTGAGAATACGAAGGGAGACTTTGGCGTGGTCGGGGTGCTGGAAACATCTCAGCTTCCTGGCGAGCAAGTCATTCAAACGATCGCCGAGCAATGCGGCGTTGCCACCCACCAAATTACGCTGTGCGTTGCCCCGGTCACCTCGCTGGCTGGCATTGTGCAAGTTGTCGCCCGCAGCGTCGAAACGGCGATGCATAAGATGCACGCGGTGGGTCTGTCACCCACATCCGTGGTGAGTGGGTATGGCGTGGCTCCGCTTCCCCCCGTCGCGACAGACATGGTCCAGGGGATCGGCCAAACAAATGATGCCATCTTATATGCCGGACGTGTGACGCTCTGGGTTGACCTCGAGCAGTCACAGATTGATGAATTGGGACCCAAGATCCCCAGCAGCGCCAGCAGCGACTACGGCCGTCCTTTTGCTGAGATTTTCAAAGCATATAAGTATGATTTTTATCAAGTCGATCCAGGGCTATTCAGTCCCGCAGTCGTGGAGATTGTAAACGTTCGCAGCGGTTTAACACGCACCTTTGGTCAAGTCAATCTAAACGTGTTCGCTAACTCTTGTAATTACCAGCCAGACATGGGAGCCCCGTTTTGAGTCGTCGGATACTGGCTCTAGGACCTGATCAAGGTTGGCACGCCGAGCGACTTCGGCAAGCTGCGATAGCGGGCGGTGATGAAATCTGCTGGGCCCGTTATGAGTCGCTGAGGGTGGGCATTGAAAAATCTGGCACCCAACAAGTCAGCGCGATCAACAGTGCCGACGGCGGGGACCTCGATGTTAGCCGGTTCGATCACATCTTAGTGCGAACCATGCCTGCCGGTTCACTGGAACAAATCACGCTGCGGCTAAGCATCCTGCACTCGTTGGTTGAACGTGGCCAGTCAGTCGTGAACTCACCGGCCGGCATGGAATGGGCGATTGATAAATATCGGACGTTGGCCAGAATCGCGCTGTTGGGGTTTCCGGTACCGGAAACTCGCGTGGTACAATCGCGTCGCGAAGCGATGGATGCGTTCGATGCCTTGGGCGGAGATGTGATCAGCAAACCGCTATTTGGTGGCGAAGGGCGGGGAGTCACACGGCTGATCGATCGCGAAGTAGCTTGGTACTCATTTTCTGTTCTGGAACAGTTAAATGCGGTGCTTTATCTGCAACGCTTTGTATCACCCGGAGGATCCGACACGCGTCTGTTGGTGATCGGGGAAGAGGTGTTTGGCATTCAACGCTGGGCGGCGAAAGGTTGGAAGACGAATGTTTCACAAGGTGCCGAGTGTAAGGCGATCGAACCGACAGCGGAACAACGCCAGATGGCATTGCGGATTGCTCGGGAGTTTAACTTGCGAATCGCGGCCATTGATGCCATTGATTGCGAAGATGGGATTGCCAAGATATTAGAAGTCAATGCGGTACCGGGTTGGAAAGGTGCCGAACGGGCGTTGGGAATCGACTTGGCGGCGGTGATGTTAACCGCCCTCGATGGCGAGCGAAACTTTGCAGGAGTGTAAGTGACCACAGAGCCGAACCAGAACGTCGCCGCCCGGCTCAGCCGCACGGCTCGTCTGACACCTACCGGGCTAGCGATCGTCGAAGCGGCTGGTCCGCCGCGAAGCGATGGAAGTCGGGATTACCGTGGCATCACCTTTGAGGAGTTGGACGGCAAGTCGGATCAGATTGCTCGTGGGCTGATTCGTTGGGGCGTGCAACCGGGGATGCGGATTGTCTTGGCAGTCCCTTTTGGTGCTGAGTTCATTCAGTTGACGTTCGCGCTGTTGAAAGCGAACTGCGTGCCCGTGCTGGTCGACCCTGGGATGGGCCGCCAGCATCTAATTCGTTGCCTTCGCGAAGCGCGCCCCGACGGATTTATGGCAATCCCCAAGGCGCAAGCCATCCGCACGCTGTTACGCGGCAAGTTTCCCGCAGCACGGTTTAATGTGACGGTGGGGCGGCGATTGTTTTGGGGCGGGCGAACGCTGCGGCAAATTGAGCAATTAGGGAGAGCGGAGCTGACGTTATCGCCGAGTCGCGAAAGCGACGACGCGGCGGTCATTTTTACAACTGGCAGCACTGGTCCGCCAAAAGGCGTGCGATACACGCATCAGATTTTCAACAATCAAATTGATTTAATTCGCGAGCGTTATCAGATTCGCCCAGGCAGTCGCGATCTCGCCTGCTTTCCCCTGTTTGGTTTATTCGATTGCGTGATGGGAGTGACCACGATCATTCCCGACATGGATCCGACGCGTCCCGCCGATGTGAATCCCCAGCGGATTTTGGAAGCGGTTGATCAGTGGGAAGCCGACCAGGCGTTTGGGTCACCAGCGCTTTGGAATACGGTCTCGCGATGGTGCCTGCAAACCGGCAATCGCTTGAATAGTTTACGACGCGTGCTCTCAGCCGGGGCTCCGGTGCCGCCCGACGTGCTCGCTGCGCTGCGGCAAATTGTGCATCCCGAAGCGGAGATTTTCACTCCCTATGGGGCCACCGAAGCGTTGCCAATTGCTTCGATTGAATCACGTACCGTATTGGAGGAAACGGCGGCTGCCAGTTTGCAAGGGAAAGGGACTTGCGTCGGGTCGCGGTTTCATAAAATTCAATGGAAGGTGATATCGATCCACGATGGCCCGGCGGAACACATGTCAGATACCAGCGAGGTCGCACGAGGGGAAATTGGCGAGTTGATGGTCAGCGGCCCGGTGGTGACGTCGCAATACGTCACCCGTCCTGAGCAGAATGCCCTGCACAAAGTTTCCGATGGGGAGCGGGTGTGGCATCGGATGGGAGACGTGGGTTACCTAGATGAGCAAGATCGCTTCTGGTTTTGTGGTCGGAAATCACATCGCGTGCGAACAACGTCGGGAACCCTCTATACAGTTCCTTGCGAGGCGATCTTCAACACCCATCCGGAGGTCTATCGCTCCGCCCTGGTGGGAATCGGCCCCGCGGGCGCACAACAGCCAGTGCTGATCGTCGAACCACAGCAAGATTGGGATGCCAAGCAGGCTGGCGCAGCAGAGCAGTTGATCGCCGAGTTGACAAAGTTGGCTGAGAGCCACCCGCTGACTACCGCGATTAAGGATCTGAGGATTTATCCTCAACGGTTACCTGTCGACATTCGGCACAACAGCAAGATTTTTCGCGAACAATTGGCTGTTTGGGCGGCGGGAGATTAGGTTAGTTGTAAGGTTAGAGGGTTAAGATTTTAACGTAGTCTTTGCGCGGTCGGCCCCTCACCCCCAGCCCCTCTCCCCTTCGTTCCTCAGGGGCGAGGGGAGCGATCTTGGAAGGGGAGCGAGGTTACTCGGGCAGGAAACGATGTCGATTTGGCCGGGTATGTAAACCGGCTTTACCGCTGACGAATTGGTTGCCATCCACGAAGAATCTTAGTGGTAAATCGGCGGCGTGGCGGATGCCGATCCTTGGTGAGCGGGTGATAGTGAACTTTGGCAACTTGTTTAAGTTGCTGATCCAGATTGTGTCCCGCTGGCACAGATCGATGCCGTCATGTTGTTTATCGATCGCCAACGCTTGACAAAGCATGGCTGGCCCACGACAAAGCTTGCGCAACTCCTGCTGCCCGCGGCGGGCCGCCATTTCTGAGAGGCCCCACAGCGGTTCGATTGCTCGAATTAAGACGGCGCTGCCCACACCCGCCGGTTCAGTCACTGCGTTCAAACAATATTTTGCGTGAATTGAATAAACATAGAGAGTCCCAGGTTGGGCAAACATCGATTGATTGCGAGTCGTCAGCCCGCGGCTGCTGTGCGACGCGGGATCTTGCTCGGATAAGTAGGCTTCAGTTTCCACAATCACACCGCCAATCAAACGATCATTGGCTCTTGCTAGAATGGCCTTGCCGATCAATTGAGCGGCAACGGTAGCGGGGGGACGATTATAGAAACGTCGCGAAAGTAGTGTGAGACTCGTTAGTTTTTCCGGAAACATTGAGATTGCATCGAGAGATTTACAGGTCGATCATGGCAGCGAGAGAACAAGTTTATCGTGCCCGCTGGATAGTACCGGTGTCGAGTGCAGCCATTGAGAATGGTTGGGTTCGAGTCCGCAATGGAAGGGTCGTTGAAATTGGTCGTGGCAAGCCCCCGCATCCACACCGAGATTTCGGGGATGTGGCTATTCTACCTGCCCTGGTGAATGCTCATACTCACTTGGAATTCTCAGATCTGCAGACTCCAATTGGAACGCCTGGGATGCCGCTACCCACGTGGATTGGGAGGGTGATTGCTCATCGGGCGGAAGCAAATCAATCGCTGGAAAAGCGAACCGCTAGTTTGCTGGCTGGTTTAGCCGAGAGCCACGTCGCGGGAGTGGGGCTCATTGGTGAGATCGCCACTCGCCCCTGGCTGGAGGAGAGCTGGCGAGTGCGCTTAAGCGAGGCAGTTGACAATCAATCGCGTACGGGGCCTGACGTAATCCGCTTTGCCGAAGTGTTAGGATTTTCAGCAGCGGCACAGCAGCACGCACAACAGTGGACCGAAAGACTCGTCGATTCGACTGTGGATGTCAACTCGGCCGCTGAACTAACGCAGCGGACTTCCGAGGCGACGACTTGGTTGGCGGGATACAGCCCCCATGCGCCTTATTCCACACCGCTGGAACTGGTCCGCTGGGCCGTTAAGCAAGCAGCACAGCGGAGATTGCCAGTCGCGATGCATTTAGCTGAGAGTCTTGAGGAATTGGAACTACTTCATAACGGCACTGGCCTTTTTCGCGAGGTGTTAACGCGAGTAGGCGTTTGGCGAGAAGGGCTGTTCCCACAAGCTCGGGGGATTGGCGAATATTTGGAAATCTTGGCAATGGCGCCGCGAAGTTTAGTGATTCACGGCAATTACTTGACGACCAGCGAGATCGATCGCATCGCCAATCAACCGCAGATGAGCATTGTCTACTGCCCGCGCACACATCATTATTTTCGCCACGCGGCTTATCCGTTGTTGGCAATGCTGGAGCGCGGCGTGCGAGTCGTCTTGGGCACTGATTCCAGAGCAAGCAACCCCTGTTTGTCGATCTGGCAGGAGGCTGTGTTCGTGGCGAATAATTTTGCGAGACTAGCCCCCGAGAAGCTACTTCGCATGATTACGCACGACGCGGCAATCGCTTTGGGCCAGCCCAATTACGGGACGATCACCCTCCACCAGCCCGCGCGATTCATTCAAGTACCTACACAAAGCTCACAACCGGGAGCATTGTTTGAATCGTTGTTTTCCCAAACGCCGACCCCGATTTGACAATTCTTACAAATGCCGCGCAGAAAGTGAGCTACGGTTGTGCGGACGGCTGATTCATCGTTAGTTCCGTCCAGCGAGGGTCGACCGGGAATCCTTCCGCAATCAATCAATTCTGCGACGAGCGAGCATCGAAACGATGGAATCACTGGCAACCGAAGAAATGTCCACGATGTGGATCGTCGGCTTCATTGCAATCGGAATTGGAGTGCTGGCCTTCGTAACAACGATACAAGCGATGGTCATGAAATTTGCCGTCAGCGCTTGTGGCGGAGAGCAAATTGGATTTTTATACGCAGCTTTTGTGGCATGGTCTTGCGGACTATGCAGCGGTTTGGGGAGTGCGGCAGTCACGCTATCAAGTTCCGATCCGAGTCCCTGGGGCTCGCTCGCCGGCGGTCTCACCGCGGCGGTTGGGTCATTATGCTTGTTATTGAAAATGGATCCACTCCGATCGTTCGGCGTGTACCTTGTGCACACCGTGATCGGCACGATCGTCACAGTCATCTTTACAGTGATCACACTGGTGGGGCTCACCGTGGCGCTCCCCGCTGATGCGATGAACAAACTGCAAACCTCAGCAGGACAGCTTGCACCCCGCGGCAACGATCCGGAGGCGACTGCCACAGATTGGCAGAATCTGCTGAATTTTGGTAGCACCACTGAGAACCAGGGTGCAAGCGACACGCCGGCGCCGATTCCCGGCCTGGAAAGTAATAATCCGTTCTTCAAGACACCAAGCGGACCGGCGGCGGTGGGCGAAGCGAGTGCTTCGACCCCTTCGCAGCGTCCAGCAAAAACGGTGAAGAAGGAGGAGAATGATGCTACCACCACGTCTCCATTCGATAACGGAATTCGCAGCAATCCGTTTGTAAAATAAGCTAGATCCGCGACCTTCCGGTTGTTCTTTTTGCGAGCAACCAAGGCGGACCGCCGGGAGCCTCAGATTGTTCCGCGGCGGTGTACTTTGTAGAGCAATCAGAAAGCAGTGCTTACGCTCAACGAGCGAGGCTCAGAGGCCGAGCCGTTTGATAATCACGTCGGCCCCTGGGGTGAGCAGACGCAATTTACGGGCGATCTCAGTTTTTTCTGCCGGGCCCGCGGTCTCAGCCTTCTTGGTCCAATAAGCCACTTTCTCACGACGAGTGCGACGACGACGAATTTCTCGGGCGCGTTCTGATCCAGCCATTTCTGTTTGTCCTGCTCTCAAGTTAAAAAAAGAAAATCATATCCGTTAAGTGAGCGAGTACGCGCCAGCTGACGCAAGCCTCGCCCATCACTCTGCCGGTGCGAAATTAAAAGCAACTATTGGCTCACGGCGAACAGTTTTTGTCCGATACGGATCAAAAATCGGTCACCAGCAACCGCGTAGCCGTAAACAGTCGGTCCTGAGAACATCGCCGCGGCCCGTCGCCGCTCTTCGGTCGACTCTTCTTGTCCGGCAGCAGCATCAGCCAAATCTTCTGCGTTAAACAACAGATTTTCGGCCAAAACTTTGTACTCACGACCTGCCGCGAGCACGGTGGTCAAACCATCTTTACCAAATAAGTAAATCCGATCGCCAGCCGCAAAAGGTGTCGCCCAGCATGATTGTCGCGTGCGTTCAGTATACACGGTCTCGCCAGTCTCAGCATCAAAGCAATAAACGACTCCGGTGCGATTGATCCAATAAGCGAGACCTTGGTGAAAAATCGGCGAAGCCCAACTGGGGGTGGCCTTATCAGCCAACCAACGCCGCTCGACCTTAAAGCCATCACCATCGGCAACGATTTGAAACATGCCGTTGGATTGGGCGGCAGCTTCGGCATTTTCTCCCGTGCGCCCTGGTGAAGCGGCAACGAGAAAACGCCCTGCGCCCAAGTCCATGGGAGTTGTGCCAGTGTTACCGCCGACTTCTTGGTTCGACCAAAGCAGCTTGCCGGTGTCAGCTTGATAACCGTCGAGCGAGCCAGCTGAACTGACCACGATCTGAGGGCTACCATCAACAATCACGACCGCTGGCGAGCTCCAACTGGAACGCGGTGAACGCTCTGCTTGCCAGACCGTCTCACCAGTCGCTTTGCTCAAGGCAACCAAATGGCTAGGGCCGCTGTGCTCGAGCAGGGCGAAAACATGATCAGCGGTCTGACAGAGCGAAGCTCCCAAACCGAACTCATTTTCAAACGGTCCAAAATCGTCAACCAACTTGCGTTGCCAACGAACCTCGCCTTGATAATCAATCGCGATTACGTCACCACTTTCCATCAAGGCGACCACGCCCTGACCATCGGCAACGGGAGTCGGCGCCGCGCGGCTGACATAGACACTGTTCTTGACGGGTACCGAGTTGGCCAACTCCACTTTCCACAGCTGCTCGCCACTGGTCACATCGAAACACAGCACGTAGTAAGTCTCTTTGTTATCACCGACGACCGTGGTCGCGATAACAAAATTCTCCCAAACGACGGGACTCGATTGGCCGTGCCCGGCGATATCCTGGGTCCAGGCCACATTTTCCGTCGGAGTCCAGGTCAGCGGCAAGCCGGAGGCATCGACGCCGTGAGCACCAGCACCGAGGAATGCGGGCCAACTGGTGGTTTCCTCGAGCGGACTCAATAAGCAAACGGCCAATAGAAAAGTTAACATCAGTCTGAGTTCCAGAGTTTCGTGCTGGGCGGAAAAGTCAACTTGGTCTTACCAGTTCAGCGGTGATTGCCAAACCACCTTCAATTGATTGATGTCGTCACGCAGCAGCAGTTCGTCAGCGTGGCGGAATGTCAATTGGTCCGTTTCGTTAACTCGGCCGATGCTGTGGCAAGGCAAATCAGCGAAGCAAGCCTCAAACTGAGAGGCATGTTGCTGGGGAACCTCCACGAGAAACCGCGAATTCGACTCGCTGAACATCACCATTGTAGGGTTTAAGCCAGCAGCCGCACATACCGCTGTTAAATCGATTTCAAGACCTAAGCCGCCGGCAAAGGCCATTTCCGCCGCCGCCGTTGCCAAGCCACCTTCGCTGAGGTCGTGGCAGGCTCGCACCAGCCCGGCTACGATCGCTTGATGCATGGCGGCAAAAATTTTCGGGGCTGTGCCCAAGTCAACGCGTGGAACTTCGCCCCCCTCAAGCCCGCGGACTATTGAAAAGTGCGAGCCGCCAAGTTCGGCCTTGGTTTGTCCAATCAGGTAGACCAAGTTGCCCGACTCCTTGAGATCCATCGTGACACAATGGCGAACATCATCGACTTGGCCGATCGCGCTGATCAACAAACTTGGTGGAATCGCAATCGTCTGCTTTTCGCCCGCTTGATCGGTGAAAGAGAACTCATTATTGAGACTGTCTTTACCACTGATGAAAGGAGTCCCGAACGCTAACGCGAGATCTTGGCAGGCAATTGCGGCACGCACAAGCGAACCCAAGGTCTCAGCACGATCAGTATAACCCCAGCAAAAATTATCAAGGATGGCGATCTGCGACGGGTCGGCTCCGACGGCAACGGCATTCCGCATCGCCTCGTCAATCGCGCTGGAGGCCATATGATAGGTATCGAAATCACCAAAATGCGGATTCATACCACAGGAGATCACCAAGCCGCGATGGCTGTCGCGACGGGGGCGGACCACGGCGGCGTCACCTGGACCATCACAGAGCGGGCCGACCAGCGGTTTGATCGCGCTGCCACCTTGGACTTCGTGATCATACTGACGAATGATCCAGTGTTTGCTGGCCACGTTGAGCGAACCCAAAATACTCCGCAAGGTCTCAACATGCTCTTCAGGAGCGAGCGTATCGACAGCCAGGGGTGCCGTGGCGGCGGGATGATAAACGGCTTGGCGAACAATCGGTGGCCGTCCGTCGTGCAAAAACTCCATCGCCAGATCACCGACAATCTGTCCTTGATACATCAAGGACAAGCGACGACCGGGCACGAAGCGGCCAATCTGCGTTGCCTCGACCCCTTCGCCAGCGCAAAGCTCCTGCAAGCGATCCCAGTTTTCGGGTGGCACGCTAAGCACCATCCGCTCTTGAGCTTCGCTGATCCAAATCTCGGTGTAAGAAAGCCCCTCGTACTTAAGTGGGCATTTATCGAGCCACACCTCCGCGCCAATCTCCTCACCCATCTCGCCGACGGCGCTGGAAAATCCACCCGCACCACAGTCAGTCACAGCGCTGTATAGTTCCTCGTCCCGAGCACGCAGCAACACATCGAGGACCATCTTTTCTTGCACGGCGTTACCGATCTGCACCGCGCCTCCGGACAATGACTCACTCTCGCTGGTCAATTCCGCAGAGGAAAAGGTTGCCCCGTGAATCCCGTCACGTCCGGTGCGGCCACCCAAAGCGACGATCGCATCGCCAGGTTGCGCCGCACCGAAGCATTTGTCGCGTGGCATGATGCCCACGTTGCCGCAATAAACCAACGGATTGCCGAGATAACGACGATCAAAATAAACCGCCCCGTTGACCGTGGGGATGCCCATACGATTGCCGTAGTCACGCACACCCGCCACCACCCCTTTAATTACCCGGCGCGGATGGAGCACGCCCGGAGGAAGCGAATCTGCGGCAGTTTCCGGAGGAGCAAAGCAGAACACGTTGGTGTTACAGACTGGCTTGGCGCCCAAACCGGTCCCCATGGGATCGCGGATCACTCCGCCGATGCCAGTATTGGCACCACCGTAAGGCTCAAGCGCGGATGGATGATTATGTGTTTCCACTTTGAAACAAACATTATAATCATCGTCAAAGCGGATCACTCCGGCGTTATCGGAAAAGACGCTAACGCACCAATCCTGATCACCCCATTGTTTTCGCAACGTTTGAGTAGCGGCGAAAATCGTCTCCTTTAACATATTATCGTATTGACGATGGTCGGCCTCAGGTTCACCATGCAAACCGGGACCACGGTACTCAATCCGCCCAGCCAGTGTTTTATGGCTGCAATGTTCACTCCAAGTTTGTGCGATCGTTTCGAGCTCAATGTCGGTCGGATTGCGGCCCAGTTGTTGGAAGTGTTGTTGGATGGTCTGCATTTCAACCAGGGTCAAATAAAGCTGTTGTGATTTCGACAACTGCTCCAACTGGGCATCATCCGCGGCGAGAAGCGGGACGGTCTTTAACTCAAAGTAATAAGGCGTGCCGGCTCCTAAACGATCGAGTTGCAGCGGACCGATCACAACTTGTTCGACCGAGTCATTGGAGAGCGCTCGACGACAGACCGCGTCCAAGCGATCGGCTGGCATTGCCCCCAACCAATATTTGCGCAAACTGCGGACGCTATCCACGGCGAAACCAGCGTCGTGGGCCGCCGACAGCGTGCTGTTAGCCACCGGATCCATGACGCCCGCTTTGGGAAACACATTCACGATCGTCCAAGAGGACTGGGCTTCTCGCCGCGGCTCATTTGCAACTGCGGAAGCGGCAGTTGCGGTCAGGCTGTGCACGGGCAACGATTGGAGAATGGGATCGCCAACCTCAGCGACGACTGCGTGCTCACTGACCGGATCGGCCAACAACGTGGCTGCTAGCGATTTAACATCGGCGAGTTGTAAGTCACCTTGGATGAGAAATCCGTGAGCGACTTCGACCTCCAAGTCGTCCCCCAGCCCCAGTTCGTGAATCTCCTCCGACGCGCGTTGGCTATCACGATTCAGTTGGCCGGCCGCGGGGTGAATGTCGATTTGCCAGAGGGGCATGAGTCTTCCAAAGCCTATGAGTTGAGTTGATTTGACGCAGGGGACGGAGAGAGTTGAGCGT
The DNA here is from genome assembly GCF_052161645.1 of Kothea flammea. Taxonomy (GTDB): domain Bacteria; phylum Planctomycetota; class Planctomycetia; order Pirellulales; family Pirellulaceae; genus Laterigemmans. The sequence goes on from NZ_CP197414.1 coordinate 3,738,288, forward strand.
TAACGCGATTGCGACTGGCTTGAGCGGTCACCAATAGTTGTTCGATCGCCGCGGCGTCACCATCCGCAACGGCCGACCGCAAGTGTTGGAGTTGAGTGATCATTCGCTGAAGTTCTTGTTCGATTGCAACCGCGTTATCCAAGCAGATGGCTGACCAGATTTCCGCCGAGCCGCTCGCCACCCGTGTTGTATCACGCCAGCCGGAGCCCGCGAAGGAGTCGGCTTCCGGTGGTAGCAAGGCGGCCATGGCGGCAGCAACCAAGTGAGGGAGGTGACTGGTGGCGGCCAATAACCGATCGTGTTCCGCCGGTGAGGCGAGCGTGACGCGGCCACCGAATTGACTCCATAGAGCGGTCGCCCGCTCGACTAGGGAAGGCGATGTATCGGGCCCAGGCGTGACCACCACCAGGCGTCCCTGAAACAAGTCGGACGAGGCGTGCTGTGGCCCACTTTTTTCACTGCCAGCAATGGGGTGCGAACCGACGAATAACTTGGCGGCTCGCGAATCGCTCGCCACGGCTGCCACGATTTTCGCTTTGGTGCTGCCCACGTCGGTGATCAACGCATTTGCGGCGGTGACCTCGGCCGCTTGGCAAACCGCCGCGGCGACCAAATCGACGGGAGTGGCGACCAAGACAAGATCACAATCGCGACAAGCGAATGAGAGATCGTCGGTGACTTCCGTGGCGGCGCCGATGGCCAACGCAGCGGCAAGAGTGGCTTGATTTCGCGCGACACCGACGACGGGCAGATCGGGCCAGGCACGCCGCAAGGCTAGACCGACCGAACCGCCTAACAGGCCAATGCCGATAATCGCGGCACGGCGCGGACGCCAGCGAGGCGGAGCGAAAGTCGACATGATGTGGCGAAGAACGAAAGTCGAGGTGCGACGGAACAACCGATGAACAACCCGCAAACGCTAACCCAATGCTCGGCCGTTGTCGACGGGACGTAACTTCTCGCGCGTACCGCAAACCTAGCCAAACGAACCGCACGCTTGGCGCCGCGGGGCAATCGCTAGCCGTAACAAGGGAGCCGTTGCAGTCTTTGCGGCAACCCCGTCAGCCGGTGGCCCGTGAGACAATAATTCGGGCAGGTAAAAACCTATTCGGGCAGGCTGTGGCCCATTTTATCGCGTTTGGTTTGCAAATAACGCGCGTTGTGAACGTTAGCGGTGGGAATGATCGGCACTTGGTCGGTAACGCGAAGGTCAAAGCCACGCAAGTTGAACGCTTCGGTCTTTTTGGGATTGTTCGTCAACAAACGAACTTGATGCAGCCCCAAATCTTTTAACACTTGAAGACCGATCCCATAGTCCCGCATGTCAGCTTTGAATCCCAAAGCATGATTCGCTTCGACGGTGTCCAAGCCATCGTCTTGCAGCGCGTAAGCGCGGATTTTCTGAGCCAGTCCGATCCCACGTCCTTCTTGCGGCAAGTAGACCAACACGCCCCTGCCTTCATCGGCGATCATCTGCAACGCCATGTGTAATTGATCGCCACAGTCGCAACGCAAAGAATTAATCAAATCGCCAGTGAAACAACTGCTGTGCATCCGCACTAAGGGGTCGGGGCCTGGAGCGGTCAGGTCGCCGAAAACCAACGCCACCGGCTCTTGGGTTTCAAACTGGACGGCGTAGACAATGATCTCGAACTGGCCGTAGACGGAGGGCAATTTGGCTTCGGCGGCGCGGCTGACCAATTTTTCACTGACGCGGCGGTGAGCGATCAATTGTTCAATGCTGATCATCTTCAACTGATGCTGATCGGCAAGCCGAGCCAGTGTTTCACGATCTGCTCGGTCCCCCGTGTGGTCCAAAATTTCACACAGCACACCCGCTGGTTTCAAGCCTGCCATACGAGCCAGATCGACGGTCGCTTCGGTATGACCGGCGCGACGAAGCACGCCACCTTCCATGGCAATCAACGGGAAGACATGACCGGGGCGCACAAAATCCTCAGGACGACTAGCCGGGTTGGCCAAGCGACGGATCGTCTCACTGCGCTCAACTGCGGTGATTCCCGTTTTACTGCCAGTGTGATCGACCGGAGTCACGAAAGCGGTTTTCAGCGGTGCGTCATTGTGCGAAACGACAGGTTGCAGTTCGAGCCGATGCCCCGCTTCAGGCAAAATTGGAGCACACAATTGGCCCCGTCCGCTGAGCATAAAATTGATCGTTTCGGGAGTCGCTTTTTCGGCGGCACAAATAAAGTCGCCTTCGTTTTCGCGATCCTCGGCGTCGACGACAATGATGACTTCACCACGAGCGATCGCCTCGACCGCCTCGGTGACCGTACTAAAGTTGCTGCTCGAGGCGTCCTGTTCGGATCTGGACATAAGCTGGCTGCAGATTCCAATGTCTGGAGTAAATGACAGATAGGCATCGCCGCCGAGAATCGGCTGCCGCAGCTCGTTCTACGACGATTTAGATGCCTGGCTAATCACTATACCGCTGTTGTCCACCCTTCGGCAGGCGACCTGGAAATATTTATGGCAGCAGTTTAGCCAACTTGATCTTCTGCGACGGGCGTGTTTTCCGCAGGCGGTTGACCATCGGCTTGCGGGACCGGAGGTGCGGGCTGGGCTTCCGCTGGGGCAACGTTGCCATTCTCTTGGGAGAGATCGATCGGCCCTGGGAAGCGAGCTTCGTAGCGAACGCTATCGAGGAATTTTGTGGCGTGGACGTAAAGATGGGTGGGTAATTCACCAACGTGCCGGTCCAGCATTTCCCTCATTTCGCCCGTCATTTGCCGGACCACCGCATACGTTTCGCTACCCAGCCCAGCGTCCTCACCCGAGCGAGCCGCCATCGCTTGATCGATCGCTTGTCGGTAGGGAGCCAACACTTCCGCTCGCAACAAACTAGGCCAACGGACACCCGACTCGGCGTCGTACTGCTCGGGCTGCAAGCGGTCGGGCGCAGCCGACTCGGCCAAGCGGCGGTAGCCTTCCATCGTCAATGGTTTGCGACCGTAGGCTTCGCGATAATCGAACCAGAGGTCGCGTTTGGCGTAATAGGTCTCAGCGTATTTCAGCGTGTTTTCCAACGATCGCCGATACGCTTCCTGATAATTCATCGCGGCCAGCGAGTTGTCATAATTGGCGGCACCAAGTGCCCGCGCGTACTCGGCCGCACCGCGGTAGGCACCTTCCGCTGCGGTGCTGGAGTGCCGCATGAATGAAAAGCCGTTATCGGGGTACCGCACGGCAGGTGCGTAACCTGGTTGAGGTACGGCCACGGGGGGCTGAGCCGGTGGTGGTGCTTGCGCGGAAGCTTGATGCTCGCCGCCAAAAATCAGCGCCGCGCCCAAGAAGGCCGAGCCGCTTACCAGGGTAGCTTTCTTCAAAATTTTCATCGCTGGCGATCTCCCACCGTGCGGAGGTGTAAATAAATTTTCGCGTTGTTCGACTGCTCATCGGAATCGTGGAGCTGCAAGCCCAATGCCAAAACCGACAAAGTAGCGTCGTTTTGCTGACAAAGCCACGGAAAATGCATACTTTCCTACACGATTTTTTCCTCATCAGCCAAATGACAGCAAATCGAATCGACGACTCAATGTGACGCAATTTCGCCTCGCTTCGCAACTCAACGTGCTAATCTAAAACAAGTTGTCTCATTCTGAGACAGCCGTCTCAAGATGAGACGAAATAAAGGTATTTGGGAACTGGAAAAGCCGGGAGCGGCTTGCTGTAATCGCGGCAGTTTTACGATACGATTCGCTTAGCTCTCGGCAAGCTTTCGCCGCGTGCAGTCGCCCGATCGATTGGTTGCGGGAAGCGAGTTCTAACATTTCGGTGAGGTTCTCTGTTCTGTGAGATAGACAGCCACACGCGTTAAGCAGTTCCGCAGAAGTCTTCGGTTCCACTCAAGTCGATTGATTCGATTGGACGAAATTTGCCGAAGGTTTTGATTTTGTCACGTTTTCCAACTAGTTCGCTGAACCAGGAGTAATTGGCATGCCACGGGGAAAAACCTACGAGAATGCGGCTCAGGCAATTGGTGACACGCCGATGATCCAGATCAATCGGGTGATCCCTGCAGGCGGAGCCACCGTGTTTGCCAAGTGCGAATTCTTCCAACCGCTCAACAGTGTCAAGGACCGAATTGGTGCGGCGATGATTACGGCGGCGGAAAAGGAAGGCCGGATCAATTCGGAAACGCACATTATCGAGCCGACCAGCGGCAACACCGGAATTGCGTTGGCGTTCGTGTGCGCCGCTAAGGGATACAAGCTGACCCTGACGATGCCCGAGTCGATGTCGGTAGAGCGGCGGGCGCTACTGCGGGCGATGGGCGCACAACTTGTTTTGACGCCTGCCGCCGATGGCATGAAGGGGGCGATCAATCAAGCTCAAGCGTTGGTCGAGCAGACGGAGAATGCATTCCTGCCTCAGCAATTCGAGAACCCCGCCAATCCGGCGATTCATGAGGCAACCACGGGTCCTGAAATTTGGGAAGACTCAGGGCACAACATCGACTGCATCGTCGCCGGCGTGGGAACCGGGGGAACGATTACGGGGGTGGCTCGCTACTTGAAGCAAAAGAATCCCAACTTCAAAGCGATCGCTGTGGAACCGAAGCATTCGCCAGTGATCAGCGGAGGCTCTCCTGGCAAGCATCGCATCCAGGGCATTGGTGCTGGATTCGTCCCCAAGAACCTTGACACTTCGTTGATCGACGATGTTATCCAAGTGGATGACGAGGACGCCTTTGCTTGGGGGCGGCGGCTCGCCAAAGAGGAAGGCATTGTCGCCGGCATCAGTAGCGGGGCCAACATTTGGGCAGCTGCTCAAATTGCCGCCAGACCTGAGATGAAAGGCAAACGTATTGTAACCATTATGTGTTCATTGGGCGAACGTTATCTGAGCACACCCTTGTTTGCAGACTTGGGACTGTAAATCATCGTTACACCCGCTGCCCCAGGGGTGGGTTCCTCGCTATGTTAATGCTAGTTTATTCTCTGATGTATTATCATTTCCCACCCTCTTGGTCCCAGCGTTATCCCGATGGTCGAAGTTAAGGTCCCAGAAGTCGGCGAGTCGATTAGCGAAGTTCAGATCGGCCAGTGGTTGAAATCCGAAGGCGAATGGGTTGCAGCCGGTGAGGACTTAGTTGACATCGAGACTGAGAAAGCTTCGGTGCAGATTCCCTCCCCGGAATCAGGATTCGTTCGCGGTATTCGCATTCAGGCGGAAGATTTCGCCAATGTCGGTGACGTGATCGCGGAGATTGAGCCGGCGGAAAAGCCAGCCGGCGGGAACGCGGAGCAACCTCCAGCGGCCACCAGCAGCACTCCCGCGACCAGCGCTTCAGCATCAGGCGCAGCCGCTCCGCCTGCGGGTCCAGGCAACGATGGCTCGACGGGCCTTGGAGGGCAGCCTACATCGAACGCTGGCCAGTCAGCCGGGTTCGTCATGCCGGCCGCCCAGCGAATGATGGACGAAAACCGAATTGGACAGGGCCAAGTCATCGGCAGTGGTCCCGGCGGGCGAGTGCTGAAGGAAGATGTCGCCCAGCACTTGGCGACTCCACCGGCTCCCAAAGCGGCTACGGAGAGCACGCTGATCTCAGCGGCCGGGCATCAGCGTGGTGAAGAGGTCAAGCCGCTGAGCATGATTCGGCGGACGATCGCCGCACGGTTGGTGGAAGCGCAACAGACGGCCGCTTTATTGACGACTTTCAACGAAGTCGACATGGGCCCCGTGATGGACTTGCGAAAAAAATACAAAGATCTGTTTGCGGAAAAGCATGGGGTCAAGTTGGGCTTCATGTCATTCTTTGCCAAAGCGGCGGTGGAGGCCTTGCGAAGGTTCCCCGCAGTGAACGCAGAGGTCCGCGGCAACAACGTCGTCTATCGGCATTATTGCGACATTGGGATCGCGATCGGTGGCGGCAAAGGGTTGGTGGTGCCAGTGCTGCGAAACGTGGAGTCGATGAGTTTTGCTGAAATCGAACGCACCATCGGGATGTACGGGAAGGCTGCCAGCGAAAATCGCATTAACCCGCAAGATCTCGAAGGCGGCACGTTTACGATTTCCAACGGCGGCGTTTACGGCTCGCTGCTCAGCACGCCGATCGTGAATCCACCGCAAAGTGGCATTCTTGGGCTGCACGCTATTCAAGACCGTCCAATGGCCGTGCAAGGACAAGTCGTGATTCGCCCGATGATGTATTTAGCGCTGACATATGACCACCGCATCGTCGATGGCCGCGAAGCGGTGACTTTCTTAAAGACGATCAAAGAGGCAATGGAAGATCCCGCGCGGATGTTCCTAGAAGTCTGAGCCCCGTTGATTACAGTAACCGACGTCGGTCGCGTAGCGACCCGCGTTCGAAACTGATTTATTGTTTCCTATTCACTTTGATCGGGCTTATTTGGCACGGGAATGAAAGCGCTCGTTAAGAAAACTGCGGCTGAAGGACTATTGTTGGAAGACGTCCCTGAGCCCACCATTGGCATCAATGACTGTCTGATACGTGTAAAGAAAACGGGCATTTGCGGCACCGATCTGCATATCTACAACTGGGATGCGTGGGCTCAGAAGACGATCCCCGTTCCCATGGTTGTGGGGCACGAATTTGTCGGTGAGATCGTCGAAGTCGGCTCGAACGTGGTCGATTTTCATCCCGGGGACCTGGTCAGTGCGGAAGGGCACGTCGTTTGTGGCCGCTGTCGCAATTGTCTCGCTGGACGGCGACACCTTTGCGCCCACACCCTTGGGATTGGCGTCAACCGGCCGGGCGCTTTTGCTGAATTAATCGCCGTCCCCATGACCAATGTCTGGCATCACACCGACGGTATCGACACCGACGTGGCTTCCATCTTTGACCCCTTCGGCAACGCCGTGCACACGGCGCTCTCCTTCAATGTGTTGGGCGAGGATGTGTTGATCACCGGTGCTGGCCCGATCGGCTGCATGGCAGCGGCGGTAGTGAGGCACGCGGGCGCCCGCTACGTGGTGATTACCGATTTGAATCCGACGCGGCTGGAGCTGGCCAAAAAAATGGGAGTCGATTTGGCGATCGACCCGCGACAAACCAGCTTGGCCGATGTGCAAACAAAACTCGGCATGACCGAAGGATTCGATGTTGGTCTGGAAATGTCGGGTAATCCCACGGCGCTGCGTGATATGCTCAGCAACATGTCACATGGCGGCAAAATTGCCATGCTGGGGATTCCGGGCGAAGAGATTGCTATCGACTGGAATATCGTGATCTTCAACATGTTGACGATTAAAGGCATTTACGGTCGAGAGATGTACGAGACGTGGTATAAGATGTCGGTGTTACTGCAAAGCGGGCTCGATATCTCACCGGTGATCACGCATCGACTGCATTACACGGAATTTGAAACCGGTTTTGCCGCCATGCGAGACGGCAGTGCTCTGAAAGTTATCTTAAACTGGGAAGATTAGGCTTTATGTTTGTGCCATCCTTGGAAACCGCGCTCAACGATCAATTAAACGAGATCCGTGCCGCGGGTACCTGGAAAGAGGAACGTTTGATCGACACCCCACAGGGGACTCGCGTCAAACTGCAGGATGGCAAGGAAGTGCTGGTCTTTTGCGCTAACAATTATTTGGGACTCGCCCAACACCCCGAAGTTCGCCAAGCAGCCCAAGAGGCATTGGATCGCTGGGGTTACGGTTTGGCCAGCGTGCGATTTATCTGCGGCACTCAAACCATTCACCGCGAGTTAGAGCGGCGGATCAGTGAGTTTCTTGGCACTGAGGACACGATTCTCTATTCCTCCTGCTTCGACGCCAACGGTGGTTTGTTTGAAACCATGCTAACGGCTGAAGATGCAATCATCTCGGATTCGCTGAATCACGCATCAATTATTGACGGCGTGCGGCTTTGCAAGGCGCAGCGCTTCCGCTACGCCAACAATGATCTCAAAGATTTGGAAAAACAATTGCAAGCCGCTGTGGAGACGCGTCATCGCGTGATCATCACCGACGGCGTCTTCTCGATGGACGGCTACATTGCGAATCTCGCCGGGATTTGCGAGTTGGCCGAATCGTATGGGGCGCTGGTTTGTGTGGATGATTGTCATGCCACAGGCTTTATGGGCAAGACCGGAAGGGGCACGCATGAACATTGCGGCGTGATGGGGCGGGTCGACGTGCTGACCGGAACCTTAGGCAAAGCGATCGGCGGGGCGAGCGGGGGATACACCTCGGGGCCTCGAGAGATCATCGATTTGCTGCGCCAGCGCAGCCGCCCTTACTTGTTCTCCAATACGGTTTGCCCATCGATCGTCGGCGGCACCATGAAAGCCCTCGACTTGATCAGCTCCAGCACTGACCTGCGGGATACGCTCGAAGCGAACACGAAGTATTTTCGCGCGGCGATGACCGAACTAGGATTTGATTTATTACCGGGAGAGCACCCGATTGTGCCGATCATGCTCGGCGACGCCGCCTTGGCGACGAAGTTTGCCGGCAAGATGCTGGAACGCGGCGTCTATGTCGTCGGCTTCAGTTATCCAGTGGTTCCCAAGGGACTCGCGCGTATTCGCGTGCAAATTAGCGCCGCGCACAGCCGTAAGGATCTAGATCAAGCGATCGCCGCTTTCAAAGCCACCGGCGAAGAACTCGGCCTGCTCGCCTGACTCACACCGACCGAGCTTGGGTCAACGCGCAGGCAGCTGCGACATGTCACGGGCTGGGGCGATGCATGAAAGGACGAAATCACGATTTGGATTTCAAAGTACCCGTCGCGAGGGCGTCGTCTAAGCCGATCAACAGTTCCTCGGGAGCCCGCATCGCCGCGCACAGGGGACTGAATTGCTCGATTTCCTGACGCACCACAGAGGCATCGAACTGGCCGAAGAAACCCTGTGGGTTTTGCCAACCCAAGCCGGCACGCAAAGCATCCTCGAGGCATGTGCGTTCTGTGATCACACCCTCTCGCAAGACCAGCAGGGCTTCGATCAACATCGGCACGGCCAAATTCAGGTAGACTTCATCATCGGTCCATGGGCGAACTTCGCGCTGGTACTTGGCAATAATTTGACTGGCCAACGAATTCAGTTCTACGGAAGGGTTATTCGTTTGACTGTTCGCTGGATAATCGTAGAAGCCGCTCTGACCACTGCGTCCGGATAGTTTGCGTTTAATGAGTCCCGGCAGAATCGGGCTTGGCTCGATGCGATTGGGGAAGGCTTGCCAAGCCGCTCGTCCGGCATCAAACGCGGTTCGCAAGCCAATCATATCGATCAATTCCAGCGGCGAGAGTGGCATCCCCAGACGCTCGGCACCACGGCGAATTGCTTGATGATCGGCACCGCATTCCAACAATCGCACGGCGTTGTTGAGGTAAGGCCAGAGCAGGCGGTTGACGAGAAATCCAGGGCTATCAGCCACCAGCAGCGGCGGCTTTCCAATTCGCCGAGCGTGCGCGGCAACTTGATCGAGCACGTGCTGAGAGGTCTCAGAGCCAGAGATCAGTTCCACCATATCACGACCTTCGACCGGCATAAAAAAATGCAACCCGCAAACTAAATCGGGGTGGGCGGCCGCCGAATCGAGCTGGGCAATCCGCAGCGAAGATGTGTTGCTGGCCAGCACGGCAGCGCGGCCAAAGTGTTGACTGAGCTCCGCAAACAATGCTCGTTTCTCCGCAGCACGCTCCAGGATCGATTCAATAATCAATCGTGTCGGCTGATCTGGAGCAGCGTCAGTTGGTAGTGCGTCAGTTGGTAGTTTCTCGGTTGTCTGCTCGAATCCTGTCGGCGTGCTTGGCCGTTCGCCGGGATTCGCTGGGGCCAAGCTAATGAGCCCACTGGAGGCCATAAACTCGCCGCGATGGACAATCCGATGGCCCGCTGCAAGCAGCGCGTCTCCACAAGTTTGCAGAGAGGCGGGATTGTTATCGACTAGTTCTACAGGACAACCGGCTCGCAGATGAGCATGGGCGATGGCGTAGCCGACGACGCCAGCGCCAACCAAAGTAATCTGCTGAAACGGACGCTGTCTGGGGGACTGATTCATGTCAATCCTTTTCGGCTGCGATAGAGAAAAGGATTTAGGTTTGGATCGTTATACATTTTCAATTGCCTGTACGTTTTATGGCGTTTGCGTCCTTGGCAAAGGTCGTCCAACAATTGTTTGAGTGCGATCGCCAAGTCTTGCTGTTGCTGTTGGCAAACGATCAACTTTTGTTCTATCGAAGCTCGCAGCTTGTCGTCGATTTCCTCACGCTCATGTTGTTCGCGGAGGTGATAGATTCGAAGCGTCAGGATCCCCAAACGGTCGATGACGCTGCCGGGTGTTTCGCTGTTGAGTGGTAATGATTCCGCGTCAGCAAGATCAGGATTGGGTGGCTGGCTGGCAAGCTGATCGGCAATCCATTCGTCAATTTTTTCAATCGCGTCGTGACGTTGTTGGTTTAGTCGATCGATGCTTCGTTTGACATTTGCGATCGTGGCATCGGAGGCGTCCGGCGAGCGAGCTTGATCCTCTTCATGCCAAAGTTGAAAATTGAACACGAGCTGGTCAGCTACCAACGCTAGGCCGGCCCGGTAATCGTGCTCCAGCGGACCTCGATGCCAGCGGTCAATGCAATCACTCTGCAGTGCGAGCAGGATTGAGGGATCGAGTAAAGGGTTTTGCGAGTGCCAATTCACGGGCGAGTACCACAATCGCTGGGAACAAAAATACCATGAGACCGCGTCAGCCGGTGTGTTAGAGCCAATTTCACGCGAGCCAGGTGCTTGGCTGATCGCCGACTTTCTGTCATTCTGAAAAGGACGAGAAGCTACACCACTGAGCAACGATCCCCACCATGTTGGCGACGGTCACTCCGCGTCGCCGGAAATGCCTCCTTAACTCATGCAGGGCACCCATGACAATCACTGTCGATGCCACGGTCCTTTTTCATCCGCCGACGCCCGAGTTGCGATTCTTGCCGGAAGGTCCCTATCCGCTCGGTGACAACAAGCTCAGCTGGGTGGCGATACAGCACGGCGCCGAGGCCTCCAACGGCTCCCTGAACGTACTAGACTTAACAACGCTCGTAAACCAGTCGTATGAACTTCCGGGGCGTCCCGGTTTCGCTTTTCCCTGTTCTGATGGTATCAAGTTTGTTGTTGGTTGCGAACGGCGATTGGGTTTTTACAGCACGCGCACCGGACATTGGACACCCTTTGGCAGCGAAGTCGATTCGGATCGCTCTGGCACGATCATTAACGATGGGGTGATTTGGGAAGACAATCTCGTATTTGGCACGAAAGACTTGGAATTCGCCACCAAAAAAGCGGGCCTCTACCTGTTTCGCGGAGCTGACCAGCAGTTGATTCGATTACGCGACGATCAAATCTGCAGTAATGGCAAAGCGATTCGCCAGATCGACAATGGGCTGCAATTGGTCGACATCGACTCGCCGACCCGCCAAGTTGTCGGTTACGATTTGGACATTGCCGGTGGCCAATTGGGAACTCCCCGCGTGTTGATCGATTTGACTGCCGACCCCGCGGTCCCTGACGGGGCAATTTTGACCCCTGATGGAAATGCAATCATCATCTCGATGTACAATCCGGAACCGGCCGAAGCGGGAGAAACGCGACAGTATTCACTTGTCGACGGCACGCTGCAGCGAGTCTGGCGAACGCCTGGCAGCCCACAAAATACTTGTCCGAACTTGGTCGAGTTCGGAGGTCGGGTGTACCTAGTCATCACGACAGCCGTCGAGCACATGCCTGCGGAACGGCAGCCTCAATCACCCAACGCGGGCGCACTATTTATGGCCGAGACCGAGTTTACTTCATTGGGAGCGGTGCCCCGCTTTCCGCTGGTCTGAGCGGACAAGCAGGGCTTCATTTCAGCAGGCATTAAGATTAGGCAGTCGCGGTGAATGACTTTGCGCCCTACCCACCATTACCAGAACAGCCACCAACTGGCTCCGTCGCTCCGCAAAAGCGGGGAGGCAATGGTGGCAAAACGGTATTAATCGTGCTTGCCATTTTGGCTGGCATCGGCGTGCTCTGTTGCGGTGCCGGCGGTATCGTGACCTACACATTTTTTTCTTTCGGCGAACAAGTCCTTGTTGAAGACATCCGCAGTCAATTGCAGGACGATCCCACGATCAAGAATGAGTTGGGTGGGATTGAGTCGATGGAGCTCAACTGGGCGGCGTCGATGATGCACGACGACGAAGAGACGATGGTCTATGAGGTGCAAGGCTCGCTCGGCAAGGGGCGTTTGGAAGTTCGCAGCATTACCAACGGGGATCAAGAAGTGATCGAAGCCGCCATATTGAGAATCTCCGATGGACGCGCGTTGGAGTTGGACATTGCCACCGACGGTCAATAGTCGTTAGTCGGTAGGATGTAATTTAGAGCTTTTTTCGGAGCAGATTGAACGATGACGGTAAAGCAAATCTTGATGATCGTCGGTGACTTCGTGGAAGATTACGAAGCCATGGTGCCGCTACAGATGTTACGGATGGTCGGACATGAAGTCGATGTGGTGTGTCCTGATAAGTCGGCTGGCGACACCGTGATCACGGCAATCCATGATTTTGAGGGGCAGCAAACTTATAGTGAAAAGCCTGGGCACCGCTTGGCGATCACGGCAGATTTCGGCAACTTGGACGAGACGACTTATGACGCCTTGGTTTTGCCCGGCGGGCGCGCCCCCGAATACCTTCGCCTCAACGCTCGCGTGTTGGAAATTGTCCGCCACTTTGCCGAGCATTCCAAACCGATCGCCGCGATCTGCCATGGTCCGCAATTGTTGTCGGCTGCGGGCGTGTTGAGCGGTCGCCAGTGCAGCGCCTATCCGGCCGTGGCACCGGAAGTTCGCATTGCCGGAGGTGAGTATATGGAGCCGGCAGCCAGCATGGACTCCGCCCACACGGAGGGCAATTTAGTCACCGCACCCGCGTGGCCCGCGCATCCGGCTTGGATTCGCCAGTTCCTCAGCGTGCTGGGAAGTCGTATCGAGCCGTAATCGAAATGGGACCGCAGCGAAAAAAGCTGGTTCCAAGCCGACTCGCATAGTTGCACCTGCGGGAAGAACGCATCAGAATGCCGTTCCCCACAACTGAGCGTGCCAAGACATTCGTTCACTGACACGCGGTTATTTCGCTTTACCACTCGTTTCCCATTCGGAGTCTGACTATGCCTCGCCCCGTCACCTTGTTCACTGGTCAATGGGCCGATTTGCCAATCGAAGAGATGGCTCAATTGACCGCCGATTTTGGCTACGACGGCATTGAACTTGCCTGCTGGGGCGATCACTTTGAAGTGGCCCGAGCGATGGCCGAAGATGATTACTGCGAGAAAAAACGCGAGTTTCTCGATAGCCTGGGACTCGCGGTCTATTCAATCAGTGCCCACTTGGCGGGCCAAGCCGTTTTGGACCCGATTGATCAGCGGCATAAGGCAATCCTGCCCGACTACATCTGGGGCGATGGCGATCCGGCGGGAGTCAATCAGCGGGCTGCGGAAGAGCTCAAGCAAACAGCGCGGGCGGCCCAGAAGTTTGGTGTGGGTGTGGTTAATGGATTTACCGGTAGCAGCATCTGGCATCTCAACTATTCGTTCCCTCCCGTACCGGCATCGATGATTGACGCTGGTTTTAATCTCTTTGCCGAACGCTTTAACCCAATCCTGGATGTCTTCGGAGAATGTGGCGTCAAGTTCGCGCTCGAAGTTCACCCCACCGAGATCGCTTTCGACATTTACACTGCCGAGCGAGCGTTAGAAGCGGTGGGACATCGCGAAGAATTTGGGTTTAACTTTGACCCCAGCCATTTGCACTGGCAAGGAGTCGATCCGGTGCAGTTTATTCGAGCTTTCCCCGATCGCATCTATCACGTTCACATCAAAGATGCGATCGTCACGCTCGATGGCAAAGCTGGAATTTTGGCCAGCCATATTAATTTTGGCGACTACCGCCGGGGTTGGGATTTCCGTTCACCAGGTCGTGGTGGCGTGAATTTTGAAGAGATCATTCGCGCGCTGAACGATGTTGGTTACACCGGACCGCTGTCGATCGAATGGGAAGACTCCGGGATGGACCGCCAGTTTGGTGCCAAGGAAGCGTGTGAGTTTACCAAGCGGCTTGATTTCGAATCCAGCGGTCGGGCCTTTGATGCCGCGTTTGATGAAGCCAACGAATAATTTCTGCGGAGGTGTTTATGCGTGTCACCGTCAATGACCAGCCGCACGACGTGCCGGCTGAGACAACCATCATCGACTTGTTGAAACTTGCCCACGTACCGCCTAATTATCTAGCGGTCGAGGTGAATCAAGAGGTTATCTCCCGCGCCGTGCATGAAACCCATGTGCTTTGCGAAGGTGATGCGGTGGAGGTTGTTACTTTGGTCGGTGGAGGGTGAAATTGAGCGCGGCAAAAATTTGTCACCACTTTCTGCTTGTTTGCTCAACTAATGATCCCCATGCCTGAATCTACATCTCAATCGGCTGCCACTACGCCTCTCCCCGAGCGACCATTAGTCGTTGCTGGACGAAGCTTGCAAAGCCGATTGATTGTCGGCACCGGACGCTACGACACGATGACTCAGATGCGAGATTCGATCGTCGCGTCGGGAGCTGATTGCGCCACGGTTGCCGTACGAAGAGAACGCCTGTATGACCGCAGCGGACAAAACATCCTCGATTTTCTGGAGCTCGACAAACTAGTCCTGCTGCCTAACACGGCCGGTTGCTACAACGCCATTGATGCCGTGCGGGCGGCCAGGTTGGGGCGGGAGATTCTCAGCACCTTGGGCAATCCCGGCAGTGACTGGGTCAAGCTGGAGGTGCTGGGCGACAGCAAAACCTTGTTGCCCGACCCGGTGGAGACACTTGCCGCCTGTAAACAACTGGTCGCAGAGGGGTTTCATGTGCTCTGCTATACCAGCGATGATCCGGTAATCGCAAGACGTTTAAAGGACCTGGGAGCGGCCAGCGTGATGCCGGCCGGCAGTCCCATTGGTTCGGGACAGGGGCTGCTGAACCCTAATAATCTTCGCATCATCCTGGAGTATCTCAAGCAAGGCGATCCTGACTATCCAGTCATCGTCGACGCTGGAGTGGGAACAGCCAGTGACGTGGCCGAAGCGTTTGAGTTGGGCGCCGATGGGGTATTGTTGAATACGGCAATTGCCCACGCCCGCGATCCGATCCGGATGGCGCAAGCGATGCGTTACGCGGCTATGGCAGGCCGCGATGCTTTTCTTTCCGGACGCATTCCCAAACGACTTTATGCCACTGCCAGCAGCCCCACCGAAGGAGTCATCGGCAGTCGACCTTACGGACATACCGGTGAAAGCCAGCCTGGGTCGTAACTTATACCGGTCTGGCAAGTAACGTTTTGGGATATCCGAGAGTGACCAACCTGTTATGGTCTACGGCCGGTTTTTCGACGATGGTCACGCGATGCGGAACCCTTTCGCCACTTTCCCAATCATGACGGGCGCCACCGTTCGCGACCCAATTGATAATTTGGGCTGCTTGCAAACCTCGTGGCACGATACGTTGCCAGAGACAAGCCAACCGCAGCGGCGATGCTGCGCAGCGTGGAACTAGCAAAAGAAACATCCTATTTAATAGTGAACCAGCTCATCTCGCCAGCAGGAACTTTAACCTGCAAATCGACGTGGTAGTCTCGCGATAGAGACAAAGTTTGCTCGGCTCCACAGCTATCGGTCACCACCGCTTGCTCATCCAGTCCGGTGTAATAGAGGTTAACCGATAGCGTTCGGGTGACGGGCCGATCCAAAGGATTGAAAACCAACAACATACCTTTGGTCGGCAATTCAGGATTGACGTGCAGCATCCAGTCCAGATCCCTGCCATCGGCGCGGCGTCCATGGATCAGGTCACTTTCCAAGATCTGGCGATGCTGCTTAAACCAGTCGACGCAGCTCTTTACCATCTGCTTGGTTTCAGGGGTATCGTACAGGCGAGGACCTCGGTAGCAGGCTTGGACACCGAGCGCTAAATTGTTGAGCAACATGCGGCGATAGTGGTCGAGGTGTTGATGAAGTGGCTCGATCGTGGCCGCCGCGCCGCCGCCGTGGTATTGGCTGAGCGGCACAAACATCCATCCCATCGAAGGGGTCTTCGTCCAAGTTCCATCATAAATATTCTGTCGGGTATGGATGACTTGCATGGCGCGGGGGAGCGACCAATTGACTTCGCGATACCCCATGCCACATTTGTTAGAGCCTGACAAAAAATAGAAATCGGGAACGTTAAGATAGATCCCTTGTTGCCGACACCACTGATAATAATCGCTGATCAATTTCCACTGGACCCAACGAGAGTCTTGCTCGCCTTGCTGCAGCGGTGGTCGCGGCGTGACATCGACATCGCCGGGATAGGAGCCATCATGTTCCAGCAGATCGAACCCGGTGGTCTGATAGAATTTTTTTAGCCTAGCCAAATAAGCCAAACCCCAAGGGCTTGTTAGCGCCGGGCATTGGCCGTGAGTCGGCTTTGACCCGGCAGGCGACACGATCATGTTCTCAGCGGGCGCTGCACGACTGCTCAACAACGAATACGACCCCAGTTCGACACCGCGAGAATCAGCGTAATCGGCGATCGCTTTCCATTCCGCCAAAAACTTCGGATCCTCGTTATCCATGTTAAAACCACTGCCGAAGGAAAGAATAATCATCTCAAAGCCAACCTCGGCCGCTTGGTCGATAGCTTGACGCGTGCTTTCTGGATCGGCGACTCGCAAGTGGTGCATGAGGGGATTTTCGGTTACCCAGGGAGCCAAGCAACGATACATGCGTCGTTTGGCCAAGCCGCGACGTTCCCGCTGGGAGCTGTCGAAAACTAATTCGAAAGCTCGACAACTGCTGAATGCACCAGCGGGTGCGATCCTTTGGGCCGGTCCATAAGTTGGGCTGACCTCCAGCAAGCAGGGAGTGCTTTTGAGATAATTAACCTGGGTTGAATATTGAGGATCGGTTCGCCAGTGAACCACATGCCGATTCGCATTTTCTGAATTGAAGCCACCGAAAGCAAAGTCGGTCTCGACATGCAAAGAGCTGGGAGGGGGAATTTCAACACCGTCACGGGTCTCCACCCAGCTGACCTCTTCGACGATCGCCAATTGCTCGCTGACAAAATTGTCTAAGAGGATTTGCTCGGGGGACTGATTGTCGATCGTAATCCACTTGGAAAATAAGGGGATACCGTCGTAGAGTTCGTAATGCACCGAGAGCGTGACGCTTTCCAACTGTGGATGTTGAAAGTCGAGCCGCAAGTGGACGCCCGGGGGTGGCCATTTGACATTGCCGGCGTAGTGCCGTCGCTGTTGCCAGTGAAAACGCGATTCAGGTTCGCCAACATGAAAATCGACCAGCTGGAAAGCGGCCGGGTCGTTGGACATCGCTGCCAACCACCCGTCGGTCAAGTACGCATAGTTTGGTTGGCCAACCAAGCCGCCAACGTGATAACGCTGGCCATCGATGGTGACAATCGCCTCGGGTTTAACTCCACGCAGCAGCGACTGGCCGGTGATCAGATTGTCCAAAGCGATCGTGGCCGCGTTGGGAGCCAAGCAGAGGACGCGACGGACCAAGCCGTTATCGAGGGCGAGCTTGTCGTCGCCAAGCCGGCCGACGCGAGCCGTGAAGGACGAGCTGTCAATCAGCCAGTCGGCTTGGGGGCGTGCCGGGTAAGCGGCGAGGGGAGGTAGTTCAGCCAGTTTGGTGGAGAACGAAGACGCGGCGTCGGAGCTAGCCACAGCACTGTCGGAGCTTTCCGTGAGCTGCTGGGCAATCGCCAAATTGCCCACGAGCAACAAAGTAAACACCGCGAAAGCCTGGAGGAAAGGCGGGCGAAATCGGGATTCCGGCAGCATGGAGTGCACCATTGGCGAATCGGCGGGGTAGGGCGGGGTAGGGCTGTAGAGAGTGTGACCTGCGATAAGTTTAGCAGCTTGGGGGAGTTCCGTTGGTGGATCGTCTAGCTCGTCAATTTAGTAGCAAAACGAGCTTGCCGCGGGGCGTGGAAATGCTCTATACACATATCCGGAATGTTTCCTGAACTCTGTCGACAGGCGAAGGATTGCTTGTGGATTCTCAAAAAACGACCCTCGGCGATCTCTGCACCCTGGTGGCTGGGCAGTTGGTGGGTGATGCTGGCTTGCCGATCGCTGGCGCTGCACCACTTTACGAACATCGCGAGAAAGCAATTTCTTTGCTGGACGCCGACTCGCTACCCGAGTGGGTTAAGCCGGAGAGTCTCGCTGCGCTGGTGGTTAGAAAACCGCTGCAGGGCGTGAGCTGTGGACAAATTGTCGTGGAACAGCCGCATCAAGCTTTTGCTACGATTGTCAAATCGTTCTTGCCGGCCGAGGTAAGTGGAGAGGTGGGAGTTGCTGCCACCGCAGATATCGACGCCACCGCCTCCCTTGGTCCCGATTGCTTGATCGCTCCCGGAGTCACTATCGGACGTCATGTAACGATCGGGGCACGCTGTCGCTTGATGCCGGGAGTCGTGGTCATGGACCATGCTTACCTGGGAGATGACTGCGTCCTTTACCCCAACGTCACGCTTTACGAACGCACTCGTCTGGGAAGCCGCGTCTTCATTCACGCCGGCGCGGTGCTGGGGGCCTTTGGCTTCGGCTACCAAGTCTCTGAAGGCAGACATCTGCGAACCGCACAGCTGGGTTACGTCGAGATTGAAGATGATGTGGAATTGGGTGCCGGCGTGACCATCGATCGCGGCACATACGGCTCCACGCGGATTGGTTGCGGCACAAAAATCGACAACCAAGTGATGATTGGCCACAACTGTCAGATTGGCAAGCACAACTTGATCTGCTCGCAAGTCGGGATTGCCGGATCGTGCCAAACTGGCGACTACGTAGTGCTGGCGGGGCAAGTTGGGCTGAAAGATCACATTCGGCTGGGCGACGGGGCGATCGTGGGAGCCCAAGCGGGCGTCATGGATGATTTAGCGGGAGGCCAAGTCTACCTGGGCAGTCCGGCCACCACGCAGCGAGAGCAGATGCAGATCATGGCCGTGCAACGTCGCCTGCCGGACCTGAGGCGATCGGTAAAGAGTTTAGAACGCTGGGCCGCGGAATCGCGAGCGGCTGAAGGAAAACAAAAAGTTGCCTAGCAGTTAGCCGTTTTGGCGCTAGCCACGGTTAGCTGTTTTGGCGCTAGCCACGGTTCTCGCTTACCGACTTCGACTCAACCAAAAAATTCAACTTTGATACTGAAAAGTGTGGCTCCAGGAGGGCAAACTGCTGGCACTGATGAAGACGAATCAGCCTGAAGACAAACAGCCGTTACGCGGGTACCGGCCTCAGCCGTCGCGATCATCTGCCAACACGGAAACCGTTGGCTTGGTGGCCGGTTGGGGACGATTTCCCGTACAAGTGGCCGAAGCGCTCGTGCGGGCGGAGCGTCGAGTGGTTTGTTTGGCGCTGAAGGGCCTGGCCGATCCGCACCTTGAATACATTTGCGACCACGTGAAATGGAGCGGAGTGGGGAAACTGGGGGGACACGTTCGTTATTTTCGCCGACAGCAAGTCAATCAAGTAACCTTGGCGGGAAAACTGTTCAAAGCGGAATTACTTTTTCAACGGTCAATTTTGCTTTCCCTGTGGCCCGATCTAACCTGCCTCCGCACGTTTGCTCCACATTTTATTTTTCGCCAACAAGATACTCGAGACGATAGCTTGCTCACCGCAGTGACCGACACCTACTTGAAAAACGGAATCGAAGTCTGTCCAGCAATCGAATTTGCCCCGGAGTTGCTTGTGAACGAAGGCGTTTTAACTAGCCGCAACCCAACAGCCGCACAAGCCAAGGACATCAATTTTGGCTGGGAAATTGCCAGGCAAATGGGTGGACTCGATATTGGCCAGTCGATCACTGTGCGGGACGGTACGGTGATTGCTGTGGAGGCCGTGGAAGGGACCGATCAATGTATCGACCGCACGGGAGAGCTGTGCCGCCGCGGTGGTTGGACGTTGATCAAGGTGGCAAAGCCGGAACAAGACATGCGTTTCGACGTGCCCACGATCGGGCCGCAAACGATTGAACGCGTGTTCCATGCGGGTGGACGGGCAATCGCAATCGAAGCCAACCGCACGATTGTCGTGGATGTCGAGGAAACGCGTCGCAAAGCGGATCAATTAGGCATCGCGATTGTTGCACTGAAGCGTGCCGAAGACGTACAAACACATATAGCCCACCCCGCGGCAGCTTGAAATTTCTGTATGATGATGCTGTGCGGCAACTGAGCAGCGAACTTCTGGCGGAAATGTCTACAACGATGACTCGACAGCAATGAAACTACAACAATGACTCTACAGCGATGAATGTTGTGCAACTGTGAATGGCCACTGTGTCGAAACGTTTCCACCAGCGAAGCTCAATTTATTTCTAGAGCTCAAGGCTAAGCGTCCCGACGGATTTCATGAGCTCGAAACCGTGATGGTCGCCATCGATCGGTATGATCGATTACGCGTTTCGCTGGTTCCCGCGGAACGCTCATCAGTCACGCTGCAATGCCAATGGTCGCCAGCAGCCAGTGTTTGGCAACAACGCCATCTCGCCGCTTTGAATCAACATGATAGCGCAAGCGGAGCCGCAAGGTCGGCTGCCGAACAGGAGAACGCCACCTGCGCCGCTGATTTAGTGGCCGAGATTCCCAGCGACGAGCGAAATTTGGTCGTCCGCGGCTTGGCTTTGTTTCGAGAGACATATGGGATTGAGGCGGGTTTCCTGGCGATCCTGCAAAAGCAGATCCCGGCCGGCGCCGGCATGGGAGGAGCGAGCAGCGACGTCGCCTCCGCTTTGTTAGCCGCTGCCAAGCTTTGTCAAGTTCCGACGAATGATCCTCAGTTGCTGAGAATCGCCGCGGAACTAGGTAGCGATGTGCCCTTTTTTCTGGGCTGCCAAGACGAGCCGATAGCTCATTCCGCGATTGGTTTTCATCGCGCCGCGTTGGCCACCGGCAGAGGCGAATGTTTAAGGCCGCTGAATGTAAATGGAAATTGGCCATTTGTCGTGGTCTATCCACCGCAGGCGGTATCGACCGTGGCGGTGTACGCCGGCTCACGAATAGCAGATCAACCGATAACCAGCACGCCGTTGGCCGAGGCCTTTTCCGGGGGTAATCGCGAGCGATTAATCGCTGGGATGGTAAATCGCTTAACGGAGCCGGCCAGAAAGATTTCTGCTTGGATTGACCGCACCCTAGAGTCCATGCAACACGTGGGCTTGTCAGGTGTTAGCATGACAGGAAGTGGTTCTGCTTGTTTTGGAATTGCTCGGAGCGCCGCCGACGCGCGGCGCGCCGTCAACCGTTTATCGTCGCGTCGCTTAGGGATTTGCTTTGTGGCCAATCCCACACGTTTGCCCGCCCCAGTACGTTATGTGGCGTAAGTGCAAGTTACACGCGACCGGTTAGGGAGGGTCGGAACGTGGAGATTACCGAAGTACGCATCAAGCTAATGGAAGGCTCGGAGGATCGACTCCGAGCGTTTTGTTCTGTTACGTTCGACCACTCTTTCGTGGTCAGGGACCTGAAAATAATTGACGGTGTTAATGGCCCCTTCGTGGCCATGCCGAGTCGAAAATTGACCGGGCACTGTCCACGCTGTGGTCATAAGAATCATCTGCGAGCCCAATATTGCAATCAATGTGGCGTAAAAGTTCGCGGCAGCGATGACGCGAGCCACGATTCGCCGCAAAAGCTGTACGCGGATGTTGCTCACCCGATTAACAGCGAATGCCGCGAGATGATCCAGAAAGCGGTGATCGATGAACTGGAAGAGGAGTTGGCGAGAGCTGGTGAACCGGGGTATCGTTCCCGCTACGACGACGAATTTTCCGTGAGTGAGTTGAGCGACGAAGTGGTTGCGGATTTACCAGTACGGGAGCAACCAGTGCGACAACCGTCCGAGGGTCGCTCGTCACCTCCGCCGCCTCACTTTGATCGTGTTCGCAAAGAGGATAACGTCAAGCGATCGGGTCCCACAGTGGAGGAAGATGGTTTCGGGGCAGGCATTTTCGATAGCTGAGCACCCCGGCTGGATGATGCCGGCTGATTCTTTTAATTTGCCGTCGACGATTCGGATGTCGCCGCCGGTTCCTCGTCGTCCCAACCCTCGCCTCGTCGCATCGTGCGGCGGGGCGTGCTCAGTTGCTCCGATGATTCCTCCGGCTGCTCTTCCTCTGGTTCCGTCTCAATACCTTGCATCGCTTCCCAATCAGCAACGGACAGCACCACTTCACGCGCCTGCGAACCATTGTATTGCCCCACAATGCCATCTTCGGCCATGAAATCGATCAACCGAGCGGCTCGCCCATAACCGATTCCCAGTGAGCGTTGGAGCAACGAGCAACTGCCACGCCCTTCGCGGACAACGACATCGATCGCACTCTCATAGAGCTCATCCCGCTTCTTAAAGTTACTCATGCCGACGGGGGTTTCTTCCTCTTCGTTGGCAACCTTGAGGTTCATCAGCTCGCCAACAAAATTCTGCTCCCCACTGCTGCAATGGTCACAAACTCGTTGGATCTCATCATCCGACATGTAGGTGCCTTGGCCACGCAGCAAAGTGCTCGTTCCGGGCCAAAGAAACAGCATATCCCCATTGCCTAACAACTTGTCCGCGCCATTCTCATCCAACACAACGCGGCTGTCGGTACGACTAGCCACCTGGAACGAGATGCGAGCGGGCAGATTACTCTTAATCAAACCGGTGATCACGTCGACCGTTGGTTTTTGAGTGGCCAGGATCAAGTGAATTCCAACCGCTCGACTCTTTTGTGCCAAACGGATGATGTGCTGTTCGACTTCTTTGCCCGCGGTCATCATCAAGTCGGCCATCTCGTCGGCGATGATCACGATGAAGGGTAAATGATCAATCAATCCTTCCTCCTCGTCGGGATTGTCGATTCCCAACCGTTTCGCCAATTCCTCACGCCCTAATTCGTTATAGCTGCTAATGTGCCGAACACCGACTTGAGCCAACAAGCTATACCGCTCTTCCATCTTCTCGACCGCCCAACCGAGGATCGCTTCGGCTTTCTTCATGTCGGTTACGACCGGGTGCATCAAGTGAGGCAGACGCCCGTAGCCAGACAGCTCGACCATCTTGGGGTCGATCATCAACATCCGCACTTCGTCAGGACGCCGAGTCATCAACATGGATGAGATAATGGCGTTGAGACAAACGCTCTTACCCGTACCGGTACGACCAGCGATCAGCAAGTGAGGCATCGAAGCCAAGTCGACCGTCAATGAGTTCCCTGACACGTCTTTGCCAAGAAAGATTGGGATCTTCATCTTCCGCGAGGCGGCTCCGCATTCCTCAATTACGTCGCGCAATCGCACCACTTGCCGAGTCTCGTTGGGAACCTCAATACCGACGGTGTTTTTTCCAGGAATGGGTGCCACGATACGGACCGCCGGCACGCGGAGCGCGATCGCCAAGTCTTCCGCCAAGCCGGTGATTTTACTTAACCGTAAGCCTGCTTCGAGTTCCACTTCATACTGGGCGATCACCGGCCCCGTTTCAATTTCGACGACGCGAATATTGAAGCCGAAGTTACGGAACGTTTGCTCAAGAATACCCGCTTTACGACGCACTTCTTTCGCTTGTTCGTCATAGCAAACGTCATCCGACTCGATCAACAGATCGAGTGCTGGAAGGAGATATTCCGCGGCGTCCTCTGGCAGAGTTTCCTGAATGGCATCAGCCAGCTCGTCACGTTGCTCTCGACGTTTCGAGGGAGTGCGAATTTTCAGCTCGGTCGATTCATGTTCGCTGTCGTTGCGCAGCAGTTTGGTATCGCCGTCCATTTCCAACTCGCGAGTCGGCGGAAGCGATTCTGCGGTTTGTTCGTCATCATCCGCAGTGTCATGATTATCGGCATCCTCCGCCGCAGCGTCGTGCTCCAAATCTTGCCCGCCGCTACCCAATCCCAACGCGCCGGCAACGCGTTGTTTCATGCCCGCGACCAGTGACATCGGTTCGCTGACTCCCGCGTTGCCATCCAAATCGGAGTGCAGCGCTGGCCCCACCATCGGTACCCCGTCATCGAGTTGTTTGCCTCGAATACGAATTGCGGGATGCTCTTCAACCGCCACTTCCCCGTCAAGGACAACGCCTTGATCAACGTCGGTAACTCGGCGACGGGGCAATTTCGAGGTGGCGCGGCGGGCTCGCTGCAGTCCACCCAACGAAGCGCGCGTACCCCCGACCAAAACAGCTTGCCCGAACTGAACGAGCAGATAGTCGGTCGAGAGGAACAGTCCAAACAGCATCACGGTGAGCGTCAGAATCCAACTGCCCACCGGGGCGAATTGATCGCTCAACCAACTGGCCGACATGGCCCCAATCGCTCCGCCCGCACCGTACACTGGCATTCCGTTGGCCGTCGCACCCGACAGGGAAGCTGCCGTCATCACCGCCAAACCGACTAAGGTCCAGCCTAAAGAACGCGGTACGGGAGCTTGCAACCCACCCCTTTGAACGCTTTTGAATGCGGTCAGACCCAGGAGACCGGTCAGCAACATGGCGCCAAATCCAAGGCCGTTCAACAAACCGCCGCTGACCAAAGCACCCCAGTAGCCACAAGCGTTCTGAATCGCATCGTGGGGCGGATACACCAACAAATCGGGTTCGTACAAGACATTAAGCGGCCACACCGGTGACTCTACCGGGTCAGCCGGGTCGTGCGTGATTAATGCAAGGGTTAGGAACAGCGTCAGTGCCGCGAGGCCAATCCCCCACAGCACCTGACTTCGTTCGCGAGGCTGGTCGGCCATCGAGAATCCATCGCGGAAGTGGCATGCAACCTGCTTCGGGGATCATCCAAATTCCCACTCGGCAAGATTTCGGTGCAGAGGGCGAGCGTCCGTGTCCCTGGTCCGCCAACTTCAGGCATCGGCAATTAGCGGTTTGCCAATCCAGTATTATGCGTTCGGTGCGATCGCGTCGGAAAGTTTACCTGCCTTAATTGTAACGAATAGATCAAACCAACCCTGTTTTGGCACACTCAACGACAACGCCACACAGCCCCATGCATTGCCTTTTCGATCTTGCGGTTACGAGTTACACTGGGAGTCCGGTTCAACACATACCGCCGATCTTTCTCAAGCTTTCCGCCGACAGGCCAACCGTAGGGGTAGTTGATGACTACTTTAACCTCCGCCGCACAAGCGCGTCCTGAATCCGTCCAAACTACCCCGAGCACGCTCGATTTCACCGATGGATTTGTCCGTCGCCACATTGGTCCGTCGGCTGCGGAATTGCAGCAAATGCTGGATGCTCTCGGTTTCGCTTCGCTCGACGACTTGACCGCCAAACTGGTTCCCGCCGATATCCAGCTCGACCAACCGCTGGACATCCCCGCACCGCGGGGCGAAGCCGATTTTCTGCAGGCGCTGAAAACCATTGCTCAGAAAAATCGCGTCTACCGGTCCTGCATCGGCATGGGCTACATGGGCACGGTCACGCCTCCGGTGATCCTCCGCAACATTTTGGAAAACCCCGGTTGGTACACTCAGTACACCCCCTATCAGGCGGAGATTGCCCAGGGGCGTCTCGAAGCGCTACTCAATTTCCAAACCATGATCGCCGACCTTACCGGTCTGCCGCTGGCCGGCGCCAGTCTGCTGGATGAACCCACCGCGGCAGCTGAGGCGATGGGCATGTGTGTGGCCATTGCGAATCACAAGAAGTCTGGTTTCTACGCCAGCGACCAGTGTCATCCGCAAACATTGGCTTTGCTCGAGACGCGAGCCGCCGGGTTGGGTATTGAACTGAAGATTGGTCCCCTCGAGAAAGTCGATTTCGCTTTTGGCGGCGGAGGACTTTGCGGAGTTCTCGTCCAGTACCCGACCACCGATGGTCGTTTTGAAGATTATCACGACTTGGCCAGCCGAGCCGCTGAGCATGGCTGCCTGTTAGTCGCCGCCACCGACCTGATGGCGTTAACCTTGATCCAACCGCCAGGCGAATGGGGTGCGGATATCTGTGTCGGTTCGGCGCAGCGATTTGGTGTTCCCATGGGTTTGGGGGGCCCTCACGCGGCATTCATTGCGACGCATGAAAAGCACGTTCGCAAACTCCCCGGTCGGATCATCGGGGTTTCTCAAGATGCACAAGGTAACCGTGCTTTGCGGATGGCAATTCAAACTCGCGAGCAGCATATTCGCAGAGATAAAGCGACCAGCAACATTTGCACGGCCCAAGCCCTGTTGGCGATCATCAACTCGTTCTACGGTGTCTACCACGGACCCGATGGGTTAACGGCGATCGCCAAACGAATTCATGCGCACACCCGCGCCTTGGCTCGCGGCCTGGAGCGGCTTGGTCACACGGTGCTGAACGCCAACTCGCTGCCCTACTTCGACACGATTCGCATCAAACTGGGCAAAGGTCGTTCCCACGCGGCCAGACAAGTTGCCGATGCGGCCCGTGAACGCCAAATCAACCTCCGCGAGTACGACGACGGGACGCTCGGCGTGACGCTGGACGAAACGGTCGACCACACTTTGATCGCGGACCTCTTGGCGGCGTTCAATTTTGGTCACTTTACCGGTTTTGACATCGATCAACTGCACGCCGAAGCGAACGAGCATGGTCACAACGAACTCGGCAATTTGGCTCGCACCAGCCCCTTTATGACGCACGAAGTTTTCAATTCGTACCACAGCGAAACGGAGTTGTTACGTTATATCTGGAAACTGCAGAGCCGCGATCTTTCGCTTGTGCACAGCATGATTCCGCTCGGCTCGTGCACGATGAAATTGAACGCAACCAGCGAAATGATTCCGGTTACTTGGCCGGAGTTTGCCAACATTCATCCTTTCGCACCCGACACCCAGTGGCGTGGTTACACGCACATGTTTCGGGAACTCGAACAGTGGCTGTGCCAAGTCACCGGTTTCGCCGCCGTCAGTTTGCAACCGAACGCGGGTGCCCAAGGTGAATATGCCGGCTTGCTGGTGATCGACGCGTACCATCGTCGCAACGCGGAAATGGAAGGCCGTGAACATTGCCGCAACGTCTGCCTAATTCCCACGTCAGCACACGGCACCAACCCCGCCTCGGCCGTGATGGCCGGCATGAAAGTGGTGCCAATTAAGTGTGACGACCGCGGGGATATTGATTTGGCAGACCTCACACAAAAGGCTCAAGCGAACGCTCAACAGCTATCCTGTTTAATGGTGACTTATCCATCCACGCACGGGGTGTTTGAATCGACCATTCGCGAAGCTTGTCAAATCATTCACGATTGCGGCGGGCAAGTCTACATGGATGGTGCCAACATGAACGCCCAGGTCGGCTTGACTAGCCCTGGAAAATGTGGCGCGGACGTTTGCCACCTGAACCTGCATAAGACCTTTTGCATCCCACACGGCGGTGGCGGTCCGGGGATGGGGCCGATCGGTGTCGCCTCGCAACTGGTTGAATTCCTTCCCGGCCATCCAGTGCAACGTCCTGACACGGCCGGCGAGTTCGCCATCGGGCCCGTCTCCGGCGCGCCGTACGGCAGCGCCAGCATCCTCACGATCAGCTACGTGTACACGGCTTTGATGGGAGGCAGCGGTCTCAAGCTGGCTTCGCAAGTGGCGATCTTGAATGCGAACTACATGGCCAAACGGCTGAGCGAGCACTTTGATATCCTTTACACCGATTCCAACGGTTTCGTGGCGCACGAATTTATCGTCGACTGCCGGGCTTTTGAGAAATCGGCGGGAATTAAGATTGACGACATCGCCAAACGCTTGATGGACTACGGTTTTCACGCACCCACGATGGCCTGGCCAGTGCCTGGGACGTTGATGATCGAGCCCACGGAAAGCGAATCAATGGCGGAACTCGATCGCTTTTGCGATGCCATGATTTCCATTCGCCAAGAGATCCAGGACGTTATCGATGGCAAACTTTCCAAGGACAATAATCCACTCACTAACGCACCGCACACGATGCAAGTGATCGGCAGCGACACCTGGAACCGACCCTACTCGAGAGAACAGGCGGCTTGGCCGATGCCTAGCCTACGAGATGCCAAATTCTGGCCAACCGTGGGACGCATCGACAACACCTACGGTGACCGCAACTTGGTTTGCAGTTGTCCGCCCATGAGCGAATACTGAGGCTAAGCCATCGGGATTGCCGCTTAGTGGGTGTTGCTGATTTGATCATTGCCGGTTTGTTCATCGTGGAGGCGTTCATTGCCAAAGAGCCACTTGGTGTTTTCAGAGGTGCCTAGTCTCTTTATATTTCTACGCTCGCTGAATGCTTTGAGGGACTGAATGCCGTTGATTGATAGCCGGGTATTGGCGACAATAGGGTCATGGAAAGTCAAAAACTTGATCGTGATCTTCGCAACGAAAAAGCCGCGCGGGCTCAGCAGATGTCGTTGGATGAGCGTTTAACTGCCGGACCGAGACTGTACGACGAACAAATGCGGCTGACTCGGAGCCTGATTGCCGGGTTACATCCAGAATGGGCAGATGTACAAGTCGATATGGAGATATCCCGCCGTGAAGAACTGATCCGTCAGAGAAACACGAAGAAGTATTATCGTCCACTTTTGGCGGCCGAAACCCGTGCGGTGGAGCCATCGTGACAGCCGCTGATGGAAACGAGGCTCTCGGACATTTGGTGTCCCTACTCAATCGACACGGTTTGGCTTACATGCTGGTCGGCGCTTATTCGAGCAATGCGTATGGTATCCCAAGGGCAACTAAAGATGCAGACATCGTCGTTGCTGCATTGGACGCGACCTTTGATCTGATCGGTTCGTCACTGGGTGACGGCTACCAAACCGAATCGCAGCTCGAGTTTGAATTGATCACAGGCACTGTGAGACGCAAAATTTGTTTCACGCCCATCAACTTTGTGCTCGAGATCTTTCAGTTGAGCGATGATCCCTTTGATCAGTCTCGTTTCAAGCGAAGAATCGAGGTCCAATCTTCGGTGTTAGGAGGATCGATTTGGTTGCCGACCCCAGAGGACGTGATCATTCAGAATTCGTTGGAGCCGCCCGCAAGATTTAATGGATGCAGAGAACGTTATGATCGTCCAGATGGATATTCTAGACTGGGACTATATTTGCCGCTGGACGGATCGGCATGGCACAACGAAGACTCTCGTCAATATTCGAGGCGATCTGTAACCGGCTGACGTAACCGAAAGACTCATTCAAAAGGCGATGTCGAACCAAAACGGCTGCGGAAGGCGAGGAAGTCTTGGAAGCCAATCGTGTCGTCTTGGTTGACGTCGAAGCGATCGTCGAAGTTCTCATCACCTACGCCGGTACCGAAGCTCGCTCGAAATGGCAAGAAGTCGGTAAAGCCAACGCTGCGGTTGCCATCGACGTCGCCAAACAGGCGGAAGAAGTCATCGGCAGCTGCGTCACCCAAAAGATAACTTCCTCCGTCGCTACCATCTTCGTCTAAATCAAGGTTCCCGTGGGCGTCGGTGATTTTGCTGCCGTCAATCTGAAGTTGATAGTTGCCGTCGACCAATGAGCCAGCCTGAGTAAAGCTGCCGCTGAATGTCAGCGTCGCCACGGTCCGTCCTTGTCCGTCCAGCGTGCTGTTAAAAGCCACGTCCACCGCGCCGCCATCAGCGCCACGCTTGACCACAGTGAAGGAGTCGGTGGCAAGCGTCACTTCGGAATCAAAGGTGACGGTGAGCTCGCTGAGCATGCTACGCTGACTCGTGCCATCGCCAATCGTAACCGTTTCCAACTCGCCCCGATTTCCCACGGTGACCAGGAGGTCTTTCGCGAATGTATTGCCTTCGCTGTCAGTCGCTTGCACGTGGACGATGTAGTTAGGCTTCGTTTCAAAGTCGACAAGCGTATCCGCCTTGATCGCCAACTCATCGCCCGTGATCGAGAAGAAGGAATTGTCGTTGGGCCCGACTCCACTGAACAAGGCAAAGCTGTGTGTGTCACCGGCATCGGGATCGACCGCTGTCATTGTTCCGATGGGTACTGCGTTTGCCAAGGTAATTGCGTTCTCCAGTACAAGGTTCGCTGACAGAAGGATATTAGTGGGGGCAAGATTGCCTCCCGCCACCTGAACTTTTAGCACCGCGGCGCCCTGGGTGTAGACATCGAACGAGTCACCGTCGATCGTTTCGTCATCACCTTGCGTCCAGCCCGAGCCGATGTCGACGGTGTCGCCGGAATTGCGGCGGACCAGCAGCGTGTTGGATTCATCCGACAGGCTCAGCACCTCGGCTTGATCTAGCGTGAGCGTGTTATCACCGCTGCCTGTGATATCGATTTGTTCGATGCCGAGCAAGCGATTATCGGCGATGGCGGTCAGATCGAGCGTGAGGTCAGCTGCGTCGAGGCGAAGCGTGTCGAAACCATTGCCGCCAACGAGTCGGCGTGTGCCGCTAAAATCGCCCTCGGTAATCGCCAGCACGTCATCACCTTCGCCGCCAATGAGCACATCGTCACCGCCGTCGCTGAGCAGAATATCATTGCCGTGGCCGCCGATCAGGATGTCGATCGCATCGGCTCCCTGATCGGCAGTCAGCGTATCATCTCCATCGCCGCCCACCTGGGTTTCCACACCGCCCGTGAAGTTGCCACCGAACACCACGTAACTCGAACCGGAACCACTGCCATTGGGATCGGCAAACGGGGCCCCGACAATCAAATCATCAAAACCGTCCCCATTGACGTCCCCGCCGCTGCTCACGCTGCGGCCGGATTGGTCATCTGCGGCGACTCCGTCGAGTCGGAAGCCACTGGTACCGTCGAGGGTGGAGAGATTGATCGCAGCGGCAAACCCGCCCGACTTGCCCAGCACCACGTAACTCGAACCGGAGTCACTGCCGTTGGGATCGGCCTCATTTGCCCCGACAATCAGATCATCAAAGCCGTCCCCATTGACGTCCCCACCGCTACTCACGCTAACTCCGGAATTGTCATCTGCGGCGACTCCGTCGAGTCGAAAGCCACTAATGCCGTCGAGCGTGGAGAGATTCAGCGTGGGAGCAAATCCGCCCGACTTGCCCAGCACCACGTAACCCGAACCGGAACCACTGCCGATGGGATCGGCTCCACTGGCCCCGATAATCAGATCATCAAAACCGTCCCCATTGACGTCCCCACCGCTACTCACGCTAACTCCGGAATTGTCATCTGCGGCGACTCCGTCGAGTCGAAAGCCATTGGAGCCGTCGAGCGAGGAGAGATTGATCGCAGCGGCAAACCCGCCCGACTTGCCCAGCACCACGTAACTCGAACCGGAATCACTGCCATTGGGATCGGCTCCAATGGCCCCGACAATCAGATCATCAAAACCGTCCCCATTCACGTCCCCGGCGCTGCTCACGCTGCCGCCAGATCGGTCATTTGCGGCGACTCCGTCGAATCGGAAGCCATTGGTGCCGTCGAGCGTGGAGAGATTGAGCATGGCGGAAAACCCGCCCGACTTGCCCAGCACCACGTAACTCGCACCGGAATTGCTGCCGTTGGGATCGGCAAGCACGCCCCCGACAATCAGATCATCAAAACCGTCCCCATTGACGTCCCCACCGCTGCTCGCGCTCCAGCCGCCGGTTTGGTCATTTGCGGTGACTCCGTCTAGTCGGAAGCCATTGGTGCCGTCGAGCGTAGAGAGATTGAGCGCAGCTGCAAACCCGCCCGATTTGCCCAGCACCACGTAACTCGAACCGGAAGCACTACCGTTGGGATCGGCTCCACTGGCCCCGATAATCAGATCATCAAAGCCGTCCCCATTGACGTCCCCGCCGCTGCTCACGCTGTGGCCGGATTGGTCGCCTGCGGCGACTCCGTCGAGTCGGAAGCCATTGGTGCCGTCGAGCGTGGAGAGATTGAGCGTGGCGGCAAACCCGCCCGACTTGCCGAACACCACGTAACTCGAACCAGAAGCATTGCCGTTGGGATCGGCAAACCTGGCCCCGACAAGCAGATCATCAAAGCCGTCCCCATTGACGTCCCCGCCGCTGCTCACGCTGCCGCCGGAAAAGTCATTTGCGGCGACTCCGTCGATTCGGAAGCCATTGGTACCGTCGAGCGAAGCGAGAGGCCAGGGGTTCGTAGCCGCCAATAAGCGGCGGCCTTCCAACGACTCGATCAGCAAGCGACGACGCTGTGGCTTGGACGGCTTGAACTTGCGTTCCTCGCTAAGGTTTCGTTTTCTGAGCATGGAAAGGTGAGTCGAGTTCTTCATGGTGTTCCCCAGTCGGTGAGCGATCGTTCCAAACCCACTCGTAATACGCAACGGATCTCATCCGTCTTAAATCCAAGTGACTGCTGCCGGACGACGCCCGGAAGCGTCTCGGCGTCGTACAGCTCCGTGACCAAGCTCTCGACGCGGCCCCAGTGAACGACATCGCCACTTTTTAGGTCGATCACCTGCAGCCCAGCACGCTTCCGCATCGCCCGACTTCAGGTTGTTGTCCAGTTTGAGCCCCGAGAACATCCTGCTCTCGCGTGGCTTCGATATTCCCACGATGGCGAAATCACCATGGTACGCAAGACCTCGCGAATAGCCAGGGCAAAACGCCACCGGCTCAAATTTGCCCGTCGTGCGATCAACGAACCCGACGTGGCCGGACGTCAATGACGCAGCCACCGTCGTGCCGACGATCACGCCAACCATCTGCCACATCGGATTGACTGACCGCCGTGACGCCAAAGAGCGGTTTTCACAGCACAACTCGCGAACGGGGAACCGCTCTCTGGCGCGTGGCGGCTGATTTTGTTGTACTGTGGTGCTTAGCGGCGCAATGTTTTTTGGGGGAAAGTGACCGGCATGCGGCGTCCTTGTTCGACTGCCGCTCTGGCGGTTCGCAAGATATGCAGCGAGCGACAGGCATCTTCGAGATCTCCCATCTTGCGCACTAAGCTGGTCACCGCGCGGTGGAACTGAGTCAACAATTGTTCGCCGACTGGCAATTCGGTATCGAGTGACTCGAGATGACGGCCAGCTTCGTCGAACCAAACCAGCGTTGTCGGCAGATCGATGAAGGCGACGCCCGAGTCACAGCGAATTTGCATCGCCGACGGAGGCCGAAAGCTGATCGCTTCATGCCAACTAGCCGGCACGTAGAGACCGCAACTGATTTGCGCCACCACTGGCGCCGCGAAGGGTGAGAGGGGAGGGAACTCCAGCGTAATCGCCCAATAATCAGGCGAGTCGGGGTGTCCGTGACAGATTGAATTGACCGTTACCGGTTCTCTGCCCACAACGTAGCGACACCAATCGATTAAGCCGACCAATTCTGCCTCGGTACGACGCAATTTCTGCTTGCTGTCGTTCGCTTGCGGACCTCCGCCGGCGCCGTCTGGTAAACGTCGGTGACAGAAAAGTAATTGCGGGGCGCCCAGATGCGTGGCGATCAGTTCTTTGAGCCGGAGTGTCGCTGGTGCGAAGCGGCGGGGAAATTCGGCCATGAAGGCGATCCCCGCGTGATCGACCCGTTCGGTCAGTTGCATAGCCAATTCGGCGTCGAAATTGAGTTCCGCAGCCCAATAGACAGCCTTTCCTGCTTCGCAAGCAGCAATAATTGGCAGCCAACCTTGCCAGGCATTCTCCAGAATCAAGACCGCGTCGACGTCATTGCGAGCCACTAGGGACCGATATCCGTCGCATTTGACCGCTCCAAACTCCCGCGCCGCTTGCTCGGCGAGCAACGGAACGTTGTTAAAAACCGCGCGAACTTCGAACCGGTTATGCAACATTCTCAACGATGGGCGATGTCGTTGGGGCCAGGCTTCTCCCAACCCGATGAGTCCCACTCGCAGCTTCATCTCTTTGCTTTCAACTCGAAATTGACGTGAGCGAGGGGAAAAATCCTGGCCGGAGTCATTGTTGGAAAAGTGTTCATTTGTGGCCGCGGGGGGAAACGCTGGCGGTTCCTAACTAGTTTGTTGGCCTCAGTTTATCTCGCTCGGCGACGGGGGAAAACCCGTGCACGACCTGCGCCTTCATCTGGGGAGTCTGGAAACCGATAAAGCACCGTTTGGCATGCTTGCCGCTTGTGGACTCAAGCTCGACTCTTATACTCCCTCCTTAATAACCCGCAAAGTCACTGCAATCCCGACCATTCTTCCAGTTTGTGCTAATCCTCATTTGACGGGCACGGGATCTGCTAACGGGACGAGCGAGTTTTGATGCCGTCAATTGTCGGTTTCCGAGGCTAGTGGGAGCGCAAAAAGCTGGCCATTTGTTCGATTTTGGGGCTCATAGGGCTGTTCAGCCGGGCCGGTCGATCGCCTCGGTACGGAAATGATTTTCGGAAAACTAGGAATGTGCAGATACGTTCAGTTGCTCTCTTTTCCAACGCCGGCACGTTGTCGGTGGACGTGATCTGCGCACCGACACGCAAGAAGGTAACAGGAAACTATGTTGTCGATGCTTCTGACTGCTGTGATTTCGATCGTCCCCGCGGGGCCTGCTGAAAAGCAAGATTATGATGAAGCGTACCGAAAAGCACAGCTCAACGGCGTGCCGTTGATGGTGATTGTCAGTTCGGATGCATGCCCAGCTTGCCAGACGCTTAAGGCGAACACGATCGCCGAGATGAAAAGCAGTGGTGATTTGGAAGACGTTAGCTTGGTTGTAGTCAACAAGGATCGTGATCCTGAGTTGGCCAGCCGATTGATGCGTGGCAGGATGATTCCACAAATCATTGTTTATTCGAAAGGCGGAGCTGGCTGGAAGCGGCTTCAACTGACCGGATATCAGAATCGCGATGGCGTGCGAACTCTTATTCGCAAAGCGGTCAATTTGACTCGCATCGGCACTTAATTTCTTGCTACCAGGCAGCTTGGCACTGATTCTGACAATGAATGTGCGAGAATTTTGCCAAGGAACTCGGTAGTCCTTGAAAAATTCGACGCGTTCTGTTCCCGCTCTTAATAGCATGCGGGACAGAACGCGTTTTTTCTGCGCTCTTCGCTTTGTGATCGCACTTGACGCATTTTGCTCTGCGATTCCACAATCGCATATGGTATAGAAAGCCTTCCAATTCATCACTCGCGGCCGCGGCCGGAATCATCAGCGCGATGCCTTTTTCTCCAAATCTGGAACATCTGATCCGTCACGACGAGCCGTTGGCTCCCTACACTTGGCTCGGAATTGGTGGACCGGCTCGCTATTTTGCCGAGCCCACCAATCGGGAAGAGTTTTGTGGTTTGGTGCGAACCGCTTCAGAATCCCAGGTGCCGATTCGGCTGCTGGGAGACGGTTCCAACGTGTTGGTGCGCGAAGCTGGCTTTGACGGGCTGGTTATTCACACCTTGGCGGCTTCGTTTGCCACTTTGCAAGTCGAAGAAAACCGCTTAATCGCCGGCGGAGGAGCAAAACTTTCGCACGCGTTAACCCGAGCGATCGGATGTGGCCTAGGCGGCTTAGAGCGTTTAGCGGGAGTCCCGGGTACCGTGGGGGGGGCAGTGGTCGGCAACGCGAGTGCCGGAGGGACTGAAATCGGTGCCACCGTGGCTCGCGTGCAGTGCGTGGAACCGGGCGGCAGCATCAGCACGCTCGATCGCTCGCAAATTCAATTTGGGCATCGCAAAAGTGATCTTGCCGGCAAGTTTTTGCTAGAAGTCGAATTTGAGCTGGAACCGGCTGATCCGGTCGAGCTCACTAAAAGATTGCAAAAGACTTGGATTGTTCGCCGCGCCTCGCGGCCGCTCGACTCGCAACGCATTGCCGTCCCCTTCATCGATCCGAACGACATCGACGCGGCGACTTTGATCGAACAAGTGGGGTTGAAAGGGACGCGCCGCGGAAACGTCAGCTTAGATTCGACGAATCCGGCCTACATGATTGCTCATGCCGGCGCGACCAGCGACGATTGCTTGGAATTGCTAGAATCAGTAAGAGAACAAGTGACCAGGCAGTTGGGGATTGATCTGCAACTCAATCTCGTGATTTGGTAGACGGAGCGAATATGACTCAGGCCGAGAGCGAACCGGAAGTCGCCAAGAAAGCCGCCGTGGGGGGGAAGAAGAAAGTTCCCAAGCTCTCCCTGGCGAAGCCGGCTGAACCGCCCCCCAAGCACTGGATCACCCGCTTGGTGATGGCGCCGGGCATGCTGGCGGCAATCTGGCCCGTGGCACTGGTGATTGGCGGCTATATTGCTTGGAATCAGTGGGGTGCCGAACGGATTGGCCAACAGTTCTACGGGCTCGAACAAATAAATTTAACCGCCACCAGGCCACCCGACTTCCTGAAAAGCGACGTGGTGGCCGAAGTTTTCCAGTCCCATCAACTGGAAAAAACCAGCCTGCTCGATCGGAAAGCGACGGTGGCCATTGGCGAAGCGTTTCGCACCCATCCCTGGGTGTCCGAGGTCTTGCGGGTCGAGAAAAAAGGGACCGGCGTTTCGGTGCAATTGCGTTACCGTCATCCCGTGGCGGTGGTGCGAGTCCCCAACAGCCGCCATCCAGAAGTGCGTGGTCCGGGCATTTTTTTTGTCGATGGCCAAGGAATTCTGCTCCCCTCGCGCGATTTCCAAGAAGTCGACCAGTATCAATTTTTGCAAATTGAAATCCAAGACGACACCTATCCTTCAGGCGGCTATGGGGCGCCTTTTGGGGATCAGCGGGTAATCTCTGCGGCCAAGATTGCCGCCTACTTGGCCGCTTACCGCGAGCGTCATCGACTGGTCACCATCCGCTTGACCAACCCACAGCGAACATTCAACGAGCCCTTTATCTATGAAGTGATCCGCGCGGACGGAGAGCGTTTTATTTGGGGCAGTCCGCCAGGAGAAGAATTAACAGGAGAGCTGGTCGCCAAGCAGAAAATTGAACTGCTGAACAAGCCCACGGCGCCGCCGAAAGATTGGCGTTTGGCAGCCAAACCGGCAATCTAGCGGTTAGCAGCCTAGCGGGGGCGACAAGCAAGCGGGTGAAGGGAATCGAACCCTCGTATCCAGCTTGGGAAGCTGGTGTTCTACCATTGAACTACACCCGCGTGTCGCGCCCCGTCCCTGCGTGTCGCTCATGCTAGTGGCGCCGCCCGCGTGTCGCACCGCGTGCTTGGGCCTTGCGTACACTAACTTGGTCGTGAACTTAGCCTCGCGAAATCCTTAACGCGATATCAAGATAGCTTGGAGAATTCAGTTTGAGTAGTCCCAGAAGAATGAATCGCGGGAACGTGCCCCCACGTCGGCAAGCGTCGATTCCTCTTGGACCGGCCGGCAAGTAGCGGGTATGTTGATTAAAAGTCGTTTAGTTCGACGGGGAGCCCGATTGTGAAGCAGATTGTCTACTTGTGCTGGCTGTTACTCGCGGTCCAGGTACTACCCGCAGCCTCGGCGGCCGATTGTTTCGTCGTCTGTCCGGAGGCATTTCGCACAGCCATCCAGCCTTGGGTTGATTACCGTCAGCAGCAAGGAATCAGCGTGCGGTTAGTCGACTCGGCGGCCGACGCGGCAACGGTGAAACGCTCGTTGTTGGCTGCTGGATTGAACGAGCAGACTCAATTCGTGGTGTTAGTGGGTGATTGCCGCTTGACCGCTGCCGAGCAGGCCGACCCCAAATTAGAAGTGCCGACGTTCTATCGTGCTTCCGGGCCGGCAGCCAAATATGGTTCGACCGCAACGTTACCGAGCGATGCGAGTTACACCGATCTAAATGGGGATGGCGTGCCCCAAGTAGCCGTGGGGCGAATGCCCGTCGATACGGCCGACCAATTAACCAATTGGATTGACCGCATTATCGCGTATGAGACAAGTGATAATTTTGACCATTGGCGTGACCGGGTGCAGATTACCGCGGGTGTCGGGGGCTTCGGCATGTTGGCCGACGCGGCGATTGAATCAGCCACCCGCAGCGTCTTGACCTCGACTCTGCCCGAAGCAGTCAGTTTGGCCGTCACGTATGCCAGCCCCCGTAGTCCCTTTAATCCGGGGGCCATCGATTTCTTTCCGGCCACCTTGCGGCGGTATCGTGAAGGGGGCGCCTTTTGGGTTTACATGGGTCACGGGAATGTCACCGCGCTCGATCGCGTTCCGGGGCCAAATGGGACACGGCGACCCGTCTTAACGTGCGAAGATCTCGATCTGTTAGAAGTCGCTCCGGGTTCCTCTCCCATCGGTCTATTGCTGGCTTGTTACACGGGTGCTTTTGATGCCTCGGTGGACTGCTTGGCCGAACAAATGGTGCAATGTCCGGGCGGTCCGATCGCGGTGTTGGCCAGCAGTCGGGTGAGCATGCCTTACGGTAACGCCTTGATCGCCCAGGGGCTGATTCATGCTTGTTACCAGCAGC
Source organism: Kothea flammea (assembly GCF_052161645.1). GTDB lineage: Bacteria > Planctomycetota > Planctomycetia > Pirellulales > Pirellulaceae > Laterigemmans. Next base: position 3,776,521 of record NZ_CP197414.1, read on the forward strand.
GGGTCGAACGGCTCGGCACAGCCTGGCTGATCGCCCAGCAGGAGGTTGCTGAGGATGGACGGCAGAACGCGGAATTAGCCCAGCGTAGAAGGCTGGTCGACCTGTTAGCCACCGCGCTCAGCCCCGACGCGGAGCAATTGCCGGCGGAGCGAGTGGAACACATTCATTTGTATAACCTGCTGGGCGATCCGATGCTGCGTTTGCAACATCCGCAAACGATTGCCTTGGATGTTCCCAGCGGGGTGTCACCTGGTGAAAAGCTGGTTGTCCGTGGCGTCGCACCGCACGGTGGCAAATTAACGGTTTCCCTCTGTCATTTTCCCGGCAGCGTGCCGACCAGCCCCGGCCTTTCCCCCTCAGAACGCTACGAGCAAGCGAACTGCGTCGACGTGCTGCAGACCGAAATTGACGATCACGCCGGGGGTGATTTCGAACTTGCACTTTTGCCGCCAGCCGGATTGTCTGGCCGTTTTCGGGTCGTGGCCCGTGTGCAAGGTACTGCAGGTTGGTCCACCGGGGCGGCCACGTTGCTGTTGAGACCCTGAGCCAGCGATTTTTGCCGGCTGCCACTGGAATGAAAGTCGCTCGACTCCCGATGACTGCTCGAGAACGCTAAACTAAAGGCTCTGGTGTTCATGAATTGATTGGGAAGCGGGAAGCAAAACATGCCTAAGATTCCTCCGTTGTTGCAGATCAGCCCTCGGATTACGGCCTTGCCGATTATTCACGGCAGTGGTCAGTGCGCTTTGATCGTGCGACGTTGGATGCTGGAACACAAAGTCGATTGTGTTGCCCTGCCGCTGCCGGAGTCGTTTCGCGAACCCGTTGAGACCGCGGTGCTGGAATTGCCACGCCCGGCGATCGTCATCCAGCCGCCCCGCGAGAAGGCTGACTTTGAGATCACCGAGTGGAGCGCGGAGAACGAACATGGGTTCTTCGGTAGCGATGACAGCGACGATGAGGATGAAGACGAGGACGAAGATGACGAGCTGAGATGGTGGCCGCAGAGCTATGTGCCCATCGATCCTTGCCAGCCAGTGATCATGGGGATCCGCGCGGCGTTGGGCGAGCACGTTCCGCGAGCTTACATTGATCTGGAGACGGAACAATTTCTGCCCGAGTCGTCAGCGATGCCAGATCCTTATGCGCTGCGAACCGTCTCACCAGAACGCTTTGCCGCCGCGTTGCTGCCGAGCATTACCCCGCCGGCCCGTTTACAAACTCAGCGACGGGTCGAATATATGGCGATGCGGCTGCGCGAGCTGGAACAACACTATGAAAACATCCTATTGATCTGTTGCGTGTCGCAATGGCCGTGGATCCGAGCCGCCTACCACGGACACGCTCCCTGGCCAACTCCAGCCTGGGTGCCACACCAACGTCAAACCGCCGACGATCGCAAAAAAGCCGACGGTGACACATCGCAGCAGAATCGCGAGCGGGCGGAGGATCAGGCCGATCAAGCAGATGCCGAGGAAGACGAGTTTGCTGATTATCACATTGACGAAATTATCATTGAACAACTCCAGTCCATTGGCGAAGACGACGATCTGGAAGACGACTTAGCACTCGAAGAGGATGGTGACGGCCTTGATGTCGAACCACCGTCGGCTGCCGATATGGAGGAACCCGTTGTCTATCCAGTCGAGCCGCGAACCTTAGTATTTCTTTTCGGAGAGTTACCATTTATTTCAGCACTGTATGAACGGGCGCGGGCCGAGCTGGAAGAAGATGACAACATTCAGATTGACGGTGTCAAAGAACTTTTGATCGCGGCTCGCGAAGCCTACTACCTTGACTTGGGAAAACGGGCCCGCCGCATCACGCCGTTCGCCCTCAGCCAAGCACTGAAGTATATTCGTAATTTGTCGTTGCTGGGCAAACGGATGACTCCCGATCTTTACACCATCGTGACCGCCGCCAAACAGATCTTTGGCGATCAGTACGCGTTGAGCGTGGTTGAGACGGCGCGTGATTATGCGTACTCGGTGGAAGACAACGATGAGCCGGCAGTTGCCTTGGCGATCGATCAAGGCCGCTTGCCGACGGGAGATATTGTTCCATTGGTCAGCCGGTTGGCCGGCCCCACGGTGCTCTGGCAATCGATTCAGTTAAACCGCCGACCGACCGACGATGAACGGGCTCGCTGGGGATACAAATGGAATCCCTTTGGACAATGCAGCTACCCGCCCGAAGACGAACATATTGAACGATTTCGCTCGCGCGCTTTTGACCGTGCGCGAGCCATCATGGGCGCCGATTTGGCGCGGACGGAGAAATTTACCACCAGCGTCAAAGATGGTATCGATATCCGCGACACGGTGCGGCATTGGTATGAGAAACAGATCTATGTCAAAGTTATTCCGCCCGATCGCGGCACGCTCGATGCCTGCGTGATGCTATTTGACTCACCCGCCGACCCGCGCGATTACCCCTGGCGGACCACGTGGTTTGCCGAGCACAACAATGAATCGACGCTAGCTTTCTACGCGACTGATTTCCGCCAAGAGCTAGTGGGACCGGGAATTTGTTTAGCCACGTATGGCGGGGCCATGTTTTTGTTTCCACCAAAGTCCATTCCTGACATCTGGAGTGACCCGCGGCTCGATTTTGTCGAAACACTCGAAGAACGGCTGATCGCCGCCGCTTGTATGTATTCGCGCAGCCGTCAAGTCGCTTTGCTCAGCTCGCTGCCCCCCGGCGGGGGATGGCGCCGCCTGGCTCGTCGCTTCAAAAAACAGTTGATCCATGTGCCATTGAGCGGATTCAGCGAAGCGGAAGTGAGTCAGCTGCGAATGGTCCACGTGCTCAACGGCACCGAAGTGCGCAGTTATGCCGAGCACTTTATTCGCAAGTCATAACGCAGCCGAGACAAAAAACTGCACCTTGGCACCATGCTGCGGTAGAATAGCAGTATGTCGTGGTTGCCCCCATCCCGCCTCATGCCCCCATCCCGCCCGGTAATGGCCCGCCTCCATGTCGATGCTCCTTGAAACTTACCATCACCGTTTGTGTATCGCTGTTCTGCTGGCAACCGCTGTAATCGTTGCCAACGGAACCGCGTCGATTCAAGCCACAGCTGCCGACCCCATTGCCGATGCCGTGGCCGACGCAACCCGTGCTCCAGACGCCGCGGAGGCGGTGGATTTCGACCGTCAGATTCGCCCCTTGTTGTCTGACCGCTGCTTCGCCTGCCATGGGCCCGATGGGGCACATCGTCAGGGCGGGTTGCGTCTCGACGAAGCCGAATCGGCTTACGGAGTCGCCGATAGCGGAGAGCGTGCTGTCGTACCCGGCGACTTGGCTGCCAGCACTTTGGTGGCAAGGATCGAAAGTGATGACGCCTACGAAATCATGCCCCCTCCCGAAGTGCAGAAACCACTGAGCGACGAGGAAAAGAGTCTGCTGAAACGCTGGATCGAGCAGGGTGCGGAATTCCAACCACACTGGTCATTGGTGCCGCCGCAACGCCACCCCCGACCAATCCCTGATGACCAAAATAACCCGCTGGAGCAAACCGCCCCTGGGGATGTAGCACAAGTCAGCGATCCGCTGGATGCTTTTCTGTTGGAGAAAATCACAGCCGCCGGCTTAACCCCCAACCCGCCAGCCAGCCGACGAGAATTATTGCGCCGCGTGACTTTCGATCTTAGCGGTTTACCTCCCACACCCGCGGAGCTGCGTGCCTTCGAAAAAGACCTGACACCCGATGCTTATGAGAAAGTTGTCGATCGCTTGCTGCAATCTCATCATTTCGGCGAACACCTGGGACGATACTGGTTGGACCTTGTGCGTTATGGGGACACGCACGGTTTGCACCTGGATAACTATCGCGAAATGTGGCCCTATCGCGATTGGGTGATTTCCGCGATCAACAAGAACATGCCCTACGATGCATTCATCACGGCACAACTGGCTGGCGATCTGCTACCGGAAAGTACCCTCGAAGACCAGATCGCTAGCGGCTTTAATCGGTTGAACGTGACGACCAGCGAAGGCGGCTCGATCTACGAAGAAGTCTTTGCTCGCAACGTGATCGACCGCACCGATGCGTTTGGCACCATATTCCTTGGTCTGACAACTGGCTGTGCGGTCTGCCATGATCATAAATTCGATCCTATCAGCCAGCGCGACTATTACTCGCTGTCCGCTTTCTTCAATAGCCTGGACGGTCGCGCGCTCGATGGAAACGCCAAAGACCATCCGCCAGTGGCGCGGGTCCCGACGGACGAAACTCTCAAACAATTAGCAGACGTTGCCAACATGCGCAGCGACTTAGAAGCGGAGATGAATGGTCCGCTGCCGACGGTCGATGCAGCGCAAGCTCGCTGGGAACAAGCCGCGCTCGCCAGTAGCGAACATCCTACGACCTGGCAAACCCTACATCCCAGCAGTGCGGAATCGAGCGGTGGCAGCACGATGCAAGTGCTGGACGATGGCTCGGTGGCGGCTGGTGGCGAAGTTCCCGCGAAAGAAACCGTAACCTTGCAAGCGACCTTACCCGCGGGTGGTCCTTACCAATTGATCCGTTTGGAAGCGCTCAGCGACTCGCCGGAGACGCCTGCTGGGCGGAGCGATAACGGTAACGCGGTGCTCAGCGAAATCGAAGTTTTGCTTAAATCAACGGCGACTGGTGGCGAGTTCACGCCTGTGAAACTGGTTTATGGTCAAGCCGATCAGGAGCAAAGCGACAGCCCCAAATTTACCATTCAGTACGCCATTGACGGCCAAGTCGCTGCCGATGCCGGCTGGGCCATCGGCGGGCACCAAACACCGGGCAGCCGTTCGGCTTGGTTCGTTGCCAGCAGTTTGCTGGGCTCCGAAACCGAGACCGCGGAAATCAAGGTGGTGCTCAAGTACGAGTCGCAATTTGCCGGCCACAGTTTCAAGCGTGTTCGCGTCGCCGTTTCCGACGATCTGCCGCGCGTCGCCGTGGAGCGTCAACTGCAAATCAGTCCCTGGCATGTTGTGGGTCCCTTCGAAGTTGAAAATATCGGGGCGGGGTATTACCAAAACTATGCCTCGCAAGATCGAGCGTTTGCCCGCGAGGAAAGCTTTAAGTTTCGCGATCAAACATTGAGTTGGCAAACAGGCACAGCCTTCCAGCCCGCGATGATCAACAGCTTGCCGACGATTCCCGATCGGCCCAGCGTGGTGCTGCTACATCGGCAGATCGTGGCGCCTCAAGCTCAAAAACTGACGCTGTTGCTGGGAACCGAGGATGGGTATCAAGTCTGGCTGGCTGGGAAAAAGATCGGGGAAGTCAACGCCGATCGTTCCATCAGCCCACTTGGTGAATCGATCACCCTGGATTTGCAAGCCGGCGTCAATGATTTGTACTTGAAGACAATCAATCACTCCGGCCCAGCCGCGTTTGCCGCTGCATTCCGCTCTCCCGCCGTGCCCGTTCCGGCGGAGATTTTGGAAATTGCCAAACTGCCGCTGGAGCAACGTCAGCCCACGCAAGTTGAGGCAATCAAACACTATTATCGACGCGTCGCCTCGGTGCATCCCGATTGGCTAGTGTTGCAAGATATGGCTGCGGGGCTGGATAAACGTCGCACCGAAATTCAAAACTCGATGCCGACCACGTTGGTCTGGAAAGAACTGGAGACACCACGACCCGCGCACATTCTTCGGCGCGGTGAATATGATAAACCGGGCGAGCAAGTCACACGTCAAGTCCCGCAAGCCTTGCCGAAAATGCCCGCAGAATTACCACGCGATCGGCTCGGGTTGGCACGTTGGTTAACCCTGCCCGACCACCCGCTGACAGCCCGAGTTGCCGTGAATCGATATTGGCAACAACTGTTTGGCACCGGGATTGTGAAAACCAGTGAGGACTTCGGCGCACAAGGGAGCCCACCATCGCATCCCCAATTGCTCGATACGCTGGCGGTCGATTTTCGCGAGAGTGGCTGGGACGTCAAAGCCTTGTTCAAGCGGTTGGTGATGACCGACGCCTACCGACGATCGAGCCGCAGCCATCAACAAACGCTGGCGATTGATCCGGAGAACCGTCTGTTAGCCCGCGGCCCGCGTTTTCGGCTCGATGCCGAGATGATTCGCGACGCGGCGCTGGCGACCAGTGGCCTGTTGGTCGATCAACTGGGTGGCCCCAGCGTGAAACCGCCGCAACCAGCCGGCTTGTGGTTGGCGGTCGGCTATACCGGCAGCAACACGGCCAACTTTACCGCCGACTCCGGCGCGAAAGTGTACCGTCGCAGCGTCTATACGTTTTGGAAGCGGACCAGCGCCCCGCCGCAAATGACTACCTTTGATGCACCCAGCCGGGAAAATTGCGCCGCTCGCCGCGAGCGCACTAACACGCCGTTGCAAGCGCTGATGTTAATGAACGAACCGCAGTACTTGGCCGCCGCCCGCAGCTTGGTGGAACGTTCGCAAAGCCTGATGGGGGAAGACCCCGCGGGGCAGATCGGTTGGATGTTCGAAGCGGTCACCTCGCGACCGCCAAACACCCAGGAACAAGCCGAGTTGATGGAACTTTATCACGATCTACGGCAACACTACCAAGCTAACGATCCGCTGCTGAAACAATTAGGAGCGCCAAACGGCGACGCAGCCGCGGCACTGATGGTGGCTTCCACGATACTCAACCTCGATGAAGCGATCACCAAGTAACAACAGCAGCGAATGATGTGAGTTTTTACTCGCCACCAATCAAACTCAGGTGCAGACAAATTATGGATCCCATCACTCGTCGTCATTTTTTCTCGCGCACCTCGGCCGGCTTGGGCTGCGCCGCGTTGGCTTCGCTGGAGACGGCTGGTCAAGCCAGTGGCGCCGTGGTGGGAGCCAGCCGCGGTGGATTGCCGACGCTGCCGCATCACCAGCCCCAAGCCAAACGGGCCATTTACTTGTTCATGTCGGGCGCTCCCAGCCAAATGGACATGTGGGATCACAAACCGGCGATGGCCGACTGGTTTGACAAAGATCTTCCCGAGTCGATTCGCCAAGGCCAACGGTTGACCACGATGACCAGCGGTCAGGCTCGGTTTCCGATCGCGCCGAGTATTTACAAGTTTGCTCCGCACGGCCTGCAGGGCACAATGGTTTCGGAACTGTTGCCACACACGGCCAGGAAAGTTGATGAAGTGGCGTTGGTCAAATCGATGTGGACCGAGGCGATCAATCATGATCCCGCGATCACTTATATTTGCACCGGCAATCAGTTGCCCGGTAAAGCCAGCTTGGGATCATGGCTGTCATATGGGCTGGGGACTGAGAATGAAAATTTACCGGCCTTCATGGTGATGACAGCCACCTGGACCGGCCGTAAAGATGCTCAGGCTCTTTACAATCGTCTCTGGGGGAACGGTTTTTTGCCCAGCAAATATCAAGGCGTGGCCCTGCGCAGCGGCCAAGATCCCGTTTTGTATCTGTCGAATCCAGAAGGCATTGATAGCCGCGTTCGACGTCGCATGTTGGATTCGCTTTCCAAGTTAAACCAACAAACGTATGAGCAAAGCGGAGATCCCGAAACGGCCGCTCGGATCGCACAGTATGAGATGGCGTTTCGGATGCAAACCAGCGTGCCTGATTTGAGTAACATAGCCGACGAGCCGCAGCACGTGCTCGACCTCTACGGTCCCGACGTCACCACGCCAGGAACCTTTGCAAACTGCTGCCTGATGGCTCGCCGCATGGCCGAACGTGGAGTACGGTTCACGCAGATTTTTCATCGCGGTTGGGATCAGCACGGTAATTTACCGGGCGATTTGCCCAAACAATGTAAAGATATCGACCAGCCCTCAGCCGGCCTACTGACCGATCTTAAGCAGCGTGGCATGTTTGATGACACGCTGGTCGTTTGGGGCGGGGAATTCGGCCGCACCATCTATTGCCAAGGCGCCCTCAGCAAAACGCAATATGGCCGCGATCACCATCCCAAGTGCTTTTCGATGTGGCTGGCCGGCGCTGGGATTCGCGGCGGGGTGGTGCACGGGGAAACTGACGAATTTTCTTACAATGTTACCAAGGACCCCGTGCATATTCGCGATTTGAATGCGACAATTCTGCACTTGATGGGCATCGATCACGAGCGTTTTGTGTATCCGTTCCAGGGACTCGATCAACGCTTGACGGGAGTCGAGCCGGCTAGCCCCATTCACGCCATCTTGAGCTAACACAGCAGAGCCACCATGCCTTACCTGCCCTCTCCGACGGATCTCGAGTCTTTTCAACGTGATGGCTTTGTGATCGTGCCTGGGTTGCTCGATCAAGACGAAACGCAGCGGCTCGCCGACACAGCTCGGGCTGATCGGGAGATGGAATCTCAGTCAACCGCCCGCAGCGACGCCACGGGAGGCACAACGTTACTGACCGTGCGTGATGCGCTTCGCGATGACATTTATTCGCGGATCGCTCGCAGCCCCAAAATAGTGCCCGCGATGGCAGCCTTCTTGGGTGACGAAGTTTATCACTATCACCACAAACTAATGCTCAAAGAGCCCCGCGTCGGTGGCGCTTGGGAATGGCATCAAGACTACGGCTATTGGTATAACTACGGCTGCCTCTACCCACACATGGGCTCTTGCTATATCGCCATTGACCGAGCCACGCGAGCGAACGGTTGTTTGCAAGTCATTCCCGGGTCGCATCACTTGGGAAGATTGGAACATGGCAAAGTGGGGGGGCAAACCGGAGCGGATCCCGAGCGAGTGGCTGCCATCCTCGAGCGGTTGCCGCTCCGCTATGTGGAAATGGAACCGGGCGATGGGCTGTTTTTTCACGGCAACGTGTTACACCGCAGCGATGCCAACACCAGCCCCGATCCACGGTGGTCCTTGATCGTTTGCTATAACATTAAGAGTAACAACCCGTATACAGTTCTGCGGCACAACGGTTATCATCCGTTGGAAATTCTCGACCCGGCTACCCCGCTGTGAGCCGTCCGCACTTCCTATTTGATCACGCTCGCTGATGCCTACGACCGCCACTTTTAATACTTTACGCCATCAGTTCGCCGGCCTTTCGTTAGTCGATTTGGCGGAGCAGTTTGGCACGCCAACGTATCTGTACGATGCCTCGTTAATCGCCGAACGCATTGCCGATTTGGCCGCTTTTGATTGCGTTCGTTACGCGCAGAAGGCTTGCAGTAACATTGCAATTCTCGATCGCGTCCGTCGCGCGGGTGCTAAAGTCGACGCAGTCAGCGCCGGGGAGATCCGCCGCGCTTTGGCTGCCGGTTTCGCCCCCGCGGATATTATTTACACCGCCGATATCTTTGATGCCGCCTCGCTGGAATTAGTTTGCGAGCATCAATTGCCAGTCAATTGCGGCTCACCCGACATGATCACCCAATTGGGCAGCGTCCGACCGGGTGCCGACATTACCTTGCGGATCAACCCTGGTTTCGGGCATGGACACAGCCAAAAGACAAATACGGGTGGTCCTCAGTCGAAGCACGGAATTTGGCATGACCAACTCGACTCCTGCCTGCTGAAAGCGGACGAGGATGGGCTGACGATCACCGGCCTGCACATGCACATCGGCTCGGGAACCGACTTGGAGCACTTGGGGCAAGTATGCGAATCGATGGAGCGAGCGGCGGAGTCGGTTGGTCGCACCATCCGCTCGATCAGCGCCGGCGGTGGTTTGCCAGTGCCCTATCGCGCGGGTGAAACATTCGTTGACCTCAATCAGTATTTCCAGCTTTGGGATGCCGTTCGCAATCGTTTGGCTGCACGGTTCGGGCACCCGATCGAGTTGGAGATTGAACCGGGTCGCTACTTGGTTGCCGAAGCGGGTTGTTTGTTGGCTGAGATTCGAGCGGTGAAGAAGATGGGTGATAATCTATTCTTCTTGGTCGATGCTGGCTTTAATGATCTGGCCCGTCCGGTGATGTACGGTGCTTATCATCCGATCGCGATCGTGCCTCGCGACGGAGCGACCGCCAGCGCGGCTGGCCGCGAAGAAGTTGCCGCCGTGGTTGGGGGCCCACTCTGCGAATCGGGTGACATTTTCACTCAGAAAGAAGGTGGCTACGTCGATTCACGCCAACTACCAATGGCCCGCGTGGGTGACTTTCTGGTGCTAGAGAATGCGGGTGCTTACGGCTTTGTGATGGCCAGCAACTACAACAGCAAACTGCGTCCCGCCGAGGTGTTGATCGAAGCGGGTGAAGCAAAACTAATCCGTCGTCGCGAAACTTTTGAAGACTTGATCAGCAACGAGATCATCCCCAGCTTGGATGCCTAACTTTCTGCCGCCAGCAGCTTTTCGCTGGCCGCCAGGATGCTTTCCGGCTCGGCCATCCTGCCGGCACCTTGTCGGCGACAGCTGAGCCAGCCCGTTTCGGGGCCAACGAAGTGCACGCCGTCTTGCGCGAGCGTCGCCGCGTTCCGCTGGACGGCCGCTTTGGACCACATGGCGGTACTCATCGCGGGGGCCAGCAGGACGGGGCATTCGCGTTGTAAGTAGAGCGTGCTGATCAACGAATCGGCAATCCCGAGCGAAAACTTGGCCATCAAATCGGCCGTAGCGGGAGCGACGATCATGAGATCGGCCTGTTCGGCCAGTTCGATATGGGCACCGAGCGGAAACCGATTAGGCTCGAACATCGCGGTGGTGACGGGACGGCCGCAAAGTGCGGCCAAAGTGGTGGAGCCGATAAACTGCTCCGCGGCGGGGGACATCACGGGCAACACAACGCAGCCGCGCTGGGCGAGGCGACTGGCGAGAAAGGCCGCTTTGTATGCGGCGATCCCGCCACCCACTGCCAAAATAACCCGTTTTGCTTGGAGCGAATCGAGCTGAACAGCCACCTGCTTAGAGATCCATCGAATTCAAATCGGGTCCCTCGGCGTAAGCTGCCTGGTCTTCGAGGGTCATCAATTCATTGTTGACGCTCAAGAAGATTTTGTCCTGCATGATTTCTTGCAACACGATCGACATTTTGTCGTGAGTGTCAGCATGCACGAGCGCCCTGCTCCCTTGATTCAACTGAACCAGTCGCTTCTGAATCAAGGTACTCAGCTTAAATCGTCCGCCAACTTTGTTGACAATCTCTTCTTCTTTTAGCTCTTCGAGCATCAACGTGTTTCCGTAAGAGGAACCGATATCTTCAGCCGAAATTGATCGCTTGCTGCCAATTAGTCGTCGCTGGCGACTCGCCGCGAGCAGTTGAGTTCCCGCCAGGCACCAGAACGCCCCGCTAGAAAAGCAGGGTGGTGGCTCAGGGGTTGACAGCAAGCATATCCCTTTAACGTACCAAAAAAAGGGCTTGCAGACAATGGGGGCCGAGGCGGTTCCAACAACGAACGCCATTCGGCCACCGCAAAAAAATTCCTCAGCCCCCGACTTGCTCAGGCAGCGACAGGTTGCATCGGGTCATGGTGTGGCTGGGGGCCCAATAACTCCTCTTCTACTGGGGAAGTCCCCAGAAAATCAGCACAAAACAGGTAAACCTGATAAAAAACCGGCACCAAGATCAAAACCAGCAACGTTGCCAACATCAAACCGAACGCCAGCGAAGTGGCCATCGGAATCAATAATTGAGCTTGAAAAGAGCGTTCTAACAATAAGGGAAACAGTCCGGCGATCGTCGTCATACTGGTCAGCATCACGGGCCGGAAACGCCGCCGGCCAGCCTCGGCCAAAGCCTCCCTGGCTGGCATACCGTCCCGCACTCGCAGATTGATAAAGTCGATCAAGACAATTGAGTCGTTGACCACAACCCCGGCCAGGGCAACCAACCCAAACATGCTAAACAGGGTCAGCGGCAAGCCCATGATCGCGTGGCCCCACAAAGCGCCAATCATGCCGAAGGGGATGATCGCTAGAATGATCAGTGGTTGCACGTAGCTGCGGAATTGCAACACCAGCAACACAAACATCATCAGTAAAGCGACGCCAAAGCCGATCACTAGACTGCCAACCGATTCTCGACTTTGCTCGCGTTGGCCTTCCCATTTCAACGTCACCGCCGGAAACCGCTCTTGCAACTCGGGCACAAAGCTCGCTTGCAGTCCACTGATGATCGATTCCGCGTCGGTTTTCTTTTCGTCCAAGTCGGCTGTGATCGTAATCGATCGTTTTTGATCGACGCGATTGATTTCGGAAAAACCACGCTCCACATTGATCTCGGCCAATTCGGTAATGGGCCGCTCGGAGCCATCTTGGGTGCGCACGCGAATCTCACGAAAATCGGCCAATGAATGGCGTTCCTCGGGCGGATAGCGGACCATCAATTTGACTTCGTGCCGCCCGCGTTGGAGTCGCATGACTTCAGCACCGTAATAAACGTTCCTGACGGTTTCACCTAGGTCGGTGGGGGTGATTCCGGTCGATAAAGCTTGATCCTTGACCTTCATCTGAAACTCCCACTTGCCGGGATTGTTATCGTCGGCAATGTCAAACACACCTTCGAACTCAGCAAGTTTTTCTTTCATCGCTGCGGTCGCCGCGGCGAGTTGCTCCGTTTCATCGGCTGGGGCCAAAATTTTAAACTCAATCGGTTTTCCACCGGGGCCAACATCGATGGAACCATAGGTAACATTCTCCGCACCGGCGATCTCGCCGACTGCCTCTCGCCAACGCGCTAACAATTTCTCGCTGGAGATGGTACGTATGGTGGTGTCGTACAACTCAACATAGATTTGTCCGACGTGACTACCCGAGCCGCCACCCTGAGCGGCGGGCCCGCCGGTGCTGCTAATTTCGCCGACCTGACGAAAGGTTAATTTCACCGGCCCCGGTTTTTCTGGATCCGCTTCCTCGTACACCTTTTCGACTGGCAATCCCTCAGCAGCGGCACGCTCTTCGGCCAAGGTCAAACTGAGCTCCCGCAGCTTTTCCTCAATCCGCTTAGTCGCTTGATCAGTGATCGCGACGGGAGTCCCGTCAGGAAATGTAATCGTAGCGCGGACGTTATTTGCGTCGGTCTTGGGAAAGAGGATTCTGGGAACCACGCCCCCTCGCACTAAGCCCACGCTAAAGAGCCCCATCGCCACAGCGATCGAGAGCGGGACTAAGGGAAATCGCAAGCTGTACCGCAACATTGGGAGATAAATGCGATCTGCCACCCATTCCAAACCGTTCGTCGCGTGCTCACTGAGCCAACCCAACAACAACCCAAAGGGGCGGACGGGATAACTGAGCACGCTGAGCAAACGGAATAAACCATTGTGATGATGTCCCAAGTGGCAGGGGAGCACGAACGTGCTTTCCAGCAGGGAAATGATCAACATCGCGATCACGGCAAATGGAATCACCGCCATAAACTTGCCCATCACGCCGGAGACAAAAAACATCGGCGAGAAGGCGATAATGGTGGTTGTCACGCTGGCCGCGACGCTGGGCAAGACCTCCGCGGCGCCATCGACCGCAGCTTGCAAGGCAGGCTTTCCTAATTGACGGTGTGCATAGATGTTCTCCCCAATCACAATCGCGTCATCGACCACAATCCCCAGAGCCATCAGGAACGAAAACAGGCTGAGCATGTTCAAAGTTTGACCACCCCAACCCAAGATCGCACCCGCTCCGAGAATCGAAATGGGGATACCCAAGGCGACCCAAAATGCCAGCCGCATCTCCAAAAACAGGGCTAACACCAGGAACACCAACGCCAGCCCCCCCAGACCATTGCGGGTCAAAAGATCCAGCCGGTCGCGAACATCCGTGCTAGTATCGCCCCACACTTCAAAGGCGTAACCGGGCGGAAGGCTAGCCTCGTTCTCTTCAACGAATGCTTTCACCGAATCGACCATGCCCAACAAATCTTCGGTTTTGGTACGCTCGACGTTGATTACCATGGCGGGTTGGCCATTGATTTCGCTGATCGAAGAAATGTCTTCAAACTCGTCTCGCACGTTGCCCAAATCACTAACCGTCAACACCGTGCCGTTGGCTTGAGTGATCAAGGGCAGGCGGCGAATTTCGTCTCCCACACGCCCCTTGTTTTTGGCTCGCAGTAAGATCTCCTGCCCCTCCGACTTGAGCTGGCCTCCCGGTAGCTCCACGTTTCGTTGCCGGATAATATTGGCAACCGCATTCAGGGAAAGACCGTGCTTACGTAACACGTCTTCGGGAATTTCAACGTCAATCTGATAGGAACGGGCACCCATGATGGAGGCCGTGGAAACATTGGATAACTGCAGAATTGAATCCCGCACTTGCTCGGCCACCTTACGAAGCCGCAATTCAGAGTCGGGCGAATCGCTCTTCGGCCCTAACACGGCAACTCGGATAGCCGCTTCGCGAAACGTAATCTGCTGCACCGCGGGATCTTCAGCCATCTCGGGAAAGCTGGGAATCCGTTCCACTTCGCGACTGATCTCGTTGAGCACTTTTTGCACGTCAGGCACATCAGCGCGCAGTTCGAGCAGCACGTAACCGACTCCCTCTTGAGCGATCGATGTGACCTGTTTGATACCATCAATCGAGCGAACCGATTCCTCTATCTTTTGGCATATTCCAGTTTCAACATCTTCGGGCGTAGCCCCCGGATAAGGGACGGTGACCATGACCACTTCTAACTCGAACTCGGGAAAAACTTCCCGACGCATGGTCCACAACGACCCAGCGCCCACGAGCATTACACCCAACATGATGACATTCATGCCCGGCGCGCTATTGATTGCCCAGCGAATCAGCGACTTCATGGAATTGATGGTTGTTTGATGGGGAACGAATAAAAAGAAAATCGTGGCCAGCGCCAAAACGGCTAACTGGTTTCTGCAAGTGTCTTAATCTCGATTTGGCGTGGCGGCTTCCGGTTTCAGCAACCGCACGACATCGTCGCCGTTGCCTTGGAAAGCGGGCAGCGGCGAAACAACCAGCATGTCACCAGGTTGCAATGATCCATCAGCCACTTCGCAAATCCAATACGTTGCTCGGCCGATCGTGTCCGCCGCCAACGGACCATCTGCCGGCTCATCACTGTTCAGTCTCGCGGATTCAATTGGGCGAATCGGTGCGATCACATCAATTTTACCGACCAGCCAATCCTCGGGATCCAAAGCTTGCCGCGCCGGCTCCTTGGCTTCCTCGGCGTCTAACTGCTCTGGCGACTCTGTCGGCTCGGGCGAACCTGGTTGAAGGACGGTTTTCTGAGCCAGCTCGATCGCTTTTTTCTGCTCTTCGGTCAGATCCAAGGCTGTGGCGTCCGGGCGAAACTTCCAGACGCGATTGCCGTTATTTCCCGGCTTGAGTGCAACTCCAGGCAGCACTAACAACTCGCGTTGCGGATTGATCTGTAAGACGACCTGCACAAACATGCCACGGACCAACGCTAAAGGGCCTGATTGCACATCCAGCGGTGCTCCCGTCTGATCGACCACTTGCCGGGCCCGCGGAGTGTCGACCACGATCCGCACTGGAACGGTGCGACTGGTCGCGTCCACGCCAATCCCATCATAAGAATCAAGCGTCCCACGCCACTGCAGCAACTCGGTCTCGCGGCCCGAGATTTGATACCGCACCAAAGCTTCGGTTTTTGGCAAGCGATAACTGCGTGAAGAGTCGGTACGAGGGGCGGCAGCATCTTGCACCGCGCTGTCCCCTGAGACCTCGGGGTTCACTTGCGCGGCCAGAGGCCGATCTTCCATCGGCTGGTTCAATACCCAATAAAGTTCACTGGGGCGAAGATTGACCACGATCTCGGCTTTACTCGTGTCCTCAATGGTGACCACTGCTTCACCGCGTTGCACAAACGAGTTGACCTCCACATCCTCGCGAAAAATTACGCCCGTGACCGGCGCGCGAATCTCTGTGCGCTGCAGGTTGGTGCGCGCCATCTCCAATTGAGTCTCCACCGATGACTCCACCGATTCCAATCGCGTCCTGCGCTGTCGCAAGGAATCCAACTGGTTTTCCAGCGTGACCTTAGCATTGACAGCCTGTAGTCTCGCACGCTCGGCAGAATCAATTTCGCCGGGGCTTGTAAAACCGCGATCCAAAGTCTTGAGACGAGCCAACTCACGATCGCGCAACGCAACATCCTGCTCAGCCAGTTCGATCAAACGATTCGTATTCGCCATTTCTTGGTCGACTTCGCGAATCGCCTGGTAGTCCTGAGCTTTCTGTTTGGTCAAACGCTCAATTTCGTTTTGATAATCGGTATCTTCAATGCGAATCAGCAACTGGCCCTGCTCGACGTATGAACCGACTTCGCAAGCGGGATCTTTGTAAACAATCTCACCAGCCACCTGCGTCGCCAGTTGCACCTCGCGATACGGAACCACCACTCCGTCGACTCGCATGTCCAACGTTCCACCCACGGAAGCTAACGATCGCACGGGGAGTGTTTTGACCTCTGGCAGCGCTTCGAGCCGAGCCGCCAAATCCGGAACACCACCGGAACGCGTGGGTGGCTCGCTGACGCCGAAAGCCAACATCACGCCACCACCTCCCAACAGTATTAAGCAGGGAATGAGTAGATTCTTGATGGCCCAACCGACACCACCCTGCTTCGCAGCAGCCGCCCCCTTGCTTCCCGCCGGCACGCCACCGGAACCACTCTGCTCTCCGGCACCCGGAAGACCAGCCTCCCCGTTACCGGAGGCTCCCCCGGGGGCGCCAGGCATTTGCCCCGCACTATCTTTCGGAACATCTTGCGGACCATACGGATTGGTCGTTTCTTTCGTCGCAGAAGCACCCATACTTGGCATCGCTTACACGTTAGGTCGATAAAAAAACTAGTTGACTCGGCCACCGCCCGGTTGCCGTTCTTAACAGCCCAGACGCGGCTATATTTGGCAAACTTGAGGCGATGACGCGGCCGCTAAAGTGACACTGGCGATATGTTCCACCAACGCATCATGTTGGTGAAATTCCGCTCGCTCTCGTTCACTGACTAGCAGCCGAATGGCTTGCCGGCCAATACGGTAGTACAAACATTGCCCCACAACGCTGAACGCTAATCGGTGACAGACTTCCAACTTTGTCCCGGGTAGCGTCAATTGCGCCAAAATCTCACTTATTTCGCTAAACAGCGGTCGAAAGTATTGCCGCACGACCTGCTCAAAAACTGCCGTAGGTTGCTGCATCTCACGCATCATTAACTGCGTTTCCCAGCTGTCTTCATTTTGGTCACTGAGCAATCGCAACAGCAGCAATTGGATCCGCCGTCGCAACCGTTGTTCGGCGGGCAAATCCGCGTCACTGGGGAGCGGAAAAGCATGCTCGCGACGCACTTGAATCCGACTGATGACCTCCACGTATAGCCCCATTTTGTCGCCAAAGTGGTAGCCAATCGCAGCCACGTTGACTCCCGCAGCTTTGCATATCTCCCGCACCGTGGCCCGCTCGAAACCAGAGGCTGCGAAGATCGGTCCGGCAGCCAGCAACAACCGATCGGCCGTGTCCTCATCGCAGTTGGCCCCAACCCCAATGCTCGAGCGCGCCGTGACGCTGCTCCTCGCTGCCAAACGGGCCCCCGCGATAACGCTGGCGACGCCCCGCGACGCCCCGCGACGCGGGGCGTACGTCTGCCTGTTTTTGTTCGCTTTCGCCCTGCGATCCCATCTTCACTCTCCCTGCCCGGCAACACCCCTCGCACCATGCAACTACCAGCGACACCCAATAGTACCGCAAATGCTCACAATCCCAACAGCTGTTTAAAACAATTGTTTGAATTTAACTAAAAAGTCAAGAGCGGTTAGCTGGGAAAGCTAATTTGGCCGCCGACCCGGCCCTTTGCCGATCCATCGCAACCCGCCCTGGTGGGGAAGACACAGCAGCCAGCTTTCCGGCCCAGGGGGATTCAGCAACCGTCCGCTGGAGGCGACATCTGCGACATCAATCCTTTGTTCGCGGGGCTGGAACTGTTCGCGGGGCTGGAACCTATCCGACATCAGACAATGCGACGGTTCAAGTGACGTCGGCTCGCGGAGTGATCGGATAGGTTCGGTGCGAATTGCAAGTTGCGAAAACTCAACCTAGTTGAACCTAGCCGAGTGCCTCTATCGCTTCGAGCACTTGAGTTTCGTGTCCATCGACACGCACTCGCTTCCAGACCTTGGCAATCTTTCCGCTGGCGTCGATAAGAAACGTAGCGCGTTGGATGCCCATCGACTTTTTCCCATACATATTTTTCTCTCGCCACGCGCCATAGGCTTCGGCGACTTGATGGTCGGTGTCAGCCAGCAGGGGGAAATTCAGCGAGAATTTATCTCGGAATTTCACGTGGCTAGCCACGTCGTCGGGGCTGACACCAAGCACTTTAGCACCGCTAGCTTTCAATTCGGCTGCGGAATCGCGAAAAGCACAAGCCTCTTTGGTACAGCCTGGGGTATCATCACGAGGGTAGAAATATAATACGACGGGGTGACCTTGAAGATCGGCGAGGGCGATTTGTTCTCCGCTGTCGCTAGTTAAGGTGAAATCTGGAGCTGGCGAGCCAGGTTCGGGCCAATCTGCCATGGTTGTGCCTCCGTTAGGGAATTGTTGTTCAATGACTTCGAAATCGTAGACTGGGGAATCGTATTTGCCATTTTTCCGACTTGGCAAGTGGGCGTGCCGCAGGGTGGATTGCAGGCAGTCGTGACACGGCACGATAAAGTGTTACAATAATTCGTCGCGCACCTTCATGGCCGTGCTGAAACTTTCATTATCCTTGCTAATCCGCGCACCAGTCGACGGGACCCCAGTGGAACACGAACCCAACAATAACGCGAATTCACCTGAGACTTCAAATAGTACTCGTCCGCACGGAATAACGGGCGGCCTGCGATTGGCCGCCGCCGCCGCACAAGTTGCTTTAGACAATCGCGGCAGCGATGTCATGGTGCTGGATGTTTCCAGCCAAACGGCTTTATTCGATTATTTCGTATTGGCAACCGGCACGAGCCGCCGCCAGTTGCACGCCATTGCCGATGAAATTGATGATCGACTTCAGAAAGATCTCGGGGACAAGAGACTGGGCATTGAGGGCTTTGAAGAGAGTCGCTGGATCGTACTTGATTACGGCAGCGTCGTCGTTCATCTCTTTGACGAAGAAATGCGAGGCTATTACGACCTCGAATCTCTGTGGGCGGACGCCAAACGCTTAGATCACCAGGAACTAGGCCTAATCGATCACGCTCGACGATCTGAGTAACTCTTTGACGTCTGCTGATGTCCATCTTACCAGGGAGCTTCAGGGCTTGGGCTTAGATTTTCACAAATCGATCAAGCGGGCGTGCTATCTTTTTCGCTCGCTCTTTCGGCCCCCCAGGCCGAAGCCCGCCTGGTTACTGCTTTCTTCTGTTTGCTCAAAAGCTCGCCTCACCATAGGCGGAGCCATTCATTGATTGTTAAGTGCACAAATGCAAATTAAAACTTTGATCAGCCAGCGGCTTGCCGATGCCATTGCGGCCGTTTCTCCGGGTGACATCGAACTGGCTGCGATGGTGCGGCCGACGCAAGATAAATCCTTGGGAGATTTTCAAATCAACGCGGCCATGTCATTGGCAAAGAAACTCACAACGGCCCCACGGCAGGTGGCGCAACAGTTAGTCGAAGCGTTGTCGATCGCCGACGTCGCCGAATCGACTGAGATCGCCGGACCGGGCTTTATCAACTTGCGTCTGCGCGACCAATGGATTTGCGAGCAGGCGAGTGCCATGCTAGCTAGCGAAACATTGGGCATCACACCGACGACCGCGCCGGCCCAGATAGTCATCGACTATTCGTCCCCCAACGTGGCCAAGCCAATGCATGTGGGGCACATACGCTCTTGTTTCATTGGAGACGCTTTAGCTCGCGTGATGCGATACCTGGGGCATCATGTAATCACAGATAACCATTTGGGCGACTGGGGAACTCAGTTTGGAATGGTGATCTATGGCTACAGGAATTTCCTGGATCCGGCCGTTTTTGCTGACAGTCCGGTACCGGAGTTGCTGCGAGTTTATCGTATTGTTAATACGTTAATTGAATACAAGCACGCCGAGAAATCATTAGCGGCGGCTGAAACGCAACTGGAAACCATTCAGGCCGAGGCGAGTGCTGCGGCGCAGCACTTAGAAACCGCAGCTGCCGACCAAGTGAAGAAATTGAAGAAAGCTGCGGCTGCGGCGGACAAGCGAGTCCAGGCGGCAGCCAGTCGCTTACGAGGCCTGCAAAGCCGAATCGAAACAGTTCAGCAAGATCAAACACTCAACGAATTAGCCGAGCAGCATCCTGAGATCGCCGACGCGGTCTTATTGGAAACCGCCAAACTGCACGCGGGTGATCGGGGCAACGTGGAGTTGTGGCAGCAATTGCTGCCCTACTGCATGGATGAGATCAACCGAGTTTACGACCGTTTGAAGATTGAATTTGACCATGTGTTGGGCGAAAGTTTCTATCATTCGATGTTGCCTGGGGTGGTTCAGCAATTGAGGGATGCAGGGCTAGCTAAAGACAGCGAGGGGGCGGTTTGTCTATTTCTGCCCGAGTTTGATTCGCCCATGATCGTGCAAAAGAAAGATGGTGCTTTTCTTTACGCGACAACCGACTTGGCGACGATTGCGTACCGCCAAGAGACGTTTCATCCTGACGAAATTCTGTATGTGGTTGATTTTCGTCAGGGAGACCATTTTCAAAAGCTGTTTGCCGCCGCCAAGCTAATGGGCTTTACGGATATCCAACTAGTCCACGTCAGCTTTGGCACCGTGCTGGATCAAACGGGTAAACCACTGAAGACTCGCTCGGGCACGCTGGCCGGCCTGACGTCACTGCTGGACGATGCCGTGGACAGGGCTTTTGAGGTTGTCTGCGATCCAGAGCGCACGCAGAAAATGGAACCGCCGCTGGGTGATGAGGAGAAAAAGCAAATCGCGGAGTGTGTTGGGGTTGGAGCGATCAAATATGCCGACTTAGCACATCATCGCACGAGTGACTACAAATTTAGCCTCGACAAAATGGTGTCTCTCGACGGCAACACCTCAGCCTATGTGCAATACTCCTATGCACGCATCCAGGGTATCTTACGCTCCGCGGGCCTGTCAGAAGAGGACGTGATCGCACGTGGTCACGCGTTGGTTTGTCCGGTCGCGGCAGAACGCGAGTTACTGGTCTCAATACTGCGACTGGAGGAAGTTCTCAGTCAAGTCCGTGAGGAATACGCACCCAACCTGCTGGTTGATTACCTCTATGAGATTGCCAAAGGTTTTGCGTCGATGTATGAGCAATGCCCGGTACTGAAAGCAGAAGACGATGCGCTCCGCAACAGTAGGCTTGCCATCATCGCCTTGTCAGGCCGGGTCTTACGACAAGGTTTAGCCCTTTTGGGTATTGGTGTCGTGTCGCGGATGTAAGATAT
This sequence comes from Kothea flammea, assembly GCF_052161645.1. GTDB lineage: Bacteria > Planctomycetota > Planctomycetia > Pirellulales > Pirellulaceae > Laterigemmans. The sequence goes on from NZ_CP197414.1 coordinate 3,797,768, forward strand.
TGCCTTAGTAGCGACCAATCTCATGCACTGCATAGTAAAAAAACAGGAATAAAGGTTCAAATTTAGTGTCTAGTGATTGACAATCGCTAGTAGAATCTTTATTCATTAGACTTAACTGGAAGTGTTAAAAACTTACGTGGCCTTACTAAAACATCATCAGTTTCGGAGGAAAATTACCGTGGCAAAACGCAAAGGTGGCCCCAACAAGTCAGCCGCTATTCGTGAATATGTGGATGCAAATCCCAGCGCGAAGCCCAAAGAAATCGTCGACGCATTGGCTGCTCAGGGTCTGGTCGTTTCACCAGCTTTCGTGAGCACCATCAAGTCGAAGTACGGCTCGGGCGATGCACCCGTAGCTAAGAAAACCGGTCGTCCCAAGGCTGCTCGCAAAGCAGCCGGACGGAAACCTGGCAAGCGGGCCGTCACTGGACGCCCAGCAGCAGCCTCTGTCAGCAAGTCCAGCGACGATACTTACGAAAACCTCATTCTCGCCAAGAAATTGGCTGATCAAATGGGTGGCGTTGCCAATGCTAAAGCAGCATTGTCGGCCCTGGAAAAGATCACCGGCTAAACGCAGCCGCCACAGCGATAGAGATCGCAACTCTTTTCGAGTTCTACTCTGTCTACAAATGCATCGGAACGTTCCAGCCATTTTTTGGCTGGAACGTTTTTTGTTTGTGTCCCTCTCCGCACATAAGCTCAACGCTCATGCAACCTCACGACCTTGGTGGTCATCAGACAAAGCCGCGAAGGCTGCGTCCAAGGACCCTAGGCGATTGATCAGCCCCTGCAGCGATACCGCTTGCTGGGCCGTGACGGTAATGCCCATGGCTTCTAATAGTTCGCAAATCTCGTCAGCTGCCATGCCGCGGATCAACTCCTCAGGGGATAGCTGTTGTTCATCCATCTTTACGTCTCCTCTCTGGGGGGAAATGCTTGGCAGTGGGCGAATGCTTCCGCCTGTAAACTCCTCCGGCCTGCCATGCCTACTTGATCGAGCTTCTTCGCCCCCAGAAAACAGCTCTTTTTAGGTAAAGTTTGCCAGCACTGCTCGACTCGACACTCAAGCTCAAGGGAACCCAAAACCGCTGTCAAACCAGGTAAGATCTGCGGGTTGTAATAACTTCTCTGAACGTCCGGCAGGCGGCCGTCCGATTGAACGCCTTACTACCTCAATCGCCCACCATAGTCGCTCATTGCTTGCGGCGCGGGGTTTGAGGCCGAAACGTGAGAAGATGCAAATTCTGATGCTGACCACCTGAGGCAAGATGTCAAATCTGCAGCGATTAAACTTGGTACGGAATCTGCTTCGAGACTGGTTTGCCAGCCAGGCGGAAGATGCCCCTCAACCGCAATTGGTGGAGGCTTGCCTGATCCGCAACGGCTATTACTGCGGTCGTCGCTTTCAATGCGGCGACCACAGCGCCGTGTGGTTTGCTGAGGAAGACGAGATCAAGATTTACGCACCCAATGGGGCGTTACTGGAAGCTCGTTCAATTGCAGTGGAAACCGAGGAGTTGGAGATCCACAAACTGCAACCCAGAGAACTGGGGCCCGAGTTGGAAAACCCAGCAGTTGCCGAACAACCGGTCGACGCTCCGCAAAGAAGGGCCGCCTAAGGCGACGGCCTAGGCCGGTTTACGCTTTGGCTTGTAAATCTCGGTGGCGGTACCGAAATGGACCTCTCCGGCGTTCATCAGCGTTTCACTGAGCGTCGGGTGAGGGTGAATCGAATCGGTGATGTCACGGACTTCGCAGCCCATTTCTATCGCCAACACGGCTTCGGCAATCAATTCGCCGGCACCAGCACCAACGATGCCGCAACCGAGAACACGGTTCGTCTCAGGCTCAACCAGCCACTTGGTGAGCCCTTCATTGAGCCCGAGTGCTTGAGCACGACCGCTCGCCGCCCAGGGGTAAACCTCGACTTCCACGGGGATACCGTCACGCTTGGCTTCGTCTTCGGTGAGTCCTGCCCAGGCAATCTCGGGGTCGGTAAAGACCACGGCGGGAATGGCATTTGGCTGGAAGGCGACGGCATGCCCGGCGACGACTTCGGCGGCCACGCGTCCCTCGTGCGTTGCTTTATGAGCCAGCATGGGATCACCGGCGACGTCGCCGATAGCCAAAATGTGCGGATCGGCCGTTCGCTGCTGGTCATCACACTCAACGAAACCGCGTTGGTTGACCACACACTGGGTATTCTCTAGTCCAATGCCGGCGGTCACGGGGCGCCGGCCAATGGAGATCAGAACACGCTCAAATCGCTCGTGGCCGAATTTACCTGGCCCCTCGAAGGTCACTTCGACGCCGCCTTCGACTTCCGCCAAGGAACCAACCTTGGTGTTCAAATAGACCCTGCCTTCAACCAATTTATCGATCCGCTTTGCCAGTGGCTTTACCAGGTCACGATCGGCACCGGGAAGTAACCCTTCGCCCAATTCAACGACGGTAACTTTGGAGCCCAATTGTGCGTAGACGCTGCCCATCTCCAGCCCGATGTAGCCGCCACCTACGACGAGCATTGTCTTGGGGATATCAACGAGCGCCAGAGCACCGGTCGAATCCATCACACGATCCGAACCGATCTGGAATGCGGCCGGCATGGCGGGGACAGAGCCTGTGGCCAAAATGCAGTGATCGAAGGTCAGCGTGCGATCTTCGGGAATCGATTCATGATCGCCAGTCAACTCCATCGAAGTGCTGCTAAGGAAAGATCCACGAGCCCGAATCACGGTTACTTTCCGCCGTTTGGCCAATTGCCCCAAACCGCCGGTGAGCGTGTCGATTACCTTATCTTTGCGAGCACGCACTTTATCGACATCAATGTGGGGGGCCGATCCATAATCGATTCCCCACTCGTTGCCCAATTCCTGCACTTCGCTCATCACTTTGGCAACATGCAACAGTGCCTTGCTGGGGATGCATCCCCGCAGCAAGCAAGTCCCGCCGAGTCTCGGTTCCGACTCGACCAGCGTGACTTCGAGGCCTAAATCGGCGGCCATAAACGCGGCGGCGTAGCCACCGGGGCCGCCGCCGAGGACGACTAGCGGGCAATGCATGGGTGTCAAACTTGTTGGCAGGAATCGGGGTGAAATTGTAACGAGTGAACGTTTAACGAGATAGGAATTCGACCACGGAGTTCGCATCGACCGGGAGGCTGATGTCGCTCGGGCCGGGCAAGCCCAAAACGGTCGCTTTCAGATTCTCAGTGTCGAAGGTTACCCAATCGAGTGGATCAGGAGTCGCGTTGGCGATCACACCACGATAGACGTTCTTCAAATTCTCACGACCACGCACTTCAATGACATCGCCGGGACGCAAAATGTAACTGGGTGAAGTCACTTTTACGCCATTTACGCGAAAGTGGCCGTGGGCAACTCCCTGACGAGCCTGTGGGCGTGTCTTTGTAAAGCCACAACGACGCACTACGTTGTCCAACCGACGTTCACACATCAAAAGTAACAGCTCGCCCGTGTTACCCGCTTTACGACCAACCGCATCGAAGTAGCGACGAAGTTGTCGTTCACCCAACCCGTAATAGTGTTTGATCTTTTGCTTCTCCATCAACGCCAGCCCGTAGTTGCTCGGACGGCGACCCCGCACGTGCATACCTGGGGGTGAATTACGGCGGTCTGATGCACGAGTCGCACCAGCGCTCTCGTAAATCATGGCGCTCAAGCGGCGGTTGATGCGGGCTTTAGGACCTGTATATCGGGCCATACGTCGTTGCTCCTGCGGATGCTAAGATCAAAAAGGGTGGTTTATTGCCTAAACGTTCAAACGTGGTAGCCCGATCCCAAGCACGAGTGGTCAAAATGCCACTAGGCGGGTCGGGCCTGATTTCAGTTCTGTTGCAGAGTTTCGCGATTCATTCGCAGTTTGGCAAGGGCTTTTCGGCCCCAACCGACCGGATTCAGTCGACCAGCGCGCTGTCAAAGACGCGTACCTGACTCCAATTGTGCTTTTGTTTGGCGATAAATTCCAAATGCCGAGGGGCAATTTGGTAAGCATCATGAGCCGCTCGATCTTGAAAAACCACGTGCAGAGAGACATCAAAGCTGGCATCGTTCACTTCGCGGTCTAAGTCTGCGATCCGCGTACCCACGCCAAAATAAACGACCCCATCGTGCCCATCGAGATATGTCTGACAAGCGGAGATTAATGCCTGGACCGCCGCTGGGCTGTTATCGTCAAGCGTAAAAAAAACGTGGTGTGCAACTTGAGCCATCAATGATCTCTCCTGAACTGGGTGAATCGGCAGCGTTAACGCGGCTTAAAAACAAACAACTCCCCACCGGTTTATGAACATCCTCGCGGCAGGGCTACTTACAATACTGCTGCTGACGACACTTGCAAGAAGCCCATTCTTCCGTAAGCCCTGTCTGGCAGCTGCCAAAGAGCTCGTCTTCCCACCTCATCCGGATCGCCAAACTTGGCTGTCTCCCTCGCATGATAAATTTACGCATGAACGATCAGAGCAAAGGTAAAGCGATTGTCCCCAATCGCTTGCGCGCTGAAAAACAGCTGAGGACAGCGGTTCTACAAAGCAAACAGCTGAGGACAGCGGTTCTACAAAGCAAACAGCTGAGGACAGCGGTTCTACAAAGCAAACAGCTGAGGACAGCGGTTCTACAAAGCAAACAGCTGAGGACAGCGGTTCTACAAAGCAAACAGCTGAGGACAGCGGTTCTACAAAGCAAACAGCTGGGGACAGCGGTTCTACAAAGCAAACAGCTGGGGACAGCGGTTCTACAAAGCAAACAGCTGAGGACACGGGTTTTACATTTGCGCAGAATGCTCACTTGTTGCTTGTGCTTACTCTTGGCCAACTGCGGTTCCATTGCCAGCGGCCAGCAGACTGAAAACATTCAGAGCAACTCCGCTAACGTCGTCCAAACAGGAACCGGCGAAGCGTTACCCAGCACTTCGCTACTGACTTGGCAAGACGATATCGCTTCGCGGCTAGTGCAGGCTTGCGACGATTTCCTCGCTCGTCAACTAACGGCATCTGCTGAGACTCGTGAATCGCACTGGCACCGTGATAGTTCGTCGGCGGAAAGCTTTCGCGAATCAGTTTCGGCCAACCGGCAACGTCTCAAGCACATGCTGGGGCTGCGTGATCCACGCGTCGCCAACTCGGCACCCGAGCGCATCGTCGCCTGGAATACTGCCGGAAATGCGGCATTGTGTGAGACCGACGAACTGACGATCCGACGCGTTCGCTGGCCAGTGCTCAGCGACCCTGATCCCCAGCGCGACACGGTGATCGTCTATGGCGAAGGGTTGATGATTGAACCAAAGTCTGCCCCGCCGCGAGGCTTTGTGATCGCCTTACCGCATTGCCAACACGCTCCTGAGGAAATCGTGGGGATTGGCGGCGATTTGAAACTCTCCGCCCAATTCGCGCGACGATTGGCAGCCAGTGGCTTGCGAGTGATCGTTCCATGTTTGATTGATCGGCAAATGGAACCTCGCTCGGTCGCTCCCCGCGGCGGCGCGAACCTTACCAACCGCGAGTTCTTATATCGATCTTCTTTCGAGCTAGGACGCCATTTAATCGGTTATGAAATTCAAAAAGTGCTAGCCCTTGTCGATTGGTCGAGTCGTGTTGAGCCGAACCTGCCCGTCGGCGTGATCGGCTATGGCGAAGGTGGCCGTTTAGCACTTTTCTGCGGCGCGTTAGATGAGCGGATCAAATCGACTGGCTGCAGCGCCGCCTTCGGAGATCAAGGGAACCTTTGGCAGCAGCCACTCGATCGAAACGTGTTTGGAATCTTGACGGAATTTGGGGACGCCCAATTGGCTCGCTTGTGCGTCAACCATGGCATGTTAACACTCGATGACGCCCTACTGCCGCGAGAAATTTACCCCGGGCAGGGCGGTGGGCCGGCGATTCTGGATTCACCTCAGCACGTGATCGAAGAGTTTCAACATTTTCGCGAAACCAACCCTGCTCACTTGGGCCTCGTAAACTTCAAGTTTGTCCGCGCCGAACAGGTGACGTATCCCAATGACGAAGTGCTCAGCCACTTTATCTCAGCACTCGATCCCACGCTGCAACTCTCCCCGCTCGACGCCGCCCCGACGCCCAAGTTGGAAGCCGCGATCCCGCCCGATCGCCAACGTCGCCAGTGCGAAGAAATTGATTTATTCAATCAATTATTGCTTCGCGAAAGCACTTACGTGCGTCGCGAATTTCTGCAACACCTCGACACCAGTTCGTTGGATGCTTTTAAGGCATCGCAAACCGCTTATCGAGAGCAATTTCGCGACCAAGTAATCGGGCACTTCGACTACCGGCTCGCCGACTTTAACGCCCGCTCAAGGCAAACCTGGGTGTCACCAAAATGGACCGCCTATGAAGTGGTGTTGGATGTATTCGACGAGGTCTTCGCGTATGGCGTGCTGATCATTCCCAATGACATGCAAGCCGGAGAACAACGCCCCGTCGTGGTCTGCCAACACGGGCTCGAAGGACGTCCAACCGACGTCTTTCTCGACGACCATCCCGCCTACCATAACTTTGCCGCGAGCTTGGCAGAACGGGGGTTTATCACTTTCGCCCCGCAAAATATCTACATCTTCCAAGATCGCTTTCGAGTCTTGCAACGCAAGGCCAACCCGTTGGGAAAAACCTTATTTTCTTTCATGGTCCCACAGCATCAGCAAATCGTGAATTGGCTCAAGACATTACCTCAAGTGGACCCCAAGCGGATTGGTTTTTATGGACTTTCGTACGGCGGCAAGAGCGCGATGCGGATTCCCGCCTTAGTGCCAGATTACTGCCTCTCTATCTGCTCAGCCGACTTTAATGAATGGGTTCTGAAAAACGCTAGCACCCGCGAGCCCTTTAGCTACGTGTGGACAGGCGAGTATGAGATTTTTGAATTCGATTTGGGCAGCACGTTTAATTATGCCGAGATGGCGACGCTGATCGCACCTCGCCCCTTCATGGTCGAACGTGGACATAACGACGGCGTGGGCTGGGATGAATGGGTTGCTCACGAGTATGCCAAAGTGCGTCACCTTTACGCCAGCAAGCTGGGGATTCCGGAGCGAACCGAAATTGAATTCTTTAGGGGTCCGCACACAATTAATGGTGAGGGTACTTTCGCCTTCCTCAGCAAGCATCTGAATTGGCCCGCCGCCGAAGAAGAATGAGCCCCCCGGGTAGGCGGAGCGAAAGCTGCACTTATTTTTCCAGGAAGTTCCTCAGCAGCCATCCTGAGGGCGTTTTTCATCGCGAGTCAAGCGTTCTCGGCGGTCCCAAATATTGCCGTTACTGGACAAGTGATATCCTTGGCAAACTTTGCAGAAGTAAACCCGTCGTGGACGCTTTTTGGTCCGCCGAGCCCAGTAAGCTTGCTGAACCACTGAATAAGCCGCACGCGCGGTTGCGTAGCGAATCTTTCCAGTGCCGTCACACTCTCCGTGCATCGCCATGACCTCCCTGCGTCTGGGGTAAGAACGATTCAGTCTAGCCATCGACCATCAGGCCGAGTAGAGCGAACTTTCGTTCACGTGCCACGTCGCCGGATTCCCGGTCGTTGCTTGCCAAACGTTGCTCGCCAAACGTTGGTCGGCAATTTGCTTCTAATGATTACTGGTAACGCCTAGCCGAACGCACCTAGCCGAGCATACGCATCGGACGAACCACAAATATTTCAGCGGTCCGCTTTTGGCTGGCAACGAGAGAGACATTTAGTCATTACCAAAATATGGCTTTACGTGAACAACAAATTATTTTCCCCAACCTTGCGAGGAGCCTGACAATGCAAGTCAAGGACGCGATGACACCGACCGTGCACGCCGTTTCCGCAAGCACCGGTTTGGCCGAGGCGGCTCGGATTATGAAACGTCTGGACATTGGTTTTCTACCGATCGTCGATGATCAACTCGTCGGCGTGATTACCGATCGCGATATCGCCATTCGTGGCATCGCGGACGGTCGCGATCCCAACCGCACAACCGTCGCGGAAATTGCCACCGCGGGACACGAAACGATTATTGACAGCGAAGACCTCGCCGCAGCGGCTAAGTTGATGGAAAGACAGCAAATCCGTCGCTTGATTGTTTGCGATTCGATGGGCGCTCATGTGGGGGTCTTAGCGCTGGGTGACTTAGCAGCTCACGGCCACGAACTGGAACACAGCGGAGAAGCCTTGGAGCAGGTCTGCTCCAGCGGCAGCCCAGCTTAGCCCGCGGGGGTGATCGGCAAATCGGCAAAGTCTAGCCGGTACATGATTTGGTTGTAATCGTAACGCGGGGTGGCCACTTTCGCGGGTGAAAACGTCTTCGTGTACGTTGCCTCAAAAAGCAGGAATTCCGCCTTCTGGGGAGGCAACTCTGGGTGCAATCGAGGATTGTAAAAAGTGTATTCCGCGTGACTCACCACCTTGACCGCGTCACGCCAAGGACCATGCGGTGAGTCGGCTTCGGCATACCAAATCTCACCCAACGGCGAGGGCTCTCCATTGAGTTCGCAAAAGATGGTAATCCATTTTTGACGGTGCTCTTGCCAAGTGATCGAGCCGCGATGTGGCTCGATCATTTGGGTCGAACCATGGACTGCGACCAACGGTTGAGGCGACAAGCTTTCCCAGCTGGCGGGGTCCCGCCAGGCCTCCCAAGTTGCCCGGCACCGCATGCTGGGAAAAGGATCACCAAACAACATCCAGGCGTGCCCCGCGTCATCCAGCCAACGCACGGCGTGACCTTGCGGAGTTGCCGGTGGTTGGGGAGCAGCAGCAGTTTTTCGCCAGACAACCTTCTCCGCCTGAAAGGCCTGCAAGGATTCATTCCAAACGCATAGTCCAATTTCATATGCTTCCAGCGGTGGCTTTATCTTCGAGTAGCTGGCTCCCAAAAGAGCACGCCCCTGGGCGTCGGGTAAACTGACCAAACCGCTGAGCCACGTGGGCCCATCACCCGGCAATTTGGCGATCGCCCGAGGCGTCTCTTGGTCATCGACAAAATAGTTGTAGATTAACTTTAGTGGCGGTTCAAACTGGCGGAGCGGCGCGGGCGAGGTGGTTGCTCCCGTCATGTGAAAAATTCCCAGCGGGTAGCGGGCTAAGGTGGTATCTCCCCAAGCCCAAAACATCCGCCCTTGGTGCATTGCGGTTTGCACACTATCACAACCCAACACGCCACTCTCTCGCCATTCTGTTGAATCACCACATTTCTGGCTTTCCGCAAACAGTCCACCGCCAGTTAGCCGCCCCAACCGTTTCGCCAAATTCGTGCGACTCAGCTCGATCGTTACCGAATCTCCCCTGCGGGGGATGACTCGAAATCCTTGATAGCCAAACCCATCTCGCTTCAACTCGTAACCGTCGGCGGCGAGTTCTAGCCAAACCGGCTGCCCCATCAACTCTGGCAAATCAAAAGCGATCACGCCGGCGTTGTCGCTAACAAAACGGACCCCATGGGTGGTAGTCAGCACGATCAATGGAACTGGCCAGCCGTTGGCACGATCGACCAAGTTGATGCGAAACGGCTGGGCGTTTTCTGCCGCTATCAATTTGCCTCCAGGCGTCAACGCGCAGGCGACTGTGATCAGCCAGCAGAGTTTTTGCGAGATGTGCAGCATGATGGTGATCTTTATTTAAAATTGAAAGAGCGCCCCCCCGTTCGCCGATACGCTCGAGCACGCAACGACTAACTAAACTACAGCCGATACAACTCGCCGAAGGGTGTGCTATAATCCCGACCCCCTCAACGTTCGAATTCTACTTCGTCAAACCCCACAACGCTCCTTCCTCAACTCGGGTCGCTGCAATGTTGCTACGTGCCGTCTCTGTTTTTTGGCTTTGCGTTGCCTACATTTCGCTTGGATTAACGCTGGGATCCAGTTCTAAGGCGAACGAGCCTTGGGGGCAAGGTTTGCGTTTTTACGCATCTTTCGACGAGAACGCGAATGCTGATTGGGCCAGCGGCGACTCGCAAGCACTCACCGCCGCGACGTTGAAACGAGAGCGGGTGACTCCGGGGCTGCATTTGCAGGGTGCCAGTATTGTACCCACTGGCCGCTATCAAGGTTGCCTCGAATTTGGCCCCAAGTCGGGACAAGTGCTGTTCTACCGTGGCGCCGATACGCTGCCTGCCACCACGGGGGCTTTCGATTTGAGCGTTTCGATGTGGATGCAATTGAGCCCCGACAGCGACCTTGCTCCCGGCTATGTTGATCCTTTGCAGATCACCGACAAAACATGGAACGACGCTTCTTTATTTTTAGACTTTACCAAAGACGAAGTCCCCCGCCATTTTCGCTTGGGACTATTTTCAGATTACAAATTTTGGAATCCGGAAAACATCGATTGGGAGAAACTCGACGATGCGAAACGCCCGTTGGTGACGCTGAAAAGCCCTCCATTCAAGAACTCCCGCTGGACCCACGTGGTGATCACGATCGCAAATGCGAATGGGGAGGGACCAGCAACCGCCAGTCTTTACTTGGACGGGGAACTGCAGGGCATACTGCTGCGACCACAACAAATAAGCTGGGATCCCACCAAGCTGGTGATCATGCTGGGCATTCACTACACCGGTAAAATTGACGAATTTGCAATTTGGGATCGTTGCTTGACGCCTGACGAGACACAGCAATTGAGTACTCGCCAACAGAGTCTTAAGCAAGTTGTGCAGACACTGAAATAACCAACAATCTGACCGGGAACGGTAAACGCGCCACGCACCACGACGGATCGGCAAACATCCACTTCAACTTATGAGTTTCCCACAATGATTCATGCACGGCGTTTTGATGCGAAGGGGTTCGGCGCGGTTGTCGTCGCTTACCTTCTAGTGGCTGGAATGACCTGCCTGTGGAGCGACGCACCAGCCCACGGTGAAGATGGCCCCGAGGCTTTTACCTATCGGCACTTTGATGTCGAGGAACAAGATGGACGCGTCGTTAAGATGACGCCCCGAGCCGCCGAGACCACTCCGCGTTGGGCTGCCGATGTCTCGTCGGAGCGTTTTGATTGGTCCACCACCCGCCAGCGAGACCCTTTTTTTTCCCCACCCGTGCCATTCGTGATCGCGCCGGTCGATCCGGGCGAGCCATTCGGCGATCATAATCATCAACCCTCGATTACTTGGTTGCCCAATGGTGATTTGTTGGCCATCTGGTATTCGACAAACTCCGAGCAAGGGACCGAGCTAACAGTGCTGGCCAGCCGGCTCAAAGCGGGTGAGCAAAGTTGGCAACCGGCCAGCGAATTCTTTAAAGCGCCGGATCGTAACATGCACGGCTCCAGCATCTTCCATGATGGTGAAGGAACCATTTTTCATTTCAACGGCATGGCTCCCGGTGGCGGTCGCGGCTGGGCCAAGCTGGCTTTGCTGGTGCGAACCAGCCGCGATAACGGGGTAACCTGGACACCGCCTCAAGCAATCGACGACCGCTTGATCGGCAGACACCAAGTTATCTCGGGGACTTTGCAAACCAAAGCCGGCGTGCTGATTCAGAATTGCGATGCAGTCCCCGGTGGCAACGGCGGAACCGCACTTCACATCAGTCCCGACGGCGGCAAAACGTGGAGCGATCCAGGCGAAGGCAAGCCAGCACCCAAATTTGTGGCCGGAGGTCAAGGCGAAGGAACCATTGCCGGAATCCATGCCAAAGTTGTCGAGTTAGCAGATGGGCGTTTGTTAGCACTCGGTCGCGGAGATGCGATCGACGGCAAGATGCCCATGAGCATCTCTGAGGACTTAGGAAAGACTTGGACCTATCAGCCCAGCCCGTTCCCTGGTATCGGCGGCGGTCAACGTTTGGTGCTGCGGAAGCTCAACGAAGGGCCCTTGCTGCTGGTCTCATTTACCTCCGGTGACCGTGGTAAACCAAACGCCAATCCGATGACATTTACCGATCAAACCGGAGCTCAATTTGAGGGCAATGGGATGTATGCCGCGTTGTCATTCGACGAAGGCAAAACTTGGCCGGTGCGAAAGTTATTAACTCCCGGCAGCGGCGACTATGACGGCGGAGCTTGGACGCGCGAATTCACCGCCACACCAACACGCGGCGAACATGGTGGCTATCTGGCTGCAACTCAAACTCCCGATGACACCATCCAGCTGATTTCCTCACGACTTCATTATCGCTTTAATCTTGCCTGGTTAACCGCGGGAACCCCGTTCGCGAAAGCAACCGAAGGGAAAATTTCTCAGCTGGAAGGGCCCCTGCAACCCTTTCTTGCCGAACCTTCCTTGCACATCCAGCAAGTGCTAGCTGGCGAACGGTTTCCCAACATCGTCGTTACCCTCGATGGCACCGTCTTGGTGACTTGGGGCAATCAAAAAATCCGCGCCCGCCGCAGCGAAGATGGTGGGCTCACCTGGGGAGAAGAAATTGTGATTGCCGAGCCCGGCTTTCAAGGAGGTGGAACGACCGTCGATGAAACGAGCGGCGATATTATTACGTTCGTGGAAGCAGCGCATCCCCCCGCGCCGCTGACGATTTTCCGCAGCCAAGACCAAGGAAAAACATGGACCGCCGATGAGGACACCGTGATTCATCCCGATAGTCTCGGCAATGTACCCTCGATGCATATGAACGAGCATGGGATTACCCTGCGACACGGCCCCCATCGCGGGCGTTTGATCCGCGCGACACGTTACTACGCCGGCAAGAACGATCGCTCTAAATGGCCCGAGCATTACACAAACGCGATGTACAGTGATGACGGCGGCAAAACCTGGCAGACGAGCGAACCGTTTCCAGAAAATGGCACTGGGGAAGCAACCTTGGCCGAGCTGTCTGATGGCCGCATCTACTATAACGCACGTGTTCATTGGCAAGAGCGTCCTCGCAATACTCGCCGCCGCTCGGCGATCAGTCACGATGGCGGCAAGACATGGCAGGACTGGAAGATTGTCGACATCTTGCCCGACGGCCACCAACACCGTTCCTATGGCTGCATGGGAGGTTTAACGCGTCTGCCGGTCGCCGATCGCGATATTCTTATCTTCAGCAACATTGATACAGACAAGCCAGTTCGTGAACGGGCCACCATCTGGGCCAGCTTTGACGGTGGTCAAACTTGGCCCGTCAAGCGGTTGGTTTATGAAGGGTCGAGCGCTTACTCCTCGTTAACCGCGGGACGCCCCAACACGCCTAGCGAAGGTTGGATCTATTTGAATTTCGAGGGGGGACCGCAAGGCGGCTCGACCGTCGCACGTTTTAACCTCTCATGGATACTCGCTGGCGAAAAAACTGGCGACGGTCAAGTGCCTCAAGACCTCTGATCAGATCTGTTCCAATCTTGCCGAATGCTCTATCTCTTCTACTCTATTTCAACTTTCCCACAGGGTTCTCACCAGATGTCGCGTCATTTTCATGTCATGTTGTTTGTTAGCCTCGCGGCGCTTAGCACCGCATCTCGCTCCCCAGCGTACGAGCCTGTCGCTCCCGTGCGGATGGGCTGCGGTATCATGACGTTTGATACCGTTCCCGGTTGGGGGCTGCGACCCGATGGTAGTTCGGCAATCGGCCCCACCCACGGTGCGGTGGTCATCGATCAGGCCGGAAACATCTACACCAGCGCCAACGCGGGTGTGTTTGTATTCTCGCCCTCAGGCAGCGTGATCCAATCATACTTGGGGGGTGATTACACGAATTTACACGACATGGAAATCCGCAAAGAAGACGGGGGTGAGTTTATTTACGCGGCGCGAAATCAGAATGCGGAAGGGATCAAGTTCAACGCGCACAGCGGCGAAGTGGTGCTGCGGTTGCCATTTCCCGAGGAATCAGGTTTGGGGCTCAAAAGTTTCAACCCAACCGCCATCACGGTGGCCGAGGATGGTGATATCTTTCTCTCCAACGGCTACGCCAGCAATCATATTTTCAAGTTTGATAAGAATGGAAAATATTTGTCGCATTTTGGCGAGAAGGGCAACGGCATGAAGCAATTCAATACGGCTCACGGAATGACGCTCGATACGCGTTACGAACCGGCGAGGCTATTGATCTGCGACCGCAATCACCAACCCAAAGGCCGCTTATTGCATTACAGCCTGGATGGTGAGTTCATCGAAGAGGTGATCACCGGGCTGGGCATGCCGACCTCGGTGGCGATTCAAGGGGACTATGTCTCCGTACCCGACTTGCATGGCCGGCTCGTCATTTTAGACAAGAGCAACACGATCATGGCGGTGCTTGGTCACAACCCGGATCCCGCCAAGCGTGGCAACTTTAATGTTCCCCAAGCTGACTGGATCGAGGGAGTCTTTAGCGGCACGCACGGTTCGTTCTGGGACGCGGAGGGCAACCTCTATGTCCAGGACTGGAATGTCTCAGGCCGGATCATGAAGCTGGTGCGGGTTCGAACTAACGGGCCGAACGCGGGCCGATGAAAACTGTCCACACTGCTGATATTCGCGGCGAACTGATCTTCCTCGGCACCGGCACTTCGGTCGGGGTGCCCGCGTTGGGCTGCGGCTGTGACGTTTGTCGCAGCCCCGATCCTCGCAACTCGCGGACCCGCTGTTCGATCGTGTTGGGTTTGCCCGAGGGTAACTTGTTGGTCGATACGCCCCCCGATCTGCGAACGCAGTTGCTCCGCGAAGGGATTGGCATCGTCGATGCGGTGTTGTTTACCCATGAGCACGCTGACCATTTGTTCGGGCTCGATGACCTGCGGCTGTTTCCCTTCTACTTGGGAAAACCGGTACCGCTGTACTGCGAACCGCGGGTCGAATGTCGCATCCGGCACTCGTTCGATTATGCCTTCAAGGGTCCGCCACCAACGCACCCCGGAGCCACACCGCAATTAGTCTTTAAAGAGATTGGTCTGGCACCGTTCGAGGTCTTGGGCACTCCCGTGATTCCGATTCGCTTGCAGCACGGCCCGCGGTTTGAGGTCCTCGGATTTCGCTTCGGCAACATTGCCTACTGCACCGATACCAACTTTATCCCACCGGAAAGTATGGAGTTACTCCGCGGCCTGGATGTGTTGATCATTGATGCGCTGCGACTTGCGGAACACATCACTCATTTTTCACTCGACCAAGCCGTCGAGATTGCTCAGCAACTGCAGCCCAAATTAACTTTGCTTACCCACACGTCTCACGAGCTGGAATACCACGCCACCAACGCGGCACTCCCCGACGGAATCGAGATGGCGTACGACGGTTTGCGGTTGCCGCTGGACTGCTGACGCTTTGCCGATCAATCCGTAACCCACGCTCTTGGTGTTAGGCGTTAAGTCGTATAGTCACTGTTAAAGTGAACGTAGTCAGCCGTCAGATCGCTGGTCCAAAAACGAGCCGCTCCCGGTCCGTTCCCCACCTTGAGTTCTAACAAGACTTCAAAAGAGTCGCGCATCGCCGCGCTGGCTGTGGCGGCATCGAAGGGGACCGGAGCGCCACTGGCGTAGACTCGGGTACCCTGAATTTTCAAATCAATGCACTCCGTCTCCAGCGGCTCTCCGGCGTAACCGGCTGCCGAGACGATGCGACCCCAGTTCGGGTCCGCTCCGGTCACAGCTGTTTTCACCAACGCACTCTGGGCGATCGTCTTGGCAATCCGGGCGGCGGAAGCATCGTCGCGGGCTCCCGTGATCGCCAACTCGATCAAGTGGGTGGCCCCTTCGCCATCGGCTGGAATCTGCTTTGCCAATTCGATGCACAGCTCCGCCAACGCGCCCTCGAACGACTCCAAATCCGCTGTGTCAGTCTCGCCGGTCGCCGTAGCGTTTGCTGCTTCGGTCGCTGAAGGCAGTGGGTTACTGCTGAGCAAGACGAGCGAATCGTTGGTGCTGGTATGCCCTTCCACGCTGATGCAATTGAACGAGCGATCAGCGACGCGTGCGAGGACGTGCTGAGCACCCGCGGCAGACAAGGGAAAATCGGTCACCAGCACACCGAGCATAGTGGCCATGTTGGGACCAATCATCCCGGCACCCTTGGCCATGCCGGCGATTGAGTACGAATCACCCGAGGGTGTAGAAAAAGTGCGATCTCCAACTTTGAGCCCGGCGTCGGTCGTCAAAATCGCTTCGGCCGCGGTGCGAAACCCGGCCTCATCGTGCTTCAATTCAGCGACCGCTTGGGGGATACCCGCCGCTAATTTTTCCATCGGCAACGGATGTCCAATCACTCCGGTGCTGAGCACCAACACTTGCTGCGGATCGCACCCCACAGCGGTCGCCACCCACTCAGTCATCTGCGCCGCGTCCCGTTCCCCTTGACGACCCGTACAGGCGTTCGCGTTGCCGCTGTTGACAACCACCGCGCGAATGGCTCCCGGAGTTCGCTGACGGCAGAGCAGCACCGGGGCGGCAACAATCTGATTTTGGGTGTAGACGCCGGCGGCCTGACCGGGGCGATCAGCGACGACCAACGCTAAATCCAATTTTTTCGAGGCTTTGATACCACAGCGAACGCCAGCGAAGCGAAAACCAGAGGGAATGTGCATGTTTATTTTTGCTGTTCAATAGAAAACGATACGGACGGGAGTTCGACCACCGCGAGTTGCCCGATGGTCGAATATTTGCGGGGAAAGCAGGAGGTTTTTCGTCGAGTTAGCCGGCCAGCCCCTTTTCGGGCCTGGACAAGGCTCGACAATGTGCCGTTGGGGATTCGCTCGCTGTCGGTTATCACGACAACTAGTATCCTCCAGGCGATGCGATCTCGCCAACCGGTCGATTTGCCGCTCGCAAACCTACCTGCGAGCGGCAACCGGAAAGCGAACCACCGTGTTTAGCGCGAAGCACTCATGCCAGGGTAATTTTGAGCGAATGTTGCCAGTAACGACCAGCGGGTTGAGCAAGCGATTTGGTGATTTTTATGCGTTGCGCGACTGTGACGTGACAGTCTCGGCCGGTTCCGTGTTCGGACTTCTGGGACCGAATGGAGCCGGAAAAACGACGCTCGTGCGGATGTTGCTAGGGTTTATCCGCCCGACCAGCGGCAGCGGACGCGTTGGCGAGCTGGATATCTGCCGAGATTCGGTGGCGGTGCGGCGACACGTATCGTATTTGCCGGGCGACGCGCGGTTACCCCGCCACATGAAATCGCGATCGCTGCTGGAATTTTTTGCCGCCATGCAACCGACCGGCGATTTTCAGCGAAGTCTCGCGATCGCCGAGCGGCTCGAACTGGATTTGCGTCGAAGAGTCGCTTTTATGTCGACCGGAATGCGGCAAAAGCTGGCCCTGGCGGCCGTGCTGGCTCCTCATTCACCCGTCGTGATTCTGGACGAACCGACCGCAAATTTGGACCCCACCGTTCGCGGCGAAGTCCTCAAGATGGTTGCTGAAGCCAAACAGGAAGGTCGCACGGTGATCTTTTCGTCCCACGTACTTTCCGAAATTGAGGAGGTTTGCGATTCGGCCGCTTTCCTACGTCGCGGGCTGTTGGTCCGCTTTCAACAAATCAGCGAACTGCGTGATCGCCACCTCGTTCGCGGCATTTGCGACGAACCCTTTGAGCTGGCAGAATTTTTTGACGCCGAGCAGGTGCGGTTGGAGTTTCTCGGCAGCGGCCGATTCTTGCTGGATGTTTCCGGCGACTTGGCTCCCGTAATGCGGTGGCTGCTCGAACATCCGATCGTCGATTTAAGAGTTGAACCGGTGAGGCTGCGCACCGTCTACGACAGTGTGCACCGGGGAGATGCTCAACACCCCACGCTAAGTCCGGCACCAGCAGAGGAAGTAGTATGATTAGCGGTAGATTGGCAAAAACGTATGTGGGCCAAGCCGCTTTGCTGTGGCTGGGCTGCGGAGCGACGCTGTTTGCTTTCAGCTGGGTCCGCGTGTGGGTAGTCAGCTTGATCGACATGGGGCGTTTCAAAGTCATTTTGGATCAATTCCGCGATTACGAACGCTTTGCTCCCATCGGATTCGATCAATTGTTCACCTACACCGGTCGCGTCGGCATGACCTTTGACGAACCGGTTGTGATCTTTTGCGTTGTCGTCTGGGCGATCTCGCGAGGGTCCGACGTGGTCAGTGGCGAACTGAATCGCGGCACCATGGAAATGATCTTGGCCCAACCGATCAGCCGCGTGCGATTGCTGATGACGCATGCGGTGGTCAGCGCCAGCGGGCTGGCGATGTTGACGCTGCTGGTCTGGTTGGGAATTTGGGTCGGGGTGCAATTGACCACGGTTGAAGAAACGGTGCCGCCACCTCAAATTCGCGTGCCGTTCTTGAATTGGAGCTTGCCGCTGGCGACCGGCGAACCGGACAAAATCGAAATCGCCATGCGGGATGAAATCGACTGCTCCGTCTTTATCGCCAGCACCCTCAATCTGTTTGCCTTCGGCTTTTTCATCTTGGGGTTGAGTACGATGGTCAGCGCGATGGACCGCTATCGTTGGCGAACTGTGGGTATCGTGATCACCATTTACATCTTGCAAATCGTGATGTTTGGGCTGGGAAAAGCGGCCGAGCGACTAAATTGGCTGATGCACTTCACTTTTTTCGACCTCTACCGACCGCAGCCGATCGCCAAAGCGGCCCTCGAATCGGGCCAGGCAGCCGCCTGGAGCGTGACGCCGGTGGAACCTGACACCTGGTTGGGCCCGTTGGCCCTGACGTTGATGCTGGTTGGCCTCGGACTCGTGGCCTACGCGATAGCCATCAGAGCGTTCGATAAGCGGGATTTACCCGCACCGCTGTAAGTTTCCGGCGGCATTTTTCCGCCGACGGTGCCCGCTTCCCGGCGATTGCTAGCAAATATCTGTCAGGAGATGATCGAAAGTTGTCATTTCTTGAGCGAATTCAGTCAAATTGTCTGCTTTTTCCCGCTCGAGATTTTTTTCGAGCGAAATCTTCGCAACTGGTTCACTCGCCGGCAACCAGCGGCTGCTGGTCGGGCAGATTACCGCCGACTGGCGTGTCACCCCAAGTTGCAGCCATCATCACGCTGTTGATGCCCGAGCCGATTCCGAACAATCCCAATCGCGAGGCGGGCTGGAAGTGGCCATAATGCGCGGCAATTGCCAACGTTAGGGGCAACGCCACGGAGCCGGTGTTACCGAGCCACGGATAGCAGACGACATCGCGGTCGACCGGCAATCCCATCGCATCGAGCATTGTCTGACGGTGACGCGAGCCGACTTGATGGCAGACCGAATGATCGATCGCTTGGCGTTGCAACCCGGATTCGCTCAGCAAAGCGGCGAAATTATCGACTCCCGCAGCCACCCCGGCTGCCATCAACTTCTCGCTATCGGTATCCATCAGCGGAGCCATTTCGGCACCAGCGGTGTCTTCGTTGCTGAGACACAGGTCGTGATGAGCCGTTCGAGCGATCGCCGTGGCGCAATCGAGTCGCATCGCCTGCGGAGCCAGATCGCGGTGGGCCAGCAACCAAGCACAGCTGCCCGAACCGATCGTCAGTGAAGCAAAGGCCGGCTTGACGCTTTGCCGCGTGAGTGCCTGATTTCCATTGAGATAAGCAATCGTCTGTTCCAGCAGTGGTCGACTATTTTCGGTGCCCACGACGATCCCGGCGGCGATCACGCCAGCTTCAATCAAACTGGCAATCTGCACGGCCCCGTTGAGCACGCCGAGGCAAGCGTTGGAGACGTCATAAATCCAGCAGTTTTCCGGCAGCCCGAGCAGATGATGGACCCGCGAAGCGGTCGCCGGCTCGAGAAAATCACGACACACGCTAGCGTGGATCAAGCAGCCAATCTGCTCGCGCGGCAGCCCGGCGGCAGCCAGCGCCGCCTCCCCGCTGCGGACACTTGGACCGCTCGGCAGCGTGCCGGCTGGCCAAACTCGCCGTTGCTCAATCCCGCTCATCAAAGCCAAGCGACCGGCCGGTAACTTGAGACGCTGGTAGAGCGGCTCGAGCCGCTGTTCAATTCCGTCGCTAGTCCAGACTTCCGTCGGCAAACAAACTCCCATCGCTGCCAGGCAAACATGTTGGAAACGCAAAACGTTGGGGTCCTTGAAGTTAAAAGCTGAAGATAAGTGCTGAAGAAATGTAGCTGCCAAGGGGCCAGAAAGCGTTTCAACTTACCCGCCAACAGCCGCTATCGGTAGGGACGAAGTGCGAAATCGGCCCTTCTCTAATAGCGGCTTTGATCGCGGCGTTAAGCGATCTTTTTTTTTTCTCAGCAACTGCTTTGTGAACCGTTCTCAGTTCGCAAAAGACGAGATCTCCGCAAGCGTGAGCGGTGCAGAGCACACCTGGACAGTGATCAATTAGCCATTAAATAACGTTGGATATCGCCCCCTTGTGCAGCTTGACGACAACCAATTTTGTCCGTTTGTACACGAAAACAACCATATCGGTACGCCTCCGTGTGGCGGCAAACGCAAGATGCTGTGCTAGCAAATCGAATTTCGAGTAAATAGCAGTAAATCGTTGCGGTTTTGAAATCCGCCGTTAAGGTTTGGCCCATCGATCACTCATCTCACGTCGGGATGAGCTTTTTACACGAGGTTCCGGTGGGACCAACGAAGCAACACCAAACCAGAGCCGAGCCGACCCACAGAGGCTGAAATCCGGCGGGGGTCGCCAATCATTTGGCAAACGTTTCACTGCTTTGCGAGATTCACTGGGTAGCCGGTTGTCGGGATCGACAACCTTTTCGTTCCACTAAGCGATCATTCTGAGAGGGAAATTCGAATGAGTTGCAAGCCACTGATTGGCCTGAACGCAGACTTTCGATCCAAATCGGGTCAAACACCGGCCTACCTGTATCAGGCGGCCGGTTACTTCCAAGCCGTGGAAGCTGCGGGAGCGATTCCCGTGATCATTCCACCGCTGAAGGAGCTGGATTCCATTCAGTCAGTACTGGAGCAACTGCATGGCTTTGTGTTGGTCGGGGGTGCTGACCTCGATCCACGTAACGATGGTTACATGCTGCACTCAAGCATCCGTTTGATGGACCCCTTGCGGGAAGCTTTTGATCGCATGTTGATGGCTGAGATCTCCGAACGGCGATTACCAGTCTTTGGGATCGGAGCGGGATTGCAACTAATGAACGTTAACGAAGGGGGCAATTTGTTCCTCGACTTACGTGAAGACCTGCCCAGTTCGGTGCCTCACCGCGACTTGCAGGACGCCAGCCACCGTCACACCTTGGACGTCGTTCGCGACTCATTGGTGGGCCGTGTCTATGGCGAAGGTGAAATTCGCGTGAACAGCCGCCACCACATGGCGATTGATGAAGTCGCCCCTGGCTTCCGCGTGACAGCTCGCTGTCCCGATGGCGTGATCGAAGCGATTGAGAGCGAGATGATGGACTGGTTTGCCATCGGCACGCAGTTCCACCCCGAATCGGACGCCGCATCGGCGCTCGATTGTCGATTGTTTGAAGAATTTGTCGAAGGTGTGACGGCCCGCATGCAAGGTGACTTGCGTCTGGTCGCTTAATCTTGCTACTAGCAGCATGAAGACTTGAGAGTCCAAAGCAGTATTGGCGAGTCAGGATGACGAGCTTAGCTTAGGGGCATGGATGCCCCGCATTATTTGCCGAAAGGCGTGGGACGGAGTCTACGTATCAGGAGGCGGCGCAATCCGCTTCTGGCACTCGCTATGGACGGCGAGCCGATCGGCGTATCACCCAGCACGGAAGCTGGGTGCAGAATAAGGAAGAGGGAACTTCTGCTGTGATGAGCCGGCCACATCCCTGCTGTCAGGGATGTGGCCGGCTTTTTCATTCGCTCTTTACTCCGCTACACGCGGGGCATTAAGCTCCCTCGCAGAGTCGACATTTCCCAGGATGGCTTGAGCCAGCATCGCGTCGGAGACGCCCTATGTATCGTTGGTTGTTGTGTCTGCGTTATCTACGAACACGCTATATCGCCCTTGCTTCCATCATCAGTGTTACGCTGGGCGTGGGCACCTTGATCGTGGTCAACAGCGTGATGGCTGGTTTCTCCGCTGAAATGCATCACCGACTGCACGGTTTGGCTTCCGACATCATGATCGAAAGTCACGCCGCCCGCGGGATTCCCAACCCGCATGAGCACCTCAAAGAAATCGAACGCATCGTCGGTGACGACTTGGCGGGCACTTCGATCTCGGTCCATGTGCCGGCCATGATGGGGTTTCGCTTCAACGGCCAAATGTTTACGCGTCAAGTGAACCTCGTCGGCATCGACGCGGAGTCATACGACAAGGTCAGCGATTTCGGCAAGTATTTACTCCATCCCGAAAATCGCCAACACGTTGACTTTCAATTACGAAATGGCGGATACGCTCCTGATCGCGAGGGCTTTCCAAACGCCGGTTGGGACTATCGTCGCAACCGAGCCGCCTATGAGAAAGCGATGGAAGTGGAACGGTTGCGAGTGGAAATCGCGATGGCCGAACTAAAAGCACAGCAAACTCCGGCGACGGATGCCACTTCCGACACGGAAGTCGATGCGGCCAGCCTGGGTCCCGATTTTAATTATTTTGCTGCCGATGAGCGCCAACAATTCGATCCGGCCAAAGATACCTATCCAGGTATCGTGCTGGGGATTTCAACTTGCAGCGTCCGCCTCAGAAATCAGCAAAACGAAATCCAAGACCACTTTTATCGTCTCCCCGGAGACGACGTACAATTGATGTTCCCCAACGCGGGCGACTCCACCGAAGTGGTCGACCAAAAGTTTACCGTGGTCGATTTATACGAGAGTGGGATGAGCGAATATGATTCCTCGTTCGCCTTCGTCCGGCTCGAAGACTTGCAAGAGTTTCGCGGCATGATTGATCCCTTGACCAACCAGGGGAGCGTGACGACCATTCAAATCAAACTCGTGGAAGGGGCGAACCTCAACGCGGTCCGTGACGCACTTCGCCAGCGATTCCCTCCCGATCAATTCGCCTATCAAATTCAAACCTGGATGGACATGCAAGGGCCTCTGCTGGCCGCCGTCCAACTGGAAACGATGATTCTCAATATTCTCCTGTTTTTGATCATTGCCGTGGCCGGCTTTGGTATCCTCGCCACCTTCTTCATGATTGTTGTCGAAAAGACTCGCGACATCGGTACGCTCAAAGCCTTGGGAGCCTCAGGTGGGGGTGTGATGAGTATTTTCCTCAGCTATGGCTTGCTATTGGGTGTGGTCGGTTCGGGCGTCGGATTGGTCGGTGGTATTCTGTTTGTCATTAACATTAATGAGATCGCCGGAGTGATCGAAAAGATTACCGGCCAAGAAGTCTTTGATCCAACCATTTATTACTTCAATGAAATTCCCACGATCATCGACCCCATCACACTTTGCTGGGTGATGGCCGGCGCCGTGTTCATCGCCACGATGGCCAGCGTCTTGCCGGCTTATCGAGCCGCTCGCATGCATCCCGTTCAAGCACTTCGCTTTGAATAATCGGGTCTTGGTTCACCTCCTCCTTGCACCTCCCATTCCCACCAGCGACATTCCTTATGCCCACAAGCCAATCTCAAACCCCAGTGCTGAAAGCCACTGGGCTGGTGAAGAGCTATCGTAAAGATCGTTTGGAAGTGCCCGTGCTGCGGGGAGTCGATTTTGAACTCCAACCGGGCAAAGTCACCGCCATCGTGGGCCGGAGTGGATCAGGCAAGAGCACCCTGATGCACCTCCTCGCCTCGCTCGACGTTCCCGATGCGGGCCAAGTTCACTTTGGCGAGACGCGAATCGATAACGCCTCACGGCAACGTCGCGACACATATCGCAACCGTGAAATTGGCATCATCTTCCAGTTTTATCATCTGCTGCCCGAGCTCACGGCGTTAGAAAACGTGTTAACTCCGGTGATGATCAGCCGCTCTCTGTGGTCTTATTGGTCAGCTCGTAAACAACTCAAGGCGCGGGCCGCCGCGTTGCTCGAACGCGTCGGACTGGGCCATCGACTCAGTCACAAGCCGTCAGAGCTCAGCGGCGGAGAGATCCAGCGCACCGCCATCGCCCGCGCGCTGATGTACGATCCGCAAATTCTGCTGGCTGACGAACCGACCGGCAATCTCGACACGCACACCGGTCAGGAAATCCTCAGCCTGCTGCTGGAACTCAATCGTCAGGAAGGCCTGACGATCGCGATGGTCACTCACGATGACTTGATCGCTCAAAAAGCGGACTACGCGGTGCGGCTGGAGAACGGCAGAGTCGTCGAAGCCAACCTGCGTGCCGTCGCCTGAACCTCTGGCGCCGCTACGACGAACCTTCCACATTAGGCACCTCGACATAAGCCTTTCGGTCATGTCAGCCGTTGAACGTTAGCTCAAGGTTTCGAGGAACCGGACGCTAGCTTGAACCGACGTCCCTACTCGTCTCGATATAAAGCTTCCAGCTCCTCACGCCAGCGACTTTCCGCTGTCGTGTTGATGTCGCGATAGACTTCCCAGCCCAGCTTTTTCTCACCGGCGATTTTTCCCGCTGAAGACACCGTTCTCAACCCCAACAGCAGCCCACCCTCCTCGGCGGCGTCGACCCAGCGATGATAATCATACGCCAACACGAAATCGGTTTCGCGAAGACGATCCCAAGTGTACAACAGGGCTGCACCCTGCAGTCGCTGAGCTGGTTGTTCATAATCGGGTGTGTGATAACCCTGCTCGCTCAGCAATACGCTCCGCATCTTCCCTGCGCCATCCAAAAAGCGTTCCTGTTGCAGATAACGTTTGAGCACGCCCAGGTTCTTCATCGTGATCAGTGGGGTTTCAAAATCATTGCTCACGCGGCTGTCCAACCAAGTTCTTGGCTCAAACAAGTTCTGCGGATACGGATGGTAGGCAACTCCCCAATCGAAGTCCCCTTCCACTGCGCCGAGTCGGCTGAGATGGTCGAGCAGTTTGCGTGGCGGATAAGTACGCCAACGCGGGTCTTCAGGGGCATTCCAGTGATGCGTTAAGGAGATAAATACTTTGGCAAATGGATTGAACTGACGAGCCTGCAAATCGGCGATCCTCATCGACCGCACGTAGTGATCCATAAACATGGCCAACGGTTGCTCACCCATGTTCGTCCACACCCAGCCAAAGTCGACCTCATTGTGCATAATCCAATGGTCAATCCTGCCGTGAGCATTACCCGCATAACGGCGCGCCAACATATGCATCACGGCGGCGTACTTTTCAGTCGCCTCGGCGTTCGTCAAATTGGGCATTGCATAGATGCCACTGGAGCGACTCTCGGGATGCACCAAAATATCGTTGGCCCGCTGAGGCAAGAGAATGATTGCCGCCGCCGTGATTCCATGCTCGCTCGCATACTTGGCTGCCTGATCGACGTGCGCCAGCCTCCCAGGTCGTACCCACCAACGTTTGCCGCCAAACTCAAACGACTCAGCCCCCGGCAACTCGACCGGCTCAATCAGATTTGTCACCACGACATTCAAAGTAATGTGCCGCACACCCAGCTCACTCAATTCAGCTAACCCAAACACGGGCGACACGCCTCCCAGTCCTTTGGCATTGCGAAGTTCCGCCGGGGGCGGCAATTCCGCATCACGTGGCAAGTCGAGGTGAGTCGCGTAGGTTGCCGCACTCAACGACTTTCCTGGCCCTGCCTGACTGTCTTGCCCGTCGTCTTGCACGACAACTTGCCAACGGCTGAGCAGACGGTCGTAGCCGTCCACGTACCGCTCCACTTCGACTTCAAAAACGTGATTCTTAAGAACTTCATTTGCTTGAGATACCGCGTCCGCGTCGCCATCCAGCACCAGCTCTGCAACGCTGGGACGGTTTTCAGCGGCGACCGATACTTCATGAGGCAGGACTTCGGTCAAATGAAGCTGGCCCGCGTAGTCCGCGAAAATATCATCGTGAATAGACCCGCGAATCTGAATCTGCTCGGCCGTCACGGTGACCGCGTCGATGGTAG
Source organism: Kothea flammea (assembly GCF_052161645.1). GTDB lineage: Bacteria > Planctomycetota > Planctomycetia > Pirellulales > Pirellulaceae > Laterigemmans. Next base: position 3,823,525 of record NZ_CP197414.1, read on the forward strand.
CCACAAAAGCCTCGGGAGCCAAATACTGTCTCCATTGCTCGGCCATCTGTAACTTCACTTGGCGACGCTCCTCGGCCACTTCGATGTCCCGCAGTTCTTGCTCTGTGTAGCTGCGGACTCTCACACTTCGCAGCTTCAGCGTCTTGCCAGCTTCCATACCAAAATCAATCCGCAAGATCTCGGCTGTGCCCGTTTGCCAAAGCGTGCGGCCCTCTTCCAGCAGGGGCAAGGTTCCTTCGATCCAGCCCTCGGCACGGGTCAATGAGCCGGCATCGATCGGCCCCACCCAGGCACCCCGTGAACGCCGCAAGCGAACTTCCAGCGACTGGATGCCATCGCTGCTGAAGTACTCAAAACTGAGAACCGGCATCTCGGCCGCACCCAGCACGCGGGGAAGATCAAATTCAATGTAAGGATCGCTCCCCATTGTCCGCACATGGTACTCGCCATTCTCCAAGGCGTTAAACTCAATTTGATTGAGATAACGAGGTTGCAACGGCAACGGTAGCTCGTCGGCCAGCGAAACGATTGAGAAAAGACAGGTCACTAACCAGAGTGGTACGATCAGGCGAGCAACAACGTGCATGGAGCTGCCCAACTTCAAATCCCCTGGCCAGCTCTGCACATTTTGCACTACGACTGGCGAGTTCATTTTGGTGCCGAACATGTGCATCCTGGTGGGTGGATAAATGATGAAGCCGACACCGAGTATAGTCGAACCGCTCAAGCCGGCGGGTTGGGATCAGAACACAAAGCGTATTCGAAATATCTGCTGAGCGAGTCGCCTGTTGACACGTGATTCGCTTGCGGCTGCAAAGCGACTGGTGAACCTCTGCTGCTGGTCGCAAATTGGCCCAGTCTCTATAATCGACGACAAGCAAATTTTGGAATGTGGCATCGCATTGAGCACCTGAGCCGTCAGACATGAATCGTCAGTATATTATTCGCAAGCTAAGAGAACGCTATCTACACCGCATGCCGTTGAATATCAGCGCTGTCAAACGTGACGATCCCAAATTGGTCGAGGCGGTGTATCAGGAAACACCATTTTGGGGCTGGAAATCGGCACTTGAAGACGCGGGCATTGACTACGATAAAATTCGCGTTGAAGTCTTGCAAACGGTGGAATGCAAAATTTGTGGTGAACACTTCCAGCAACTCAGCTCCCACCTGATCGGAATACACGAGATCCAGCCTGAGGACTATCGCGAAACATACCCGCACGCGGAATTAGTCAGCGAACAGCGTCGGGAGCAAATGACGGGAAGTCTGCGGGTGAAACCGCATCCCGAATTTTTGCCGCACTGGGAACCGATCTACACTCGCGAGTATGTGCTGGATCGGATCAACACCTATGCCCAGGAAGGTTTCTGGATGGATGTTGATACCATGACGCAGATTGATGTCAGCTTGATCGCCGCCGCTCGCAACTATCTGGGCATTGATTGGGACGATTCACTGCGGCTTATCGGACTCGATCCGGCGGAATACCGAGGCTTGGTCCGCGACGATGATTACACGCTAGCGGACCTCCGGCAATGGCTCGATGATCGCGAACGGGCAGGACGCAACTGCACACAAGGCGTGCTGATGCTGGAATTTGACGAGTGGCACCGTCGTCCCCGTTTGTTTATTTGGGGATTGCGACAATACGGTAATTGGCGAGCCGCTCTGCTGGCTGCCGGTGTCGATCTGGGAAAACCAATCTTCGGCGGCCATCCATTCCTCAGCAAACAAGACGTAATCGCCGAAATCCAACGACTGCGAGACACCACAGACGACCTCTCCCACACAACCGTCTGCCTGCTGCCGCAAGGCAATCAATTAACCAACGCCGGTGCCCACTTGTTTGGGAATTGGGAAGCCGCCCTGGATGCCGCCAAAGTACCTCAGGAAAAGCGGGTGAGACGCATTACTTATGAAACGGCCAGCGATGTGCTAACTGCTATTTCAGAACGGATCGAGCACCATTTCAGCCTTTCCCCAGTCGATCTCTATTTCGGCAGCCGATCGGATGTTCCGCTCTGGAAAAAGGCGTTTGAGCTGTTTGGCAGTTGGCGAAAAGCGGTCAAGGAAGCGGGGGGGAAATCGCAACATACCAAGCAAGCAGCGGAGACTCCTTTTTCCACAAAAACCAAGGTCATCGCCGAGCTAAAACGGCGTTCCCGCGCGGGGCAAGTATTAGCCAAACGTGAAATGACTCGCGAAGAAGTTGACAAACAGTTGTATTGCATGGCGATCGGCTATTTCGGCAATTGGCAAGCAGCCGTCCGCGGCGCTGGCTTTGACACCACAGCCTACAACCAAAAAAACCTCAACCCACAACGAAAATACACTGAGGCTCAGGAGATCATCGACGCCATCCAAGCCCGCCACCGCAGGTCCCAACCGCTGAACGCTCGTGGACTCACTCACGGCGATCATCCCGACGCCCCCCTGTTGTACGCGGCACGCAAAGTATTTGGTGGCTGGGAAGAAGCAATCAACGCCGCTGGCATCGACTATGGCCAAGTCGCTCGCAAACAACAAGACTATGACGCAATGAAGCATCGCAACTATCGGACTTATACGACGCAAGAGGAAGTCATTCAGGAAATTCAAAGGCGTCACAAAGCCAAGTTGCCGCTGACTCACCGCGCGCTCACCCGCGGCAACCCCGACGTCATCGATAACGCCCTGCTGGTCGCTGGCCAAAAACTGTTTGCTGGCGACTGGAACCAGGCATTGGTCGCCGCGGGCCTCAAACTGAGCGACGTCCTGCCCGCTTGGGTGCTCAGACGCAAAGCAAACAAAGAAGCTAAGCAGAGTTGATACGAAGTCACCAGTTTTGCCGCATGGCAACTGGTTAAATCGCAGCCGTCAACAGGCAACACGGCAGCTGTTGCAATGGCCGCGGACCAAAATTTCGGTCACTTCTCCCACCCGCTCGGTCTCGAGTCGACTCTCGGCGGTCAATTCGACATCGTCCAGACAAGTGACGTCGCCGCAATCGACACACAGAAAATGGGGGTGCGCGGCGACACGGCCAGCTTCGCTGTCGACGATCTCAAATCGCCACACATGGTCTCCCAATTCGGCCCGCCGCAGCAATCCCTTGCGAGTCATCACGTTCAAATTGCGAAACACCGTCGCGCTATCCACCCCAATCGCCGCCAATCTTTCAGCGACATCGGCATGGGTTTGCGGCGAAAAGGCTAAACGCAGCAGTTGCAGGATGGCAATGCGGGCTGGCGTAACCCGCAGTCCAGCACCCCGGATCGCTTGCTTTACCGACTCCAGCGATTCGTCATGGTCGGTCATCACGGAACCTCGCGCGCTGCGGCACAGGAACGATCGGTCTGAAAAAGTGACTTGGAAAAACCAAATTTTAATCGAACTCGACCGCAGATGCAATCGTAGTGCAGACGCAGGTGCGTTTCGAATTGGCTCTCGGGAGGAAATGAAATGTTGCGAACGGTTCTTTTGGCGTGCACAAGTTGGTTATTACTCGCCCCCCTTTGCTTTGCTGCCGAGCCGAATCGGCTGCTAATTGTGGTCCCTGACAAGCAGACGGCCGACACCCTGGCGGCGGCGTTTCCGGGGGTTCGCAGCACTATTCTCAAGCAACACGAAGGAGAACCGCAGGAAGCGATCAACAGGCGAGCATTAGCCCTGCGGCATGCCACCCATTTCGTGTTCGATGATTCTCGCGAGTCATTGGACACGGCCATGTTTCGCGAGCGGTTGCAAATGCACGGTGTGACCACGATCAATTTGCGACACTATTTGCCGACAGCGGATAAAATTCGTCGACCAGCAAATGCGGAGCAATCAACTCTGATTACCAAACTGCTGGCGATTAACTTGGAACCGAGTGAATAACGCATCATTCCACGGCTCACTTTGACAGCTCCCCCGGAACCCCATGAATCTCCTGCCAAGAACGCCCCTCCGCCTGCTGCTGACCTGCTTGGCGGTATTCGCCGTCGTTTGCCGTAGCGAACAAGCCGCGCCAGCACAAGAAGCCAGCTCCGCGGCTCACGCCATCGCAATCCCGTCGCACGCCGAGGCGATTCCCAGGTCAAAATTCTTCGCCATCGAAGCGTTGCCGGAGGAAACGCGGGCACTCTCGCAACAACTGCTGGCCAAGGCTCTCGATGGAGAAGCCTTTTACACCCTGGTCGGGCAACTCAAGCCAGTTTCCGAGGGTTTCTGGCGAGGCTACTATGCGGTTGACGGGTCTGCGGAGCCAAATGAGTCGGCCGCTACAAACGAGTCGGCAAAGGGCGGTGACCTATCCGAAATCAAACGGGTCCGCGCGGCACTTGCTCCTTGGAACATTCCCGAGTTATTTTTCGCTGATGTCTTGTTGTACGGGGCGGTGCAAAACGGCCAACGTTACGCCTCGGCTTACGTCGTTCATCTGCCCAGCCTGCGGAAGCTCATCGAAGCCCAACACGCATTCTTCACTCGCCTGGGGATCACCGTAGATACTCCGCCAGGAGAAGTGATGTTGATGCTCGAACGGTGCCGAGAGCCGGATGATCGCTGGCGAGGCTTGGGTTTGGTATTTGGTTATCCGCAACATGCGATCGACTTCTTTGTCGAGGCTGGCATGCACCAGCGGGCGACCGGAGAGTTTATCGAACGCGACTTCCGGCAGATCCCAACCCGTGGGAGTCGCACGGGGCGTTTCGTCTACGCGGTTCCCAAGCTCAGCCAACCACAACCGGAAGATATCCGCTTGCGGCGCGACGCCGCGCCGCTCTTCGCCGAACACCGTCGCTTGCGCAACGAGGATCAGCCCTCCCCAGAACAAGCCGCCGAATTCTTAAGAGATTGGATGGACGATGGCCGTGGAGCCTGCCATCCCGATCACCTCCTCGCCAAACTTTCCGTAATGACCGATGCGGAACTGGAAGCTGAAATAGCATCTTGGGAGAATCCCGAAATAAGCTTGCCGAAAGCCGCTTTCAGCCATCTGTCTTTGGTCGTAAGTCAAGCTGAATTTGACGCGCTCCTCGAATCGGAATTTGTCCAAAATCAATTGGCGACGAGCGTCGGCAACTCCCCAACGTCCGCAGCTGTCAACAACCAGGACTCAGTGCTCCTACTTCAAGGACGAGACAACTACCTGCAGTTTCTCAGCCCCGGAAACAAACAGGCTCATCCGATTGGAAGTTTTGCAGTGAGTTGGTTTGTCGAGAGGGCAGGGGACGCGGAGCCCTCTGCGCGGATGATAACAATGGAATCTAGCAACGCACTTCGAGTCGACGACGTTCCTTCAATTTTGCCGCACCGGGAATCGGGAGCAAAAACTGCGCAGCAAGTAGCCAACGAAAGTGCACCGAGGCAAGAATCTGTTGAGCGAGTTGAGCAAGACGATGCCGAGAGCAAGCTGATGCGAAATGTCACCAGCTTGACCCTATCGGTACCGCGCGACGCTGCCATTGGCATGCGGGCTGAGCTTGAGAAGCTAGGCTGGAACACCACTGAGTTTGATTCGCGTACTTGGATTGTGCGTGGCCCAGAATTCCGACTTCTGCTTTCGCTTCTCCCCGCGGGACGAGCGGCCAAAGTAGCATCGATCGGTTTCGAAACGAAGTCAGGTGCGGAGCGTATTGGGCCACTAAAGCTCGGAAACTGCACCGAACTTTCCGCTGACGGAGCGGGAGCGGCCTGGATTGACTTTACCGAATAATTTGCAACCTTCGATCGCACGATTACCGTTGGGGGACCACCATGAATCGGCTTGCACATTTTTCTTGCCTGTTATTCGCGATCCTTGCCGGCTGCGGTGCAGGTCCGATCGCATCCCACATCGCTCAGTTTATTGGAAGCGGACTTGGAACAGCAACTTTGACGGGACTCTAACCTCGCCCATGGATCTAGCACGTGCGGTAGCTGGGGGAAGTGCGGCTGATTGGTTTTCTGGCGGAATCTTAGTAGAATGGGACTGGAAATGATCAGCGATCGAGGCAGCGAATCGCGAGCATTGTCCCCCACCTAACTTTTTCCGTGAATGCGATCTCCATTTCCCCGGACCCGTCCGTTGGTACAAAGCACCACCATTATCTCAGCCCCGATCCTCTCGAAACGGTCGCCTATCGTCAGTGCTCTGTTTCGCTTTCTTACGATTGGATTGCTTGGACTGTTGCAACTTTGTCTGACTTGTGTGGCTTCGGGTCAGGCTTCCCAGGGGGACAGGCCGGCTGAAGCCGGGACACCAGCGCAGGTGGCGTCGGGTCAAACTTCCCAGCCCAACGAACGAGGCGAGCAAGAAGTATTCTTTGAGACGCATATTCGCCCGCTGTTGATTCAACACTGCTACGAATGTCACTCGTTGGAATCAGGTGACTCTTCGGGTGAACTGCGTGTTGATGATCGCGCCGCGCTGCTCCGTGGCGGCACGCGCGGCCCGGCGGTTGTGCCTGGTCAGCTGGACAAAAGTTTGTTGATCCGCGCCGTGACTTACACGGACAGCGATTTAGAAATGCCACCCGCTCAAAAGTTGCCAGCCGACAAAATTGAGTTACTGAGAAAGTGGGTAGCAGCGGGAGCCTATGATCCCCGCCTTGGTCCCAGCGATGGTCCACCGGCAACCAGCGAACCTTCGATCGACCCACGCGACCACTGGGCGTTTCAGGCTCCCCGCTCGGCCGCGCCAGTCCCTGAGGTGCGACCGGCGGCTCGCGATTTGATCGATGCCGTGGTGCTCAATCGAGTGACTAAGGAACCCGGCATCAGCCCCGCTGCGGAAGCCTCTGCCGAAACGTTGCTGCGGCGACTTTCCTACGATTTAACCGGTTTGCCTCCGGAGACTGAATTAGCCGCTCAATATTTATCCAGCGACCGACCCGATGCCTACCAACGCTTAGTCGACCAACTGTTGGCAACTCCGGAGTTTGGTCAACGTTGGGGACGACACTGGATGGATGTGGCCCGTTATGCCGATACGGTTGGCTACGCATTGGGAGGCCAGGACCGACGCATTCGCGGGAGTGAACGCTACCGTGATTGGTTGATTCGCAGTTATAATGATGACCTTCCTTACGATGCCATGATTCGCTATCAGTTGGCAGCCGACAGCTTTGATCCCCAGGGCGTGGGAGGACATTCAGATGCAATGGGCTTCATCACCGTCGGCCGCCGGTATCTCTCTCGCCATGATACATTGGACGATCAGATCGACGTGGTGACGCGAGGATTGTTGGGGATCACCGTTGCTTGCGCGCGTTGTCATGATCACAAATTTGATCCCGTGCCCACCACCGACTATTACGCGTTATATGGCATTTTCAACAGCAGCCAGCACAACGAAGCTGAGGACAGCGCTTGGCCGCTGCGCGTTACCGATGTGGACAATCCGCACGACGTAAAGGTCTTCGTGCGTGGCCAGGCGGGTAATCAAGGCCCGCCCGCCCCGCGACGTTTTATCAGCGTCCTCGAAAGCGAGCAGCCCCAACGCTTTACCCAAGGCAGCGGACGGCGTGAGTTGGCCGAAAAAATTGCCTCAGTCGACAATCCTCTAACCGCTCGCGTCTATGTCAACCGCGTCTGGAGCCACCTGCTCGGTAAGCCGTTAATCGATTCCCCCAGCGACTTTGGCGTGCGCACGACAGCCGGCGAGTACCCGCAGATTCTCGACGATTTAGCGGTGCAGTTTCAGCGCGAAGGCTGGAGCACCAAACAACTGATTCGTCGCATCGTGCTGACCAAGACCTATCGCCAAGCGGCCACCACCTCGGCCCTCGCCCAAGAGCGTGATCCCGACAATCGTTTGTTGGCACGGGGCAACCGCCGACGATTGGATTTCGAGTCATTGCGTGATTCGATACTGCTGGTCAGCGGCAGCCTGGAGCGACGTTTCGCTGGGCCACCGCAGCCAATCCTCAATGATCCCACTCCACCACGCCGCACCGTTTACGCATTCGTCGACCGCCAACAACTGCCTGGCGTGTTTCGCGCGTTTGACTTTGCCAGCCCCGATGCCCATTCTCCGCAAAGGTATTTCACCACGGTTCCCCAGCAGGCATTGTTCCTGATGAACAACTTGTTTGTGCAACGAGCTGCCCGAGCGACCGTAGAGACGATCGAAGCTCGCCTGAAGTCTGACGCCAAAGATAATCGTCAGTTCGCCAACGCGTTATTCCAACAAGTGTTGATGCGAGCGCCCAGCAAGAACGAGCTGGCGATGGCCAGCCGCTTCCTCGCCGCCGAAGCTGCCCCGGTCGTGCCTCCCTTTGCCCCGCAAAGACATTGGCGATACGGCGTCGGCCAACTAGACGCGAACGGCTTGGTGGAAACATTTCGCCCTTTCCCGAAGTTCGTCGACGGGCGTTATCAAATGTCCGACAAGTTTCCCGATCCGCAGCATGGCGGCTATGCGAATCTAACGGTCGACGGCGGCCACCCCGGTGATGGCGAACAGTGGGCCGTGATGCGACGCCTAATCCCCGATCGCGATGGCACGGCGACGGTGTTCGGCGAGATCAACCATCCCAGCGACCAAGGTGACGGAATTCGCGTGACTATCAGCAGCGAAGAAATCATACGCTGGCAAGAAGTTGTCAAGGCGAACAAACGTCCCTTTGGCCCAGTGACGTTTCCCGTGCGAAAGGGTCAACCAATCGACCTAATTGTTGACGATCACCTGTCTACCAGTTTTGATTCGTTTCGCTGGAGCACCACGATTCGAATTACCGACGAGGCGGGGCAGTCGTCCGCGTTCGATACCATGGCCGACTTTCAAGCACCCCAAGCCGACGAGCAAGCTCCCCTGCTGCTCGACCGCCGCAGCCAGCTGGCCCAAGTCTTGATGATGAGCAACGAATTTTGCTTCGTCGATTAGATTTGTGACTTGCCGCAAAAGTACAACAAATTTCCCGCGACACTCAGGCACACCGCAGATGACGAATTCCCCCGGTCCACGCTCGCGACGCGACATGCTGCAAAAATGTGGGATGGGCATGGCCGGTATGGCTTTGCATTCGCTGCTTGGCGAAGGGCTGTCGGTGCGCGCAGCCACGGAGCTCGGTGGCGGGCCGCTGGCCGACAAACCGCCCCATTTTGCCCCGCGGGCAAAACATGTGATCCACCTATTTATGAATGGTGGCCCCAGTCATGTGGACACTTTTGATCCCAAACCGGCGTTGCAAAAATTCGCGGGCAAGACAGCTCCCGGGGGCAACCTGAAAACGGAACGCCCCACCGGCAGCGTGATGCCGTCGCCATTTAAGTTTCAAAAGTACGGCCAGTGTGGAATCGAAGTCAGTGAGTTGTTTGCCAAAACAGCCGAATCGATCGATGAGATTGCCGTGATTCGCTCGATGCGAGCGGATGTGCCCAATCACGAACCGTCGCTGATGTTAATGAACACTGGCGAGTCACGCTTGGTCCGCCCCAGCATGGGATCATGGTTGACTTACGGATTGGGGACCGAGAACCAAAACCTACCTGCCTTCGTGGCCCTTTGCCCGGGAGGTTATCCAATTAAAGAATCTCAAAATTGGCAAGCAGGTTTTTTGCCTGGGATCTATCAGGGCACCTACGTCGACAGCAGCCACACGCAAATCGAACGCCTGATCGAAAACGTCAATAACCACCATATTGCCCCCGCCGATCAACGCGATCAATTGGACTTGCTGGCGGAACTCAATCGTCAACATCAATCGCAACGATCTGGCGACGCGCGGCTGGAGAGCCGCATCGAATCGTTCGAGTTGGCTTACCGCATGCAAACCGAAGCCGCCGAAGCTTTCGATGTCAGTCGCGAGCCCCAACATATCTTGGACATGTACGGTCCTGGCACGCAAGCACGACAGATCTTAATCGCCCGTCGCTTGGTGGAGCGCGGCGTCCGATTTGTCCAAGTTTGGCACGGAGCGGGACAACCTTGGGACAACCATGATGATATCGAAGAACGACATCGTGCGCTGGCGGGTGAATGCGATCAAGCCATTGGCGCGCTGCTGAAGGATCTTAAACAGAGCGGCTTGCTGAAAGATACACTCGTCATCTGGGGTGGCGAGTTCGGCCGCACACCGGTGGTGGAGTTACCCAAGGAAGGTGCCAACGCCGGCAAAATGAATGGTCGCGACCACAACCATCATGGCTTTACGATGTGGCTAGCCGGCGGAGGAGTTCGAGGTGGCACGGTGCATGGCGCCACTGACGAACTAGGCTTTCGCGCCGAAGAAAATCGCGTTCATGTGCATGATCTGCACGCTACCATCATGCACTTGATGGGATTCGATCACGAGCGGTTTACTTATCGCTACGCAGGTCGTGATTTCCGACTCACCGACCTGTACGGCAATGTTGTCCACGAAGTGATTGCCTGATCAGCGGCGAAATGAAGCCGGCTTGGCCTTGATCCGACCACTCACCGAGATGGGATCATCGCGAAAAGGGTCGATCCGTTCGTCAGGCACGCTGCGGCGCTTCAAAGTCGGCTGATGTTCCGCTGGAGTGGGCGTGCCAGTCCGAGGGGCAGGGACCGTAGGTTGCACGATCGGAGCATGCGGGTGTGGATGCACGTGCTGATTTGGAGGCGAGTGTTGATGATGACTCATAAAGGGCTGTAAGCCATGCCCGGTGCCGATGGCGTCGCAACCGCTGTCATCACAGGCTACCGTATCGCAAACTCCAGTATCACAACCATCCGCATCACAGCCATCCGCATCACAGCCGCCACTCGCCGTGGTTCCAAAAATAAGCAAATCGAACCCGGCTGACAGTTTGCCGAAGACTGCTTTCAGTGGCTTCTTGCCGCCGCGATGGTGCCCGGTTTGGCAATCGCAGGTTTGCGACTGACACTCGCCGTTGTGAGGCTGATAATCGGCCCACAACTCGGCAGCGGGCATTCCCGGAATCGCCGCCACGTTCGACTTAGGCGACGAAGCAGCGGGCAAACTCGGAGGTGGCACGGGGACCAAGTGGGTATGGTGATCAGGCGCAGCCCTACCCAGGCTAACCTCTTCACTCGTCGGCCAACCCTCTTGCGCGTTTGATGTATGCGTTGCCCGGACCACAACCGAGCGACCATATAACGTAGTTCGCCCGGCATCGTTCTGTTGTCCATTCTGCGCTTGTGCGGAGGGCGTCAAGCTGACCAACGCTGCGAGACCAACAGGAGCAAGCATCAGCCTTAGACGCCACCGCGACTGGCTGTGAAGACTTAAACGCATGACTTATTCCACCAGAGTGTCGTGATCCCACAATTGGACGAACTTTAGATTTCATCCGCTGCATAATCGATCGGAATCGGAGAACCGTTAGACACAGAAGAAACGTAATCGCGAGCAAAGTCTTCGCAACCGGCATAAATTACCAAGGCGTTACTTAGCGGATCTGCAGCTCGGCGGGATGCAGTGCCCAAATCGTGGGAACCCCACCCTGCTGCGAGATCGCATCGCGTAACAGCAAGCCGGTCGTTTCAAAGCGGAATCCGCGGCTCTTCAGCACGCCGACTGCGCTGCGAATTAGCGACGAGGAAAAGATTTCTTCTTCCTCAGCCTCGCCCAGTAATTCCATCAAGTCAAAGCCCGACGATTTCAGTGGACGGTGAATAATGTCATAGTCCTCCAAGTCGGCCTTCTTGGCGATTACCACCAAGCAGTCATCGAGTCCACCGATGGCATCCACTAAACCGTGAGCCTTGGCCTGTTCGCCAGACCACACGCGCCCACCCGCCAAAGGTTCAACCTGCTCGAGGGGCAGTTGGCGTGAAGTGCTTACCAGTTGTAGGAATCGACCGTACACATCATCAATCGATTCTTGCAAGGTGGCGACATCGGCGTCCGACCACGTGCGATCGAGGGCAAAGGCAGCTGCCGAGTCGTCCAACGTGATCGCTTCCACACGCACACCCACGCGGCGCATCAACGACCCAAAGCTCAACTTCATGGCAAACACGCCGATCGAACCGGTAACGGTTGCCGTTTCGGCGTAAATTGGTTCGCCAATGCAACTCACCCAGTATCCGCCCGAGGCGGCAACTGACCCCATGGAGATAACGGTCGGCTTCTTCTTTGCCAACGCTGCCAACGCTTGTCGAATGACTTCGCTGGCCGTTGCGCTACCGCCGGGAGAGTTCACTCGCACCACCACTCCATGCACGTTGTCGTCCGCGGCCAGTTCATTAATAGCCTCAACGGTGGGACCTGAGACAATGGATCCGCCCGCTGGTTTTTTACCATCAATGATGTCACCTGAAAGATGCAAGACGGCGATCGACGCCTCGCGTGCTTTGCCGCTCTTGCTCGGCGGGCCAGCCATCAAGGTACCCACCAACTCGAAGAACGAAGGTTGTTTCTTAGGCTTCTTCTTTGCCGTGATCCATTCCACCTCGTCGCCAAGAAACTCTTCCACCTTTTCCCGCATGCTACCGTAGGGAGCTAGTTGATCAACCAACCCGCTAGCCAATGCTTGCTTGGGCAACAACATCCGTTTCTGTTGAAGTTTGCGGACCTCGGCGACTGGCAATCCACGCAATTTTGCGAGCCGCGAGACCGTGGCACCATTGATCGACTGCAGCATGTCGAGATAATGCTGGCGCAAATGGTCGCTCATCTGAGGATTCAAATAAGGCTCCACCGCTCCCTTGAAATCGCCAGCCCGCACCACGGATGCTTGCACCCCAACCAGGTCCATCGCGTCACGGTAAAACATCGATTCGAGCGCAGCCGATGGCATATCGATGCCGCCAAAGTCGGCCAGCATAACATGGTCGCAACATGCCGCGATCGCCAAATGAACGTTGCTGGCCGACTCCAACCAGGCAATCATTTTCTTGTTAGCCTGCTTGAGCCGACTTAACCGCCGAGTCAGTTCGTCCAACTGAGCTGAATTGATCACGAGAGCACTGTCCGACAAATCAAACACGACGCAGCTGGTTTCTTCGTCAGCGGCCAATTCGTCTAAGTACTCGCAAAGCCGATAAAACGATTTTTGTTTCGCCGAAGATCCACCGAGCAACAGGCTGGTTGGATCTAATGACGCTCCCTGCAGTTGGTCCACATACTGCCCTGACATGACCAATAAACGAACTTGCAGTTTGGCAGCTGCTTGCTCCTCAGAATCGGCTTTCGTTTCAGCCTTTGCCTCCTCTTTCGGCGGCTTTTTGGCCTCTTTGTCCTTCACTTCCTCAGTTGCCGGGGGTTGCTCAGCAACCGCGTCTTGCGCGGCCAAACCGGCGGTAAACGGCGGTGCGGTGAGGCCACAAACAGCCAACACCATAAACCAATGACGAAGACGCAACATGAATCAAAACTCCGAGGACAGAAAAGAAAAACTTGCACGGGCCGGGTGCTATCAGCTAACCCAACAGTATAGCTCATCGTACAGTCCGTACCCTCGCTAAAGACCACCAGTTTCATCCCACTTGCTGAGCATGCTGGCACTGAACGGCTGTTTGGTATTATCCCCGGCTGGGCCTAAACCGGGCAATGGCGTCGCTTGCCGTGGTCTTAGCTTTTCAGTCCCCGGGAGCATTTTGTAGAAACCATGGTGATACCGAATCACGCGATACCGCTAAAAATTGCCCTGGAGGGGAAAATCGAACGCTTCCGCTGACGCAGATACCGCTTTGATGTTGTTATTTCAATACCGGGCCAGCTAATTTCGCACCATTGGTGTCGAGAATCTGGAAGTGATGGATGCCATTCCGCTTGCCATCCACATAAGTCCAAACCACCTGCTTGTCGCGATTGACTTCGATTAACTTCGGCGCCTGCGGGTCGGCACCGCCGCCAGCATAGCTGGTAATCACCACGTTTCCATTTGGTAACAACTGTCCGCCACAAGGATCTTGCAACCAAGGACCGGGCAAATCTTCATTGGTCAATTGCCACTCAATCTTACCTGCCGAATCAAAATCGATCACCCGATTACCGTGGGTGCAACAAACCAGCGTCATGCCTTCGCCGTGTCGAATTGCCGTGAATGGCCAGCTGTGGATCGCCGTCCCGGCGTCATCTGGAACTGTGGTATCAATCGAACTTAAAACGTTACCGCTCGCGTCATAGTTCCGCACGGCAAAATCCAACAGGTGCGGTACCAGATAAGTGCCATCTTTCAACTTGCGAGCCATGCGTGTCTGCATATGATGATTTGGCAGCTGACACGCCAAACCAAACTCCACTAGCACTTCACCGTTACCATCAATTTCCAACAGCCGAGGCTTGGGCCCAGCCTCGGTCAGCACAAACGTGCCACTACTGGTCGGATGCGCGCTATTCACCTCCGCTTGAGTTCCCTTCCACAGCAACTTCTCTTTGCCATCGGTTGCGATTATCATCACGGCGCCCCCTGGGTAAGTGGCCGACTTACTCAACGTCAGCACAATGTCGCCGGAAGCAAGCACATATCCATCACGGGTAGCATGGGGATAGCTCCAGACCTGCTTGCCATCCGCCCCCATGATGTATGTCTCTTGACCGCAAGCCAAGAAGCTATGGGTGACCTCCGCGGCTGAAATGGAACCGGCAAAAGCGGCAGCGAACAGGCTTGCCGACAGGCTGGCTAACCAGAGCGAGCCGGCACAAGATTGCGAACGTAGCATGGGGGACTCAGACGTAAGAGGTTGTTAACAGCAGGAGGCACGTGGCAATTCAAAGATAAGTCCGCATCCCCGAGAAAATCTCAGGCAATAATGCCTTCAATCAGATGCCCTTTGACATCGGTCAGCCGCATGTCACGGCCTCCGAATCTAAAAGTCGAGCGGGTATGATCGACACCGAGTAAATGTAACATGGTGGCGTGCAAGTCGTGCACTTCGGTGCGATTTTCAACCGCTTTATAACCCCATTCGTCCGTGGCACCGTAAATCGTTCCCGGCTTGACACCACCGCCCGCGAGCCACACGGTAAAGCCGTACTGATTGTGATCGCGGCCGTTGGCACCTTGCGCAAATGGGGTTCTGCCAAACTCACCGGCCCACACCACGAGCGTTTCATCCAATAATCCGCGACTGCGAAGATCCTTGAGCAGGGCGGCAATCGGTTGATCGACCGCGCGGGCGTTATTTTCGTGCCCGTCTTTGAGATTGGAATGCTGGTCCCAACGATCTCCACCAACGGATGGGCAGGTTAACTCGATAAATCGAACACCTTGCTCGATCATGCGACGAGCGAGCAGACACTGAGTGCCATAGGTCCGGGTGGGGCCATATTCAGATTCCAATCCATACATCTTCTTGATGTGGGCCGGCTCGGCTTGTAGCGACATCAACTCGGGCACGGCCATCTGCATCGCGTACGCCAATTCGTAATTGCGAATCGCCGACTCCAGGCTATCGTGCTCACCAAACTGATCGACGGCAAAACCATCAAGCTGGTTAATGAAGTCCAGTTTGTGCCGCTGGGACTGTTGAGTCGCCTCGGTGCGGGAAATATTTGCCACACCACTGCCGGAGGGCTGGAAGACCGATCCTTGAAAACTAGCTGGCAGAAATCCGCTGCCAAAGCAATCGAGTCCACCCGGCGGAATCAGTCCTCCGTTGATAACAATAAAACCTGGCAAGTCGCGGCACTCGCTTCCCAAACCATAATTGACCCAAGCGCCCATCGAGGGGCGGCCCTGTAAGCCACTGCCGGTGTGCATAAAATAGTTGGCAAAGGTGTGCTCGGGAAACTCCGAGACCATTGAACGGACAACCGCCAGCTCATCAACGCAGGTCGCCACCTGGGGAAATAACGAACTGACCGGAATCCCCGCTTCGCCATACTGTTGAAACTTCCAGGGGCTGGCCAGCACCGTGCCGTTATTGTTGAACTGGGTCGGTTCCACATCAAACAATCCTCCCGGATCCTTACCGTTATACTTATCAAGCAGCGGCTTGGGATCAAATGTATCAACTTGCGACGGACCGCCATCCATATATAAAAAAATGACGTTTTTCGCGGTCGCGCGGTGGTGAGGGCCGTGCCCGGCAAAACCAAGTTGTTGTTGCGGCTTGGCATCGGCCGCGTATGCGGGATCCTCGCGAAGCGCGGCCAACGCGACCGCACCAAAACCGCCAGCGCAGGTGGCCAACATGTGTCGCCGGGATACCGGCAAGGATTGATAACGTTGGCAGGGAAACTTGGGTTGTTGTATCATCGGAGGAAGATAAACTCCTTGGTGTTGATCAATGCATGGGCGAAATCCGCCCACACCTGCGGGTCATCTTGCGGGCAACTGCGGCGGTCGGCGGTCGCCTCGATATATTGTTGAGCTACCGACAGCTCCGCAGCCGTCGGTGCCCTGGTGAACGCCGCCTGATACATCGCCTCGATTCGCCCTTCAATGGTGTCGTGTTGCTCCAGCGTCTTGTCGGCCCAGTGTTTGGCTTGCAAAACCACCAAGGGGTCGTTCATCAGAATCAGCGCCTGAGCCGGTACGTTGGAAACATTCCGTCGCCCCATCGTGCTGAACGGAGCGGGGGTATCGAAGGTCAGCATAAACGGTGACAAGAAATTCCTTCGTACGGCGATGTAAATTGAGCGGCGACGATTTCCATCGAGGGGACCATTGGCACCCGGCCGCCCCCGCCCTTGCATGAAGGAGGTCAAGTGAATCGGCACAGGCTGACCAAACATGGTCGGATCAAGCTGCTGAGAAATTGTCAGCAGAGCATCGCGAATCGCTTCACCTTCCAGCCGCTGCGGCGGGCGATGATGCCACAATAAATTTTTCGGGTCTGCATGCCGCGCCGCAGCTAGAGGTTGGCTGGTCATCTGATACGTCCGCGACAGCACGATGGTGCGGATCAAACTTTTGATACTGCGACCATCACGCATGAACTGTGTCGCCAAGTGGTCGAGCAACAGCGGATGCGTCGGCGGTTGACCGAGCACGCCGAAGTCATCAGTGGTGGGCACAATGCCGCGCCCGAGCAAGTAATGCCAGACACGATTCACGGCAACGCGGGCGGTCAGCGGATTGCTGGGATCATTAATCTGTTCCGCCAATTGCAGGCGGCCGCTACCTCTGGCAATCGGCAATGGCTCGTCGCCGGTAATCGCGGTGAGAAAATGACGTGGTTCGAGCTTCCCCAATTTCGAGGCGTTACCGCGGATGTAGATATGCTGTTCTTCCCCCGAACCATCCAGCATGGCCATCGCTAATTGAGAGCGATGCTGAACTTGGCTCTGCAATTCGCTCCGGGCGAGTGCCCACTCCATCAACACTGCGTGCAATTTCTCCGCCACACCGCCAACTTGAGCCGCGAAATCGTCGATCAACTTAACGCCCGCTTGCTGATGCTCGAAGATCTGTTGGCGTACTTGCGGAGATGCACCTTGCGCGACCAGGATTACCTCCAGCTGTGCATCGATGTCGGGTGTAAACTCAAGGTGCAAACGATGGCCCAAGTAACGGCTCAAGTTCAGCTCGATCCAATCAGTCCCGGGGGCGATGTGCTTTACCGTCTCGCCGTGCAACGGACCGGCGATCAAGCGATGAGAATCGACACAGGCGACGACGTGTCCTTGCCCACGCACCAAACAGCTAACGTTAGGACTGGTCAATTCAAAGCTAGGTGTGCGCAACGTGCGGCCGCTTCGCGGAATGCTCGCGAGACGACTGCTGTTGCGAACTCCCGATTCGGAAACCGACTCGAACTTGCCCCAGAACGGATCGCTGACGGCGGCCCCATGTTTGGCGAATTGCAACTGGGGCATCTCGCCATTGAGCATTAATAGCGGTTCGCCCAGGCGAAGTGGTTGCTCGCCAAAAATAAACCCATCCTGGAAATACTGGTCAATAGGCAACCTGCCATAGTCAACCACGATGAAAGGTTGCAGCGCTTCGGGCACTGCTGGCAATTGCGGCGGGTGGAGTTCTTGATCTGCGAGTTGGCTGAGAATTTTGTGCTGATAGGTGTTGTCCAACTCGGCTAACTTTTCGGCGATCTCACTGTTATGCGCGATCGATTCAAAACGAACTTGCCGATAATCGCTACTTTGCAAGAATCCCAGCAGCGAATAGTAGTCGGCTGTGGAAATCGCATCAAACTTGTGATCATGGCAGCGGGCACAAGAGACAGTGACACCCAAGAAAGTCTTTGACATCACATCGATCATGTTATCAAAACGGTCGGCCTCGTCTTTGCGTATGTCGACTGGTGAATGCACCCATTCCCCCAGGAACCAAAATCCGGTACCCAAGACTGACTCGTTGAATCCTTGCTCGGGATGCAGTCTTGGTTCGGCCAATAAATCGCCAGCAAGATGCTCTCGGACCAATTGGTCATGCGGTACGTCCGCATTCAACGCGCGCACGATATAGTCGCGGTATTGGAATGCGTTGGGGGCATCATTATCAAATTCATGGCCGCGAGATTCGGCGTATCGCACAAGGTCCAGCCAATGCCGGCCCCAACGTTCACCAAAGTGTGGCGAGGCGAGCAATTCGTCGACCAGTTCCGCAACCGCTTGCGGCGAGTCATTGGCGAGGAAGCTGGCCGCCTGAACGGCTGTCGGGGGCAATCCAATCAAGTCAAAATATAAACGCCGAAGCAGAGCGGCGCGATCGGCATCAGCGGCAGGCTGTAGTTGGTTCGCCTCCAGTTTGGACAAGATAAAATGATCCAAAGGACGCTGTGGCCACTGCGTGTTGCTGACCGTTGGCAAGGCGGGATCCTCGATGGGTTGCCAAACCCAGTGATCGGACTTTCGCTGCTGCAGATCAAACTCGGTGCGTGTCTCTCCGACGACGGGAGCATCCTCCTGTGGCCAAGGAGCGCCCATTTCCACCCAACGTTCCAGATGGCTGATTTCTTCATCAGACAACTTTCCCGAGGGGGGCATTTCGTAACCTTCATACCGTACCGATTCAATCAGCAGGCTGGCGTCAGCGTCACCGGGAACCAAGGCTGCCCCCGAGTCACCACCCCGCAACAAACCACTGCGGCTATCGACCAACAATCCCGCCCTCAGTTTTTCGGAGGTCGTGCTGTGGCATGAATAGCAGTGGTCGGCAAACAACGGACGCACGTGCTTTTCGAAGAATTCCAAATCCGCGGCGTTTGACGGTGAAGCATCCGCAGCCACATCCACCGCCAACCCTCGGCTACAAAACAACAAGGCAGTTAGGAGCAGCGGAATAATGAATTTCACTGGAAACCTGGGCGGGTGATTAAGGGAGGCGGGGCAATAAGGCGGGGTAACGGCAGGTCGGCAACCTTGCGGGCTGCTTTCCCCAGCATCTTGTTTCCCCAGCAACTTGAGACATTGAAAAGCCAGACGATGCTAAGTTTTGGCCTGTGACTTGCTGACAGCCATGCTGACGGACACCACTTGCCATATCCGACTGGTCTGCAGCCCAGTTTAAGCTATTCAGACCGGTCATGTCGAGCAGATTATCGATACAGCCGCCTCCAACATCGCTCACGCCAGGATCGCCTGGGCGACGACACCCGATACATCGGTGAGGCGAAAATCTCGCCCAGAGTACCGATAAGTCAGGCGTTCATGGTCGATCCCCAACAAATGTAAAATCGTTGCATGCAGGTCATGCACGTGCATGCGATTCTCCACCGCGGCGAAGCCAAATTCATCGGTGGCGCCGTGTACCATGCCACCTTTGACACCGCCGCCGGCAAGCCAAACGGTAAATCCATGGTTATTGTGATCGCGTCCTTTCGCACCTTCGGATACTGGCGTACGTCCAAATTCGCCACCCCACAGCACCAAAGTATCTTCCAACAGGCCGCGCGCTTTCAAATCTTTCAACAAGGCGGCAACCGCTTGATCGCTCTTCTTTGCCTTGTCAGCGTGGCTGGCAATATTCTCATGATCGTCCCAGGGCTGGCCATTCCCATAATAAACCTGGACCATCCGCACGCCCTGCTCAACAAGCCGACGGGCCGTTAGGCAAGCATCGGCAAATTCACCCTTTCCATATAGATCACGAGTCGCCTGCGTCTCGCGATTCAAATCAAACACCTCTTGGGCTTCGAACTGCATGCGGAAAGCCATCTCCATCGACTGAATCCTGGCCTCCAAATTACCGTCCTCGCCCCCTCGCTGCGCTAGATGGATCGAATTCATTTCATTGAGCAAATCCAACTGAACTCGCTGAGAAGTCCGCTGGAGATTGGGGTTGCGAATGTGTCGAATCACCTCTTTGGGATCAAGCTTGGCATTGTTGATATGTGTTCCTTGGAAGATACCCGGCAGAAAGCTGTTGCTCCAAAGTTGCGGACCGACCACCGGCTTGCCCGGACAGAGCACAACAAAGCCGGGCAGATTCTGGTTCTCCGTTCCCAAGCCGTACATTAGCCACGAGCCGAGCGAAGGGCGGGTGGGCTGCGTCTCTCCGCTGTTCATCATCAGCAACGAGGGCTCGTGATTGGGAATGTTAGTGTGCATCGAGCGAATCACGCAAATGTCGTCGATGCAACTGGCGACATGCGGAAAGAGTTCGCTGACCTCAATTCCCGCTTCACCATATTGCTGGAATTTAAAGGGCGATTTCATCAATCCGCCCGTCTTACGCTCGGTTTTCAGGTCAGCCGCTGGTGGCCGTTTACCATCGTATTTTGTCAGTTGGGGTTTCGGGTCAAAAGTATCTACTTGTGAGGGCCCCCCATTCATGAACAAATGGATCACGCGTTTTGCCCGGGGCCGAAAATGCGAAGCTTTAACAGCCAACGGGTTATTGGCTTGTCCGTCCACGCCCCCGGCGAGCGCGGCGGCTCCACTCGAATTTTCGCCGGCCAACAACTTCTCATCGGCTAGCAAACAGGCTAGTCCGAGCGACCCCAATCCGGTACCAACCCGTTGCAGCAACTCTCGGCGACTCGGTAGCGACATTTGAAATTCCTGAGTGTGATTCATTGATAAGCCTCAAAGCTCGCCGCAGAGATTTAGTCGATAAAAGTGAACTCATTCGCCGCCAATAAGACCTGGGCGTACTGCACGGTGCGCGGCATATCGGGATGGGCGTCCGAATCGTCAGCTTGCAAGAAACCCAGTCCCAAACTCACCTCACGATCAGTCGCCGGTCGTCCATACAGCAACTCAAACGCGTGTCTTATCGAATCAGCCCACGCCTCCTGGGGACCGGCGAACAATTTGTCGGCTAACACTCGTGCTTGCTGAATCATAAAAGGGCTGTTGAGCACAAACAGTTGCTGTTGGGGCACGATCGTTTGGCTGCGCGAAGCACTGGTGATATTTGCATCGGGGAAATCAAACAACCGCAACAAGGGATTCAAGTCGTGGCGGCTAATCTTTCCATAGACCGTGCGGCGGAGATTGTCGACCGCGTCAAGGTTGGTTGAAGGTCCACCCAGACTGACATCGAGTTGGCCGGAAACCGCTAGCAGGGAATCGCGCCATGCCTCCACGTCTAGCCGGCGACGGTTCATTCGCCACAGCAACGAATTGTCAGCATCGATCTCGCTGTTACTCGCGTCGTTTTGCGAACTCAGCCGATACGTTGCCGAAAGCATGATCTCTCGGTGCAATGCTTTGATGGACCAGTCGGCTTCGATAAAACGCCGCGTCAAGTAATCGAGTAACTGAGGATGCGTGGGGCGTTCACCCAGCACGCCAAAATTGCTAGCCGTCCGCACCAAACCGCGTCCGAAGTGGTGCTGCCAAATACGATTCACCATCACGCGAGCCGTCAATGGGTTTTGATCGTTGGCAATCGCCTCAGCCAACTCCAGACGCCCGCTGCCTTGGGTAAAGGGAGCCGGTTCGCCCTCCGACAGAACTTGCAGGAAGCGACGTGGCGCGAGTTCACCCTGACGCGCTGGATTGCCGCGAATATAAACATTCAGATCGGTCGGTTTCGCTTCGTCAATCACGTGAGCAACAGGATACGGCGAACGTTGATCGGCTTTAGCTTGTGAGAATTCAGCTCGCAGCTCGGCCAGCCGCTCGCGTTTGTCCGGCGTCAGGATCTCTTCCAGTTGCTCGTCCGCCACAGCAAACAAACCCTTGTCGGAAAAGGCCACTTCCAGCAGCGCGGCCTGAACTTTGTCGAGCACGCCTTGGTCGGGCTGAACCTCGCCTTTCATAATCAAGGCATAGTCGTTGGGTCGCTCGGTGTAGACGCGAAACTGGATGCTGGCCTGCTGACCACAGCCACCTTGGTCACTGCCCCCGTTATCCAATCCGGCACGCGCTTTGAAATGAGTGGCACCAGGCGGAATGTCATACACCAGCACGCAAGGAGCGTGAGTCCCCAAGCCATTTTCAAAGCTCACTCCGCCAGCACGGAGCGGTTGTCCGGAAACGTTGCGATTGATGTTGACTTGACCAAACCCGTTATCGACCGCTTTCCACTTCAGATCAGTCAACTTGATTTCGCCCGACGCTGTGACAAAACGTGGCTCCAGCCAATCGGCATGATCACAACTCTTGCCGTTTCCGGCATCGGTAATCACCAGATACAGCTCCGAGCCGCCCCGCAGATCCACATTGAGATCCACGATCGGGTTATTCCTTGTCACCAGCGGGCTACTGTAGCGCGGCGTCCCGGCCGCCCGGCTCGGCTCAGCAGCGGCTGCTTGCTGATCGGAACTCGCATCGCTAGCCACAGCATCGCCAGTCACACTGGATGCTGGCTTACGACCGGCACGAATGTCGAGCGCCAAGATCAGTTCGGCTTGGTAAGCCTGGGCCAACTCGGTCAAGCTATCGGGAGGAAGCGGTTGTCTCTGCGTGTCAGCCGAGTTCGCAACCAACGCTTGCGTGTGGGCGAACCAATCCTTGAGGACCGGCTCAGTCGCTTTGCGATCACCGCCCAGCATATCGACAAACCGCTGTAGCACCAGCTCGCTGAGTCCCCGCTGCGTAGCCAGTGCGTTAACTGCGCTAACTGCGGTCGAATTATCAGTCGATGCAATATCCGCCGCTGAGTTATCAGACAAGGCAGCCTGCTGGATTTGCCAGGCGACCAGCAGGTAAGCGGCAAAGTCGGTCGCCAGCGCTTCGCTGGCTCCACGCTTTTCACTGGCAATGAAATTCTTGACTGCTTCTTCCGCTTGTTTCAGCCGTTGCTCAGCCTGTGTGAAAGCTGCGACCTCCTCGGCGGGGACCAGCGGTTGATCGGCCAGTCGACAGCTTTGGAAAACTCCAGCCAACGAGTAATAATCCTGTGTGGGTATGGGATCATACTTGTGATCATGACAACGCGCGCAAGATACCGTCAGCCCCAAAAAGGCCCGCGTCAACGTATCGACCCGATCGTCCAATTCATCGGCTCGCGCTTTGGCGGCATCCGTATTCTTGTAATACTGAGCTCCCAATCCGAAGAAACCTAACGCGGGAAGATGTCGAAATCGTTCCTCTTCGCCCATCTCCATTAAGTCGGCGGCGATCTGGTATTGGACAAATTTCTTGTAGGACAGATCACTATTGAATGCATCAATCACCCAATCGCGGTAGCGATAACCACTGGCGCTCGGTTTGACAGCGAACGTGTGAGCCTGATCTTCCGCGTAGCGGGCGACATCCAACCAATGCCGTCCCCAACGCTGGCCGTAATGGGGCGATGCGAGCAACCTGTCAATCACGACCTCATAAGCCGCAGGGGATTCATCAGCCAAGAAATCCTCAATCTCCTCAGGCTTGGGAGGCAAACCGATCAAGTCAAACGTCGCCCGCCGAATCCAAACGCGTTTCGAGGCGGGGTCGACTGGTCGCAATCCCGCCGATTCCAGTTTGGCCTGGACAAAATAGTCAATCCCATTGAGCGTCCAATGGGGCGTGGAAACAGCCGGTAACGGAGGCATCACGGGAGGTTGAAAGGACCAAAACTCTTTCGCGTCGGCGAGGCTCATCGCTATCGATTTTGCCGCCGCGGGTGGCGTGGTCTCAGTTCGCGGGTCAGGGGCTCCGATTTCAACCCAACGCACAAAGTCGTCAATAATCGTTTGATCCAGTTTTCCCCGCGGTGGCATCTCGAACGAATCATGTCGCAACGCGTCGATCAACAAACTGGCTGCCACATCGCCGGGAACCACTGCTGGCCCCGAGTCGCCGCCGGCAAGCAAGCCGTCGCGGTGGTCGAGTATAAGACCGCCGAAAATCTGCTTCGCATCGGCCGCGTGACACGAATAGCACTCCTGCACCAAGATGGGGCGAATCTTACTCTCGAAAAATTCGAGACCCGCCTGATCGGGGCTAGCTTCGTCGGCCGCCGTTGCAACTCGATCAGTAAACCAAAAGGCACCAAAGATTGCAAACAGCAGAACAATTCCATGCGAGCGGAGAGTAGACATCGTGACGGACTCTCGGGCGAAATGGCGGAGGGAGCGGCAAGGCAGGGGCCACTAGACGTTAAGCTAACGACTCGTGGTTGTTTTTGTGGGGATCCCTATTCTATCTGCTGCTACGCAGCGAAACCAGTCTGGCAGTGCTGAAAGCGGCCAGTCACGCCGTTTTGGATGAGGGCCGGGGTTTTGAACGGCTTTCGAGCGCGAGCACGATAAGAAATGCCCCCCACGAGGCCAGCTCGTTGGGGCCATGAAAGGCTAATTCCGTTTTGACGGTAATCCTAACTCGCAGCGTAAGCGAGGGAACGCCTTGCGCGAAATCCCTCGCTTACGCTGCGGGTTATGAAAAAATCCCTCGCTTACGCTGCGGGTTACGAAAACACCGCAATTACAACGAACGTGGTGCTGTCCAGTTAGTTACCCGCGAACCTTTAGCGGCGAGTGGTGGAGCACAAGCCCTCAGCGTTCTGACCTTCCAACGCTTCCCGCAATTGACGATTCTCCAATTGCAGTTGAGCGTTCCGTACTTCGAGTGTTTCCAATCGCTCGCGCACCGCATTTAATTGCGTGGCAACTTCTAACCAGAAATCGCCGTCGCGGAACTTAATCACGGGTTGAGCAATGCCCTCGGCCATTCGCTCCAATGACTTGCGAACTCGATACATCGGGCCAGCAAAACGATTACTCATTTTCAGACTGTCATACAGGAACATCGGCAGGACCAAGACCATAATCGTGATCTGTGGCACCTGCTCCATGAAGGCTCGATTGCACGCTTCGACAAAGCTGTAGTCGACCAGGTCAAAGAGCACCCGCAGTGAAGCGCTGATGCCAATCAACAGGGCAAAGAAAGTAACCCAGTGGTAAGTTAACCGCCGAGCCAAAGCCCACTGAACTGTCGGGTCGATGACAACACGCGTTCGATTTGAATTGAATGACATAACGTATTCAGCTGGAAAGCGTGGCGAGATGGTTATGGGAAACTTTGCCGAGTCCGAAATCGAATCGTCTGAGCTAATTCGAACCTCACAAACCTAGGCCCCAATGGTCATTGGGGTGGTGCAATTTGAATTAGATTCCTAGCGTTGAGTAAACCCGCCATGGTCTAATCGTGACGATTGCTGCAACCACTACATCGCCCCAAAAGCATAGACTCGGCAGGAGTGGTCGCTACCTCGGATTGCTGTTGCTTGCCAGCACGGTAAACCGAATCTGAATGGACGGGTGGTTAAGCTTTGCAGCCTCCCCGAGCAACTGAGCATGGATCTCTCGTAACCCGCTGGAGCATGGAATGCCCGCCTCGCAATTAATCAACCGCACCGGCAATGTTGCGTGTCAGGTCAGCCCGCAAACGGCACCGCGTCGTGATTCGTCGATGCTGCGGCGTGCCCTCCAACGCGTGTTGCTCGGCAGTCAATTGACGATGGGCGCTCTATTGATGACCGCGGCAGGTGGTACAGCCGACGTGGTCGCGCAGGCCCCCGAGCATGGAACCTTTCTTTCGGGGCTGAATCGTCTCGGACGCGTCGTCGGCTTTGGGTACAGCGACGGTTACCACGCTACGCGGCCAGGTCCTCCCAGTCGCCTGTGGGCGCTGCCGCCGCGACAAATTTGGGAAGAGCCCACGTTAGCGCACGGATACGGGCACCACCACGCGGCCGCTCCCAGCCACGACTACCAATATGGTTCACCCGCCTGGTTTCAACCGACGCCTCACGGCTCCCCGACTGTGATGGAAATGCAATCCCATCACGAGCCGGTGCCGACCTATTCAGAAGAGTCAAGTTTGTTGCACATGAGTCCGCCTCCGCCACAGGTAAACCAGCCGATGATGCCTGCGCCCGTTTACCAACCGCCGCAGCCAGCGGACATGTCTGGATCGATCCCTCCTCCCGTCATGGCGGCTCCCACCCTGCGATCCCAAGATCGTCAGCCACAAATCGACCAAGTACCAACAGAGAGGCCACGGGGAGAAGTGCTGCCCACGCCTCCGCCGGAACCATCGCCATCGGATTTGCCGATCACCGCGCCTTCCACCTCACCGAACGTGCCGCCCCAACCGTCAGCCGGTGAGCTATTGCCGGGGGGACGCGACCCGTATGCGAACCCGCAGACCGATCCGTTAAAGGCGATTGGCTGGAAGCGGCCTGGTATAATTCGAGAACCGCAACCCAATGGATATTACCATCAGGGTGCTCGCCCAATTCCGGCTCGGCGGCGATAATGGTTGTCAGCAATGCCGCTGGCCACTGCGTCGCTGGTCGGCGGATGGAGTTATTTGCCGACCTAGAAACCAGCCCGGCGTTTCAACCACTACTTCGATGAATGCCATCAATCGCACAAGCACTTCGAGACGTTGGTGGCTCCCCCTCGCCGAAACCTGTTTATTGCTGCTCGTGATTTTCGCGGTAGCTGGCAGTCCACCGCCGGCTGTAAATGAAGCTCACTATTTGGCCAAGGCGAAGAATTTTTGGCAACCCGATTGGTTGGCCAACGATCCTTTCGTTAGCAGCGGCAAGGCTCACCGCACTTTCTATTTCAGCTTTGGTTGGCTGCTGCAATTTTTTGACATGCCAACCGTTGCCTGGATCGGCCGGTTTGTTGGTTGGTTCATGTTGGCGATCGGCTTGCAACGACTTGGCCAACGGTTGTTTACTGATGAACTGTACGCTGCCGACAGACATTCCGCCGACCAAGACTCTGGCCGCAGCGTTCGCTCTCTGAGCTTGATCATGCTACCGGTGACGATAGTCTGGATGGCGGGAATCACTTACGCCAACTTGGCGGGCGAGTGGGTCATTGGCGGAATTGAAGCCAAGGTCCCGGCTTATGGATTTATGTTGCTGGGCCTAACGCAAATCGTGCGCGGACGTTGGAATTATGTCTGGCCATTGCTGGGCTCCGCCGCTGCCTTTCACGTGCTCGTCGGCGGCTGGTCGGTAGTCGCTGCGATGGTCGTGCGAGTTATCGATTGGCGTTGGTGGGGAAGTCAGCAGCCGAGCTGCCGCGAGCTGCTATGTCTGTGCATGGGCGGGGGCCTGGCACTGTTTGGGCTGTGGCCAGCATGGCAGTTAGCAGCGGGAGTTTCACCCTTTGACCAAATCATTGCCGCCCGCATTTATGCTTATGGTCGCCTTGGCCATCACTTGACTCCCAGCTCATTTCCCTGGCATTGGTATGTGCGGCACGGAGGCTTGGCGATCCTCACCGCCGGGGCGGCTTGGTCACTGTTGAAACACGCCGAGTTCAAAGAGCAAGCTCGTTGGCGACGTTTTCTATTGTTTGCCGCTGGTGGCCCGTTGATCGCCATGGTTGGATTGTTAGTCGGTTTGATCCCAGCGATCGACGGTGGGCTGGGTGCCAAACTGCTGCGATTCTATTGGTTTCGCATGACCGATGCCTTGGTCCCGCTCGCCGCTGCGATGGTTGCGCTCGGTTGGTTGGTGTTGCCAATACAGCACCGGCAACCCGCCGCGCGTTGGCGATTCGTTGCCGTTGCCTGGATCGTGCTGAGCCTGACGTTGGTGGCTCGCGATTACTTTGCGCAATTGCGGTATGATTTGCCGGCCGCCGTGGTTACGGCTCATGACGTGGTGCTGCCTGATCGACCAGCGATGACGATGGAAAGCAGAGCGGAGGTGTTTGCGGAATGGCAAGCGATATGCAATTACATTCGCCAAGAGACCAGCGAGGATGCGGTCTTCATCACGCCACGAGCCCAACATACATTTCGCTGGTACGCACGGCGGGCCGAAGTGGTCAATTGGAAAGACGTGCCCCAGGATGTGCCGTCGCTGCTCGATTGGGCGCGGCGGATCAATCGCATCTTTCCGATCAGCCTGCGGCGGAGGCACACGCCGCTGGAGTATGATGTGTTAGCCAGCCTGGCAGCCGACTATGATGCGAAATACATCCTAGTCGACTTGCGAGTCGTCACCGTAGAACCGCCGCTTCCACGCCTGTATCCAGAAAGGCTGGAGGCGGATACGACTTATGCACTCTACCGACTGCCAGTTGCCAGCCCTTAGCACGAATCCTTAACGCATTCGTTTGTTCATGTCGCTGCCCATGGGAATCGTCGTCGTGATGACTCCACTGCGTGGCACAGTTGACTGCTGTTGGGGTTGCCGACGGAAGCCAACTTGGCGAACATTTTCAGGAAGCGATTCCCCTCTTTGCTGCATCGCTTCCATTTGCTGGTTCTGCGGTCGCGACTGCATCAAACGGACTTGCTCGGGCACTCGTCCCGGCAAGACAACTACGGTGGATGCGCCTTGGAATGCGCTGCTATCTTTCGGTGTAAAGTTGGGCACCAAGGTAACCGTAGTCTGCATCCCGCCTTGGGCGTCCCACGGTATCCAGATGCTGTAAGAGGCGCCCAAGTCCGACTGACTGAAGTGACTGGTGAGTTGTTCGGAAGTAAAGGCAAACCGCCGGGTATGAGGTGGCGCTCCTTCGACTTCAGAATTCACATAAGCCACCACCAACAGTTCGCCTTCAACAGGCACCGCGCGGCTCTTCTCATCATAAAAGAATAACCGCCCGCCGAAGCCTCGCGTCGTCGTCTTGCCGGGCGAGCTGAGGGTATCAGGAGCCCACGTCGCCGCTAACTTGACTGGCCTCGGGTAGGGCTTCGGTTGCTTTTCCTTGCGATTTAGCGGATTTGGAATATTCCAGCCCTCGGTCGAAGTCAGTGACGCACATCCGCTGAACAGGAACATCCCACAAAGGGCAAACGTAAGAACTCGCATAACTCTACCTTGCTGGGTGAACTTGATCGAGATGAGATGTAGAAAAGCTGTCTCACTATCAGCAACGGTGTTATCGCACCGAGGGAATTCGCTGCGGCAACCGCACTGGTCGGGCCGCGGGATCGTCAGCATGGCGAACTTGACGCACGCCGCCGGTTGGGGCGACCGGATATACCGGCTCGATCACGCTGGGAGCGTTAGGTGCGTTTTGCGGTACCCCGTTAAAGCCGGGTGCACCTGGCCGCACGTTGACCGGACCGGGAACTCGCCCCGCAGGCTCTTCGATCATCTCTGGCACCATGATGTTGCCAGGATTGGACATCATTTCGCCTGGTCCCAATTCCGCTGCGGGTAAAATCTGCGGAGTCATATAAGCACGTTCAATATCATCAATCATCGGTGTGGCATCCGGATAAATCACTGGCCCGATCGCTGGGCCCCAGAGACCATATCCACCGTTGAGTCCGACATCGCCGTGCATCTCCACAACATCGGCCAGGCACCAGCTCATCCGACTTGACTCTTCTTGTTTGATGTATTCCCAATCCTCATCGCCACTGATAATTTGCGGCGTCATGATGATCAGCAATTCGGTGCGAGTCTCCCGCTCTTGGTCGTAGCGGAACAATGCGCCGAGATAGGGAATATTTGAGACGTAGGGTATTCTGCGACTGAACTGGCTTCGATCTTTCTGAATCAGTCCACCCAAGACGACCGTCTGGCCGGAATAGGCGGTGACCGTGGTCTGAGCTCGAGTTCGGTCGATTCGTGGGCTAAGAATCGGGTTTCCATTCACATCAAATCCAACCGGAATCCCTTCGGCAAGCGGGCCGACTCTGGAGCGTTCCGCGTCCACCTCTAAGCGTATCGTGCCGTCAGAACCGACGCGTGGCAGGATCTGTAGAATCAAACCGACTTCCTCGTCAGTCGTGGTAACCTGTGTGCCACCGACTGCACCCGCCTGGTTCACACCGCTGACTCGCGGCACCGTTTGTCCGACTTGCACCAAGCCAATCGTTTGATCCCGCGCGGTGATTACGGGGCGGCTCAAAATTTGTGCTCGATTGGCGTCTTGCAGTGATCGCAACAACAAGCTGACCGAGTCGCTGGCGGCGGCAAACACAAAGCCACCATAGCCGAAGGCGTCACTGGCACGTCCAAGCCCGAAGGTGCTCAAACTCTGCGGGGCGACCGTGTTGCTGCCCAACGTGTTGTTGTTCGGCAAGCCAGCTCCGTTGAAGTTAAATCCAGGATTCGACGGTGCACCTGCCAACCCACGATCAAATAGCAGGGAGTCTTGAATACCGAACTCCGAGCCCCACTCGAATCCATCTCCGAGGCGAACCTCCGCCAAAATGACCTTCACCATCACGTTCGGTGGCAAGCGATCAAGTTGGTCGATCATGCGGCGAATCGTCGGATAGAGACGGGGCGAAACACTGAGCAACAAGCTATTGGTGATTTCCTCACCGACCACAATCAGGTCGCGGTCCATGAGATCATAAACCCCGATGCCACCGGCACCGCCACCGCCACCTGGCTGAATGGTCTGGAAGCTTTGCTGACGAAGCTGGACGTATTGCTGAATTGCTGCGGCGACTTCCAGAGCGGGCGCGTTGCGAAGCCAGATGACTTCGGTTTCGCGAGCCGCAAAGCCTTCGGTGTCTAATCGCAGCACAATGCTCTCAACAACTTCCAGATCGCTTTCCGACCCCACGGCGATCACGCTATTGGTCCGCGGATCGGTAGAGAATCGCAATTGTACGAGCGAATTATCGGCAGCCGCAGTTTGCAGTGGCAAATTGAGCGCCCCGGCACCGCCACCTCCTCCTTGCTGTTGTTGAGCAGCAAAGAGTTCATTGAGCGCCGTGGAGACGGCCGTCGCGTCACTGAATTCTAATTGGAAGACTTTCACGAGCGCCTCGGCTCCCGGCAGTTGATCCAGTTGCTTAATCAACTCGCCAATGAGAGCCATGCTGTTCCCAGGACCACGCACAACCAAGGCGTTAGCGTTGTCGTCAGAGGTGACCACAACGTTGGCCAAGAGACCCGACTCGATCGTTTGCCCTGTCTCCGAATTCACTTCCAAGATGGAAAGTGTTGTTGAGGGCCGGGTAAAGTTTTCCGCCGCCGTGGCTTCGCCTTCGCCGTTGAGCGATGCTTGCAGCACTGGGGCCAATTCCGAAGCGATGGAGTTCTTCAGCGGGAACACTCGGATCGTGTCTTGAGCCGGTACTTGATCGACGTCGAGGTCTTGAATCAACCTGGAGACTTCCGACATATCACGCGGCGCGGCCTGCACAATCAAACTGTTGGTTCGATAGTCGGCGATAATGCGAACTCGCGTTCCCAACACGGGCCGCAAGTCCTCATCGCTTCCCGGACGCGCGGAGAAGAATTCTCGGATCGCCTCCTCCGCATCGACTGCTGAAGCGTTCCGCAAACGGAATACCTTGAGTTGCGTCGACGGTAGCACGGGTGTATCCAATTTGGCGACCAACTCAAGCGCCGCGTCGACAGCTTCCTTGCGACCGATCAACAACAAAGCATTTGGTTTCACTAACCCCGTGATGCTCAGAGAACTGCCACGCGTATTCAACACGTCGGTGTATAACTGGGTCACCAACGTGGCCATCGCTTCGCTGTCGACGTGCTGTAGTTGCACGATCTCGACCAGCGGCTGAGTCTCCACGGCGGCGTCTTCGATCTGTTTGATCACATCCATTACGCGTTGGACATCTTTCTTGGCCCCACGCACAATTAAGACACCCAGCTCCGGTACAAACTGAATTTGCACGTCACCAATGAGACCCCCTTCACCATCCTCGACTGGCATCTCGGCTTGACCAGGTGCCGCGGGATTGCCTTGTGGCGGTTGACCTGCCTGCGGTGCGCCGCCGCTTTGCTCTTGTTGGTTGAAGGCTGTCCCCATGAAGCGAACATTATTGCCGGCGACACCGACGGTGCTGTTGTCACCACTGCCGTTCATGGGACGAATCTGTCGCAGCAACCGAATCGCTCGTTGAATCGGAGCCGGCTCCGCATTCTGCAGACGAGTCATTTGCAAGACTTCGCCACTCGATACGTTCTGCATATCCAGAGAAGCGACAACTTGCTCCCAGCCAGCCATCATCGGCTCGGGGGCCACCACCGTGACCGCGTTAGCGCGACGATCGACCGTCACAGAAGCACGGCCAATTGGCTGGTCCACCAACTCGAAAGACGCCAGCTCGCCATTGCGAGTCGTGGTGCTTTGCAAACGTTGTCCAACCAGCGACTGCAGCCCATCCTCGAATTCACGCCATGAATTAGTCCTTAGCTGGAACTGCCGCGAAGTCGTGGCGGTTGAGATCTGACGACCGGCACGTTGCACATACCCGGAAGCCAGCATCTCACGAATTTCCGTGTCGATGCGCGGGTGCAAGTTGCGAGGCGCCAAAATGAGCAATTCGCCACGAGTCGTATCTGCCGTGATGCTGACGCCCGGAGATTGAGCATATTTCAGCCCCATCGAATTGGCGACGTCGTTCAAGACATAAGCTGGCAAGCTGAGGTTGCGAATGATGGATCGGGCGGCATCCGCATCGGGCCCCCGTTCGGCTGGCGACGCAGCGACACTCGGCTGCGGGCGAAACTGAGGCGGAGGCTGCTGTGCCCGGGAGTCGGAACTGGCGGTCGCCAGTGCCGCACCAACAATCGCAGCGAAGAGATGTTTGGTTTTCATAGCCATATTCGGATTGCGGTCTGTTCCGAGGGAAAAATTGAAACTGCCCGTTCCACCGCCCGGTATGGAACGCGCATCTCGAACGACCGTTCCCCGTGGCCTATCGAGCATTAGCGTCAGAATCGTCACAAACGACAGCACGCGCACAAGAAATGCTGAAACCAAACGGACGGAAGATGTCCCAGAGGCGTTAACGTAGGCAAGCTGTGCTGGTCACACAGTTGTTTCAGGCTGCGGGGAGGCGTTATCAACCCCAGAGATGGCAGCCCGCTGCAACATCAGCCGCCGCTGTTCATCCAACCAGTCACACCACGAGCCAATGCCCTCTTGATGAATCGCCGCTGTCGTCATCACGGTTAATTTGGGCTGAATTAGCTGGGCGTCGCTAATCACCGCCGCGGAAGAAAAAGGAACGTGCGGCAAGAGATCGCTCTTAGTGATCAGCATTGCGTCACTGGTGCGAAACATTTTGGGATACTTGCCCGGTTTGTCGTCCCCTTCGGTGGTGCTGACCAACACCACTCGCAAATGTTCCGCTAAATCATGCGATGCCGGACAGACGAGGTTGCCAATGTTTTCGATAAACAAAAAGTCATAATGCCGCTTGGGCAGCAGAGCCAACCCGCGCTGCACCAATTCCAATTCCAAATGACAGGCTCCCCCGGTGGTCAACTGTTGGACTGGGACATACGGCTGAAGTCGCACGGCATCCCGATCGGTGGCGATATCCCCCACCAACACGGCCATCGAGCGGTTGTTACCCCAGTGCTTGGCGGTCGCTTCCAAAAGAGCCGTCTTACCGGCACCGGGTGATGAAACCAAATTAATCACCAACGTGCCCTGTTGAGTAAACGCATCTCGAGCCGACGCCGCAGCCCGCTTGCGTCCCGCGTAAACATCTTCGTTGACGGCGATTGTTTTTTCCGTGGTGGCTTTCATTTTTTCTCCAACAAAGCAAGAAATCTACGTAGAATCTATCCGAAAACCCAAAAGAACCGCGGCTAGCGCCAAAGCGGCTAGTGGTTTTGGGATGTATTCTCAACACCGCGCGCCGCATTCTCTGGCGACGTGACCACTCGGACCGCTTTGATTATGACCGCATCGCCGCTGGTGATTTGCACCTCGCTCGATTCACAATGCGGACAAACAAAGCGAAACGACTCGACTTCAAAGGTCTGCTGGCACTCGCCACAACAAGCTAGCAGCGGCACGTGCTCAATCGTCAAACGACATGCGCCGAGCCCAGCCGAGTCCCGCAGCTGCTCAAAGGCTGCTTCGGCCAACAATGGCTCAATTCCCGACAGCGGCCCCACTGAAATAAAAATCTCACGCAAGTCGACGCTCGGCACGCCAGGCACGAACTGGGGCAATTGATTCAGCAATGATCGGATGACGGAAAACTCATGCACCTTGAACCTCTCGCAGCAATTGTTTCGCACAGACCTCTACCCAATCTGCTGTGGAAGCGGAAACACTGCTGACCGCCAAATCAGTCAAATCAACCCGAGGTCTCACAGCTGGCAAGCTGTACGTGATGATCGGTATCGTCCACAGATTCACCTCGCTCGGCAACATGCCCAACTGACCCGCCAGCGCCAACGAATCCAACAGACCGAATTGATGACTGGTCGCCGAGGCCAGCGAAGCGGCACTCAACTCAGCTGTGGCAACCTCGGCCAGTTCCAGTTGCCGCTGCAAAGTTAACTGCCCCGAGTCCTCAGCAAACTGCACCCGATAACGTTGCACGCCGAAGGAATCCCCCGCATCAGCGGGCACACCGACGTATTTGACGGCGTCGATAACATGAAGCGTGGAAGATTGTGTGATAAAATCTAACAAATCATGTGGTACAACCACATGATGCAGGGACAGTGGGCGTTTCCGCGGCGAATAAGGCTTGTTCAAAACAGGCTGTTCGGCTCTGCGCAACGCATCGATCACCATCCAACCAGCTTGATCATCCCCCTGAGGGCTGCCAACACCTGCGATCATGATCTCTGTTGGCTCAAGACTCACGAATGATCTCCAATTCTAGAAAGTGAGTCGCACAGCTGATGCAGGGATCGTAAGAGCGAATTAATCGCTCGCACGCTAAGCCAATCTCTTTATCACTGAGGGCTTCTTCCCCGTTGGTTGATTTTGCCTGAGTTAAAAGGCCCGGCAAGAGCGCCGTGAGATCGTGTTCGATTTGCCACTGGTTTTGCGATGTGGGGGGAATGATTTTTGCGAAGGAAATATTGCCTTGATCATCAAATTGATAACGATGATAAAGCAATCCGCGAGGCGCTTCGGTGGCCCAGCAGCCCTCGCCGGAGCGGTGTTGATAAACCTGGCGAGCCTGCGGACAACCGTCGTAGCCAGCGATAATGTCGACGGCTTCGTCAAACGCGTGGACTAACTCCAAAGCCCGCGCGACGATTGATTTGTAGGGATTATGACAAGGCCACTGGATCGGCACGCTCTCGGAAAGTTGTCGGGCAATGGGAGTCAGCTGATGACGGTTCAGGTTGACGCGAGCCAGCGGGCCAACGTGATAGGGAGTGCGACTGGGGAGACGAACGGCGTGCATGGCGGTGCTATGCGCGACTTGTTGCTCCTCGAAATAGTTCTCAAACTCTGACACATCGATATCAAGTCCCGCGGTCGAAACAATCCGGCCCTCGTTCAAGGGATACTCATCAGGGTGCTGCAACGCGACCATCTCGTAATGCTGTGAAAAATCTGGAAATTCAAACCCAGCAACCCACTGGACGACGTCGACCGCATCGTCGCGTGCTTTTAATAAGGGTTCACGCAGCGCGCGGAGTGCACCGCGATCGGGTGCTTTGTAGAAACCACCGACGGCAATATTGATTGGATGCGTGGCCCGCCCGCCCATGATCTCCAGTAAAGTATTACCGAGTTTTTTGAGCTGCAAACCGCGGCGAACTTCTCCCGGAAACAACTTGGCCAATTCCAAACTGTTCGCGCAGCCAAAAAAGTCGGGGATATGCAGCAGATGGAGATGCACGCCATGACTTTCCATCCACTCGCCACAATAGAGCAACCGCCGGAGGGCACGAATTTCGGGCCCGGGGTTAATCTCCAACCCCTGTTCGAGCGCGTGCACGGCTGACATTTGATAGGCGATGGGACATATGCCGCAAATCCGAGCCGTGATGTCAGGTGCGTCCTCGAGGGGACGGCCACGGAGCAACGCCTCGAAAAATCTTGGCGGTTCGTAAATGGCTAGCTGGACTTTGGCGGGTTGGCCGGCCTGGATGGTGACCTTCAGCGCTCCCTCGCCCTCCACGCGAGTCAGCGCGCCGATCTCGATCGTTCTGGTTGGTTCCCGGCTCATAGCGAAGTTCCCGGATCGGAGTTGGGATCCAAGTCGTCACCACATTGTTGGAACGCTTCCGCACAGGCGTTAAAGTTTCGCAGCAGGGGAACCAAGGTATGCGTCGTCGAGCCGGCCGCCAGGTACCAATCGGCTAGGGCTTGGCAATTCGGCTGGGCGGCGGGTCCAAAGCAGCCGTAGCAACCGCGTTGATAGGCGGGGCAAATTGCACCGCAGCCCGCTTGTGTGATTGGTCCCATGCAAGCGACATCCTGGGTAACTGCCACGCAAACCGCTCCGTTGCGTTTGCAATCGAGGCAGACGCTGTGGCTGGGAGTCTGCGGGGATTTGCCGATTAGCAACGACCGAATGACTTCCAGCAATTGATATTTCGAGATCGGACAACCGCGGAGTTCAAAATCGACCCGCACATGATCGGCGATCGGCGTGGAAGTCGATAAGGTATCGATATATTCAGGCTGGGCGTAGACGGCGCGGAGGAACTCGGCCCGGTCCGCCCAATTCTTCAGCGCTTGAATTCCTCCCGCGGTGGCGCAAGCACCGATGGTTATCAGATATTTACTGGACTCGCGAATTTGCTGGATACGTTGCAAATCGCCATAAGTGCTGATGGAGCCTTCGACCAAGGCAATATCATAAGGCCCCGCTTCGATCAGGCTGGAGGCTTCCAAAAAATGGACGATCTCCACCGCTTCGCCAATCTCCAATAGCTCGTCTTCGCAAGAGAGTAGTTGCAGCTGACAGCCATCGCAGGAGGCAAACTTAAAGACGGCCAACTTGGGTCTCTGGCGGTCCACACTTTGTGTCGGTTGCATATCCATGTGCTCAAAGATCCCTTGTTCTCAGCCACTTGCTGACGCGGTCATAGCGAAAGACCGGCCCATCTTTACAAATGAATTCAGGTCCCAATTGACAGTGTCCGCAAAATCCTATGGCGCAATTCATATGGCGTTCCAGGGTGACCCAGATGTTTTCCTGAGGAATTCTGTGTTCGAGCGCGGTCTTGGCAACATACCGCATCATCACCTCGGGACCACAGGTCATTACGTGCGTTGCGTGCGGACGCGGCAGGGTTAGTCTTTCCAACAGCAACGTCACCACCCCCACGTGCCCTCGCCAATCATCGCTGGGACAATCGACGGTAATTTGCACATCGATCTCATGAGCTCGCCACTCGTCGAGCGAGCTTTGGTAGATCAGATCGTCAGGAGAGCGAGCTCCGAGCAGCAAGAAAACCCGCTGGAAGCATCCGCGATAGCTGGCAATGTTGTCCAGCAGTGCCTTCAATGGCGCCAGGCCGATGCCGCCAGCCACCACGATCACGTCAACCGGTTCCTCGGCGGCGACAATGCTGCGGAACGGCCATGCGGTTCCATAAGGCCCTCGCAACCCCAGCGTGCTACCGACCGATAAACGTTGCAACCCCTGGGTCACCGCGCCCACGGCCCGCACCGTATGTAGCAACCGTTCGCCATCACGCGAAAGTCCAGCAATCGAGATCGCCGCCTCGCCGATCCCGGGCAGATAAAGCATATTAAATTGACCAGGCTGAAAAGCGGTGAGCGAGTGGCCTGGAATCGCTAATTCATATGTCGTGATGCCTGGAGTTTCAGGAGTCACGCGGCCGAGCAGAGCCGTTTGTGGTTGCCAAGGGTTTGATATCAAGATGTTTAGGCGGGGGCCGGAGTGTCGACGGGGGCCGGGGGAGCCGGCGACTGGCGCCGAAGCGATTACGTTATCTTACAGCTTTGGCTCTCTGACGGAGTGGCCAGCGTCAAACTGCGGCTGCCGTCGGGTTCTGCCCGCAGCGCGGCGACTTCTTCGGTCAGATCAATACCTACCGGACACCAAGTAATACAGCGTCCACAGCCGACGCAACCTGAGGAGTCGAACTGGTCATGCCATGTCGCCAATTTATGAGTCAGCCATTGACGATAACGGCTGCGACGGTCATCTCGCACGACGCCGCCAGCGGTATAGCTGAAGTCAAAGTTGAAACAGGAATCCCAACGCTGCACGCGATCTACTTGATCCCCAGCCAGCGAGGCAACTTCTTCCACCGTCGCGCAGAAACAAGTTGGGCAGACCATCGTGCAATTCGTGCAGGAAAGACACCGCTCAGCCACCTGATCCCAACGAGGATGATTCAAATGGTCCAGCAACAGGCTGTGAATATCTTTGGTGTCAAGCTGCTTGGTAATCTGTGCCTCTGCGCGGGCTTGCAGAGCGGCAGCGGTTTCTAAGGCGGTTTGGTTCGCGGGGCGCGAGTCGAGTTGTTCCAGAAATGCAGCCCCCCGAGTCGTGCCCACCTCGACGAGAAAGTCGGTTTCCAACTCAGTCAACGCAAGATCGAATACGCTGTCGCAACGTGGGCCAGTTTGCATCGACGTGCAAAAACAAGTGGTAGCCGCCACCGTGCACTGGACCGCGATGATCAACGCCGCTTGCCGGCGAGCCGCGTAAAAGGGATTGACGAATGGCCCTTCCATAAAAATACGATCTTGAATTTTGATCGCTGCCAGATCGCAGGCGCGGGCCCCCAGAAAAGCGTACTTTGGAGGGCTTTCCTCGGGAGTCTCAAAACTCCAGCCATCCTCACCGAGCGTGGCGGTGCCAATCTGTTGCCGCGAGGGAAACAAGAATTGTTTCCAAGCGTGCGGGCCGGCGTTGAATTGAAAGTAATTTTCATGCTGGCCCTCCAGCAATCGATATTTACCGGCTTGTTGCGAATCGCTGATCCCCTTGGGCAACGCCTCGATGCTGGTCAGTTCATCATAGACAATCGCCCCGGCGGATACTTGAGGGCCGACAACCGTGTAGCCGTCTTGGCGGAGCAAAGTCAGCAGGTGCTGTAACTCCGCTTTCGCGATCAACTGCTGCGGGGAAGCAACATCTTGGTCGGCATTTTCGTTTGTAAAGATCAGCACGATGCTAACGTCGATAGAGGTCGAGTAATTGCAAACGGGTGGCCAACAAACGACGCGATAGCATCTTGCTGACCGAACGCATGAAATGATAACCAAGCTTTGGGTTGGACTCTAACAGAGTTGTCAGCGTCGGTCCAGCAAATACCACGGCCTCCACAGGTTCAGTAACTGTGGCGGTGGTGGTCATGACCGCCTCCCCCACCAGCGCCGACCAAGCCAGCAGGTCACCAGCGCCTACGGATAGAATCGACCTGCGCCCATGACCGGTGGTCTCCATGTCGAGTTGGATGCTGCCGTCGCAAAGGAAATAGAGCTGTTCATGCTGTTCCCCTTCGCTGAATAAAACGGTGCCCCGGGGGAACGATTTAAGCTCACCCACCTCGGCGAGCGCCTCCAGATCGTCTTCGCAGCAGTCAACCAAGACCGGCAAACGACGGAGCGCGGCGTTGAGCCGAATTTGCGGGGAATCCAAGTCCATCGAGAGGTATCCCAGTGAGCGATCCCGAATTTACTTTACTGCGCTGCAAGTGAGCGATTATACAGTAGATGCCAGCGATCAACGGCAACGGTTAGGTGACAACCTGAACGCGCTCATTAGGTGCCAAAAAAAGGGACAGCAGATTTGATACCAAACCTGCTGTCCCGGCGGGAATCGTTCGTGCGTTACTTGACGCCTATTGCTGGTCCTCGAAACTCGTCCAGAGCGCGTCCAATACGTCTTCGGAAGCTGCTTCCGGAGAGGCCAATTGGTCGATCAGCTGGTTCAAGGTCTCGTCGTCCTCGTCGTCGCTGAGATCCCAGAGAGACGATTCTGCGTCAGCAGCCTGAGACTTGCTACTGAGCAGGGGACCGTAAGTGGCTTCGGCGTACTCGATCGTCGAGTCACCTTCGCCAGACAATCCACTTCCCTGCAAGCCGGCCCACAGAACGCCAGAGTCGGTTAACGGCCCGCCCAATGCGGGGCCTTCGCCTTCTCCACCCGACTGCGGATTACGGTTTAAGAAGTTGATAATCTGCAAGGCATCAATGGGAGCGACTCGACCGTTGCCATCGACATCCAAGTAAGGTGGCCCGGGAATCAATGATTCAATATCGGTCTCCCCACCACGATTCAAGTGATTGATAATCAGCAGGGCATCAATCGGAGAAACCTGTCCGGAGTCATTAACGTCGAGCGCCATATTGGGGTTTTGCAACCGGCTGGGCACGACGTTAATTTGCACTTCGGCGACGTTGCTCGGTGTACCTTCAAGATCGGAGACTCGGTACATCAATCTATCGAGACCAAAGCTGCCGGGATCAGGCGAGTAAGTGAGGGTACCATCGTCGTTGATGATCACTGAACCACTGGTGGGCTGCACCAACACCTCAATCGAAGAGATATCGAGCTGACCAGTTGGATCAACATCATTTGCCAATGGTGCGAAAGTGACTGCTTCGTTGCGATAACCGAGCACAAAGTCATTGACGGCCAGCGGAGCATCATTCACCGAGATGGTAATCTCAGCTTGATTGCTGACCGCGTTGTTATCATCACGAACCACGTAGCGAATCGTATCCGAACCGTTAAAGCTGGCGAACGGTGTGTAGGTCATCAGGCCGTTGGCGGCCACGGTCAACGAACCGAACGCCGGTTGCAACGTCACCAGCAAGGTGCCAGGGATGATCTCGCCATCGACATCAATGTCGTTCAGCAGCGGAGCAAACGTGGTCGATCCGACGCTGTTGATTGAGGGAGCGTCGTTGGCAGCCAGCGGAGCGTCATTGACACCCGCGAGGGTGATCGTGACGGTAGCCGGTTCACTGGCAGCGCCCTCCAGGTCGACGATGCGATACGTGAAGATATCGTTGGCGGTCTCACCAGGCCGCAAGGCCTGAATGGCCGCAGAAACACTCGGGTCGTAGATCACGGTGCTGCCATCTTCGGAAAGCCGGACGTCGGCACCCTGCAAACTTGGGCCGCTGACTTCCAAGATGGAAAGCGAATCGTTTGGCAAGTCAAAGTCAATATCATTAATCAGCAGATCGCCGGCGGGGATTGACAGCAATGCATCCTCATTGCTTTCAATCGCATCTTCCACCGCGATCGGACGATCGTTGATGGCCGTGATATCGATGGTCAACGTGGCCGGAGGCGAGGCAATCGCCCCCGCAGTATCGCGTGCCACAACGTTCGCCACAACAATCCCGTTGGCGTTGTCAGCCAGGGTAAATCGCAACAAACCGCCGTCGGAGATCGTTGGCTGGACGGAGAATTTAGCTTGATCCTCGACCGACAACTGGACGTCGAACAACACGGCTTGTCCGGCGGCCACTTCGTCCGCTGGTCCTGGCGAAATGTTGGTCGCCCAAACTAAGTTGAAGGGACCGCTATCTTCGTCAATCGGTCCGATCAATCCGCCAGGGGTGAAGACAGGTGCGTCGTTGACCGCCTCCACGCTGATCGCAAACTGTCGAGCCACCGAGCGGTTCTGGTGCTCTGGTCGGTTGGGATCATTATCCACGAATCCTTCCGGGCCTTCATCAACCAAGACCACCTCAAACTGGACTTGGCCATTGGCATCCGGGTTCGTACGGAACCGCAATTCGCCGGTCGCCGGATCGACGCTGGGGAATTCGGAGAACAATACACTTGGATCCGCTCCCGAGACGTAGGTGATCTCGAAGGAAAGCGGTTGAGTGACTTCGTCGAGTGCCGTGGGAGGGCCAGCAAAAATGTTGGTTGCCCAATCTTCAATGATCGACAACCCAACATCGGCGGCGGGCAATGCGGGATCGTCGCTACCGGCATCCTCACTGACATTGACACTGACGCCACCGGCGAATTGAGGTCGGTCGTTGACGGCGTTGACGGTCAGCGAAACAGTGGCAAACGTTTCCGCGAATGCGTTGACCAATTGCCCGCTATTCAAATTGAACGTCTGACCGTTATCACGAACGCCGTATACGAACGTGTCGGTACCGTTAAAGTCCAGAGCCGGGATGTAACGCAAGCCTGAGAGTTGACCCG
The DNA here is from genome assembly GCF_052161645.1 of Kothea flammea. GTDB lineage: Bacteria > Planctomycetota > Planctomycetia > Pirellulales > Pirellulaceae > Laterigemmans. The sequence goes on from NZ_CP197414.1 coordinate 3,865,470, forward strand.
CACCATTTAGCACTGGCTCGATTCGCCCACCACCAACGGTGGTTTGGGGATACAACGTCGCGTCCGTCGCGAAGGTTTGATTACCACCGGGTGTGACACCTGGACCTTCGTTGGCGGGCCCAACGGTGAAGATGTCGTACAACCCCGTGCCGTCGGCATTCGTCAACGGAATGACGAGTGCGTTATCCTCATCCAACTCATATTCCACAAACTCCGGATTCGCGATCGGTGCATCATTGACCGGAGCCAATGTCAAAGTCACCGTGGCCGGAGTCGAGAAGCGGTTATCACCTCGCAATGGATCGTTGGCACCCGAGTCAACGGCGGTTACCAAGACCACCACGGTACCCACGGCATCGGGTGCTGAGGTGAAGGAAAGAGTACCTTCATTGGAGACAACCGGCGGTTGCGAAAACAGGCTGTTCATTTGAGCTTGCGTGAACCCTGGAGCAGGCTGCACGTCGAAGAACAACGTTTGCCCAGTCACTGGATTCGTCTCATCCCCAGCAGTGGGTGGCCCCACCGTGATGTTCGACGCCCAACCTGGAATCACCACGCTGCCGACATCTTCGAGTCGACGAATGTTACGGGTTAGCGGCGCGAAACTGGGTCGGTCGTTAACCGGCTCAATGACAACTTCAATTTCGTAGTCGGCGGTCAACGGATCTGGGTTTAGACCATCGTCGGCCAAACTCCAAGTTGTGCCGTCATCCGCCACCGTAAAGAGAATGCGATCGCCAACGGCCAGAGTTGATCCGCTGTTGTAGTTCTCATCAGGATAGTAGCGTAATTCGACCACCACCCCATTTGCGTCAGTAATGGTTTCGACCATGCCGTGGTCGGTGCGGCGGGTGCCAAAGTCCACGAACGACAGCTCTTGATTGCCACCGAGCGTTCCGTCAGCTTCATTCGCGGGGCCTACGCTGAATTGATCCAGCAGACTGCCGGCCCCGCCATTCACCGGAATCACCAAAACGTTGTCTTCCAGCACGTTGTAACGCACTGGATCAGTAGCCAACAAACGGGGGGAATCGTTAACCGGCCGCACATTCAGGGTCACGGTCTGAGCCGGCGACGTATCGATATCACCGGGGTTATTCGTTCCTCCGTCATCGATCAAGGTCACGAAAAAGCGAGCCGAGCCGACTGCATCGACGCCGCTGGTGAAGCGCATCAATCCCGTCGCATCGATCGTGGGGAGGCCCACAATCAGGCCCGCTGGGTTTGCCGGGTCGGCGGTGACCTGGAACACGAGGTTCTGTCCCGTTTCGTCGGTCGCATTAACCGGCCCAGGTCGCACGTCAGAAGCGTATTGCGCCGCAAACGGGCCGTTGTCCTCGAGCACATCCAACTCAGCGGCACCGGTGAATTCGGGCGCGTCATTGACTGGCGTGATCGTGATGGTCAGCTGTACCGGATCCGCTTCCGGATCATCTCCAATCGTCGGATCGTTCGGACCATCATCCATGGCGACGACCGTGTAAACCACGGTGCCAACTTGGTTCGGTGCCGGTTGGAAGCTGAGCATCCCGTTGATGTCAATCGTCGGTGGCGTGCTGAATAAGCCCGTGCGGTTAGCCGGATCGGGGGTTAACGTGAAGCTGACCGTCTGCCCCGCTTCGTCCAAAGCCACATCAGGACCGGGCAGCAAGTTATCCGCCGCGACCATCATCACAAAGCCACTATCTTCGGCCACGATGTGTTCATTCACGAAGTCGAACTCGGGCGGATCATTCACCGGGCCAACCGTGATGGTCACGGTGGCTGTCGCCGATTCCTCGGGCAACGCGGGAATCTCCGAACCATCCAAGTAAACCGTGCGTCCATCATCGGTGACGGTGAACGTGAAATGGTCGAGCGATGGCAGCGGAGCCGCCGGGTCGAGCGGATTCTCCTCGTTGTAATGGTTTGCTGGGAAGTAGGTCACATCGACCAACGCCCCGTCCATGAAGTTTGCCAAGACGGTGATCCCCTGCGCGGTCACCACCGAATTCGTTTCCGCGCCGACGCCCGTGGGGGCCGAGACGGAGTCGACACCATTGCCAATCGCCGTAATTCGCAACGATTGATCCGACTCATCCCATGGCGGCTCGGTGGCAACTTGCAAATCGGCCGGCAGAGCATCGACCAACAATTCGGCTGCCGTAAAGGTCAGGCCGGCAGTGAGGTCTTCCAGCACAAAGCCTGACTTATCAACCGCACGCGGTTCGTCGTTGATCGGATTGACCGTGATCGAAACGGTGCCAAGCTCACTCGATCGCACCGGCAACAAACCGGCGGCCGGATTTCCAGGTACGAGTTCAGCCAATCCAAACAAGCGATAGGTAAACGAATCATCGCCGTAGTAGTTACCGTCGGGAATGAATTCGAAGTCACCGTTTGGATTGAGGGTCAAGGTGCCAAACAAAGGCTCGTCTTCCAACAGCACCGTGATGCTGGTGGGATCTAGCGAGACAATTTGGTCATTAGCCAAAACGTTGCTGGCGATGCCAGTCACGGTCAGCGTGTTGTCCTCATCAATCACATAGACATCATCATTTAGCTCGGGTGGCTGCACGGCGGCCACGCGAACCTGATAGTCTTCGACCTCACCGCTGATTGCGACGCCGCTAGGAGACTGGCTACCCGTTCGCGAGAGACGGAAACGAGCCCATGTCAATCCTTCGACCGCGTCTGCCGGTGTGTCAATCAAAATGCGGTTGCGACCGTCGAGGACCGGTTGGCTGAACAGAACTTGTTCCGTCCCCGGATCGAATGTGCCGTCTTGGTTAAAGTCAATCCAAGCATCGAGCAAGCCGCCACCGGTGGTGATCACCATCGCTTCCACGGCCGAGTCGAGCGGGTTGAGGAAGCTCAAGAATCCACCTTGATCATCGAAGAACATGCCGCTGATGCTGGCGACTCCCGCATTCGCCTGGAAGTTCCCCACGGGGACACCATCTTCATCGCCACCGTAGACGAGCAGATCGGTACCCTGAGCACGGGCCGCCGCCAGACTGGTCGTGGTGTTGATCGAAGTGGCCAACGCGGAGGCCAAGTCTTCGGCCGACATGCCGGGGGTGAGTAGAACTGGGATGAAGCTCGGATCCGCAAGGGTTCCATCCGAGTCCAATTCGTAAACGAAGAACTGGCCAGCCGTTTGCAAAATCAGCTGGGCCCCTTCGTCCGAAGCGGTGGGCATGCCAATCGCCGTCACGAAGGCGTTCGCCAACGTGGCGGACGGAGTCACGGCGCCAATCGCTCCCGCGCCTCCGCCACTGTTGACAACCAGATCGCCCAAGTTGTCATCGCTGGCCGGTTGACCATCTGGCTCGGAGTCAATCAACCGGCCAAGCCGGGGTAAGCTGCGATTGCCGAGTGTGTTGCGAGCTCCGTTATCAGCACTCAACGTGTCATAGCTGGCCGGTGCGTCACCAAAATCAAGCTCCACGTTGGGCATCAAGATGGTGAACTGAGTCTCTTCGCTGGCCCGGTTGGGTTGCAAGCGATTTCCGGCCAGGTCGCGGATCGCATCCACCGACAAGACATCGATGCCGACGATCTCGGCGGTATCGGCAAACCAAATCGAGCCGCCACCGGGAGTGAAGACTTGACTAACCAGCGGAGTGCGACGGATCGCTCCCACAATCTGCGCGGCCACCCCATCGGGCGACAGCGACGGCGAAGGAATAATCGGCACTGGTACGGCACCGGCTGGTACACCGTCGGAGGTCAGGGCCGGAGTGGCAGCACCCGCAAAGCCTAAAAGGTCCAGTTCGACGCCAAACGATTCATTCAAACGGATCACGCCGTCGCCTTCGTCGGTGGGCGTCAGACCCAAGTTGGCGTTGATGATCGATCCGATCACCTTACCAACAATCGCATCGATGTCGTCGTCAACCGCCAAACGAATCGGCTCGGCTCCGGGAGCAACATCACGATCAAATCCCAACTCGAAGATCGTCGTAGCGCCATTGACGCTGATTGCAAATTGATCCCCTTCGTTGAACCCGGTCCAGTCGGTTTCGACAGCGAGAGTCAACGAGTCGGTAACACCCGGCACACCTTGCTGGCTGGCCGCTGACATCGAGGTGTCGAGCAAATCGCCGACCAAACCTCCCAGATGCACGCGACCATCACCCAACGCCCGCGGGTCATTGAGGCGGAAATCAGCGTCGCGGAAGGCGGCTGCTAATTTCTCGGCCAATTGCAGGTGGGTGTCCGAACGTGAGAACGGAATGACAACGTTGGTGTCCGGCTGGGTGTCGGCATCGGTGTCGAGGTTAAACTCGAACTTGAGCTCGGTGGTGCCGCTTCGGTAAGTCAGATAGTCACCATCGACGATGCCAGCGTTCACGCCGATTGCCGCCAATGGCGATGTCAGCGTGTCGACAAAGTGGCCTCCGATCGTACCCAAATGAATCTGGTTGCGACCAATTGGCGCGGGAGCAATATCCAGGTCCGCTTGACGCGCGAGCAAAACGCCCAAAATCGCGTTGCGAATCTGCTCAGCCGTCGAACCAGGTGCGACAGGAACTTCAGTGACACCGCCGCTGATATCGCCGAACACATTCAATTCAAACGTCTCGCTGGTTCCATCCGGTGCGCGGATCACGAATTGATCGCCATCACGGAAACCGCCAGCCCCACCTTCACCGGCGGGCACCACCAACGTCAACGTTTGTGGCACGCTTAAGACGTATCCCGTTTCGACCTCGAAGAATCCACGCGTTCCGTTAGCATCCGTAACAACAATTTGATCACCGTCGTTGACACCGTCGCCGCTAGGTGCTTGGATCACCAACCGATCACGGTTGTTGAGGGTGATCTCATAAGCGGCATCTGGTCGCCAGATACCCGATAGGGGTGTCAAGCGGATGGTGTTGCTGGCCGCACTGTAGCCAAAGTTGTAATCAATCCCTTCAACCATTCGCCGGCCATTCTCGGTCAGCACAACCGATTGGCTGATCACGGTCGCCGCGTTCGGCCCGGAGCCCATCGGCTCGAGCAATTGGATCTCAAAGAACTCCAACACACCAGTCGGTAGCGTTAAGAACGTGGGGGTACCATCGATATCCCCGTCGATCATCATTTCGCCCTGGCCAGCGACAAAGTCGACTGGCACCGCGATCGATGCGACCGGACCGGCAAAGTCGGCGCGATCAAGAGCACCACGGTCAATGAAGACGTCGGAACCAACACCGGCTGGAGTTTGCACAAAGGGATCATCGACGCGTGGTTGACCGTAGGCATCGATCTCAGGAGCAATGATTGGCGAGATACCAATCCCCGAAGGCTGTTTGACCGTGTTGAAGAAAGCTTGACGATCGGACACTTCTGCGAACGAACTGTCGATCGCCAAAGACCCGTCAGCCGGAATAAAGATGCGGTTGTTCGGATCGCTGAACAACGCCTTATTCGGGAAGGTGGGCAGGTCCAAGTTAAAGGATGAGTTACCCAGCGGGAAATTGGAAGCATTGTTGTTATCACGGAAGATATTTCCGCCCACAATGGTCGTCAAACTGGCGGCCGAAGCGTTCACTCGCAGCCCCGTGTCAAAGCCTGACATCACATTGTTAATCACCGTCGGACTGGCGTTTGCACCGACATCGATACCGATATCGCCGGCTGCGGGACTACCAACAACCGTGTTGTTCACAATTCGGCCGAAAGGAACAGGACCAGGCATCTGGCCGTTGGGTGAAGCATCACCCGAGAACAGAATGCCGCCACTCCCAGCACCGACGATCACGTTGTTGCTGATCACCGAGCCGGGCAGCAGCCGACTGGTGTTCTGATTACGCAGCAGCCGAGCAACCCCCGGCTTGGGCAATTCGGTGCCGGAGAGATCCGAGATATCAGTGCGGTTCCGCGGACTGGCTGTCGCTCGAACGGCCCACTGCGATGAATCGGAGATGAAGTTCGAGTCGATGACAATTTGACCTTGCTCACGGAAACGGTTCTGGTCTCCATGGTCAAAGTGATAGTCGACATACAACACATCGTTGCGATCGGACGCCGGCCGGACATTCAGTTGGTAATCACCAAACGTGGCGGGAAGACCCGTGAGCGGATCATCCTGCGTCAGCACTGAGATGAAGTAGTAACCATCGTTGGGGGCCGTGAAGCGAATGAAAGCCTCGCCCACCGACTCGCCAGGTGCCGTGGTCGGCATTCCCGGATCGAGTGAAAAAGCGAGCGGGTTGCCGTCCTGATCGTTAACCAGCAACAACGGCAGCGTAAGACGTTGCGCACCCTTAGTGGTGGTGATCGCATCCAAATCGATGTCGATCTCATTACCGGCGAACAAGTGAATCTTGATGATGTCGATGTCATTGCGAGGATCATCATCAACGAGAATCTCGCCAGCCGTGCCACTGGTCGCGCGATCGCCGATCTTACCCGTGGCAACCAACGTGTCGGTGGCTCCGTCGTAATATCTGGTCGGGTAGGCGCGAGCTAAAGTATCTGCCTCCAGCACATATTCCACTGGAGCACCCTGCTGAGGCACTTGTGGCATCGTTTGGGCGGCCACCCGATCGCGGAAGTTCTCTTCGGCGACCAAATTGACCTTGAGGTTACGACCTTCCGTCGGGTTAACAAAAATCGCTTCCCCAAACAGCTCAACGCGGTTGCTGGTCGTCTCACCCACTTCGAATGAATCACCCGAGCTGGCGCGGATATCCAACACCAACTGGACCTGCGGGCTATTGATGGCATCTCGCATTGAACGAGCCACATCGGTCGCCCGATCGACGCGTGGATCGAACGGTACGGCAACGCGCCCTTCCGCAACGCCCGGTGTGGCGATCGAGTCAAACTCGAACGTCATGCGGCGTGTGCCATCAAAGAGCACAAACGTGTCACCATCACGAATCTCACCGCCCGGTTGAGCAATGAGGGTGACCGCACTTCCCAGGCGATCGTTGGTATCAAACGAACGCCCCAGCCCGATATCTTCGTTCAGCAATAGCGCGCCCGAGTCATCGGGAACGCCGAATTCCGCACTGGTGCGGATCTCGAGATTGTACGCCCCAGTCAGAATCTCGTTTGGTCGTTCCGGTTGTTCGCTGCGAGGATCCGACTCGGGATTGCTGATGAAGTTCAACGACGCGGGAGCACCGAGCACCATCTCACCACGCTCGGCAAAGCCGATGATGATGTCGTCTAGGTAGACCCCTTCAACCTCATTATTGGATCCTGGGGCTGTGTTGATGCTGTTGATGATGGGGCTGTTGAAAGCACCGAATTCGTCACCCGGCATGTCAGTGTTTGCGCCGAACGGTCCAGATTCCAAGGCGAAGAATTGATGGACGGTAACACGACCGGCAAACACCGCGTAGTTATCAACGGTGGCGTTGGGAGTCCCCAAGCCGGCAACGAACGCTTCACGCAACCGCTGGGCAACTTGGTTGCGAGTCAAATTACCTTCGACAATGATCGGCACATCGGAGGTCGGATCGATACCACGCGTGCCCGAAACAACCACGCCCGAGCCGGCCGCGTTGTTGACCAAATTCGTGGCCGCAGTCAGACCGACCGAACCCGCACCAAAGCGAACCGCGTTGATGGCTGGATCGAGTGCCGCCAGAATCTCGTCAGCGACCTGGCTGGAGGTCATGCTGGCATCGATCGCCGCATTCCCCAAGCTAGTGACGCCATTGATGAAGGTCACCGTTTGCGTATTTCCACCAAAGGTGACGTCAAACGAGTCCCCAATGTTGATTTCAACACCGGAGGGCACATCAATGACATATCCCAAATCGACTTCAAAGGTGATCGGCGGCGCGAATGGATTGAGCGAATCTTGCAACTGCAGAATATCGCCGTCAGCCAAGTCCTCGCCCGGCACCGCCAAAATCTCGGTGCGGTAACCGAAGCCTGAGAAGTTCATCGCACCAGCTGTGGCATAGTCAAAGCGGATGCGGACTTCCTTGTTCCCGGCGAACGGCGAGATATCGACGCGAGCTTGACGCCAATTGTCCACGTTGTCATGCAGCTCTTGAACCGGAACCTCGGTGGCGCCGAAATAGTCAAACTCGTCGATATCACCCGCTTCGCGATAGCTGTTGTTGGTCGACAGCAATTGCCACTGGCCATCATCGCCACTGGCATACACTCGGAAGCTGTCCAGCATCGCTTGCGAAGGACTGAAATCAACGCCCTCGGTTTCCAAGAAGTAGCTGAAGTACAGCGTCGGCTTGTCTGTCTCGTTGAAGCCTTCTAAAGAGAAAGGTTGCGTCAGCGCCGAGCCGTGGGCGCCACCGGGAGCAAGTTGTCCACGTGGATCGTCTTCAGCCAATTCAATCGCGTTTTCAGCTGGGTCACCCGAGGGCTCGAAGCCGAAGTAGAGGCTGCTTCCGCCCGTCGTGTTGGGACGGCTGGAGTCATAAGGAGAGACTAAGCCATGCCCGCCGTTTCCGCTGCGATCGCCGGTTTGATGCCAAGGATTCCGCTCCAAAGTCCCAAAAGTCAGGCCGACGGGCGAACGCCCCACGGGAGCGCCATTCGCATACCGCATTTGCACGACACGTTCGCCGTTGGCAAACACGTGCGAATTGATTGGCACTGGGTTTGGTCCCACATCGAGTCGCTCGAAAGCGTACATCCAGCCATCGGACGTGGTCGCGAAGTAGGTGTTGGCATACTCGCCACCTTGCGTGGTCAGCGGACCGTGGGCAAGTCCGGAGAAGTTCAGATTGTTGAGTGTATGACGGGGATCAGGCGCAATCTGTCCCATGAACGTGGTGTCAAGGACCGTGAAATAAGGTCCAGGAATCGCACCATTGAGGTCGACGACCTGAGTCGGGCCGAACAAGTCGATCTCATAAACACCCCCAACGGTATCGACCCCGTAGAAAATGCCGGGGCGAATCGGGTCCGCGATTAAACCGGTGATATCACCGCCGGTCCCTGGGCCAAGTCCAAGATTACCAGTGTCGATTACACCGAGTTCGAACTTTTGTGATGCGGGACCGAAAGGCTCAATGTAAGGACCGTTGCCGAAGTCACGGTCTGGCGCACCTGTGCTGCCGGCATTCGTCGTGGCCCCCGTGGTGGCAACATTGGCGTACATCAAGTTGCGGTTCCAGATGACTTCGCCAAAACGCCCGCCATTGTCGCGAGTACCGACCACGAAGACGCGGTCGCCATCGGTAATGTTGCTGTCAGAGCGAATATAGGTCATCGCGTTGACGATTAACTGGGCGCCCGGATCGGCTTCAGTACCATCTCCATTAGCGTTATTACGTCGGAATTCAATTCCATCATCGGAATTGCTGATCACTGAGGCATCGCGAGTGCTGATGTTGATATAATTACCAGTGTTGGCATTCTCGCGACCACCAGCTGCCGGCCCAGTGGTAAAGGCATACAGCTCGCCGTCACCGCGGAAATCAAGGTCAGCGATCGGTAAGGCAACATCACCGATCGTGCGCTCGAACGTTCCCGTGAAGGGATCGAAGACGGTCAGCACGTTGCGTCCGCCGGCAACACCACCTTGGAAGGCCACAAACAGGCTGACATCTTCCAACGTGTAGGGAACCAAAGCGTCGGTATCGAACAACGGCTCGATAATGGCCTGCTCGGCTGGGTAATCCAGGAACTGCACGTTCGGCAGTGGAAACAGCGGTGGTACCAAGTGGTCATCGAGCGGGTCGGAAGCGATCTGCCGCACCGAGTTGATCGGCAGCACGCGAACGTCTTGGAAGGACGAATTCGGGTTGGTGAATTGGTCGAACGTTTCCGGCATCGTCATGTCGCTGTGCACGACAACTCGATACGAGCCTTCCGGCAATTCCACGGGGCCAATCGAGGCGTCCAACACGCCAGCAGAACCGGCAGACAAATTGGTCGAATCGCTGCCTCGCAGGGGCGAGCCAACATCATCGGCGATGTTTGAGTCGCGCCCAATAAGGACCAGGCGTCCTGCCGAATCGTAGATGGCAAGCGAGGTATTAACGCGCCCCAAACCGTCGGCATAATCGATATCAAAGGTAACCGGGACGAACCGCGAATCAGGCTCGAAGATCTCGTCTTCCAACGAATCGTAAACCACCTCGAACGCATAAACGTCAAAATCCTCTTCCGGCAATTCGGCGGGATTGAGTAACAGCGACTGATTGCCGATGCGGCCCGTCACGCTGATCACGCCGCGGTCCGTGCTGAGCAGGTTACCGAGCGGGTCGCCCAATTGAATCGGACCGGTGGGCCGATTGTTGGTGTCGACCAAGACGCCATTTTCCAGAGTCAATCGCTCCGCAGCTTCGCCAGCCAGGGGGGAATGCAACGGCGCGGAAACCAAGTCGATCCCGTTGACTGCGTAACGAATGTCGGCAAAGGTGACCTTAGAACCGGCCACTTCATCCACTTCACGGAGCCGAATGCCGAGACGATAGGCGCCTTGCGAACGCCCTTCCCGCAGCATACTCGGATCGAGCAGGTTGCTGGCCGGATCATTGGGGCCCAGGTTGCTGCTGCGAACGCGGATGAAATACAACGCGTCCTCGCCTTGAGCGCCCGGCAGGACGACGCGGAAACCAGCGTCGCCCGGATTAGGAGATTCGCTATGCCCAACACCGGTTTTGCTGAGCGAGTGAGCGAGTTCGCCAATTTCCGCCGCGCGGAAAATCGCCGCCGTGTTGCTCTCTTCCGTGAAGGAATCGTCCGAAAGCACGAGCACATTGCCGTTCATGTCGATCAGTTCGACAACGCTATCCAAAGCATACGTGGTGCGATCCAAATCGACCCATACTTCCGTGCCACCTTGTGCCAGGAAGCTGTAGACATCGAGGTCACCAGGATCGCTCAACGTGCCGTTGACGGTGAATCCAAGACGTTCGTTTTCGTCGCCCGCTTTCTCTTCGGTTGCCAACACGCCGATGAACTGCGCGGTGCCGGGAATTGCATTGAATTCCGCAGCTGTCGCCAGGGCGGGTTCGTTTTCCAAGACCGCTGAAACGTTGCGATCATTGGCGAACACATCTAACTGAATGCCGTCCCAATCGCCAGGAGCCGGCAAGCCACGACCGCCGTTGGTGTCAGTTTGGGCACGACCATCAGTGGTGAAACCAGCACCGACCGAATCGTCCAACAAGGATGTTAAAATCACTGGGAAGCCAGGCTGACCGACAATCTGTAAGGTGCCGCCAATTCGATCTTCAATATCCAGCGGTCGACCAGTGGCGATCAGCCCCGCACCGTCATCAAACTTGACAACTAAGCTTTCGTCAGGGCTCGCTTCGAGTCGCAATCCGCCGACGTAGTGGTGATCGACAACAATCACATCTCCAGCAACGACGTGAACAATATCGGTGTCATCCCAAACGCTTTCCGTGGTCAACACTTCGGGACGGATCTTCAGCCCGTTAATGCCATTGTCCGACAGCTGGTTATCGCGGATCAGCGGGCCTTGATTATCAAAGAAACCGACCATCTGATCGATACCGCCGGTGCCACGGCCGAGATCGGTGACGTTGTAAAAGTTCAACGAATCAGGATTGATGCTGATCGCCGCTCCGGCGTTATCGCGGAAGCTGTTGCCGACGATCACCGGCTGGGACCCACGTATAAACAACGTGGCCGCGTCATTAAAGCCACGTCCGGCGCGGGTCAGATCCGCTTCCAAACCATCCGCATTGCTTTCCAGCGTGCTGTTGGCCAGCCGCAAATCGCCCTGCAGCACTTCGATTGCGTTGAAGTTACTGAAGCCACCCTCGATCAGCGCGTTTCCGCCGGCGAACGTGATCAAGGCAAAGTCCAGGCTAGCCGAGCTACCTTGGCCAATCACCAAACCACCCCAGTCGCCCGGCGTGGGAGCATCGCCGCCGTCATCGGGCGAGCCGTCATTGTTCGTATCAAAGTTGCCGCCGGCACCGTAGCGGTCATCCTGGCGGCTGGTGAAAATCACCGACCGACCATCGAGACCTTCGGCATAGAAATCGGCCCCGAAAGCGGCTTCGATTCGCGAAGTCTGGACCTTCATCACCACGCCGGGATCAATGCTCAAGCGAGCGTCGAAGCGGGCGCGGAATTTCTCGGTCTGCGTCGTATCGAGAATACCGCCACGGGTCATCCCCGTGTCGGTGTAAGTCTGCTGAGACTTGTTCAACTGGGTCACGAAGACATAGTCACCGCTGCCTGGATCGAGGCGATACAGGCGTCGTCCCACAAACTCGCCGGGTGCCGACGGAATCGCGGCCAGGCGAATGACTTGACCAGCGGCCACGGTCGCCGCACGCGTCGGCAAGGAAGCGAGCGACTCGCCACCATCGATGTCAACGAAGGTCAGGCGATAATCGTATGTTCCCGCAGCCAAGGTGGGCGTGGGATCGGTGGCGGCGGGAGCTCCGGAATTAACGGTAACAGAGAGCACCGAAGGGAGTTCGGTCTCCAACAGCGGCCCGCCCGGCTGACCTTGCAAAATCAATTGCTGGCTGAGGACGTGCGTGACATCGCGATCATCAAATCGCCCGCTGACCGACATCGGCTCGAGTTGCCCAGCGGTGGGCGTATCGATGCGAATGAAGAGGCCATTGATTGAATTATTGTCGAACTGCAAGCCAGCCAAATCGGGACCGACACGCACGTAGTCACTGGTGAATGCGACGGCTTGCTGGAACAGCGGTGAATGGAAGTTGGTCTCTTCAAAGCTGTTCGGATCGGCGCTGATGGCGGCATCCGCACCGTCTCGGAAGATGGTGTACTTGATCGCCGGCCGCGATTCGTTCATCGAGATGGGCGTCACGGCTCGCGCACCGACTGCCCCGCCACCAAAACGAATGTCGGCCTGGCCAACATAGTTGACGAAGATCCCTTCGCTCTCCGCAACAGGCCGACCTTGCGCATAATCGACGTCGTTGCGGAACGAGATGCCACCCCATTGTCCAGGACTTGGCGTGGTCTGCAACGGATTCGTATCGAGACCAACTTGTTGGTCATCGTACGAAGTGAAAATCACCCTGCCCGATAGCGGAGTGCCATCTGCGCCCAACACGGCTGCGCCAGCTCCGTCGACCATGATCGGCGTGCCCAAGACCTGTAGCGCACCGAGCGAACGGTCGCTATCGACGCTGTTCGATCCGACCGAGATCTGCGAGGCCCGCATCTTCAGGATCGCACCGGAGTCAATCATCACGGTCACACCGCGTTTGACTTCCAGATTTAAGCCGTCACTCAGTTCCGCGTTGCCGACGCCGCCGCGACCGATTTCATATGCCCGGTTATCAGCCAACGTTTCAAAGTCATTGTCATCACCGGCGTCAGGCAACAAGCGGATGATGTCACCTGGGAAGGCAAAACGCATCGCTTGATCGACCGTCCGCAGCGGATTTGCCAGGGTACCGGTGGTCGTGCTGTCGACGCCCCGTTTACTGACAAACAAAGTTCGCGGCTGAGCCGGGGGAACGGTCGTGCTGAGCGGCACGGAGCCGTCGTAAGCATCGGCGGTGCGGAACCAGAAGTTGTAATTGCCACCGGCAACTCCGTCAGCGTCACCGTCCAGCGGCGTACCGTCAATATCTTCGATGGTGTTCTGCACGGCCGCTTCGAAGACCAAACGAAGTTGGTATCGGCCTTGGCTGAAGCCACCGAGACCAGAGTCTGCGATTTTAGGGTTGTAAGCTTCGTTGCCGGCAGCCGAGACGCCAATCACATATTGACCCGGCTCGACGTCAATGCCCACGAACGAGTCATTGCTGTAGAAATCATTATTGCGGGCAATCAGCTCATAATCATCTGCGCCACCACCCGGCAATCGTCGCCACAATGTCAATGCGGTATCGAGCAAACTTGAATCGCTCAGCCGCTCCGCGAAAGTCTCGGCCGAGAGACGACCCGAATCGGCCACGTTGAATTCATACAAATCGATGTCGCGACTCTCGGGCCTAAATAGATGTTGGCCCAAGGTGATGTCGGACTGGCTGAGGAAGTCCGGCTCAGTCAACAAACCGAAACTAAGTTCATCCTCGGAGCCTGCCGCGGTACCGGCGGGACGATCAAACAGGTCGCCGATGCCCAGCAATGAGCCGACTTGGCGCAAGGCTTCCAGGAACCAGCTGGGGCGATCATCTGGACTTTGTCCAAAACCGTCATGCCAATCTTCGGCACCGTCAAGAATCAGCAAACCGACGCCCGGATCGAGATCACTGCTACGGTAGATACTGAGGTTACCACCTTCTTCCACTTCGGCGGTGATCTCAACAGCCCGCATATCACCCGTCACGATGTGCAAGCCGCGATCAGCCGACTCCACAAAGCGAACACCAAGATACTGCTCGTAAAGATCAAGTGCCTCGCGAAGTCGTTGGCGTTGCGCCTCGGTGATCGCGTTGTCGAGTGTGTTGCCTTGGGTATCTTCGCCGTACTCTTGCTTGAAGTTGTAAAACAGCGTGGAAATTCCCAGCTCCGTATCGGCGCGACCAACCAATTGGCTGTTGCGACGAATGTTACGCACACCAGCCTCATCTCCAGCGCCGGGCCACTGCAACTGATAACCGCTGACTGGCGAGATATGGCTATCGATCACCACGCTCTGACCAGAGCCGCCGAACAAAGCGCCCAGCGAGCGGGCAGAGGCGAACGTGTCACCGGGACTGGCCGCCAACGACTCATCCGCATCGACCGTCAGCTGAGAAGGTGGTGCGGGGACCAGTTCACTGCTGCCAATCCGCAGTCGCAACGTGCCAGCTCCGCCGACCGCATCCACGGGTGCCCAGTCTGACAAGTCCATGGGGAATGTCAGCACGGCGCGATTGATCGCCGGATCGTAGAGAACATTGTCGGGCAACAGAACCGCGTCGTCGGTATTCTCCACCGTCTCGGCGGTGAAGAACAGCTTGTAGAAATCACGATTGACCACTGAAGGAGCACCGGCGGCACCCGTGCTGACGGGACCGTTAGCCGGGTCGCTGAGCGGATCCTCATTAAAGTAAACGTGGACTTGGTTACGCTGCTGTACCATCACCCCGCCAACTTCTTCAATCGGCTGGGGGACGACCGCGGTAACTAAAGCGCCGATCTCAATCTCAAAATGGATCTCCTCGCGATCGGCGTTAATGTCCTCAGGTTGGAACAATTGACCTTCGATATTTCGCAAGCCAATGATATTAGAACCGGGCAGATCGAAACCAAAAATTTCAATCCTGTATTGATCATCGGGGAGCGGATTGGCAAACCGGCTGATAACAATTCGCTCGCTCTCGCCAAAGCCCAAAAAGCCAGGATCGATGATCTCTTCGTTGCCATCATCGAAGGTTCCATCGCCACCGGAGCGGGTGATGCGAATGCCTTCGAGTGTCTCCGGATCCAACCGCTGACTGCCGTCAAAACGGAAAGTCAATTCGGTCGGTGAGACGAACAACAAGTTATTGGCGTCGAGATCGAAAATTTCACCCGCGTTGGGATTCACGCTAATCAGACGTGGTGCGGTTTCGGTTGGATCGACATCGTTGAAACCTTCCAGCAAGAGCTGGAATTCATACATCTGGGTTGCATCTTCGATCCCGGAAACTTCCACCAAGTAGGTGCCCGCCTGCGGCAAAATCAAATCTTCAAGCACCTCAGCAACACCCAAACCGGCAGTGCTGCGCTCGGCAATCAGCGTGCCATCTTCATTGAGCACGCGAAGATTAAGATTGCTTTGACGAAGCGCATCAAAGGGGGATGGTGACCCGCCTTGGGGACCAACGTCGTACTGAGTACCGACCGGCTGGGCGACAGCACCCAAAATCCGCGGACTGTTGATCGTGAACTCAAACAGATCCACGTCCGTGGCACCGTCGATCGACAAATCAAAAACACCACGGGTGCCGTTGCCGAGCGTCCCCAGGCCGATCACGCCCGTGTTTTGCTCTTCCAACTCATAACGGTCGCCGTAGAGGCGATTGGCATTAATGATGTCATCCTCTTGGACCCCGAAGAAACCCAAGTTGATGAATGGCTCCAACAACTTTGTGCCGTTGATCGGAATCGAGTGTGCAACGCCAATCCCGTGTCCCGCTTCGTGGGCGGCGATGTTGACTAAAGCTCGGTTTTCACCACCGGGGCCATCGGAGTTATTTTCGTAGAAATTATCCGACGTGTCGATCACCATGTCGCCGTCGGTACCCGAATTGCCTCCGTTGTTGGGGAAGAAATTAAAGGCGAGAATCCCCGAATTACCGTCAATCGGGGACCCGGAAACTCGTACGTCTCCGCGCACCCCGGCCACACCGCGAGCCGCGTTGTCCATGTCCGCGCCATCATCATTTGGCTCATAGACAAAGAACACGCCAGAGGTATTCGACCAATCTTGATACGCGCGTTCAATAAAGCGGAACCACGGCTTGTCCTCGACAACCGTCGTCGCCCCATCCCCGTAGATGCCGTCCAAAAAGGCGACTAGATCGCTTGCATCGCCAGTCGAAGTCTCCGTTCCATCAGGCACGATACTCCAAGTCACGATCGCCGGATCGCCCTGATTGGGACTGGGCCCGCCGACGGGATTTGACCAGCGTGAACCTTGCAGAATGGGATCGGTACCGTCAGGTCCGCCAAACTGACTGTAGTAATCGTCCACATCCGACATTGGCGTGCCGGGTGCCCACACCGGCATGGGGACTTCGGCAGTTAGCAGCTCACGACGTTCGAGTGCTTGCAAGAGAAGATGCCGTCGGCTCTGACGAAGCTTACGATGCAGTGAGGACTGCTTTTTCGCGTGAGAGCGATTAGCCATGGGGGCAAACCTTCGACAAGTATCAAGTTGATAAAGATATACAAGGCAACTCGTCGTCCCGGCATTTCGGGCGATCGACGAGGTCGTTTAAACAGCAAAGTGGCAACATTTACACATCACGCCCCCCCGCTGTTGCCAGCTGGGGGCACGTTTGCAACGATTCTGGACGAATACTCACCGCAAAGCAAGTAATTGGCAGAGTAATCACTCGTCCAGCAATCCCAAATCAAAATCCGCTAACAAGTCAGCAAGCGCGTCGTCGGTGGCCCGCGCCTTCGATTCTTCATTCTCAGCCGGTCCAATCGTCACCAACGAATCGATAGCACCCTCCAAGTGACCGTCGACAATCTGCCAGCTCGAGGCGTCGTGACCGAATGCGTCCGACTCGGCAGTTCCGAGGTCATCTGCCGTTTCGGGTCGCACCAAGTTGGACTGCGGCAAGTTAGCTGTACCGGCGGACACCCAATTGGTACCAGTCGCTAGACGCAGGTCAAAGCCTTCACCTTCCCCGCCCGAGGAGTTCGGGTTCCGGTTGAGGAAGTTGATGATCGCCAACGCGTCCATCGGAACGACCAAGCCGTTGCCGTTGGTATCGAAGAAATCGGGTGGTGCTGGCAGATCGCGAATTGGAATCGCCGACTGAGGTGAACGATTCAACAGGTTGATAATCCTCAAGGCGTCGATCGGAGAGACCGAGCCGTCGGCATTAACGTCCAAATTGTTGACGGGGTTCTGGTGCGTTGAGCCAATCAGTTCGATCGTCACCGTCACCCGATTCCCGATTCCGCCGTTCTCATCGACCGCTTGGTACGAGAAGGTGTCGGTCTGGCCAACGTTGCTATTGCTGATGTTGGTGTAGGTGAAAGTACCATTGGGGTTCACCGACACGGTGCCGTTTTGAGGACCGTTGATTGAACCCGCCAGCACGGTAAAGTCGTCCCCATCCGCTTCGCTGTCGTTTGCCAATAGGCCGGAGCGAGGATCGCTGATCGTCAACCGTCCGCGAACCGGTACCTGGTATCTGTCTTCCACCGACACCGGCACGTCAGGCTGCGATGCCACGTTGAGGGTGAAGGTCTTGGTAATCGCAAATGTCCCATCGGAGACACGCAGGGTGAGATTGCTGCTGCCGAAGGCATTCGGTACCAAGCGAATCTCCATCTGATCACCGGTGAAGGTGACGCCCGCTATCAAGCTGGGATCGAACGGCGAATTCTCACCAGCTGGGGTTACCAGGCTGTATGTCAGCACATCGCCATCTGGATCAAAGAAGAAGTCGCCGAGGTCACGAATGACATTAACATCTTCGTTGGTGTTGATGGGATCAAGCGATACGTTATCACGTTCACGTGGAGGATCGGGAGTGTTCACCACCGTCACGTCGATGTCGGCCGAACTCGCCAGCGTATTGCCTGGATTGAAGGCAGTCACAGTCAGCACAGTTTCCCCCGACGCATCCTCAGGCAGCGTGATCGTGAGGATCCCGTTCGCTCCCAGCGAAGTCACCAATAACAAGTCATTAGCGGAAGTCGCTTGGAAGGTCAAGGCGTCCCCTTCGGGATCGGTGAACCAAGTGTTCAGATCGATATCGAATGACTGAGCCGAGCCCTTGCTTTCGTTGTAAGTCAACGTGTCGGGGCCACCGAAGACGGCTCCATCATTCACGCCTTGGACGTCGATAGTCACCGTTCCAAACGCTGTCGCCGCTTCGGCGCCGGCGTTATCGGTGATTTGATACTGGAACGTATCGGTTCCAGCAAAATCGTCCCGCGGCGTGTAGATCAAGGTCAGCCCATCGGCACTGAGCGCCACCGTACCCCCTCGGACCGTGGTCAGCGGGAACTGGTCAGCGACCAAGGATACCGTCTGACCGGCATCGATCTCGTCCTGTGGGCCAGCAAAATCGTTGCCAAGAATTCCGTTGGCACCCGTTAGCGCGATCTCCAGTTGCTGATCTTCCTGACCGTTGTAGAAATCGGGCCCAGCCGTGGGCGGATCATTGACAGCTACGAAGCTGACCACGATTGTCGCTTGCTGGGTGCTCGACTGCGGAGCTTGACCGGCGGCGGGTGCGTCAACCACGTTGAAGACGAACTCGTCGGTGCCTGGACCACTGAAGTCGGTCGGTGGCGTATAGATCACATCCCCGTTGGCGGCGACTTGCAGGCTACCGCCCAACTTAGTGACGTTCGCCACTCCGCCGAATCCAGCCGTTTGCACTCGCAAAGCTTGCCCGTCTTCGTTATCGGGGCCAGCGTTGAAGAGGGCCACGAGGTCCGCGTTGACCAGCGTCACCACTTGGTCTTCCGGCGAATCGTCAATGTTGATCGTGTTAACCGCCGGATCACTCAACACCGGAGGATCGTTGATCGGAGCGACCGCCACGGTCACCGTCAGCAATTGTGGCGCAACCAGTTCCAGTTCGGCATCACCGCTGGCTTGACGATCTTGCACGCGAACGCGGAAGACGGCGTCACCAAAGTAATCAGGCACGGGGTCAAACGTGAAGGTGCCATTGGCGTTCACATTCAACACACCCGCTAGCTCCCCAGCATCATCCCCGGTGGCAACGCCATTGGAGAAGATCTGATTGGATCCCAAGCCGACGATTTGGAAGGGCACGCCGTTGATCACTTCCTCACCGGCGGCCGGGAAGACTTCTACCGTATCGCCGTCGGGATCAACGATGCCCGCCAACAGTCCATTGTCGTTGGGGTCTGCGTTATTCGTTCCCTGAGGATCGTTGCCCAACAACCGTTGATCTTCATCGACGTTATAGGTCAGCGACGGATTGTTGATCACCGGCGGACTGCCAGGCACGATTCGCACTTGGTAATCTTCGACTTCCCCGTCGATCGCCAGTCCCGAGGGATTCAGGTTTCCATTGCTGCTCACGCGGAACCGAGCGTAGGTCTCCAGCACGCGGTTGGGCGTGGGAGCCGACGGTGGCATCGGCACCATGATGGTCTTGATCGGATTCACACCATCGAAGAACAGATTGGTGAAGATCTTCTCACCTGGATCATCCCAATCACCATCGGCGTTGAAGTCGACCCAACCATCAACAAAACCACTTCCCGTCACGGTAACGGTGATCGCTGTTTCGATGTTGGGGTTGAAGACTCCAAACGGATTGGTCGCGGAGGTGAAAGAAACGCCATCATCGTCATTGGTGATCACGGTAACCGTGGCATCCATCACATCGACATCAGCCACACCCAGCGGGCTGGCGGCAATCGCCTCACGCAAGCGTTGGGCAATCGTCTCCGGCGAATCGCCAGCGACAAACCGGACTGGCAAATGATCTTCCGCGAAGATGTTATCGCTGTCCAGCTCGAACGTCCGTGACCCAGCGGCGTTGGCGATGCGAATCAAATCCCCGTCTGCAACCGAGGCGTCGACCGTTATCTTCAGCCCGCTTGGCAAACGTTCATACATCAAAGAAGCACTGGGAGCACCCACCACGTAAGCGGCGGCATCGTCGCCCAAAGCACCGATCAACGGTTGACCGTCAACTTCGGCATCCACTCGCGAACCGAGCAGGGGACCGTCGCCCAAAATGTGACGAGCACCGTCGGAGCTGGCCAGCGTAGGATAACGACCGGTAATTAGTGCTTGAGGATCGGGCGCGTCACCGTAATCAAAATCAACGGTTGGCAACAACAAGGTGAACCGCGTGGTCCCGTCAGAGCGATTCGGCTTCAGCTCATTGCCCGTCACATCCTTGATCGCTGGCATGAAGTAGCTGACCAATGGCTGTTCAACCGAAATGGCATTCTCGACGAAGAAGGTATCCCCACCCCGATCAACCGCTGTCAGCGAAGTCACGAAGGTGCCAAAACGTTCGTTGGCAGTATTGATCGCTTCGATGATCGCCAGCTTGAGGTCCACGCTGCTGAACGATGCAGCTTCGACAAACAGCACCGGAACCGCCCCGCCGGAGACACCGGAGAGCGACAACGTGGGAGCGGCTGAAATGTCGACCCGCGTCCGCGGGGTATCAACCAGTTCCACTTCGCCATTACCGATATTTTCGGCACTGATCCCCAACTGGGCTCCGGCAATCCGAATCGCAGCGGCAAAAGATTCAGCCACTTGGTCCGTGGTGTCGGTGGAATTGAAGAGGACTTGGATCGCCCCCGGTGCAACGCCACCACCACCGTTTGCATCTTCGAACTCGAAGACCAACTGCTGGCCTTCCTCGGTGATGATGACAGTCTCGCCATCACTGACCACGCCCCGGCGGGAGGTTAAGGTCGAATTCTCCAGGGCCACGGAGCCATCAGGCAATTGCCCCAGCGAAATCTGCCCATTCGGCAACGCGGTGGCCGTGATGCCCAAGCCCGAGCCGTTGATGGACGCCACAATCCGAGCGGCCAAATCATCCGCGGTATCTTGCCGCAAGTAATCAATCTGCACAGCCGTCGGCACATCGACCGGCGTGTTTGCTTCATTAAAAGCAAATTGCTCGGTGACACCGTTGGCCGTGATGCTGAAGGTGGAGCCATCCGGAGTGCTGTTACCACCTCCCAGAGGCGACTCCAGCAACAATGGCCCGAAGATCCGCAACGTCGAGTTGGCGGTTACGCCAGGCTCGGCAGTGCGGGATAGATTGATTTCGTTATCTATCAAAACTACCAGCGAGGCATCGCCACCGACCGAAATCACACCGCTGCCGGGTGCTGTGGGTCGCAAGTTCAACGTCGGATCGTTAGCGATCGCGTTGACGATTTGCGAGGCGATTTCGTTACCACTGGAAGTGCGGGTGAAATTGATCGCCAAGTTTGGCAAAGTGACACCATCATTGCCGCTAACTTCGTCCATACGATTCAGTTCCAGGACGACCGGTTGGCCACCCTCGGGCGTGAGCGTAATCGTGCCGCCATCCCCCATGGTTTGCGCTAAGCTGACCACGGCCAACCGCCCGGAGGCAATCAAGGCGTTGCCACCTTCAGGCAGTCCCAGGTAGAGCAGATCGCTGCCGATCGTGCGCGTGGTCACACCCAAAATTGTCGATGCCAAAGCGGTATCGATCGCCCGCACCACATCATCGGGCTGAGTCACGCCAGCGATGTCGACTGCTACATTCGCTCCGGCAACATCGCCGTCGTTGTCGAACTCGAAGTTGAAAGTGTTGATTCCATCGGTGACGACGAAGACATCTCCATCGGCGACTCCGTTTTGACCAACGCCGCCAAGTGGTACTTGCAGAGCAATCGTGCGGCTAGCTTGCACCAAACCGCTGGAGGAGGCGTTAACAATACCGCCCGACTCCATGCCGATGCGCAATTTGTCTTGCCCATCCACTTGCAGAGTAACAGTCGAACGCACACCCACACCGGGGATGTTCTGAGTCAGCGTTTCGTCGTCAATCTTACTTTGGATCGCTGCTTCCAAACTGACAACCAATTCCTGCGGCGTGTCACCAACGGCAAACAACACGGGAATGTTGCCAGAGAGTACCGAGCCGAGTTCCGTGGTGAACTCGAAGGTTACCGTGTTGATCCCATCGTTGATCGTCACGCGGTCCCCATCGGCGATGCCACCGCTGCCAGTGCCGGCGGCGGGGATGGCCAAGGTAATAACTTCGGGAACCTGTAACTGGTGCCCCGCTTCGTACTCGAAGGTAACCAAGCCACCTTGATCATCATAGATCTGAAACTGGTCGCCATCGGTCACTTGCGGGCCGGCAGGAGCCGTCACCACGAAGCGATCGCGGTTGTTTAGGCCAATCTCATAGACGGCGGTTTGCCGCCAGATACCGGCCAGCGGACGCAGAGTGATCACATCGTTGGTCGAATCGTAGGAGAATAGATAATCAATACCTTCCTCCAACAAGCGACCATTCTCGAACAGCGTGATGGCCGCACCGGCACGACGCACTCCAGCAATCGTCGGTCCGAACACGCTGCTATCGTCGACGCCACTCCCCTGGAACGGATCGGAAGCGTCGCCCGAATCACGCAACTGGATGCGGAACTCGGAGATCACACCATCTTGAACTTGTACCACGCTGACGTTCGGATCGCTGTCGTTGCCGAACGCATCGTTGTCGAATGGCGTGATCGCCACGGCCACGGGGCCAACAAAGTCAGCCCGATCGTGAGCACCACGGTCTTTGAAGACGTTGGAACCGAGGCCGGTGAAGGAAACCTCAGGATCGTCAACTCGCAATTGCCCAGTCACGTCGCGGCTCGGTGCCAGCAACGGATTCACGGGCAACCCGAGAGCTTGTTTGAGCGAACCGTACGCATCCCGTTCGGCCAACGAGTTGATGGAGCTATCGATGGCGATCGAACCGGGAACCGGGACAAAATTGTGATTCGACGGATCGACGAATAACGGCTGCGTACCCGCCAGCAGCAAATTGAAATCGCTGCCGCTGCCAGCCGGATTAATGTTGCTGGGGAAATTCGGTGAATCGGTCTCGGTACCCGCACCACCTGGTCCGGGCCAAGTCATCCGCGTTTGGAAAATCGCTGGCTCGTCCTCGGTGTGTTGGAAAATCGTGCCACCGACAATCACCTGCCCCGGTTTGGGATGGATATCTGGCCCACGCTGGGAGCCAAACCCTGCACGTTTGGTAACCTCGGATTCGACGGCGGCCTGCGTGTTGACAATCACGTTGTTCATCAAGCTGGGGCTGGCACCGTTACGCGCCATCACGCCAACTTCCGGCAACAACTGATCCATGTTCGTGCCTGGCTGAGGGTCGACCGCCAAGTTGGGCACATTGTTTACGGTGACCCGCACCGCATTGTGGATCAAGACATAGTTCTCGCTGGTACCAGCACCATCGGAGCCACCAATGCCAACGCTGTTGACTTGGCCAATCCGGTTGTGACCAAAGCCGCTCGGAGCGTCGATGGCACCGGGCCCAAAGACGTGAGGTCTCAGCGGATAGGTCACACCGTTGACCGTGCCACCGTTGTAGACCGATAGACCGCTGTTACCATCCCAACCATCGACACCGCCCAAGGCGACCGCTTCGACGCGGCCGATTGGGCCGGAGAGACCCTCGGGACCATTTCCAGATGCGTGGTTTGGCAGCACAGGTCTGCCGTTGATCGTACGGTTGATCGCCGACGCAATCGCTCGCATCACATCACTGGTTCGCCAACCGGTATGATCGGTGGAAGTGATGATGTTGACCGGGATATTGCCGTTAGCCAAAGGAGCCACACCACCACCGGCGACGAATTCAAACGTCACTTCATTGACACCGGGCTGACCGGGCAAATCGGCAACCTGCTCGATCGTGAAGGTAGTGCCTGGCAAGTTTTGGAACTGGGTAACCTCTTGCAGACTCAGCACGTGCTGGCGAGGAGCCAACACTTCAAGTGAAAGGTCATACGCACCCGTGCCACCGCTGCCGTCGACGCGGTCCGCAAAACTCAACGCGTTGTAGGCTTCGTTTCCAGTCGAGCTAACACCCAGGAAATATGCATCCGAAGCGAGCGCCGTAAAGTCGATGCTGGCCGCCCCTGGAGCGTCGCCCGAGTTAATCACGTCAACCAACTCGCCGTTCGGTCCGCCAGGGAACATTTGCACTTCACCGTCGCTGTTAAACAACCGCAAAGCCACATCGGGCCCGGCGTCCAGCGTGGAAAGATCGATCTGCACACGATCGCCGACATCAAGATGGAAGCGATAGAGATCCACATCTTGACTGGCAATCGGCAGGTTGGCATCGCCGATCACGCCGGTTGTGGTGTAAGCCCCCACGCTGTGCGAGCGACCCTGCTTGGTATCGATCGCGGTTGCCAGCTGATCGCTCGGCTCGAGCGCACCGGCTTGGGCAAAGTTTGCCGCAGTGCCATCGGAGCCATAAACCGTGTTGTTAATGACCCTGGCGAATGGTTGCACCGCTTCCTGCACCGGCGCCGCATAGCCGGCTTGATTCGAATCGGGGAATCCATTGAAGGGGAAGGCGGGATCAGACCACACCCTAGCAGTGTTGTAAGTCGTGGTCCAATGGATTCCGCTGGCACCGCGGATATAGAGCGCCGAAAGCGGATCCGCCAAATCACCGCCGAAGAATTCAATGTCAGACGGGAACTGTTGCGCGGCCATCGAATCGTTGACCCACACGTCAACCAACGGCACCAAATCATTGGTGACCAAGATACTACCGATGATTGCATCACGCATGGCGTGCATAACTTCGGTCTTAGTCGAAGCATAAACCCGCTGTGTGGGTGTCGGTGGGTTGTAAGGATTCGCCCCAGGACCACCCGAGCGATAATAGACCGGTACGTGGCCGGGAGTCCAACCGCGACCGCCAGGCTGCACGTCACCGCTATGGATCGTGTCCGGTGCCTCATCGGTACCGCTGATATCTTCAAACTCAAAGACGACGCGTGTACCACCCGCATCGATGGCAAACGTGTGGCCATCGAAAATCAAGGCCCCAAAGTAGAGGTGACCAGCGTCGGTAAAGTTCTCCAACTCCGGATCAACGTTATCGCTGAACACGCTGTCAATCACGATCGGCCGTTGATCGCCTTGAATCTGAATCCCCACGTAACCAGCACGATCGATCACGTTGTTTTGAATCACGAGACCAGGGGCCAAACCACCGATGACATCGTCGTTGGTGGTCGGCAAGTTACGGACAGCGCCTAGGGCTGGCGAATGTAAACCAAAGTTCTCATGGTACACGTTCCCGCTATCATCCAGCGGATCGATCAGGCGGTCGCCGGGATCGCTCCAGATTCCATAGACCTTGGCGTCGGAAATGGTGTTGCTATCAATGATGACTTGGCCCTGAGCTCGCTCAGCATTGATATCACCCAGTCCCTTTGAGAAACGAGCTGGTATTCGCACGTGCAACGGATTGGTAGTCACGACCGGCGTCGGAGCCATGGACTCCTCGATCGAGACGAAATCACCCGTCACGGGTCCGTACAGATTGATCCGTTCGTCGCTGGGGGTGGTAACAATCCCGCCAAAAGCTGTCGACGCTTTGATCCGCAAACCATTCTGATCCACGGCGGCGTTGATAGCCGCTCGCATCGAGGCCCCAACCTTTTCCGGAGTATCCACGGAACGGAAAGGAATACGAATGTTACCAAAAGCAACTCCGTTGCCGTTGGGCGTGGCAACTGTCAACTCGTCAAACTCAAATGTCAACGCCTTGGATCCATCGCCCAGATTGAAACGGAAGCCATCCTGCAGATCGGCCCCGGCGGGGGCGACGATCGTGATCGACTCGGCGTGCCGATCGTTGGTATCAAAGGCCTCGTCCAGCACAATTTGACGACCGGGGGCCGACGATGTGCGGAAGTAGGATGTGGCGGGACGAACTTCTAATTGGTACTCGCCAGAGCTGATACCAACAGGTTCACCCGAAGCGGTGAAGGAATCATCGCCCGGTGTTGCCCCCATGACCATTTCACCCCGTTCGGCGAAACCGATCACAATATCATCAATGTAAAAGCCTTCACCAAACGTGGTGTTGCCCGTTTCGTACACCAACCGCAATATCAAACTGTCGCGGAATTCAAAGGCATCCAGCGGCACAATCGCTTGTTGCCAGCCGCCATTGTTGTCAATGACAGCATCTTGCCCAGTGTTGCTAGCGATGGTCGTAACTTGGTTACCAGCAACCATCTCCAGCCGCACGCGATCACCAGCACCGCCGCTGAAGAAGTAATTGAAATACAATCGCGGCAAGTCCTCAGCCGAGTATCCAGCCAAGCTGAAGGTAGCCGAGTCAAACGTGCTGACGGTGTTTGCCGCGGAGGTGCTGGGGTTGAACCGCAAGCTGCGTCCACCGGCAGTCGCCGGACGGCTACCGTCAAAGGAAGCCGGAATACCATGCCCTGGGTTACCACCGCGAGAGACATCGAGTTCCCAACCGGCAGGCAGCGCTTGCGTATCGAACAGTTCTGCCACAACGGGCGCTTCGGCGGTGGTCAACACCGGCGTATCGGCTCCCGAGTAGAACCGCTCTTCGGCAATTCGCACGACCGAGTTGATCGGTTCGCGGCGAACAGAGGAGGTATTACCCAACACCGTGGGCTGGCGAGCCCCGTGTGAAATGCCAACGAAATAAGTTCCCTCTGGCAAAGCGACGGGACCGATAAACGGATCTCCAGAGCCCGTCGAACCGGCGTGGAAAATATTCTCCGACAGCGTCGACAAGAAGCCAGTGCGGTCCTCGGCGATATTGCTGGCCGAGCCATACAGCACCAGCTGAGCCGTAGCCGGGCTGCCGCTAGCCGAATAATAAATCGCCATGTTGGTGTCAGGACGGCTGATACCATCGGCGTAATCAATGTCGAACACCGCGGGAGCAATCACTCCACCAGCGGTTGATCCGACGGCGGGAGCATCCAGCACGACGCGGTAGAAATCAACATCACCGACACCGGACAACGCACCACCGACGCTGACCGTGCGATCATTGCCAGCCAACAAGTTGCCAAGATATTGAGGACGATTGCCACTGGCAAAGGCGTCTTGGAAGATCGAGTTGTTGTTGCTGACCGCACTCACACCTTCATTCTCTTGTGCTTCGCCCAACAACGGCGACTCACCGGGCAAGCCCTTGACATGCACACCGTGATTGGCAAACCGGATGTCGGCAAACGTGACCGTCGATCCGGGGAACTCTTGTCGCTCACCCAAGCGGATTTGGAAACGATAAGAACCGCTGGTCAAGCCGCCAGCCGCATCGTTAATATCGACTGAATTACTGCGAACTCGCACGAAGTATGGTCCACGCGAACCGACCGCACCGGGCAATACGATTCGCATCCCCGCATCCCGCGGATTGGTCGAGCCAAAGTCAAAATACTCGTCGCCCGAGCTGAGCGTTGCCAGCCCCAAGGGGCCTTTGGAGAGAGGACCAACCAAGCCATCAACTTGCTCGCTGAAGACTTCAATCGTACCAGAGTCAAAAACCTCGTTGCCGCTGTTGGTGCTGCGTGCCAGCACCCTGCCCTGGGCATCAAGCAACTCAACGACGCTATCCAAAGCAAAACTGGTGCGATCAATGTCAATCCAAATCTCGCTGCCCGCTTCACCACGGAATTGATAAACATCAACATCGGACGGTTGGCTGAGGAAGCCCTCGACTTCAAAACCGATGCGACGCAAATCGTCACCCTGAACTATCCGGCCAGCCAAGTCACCTAAAACTTGCGCACTCGATGCCCGGCCGTTTGAGCCAGGAGCCTGATCGGTCTGCAGTTCCAACTCTTGCACGACTGCCACGTTGCGATCGTTGCTGGTTTGATCCAAGAACAAGCTCCGCCAATCATTGGGCGAGGGCCGCGTGGCGAACCTGTCGTTGTTGGTATCGGTTTGCTCGGTTCCGTCCGGTTTCCGCCCAGCACCGACGGTGTCGTCGTATAGGCTGGTCATGACAACCGGGAATCCGGGACGCCCCAGTACGTGAACGGCACCACCGATGCGATCGGCGATACCGTTTTCCGTTCCAGTAACCGTAAAGCCAGTTCCCGTGGTATCACTGAATGGCGAACCGGCTCCGAGCAGCTTGATAACGAGACTCTCGTTGGGGCTACTTTGCAGACGCAGTTGGCCCGAACCATGGAAGTTGTCGACTACGATCGAGTCGTACAAAACGTGGACAATGTCCGTATCATCCCAGACGCTCTCGGTAGTCAGCGTGTTGCCACGGATTTCCATTCCGTTCAGCTCATTGTTGTCCAAGGCGTTACGACGCACCAAGGGACCACGATTGTCATCGAGCCCCTCGAGACGCTCGGCGTAGCCGGTCTGACGTCCCACATCGAGATTGAATTCGCCCAACAGCGAGTTGGCGTCGATGTCAATCACGCTACCTTCATTACCGGTAAAACTGTTACCAACGATGATCGGTTGGCTGCCGCGAACAAAAATCGTGGCAGGCGTGTTGGCCAAGCGACCAAACCGTCCGTTGGGACCTTGCCCGCCGATGCCGTCGGCATTGTCTTCGAAGATCGTGTTGACGATCCGAGCGGTCGCTTGTTGCAATTCAATCGGATTGAATGCTTTGAAAGTACCCTCGATTCGCGACAAGCCACCGGCGTAAGCCACCACGGCGTGGTCCAAGCTCAAGTGCGAGGTTGGGCTGGCGTAGAATCCAGCCCAATCACCCGCTGCGGGAGCGGAGAAACCAGTGGTGGGCGTACCA
Organism: Kothea flammea; assembly: GCF_052161645.1. Taxonomy (GTDB): domain Bacteria; phylum Planctomycetota; class Planctomycetia; order Pirellulales; family Pirellulaceae; genus Laterigemmans. The sequence continues at coordinate 3,894,302 of NZ_CP197414.1, forward strand.
TTGTTGTTCGTATCGAAACTACCGCCGGCACCAAAGCGATCATCTTGAATGCTGGAGAAAATAACCTCTTCGCTTTCCGTTCCTTCGGCCAACAGCTGAGCACCGAATCCAACCTCGATCCGCGATCCTTGAATCTTGACAACTGTACCTGGATCAATCACCAAGGACGAAGTCGGTCGACCTCGCTCGCCCGTGCGAGCCAGATCCAACATGCTAGTGGCGTCTGCCTGGGCCAAACGATCGACGTGACCCGTGGCATTTGCATTCAGTTCGGCGACCAAGCCATAATTTACGCCATCGTCCGAACGATACAGCCGGCGGAATCGATAATCCGAGCTAGCTGGTACCTGCGGCAAACCAGACAACCGGATTTGGCTGTCATCACCCGCGACGGTAAATTCAGGCGTCGCGTCACTGGCCAAACTCTCAAAGCCAAACATGTCGACCAAGGTCAGACGATAGGAGTACGTCCCCGGCTCTACCGAACCAGCGTCGCTGATCACTTGATGAGTCACCGAACTCAAGCTGGGTCGGAAACCATCGCGAATTGCTCCGCCCGCGTTACCTGCCAGAATGAGATTCTCCGATAGGATGTGAACGATATCGGTATCGTCCCACCTGCCGCTAACAACTTGTTGCACCGGATCTTGGTCCGGTTGTGTTTCCACGCGAATGAATAAGCCATTGAGCGAGTTGTTCGTCAGCACGTTGCGGCGGATATCGGGACCAACCCGATCGTAATCCGAGGTGAAAGCTCCCGGAGCTTGATAACGTGGTGCCTGATAGCTGACTTCTTCAAAACTGTTCGGCGCCGCGCTCATCGCCGCATCGGCACTGTCGGTGATGCGGTTAAACGTAATCGTGGGACGCGTGTCGACGATTTGAATTGGATTGACCGTTACCTGCGTCGCATCCACCCGCACGTTGCTGCCACCCCCGTAGCGGATGTCGGCAAAGTTGATGTGATTGAGGAAAATCCCCTGGTCTTCCAGGTTGAAACGTCCGAACTCGTCATCCACATCACGACGCAGTACGATCCCGCCCCAATCACCCTGCCCGGGTAACGTGGTGCCAGGCGTGGCCTGAGCCACGGTGCGGTCGCGTGAACTGGTGAAGATAACGCTTCCCACTGCCGGCTCTTCACCCCGCAGCATCAGCTCGCCGGCGGCATTCAACAGCCGCGGGGTGCCGAGGACCTGCAAAGCCGATCCACTGCGATCCAATTGCAGGTTTGAGCTACCGACGCCAATCCTGGCATTCCGCAATTTGACGATCGTGCCGGCGTCAATCATGACCGTCACGCCCAATGGCACGTCCATTGACGCACCATCTTCAAGGATGGCTCCGCCAGTTTCACCAAAGCCAATGCTGTAAGCAAAGTTGTCAACCGGTGTCTCTAACAAGCCATCGTTACCGCCATTACCCACGATGCGGACAATGTCGCCGGGATGAGTGACCCGAAACGCACTGGGAGCAACCGCGCTGGCAATGTTGTTGAATGGTTGCGCTGAGGTCCCATCGGGGAACGCGCTAGCCGATTTGTCAACAAAAATCGTGCGACCGTAAACCGTCGCCCCGCGGAAATTCGGGCTAAAGCTGACCGAACGCTCGTTGGAGAAAGTCAACAGGTTGTCGATGTCAGCACCGACGCCGACCGCTGCGGTGACTTGCGTCGAACCCGACTGGGCGTTGACCAACGAGGCTACCAGGTTGGCCATTTGACTCGACGAGAAACTGGTCCGGTAACGAATCGCAATGTTGCCGCTGCTGAGCGGTGGTTGACCGGGAACGACGTTGTTGAAAGCATCCACTTGAACGAATTGATAAGTGCGCGTGATCCCGGTGGGACCAGCGACCAACGTCATCGTGGAACCTGGCACCACGGTGCTACCGTTGGCAAAGGCAACCTGTCGCGCTTCGGGACGAACTTGGAACCAGAAGTTATTCGCCCCGCCAGGGATTCCGTCGCCGTCGCCGTCAACTGGAGTGCCGGGAATGCCAACCGCATCTCCATCAACGTCTCGCAACGAATCACGACCATCGGTGTTGGCCTCAAACTTGACGAACAGCTGGTAATCACCCTCGCTGCCGCCGCCAAACCCAGTGCCGGGAATCACCGGATCGTATTGATCATTTCCGGATGCCGACACGCCGATGTAATACACGCCGTCGCCCAATGGCAATTGCAGACGCGAGTCGGTACCAAAATAATTGTCATTGAAAGCGATCGGCTCAATGTCGCCGCCGCTGAGCACCAATTGCTTGAATGGCAACTCGGGCAAATTGAAGATCGGCTCGAACTCGGCGAAGTTATCCAACAAACCGAAATCATCGCCATGAACGTCGATCACGCGGACCAACGACGAGGCAAACGGATCGGCCTGGATCGCTTTCAGCATGTCTCGCGGTGTTCTCGCCAAATCATCCAGCTCGGACGCTTGGTCCGCTTCGTCTAACAAGTCCAGATTCGGCAAGAACGGGATGTCGACGGTGAAGGAATTGATCCCGGTCTGCACAATGATGACGCGGAACTCTGCTTGATTGTCCAGCTTACGCTGGGCGTCTTCCGCTGCCGTCAACGAGCTGTCTGGCGGACTGTAATCACGGAACGAACGGACGAAGTCAATCTTGGTTTGATTGCCCAGCTTGCCGGGAGCAATCGCTTCGATGCGAATCGGCGCGACGGGAATCGAAAAACTGGTTTCAACCGCAGCCTGCGTCTCTTGGAACAATCGCAGCGACGTGTCCAACGGACTGCTGTCGGGCAACCGCTGAGCAAATGTCTCAGCAGTCAAAATACCAGTGTTCGAGCCTGTGGTGACATCGACTTCAAAGCGATAGAGATCGAGATCGCTGCCGACCTGGCCGTGCAGGAACGAACCATGCTGAATGTCGTAGTTGCCGGGGAAAATCGGTTCCAACGGGCGATTGCTGAACTCGGCCCCAACCTGGTTGTAGATGGGGCGATCGAAGTCACCCGTGTTAAACAAGTTTTGGTTGATCGTGCCGTTCAGGAAAGCGTCCGAAAGGGCCATCACCGTGGAATTGCCCAAATCGTTAGCTTGCCCCAAGCCCAACAAGGCGCCGACGCCAGCGAAAGCCGTGCGGAAGAAATCTTGTCCAAAGCCGACTTGCCACTGATGCAGCGCATCGAGCACCAACAAACCGTCTTCAAAAGCCGCGTCGGGAACAACCGCCGCTCGACTCTGATTGAACAGCAACACATTCGCACCATTGACCGCCGTGGGAGTCCCCAAGGCAATCGCCAAACCATCCGAATTGGTCTCAACAAAACGCACGCCTAAGTAGTTGCTCCAAAGATCCAACGCTTCGCGCACGCGCTGCTTCATCTCATCGGTAATACTGTTCCCCAAACCGGCCGCGGGGGGGCCAAAGTTATACTCGATCAGCTTGATCTGCGAGTCGGATTCGGGGCTGAACATCGAATTGATGTAGTCCGCAAACACACCCGCGTTGCGTCCCAACAGGTCGCGAGCCGCCGGGTCGTTGGGTCCACCAGGCAAATCGATTGTATAAGGAACCGGGCTGATCGTCTCGTCGAAAATCAAACTGGTAACCTGCGAGCCACCAAACATGCCGACGTCGTAAGCGGTGGAGAAACTATCCGCCAACAGGCGAATCGGATCCATCGCCGGTAGACCAGCCCCCAGCGGCGAATCACCACTGCCGGAAACAATCATCGCCTCCACGCGCAAACTGGCGCCATCGTTGACCGTCACGTCCGAGTCGTTGATCAAATCAACCAACGCTTGCACGCTAGGCCGAGGGTTCGCGCCGCCCAAATCGACAACAAGATCAAAGTAGTTGTCGGTCTCATTCACCGTGACCGCCAAGCCACCAACGCCACTGTCAACAAAACGAACTTGATTCCACTTGGCACCGACACCCCCAGCGACCGAGATGAACTCTACGGTCGTGGTCTGTTCGCCAGTGGTCCGCAACGTCGAACGGGCCGAAGAAACAAAGTTCTGCGAACTGTCCGGCTCGAAGAACAAATCGATCGAATTGGCCAAGTCACCGCTGATGTAAGTCGGAACTCCCTGAGTACCATCCACACCGGCGGGCAAGTTCACCGCGTTACCAACTCGCAACCGATAAGCGCCACCACCAACGCCGTCCATCACGTTCTCGCGGATCAATAATTCTAGATCCTTGGCGAACGTCAACGTGGCGGTCTGCGTCGCGTTGTTAAATTCCACCGTCGTCGGCAAGAACAAAAAGTCGTCGGTGTTGCGGACCGAATCCTGCGTGTAAAGCAACTGGTAGAAACGTGGATTGTGCGCCGAACGATCGGTCGGCACCCCAGTCCCCGGAATCACCTCACCGGTCGTCGGATCGGTAGCCGCCGTGCCAGGAACATCTTCCAAGAACAAAGGCTCGTTAAAATAAACCGTGACCTGATCACGCTGCTGCTGCAATGTCCCATCGCCCAAACGCACGACAGGCTGCGGCACCACCGATTCCACCAAAGCGCCAAGCCGTAATTCGAACTCGCGCAGCTCTTTCCGCTGGCTGCTGTCGCGGGGTTGCAAAAGCACTCCGGCGGTGCCGTCGTCGGCCGTGTTTCGCAGCCCCACGATTCCCGACGAAGGATCATCGAAAGCAAATACCTCAATCCGATAACGATCGTCCGGTAGCGATTCAGCAAACCGCACCAAGACCTCGTTCTCAGCCTGAGAGTTGACCAGCACCGAGCCGGGCTCGATGAGCACGTCGTCAAGCGTGTCCAACTGGCCGTCATTTCCGGCCCGTGTCAAACGAATCGCATCCAGCGTATCGGGATGGATTTGTTGACCATCGTCAAACCGGAACGTTAACACCCGCGGTGCGACGTTCAACTGAGTAACCGGATCCATGCCCGCGTCGATCAATGACCCTTGATTCGGCTGGATTCCAATCAACTGGGGTCCGGCAGCCAATAATTGGCGCGCCTCCAGCTTTTCCAGCAATGATCGGCGAAGCCGAAATCGGCTCGCTCGGCGTTGATCGGATGATTTCTTTTCCACGGGGCGCCGTTTACGGGTTGCCATAAAGCCAACCTATCGAAGACGTGAGGCCGCTGCCGGTCGTAATCCGACAGCGGATGATGATGTAACAGGAGGTCAAATTTGTCTCTAAATCCAGACCAGACGAGCCAGTCGAGTCAAGCAAAACTGTCGCCACGGACCTCGACCTAAGACGCGAGTATAGTCCGCTTGCTTTCCGGCTCAAATTTTGTTTTCCCTAGACCGCCTATCTTGCCTGGATTAATTCAGTCCATGCCCGTCATGTGGGTTGTGTGCATTATGACGATTGGACGAATTGATGCACTCGCGTCCACCTGCGGTAAACCGTCGATGGAAATTGAGTCTTGGCTTTGACGTTGAACTTGAGTCGAAGTTCCCAGATTGACCAGGATTGGGCTTGTCGTCGACGGATCGACGGTAGAATGAGGGCTGGCTAGCACGTATGCGTAAGGGCCGTCAGCGGGGGGCAACGATGAGTAATGAACAAAAGTTATGTCGCGGCGATGTGGGCGGCAAACTATTGGCGGCAGAAGGATGGATTGAGCTGGTCACGGTGCCTGCAGCCCGGCTGGGCATCACGAGGAAACTGCAACTCCGCTTGGCTCGTCGCGCGTTGCGGTCGGCGATCGCCGCCACTCCACCCCCCGAATTAGCTTGGCGTCGTGACTTGGTGATCGGCCAGTCGTTGCGTTTGCTGGGGCGGCATCGTCAAGCGATTGGGCCGTTGCTAGCGGCCCTCCGCCGTCAGCCCCAGCAGCGTCAGGGCTGGATCGCGCTCGGCTGGTGTCTCAAGCGTTTGGGGCGACCCGATCGAGCAGCCAGGGTGATGTCGCGAGCGATTAACGTGCTTCCCGATGACGCGGTCCTGCATTTTAACTTTGCCTGTTACCTGGCGTTGTTGAATCAAGCCGAGCTGGCGATTGGCGAGCTATTGTGGGCGATCGAGCTGGAACCCAGCATCCGCGGTCTGCTCTCAGCAGAGTCCGATTTTGACCTCATTCGCGGCTCGGCTTCTTTCCAAACGCTCTGCCACTCGACCGTCTAGACCCACTTTCTCGGCCACCCACCGGCGGTGGGCGGTGGGGCGGGAGGTAAAAAGAGGAACGCGTTTCTCGCGTGCTCGTGCTCAGCGAAGCGGTGCTCGTAATCGTAATCGGCGAGCGCAATCGTAATCGGCGAGCGAGCTGCCAGGAGTGAGTACGAGTACGAGCTTGGTACTCCCACTCGTACCCGATCGTTACCTGCGATAATGTGTTATTTGTCCCACCCCGCCTCTTTTTTCTCGCTTGAGTCCCGCCGATGCGTCCGATCCGCAAGCTGCTTGTTGCCAACCGCAGTGAAATTGCCACCCGTGTTTTTCGTAGTGCGACCGAACTGGGCATTCGCACCGTGGCAATCTACTCCCACGAGGACCGCTACGCGCTGCATCGTTTTAAGGCTGACGAGGCGTACCAAATTGGTCGATCGGGCGAACCGATCCGCTCCTATTTGGACATTCCGGGAATCGTCGCTTTGTGTGTCGGCCACAAAATCGACGCGGTTCACCCGGGCTACGGCTTCCTCAGCGAGAACCCCGACTTTGCCGCCGCTCTGGAACAAGCTGGCGTGCTGTTTGTCGGCCCCAGCGTTCGCAGCCTGCAGTTGCTCGGTGACAAGACCTCAGCCCGACAGCTCGCAGAAAAAGCGGGAGTGCCAATTTTGGGCGGCACGAAAGCGGCAGTCCGCAGTTTGGAGGAAGCGGCGACGGCGGCCGATTCTTTGGGCTTTCCCGTGATCCTCAAAGCTTCCAAGGGAGGCGGGGGACGCGGCATGCGGGTGATCGAGTCGGCAGCCGACCTGGCTGGCGGTTTGGAGCAAGCGCAGCGCGAGTCGCTGACCGCGTTCGGCAGCGATGAAATTTTCGTGGAACGCTTTGTCCAGCGGGCCCGGCATATCGAAGTTCAACTGCTGGGGGACCAACATGGCGGTCTCGTACATCTTTACGAACGCGACTGCAGCGTCCAGCGTCGGCACCAAAAAGTGGTCGAAATCGCTCCGGCCCCCAACCTTTCAGCCGAAACGCGACAGCAACTCTGCGAAGCGGCGCTAAAGATTGGTCGCGAAGTCGGTTACGAGAATGCGGGCACGGTCGAATTTCTGCTCGATGTTGACCGGGGTGATTTTTACTTCATCGAAGTCAACCCGCGTATCCAAGTCGAACACACAGTGACCGAAGAAGTCACCGGCATCGACATTGTCCGCTCGCAGATCTTGGTCGCCCAGGGACACCGGCTGGACGACGACGCGGTGGGGATGCCGACGCAAGCGAATATCCAAACGTCCGGTTTTGCGATTCAATGCCGCGTGACAACGGAAGATCCGGAAAGTCAATTCCGGCCCGACTATGGCCGCATCACCCACTACCGATCGGCCGGCGGCATGGGCATTCGTTTGGATGCCGGCAGCGCGTTTTCGGGGGCTGTCGTCAATCCTTTCTACGATTCGATGTTGGTCAAATGCACGGCGCGGGGACGCAGTCTCAGCGAAGCGGCGCGGCGGATGGATCGCTGCTTGCAAGAATTTCGCATTCGTGGCGTGAAAACGAACATCCCTTTTTTAATTCGCCTGGTGGGACATCCCACGTTCTTAAAAGGCGAGGCGACCACGCGGATGATCGATCAATCGCCCGAGCTTTTCAAGTTGCCCAGGCGGCGAGATCGCGCCACACGTTTATTGAATTTCCTCGCCGAGACGATCGTTAATGGCAACCCGCTGGTTACCGGCCGACCGGTTGCGACGCGACGGACTCCGGCCCCGCTGCCGGATCTCGACGCCGTCCAACCGCTGCCGCCTGGCTCGCGCGACGTTTTTTTGGAAGGTGGCCCGCGAGGACTGATTGAGTGGATTCGTCAGCAACCCGATTTGTTGTTTACGGATACCACGATGCGCGACGCCCACCAGTCGTTGCTGGCCACGCGGGTCCGCACCTTTGACATGCTGCAGATCGCCCCGGCTTACGCGCGGCTGGCCCCTCAGTTGTTTTCCCTGGAGATGTGGGGGGGCGCGACGTTCGACACCTCGATGCGATTTCTAAAAGAAAGCCCGTGGGATCGATTGACCGAACTCCGCTCGGCAGTCCCCAATATTTTGTTCCAGATGTTGCTGCGAGCCTCCAGCGCCGTCGGCTATGCGAACTATCCCGATAACGTCGTGAAGCTATTCGTGAAGGAATCGGCCGCCGCCGGGATGGATGTGTTCCGCGTTTTTGACGCATTGAACTGGCTGCCCAATTTGCGAGTGGCAATGGACGCAGTGCTCGATTCGGGCGCGATCTGTGAAGCTTGTATTTGCTACACCGGCGACATTCAGAACCCTCAACGAACAAAATACGATCTGAAATACTATGTTGAATTGGCCAAGCAGCTCGAAGCGGCCGGAGCGCACATCCTGGCGATCAAGGATATGGCCGGTTTGCTGAAACCAACCGCCGCCCGCCAATTGATCCGAGCCTTGCGGGATGCCGTGGGCATTCCACTCCATTTTCACACCCACGACACGGGCGGCGGGCAAGCCGCTTCGATTTTGGCCGCTGCCGATGAGGGCCTGCAAATCGCTGACGGAGCATTAGCACCACTCTCTGGCGGGACTTCACAAGTCAACCTAAATATTTTGGTCGAAGCCCTGCGAGATACTCCTCGTGAAAGCCCCTTGCCGACCGAATCGTTGACCCAGCTGAGTGTCTATTGGCAGGCCGCGCGGGAATTCTACTTACCCTTTGAGAGCCCCGTGTTGCCAGCAACCGGCGACCTCTATCAACACGAGATGCCGGGCGGGCAGTACACGAATCTGTTTCAGCAGGCCCGCGCGCTGGGACTGGCCGATCGCTGGGCCGAAGTCTGCCGAACTTACGCCCAGGTGAATCAGATGTTGGGCGACATCGTCAAAGTCACCCCGACGAGCAAAGCGGTTGGTGATTTAGCGTTGTTCATGGTGGCTGGTGATCTCTCACCGGAGGATGTGATCTCGGCCGAAACGCCGCTCGCCTTTCCCGCCTCGGTGATCGACCTTGTGGCCGGTCGCATGGGGCAACCACCGGGAGGCTTTCCCGAACAAATCAAGCGGGTCATCCTCGGTGATGTGCAAGCGGTCGCAGGGCGGCACGGAGAGAGTTTGCCGCCAGCCGACATCGACGCCGCCAGACATCGAGCGACTGAGTTGCTGGGACGCCCCGCCAGTGATCGCGACGCGGCCTCGGAATCACTCTACCCCAAAGTCTTCGCTGAGTACGCGGCTCATGTGAAACGTTACGGCGACGTGGGTGCGCTACCCACGCCAAACTTTCTGTATGGCCAAACGCCCGGCGAAGAGATCGCGGTCGATATTGAACCTGGCAAGCGCTTGATCATCAAGTATTTGGCCACCGGTGAGGCCCATCCCGATGGCACTCGGACGGTCTTTTTTGAACTCAATGGACAACCGCGAGAAATTACCGTTCGCGATCAGGCCCGCGAACCCGAGGGCAAAGTCGCTCTCAAAGCCGACCCCGAAGACCCCTCGCAAATCGGCGCCACCATGCCGGGAATGGTAATCAACGTGGCCGTAGCCGTCGGCGACTCGATCAAGAAGGGGCAAAAGTTAATGGTCTTGGAAGCGATGAAAATGGAAACCACCATCAACGCGCCAGTTAACGGAATCATAAAATCGATTGCCGCTAGCCCGGGAACGCAAGTCGAATCGGGCGACCTATTGTTGACCCTCTCAGGGCAACCGGGGGTCGAAGTCACTGGTACTTGATCGCCCAACCCGCAGGCTACCTGCTGTCGGCCGACCAACCCCCGCTAAAATTTTTTTGCGCCTATACGCACCCGCCTCTTTTCAACCGCTGGAACTGCTTCCGTGAAATCCTTTCGGCTCTTGCTCGGCGGCATCGCTGCCTCAATGTTTTTGCTGTTGTTCTTCTCAGGTGTTTCCACCCGCGCGGACGGTCCCGCCGATAACAACGTCAAAGCCGTCCGCCCGGTGCCCCCTCCCGGGGAAATGCCGGACGCCGCCCAATTGGCCGCATTACAAACGGAACTGGCGAGGGTGGAGGAAGCATTAGCGACCGCAAAACTGGCGGCTGGCCAACAAGCCGACGCCTGGTATCCCGATGTGGCTATCTTCACCCGCGCCGTGCGGCTGGCGATTGAACAACAAACTTTCTATCGCCCCCAAGATTTCGCCACGGCCAAAAATCACCTGCGCATGGCGGAACAACGGCTGGCGGCCTGCCAGCGTGGCCTTTCCGGATTGCCGTTGCTGCTGGAGGGCGTGTCAGTGACGCAGGTTGCGGAAGAACAATTCGGGCACCGCATGCTGGTTGGCGGATTTCGCTCGAAAATCGACGGCTCGGTGCAACCGTACGGGCTGATCATGCCGGCTCAATGGAAAGCTGCTGAGGTTAATCCCCGACGGCTCGATGTTTGGCTGCACGGCCGCGGAGAACGCGAACTGGAACTGCAGTTTCTCGGCAAACGACAACGCGATAAGGGCTATTATTCACCAGCCGATGCTTTCGTGCTGCATCCCTTTGGACGCTACTGCAACGCGTTTAAGTTTGCCGGTGAGACCGACGTGTTCGAAGCGATCGAGCACCTCCAACAACTGACCGCGATCGATCCGCGGCGGATCAGCATCCGGGGCTTTTCCATGGGCGGAGCCGGTTGTTGGCAACTGGCCGTGCATTACCCCGGCTACTGGATGGCCGCCACGCCGGGTGCTGGTTTCTCCGAGACATTGGAATTTCTTCGCCTCTTTCAAAAAGAGGATTTCCAGCTCGATGAAGCTGGCCGCACTTTGTTGAATTGGTACGATTGTCCTCCTTGGGTCAACAATCTCCGCAACCTGCCGACGATCGCTTACAGCGGAGAGCTCGATCGCCAACGGCAAGCGGCGGAGATCATGGTCGCCGCGGCAGCAGACCAGGGCTTTCAGTTGCCTCATGTCATTGGCCCCGAGACGGAGCACAAGATCCATCCCGAGTCACAAACGCAAATCGCCCAGCAAATGGACCAGTGGGCCATCGACGGACGCCCACTCGTCCGCCGCAATATCGACTTTACCACCTTCACCTTGCGTTACGCAGGCTGCGACTGGGTGCATGTGGAAGGGCTGCGGAAACATTGGTCCGAAGCGCGAGTTCAAGCCAACATTACCGACGCCGGCGATATTCAAGCGGTGACCAACAACGTCACGCATCTCAAGCTGGCTTTCACCCCCGAGCAAACGACCGCAATCAAACTCTCCGGCCAAGTCACCCTCGACGAGCAGACGCTGTACCCCGCAGCAGCCGCCGCGGGCGAAGGTTGGAAAGCCAACTTTATTCGCCAAAACGATACTTGGTTTGAGCTGGAATCGGCGGACGCCAGTCTCCGCAAACGGCCCGGTCTGCAAGGTCCGATCGATGACGCGTTCAGCGACTCATTCGTGGTCGTCACCCCGTCGCGACCAGCCGCTCACGGTGTCGTCGAACGTTGGATGAGCAGCGAACTGAACCATTTGCGACGGGAATGGCCTCGCCAGTTTCGTGGCGAGGTGCGAGAAGTCGCTGACACGGCAGTCGATGCGGCGATCATTCGCGACCACAACTTGGTGCTGTTCGGTGACCCGACAGGCAATCGATTGCTCGCACAGATCATCGCCGAGCTGCCGATCGCATGGTCGCGAACGGTGCTGCGGGTCGGCGATAAGAGCTATCCGGTGGAAACCTCCGCCGTGGCGATGATCTTTCCCAACCCGCTGAACCCCAACCGCTACGTGGTGCTCAACAGCGGCTTTACCTATCGCCAATACGCCTACCTGAATAACGCTCGGCAAATCGCCCAGCTTCCCGATTGGGCCGTGCTGGACGTGAGCAATGGGGCTTCACCCTTGCGAGCTGGGGAAATCGAGACCAGCGGTTTCTTTAACGAACAGTGGCGACTGGCCAACTAAGCACCTCCGCATGCGTCATTAAACAAAACAGCATCAGCCGCCACGCGCCAGCGTGCCGTTCTCCGGTGGCGTGTTGTGCTGTGAAAGCCGCTCTCTGGCGCCAGGCGGCTGATGGAACAAAAGCCAATCAATCCATGCTGGTCCGCGAGACCGGTTCCATAACCTTGGTGTTTCGCTCCACGGCGACCACGGTGGTGCGTTGCCGCATCCCGTCTCGCGAGCAAGCAACGACGGGGATGACTTGGCGTTTGTCAGGCAATTCCATGCGGACGGTAAATGATCCATCGGCGGAGAGCTTGACAGGTTTACCTGCCAGCGTGACGGTTGAACCGGGGGTCGTCGAACCGTAAACGATCAGCTCGGCATCAACCTCAAAAGGCAATTCCCGTTCGCGGCGGAAGGGGAAATCGGAGCCGCCGATAAAGTTATCACCGGAGAGGTCGATCATGGGACGTTGCAAACGCTCCTCGAACATCTCTCGCAAGTCGTTTGAGCTGGTGCCGTTATCGTTTTCGCTGAGCGAGTAAATGCGTTCGTAATCCTCAGCGATATCCTGCCAGTGCCCATCGATGGGATCGCAAGCGCCGGGGGCCGGAGTGTGCACGATGTTGCTGCGGCAGAGGGTGTGGAATCGCCCCGATTTAGCGCGGTACCCAATCAGCACTCGGAATCGTCCGGGCGGATTTTCAACATCGATGTACCAGTTGTTAACGCCACCGTGGACTGGGATGTCTCGCACCAATTGCTCCGCCGAATTGACGCTCGACCCGTGGCCGACTTCTGCCAATCGCAGCATCGGTTCGGCGGCATGCCAATCGGCACCCATCGCAGCCCGCGCCCGCTCCACCGAGCCGCGTGACACTTCCCAAGTTGCCTGCAACCAATAGGAGTCACGAACGATCAGCACGATGCGATCTGGTTTTTCTCGAACTTCTGCACCACCTCCGCCGGTCGCTGCAGCCTTGACGCGAACGCAAGCCGACAAATCTTTGCGGGCCTCCGCATCCGCTTGCTGCTTGCGAACTACTTTGACGATTTGCGGGGCAGTAGGAGCACGCTGCGGAGCTTTCGAGCGGCTCTTGCGGGACCTACGCGGGGAAGGCGTGCCGCTCGCTGACTTTTCCGCCGTCGCGGCAGAGCTGGTACGTTGCCCAGCATCAGCTTGCCCCGCACTCGGACTCTTCACCGAAGTGTTGGGGTTAGCTGTCGCGGTCGGCTTGCCCTTTTCCCTCGGCTTACGGGCGGTCGGTTTGCGAGTTCCGTTGTCAGCAGTGACCGGCTCGGACTGACCACTCGCAGCCCCCCTGCCGCTGACCGACTTCAGCGTCTTAGTAGATTTCGTTGACTTTGCTGCCGTGCCGCTTTTCGTCGCGGTTGATTTATCAGCCGCCGGTTTGCCGGTTGCCGACTTGCGAGGCTGAGTTTTCGCCGTTGGCCGCTTCGATGTGCTGGATTTCTCCGCTTTGGACTGCTCGCCCCGCTTTCGCTGATCGTTGCCAGCGGCTTTGCTGCCACGAGCTTTTCCACTGCGGTTCGGTTTCGCAGCACTTGACTGTTTCGTTGCAGGCTCACCGGGTGTGGATTTTTTCCCTGAAGTTTTCCGCCGCGAAGATCGTTGTGCCTTGCGGATGGCATCGATCAATTCGTCTTTACGCATTGAGTGCCAGCCGGTGACCCCGATCTCTCGGGCGGCATCCGCAAGATCGCGCCGCGTCTGTGACTTCAGGTCAGCGTTGGTAATCAAGAGGAAGCCCTTTCGGCTTGAATTGAGTCTCGGTGTTGCCCGGTCTTGCACCGCGGTGAATCAAATCACCAATTATTTGACTTACCCTCCATGATCCGATGAGGTTTTCGCAGCCAGACGCTGTTGAGCAAATTGTCAGCTCAACGGCTTGGATTCCAACCTCCTTCCATGCATCACGCTTTAGTATGCCAAAACCTCGCAAAATTTCTAGTCTCGGCATTCACGAATTCAACAAAACAAACAGCTAAGGGCTATGAAAGCAACTTTGCGCGAGTATTTACGCAAATCAATGGCACTTTGATTCACAAGTATACGCACGTTCGCTTGCCGGTAAAGTCAGCCCAAGTCACCTCAGTGTCCACTAAACTCACGGGTGGTGTGTGTGCCCCCCCCTCATCGTAAATGGCGTTTTCCAAAGCCGCCGCGGGCAGCGATCAGTCGCAAATAGCCAACCAGTCTGCTCGATTTTTTACATTCCCCGTGTGCGACATGCCGTCGCAGCGACTAACGTAGCCAAGCCGTGGGGTTAAATTTAAGCGAAGTTGCGACGATTTGAGTTGCTTGCTAGGCGGTAGGTTGACACTCTCCTGGGCTGGCTCTAGCTTACCGCCAGCGATTCGCTGGTTGTTAGGCTGCGGAAGGCAAAGCAGTTGAGTGCAAATTCCGCCTTTGATCTCACACTCGGTGATTAGCAGCAGGCTGGGAACAGCAACAATAAGACAGCAATGAATGAGCAACCGCGAAAAGGCGATCGTCCGAGCTCTCTGCGGTTTGCCGGAGCGGGAATTGAGTTGGCGGGCGCGGTTTTGGTTTCGGCCGGGTTGGGATTCGCCGCAGACACTTTTTTCGCCTGGGAAGGCGATTGGGGATTTCTCATCGGCGGCTTATTGGGCTTTGCCTTGGGACTCGCCAATTTGTTGCGACTTGCCGCAGCGTATAACCGAGATTGAGACATTCGAGCTTTAGGTATTTGTTTTCACAGTTAGCAATTCTCAGGCATTTTTTTCTTGACCACTTCCGTCTCATCAACGTCTTATGGGGCCTCACCCCGCGACTGCCTGGCTCCTTTGCCAGTGCCATTCTCGCTGCGACTCAAACTACTGCTCGGTCCGCTAGTTGGCTGGGGATGGGGCTGTCTGCTGGTCGCTGCATTTAGTTCCATTGCCAGTGCAGATAGTGATGCCTTGGAAACCAGCCTGCTCTTCGGTTTGGTTGGGTTGGCGTCGGGGGTTGTTGGACAGTTGCCTTTGGTTTGCTGGCGGATGTTTGAAATTGACAAGCTAGCCAGTGTGCTGTTGATCGGCATCGCTCTGCGGGGCGGTGTGGCCACGATTGGCTCAATTGGAATTATTAAGTGGGGCATTGCCGAATCGGGGGTCGCCATATTATCGTTTGTCGCGTGGTACGCATTAATTCTGATTGCGGACCTATTTGTGATCATTCGATATATCAATCGACTTGCACCGACTCCGACAGCCAATACAACAAATCTTGTTGGAGGAAAGCGTTCATCATGAGACCGTTCATGCCGATAGCTGCTGCGAATCCGGTAGACCATGTGCTGCCGCACAACCTGACCGGTCGCTTGTTCAGCTTACCCGTCGCACCCGCTGGTACTGATTTGCCGGTGTTGGGCATTTATGACGGACACTACGATTTTTACATCACTAATCACATGATGATGACGGCGGTCGCCGGTATGTTGACGATCATTGTGTTTTGGTTGTTAGCCAACAAAATGGCACCTGCGGCGGATGGTGAATTGGTTCCCAAGAAACGGGGCTGGTTTACTAAGTTATTCGAAACAATGTGTGTCTTCGTTCGCGACGAAGTGGCGCGGCCCAACTTGGGGCATTTGACTGACAAGTACATGCCTTATTTGTGGACCGTTTTCTTCTTCATCCTATTTGCCAACTTATTAGGACTAGTACCCTTTGGTTACGCATTGGCGTTGGTCAGCGGGGATTCCCACCTGGAGCATTGGGGTGGCACGGCGACCAGCAACCTGTCACTCAACGGGGTGTTGGCGATTGGTTCGTTCATCGCGGTGGTTGCGATTGGTATTCGCGAAGCGGGTGCTGGGCATTTCTTTGGCCACTTTAATCCGGTCGGCTGGAAGCACGCGTTTCCTGAGTCATTGATCATGGTGCCGATCGGGCTAATGTTGTTCGTGCTGGAGTGGATGGGCTTGCTGATCAAGTGCGTGGTGCTTGCCATGCGATTATTTGGAACCATGATGGCGGGTCACTTGGTGATCGCCGCGTTCGTCGGTTTGATCTTCGCCGCCGCCAGCTACAGCGTTTCGCTAGGTTGGGGCGTAGGGTTTGCCGTCTTGCTGGGAGGAACCGTGCTCACGTTGCTGGAGTTGTTCATCTCATTATTGCAAGCGTTCATCTTTACGTTCTTGACAGTTTTGTTCATTTCTTCGGGTGCGGTCCACGAGCACGAAGAGAGCGAGCATGGTGCGCACGATCCGATGAGCGATGAGAATCAGATGGATGTTGACAAGGTAATTCGTCCAACAGCACTTGCAGGAGCCCCCGGTGCTTAGGTTGAATGCTGATCTGAAAGCCATGAACCGTGTTGGCTTTAGCCGCGGTTGATAAGAGTTTAGTAGAATCAAGTCGTTGTCTTTTTAAAGTTTATTAGCACTTTTTCGAAACCACTTTTGGTAACGTACCCAGGAGCACCGAGAAGATGTTTGAGTTCATGATGATGTTGGCACAAGCTGAAGACGGTAACCTCTACAAGATGGGGGTTGGTTTGGGCATGGGTCTGATCGTGCTTGGGGCTGGACTAGGGATCGGTCGAATTGGCGGCAGTGCCGTTGAAGCGATTGCCCGGCAGCCTGAAGCGGGTGGACGTATCGGCACGAACATGCTGATCGCCGCCGCGTTGATCGAAGGGGTGACCGTCATCGCTTTGATTCTCGCCTACTTGACCTAGAGCAAAGCGTCGGTCCGAGCCAACAGGGCAGTTTGACCATCAGTGAGCGTTGCCGGCAGTGAACGTTGCACGCAGCGCATGCTGATGAGAGCTGTCTGAGGCAAGGGCTGAACGTGGGCTGCAAGGCATTTGGGCCGTGCCGCTGGTAACCCGGAGAGGCTCCACTCTCCGGAGTTCCATGCGTGGCACGGTCAGATGTAATGTGAGTCAAGTGTGGGGCTTTACGATAGTGCTTTGGCTTTCGGCCCTGGAATAGGTTTTGTAATGATATCCCGAGCAATAAATATGTCTGGCGTAACCATCGGCCGCTTCTGGCTTTGTTTTTTCGCGGTCAGCTTATCGCTGGCTTTCGTATCGGCTCCCACGTTGGCTGGTGGTTTCGTACAGGATGCGGAGGTCGACGAAACTGATTTCCCCGCCGAGGTGAATGAGTCTGAGGGAGAGGTACCCGCGGGGAACATCCCCAACGATGAACACCCCGAAGGAGATCATCCCGAAGGAGACCATGCCACTGGCGATCAACCCAGCTTGCTGAGTTTGAACCCGGGGGCTGCCGTCTGGAATCTGCTGATTTTCCTGTTGGTGTTGACCATTTTGGGGGTCTTCGTGTGGCCGAAAGTCCTCGAGGGTTTGCAAGCTCGCGAAGACAAGATTCACTCTGACTTGGATGCGGCAAAGCAAGCCAACGAGACAGCACAGGCTAGCTTGGCCGAGTACCAACAAAAGTTGAGCGAAGCGCAAGCGACCGTGCAGTCGATGCTGGCCGAAGCGCGTCGTGATGCCGAGCAAGTAGGCGCTAAGATTGTGGCCGAAGCGAAAGCGGATGCCGATCGTCAGCGCGAGCGAGCGGTCAGCGACATTGAGGCGGCCAAAGTGGTTGCCATCGGCGAGCTGGCGAATCAAACATCGGACTTGGCGATGTCGTTGGCCCGTCAAGTTGTAGGCCGCGAACTTAACGAGGGCGATCATGCTGACTTGATTCGCCAATCGCTCGACAAGCTGCCCAGTCGAAATTGATAGAATGAAAGCGGGGCGGCCGCGGTTGGCTGCGACGCTGGCCCGTTTTGCTGGCCTCTATGTTTTCCAGATTACCTTCTGACGAGTAACTCACGTGGGCGAAAAAGTCCGACACGAAACGGTTCTCGATCCAGGTGCTGAGCACCTGGGGCGGATTTACGCCCAGGCGTTGGTGGCAGCTGCGATTAAAGCGGATGTTGCCGATACCGTGGTGGAACAGCTGGAACAGGTCTGCTGGGATGTGATCAACGAGCATCCCGAACTGGCGGTGGCTTTCGCCTCCCCACGCGTGGACGCCAAAGAGAAATTAAACATCATCGATCGACTGTTCGCGGATAAGCTGGACGTGACCCTGTTGCGATTTCTCAAAGTCGTGGCCGGTCGGGGACGGTTGGGGCAACTCAGCTACATCGCTGACGCGGCGCGGGAAATTCGCGATGAAGCGCTGGGTCGATTGGTTGCGGAAGTCCGCACGGCGGTTCCGTTGACCGACGAACTGCGGGCATCGATCGTGCAGCGACTCGGGGATGCCTGGCAGCGTGAGATTGTGCTGCGAGAACGGGTCGACCCGGAAATCGTTGGCGGTCTGCTGATTCGGGTTGGTGATACGGTTTACGACACCAGCGTGGCGGGACGCTTGGAGACGATGGCGAAAAAATCTCGCCAAGTTTTCGCTCGCAAATTGATTGAAACCTCAGATCGTTTCGCCAGCGGTACTCCCGCCGGCTGACGATGAAGTCGTGTCAGCATACGTGGTCAGCTCCTTTGCGTGCTGCCCACCGAGGCGACGCAAATTGACGACAAAAGTTGATAACGCAAAGTAGTTTAAACAACCTCAGCATATCGAAACACACGACCGCTGGTGGCTTGGCTGACCGGCATGTCGCTCCCTCAGGAACAGACGGATGAAGTTTAACTCCGACGAAATCGCTTCGGTTCTGCAAGCAGAAATCGAAAACTTTGAGAACAAAATCGATGTTCGCGAAGTGGGCACCGTGCTGGAAGTCGGTGACGGGATCGCCCGCGTTTACGGCCTCAGCGGCGTGATGGCTGGTGAAATGGTGGAATTTCCCAACGGGGCCACCGGGCTGGCGTTTAACTTGGAAGAAAACAGCGTCGGCGTGATCATCCTCGGCGACTATCTAACAATCGAGGAAGGTGACGAGGTCAAAGCAACGGGCACGCTGTTGAGCGTGCCGGTTGGTGACGCCGTGATGGGTCGCGTGCTCGATCCTCTCGGCAATCCGCTCGACGGCAAAGGTCCGATCCAATCCGACAAGACCCGTCCCGTCGAAGTTATCGCCACCGGAGTTGCCGAGCGGCAACCCGTTTCCGAGCCGATGCAGACTGGGATCAAGGCGATCGATGCGATGACGCCGATCGGACGTGGTCAGCGGGAGTTGATCATTGGCGACCGCAAAACCGGAAAGACGGCAATCGCCATCGATGCGATCCTCAACCAGAAACACACCGGCGTCAAATGTTTTTACGTCGCTATCGGCCAAAAAGACTCAGCGATCGCCAGTATCGTGGATGTGCTCGAGCGTCACGGGGCGATGGAGTACACGACGGTGATTTGCTCGGGGGCCAGCTCGCCCGCACCGCTGCAGTACATCGCTCCTTACGCTGGTACGGCGATGGCCGAGCATTTTATGTTCAACGGCCAACACGCTTTGATCGTCTATGATGACTTGTCCAAGCAAGCAACCGCCTATCGGCAGATGAGCTTGTTGATGCGGCGTCCACCAGGCCGGGAAGCTTACCCGGGGGACGTGTTCTATTGCCACAGCCGCTTGTTGGAGCGGTCCGCCAAGTTGTCGGCCGCTTTGGGCGGTGGCTCCCTGACCAGCCTGCCAATCATTGAGACACTCGAAGGTGAAGTTTCGGCTTACATTCCCACTAACGTGATTTCGATCACCGACGGCCAGATCTACTTGCAACCGGATTTGTTCTTCTCCGGGATTCGCCCCGCCATGAACGTCGGTATTTCGGTATCGCGAGTCGGTGGTGCGGCTCAAATCAAAGCGATGAAGAAAGTCGCCGGCGGTTTGCGTTTGGACTTGGCTGCCTTCCGTGCTCTGGAAGCTTTCGCTCAACTCGGTACCGACCTCGATGCCGACACCCAGCGTCAGCTTGATCGTGGTTATCGGATGGTTGAATTGCTCAAGCAGCCTCAGTTCCAACCGTTGCCCGTGGCCGAACAGGTGCTTAGCATCTACGCCGGTACGCAAGGCTTCTTGGACAAGGTTCCTGTGAAGGAAGTGCCACGCTGGGAAGCGGACTTCCTGAACTTTATCCGCGACAAACATGGCGACTTGTTGACCGGCATCACCGAGAGTGGAGAGCTGAAGGCTGACATGGAAGATCGCCTCAAGCAATTGCTGAACGAATTCAACCAAGCATTTAAGCCTGCCAGCTAGTAATGGCCGGCCAGTTCCAAGCCTACTCACAACCGCCTTTCGTTACACCGTAATCGTTACATGGCAAACGCACGTGCTCTCGACAAACGACGCAAGTCCATTCGCAACATTCGCAAGATAACGCGAACGATGGAGTTGATTGCCACGGCGCGCTATCGCAAAGCGATGGACCGTGCTTCGGCCGCGACAGCTTACACCGAGCGGATCACCAAGATCGTTTCGCAATTGGCTGCCGCCGGCGCGGAAGTCAAACACCCGCTGTTGGAGAGTCGGGACGAAGTCAAGTCGGCAACGTTGTTGGTCTTGACCAGCAACCGCGGGCTTTGTGGCGGCTACAACTCTTCGGTGCTGCGGATCGCTAACCCCAGACTGCAGGAATTCAAGCGAGATTTCCCCGCCGTGCAATTGGAAGTCAGCGGTAAGCGAGGAATCGGGTCGTTCAAATTTCGCGGTATCGATGTCGATGCCAGCTACACGCAGTTTGAGGATCAACCCGCCTACGCTGAAGTCGAACAGATTGCCGATCATTTTCTCGAGCAATTTTTGACGGGCAAATTGGACCGCTTGGATGTCGCTTACACGCGGTTCATTAGCACTTCGCGGCAAGAAGCGGTAATCGAAACACTGTTGCCCCTCGGGTCATTGACCGAAGAGGGCGCTGAACCCGATGCCGGTGGTGCAAACGCCGACTACGAGTTTTTGCCTTCGGCGGAAAGTGTGCTTGAGGAAGTCGTACCCACGAGCTTTAAGATTCGGCTTTTCAAGTGTTTCCTCGACGCGGCGGTCAGCGAGCAAGTGGCTCGGATGATTGCCATGAAGAGTGCCACGGAAAACGCCGGCGACATCATTAAACAACTATCAATGACGTATAACCGTGCTCGCCAAGCCCAGATTACTGGGGAGATCATGGAGATCATTGGTGGAGTCGAGGCGTTGGCCAAGTAAATCACCGGCCAACTTATTAGCGAAATCATTTAACATTCAACCGTTTTTCCCCGCGAGTATCATAACGCCATGTCCACCGCCACCACGCCAGCGGTCGGCCGCGTCACCCAGGTGATCGGTTCGACTTTCGACGCCGAGTTTCCAGAAGATGGCATGCCAGCTATCTACAATGCCGTCAAAGTTCAAGGCGAGCACAAGGGTGTGAAGCTCGACTTGACGGGCGAGGTGCAACAGCACCTGGGCGGCGGTCGGGTCCGAATCATCGCGCTCGGTAGCACCGAAGGCATGATGCGTGGCATGGATGTCCAAGACACCGGCAAACCGGTCTCCGTGCCAGTCGGTAAAGAGACGCTCGGCCGCGTTTTCAACGTGCTCGGTGAACCGATCGACCAACGAGGCGACGTGAAGGCCGACGACTACTGGCCGATTCACCGCCAAGCTCCCACGATTGATACGCTGTCAACAAACACCGAAGTGTTCGAGACGGGGATCAAGGTGGTCGACTTGTTGACCCCCTTCGTGCGTGGTGGTAAGGCCGGCTTGTTCGGCGGTGCTGGCTTGGGCAAGACGGTTATTCTGACCGAGTTGATCGCCCGAATTGCTAGCAGCCACGGTGGTTACTCCGTGTTTGCCGGCGTCGGTGAACGCACCCGGGAAGGAACGGACCTGTGGTTGGAAATGCAAGAGACTGAGATCGGCAATACGGGTCGTAAAGTCATCGAGCAAACTTGCATGGTCTTCGGCCAAATGAACGAGCCACCAGGTTCGCGTCTGCGGGTTGCCCTCTCGGCGTTGACGATGGCAGAATACTTCCGCGATACGACCGGCGCCGATACGCTGTTGTTTATCGATAACATTTTCCGCTTCTCACAAGCGGGTAGTGAAGTCTCCGCGTTGCTCGGACGGATGCCTTCAGCGGTCGGTTACCAGCCCACGCTGGCGACCGAAATGGGTGCTTTGCAAGAGCGAATTACCTCCACCAAACAGGGCGCGATCACGTCGGTGCAAGCGGTTTACGTGCCAGCTGACGATCCCACCGACCCCGCACCTGCGACCGCCTTCGGTCAGCTCGACGCGTTTATCTATCTCGAGCGATCGATTTCGGAAAAGGGTATTTACCCGGCGATCGACCCGCTCGCCTCCAACTCGCGGATTCTCGATCCGCAATATGTCGGCGAACGCCACTACGCGATTGCCCGCACCGTGCAAACGATTCTGCAACGTTACCGAGAACTGCAAGACATCATCGCTATTCTCGGTGTGGATGAATTGAGCGAAGAGGACAAGTTGATCGTGCACCGCGCACGCCGTATCGAACGCTTCCTGTCGCAACCATTCTTGGTCGCTGAGGTGTTCACTGGCAAAGCGGGTGAGATCACTCCGCTGGCCGATACGATCCGCAGCTTCGAAGAGATCTGCAGCGGTAAATGGGACCACTTACCCGAGCGTGCCTTCATGTACGTGGGCTCGATTGAACAAGCTGAAGCTCAAGCCAAGAAGATGGCTGAGGAAGGGAAGTAGACCATGGCTATTCGCTGTGTTGTTGTCACGCCGGAGCGGACCGAACTGGAATGCGAAGCCAGCTATCTCACCTTGCCAATGTATGACGGCGAGTTGGGTGTGGCGACCGGACGTTCCGCACTCATCGGTCGGCTCGGATATGGTTTGCTGAAACTCGATTTGCCAACCGGCTCACAAGCTTGGTTTATCGATGGCGGCTTCGCTCAAGTCGAAGATAACGTGGTGTCAGTTTTGACTTCGCGAGCCATTGCGGCCAGCGAGTTAGATGTGGCTGAGGCGGAAGCAGCACTAGAAACCGCTTCGCAACTGCCAGGTGGTTCCGCCGAGTTAACCCAAATCCGCGATACGGCCTTACTGCGGGCACGTGGAATGGTGCGAGCCGCCAAGAACCCCAAGTAGGCCAAAGCATGATCGGCCCATTACCGGTTTTGTCTACGTAATTGGTTTCGCCATTGCTCATCCGCCGCTATTCTCTAACGCTTGCGGCGATGTTACTGGTCAGCGCACCTGCCTTGGTGCTGCTGACCGTGGCGGTGGGAGACCAGCGACTAGCGTTTCGCGATGTGGCTCATTTCTACTCGCCGCTGCAAACTTGTTTGCAACGTTTTTCGACCGAGTCGCTGTTTCCAATTTGGAGCCCGCTCGATCGCTTCGGCGTGTCGCTGGCCGGTGAGACAACGACCGCACTCTTCTATCCCGGCCGGCTGCTGTTCCTGCTGGGCTTACCGATTGAGAATGCAATTGGATGCTACGTGCTCGTCCACTTGTGGATCGCCGGTGCGGGCAGCTATCGATTGGCACGGTATGCCGACGCGGCTCGCGGTCCCGCGTTGTTCGCCGCAGTCATTTATCCATACAGCGGATGTGTTTTTTATCTCTATACAAATCCACCGTTCCTGGTTGGTGCCAGTTGGTTGCCTTGGAGTTTGCTCAGTCTGCTGCAGCTTTGCAACGCTAGAATTACCTTCCGCAAGCTCGCGCTGGCCACGTTGCCGCTGTCGATGTCAGTGCTAGGGGGGGATCCCCAGACGGCGGTGCACGTGATCTTGATCGCTTGCTTGTTCGCCTTCGTTGCGCGTCCACCAGAAGCAACGATCTGGCACCGGTTAGTTCGTGTGATGCCCCGTTTGATGTTAGTCAGTCTCTGCACCTCGGCTGCGGCCGCGCCACAAATTGCCGCCAGCTACGACTGGGCCGGGCAGAGCTGGCGGCAACAGACGCAACCTCCCACCTTACCCGCAGCGTTGTTATCGGCAGGCATTCAGCCGGCTGCCGCCAATCCTCGCGATGGGACGGATGCTATCGGTGCTGGACTATTCCGACGTCCGGACCGCGCCACGCATGCCGCTGACATTTACGACTTTAGCGTACCGCCATGGTATCTGCCGCAGCTCATCTCACCTTATGTTTCTGGGTTGTTCGCCGAGCGGAATGAACGTTGGCAGGATGGTTTCTCAGCAGCGGAACGCAATTGGACACCGACGCTGTACGCCGGATTGTTTGCCCTCCTAGCAGCACTGGCCACGATCGGTGCGACGCGGCGAATCGATCATTGGTTATTGATCGTCGTTGTCGCGCTGCTGCTGGCTGCCGGGCGATTTGGCCTGGTCTATCTGCTTCGCACGGTCAGCTATTGGTGCGGCGGGCCGGCTGAGTGGGCCTGGGGCGATGCGGTCGGTGGTGCCTATTGGTGGTTGGTGGCCCTGATCCCCGGCTACGGCCAATTTCGTTATCCAGCCAAGTGGCTGCCCTTTGTCGCCCTGGGGCTGGCGATGCATGCCTCCCGATTTCTAACTTGGCAAGATGCAAAGAGCATCATGATGCTGCGTCGGCTCGCTATGATCGTTGCCTGGAGCAGCCTGCTGGTGGCGTTTTTCAGTTGGCTGCCCATGATCCGCGAGATGATGATCGAGTTAGCTGAGGGTCCGAGGACGCACGATCCTTTTTGGGGGCCTCTGAACGTCGACAGCGCGCTGCGGGCCATCCGTTTATCGTGCCTGCAAACCTGGCTGGTCGGCGTGGCGATTCAGGCGTTGATCGGCCGCCAGCAGGGCTGGATCTGGTTGCTGGTTCTGACGGTGATCGAATTGAGCTGCGTTGCCAGTTGGCAATTGCACACCACGGCCAATGTGCCGAGTCCCCTGCGACCCATCACGGCCAACGCCGCTGGCCAAGACGACGTGCCCAGCCAAGACGAAATGTCCAGCGAAGACGACGTGCCCGCCGATTTCCGAAAGACACCAAGTTTCCCGCCACGTTATTTGTTGTTTACCGACGAGCAAGCCTGGCCGCGTCGCTGGGCCGAGCAACCAGCTGGCCCGAACCGCTTAGCCGCCGTCGATGCTGGGCAAGCGGAAACGTGGTTTGTCCGCTGGCATCTGGCCGCCGGTGTGCACGTGCTGAATAACCACGTTTCAGTCGACACGGCCGTGGCCAAGGTATTTTGGGATGCGCTGGCTGCGAAAGAACGCCGCTTAAATGAAGCATCATTCCGAGCCGGCAAAGCATTAACCGTAGCCGAGTTGCGGGCTCGGGTGGGCAACTTCTTAGCCGCCGGCGCAATCGTCACGCGAACTTCCCACCGCGAAGTTGCCAATCAACAACCGACGTTAAACCATCAACCCTTGCCCGAGCGACAACCGATCATTCGCTGGTCGAAAAATTATCGCGTCGCCGCCCCGCCTATGAATCGTCAACAGTTGGCCGAGCGGGTCGACGCGTTGCTCGCTGAGATTTCGGAGCAGGGCAGAGGGCGCGTGCCGATCGTGGACAGCCAACTTATCAACTCAACTGTTCCCGCTGGGGATGTGACACGTGACGAAGTGACCGGGGGCGAGCAACAGGTGACGACGGCCGGACTGAGACTTGTCAGCTACGCAGCGAGCAAATTTCGTTTGCGAGCCACGACCCCCGCGGCCGGCCTTTTAACCGTCATGCAATATCAAGATGGTAATTGGCGTGCGACCGTTCGTGATCTTACTGGCAACGCTCAAGGAACATCAGTCGGAGACGAGGTCGCAGCGACGGTTCATCAAGTGGACCTGATCGCCCAAGGTATTATCTTGCCGGCTGGAAGTTATGAGATTTATTTTCAGTATCAACCGGCTTGGTGGTGGCCCAGTTGGTTGTTGGCACTGTTCACATGGAGCGGCTTGCTGTGGTCGCTCCGGCCGGTGGTTCAATCGCCAAAGCGTTCCAGCAAACAGTCATAATGCGTTTGCGCAACTGCGGCTCGTGTTTCTTGACCAGCTTGTTCGGCGGCCGAAACCAACAGGCGCAGTTGCTGGCGAAACTCGTTCATCGCATCAATGCCCAAGTCCCACCCGCTGCGGTAAAAAGCACGATAAGCTTCGTCGGGACGCCCCGCCTCCAGCAGCAGTTCTCCCTCCCGCCCCCAAAACTCGGTGGCGGTGGCTCGCAGTGATCTCGCGTTCGCGACGGCGATTGTCTGAAAATATCGCCGCGTTAGATCATCCTCTTGTTTTTGCACCGAGCGATCATCGCTGGGCTGCTCAGAACTTGTTGATAATGCCAAGGAGCGCCAGGTGGAGAACTTTCCCGTCGCCGCCGGATACCAGTGTGAGCGCAGACGCACCGATTGGTCGGTGAAAGCGAGCGCGAACGCGCCTTGACAATAATAATTGTGAGCATCGCTCAACTGACCCGCCCGCTCGTGTGCCCAACCGGCGATATCCCAGGCCCAACTCAGATCGTCCCGCAAGCGACAAACCGCCGCGCTGTGCTGCAACGCGGTCGACCAATCTTGCTCAAAGGAAACGGTGCGGCCGAGAGTCTGTTCGATCCGCTGGCGATGCCCTGCGTCGACATGGCGATGATCGAATAACCAACTAACCGCATCGGGCTCCCATGCAATTCCCAGCTCCGTTGCCAGTTCGGGATTCATCAATTGGCGAAACTCACTATCCAACGCTGCCAGCACCGCTTCGCAGTGCACCGCGATGGAAGCAATATCTTTCTCCAACAGCCTCTCCACCGCGATTGGCTCGTCGTTGCCGGCAATCCACTCCGACGCGGCGGGGGGCAGCCAACCCAGTGCCCACTGCAAAAACACATCGTCGCTGCTACCAATCCGCTGGGGCTCTGCCGCCACGGCGTGCGTCTGTCGACGCCCTGGCAACCGCTGGCGAATCGCATCAAAATAAATGGCCTCGGCCAGCGTCCTGCCCCATGGAATCCAATCGCCGCCACCGTGATACCAATGGACCACTTCGGTAGCCCCGTCATCGGCACCCACTCGCAAACAGAGCCAATCACCGTACTTGTTGCCCAGCAAGGGCAATGTATCGGGCAGCATCAAGCCAGGCCAAATCACATCGGGGGCCGCCGCCAGCAACATGTCGGGGGAAACCGGCTGGTTAAATTCACCCGTCCCTGCCCGCTGCCACAAGCCAGCGTCAAACCAATCCGCCAAGCTGGGGTCCAGCTGCAAGGCATATCGCTTTCGCAGGCGTTCCGACCACGACAAACCGGGGGATTTCGATAAATGCGAGGACGACTTCAATGCGGTTGAATCCCCGTGAAAAGTGCGAAACGCAATCGCCAGCAGCCCAGCTGAAAAACTAAGGGAAGAGATGAGCCAGTTGAGCTAGCAAAGAGACTAGTCGGAAAGGGGCTTAATTCGCAATCCCAAGCCGTCAGATGGAGGCCTCGAACTACACTTTTGAACACTGCAGATCGAACAGCCACGCGCGCCACCCGGCCAACTCCAAGCCAACTGTAAGCTAACTCAAAACTGCGTCGCAGCCAGTCTGCTAGAATAATAGCCTCGCCGCGGATGTCGAAAAAGCTAAATGGTTTTCGCATGGCTTCTAAACTGTCTGCTAAGATCGGAGTAAAGATCACCTTCAATAGTGCGACGCCCTGACAACATGTTCCCTCGCCAGGCTCTCCGATTTCTCATGTGCTGTTTTCCTATGTGCCTTGCCCAACGAATCCCAACCAAGCTCCCAACCAAGCTCGCAGCTTCGCATCCAGCGTCGAGCGATGCTCGGTCTGCCCACGCTGGGTCGCTCGATCAATCTCCGACATTGGACCGCCAGTGGCGTTGGCTGCGTTTGAGTCTCGTGCTGCTGATCTGCGGAAGTTGGTGCGGACTCGGACAAGCCGCGGAAAAGAACATTATTTTCTTCATCACCGACGACGAGAGTCCCACGCTGGGTTGCTACGGCGATCCAGTGGCCCATTCGCCCGCGCTCGATGTGTTGGCCGCCGACGGGGTGCTATTTCGCAACGCCTTTGCCACCACAGCTTCGTGCAGCGCCAGCCGTTCGGTGGTGATGTCGGGGTTGCACAACCACAAGAATGGTCAGTACGGCCATACGCATCACTTTCACAAATTCGCTTCCTACCACAACGTGGTCAGTCTGGCGCTGCCGCGAGTGCTGGCCAACGTCGGGTATCGAACGGCGCAGATCGGCAAGTATCACGTCGCGCCCGAACCGGTGTACCACTTTGAAACGTACTTATCAGGGCCTGCGCGGAACCCGGTAAAGATGGCTGAGAATTGTCGCGAGTTTCTTGGGGATCGCACTGACGAACGTCCATTCTTTTTGTACTTCGGCACCGCCGATCCGCACCGGGGTGGTGGCCTCGACAAAACATCCGAACTGCGTCTTCAGCCTGACCTGTTTGGCAACCGTCCGAATCGCGAAGCGTATCCGGGAGTGGACGAGGTTTTCTTTGATCCCGCGGAAGTCCCGATTCCTAAATTTCTCCCCGACACGCCGGAAACCCGCAGTGAGCTCGCACAGTACTATCAATCGTGTGCCCGCGTGGATGCTGGTCTCGCCCGTTTAATCGACATCCTCAAAGAGAATGACTTGTATGACAAAACGATGATTGTTTTCACGGCCGATCACGGGATGGCATTTTCGGGCGGCAAAACGACCGTCTACGAACCGGGGCTCCGCGTTCCGCTGGTCGTCCGCAATCCGTACGTGGCAACTCGCGGAGTTGAAACCGCAGCGCTGGTCAGCCACATCGATATCACCCCGACCCTGTTAGATTTTGCGGGGGGACTCGACGCCGCCACGAACGGTCCCAGCAGCTGGGTGAATCCCGATCAATTTTGGCGAGAGCGGGGGGAGGCTCTCAAGGAAAACCGCAGCGGCGGCAACCAGTTTCGAAGCTACCACGGTCGCTCCTGGTTGGCTACGTTGGCGAAGCCCCAGCAGGAGCATTGGGATACCATCTTTGCTTCGCACACGTTCCACGAAATCCAGATGTATTACCCGATGCGGGTGGTGCGAGACAAACAGTACAAACTCATTTGGAATATCGCCCACGGGTTACCCTACCCATTCGCGTCTGATTTATGGGCAGCTTCCAGTTGGCAAGCCCAGTACTTGCAGGGGCCCGATACTCCTTACGGCCAAAAAACGGTCGACCAGTACGTGCATCGCCCGGCCTTTGAACTCTACGATATAGTAAATGATCCCGACGAGACGACAAATTTGGCCGACGACCCCAAGTTTGCCTCGGTGCTGAGCGATTACAAGAATCGTTTGCGTCAGCATCAAGAGGAGATGGAAGATCCGTGGATCATGAAATGGTCGTACGAATAATCAAAAGCAGCAGCGGTGTCAGCAGAATTGACGGCGAAACTCTAGCAAATATGCGGTTCAACATGGCAAGGAATGGTTGGTTGGTGTTGCTGGTCGCCGGTGGCGTCTGGTGGGCTGGGATGTTGCCAGTCGACGCTCAGATTTTTCCCGGCTCGGGAAACGCCTTCGGTTCGCGGGGTCGGTTTAACGCGCCACCGCGAGCGATCGCCCAACGGATTCGGGAAGCGGGGCGCGCGATTGAGCAAGAGCGTTACGGAGATGCCGTCGTCGTTTTGGGCGACCTGTTGGCTCGTGAGACGATCGCCGAGCAGGACGCCGATTTAGCCGGCCAAGACTTTTTCTTGGAAGCCGATAAGACGGCCGGCCAGGTGTCTCGGAGTTTGCTGCGAGAAGCGGAAGATACGCTCGGCAAATTGCCCCCCGCCGGCCTGGAAATTTATGAACTCCGCTACGGGGCGAAAGCGCAGCAGATGCTGGCCACCGCCACCGCAGCCAACGACCGCAAGACGCTCGGTGAAGTGGTGCGGCGTTACTCACACACGCGAGCTGGCCGCCAAGCGGCTTGGTTGGCCGCCGCCCTTGAGATCAGCGAAGGGCGTCCCGTGGCGGCGGTGGCAATCCTGCGTCGCTTAGCCGCGCAACCCGCGGCAAGAAAAGAATTCGGCAGCCCGCTGCTGGTCGCTTTGGCAGAAGCCGAGCACTTGGCTGGCCGCACAGCCGCCGCCGGTGAACATCTACGCGCTGCCGAGCAAGCTGGCTGGGATATCAAACTGGCGGTAGGAAAAAGTGCTCCGCCGGCCGCCGGTGACCAGGCAACTTGGCTGGCGGAAAACTTTGGCAGCACCAGCAAAGCGCGCCCACAACCCGAAGACGCGACACACATGGCGCACGGTGGTCCAGCCGCGATTGGTCCTGGTGCGGGAAGTCTGCCGCTGAGCATGTTTCGCTGGGAATTGCCGACCAGCAACAGCCAGAAACAGCAGCGAGCCTTGGAGAACTTTGCCGCGACGAAAACCGACAACGGCTTGCTTCCACCCGCTTGGTTTCCCATCAAGGTCGGTAACCAACTCCTGATGCGAACCACCGAACGGATGATGGCGGTCGATTTTGAGACGGGGCTGCGGATCTGGGAATATCCCTGGGCGAGCAGCGTGGAAACGGCCGAGCCGGAGATGCTCGGCGGACCAATGTTCATGGCTCCGCCTCAAGACGCCAGCGAACTTTTGATTCAACGTGTCTGGAACGACTTGCCTTATGGCCGACTCAGCAGCGACGGGGAACGCGCTTTTATGCTGATGGACTTGGGAGCGGTGGAAAGCATCGGCTTGGGACCGTTGCGCGCGCAAGCCATTCGCCCCGCCGATACCGGCTCCAACACGCTGGTCGCTTTGGAACTGGCCAGCGAAGGCAAACTCCTGTGGAAGCGTGGCAAGAGCGGCAACGAACCGGAAGAGAACAGCCTCGCTAATGCCTTTTTTATGGGGCCTCCGCTCCCGATCGACGGGCTTTTGTATCAAATGACGGAACTCGCAGGGGACACCTATCTGCTCTGCTTGGATCCTCGTACCGGCAACGAACTTTGGCGACAGCAATTGTTGGCCAACGAAGGGGGCTCGATCCAATCGGATCCTTTGCGACGCGTCGGCGGTGCGATGCCGTCGTACAGTGATGGTGTGTTGGTCTGCCCGACCGCTGGCGGCGCCCTGGTGGCTGTCGACTTAACCAGCCGCGCGTTGTTGTGGGGCCAGTACCTACCGCAAAATGACACCAATGTTCCCATGGGACGCTCGCGTCGCAGCGCTCGTGGCTCCGACTCGCTGGAACTGATGGATCGCTGGTACAGCGGCACCCCCTTAATCGAAGATGGCAAAGTCATCGTGACGCCGATCGAAATGGACGCCCTCTACGGGTTCGATTTGTTGACTGGCGAACCATTGTGGCCTCGGATCTTGCGCAGTGGTTTCAGCTACTTGGCCGGTGTCCGCGGTGGCCAATTTCTGTTGGTCGCCCCGCAGATGGTTCAAGCCTTCGATCTGAACTCAGGTAATCCCACTTGGGCCTCTCCGGTCACGCTCGATGAGGAGCAACAAGTCACCGGCACGGGAGTTTTCGGCGATGGCGTTTACCTGCTGCCAACCAGCGTTCAAGAGATCTGGGAAATCAATCTATCGAGCGGCGAAGTCACGCAGAAACGTAAAGTCAAATTTCCGCTGGGCAATCTGCTGGCCGTCGATGGCAACATCGTCAGTCAAACTGCCACTCAATTGACAGTGGCCTACTCCGAAGATGCACTCCGCGCCGAAGTCCCACAACGGCTGGCCGATAATCCCAATGACGCTTGGGCGATGATCCGACAAGGCGAATTATTGCAAGAACAAGGCGATAACGAACAAGCAATCGATTGGTTCATGCGAGCCCGGGAGCTGATGCCCACCGATGAAGAGGTGCGGAGCCGCTTGGTGGAGGCGATGCTGACGGCGATTCGCAACGGCAAACAGCCCGATCAAGAGACGACCGATTTGCTTGAGTCGCTAATCGAACTTAACCCCCAACGGGTCGAATTATTGCGGCTAAAAACTGCCGATGCGTTGGCTAACGAGCAAGGTCTACAAGCGATCGAACACCTGCTGGCGCTGGCTGGCATCGTGCTCCGTGACGATCGCACCCAACATGTGGCCCAGGCGGACATGTTGTTCAACGGCGAAACGACAGTGGCCAGCTTGGATGCCTGGATCGCCGCGCGAGCCCGTGAAGCTTGGGAATTTACCTCGCCCGACCAGCGGCCGCGGATCACCGCGATGATCGATGCTTTCGCCGCTCCCATGCTGGGTGATCCTCCCTCGGTGCAACGTCGCGCGATCATGCAATTTGGCATCTTCGCCGGCACCGATACGATTCTGGCAGGACTATTCGACACGGCCGTTGACGATGGTGCCTGGGCGGGGGCTGAACGTTATGCTCGCCAAGCGTTGCGGGCTGCCGAACTGCAACAAGATGCTACGCGGCAAGACCGCTGGCGAATCGCCCTCGCCGAGCTTTACTTGAGAGCTGGCTTTGCCGCGGATGCCCGCCAGCAACTCCAGCAATTAACCGACAGCTCGCGGGCCGAAACGGACGAGCTCGAGAAGACCCTGACGACAATGCTGACAACGCCGACTTGGCCCGGTGGAGTGACTATGTCAGCCAGCGCAAGCGAGAACCAGAACTTCGCTCGCGGGAACGATCGCAGCCCCATCGAAGTTGTCGCTCGGCACGGCGAACATTTAAAAAATTGGCACCCTCAAGCCGACCAGAATGGTTCGATCCTGCTGCGGGATCCCCAAGGTATCGATCACCCAGTTCGATTCGATACCGGCGGCGCGAAGAACGATATGATTCAGGCCAACATCGATGGCGGTTTAATGATTCTCTTGATGCCCGACGAATTGATCGCCATCGACCTGATGGCATTTCAGGATCGTCCGGTAGACGGCGTGCTCTGGCGACGCCCTTGGAAAAATCAAATCGATGGAAATGTGCGTTCCCGCAGCGCCCAGACTTTCTTCAAACACAACACCCATCACTACATCCTTAGCCGACGACGCGGCAGCCAATTAACCACCGGCGTGATGCGCATGGGGCCGATCGTCGGTCGACGGTTCTTTCTGTTACAAGACCGTGACTTAATCGCCATCGACGCCACCACCAACGAAGAACTGTGGCGAAGCGAGAATCACGCGGCGGATACCTATTTGATCGCTGACGGGAATCGCGTAGCCGCGGTCTCCGCATCCACGGGCGTGCAAGTCATGCGAGTCGAAGATGGCAAACTGCTGGAAACACTCCCCTGGGAACCCAGCGAGCAAGTCTTCGCCGTGGCCGGTCCGCATGTGCTGACCAAACGCAACGAACCGAGCGAAGACGATCCCGAGAAATACGACCGCGTCGTCCGGCTTCGCGCGCCGATGCAGGATCAAGTGGTCCTGGAAGTGAAAGTGATCGACGACGAAAATCCAAATTTCGAGGGAGCTTTTGCCAAATTAATCGATGGGCAACGGATGGTTATGGTCACCGCCGAAGGACGATTACTGGTTTGGGATCTGCTCCGCGGCGTGGCGATCGCCGACCATGAAGTCACTTTGCCGAGCGAGTTAAGTGACATCAATGTGATCACATGGGAAGATGCTTGGCTTGTCGCTGCGGTGCGTCGTGAACACCGGAAAACGCCGGAAGACAGTTCGGCCATCGGCAAATTTCACGAAGTTGGCGAACATGTGGACACTGACGGTCCTATCTTTTGTATCAACCGCAGCGACGGCACGCTGCGTTGGCAATTGGAACTGGACAGCCCTTGGGGGGTGACCATTGATCAAGCCGCCAGCAGCCCGCTGCTATTCCTCAGCAGGTCCTTTCGAGAGTTTTCCACGACCCAGAAAGGGACCCGAACCTTGGATTTATTGGCAATCGACACTCGAACCGGAGAGCCGGTGATCCGCGTAGATCAAATGGAAGTCGACAGTAAGTTCAATAACATTGGTACGCGGAGCCTGGTCGCCGCCGACCTGGGAGTCGTTGACGTGCGAGTTGAAAATTACAATTTTCTGTTTCGTTTTGCCGATCCGCCCGCCGCCCAGTTACCACTGGTCTATGATTCTGAAGACGTTTCGCGGATGCACGCGCAGGCGGCCGAGGCAAATGCTGCCAATCAGCGTGACGCGTTGGGATTGCCGGCACTGGCGCCATTGGACGGAGACGGCCGCTAAGCGGCGGCAGTAGCAAAAAGGGTGGACAGGCGGGACTGATTTTGGAGAAGTCCAAAAGGGCGAGTGCATTATGTCACTCGCCGGTGTTAAATTCTTGTTATCTTAGGAAGGTAGACGGTCGCAGCTGTAGGACGCCAACGTCTAGTTGGCCCCTCGTCTGCAACGTAGTTTGCATCACCATGAGAAAGGGATCGGATGATTGCAGGGACCGAGACGACGGAACTGAAACCGGAAGATGCCGAGCTGTTGGCGCAAGCTAAGCGAAGCATCACGGAGCAGCTGGGTCAGATCATTGTCGGCCAACGCGAAGTCATCGACGAACTGTTGATCTGTTTGTTCAGTCGCGGTCACTGTCTGCTGGAAGGGGTCCCCGGGTTGGCCAAGACGCTGATGATCAGCACGCTGGCCAAGACGATGGATCTATCGTTCAGCCGAGTGCAGTTTACTCCCGACTTGATGCCGGCCGACGTGACTGGCACCGAAATCATCGAAGAGGATCGGGCGACCGGCCATCGCGAAATGCGGTTTATGGAAGGGCCATTGTTTGCCAACGTGATTTTGGCTGACGAAATCAACCGCACACCGCCCAAAACCCAAGCCGCGTTGCTCGAAGCAATGCAGGAGCGAACCGTCACGATTGGCCGCACTCGGCACGAGTTATCGGATCCGTTCTTTGTGTTGGCGACGCAGAACCCGATCGAGCAGGAAGGGACCTATCCCTTGCCAGAAGCTCAGCAAGACCGGTTCATGTTTAAGATATTCGTCGACTACCCCAGTTTTGACGAAGAGTTCGAAGTGGCTCGGCGGACGACCGGCGGCGTTACCGCCACCGTCAAGCCGGTGCTCAGTGGCGAAGACATTTTGCGTCTGCAGCGTGTCGTGCGGCAGGTGCCTGTTAGTGATCACGTGGTGCGTTACGCGTTGTCGCTGGTTCGGCAAACCCGAATCGGCACTGCGGGCGTTCCTGATTTTGTTGAAGAACTTGTCGGCTGGGGGGCGGGACCTCGGGCAGTTCAGTATTTGATTTTGGGTGGCAAAGCCAGGGCACTTCTGGAAGGCCGCTTTCACGTTGCGATCGAAGACATCCAGCACTTGGCTCGTCCCGTGCTCCGTCACCGCATGGTGGTGAATTTTACCGCCGAGAGTGATGGCATCACCAGCGACCAAGTGATCGACCGCATTATCGCTGCAACCCCGACCTCCGAAGATGATCTGACCCGCGATGCCCGATTCCAAAAAATCTTCGCCTCCTAAGGACGCGACGCGTTTGCTTCGCCCCGAGGCGACTGGACGGATCCGACGGCTGGAATTGCTGGCTCGAAGAACCGTCGAAGGTTTTATGTCGGGGATGCACCGCAGTCCTTACTTTGGCCAATCGGTTGAGTTTCTCCAACACCGTCAATATGTCGCCGGCGATGATCTGCGACACATCGATTGGAAGGTTTGGGGGCGGCAAGACCGGCTGGTCATTAAACAGTTCGAGGAAGAGACGAACTTTCGGCTGCACATGTTGCTGGATACTTCAGCCAGCATGAATTACGGCAAAGATGACCAAAACAAATACGAGTACGCGGCCGCGATCGCCGCCTGCATGGCCTATTTGGCTGGTCTCCAACAGGACGCCGCCGGGCTTTACACGTTTGATGCCAAAGTCCGTTCGTCGCTACCCTCACGCACCGGCCGCACGCAACTCTCCCGCATCTTGTCGGTGCTCGACGGGCCCAGCCAACATCGCGAAACCGACTTGGCCGCGGCCGTTCGCGAAGTCATCGCCACGATTCCGCGGCGGGGGGTGGTTTGCGTGATTTCCGATTTGCTGGGCGTCGACAATTTGCTCGACGGCCTGCGAATGCTGCGTCAACGCGGGCATGACGTGATCGTGTTTCATCTGCTGCATCGCGACGAGGTTGAATTTCCCTTCACCGGCGCCACGCGATTCGAGGGGCTCGAAGGGATCGATCATCTCAACTGTAACCCCCGTGCCCTGCGGGAAGGTTACTTAGAAGCGCTGCATGCTTTCCTCGAGCAAACCCGCCGCACCTGCGGCCGCCTGTCGATCGACTATATCGAGGTTAAGACCGACGAACCGTTGGACGCCATCTTGGCTAAATTCCTAGCGGCTCGCAAACTTCTGCCCAACCTGAGAGGTTAAACCTCACCCCATGCAATTTTTGTTTCCCGCCTTGGCAGCTGGCTTTCTGTTTCTCGCGGTGCCCCCTTTGGTGCACTTGATTAACATGCTGCGCCATCGTCGCCAACAGTGGGCCGCGATGGAATTTTTGCTGGCCAGTTACCGGAAACAACGGCGTTGGATTATTCTCCGCCAGTTGCTGTTGCTGTTGGCGCGGCTGGGCGTTGCCGCGTTGTTGATTGCCATGTTGGCGGGATGGTCCGGCGGTTCCGGCTGGCTCGATGCCTTGGGAGGCAAGACGACGCATCACGTGGTGGTGCTGGACGATAGTTTTTCAATGAGCGACACCAGCGGCGGGGCGGCCGCCTATGACCGCGCCCTCTCGGCACTCGATGGGCTCGCCAGGCGATTGGCCATTGCCGAGGGCAAACATCAACTTACCGTCATCCGCTCCAGCCGCGCGGCTTTGGTGATTCGCGGTGGATCGGAAGCGGCCGATGCAGCAGCCGATATGAGCGCGGCGGAACTCGGCGCCGATCTGCGAGCGGTCGAACGGATGATGGCGACGCGGCCCAGTCCATTGGACGATGATTGCGGTGCCGCGTTGAAGCTGGCCGGCGATTTAGTCAAAGCGACCGACGCGAATCGCACTGTCCTGTACGTGATGAGCGATCTGCGGGAGGCTGATTGGAAGTCCCCGGAAACCTCCAAAGAAGCCCTCAATAATCTTGTTCGCCTGGGGACCGAGCTGAGGATGATCGATTGCGCCGTTGCCCCCGCCACGAATCTAGCTGTCACCAATTTGGAGCCTCTTCCTGATGTTTGGGTCGCTGGGGTCCCGGTCGTGTTTCGCGTCACCGTCGCCAATTATGGTTCCACGCCAGCACGCAACGTGAACTTGGCGACCAAAGTATTTCGCTATGGCTCGGCGGCGACCACCTTTGATCCCACCGAACGACTTTCGGGCAGCAGCGAACCTTTGCCGGCTGTCGTCTTCGAGGAGATTGCGGCGGGCGGAACCGCTACGAAACAGTTTCAAGTCTATCTGGCCGATGCCGGCACGCACGCGGTCGAAGTGGAATTGCCGGAAGATACGGTCTTGATCGATAACCGCCGCGCCGCCACCTTGCCACTGACCGATGCCTCAAAAGTTTTGATCGTCGATGGCGACCTCGACGGACGTGGCGCGTTTCACGTTGCCGCAGTGCTCGACCCGGGCGGTCAAGTCCGCACCGGAGCGCTGCCCGATGTGCGGCCCCCCTCTTTCCTGCGGACTGCCCAAGCCAGCGACTTGGCCGAGTACCGAGCGATTTACTGCCTCGACCTGCCGGAGATTGATGGCAACACGGCCGATGCGTTGCAAACTTATGTGAACAATGGTGGCGGTTTGACTTGGTTCATTGGCGAGCAAGCGGTTCTCAATCGCTATAACGAAACACTCCGCACGGCCACTCGTCAACTGTTGCCCGGCACCTTAACCGAGCCCATCGACCTTGATCTCAGCGGCGCGACAGGTACACCTGACATGGTGCTCGGGGAAGCCCATCCCCTGTCTGCTCCTTTGGCTGCCGTGGGGGATGCCGCCATGGCGTTAGTCAGCGTGCGCCGCAGCGTGGGGATTGAGTTTCCAGCAACAACGGATGCACCGGTTAGCCGGATTTTCAACCGCCGCGACGGCGAACCATTGGTCCTCCAACACGACGTGGGTGCGGGACGAGTCGTGACGGTCCTGACCGGCCTAACCTCGGCTTGGACAAACTGGACCAGCGATCCGACTTTCGTCGTCTTCTTGTTGCGCACCAACGCCTACCTTTGGTCTGCCGCCGTGCCGGAGACTTCGAGCCGCGTCGATCAAGCGATGCGTTTGGCATTGCCGGCTGACCAATACGCTCGCCCGGTCTTTTATTTGGCCGCCGTCGATGCGGCTCCGCGAATCCCGGTTGAAGAACAAGCCCAACCGGGAGACGACGATGCCATCTTGGAAATTACTTTTGATCCCTTGCTCGCCACCATCGAAGGCCGCAGCAACCTCGATGCGATGCTACAACCGGGGATCTCGGAGTATTGGCTCACGCGACTCGACGGGTCTCCGGAAGTTCGCTTAGACGCAGCCACAGTTACAGCCAGCGAGGGCAATTTAGCGAGGGCCGACCGGGGAGAGTTGCGATTAGCCATGCAACCCCTGGCACTCACCTTTAACGAGGCGGAAGATGTCATCGCAGCGGAAGAAGGAGGTGGTGGTGGCTTGGTGCCGCTGATCTTGCTGAGCCTGTTGGTGCTCGGCTTGGTCTGCGAACAAACTTTAGGCTACTTTGCCAGTTATCACACGCCTGCGGTCGGAGCCAAAGCATGAACGAAGCAATGAATGGCGCCGCCCAAGAAGAAATTGTTTACACGCTCAGCCGCACCGCTTGGTTGACCGGCTGGTGGTCGTGGGCCGCAGCGATCGCGCTGATCGGCTTGCTGATCTACTTTACGGTCCGTCTCTATCGACGCGACACGGTCGAGCTGCCCACCGCCACCCGCTGGACCTTGATCATTCTGCGGTTGGCTGTGATCGCTGGCTTGATCTTGTTCCTGCTGGGGATCGAGCGTCGCAATCGCCAGCGGATCACGCGCCCCAGCGAAGTGGCCGTGTTGGTCGATACCAGCCAAAGCATGTCACTTCCCCAAGACGATCAGCCGGGCAGCCTCAGCCGAATGGAAGCGGCCACCGAACTGCTGACCCAAACGCCCCTGCTCGAGCAACTGGCCAATAACCATCGCGTGACGCTCTATACGTTCGACGCCACTGGAGAACTGAACGAGGTGCTGGTTTCGAACCTCGCCGCCGATTCGCCCGACTCCGCGGCACAACCACAGGCGCCCTTGGCGACGGCCGACGATCTGACAGCCAGCGGCGAAAGCTCGACGACGACATCCCCAGCGAATGCATGGGCCTTGCTAGCTGCCGCCGGCCTAATGCTCACGGTGCTCGGGATGGTGCTGGTCGCGGTGCTGCAGCTGACTGGCAAAGGCACATTGGCGACGCCCCTGTTGCTCGCCACCGCAATCTTGATGCTGGTCAGCGGCACGACGCTCGGCACCAGCTGGGCGATCCACACCGAGGCCACCTTGGCGTCGCTGTTGGGGCTGCCCAGCGGCGATGCCGAGCCTGCCGCCGACGCCAATTCGCAACCTGAGAACGCGAGTCCAGACGCGAATCCAAGTCGCGATGCCGAGCAACTCGACCTGGACACGATGGAACAACGCTTGGCTCGCGTCAATTGGGAGGGCGTGCTGGTGGCTGCCGGGGGCGAGTCGCGAATTGGCGATGCCATGCGAGCGGCACTCGGTCGCCACGACCCGGCCACGCTCGCCGCAATGGTGCTGCTGACCGACGGTCAAAACAACGGCGGCACGCCTCCGCTGGCTGTCGCTTCGCTGGTCTCCCGCGGCGGTGCGGCTGTATATCCGATCGGCTTCGGCTCGGCCAAACCTCCCGTCAACATCCGCTTAGTCGATCTCGACGTGCCCCGCCGGGTTTATCCCGGTGATAAATTTGCCCTCAGCGCAGTGCTGCAAGGCAGTGGCCCGGGGCCGATGACCGTGCAAGTCCAATTGCTCGATGAAGCGGACCCCGACGCCAGCGAGGGAACACCGTCAGCCGACGCGTCGGAGGACGCCAGCGATGAAGCTGCGGAAACAGGCGAACTCGTCGACAGCCGCGAAGTCACAGTCCCGAGCGACGGCACCTTGGTGGGAGTCCAGTTTGAGATGGAACCCCAATCCGTCGGCCGCCGTCGCCTAACGGTTCGCGTGGTCCCGCCAGCCGGTGATCAAAACGCCAAAGACAACGCCCAACGCGCCCGCTACGAAGTTGTCAGCCGCCGACTTCGCACCCTGTTGGTGGCCGGCGGACCGATGCGTGAATATCGCTTTGTGCGAAATCTGCTGTACCGCGATCCCTCGGTCGAAGTCGACGTTTGGCTGCAAACCGGTCAACCCGGCATGAGCCAAGACGCGGACAAGATTCTGACTAGCTTTCCAGCCACCGCCGAAGCACTTTTTGAGTACGACGCCATCGTGGCTTTCGATCCCGACTGGATGATGCTGGATGACAACCAATTTCAGTTGCTCGACCAATGGTTGAGCCGTCAAGCGGGCGGGATGGTGTTGGTCAGCGGTCCCGTTTACATGCCCCAGTGGATGCGTCAGCGAACCGATCCTCGCATCGGTTTGGTCCGCGACTTCTATCCGGTCCGATTGCCCAACCGCGGGCCGCTGCTTTCCGCCGGCCGCACCGGTGGTGAGAACGCCTATCCGTTAAAGTTCGCCGCCGATGCCGAGAGAGCCGATTTTCTCAATCTCGAGGATGAGACCTCAGGTTCCGCAGCCAGCTGGGAAAGTTTTGGTGGAGTCTATGATTACGTCGGTGACCAGGGTGCCAAACCGGGCGCTAAGGTTTACGCATACTTTATGGATCCCTCGGCCGCCATCGATGATCAATTACCCGTCTACTTGGCTTCCCAGTTTTACGGAGCGGGACGCGTGTTTTTTCAGGGCAGCGGAGAGATGTGGCGTCTGCGTGGCGTGAGTGTGCCTGCCTTCGACGCCTATTACACGAAGCTGATCCGCTGGGTTTCCGAAGGGCGTCTGCTCCGTGATAGCAACCGCGGTATCTTGCTGGTGGACCGCCCGCGAGCGATGGTCGGGGACACGATCACCGTGCGAGCGATTTTGACCGACGAACAATTTCAGCCACTTCGCCTTCCCCAAGTCGAAGCCAAATTGTTGACTCCCTCGGGCCGCACCGAATCGGTCCGACTTGCACCGCTGGCGGGTGAACCTCGTGAAGGCACCTACACGGGCCGTTTTCTGATTCGCGAACCGGGTGCTTTTGAGCTCCGCGTCACGCTCGGCAACGCGCTCGACGAAGATGTGTTGCGACAACCGATCCAAGCCAAACTTCCTACCTTAGAATTAGAACGGCCCAGGCGAAACGACGAGGTGTTGCGGGCGATGGCAAGCACCACCGGCGGCAATTATTTTCCACTATCTTCCGACGAAGAGGATTTCGCCGACTCGTCCGCATCCGTCGACCCGCTGAGCCTCGTTAACACCATTGAGCCCCAACCACAACTGACCATCCTTCCCGGCACTCCAGACCGAGACTTTCAACAACGACACAACGCCAGCCTAATGTGGCTGCTATGCTCGCTGTTGACCATGGAATGGATGGTCCGACGCTTGAACCGATTGGCATAGTATCCCGGCATGGCCGCAGAAAAAAACAACCCGCTAAATCCGCAAATCAGCTCGCTGCTGCGTGAGTTGCGACGCAAAATTCGTCGCTACATTACGATTGATGCCGCGTTGGCTGCGGTGGCTGTGATTGTCATCGCCTTCTGGCTGGGGCTGGCGATCGATTTCCTGCCTGTCAAATTAGGCGGCACCGAAATGCCTCGCTCGGCGCGGGCTGTGTTGCTGTTCTTCGCTGTCGGGGTGCTGGCCACCGTTATCATCCGCTTCTTCTTTCGTCGCATGTTTCGCCGACTTCCAGACGAAAGTTTGGCACTCTTGCTCGAACGCCATCATCCACAACTCGGCGGTCGTCTGATCACGGCGGTTCAGCTGAATCGCCCCCGCAAGACCGGCGACCTGCATTCCCCAATGTTGCTGCAACTGGTGCACGACGAAGCAACCGCAGCCAGTCAAACGGTCGAGACCGGCAAAGTCCTCCGCAGCAAACCGTTGTGGTCCAAAGCAGCTGTGGTGTTTCCCCTGTTGCTGGGAGTCGCCGCGTTAGGACTAGCCAGTCCAGCAACGCTCAAGCAAGCCACCGCGCGGTTGCTGTTGACCAGCGATGATCCCTGGCCGCGACGCGCCAAGCTGAGAATGGTCGGTGTCGAAGTCCCCTTGGTGTCCGCTAGCGAACAAGGATCCCGCGATGCCGTTCGCTTGCTGACTTTCGAAGATCGCGTCGTTCGCATCGCCCGCGGTGGTGGTGCCACCCTGCGAATTGAAGCGCAAGCCGATGACGCCGAAGTGCCCGAAGTCTGCACCATGTATTATCAAACCGCCAGCGGAGTTCGCGGCCAAGTTAACATGCGGCGGTTGGGACGGGTCCGCGATGGCTATCAATCATTCGCGATCGATGGCCCACCACTGGCTGGTATCACGGAAGATTTACAGATTTCCATCCGCGGCCTTGATGCGCGTCTCGATGACTACCGGATCGTCGCGGTCGACGCTCCCAATATCACCCAATTAACGGTCGAAGCCAGCTATCCGGCCTACCTCCGCGAACCAGGCTTGATTGGCCCAGATCGCATTACCAACTACCAACCCGGTCTGCGAATTCGCGAAGGTACCAACGTGCGTCTGGTCGGTTCCAGCAGCACTCCAGTCGCTTCCGTCGAAGCGGCCGTGACGAGCGGGGATGGTAACAGCGAAGTAGTCCCAGTGGACATCGCTCCCGATGGTCTCAGCTTTACCCTCGCCCTGGCCGACTTGCGGGCTCCGACAACGGTGGTGATGGTCCCCGTCGACAGTGATTTAATTTCCGCCCCCAGTCCCTACCGATACTACTTGGGAGTCGTCAACGATGCGGCCCCCGAAGTGCAAATGCGACTCCG
Organism: Kothea flammea; assembly: GCF_052161645.1. Classification (GTDB taxonomy): domain Bacteria; phylum Planctomycetota; class Planctomycetia; order Pirellulales; family Pirellulaceae; genus Laterigemmans. The sequence continues at coordinate 3,936,947 of NZ_CP197414.1, forward strand.
CGGTATCGGCGCGGCGGTCACTCCCGAAGTGCGAATACCACTATTCGGTTCCGCACAAGACGATTACGGCTTGGCCGAGCTATCCATCCAACTTGCCGCGGTGGGCGAGCAACCACAACCGCTGCACAGCCTCCTGGCGGTTCCCGATCGCGAAGGAGCCTTCACCGCTGAGATCGATATTCGGGATCTAGCTAACGCCAAACAAATTCCCCGCCCGCAACCTGGCGACAAATGGAATCTGTTCGCGGAAGCCCGCGATGCCTACGATCTTTCCACACCGCACCTCACGCGCAGCCAATTACTTTCCTTAGAAGTCGTCACCCCCGAGCAACTGCTGGCGGTGCTCGAACGTCGCGAATTGGGTCTCCGCTCACGTTTGGAACAGACTATTTCCGAAATGGAACTGCTCCGTGATGCCCTCGATTTGCTCAGCCGCGAAGGTTGGCTCCCCCTGACAGACCTCCGCCAATCGGGCGTTTTGCATCATCCCGGCTTTGACCAGCTTGCACCATTTTCACCCGCTCCGCGGCAAAACCCAGCACACTTGGTCGCCTTCCAACAATCACCCCAAACGGGTGGCGAACTGAAGGATGCCGACGAATCTGGGGAACCGGAAACCGCCCGAGCCGTCCAACTATTGAAGCTGCGAATCCAGCAAGCCGGTTTGCAGGCCACCAAGACGGCCGACGAATTGACCGGCGTCGCCGCCGGTGTCGACGATATTTTGCTGGAAATGACCAATAATCGCGTCGATACGCCCGATCGCAGCGAGCGGATTGCCTCGGGAGTTCGCGATCCGCTGCGACAAATTGTTGACCAGCCACTGGCGAAGCTGCGAACACAACTCGAAGCCTTACTCGAATTGGCCGAATCACCAACTTCAGGCCCAGCGTCCGCGGGCCAGACCGTTCGCCAAGCGGAAGAAGTGCTGCTGCAATTAAATGCCGTTTTAGAGAAAATGCTGGACCTGGAAAGCTACAATGAGGTACTCGATTTGGTCCGCGGGTTGATCGAAAACCAAGAAAACTTAATCGAAGAGACAGAGAAGGCGCGAAAGCAGGCGATCCAAGATTTGTTCCGCCAATAAACGAACGGTGAGCCTATCAGCGCACCACTTTCAACAGGCCAGCGATCATGCCAGGATTCCCAATGATCAATGCATCCTATCGACCGGCATCCTATCGACCGGCAGTTTATCGAACACTGTTCAGCGGTCTCGCCGGCGCGCTGCTGTTCTTTTGCTGGCAAAATGCCAGTCATGCACAAGCGGCCAACCCACAATCCTCGGCAGCTCAAGCGTTTAACGACCAACCGCTCGCCGAGCGGCAAGATCAATTGGCCGAACGGTATCGCAAAGTCGAAGAGTTGCTGCTGCGGTTAGCCGACGTCGAAGCGGCGGAGAATCCGGAACGAGCCGCGTTACTGCGACGTGCGGCCCGACAGTCCCGCGAGAAATTCATTCTCGATCGCCTGGAAACAGCCGCCGGGTCACTCTCAACACAACAATATCAAGCTGCTATCGACAATCAGGCTGCAGCCCAAGCCGAACTCAGTTCTTTGCTGAAGCTGCTGATGACCGAAGATCGTCCCCAACGCCTTCGTAATGAAAAAGAAAAGATCAGCAACTGGATCAAAGAACTCAAGCGGATGAATCGCTCCGAAAGAGCCACCCGCGCGCGAACCGAGAACGGTGCCGAGCTTGACGATGTGGAGTCCGAACAAAAATCAATTACCGAACGCGCACGCGAAGTTGAACGCCAACTAGCGGAGGATGCTGAAACGGAAAACGGCGATTCATCCGACGCTGAAGATCAACAAGAAGGCCAACAGCAAGAAGGCCAACAGCAAGAAGGCCAACAACAAGAAGGCCAACAACAAGAAGGCCAACAACAAGAAGGCCAACAACAAGAAGGCCAACAACAAGAAGGCCAACCGCAAGAAGGCCAACAGCAAGAGGGCCAACAACAAGAGGGCCAACAACAAGAAGGCCAACAGCAAGAGGGCCAACAGCAAGAGGGCCAACAACAAGAGGGCCAACAGCAAGAAGGCCAACAGCAAGAAGGCCAACAGCAAGAGGGCCAACAGCAAGAGGGCCAACAGCAAGAAGGCCAACAGCAAGAGGGCCAACAACAAGAGGGCCAACAACAAGAGGGCCAACAACAAGAAGGCCAACAGCAAGAAGGCCAACAACAAGAAGGCCAACAACAAGAAGGCCAACAGCAAGAAGGCCAACAGCAAGAAGGCCAACAGCAAGAAGGCCAACAACAAGAAGGCCAACAGCAAGAAGAAGCCGCTCCGAAGACTCCTCAAGAGGCTGCCCAACGCGCCGTCGAACGAGCTCGCGAAAGGATGGAGGAGGCCGAGAAAAAATTAAAAGAAGCGAAACGAGACGAGGCAGTGGAGGCTCAACGTCAAGCCGAACAGGAGTTGCGCACCGCCATCGAAGACTTGGAGAGAATTCTTCGCCAGCTACGCGAGGAAGAGATGCTGCGCGAACTCGAAAGGCTGGAGTCGCGTTTGCGTGAAATGGCTCAGATGCAATCTCAAGTGCTCGACAAAACGCGACAGTTGGCGAACACGCCGGTTGAACAACGCGAGCGGCAAACTGATATTCGTGCCGGTAACCTTGCTTTTGAAGAAAAGAAGATTGTGCTCGAGGCTGATCGGGCGATTTTGTTGCTCCGCGAGGAAGGTTCCAGCGTCGCTTTCCCCGAATTGGTCATCCAAGTCCGCAACGATATGGTCCGCGTTAGCGAGCGTTTGGCACAAACCAAGATTGATGGCATCACCCAGGGTATCCAAGAGGACATCTTGGCCTCGCTCGAAGAAATGATTGGCGCCTTGCAACAAGCCCAACGCGATCTGGAGGAACAGCAGCAGCAAGAACAACAGCAGCAGCAGCAGCAAGCGGGCCAGTCGGGCGAACGTCCGCTCGTTGAACCGCTTGCCGAACTGAAGTTGATTCGCACCATGCAAACTCGTGTAAAATCAAGAACGGAACGTTATGGCGAAATGATTCCTGATCAACCAACAGAAGTACTCGATCCCGACCTACTCGGGCTCCTGCAAGGACTCTCCGATCGACAACAAAAACTTTATCGCATCACTCGCGATTTACTGCTGAAGCGAAACAAATAGTCAAAGCCAATTGCTCGCGTGATTCACTCTTTAGGAACTTTCCATGCGGTATTTGCTCCTCCTTAGCCTGCTCACCCTCGGCTTCAACCCAGCGTTGGGGGCTGATGCACTGAAACGGAAGTCGTCTTGGCAATCGCCCGATCTCGAACAGATGGTGGCGATGTTGGCTGAAGGCTTGCAAGACCAGGGCGTGCCGGCCAATCGGATCGCCGCCTGTGTGGAATTGTTCCGCGCGAATTTAACCGGCGAACACGCCGATCCGCTGGAAAATTACGTGATTGCCGCCAGCACCGAAGTGCCTGCGGTCAATGAAATCTATCAGCAAGCCCTCGCCAGCCCCACCTCGGTAGGACTGGATGACCTGCACGCCGTATCCGAAGCGCTGCGGCCCTCCCTGGAAGCCTGGCTGGGGCGGACACTCGTGCAATTAAGGCTGTACGACGAAGCCAAACCGTTGCTCGATTTCGTCGATCCACTGGCCACCGTCGATCCCGCAGCCGTGATGTTTTACCGAGCCGCTGGTGCCCACGCGCTGCTGGATAAAGACCAAGTCGTCAGTGATCTCGAAAAATTATTAGAAAACGAAGCTGCCGCTCCACTCCGTTTTACCCGCACCGCCAAGTTGATGTTGGCCGATATCAAACCACTCGAAGAAGACAGCTTGGATGAAATTTCCCGCTTGATGAGTGACGTGGGCCGCCGGTTGGAACTTGGACGCAGCGGCAAGAACGTGCAAGAAAAAGAACAAACGATCATCGACAAACTGTCAAAGCTGATCGATCAAATCGAAAAGCAACAACAGCAGCAGCAACAACAGCAGCAGCAGCAACAACAGCAAGCGGGGGGGCAAAATCCCAACGGCGGCCAAAGTAAGCCGATGGATGACAGCCAAATTGCGGGTGCCAGCGGTGATGGGAACGTCGACAAGAAAGACCTGGGCAACCGAGACGGGTGGGGTAATCTTCCACCAGCGGAACGGCAAGAAGCGTTGCAACAGATCAGCCGCGACCTGCCAACGCATTACCGGGAAGCGATCGACGCCTACTTCCGAAAAATGGCCAAAGAATCGCGCTGAGCCGAGTAGGCCCGTGGCTCGGTGGCAAACGTACCAGTGGTGAAAGTATCCGCGCGGCGTTCGCGGACGGACGCGTCTTGCATCCGCCCCGTGAGGGATCTAATGAAACCAGTTTAATGGAACTGATCTCATCGCATCAGCCCGTGGCCGCAAGCTGATACACGATTGCCCTCACGCAAGGGCGAACGCGCGGAGGAAACTTGATGACGAAGTCATGACAACCGTGTCAATTCGTCGCCTCGAAAATGACTCTCGAAACTTGAATGATTCTGCATCGTGGAGGATTTCAACAACCAGCATACTCTCCACGCGGAGAGACGCTAGGGCAAACCCGAGCTAGCCTCAAAAGCTAACCATTTGCTCAAAATTGACGCCCTCCAGTGGACAGCCGAATAGATACCCTTAGGGGGAATACCGACCGAAACAGCCCATGGCTTCTGCGCTTTGGGCTAATTCGGGCACCCGGCAGAGCCTCCTGCTGCGGCTGCGATGCTTTCGTTGATGTATCTCAGGATACCGCTGCCCGCCCGCGGGTCAACTCGATCAAACCAACCGAATCGGAGAAAATTGCCGCAGGTACCTGATAGTTGGGGACTTTCGTCAGGAAAAAAAATTCCCGCCAACGCTTGCGCCCGCCACCGCGACCTCCTCACTGGGGGGCCTGTCCGACAGGATGTTCCTGTGAGATAACAACGTCATGCGGATAAACTTGCTAATTACAGAGCTGCGTACTGGGGGGGCCGAGCGGTGCCTAACAGAGCTGGCAATCGGTTTGAAGGCTCGCGGCGATTCGGTGCGGATCATGTCGTTGGCACCTTTGCCGCTGCCCCCTAGAAACGAGCTAGTCAGCAAACTGCTGGACGAAGGCATTCCCATTCAGTCCGTCGGGGTCCGTAGACTGCGTCAGCTGTTCTCCGCGGTCTCTGCGGTTCGCCAGTGGATGCTAGAAGACCCTCCTGACGTGTTGCAGACATTCCTCTACCACGCCAACGTCGTCGGTAGTTTGGCCTCGCGTCGCGATCACCGCTGGCTGGTCTTCGCCGGAGTTCGCGTGGCTCAACCGAGTTGGGGGCGGGTGTGGGTTGAGTCCCAACTGATGCGGCGTTTGTCGGGCGTGGTCTGCGTCAGCCATGCCGTCGAAAATTTTGTCCGCCGCGCATGGCAACCTCCCGCCAGATTGCCGGTGGTTACGATCCGCAATGGAATTCGAGGCGAGCGTCTGGACAACAGCCAAGCGGTCGACTGGACCACGGTGGGATTGCGTCCAGGGGGCGAGGTGGTGCTGTTTCTGGGGAGGCTCCATCGCCAGAAAGGGCTCGATCTGTTGCTCGATGTGGCCCCCACGCTGCTGCGAATGCATCCCCAGCTGCGGCTGGCAATCGTCGGGGAAGGGCCACTCAAATCCATGGTGACGCGCTCACTGCAGCAACTCCCCGCGGGTAGCGCCGCGCTGTTGCCTTGGCAAGCCGATGTGGCTGAACTCTACGCCGGAGCTCGCATTGTGATTTTGCCCAGCCGCTACGAGGGCATGCCGAATGTGGTGCTGGAAGCAATGGCTGCGGCCCGCTGCGTGGTCGCGTCCGACGTCGAGGGCGTGTCAGAATTGCTGGGGCCACTCGCCCCTCCGCAAACGTTTCCCCCCGGCGACCGAGCCTCAATGGTGCAGCGACTCGATGCCCTGCTGCGACGCGATGATCTTGCGGAGCTCGGCCAAGCCAACCGCGAGCGCACCTTAAGCGAGTTCTCGATCGATGCGATGGTCGAGCGCTATCGCCAGCTTTACCAAGATACGCTCGCGCGCTAGCGGCCGTTCGTTAGCGGCTTTGGCGGTAGCAGCCGTTACCGCGACTTACGGCCACCAATACCAAGTATCGTCGTACTCGTCGTCGTACCACTGGTCTGTGTAGGAGTCGTCATGGTAATAGTCGCTGGCGTAGTAATCGTCGTTTTCGTACTCGACATCGCGACCCGTTGTGAACCAGTCGCTGGGATGATACCACGCCTGCTCGTGGTATCCTTCACCGTCTTCCCATTCATACTGTTCGGACTCAACGTCTGTTTCTCCGTTCTCATAATCATACTCGAGGCCTGCGGTGGGATAATGGTGCTCCCACTCGCCTTCCCAGGAATCATATTCCCAGTCATCTTGAACACTGGCGGTGGACAACAGACCGTGCGGCACATAGCCCTCGAGGAACAGCGAAAGACAAATCGGAGCAATTGGCTTTAGCATTTTCATTGTTGAAGATTGGTCAGAGTCTGCGGAAAAGGTATTAGCCCCTTTCCCGCACGAAACTGTTTACTACTTTTGTAAAACTATATGCAAATCACGCTCCGAAACGAGGATTGCCGAATTGCCCCGCCTTGATGCTCGTCTGCAAGCCGTTGCTCGGCAAATCCGCTGCCCCGTGCACGCCGACATCGGTTCGGACCACGGACACTTACTAAAAGCACTGTTGGCCGCCGGCAGAATCGAGCGGGGAATCGCCATCGAGAACAAGCCTCTGCCACTAGCGAATTCGCAAGCAACACTGGCCGGCTGGGCGGCCGAAGTGCGGCTGGCCGATGGCTTGGCGGGATTGCAAGCGGGTGAAGTCGATTCGCTCAGCATCTGTGGAATGGGTGGGGAAGCAATCGTGAAGATCCTCACGGCCGCTCCCGAACGACTGCCACAACAGATTATTGTGCAGCCCAATTCGCACCCCCAAGCCGTCCGCCGCTGGGGGCTTGATCAGGGGTTTCAGCTGATCCACGAAGAACTCGCCAAAGGGCACTGGAATTACACAATCCTAAGGTTTAACCATACATACCATTCGAAAAAACCTTACGATAATCCCCATGATGATCCTTGTTATGACGGACTTGATTTGTCGGCAGCGTTACTTTTCGGCCCTCATCTGCTGCGTCGCCGCGATCCACGGCTGGTCGCACAACTTGCCGAAGAAGAACGTTATCTGCAGTCACTCGAACGGCTCACCGACGACTCTCGTCAACGGCTAACGGCGATCGAGCGGGTGCGAGAAAGTCTCGGCGTTACTCGTTAGCCCCGGCTCCCGCCAGCGGCAAAACCGCTGACGGTGCACCAGCCGCAGTTCACTCGATTTTCGAGTAGAATCTTCGAACGCAACCTTAATTTCCTCGGGAGATAGCCAATGTCGCAACCACACAGCACTCGTCGCAACGCGATCCGCACGCTCGCTAGCGGACTAATCGTCGGTGCCACCGCCCACTCGCTCGCTCACGGTCAAGACACACCTTCCGCAGAAGCGACAGAGCAGAAACCTGCGGGACCGCGGGAAGCGGAGTTCGAGCGCGACTACGAACCACCCTCGTTTAAACCCTCCTGGTCGAAGCCTCAAGTCAACCGCTCGCTGGCCGCCGACTTTGTGATCTATGCGCACTCCGATCTCGAAATGACTCGCAAGCTGCTCGACCGTGAGCCGGGCTTACTCAACGCTTCCGTCGACTGGGGAGGAGGCGATTTTGAAACGGCACTCGGCGGTGCGAGCCACATGGGTAAAGTCGAGATTGTCAATTTTTTGTTGGAACGCGGCAGTCGTCCTGACCTTTTTTGCATGACGATGCTCGGCAAATTGGATGCGGTCAAAGCGATGTTGGAAGCGCAGCCGAATCTGATCGACGCCAAAGGGCCACACGGATTTAGCCTGCATTTCCATGCCCAAGTTGGCGGCGAAACTGCCAAACCCGTGTTGGATTATCTGCAAAGTATCAAAGAGTTGAAATTGCGGCCAATTCCTTGGCTCCAATAACCCTAAGCCAACGTGCCGCTTCATCGCGCTTCCTTACTGCCCAGTTGCTTTTTCGAAGAGTGAACCTCGAGTGAGATCCATCGTTCCAACAACGCTTGCCGCCACTTTGATTCTGCTCAACGCGACAATCAGCTGGGCGCAAACTGTGCCACCAACGACGAGCTCGGTGTCGGCTAACGAGTCCGTTGCAACCGTGCTTGCTTCGGATTTCTTTGCTGAAACGCGCGTCGACTTAGAACAGCAATGGCCGAACAATAGGACAATTCGATTTGTCTTCCATGGCCATTCCGTTCCCGCTGGCTATTTCAAAACGCCCACGATACAGCGATTCCAGAGCTATCCGGTCTTGTTTCAGCAGCAGATGTGCGACGCTTTTCCGACAGCCGCGATCGACATCTCGATTACGGCCATTGGCGGTGAAAACTCTCAACGCGGAGCGGAACGTTTTCAACAAGAAGTGCTGAACCTAAAACCAGACGTGGTATTTATCGACTATTGCCTTAACGACCGCCGCATCGGACTACCCGCAGCCCGCGCCGCTTGGAGTGAAATGATCGACCGCAGCGTGCGGGCCGGAATTAAGCTAGTCCTGCTGACCCCGACTCCCGACGCAGGTACGGACCTGCTGGACGACGACACGCCGCTGGCGCAGCATGCACAACAAGTTAGAGACTTAGGTGCCGCATACGGCTTACCCGTCGTCGATGCCTACGCTGCCTTTCGCCAACAAGTCGCCGCCGGCACACCGCTTGAAAATCTCTTATCACAATCAAACCATCCCAATCTCGGCGGCCACCGAATCGTCGCAAATCTAATCACCGCCTTGTTTTCACCACAGACCACCAACCCAGCAAGCACCCAGTCAGCAGACGCCAACATGCCCGCTTCGCTATCTCTGGGCGCCGCCAACCAGTGGGCTCAATTGGTCCTCAATGGGGTCGACACCGAGTTTCCCAACAAGCTGGCTTTGGTCTACACGAATGCGGAACAGATCAAGACTCCCCGCGAGCACTTTCCGGCATTTTTTGGCTGTTATGATTGGCACAGCAGCGTGCATGGCCATTGGGTCTTGGTCCGCTTGCTGAAACAATATCCAACAATCGAGTCGGCAGCCCTTATTCGCCGAGTTCTGACGGAGCATCTCACCGCTGATAATTTGCGTCGCGAAGCCGAGTTTTTTTCGCGAGACGAGCAAAAGACGTTTGAGCGGATGTACGGTTGGGCGTGGCTGCTGCGATTAGCCATCGAGCTTGATGGCTGGGACGATCCCGACGCGATCGCGTGGCGGAAAAATCTCCAGCCCCTGGAAAACCTACTCGTGCAACGCATTGAAGCTTACCTGCCCTTGCTGAGCTTTCCCATCCGCACTGGCCAACACCCCGACACGGCATTTGCGCTGGGACAAATTTTAGATTATGCTCGCCTAATGAAACTAGCCGGCCTTGAACAACTGGCGGTCGACCGCGCACTTACTTTCTACCGTGAAGACATCGATTACCCGGTACACTACGAACCATCGGGGCATGACTTCTTTTCATCCTGCTGGAACGAAGCCGACTTGATGCGGCGAGTGCTAACCGAGGAAGAGTTTATCGACTGGCTGAATGCTTTCCTGCCACACTTGGCGAGCCAATTGACCGACGGCACGATAGCGCCGGTGGTCGTAAGTGACCTCAGTGATCCCAAGCTGGTGCATCTAGCCGGACTCAACCTGCATCGCGCTTGGTGCTTGCGATCAGTCGCTCAATCGCTTCCCGCCGATCACCCGCTACGCGGCGGTTTGCTGACTAGTGCTCAAGCGCACCTGACTGCCGGCTTGCAATATATCAATAGTGGCCATTACGAAGGGGACCATTGGTTGGCCACTTTTGGCCTCTACGCTAGCGAAGGCATCGGCATTGATTGAATGTGAGCACTAAGTCGCTGTTAGCCGCTACGGCGCTAGCCGCGGTTCCCGTTTTGAACCGAACTCGCCACGTGCAACAGAACGGTGGCTAGCGCCAAAACCGCTAACAGTGCGTTAGCCGGGGCGCCACGCCCAGCGCGGAGGGCGATCAGCAAACTGCCAGACAGATCAGTGACAACAAAAAAATGATTAAGGAAAAATGGAGATTGTAAAATGCAAAATGCACTAGCCACTAGCCACTAGCCACTAGCCACTAGCCACTAGCCACTAGCCTCTAGCCACTAGCCTCTAGCCACTAGCCACTAGCCACTAGCCTCTAGCCTCTAGCCTCTAGCCTCTAGCCTCTAGCCTCTAGCCTCTAGCCTCTAGCCTCTAGCCACTAGCCACTAGCCACTAGCCTCCAGCCTCACTCCGGCGTGATCGTGATCCAGCCATTTGGATTAGTGGCATGATCAGCCGCTGGCGCTTCACCCGCTTTGAGAAACGTCAAACGGACTCGCCAACGTGTTTCCGCATCGATCGAATCCAGGCCTAGTGAATGGCGGCTAATTGCCGCTTCGATAGTGCGAATACCTTGTTGCACATCAGTACTCACATACCACTGGGGTTGCCAGAGCGCGAAGCCATCGAGTGCATCATGCGTGCGTCCTTGAGCATCGATTGTCAACTGATAAGCCGTTAGCAAATCAGCATCCATATCGAGTTCGCAGAGCACCCGCGGCTGGTCGCCCAGCATTTCGTCCCGCTCCCGACGATCCGCCGCTGGCAGCCGATCATCTGCGTGGAAAACACCTCGGATTCCCAAGTAGATATATTGTTCGTCATAAGCGATTCGCAGCAGCGGTTGTTCGTCGGCGATCGCCGGAGCGTTCCAGATTGCTTCTCGCAATTGACCATCCAGCCAAGGTACTTCGGCGGTGGCAGCTGCCGGTATTAGCGGCGCGACCAGCGAACTCTGCGGAGTTGGCCGAGCTAACTTCTGCCACCCACCCGCCGAGGCGGCCAAGCCCAATTGCTCCCAAGCCGATCGATCCCAGGAATCCATAACGTCGGCGCCGTACTTAGATTTCCAAGCCAGTACGAGGGGATGAACTCGCCATGCCAAAGCATCCTCGGTGGCTAACGAGTAAAGTTCTGGGGGCGGCAAAGCGACCGCCGCCCCATCCGTATCCCCGCTCAGATTCCCCTGCACGTCCGCTGGCCAGGCGCCAACCTCATCAACAAACCCTCCACTCGCATCTCCACTCAATTCCGCCAAGGCGACCAGTTGATTGTTATCGGTTTGCTCAGCAGCTTGCTCAAGATTGGCCTGACGCACCATTGGCTTCGGAGTGAATGCCTCCGAGTTAGGCTCTGCGAACATCGGGTTCCCAGTTCCCGAAGCGTCCACCGGGGAGACCGTCCAGGCGGCGACCGGCTTCAGTTCGATTTCCTCACGTTCGAAGGGAGAGCGGTGCGAAGCTACGGGTGTCAACGAGCTTTTTGTCGTGGCCGGCGTAAACGTCTCGCAGAGCGCCAGCATTGGTTGCCATTCCAGACTCGACCGTAACGCAGCCACCCGCAGCGCGGCCCAACGCCCCAGAGGTTGATCCGCAAACTCGCTGGCGGCAAACTCGAGTCCCAACAAGTAAACTCGCACCGCACCAATGCTGCTAACCTGCGAGCCTCCTCGCTGGCTGGCTCGTTGCAAGAGCATCCGCAGCAGCTGCCCGCGAGTCTCCTTGGGGGCCTGACGAATCAACAACTCGATCGCCTTTTGCGATGCTTGCATACCCTGGTCGGCCGCTTGGCTGAGCAACCGATCAACGCGTTTCAAATCGCCACTGCGAGCTTGTAAGACTTGTAGATTTCGCCGCCGTCCCGTGGGAATACTCCACTGTGCATCGCGAGCGGGCAGCCCGCTACCGACCCCGGCATTGGAGGGCTGATGGTTAGTGTCATCCCAGTTGAGTCGCAAATTTAAACGATCCTCGATGCTTTGCTGCGGCGCCACGATTTCCAGCGCCGTCATCCACAAATCGCCCGTGAGCGCGCCGGCGACGGGCAACACGGCCGAACTGTGAAAAGTCATCTCGCCCCGGCCCTCGGAACTGACTACTTGATAGACGCGGGCGATCTTCGCCTCGATCGCCAACTGCTGGATAGCCGCTCTTCGCTCGGCCGTCAGGTCTGCCCCCAACACCAAGACGGTCGGCTTGTAACTGGCGATTGCCGCAGCCAACTCCGCCATTCCACGCTCGCCCGAGGCGATCCCCAGACAGTCTCCACCACCGACTAAACCGGCGGCGTAACGAGTTCGATCGAGCTGATTTTCCAGCGCCGGATTGTGATTGCTCAGCGGCTTGCTCGTGGCCAACTCTTGTGCTTGCTTGCCCACCACAACATCCTGATCGATGACCACGGCGAACCGTCTTCCATACTCGAGCGATTCAGCGGCCAGCGCCGACCAGGGCAAATCTTTCGCTTGACTGGCGATCCCCAACACCATGGCTCGTTTGTTAACGTCGCATTGCGGACGCCAACTCCGCCCACCATCTCGAGTTGTCAAGATTGCCCCCAAGCCACCGACTGCCCAGCCACGAAAACTATCCTGAAAGTAGATCGACCGCAGGGGCTGTTTAATGCCCGTCGGATGCCAACTTCTCTTGCCATTGGGAGCCACCGCCAACAGATAATTGCCCGGCGCGCCCGGCGATCCAGATCGTTCCATCTTTCGAGGTCGTCGCACACAACGCTTGAAAACGGCTGATGTCAAAATCAGCCTCGTCGCTGCCACCGCGACTGGCCAGTTCCCGCCCCGCGGGAAACCGTTCCGCATCAACTGGCGGTGCGGGATTCAGCGGCGTCCACCGTTGGCCGCCATTGCGGGAGACCAACAGGCCGCCACTTTGCAGCGCGGCGATTGCCGTATCAGCGTGCACATGCAGCAACGAACAAGGGCCGGGCGCCGACAAGGCGGCTAGTTGCCAGTTGGCCAGATCAAATTGAAATAAGACGCCCTGATGGTCACACAACGTAACGCCCGCGGAGTTTAACGAGAGCGCAGTCGCCGGAAACGACTGGTCACCATCGATAACTCGCCAGCTGAGACCTTGATCTTCGGAGACAAACAATCGCCCCAGATGGATCGACGACCAGTCTCCGCTGGCAATCCAAACTCCACCCGGCAGACGCGTGAAAGCGGTCAGGGCGGGCAAGTCGCTGGGAACTGATTCCCAGCTCGCACCCCCATCGCGAGTTCGCAAGATGACACCTCGGCTGAGCCCCGTGTCCGTTTCATACCAACCGCCCACCACGACCCCATCGCGCGGACTCAAGAACGAAACGGCTCGCAGCGAAGCGCTCGTGCCACTTGACTGCGGGCGCCAATTATCACCACCATCTCGGGTCACCAAAATGACACCCAAGTCACCCACAGCCCAGCCTTGGTCGGGATCCAAAAACTGAACATCCCACAGGCCCGCATCATCCAGCCGACTAGCGGGAATCTCGATCGCAGGAAGATCGACTGCTTGTCCGCAGGCTGAGTGCCAAATCGCGGGACAAAGCACGAGCAACAACGCAAGGCACGCGACCCAGCACCTGCCAGCCCAGCAATCATCTCCCCGAACTGCTCGCTCACCAGCAAACACACGATCGCTGGATCGTCTTTCGCTCCCGGAAAGCAGAGTGTGCTCAGACTTTCGCGGCGGGAAAGACGACACGAAACTGCTTTGGACCTGCACCGCTTCCATGCTCATGCTGATACTTCCTGATAGCTGGTCGTCGATCAACCGGCGGGATTTAGTGATTTTCCGAGCGCGATGCCGACGACTACCGCCAAGCAACCAAAAACAAGATTAGCCGACAAACAGAGCGCGCTGAGCATCCAGCGTTGATCTGCGGCCAGCGCCACCGACTCCAGGGCGAGGGTGGAAAAAGTCGTCAAGCCACCCAGCAAGCCAACTTTGATTGCGACTTGTTGATGGGCCGCTAACTTACCTCCCGAACTGAGGTAACCAGTCAACACGCCAATCGCCAAGCAGCCGATGAGATTTGCCGCAAATGTGCCTAGATAGCTGCTGCTTCCGGGCAACCAGACGGCCAATCGCGTCAAACCATAACGCAGCAAACTACCCACCGCTCCGCCGCAAGCGACGCCGACCAGTTCCCATAATATGGGGCGTCCCACCATTGCCAGCAGCGGACAGCAGGTGAAGGCAAATTGTGAAGATGGCCGTGCTGGGGTCATTTGGCACCAGGCGAATCAATGGTATGATGGTATGTCCAGGTGTGAACCTGGAGGCTTAATGAACTGTCTGTTAGCCGTTTTGGCGCTAGCCACGGTTTGCGTTAGCCGTTTTAGCGCTAGCCACGGTCATTGGACCAATTTACGCATTGCCCATTCGCGATTTGCTCTTTAGATTCGTATTTATAGCCGACCACGTAAATATCAATCTTGGCGACCATAAACGCGTAACGACAAACACTCAACGAAAACCCCTTCGCAAACTAGTACGGAACAGTAAACGCATGAGTACCACGAAAACCGCCGACGGATCCTGCGTAATGACCGGAGCCGACATCCTGGTTCAGTCGCTGATCAATCACGGCGTCGAGGTCCTATTTGCGTACCCAGGTGGCGCCAGCATGCCGCTGCACCAAGCGCTGACTCGCGCCGGAGACAAACTCCGCACGATTTTACCGCGGCACGAGCAGGGGGGCGGGTTTGCCGCTCAGGGTTACGCCCGTAGCACCGGCCGCGTGGGCGTTGTGATGGCGACCAGCGGCCCTGGTGCAACCAACTTGGTGACCGCCATCGCCGATGCCAAGCTCGACAGCGTGCCGATGGTCTGCATCACGGGTCAAGTTCCCACGGCGGTAATTGGCACCGATGCCTTTCAAGAAACACCGATCGTGGAAGTCTGTCGCGGCATCACCAAACATCACTATTTGGTCACTGACGTTCGCACTTTGCCGCGGATCATGAAGGAAGCTTTTCACATCGCCACTACCGGTCGTCCAGGACCTGTGTTGGTCGATTTGCCAAAAGATATCCAGCTCGAATCGACCGAAGTCGACTGGGACGTGCCGATGGACTTGCCCGGCTATAATCCAGTTCGTCCCCCGGTGGCTGCGGAAAAAGTCAACCAAGTTGCCGCGGCGATCCGGCGGGCTCGACGCCCTGTGATCTACGCTGGCGGCGGCATCATCATCTCCGGTGCGGCCGCCCAGCTGCGGGAATTGGTCGAAAAGACCGGCATCCCCGTGACCACGACCGTGATGGGTCTGGGGATTTACCCTGGCGACGATGAATTATCGCTCGATATGCTCGGTATGCATGGCTCCGCTTACTCCAACTATGCCGTCCGTGATTGCGACTTGTTGTTGGCCCTTGGCGTGCGGTTTGACGATCGCGTCACCGGACATGTCGAGTCCTTTGCAAAGAACGCGAAAATTGTTCACGTCGACGTCGATGCGGCTGAGCTAAACAAGAACAAAGTCGTCCATATTCCAGTGTGCGGCGACGTTGGGCAGTTCTTGGGCGAGCTCAACGCTGTGGTCGAGCCCCCCGAAGATTGCAGCGATTGGGTACGGCACTGCAAGAAACTCAAACAGCAATTCCCGTTCAGCTACGACGAACAGTTTGACGGGATTTTGCAACAGCACGCGATTCGTGAACTCTGCAATGCCACCCGTGATCGCGATCCCTACGTGGCGGTCGGCGTTGGCCAGCACCAGATGTGGGCGGCCCAGTTCTTCAAATTCCAGCGTCCACGAACTTGGCACAGCAGCAGCGGGCTCGGCACGATGGGCTTCGGTCTGCCGGCAGCGATGGGCATCCAAGCCGCCAACCCCGGCTCGTTGGTGATTGACATCGACGGGGATGGCAGTTTTCAGATGAACATTCAGGAGCTAGCCACGCTGCACTGCGAAAAATTGCCCGTGAAAGTGTTGTTGCTCAACAACCAACACTTGGGGATGGTCGTGCAGTGGGAAGACCGCTTCATGAATCGCAACCGGGCGCACACTTATCTGGGACCGATCGACCACCTGGAAGCTCGCGGTGCAAGTGATGCCGACCGCTTTGCCTACGCCGGTGACCGTTATCCGAACTTTGTGCAGATCGCCAAGGGTTACGGCTGCGGAGCGGCCACCGTACGGCTGAAATCGGACCTGCGAGCGGCGATTGACGAGATGCTCAGCTACGACGGACCCTTCGTACTGGATGTCGAGGTGCCGTATCAAGAGCACGTGGTGCCGATGATTCCGTCCGGGAAAACTGTCGATGACATGATCCTGCAGTAATCAAGCCCCCCCCTTTTAGGTTAACGTTCGTTGGGAAGGTTAGCGAAAAAGCTATCGCGCTGGGTATAGCCTCGGGCGACTTGAGTAATCACAATAAGCGAGATGAAAGTCTCGCTTTTTTTCGTGGATCCGCTCCCGAAATCCTTCCCCAGACACTTGCCCGCCTGACGTACTATGCCCCACCTGATGTCGATGCGATGTGCTGCCGCCGCAGTTTCTCTGACCATCACCCTGGCCATCAGCCTGGTCGCCACTGTTCACGGCCAAGCTCCCGCCACGATTGGTCGTATTGAACCATTGGACCCACGTTTTGCGGAGCTTGTTGCCGAGGATGCTCGCATCGAAGTCATCGCCAGCGGTTTTACATGGACCGAGGGTCCGGTCTGGGTCCCGACCGCAGCTGGCGGGCATTTGTTATTTTCGGACATCCCTCGCAACACGATATTCAAATGGTCCCCCAGCACTGGCGTTGAGGAATTCATGCGGCCCAGCGGTTACACCGGGGTCAGCTATTACGGCTTGGAGCCGGGCAGTAATGGGTTGGCCCTGGATGGGCAAGGCCGCCTGTTAGCCTGCGAGCATGGTGACCGTCGGGTCAGCATGCTAACCCAAGGAGGCGGGAAAGTTACGTTAGTCGATCGCTTCGAGGGGCGTCGACTGAACAGTCCCAACGACTTGGTGGTTCATTCCTCGGGCGATATTTTTTTCACAGATCCGCCATACGGTTTGCCTGATCGAGCGGACGATCCCCGACGCGAGTTGGATTTTTGCGGCGTCTTTCGCTTGGACGAGGACGGCAAACTGACATTGCTGACCAAGCAATTAGCGCGGCCCAATGGGATTGGTCTCTCACCGGACGAGAAGACCATGTATGTCGCGCAGAGTGACCCGTCGCGAGCGATTTGGATGGCATTTCCGGTCGCAGATGATTTAACGTTAGGCGAGGGTCGAGTTATCTATGACGCCACGGACCAGGTTGGCCAATTGCCCGGGCTTCCGGATGGGATGTGCATTGATTCTAGCGGCATCATTTGGGCCAGCGGCCCTGGCGGGATTTACGTCTTTGATCCGGAAGGAAAGCTCTTAGGTCGTTTATTGACGGGCGAGCGAACCAGCAACTGTTCGCTGGGGGGAGCTGACGGCAAGACGCTATTCATCACCGCCGACAGCTACCTCTGCCGCATCACCCTCAAGTAGTCCCACTCTGTGGTTGATCAAAAACCATTGATCAAAAACCATTGATCAAAAACCGTTGGGTACGCAACAGCCGCGAATTTTTTGAGGTGCTGTGTTCGCCGCAACCCAACTCGCGTGCCCTTCGCCCCCGTTCCTGCTGCCGCAGGCGGTGAAACCTGGCCTTGATTGAACCTCATTGCGACTCGCGTTGGGGGCGGACAAAGAGCCAGCCGCCCGGCGGTGGAGGCAAGTTAAAACTGTTGGCCAAATCAAGCTGACGTTGTTCGATCCAGATCACCGTTTCCGCATACATTCGCTTGCGACCGATGACCAAGGCTTGTCGCGCCAGCCCCTTGCCGGTGACTAAGTCTTGGCGAGCGACCGCGGCCAGCGCCAGGTTGTGCAGACCCGCGTGGTTGCGAGGATGTTTTTCGACGACCTGCTGCCAAATCTGCTCGGCACCCGCCCAGTCGCCTTGCTCCGCCAGCGCGTTGCCGTGACGGATCTCGCGTGAACCCAACGACACCCAAGGCTCCGCCAGAGGAGTCGATAACTTTTTGATATGGGGTGACAATAATTCCCAACTACGGAGCGCCATTCGCTCGGCTAGCTCTTCGTCGCTGGAAACCGTAACCGGCAATCCGCCCACAATTTGATTCCGGCGGACGTCGAGCAATTTCCAGGAAACGGTCACGTGTTCGGTCGTCGCTGGATTGGGGGAGGCGTTGGTGGCCACCGTTGATTGCTGGCTGGCAATAGGCGCTAATGGGTCCGTCGCAGCGGCAGAGGATTCCCCTGAGCGATTCATGTTGCCACGCCGGAGCTGAAGAATTTCGCCGAACAACAGATAGTCGATGTCGTGTTGATGAGCGGCATGCAGCAGCGCCACATCGCTCGGCATTTGTTCGACAGCGGAAGCGAGTTGAATGGTGGACTGTGTTTGCAGTGCTTGCTGGGTAATCAGTTGGACTTTTCGACTTGGTTCCGGCGGTGCGGTGCTCAGCAGCGCATGCTGAAGTCGAGAGGCCATAGGTTCCGGCCCCACGATTTCGGCGATCAGCACTGATTTGCCGGCTGTGCGATTAATTTTCGGCGGGACCCAAACGTGCAGGGGTGCCCGAGTGCTGCGGCAGCCCAAGCAGCATGCCATCAGCCAACAGGGCAACAGCCAACAAGCCAGTAATCGTCTAGACTGCAAGAATTCCATATTCGTCTCGATAGTAAAACCAGCTTCTTGACGTCAAGAGATCCCCTAGCCCTCGAGAATGAACGTGAACACAGAGTCCCCCGTCGCCAATTGGCGGAGCCCCCGCCTGTTGGAGAGCCAAACCAGCGGTCTGGTTGTCATCGATATTCAGGATCGCCTGGTCGAACAAATATCCGAGCGGCGTCGTTTGATTTGGAACACTTCGCGGCTGCTGCGGGCCGCCAAGCTGTTGGAGGTGCCCGTGATGTGCAGCGAGCAATATCCGGCGAAACTTGGCGATACCGTGGAGCCGTTATTGGAACACCTGCCGGAGCGCCATGAAAAGCGTGATTTCAGCGCCGCCGTGTTGACCGCCCAGTTTCAGGCTTGGGCGGCTGCCGAACACTCCCAGCTGGTCTTGGTCGGTATCGAAACGCACGTTTGCTTGCTGCAATCCGCTTTGGATTTAACGGCGGCTGGGTTTGACGTCTTTGTGGTCGTCGATGCCGTTGGCTCGCGAAATCGAGAGGACCATGGGGTGGCGATTGATCGTCTGCGAGACGAAGGGGTTAGTTTGACCACCACGGAAAGCGTGATGTTTGAGTGGTGCCGCACCTCGCTGCATCCCAACTTTAAGGCGATCAGCCAATTGGTCCAAGAGAGTCCCGGCGAGATCGGTCCCGGAATTGGTTTTGGTGGAATCGGCTTTGCGACTGAACGGCGACCACGCGGAGGAGGCTGAATTCCCCGTTGGCTTTGATATACTGGTCGACAAATGCCCGCTGGCTATCCTGACGTGGCGAATCGTGTTTAGAATGGTCGGCAGAGGAGTGAAGGCACTGGCGGAAAAGCTGGTGATCGGTCGTCGCTTCTGCCACCACGTTTCCGATCATGCCTTTTTCCTTCGCCATGGCCTTGCGGTCCCTCCTAATTTCCTTCCATTGATTATTTTCGCCTGGGAATCATGACGATGAACTCATCTTTTGACGAGCGGGGCCCCGCTACCCGAGAGGACCGGCGCCTGTTTGCCAAGTGCTGGAGACCGGCGGTTGGTCTTTGCCGCTCGCGTGCTCTGATGCTGTGTGCCGTGCCTCTATTTTTTCTCAGTCCCGCTTGCGGTGCTGAGCAGGCGGCCCCGGCGACCGAAACGGCAGCGGCAAAAATTTTGTTCATTGCCGGCAACCCCAGCCACGGTTACGGATCGCACGAGCACTACGCCGGTTGTCGCATCTTGGCCGATTTGATTTCCTCGGCCAATTTAGGAGTCGAAACCCAGGTCGTGCGAGGTTGGCCCGGCGACGCGACGCTGTTAGAGCAAGCTGACACCATCGTAATTTACTCCGATGGCGGTGGCGGGCATTTGGCGATTCCCCACTTTGATCAACTGCAAAAGTTGATGGACGCGGGCAAAGGTTTGGTCTGTTTGCATTATGCCGTGGAGGTCCCCAAGGGTGAAATTGGCGATCGCTTTATCAATTGGCTGGGAGGTTATTTCGAAACCCATTGGTCGGTGAATCCGCACTGGGTGGCCAACTTTGCCGCCTTGCCCGACAGCCCAATCACTCAAGGTTTGCAGCCTTTTGAGGCGAACGACGAGTGGTATTTTCACATGCGATTTCCCGAGGACATGGCCGGGGTGACACCGATCCTGCAAGCGATTCCGCCGGAGTCGACGATGCGTCGTCCCGATGGCCCACACAGCGGAAATCCAGTTGTGCGTCGTAAAGTTGCCGAGCGGCAACCACAAGTTGTGGCGTGGGCCTTCGAGCGTCCTCAAGGCGGGCGATCATTTGGGTTCACCGGTGGCCACTTTCACTGGAACTGGGGACGCCAGGAGATGCAACGGTTAGTTGGCAACGCAATTCTCTGGACCGCCGGGGTGGAGGTTCCCGAGGGGGGCGTCAAAGCCAATCCGCTGGGCGTTTCCCGATTGCGTGAGAACCAAGACTATCAACCGCCCGGACAGTTCAATCCTGAAAAAGTTGCCGAAGAATTCAAACTGGGCAGTATCCCGATTCGGCCCGCCGGTGAAGGTAATGCGGCTGCTGGAAAATCCGATCAAGCACAATCGGGCAAGCGGCTTTTCCAATCACCCGTGATCACGTCGAAGACATCTGGACATGCCGTCGAGATCGAGGTCTCGCTCGACGGAGCGAAAGAGCTTTTCTTGATCGTCAATGATGCGGGAGATGGCTTCGGCTGTGATTGGGCCAACTGGCTCGAGCCTGTTTTGGTTGGTCCCCGCGGAACGCTCTCCCTGTTGGATTTAGATTGGCAGCAAGCCACATCGCAATGGGGGCAAGTTCGCAAGGGAAAGAACGCTGGCGGGCAGGAACTGTCGGTTGCCGGTGAAAAAAAAACGACCGGCATTGGCACGCACGCCAACAGCGTGATCCATTTCGAAATACCTGAAGGTTATGGCGAGACCTTCAAAGCCACCGGAGCACTCGATACCGGTGGCACTCAGCAGAATAACGGGGCCTCCAGCAGCGTCCAGTTTCTGGTTTATGCCGACGCCGTTCCCGCGGATGTAAACTCGGGATCGTCAGCCGACAACCCGGCTCGGTTGGCCGAGAACGCTTTGGCCGGTTTGGAGTGGCCCGCTGACCTGGATGTTACCCTCTCCGCCAGCGAACCCGCCCTCCGCAGCCTGACCAACCTTGACATTGATGATCGCGGCCGCATTTGGGTTATCGATGTCGTCAACTATCGCGGCAATAACGGCCGTCGTCCCGAGGGTGATCGCATCTTGATTTTGGAAGATACTGATCAAGATGGGGTGGCTGATGAGATGACCGTTTTCTACCAAGGGCGTGACATTGATTCGGCGATGGGTTTGTGCGTGTTGGGCAACGAGGTAATCGTTTCAGCGGCACCTTACGTTTGGCGTTTTACCGACGAAGACGGCGACGATCGGGCAGATAAAAAGGTTGCCATGTTTACCGAGACCGGCGTGCCGCAGCACGACCATAGCAACCATTCATTTCTATTCGGACCTGACGGCAAGTTGTATTGGAACGTTGGCAACACCGGGCAAGTGGTGAAAGATGCGGCGGGCCAAGTTGTTGTTGATATTCACGGCAGACCCATCATTGATAATGGCCAACCCTTTTTCGGTGGCATGCCATTTCGTTGCGATTTATCGGGCGACAACATGGAAGTATTGGCTCATAACTTTCGCAATAACTGGGAGACAACCGTCGATTCGTTCGGCACGTTGTGGCAGAGCGATAATGATGATGATGGAAATCGTGGTGTGCGAATCAATTTCGTGATGGAGCATGGGAATTATGGTTATCGCGACACAATTGACGGCAGCGGTTGGGGCGCGGAACGCATCGGTTGGGAAGCTGAAATCCCCTTACGTCACTGGCATTTGAATGACCCCGGCGTGGTGCCAAACTTGTTGCAAACCGGTGCTGGCTCGCCGACGGGGATCACCGTTTATGAGGGACGTTTATTACCGGAAAGGTTTTGGGATCAGATGATTCACTGTGATGCTGGTCCCAACGTGGTCCGCAGCTACCCGGTGAAACCTGATGGAGCCGGCTATAGCGCTGAAATTTTGCCCCTGTTAACCGGAACTGAGGACCAGTGGTTTCGTCCCGCAGATGTTTGCGTCGCCCCGGACGGATCGCTGTTTGTAACCGATTGGTATGACCCGGGCGTGGGTGGACACAGGCAGGAAGATCTCGAGCGGGGCCGACTGTTTCGCATTGCGCCACCCGGCAGCAAGTATGTGATTCCCAAATTCGATTACAGCACGGCGGATGGCGCCGCCGCCGCGCTGACTAATCCTAATCATTCGGTCCGCTATCGAGCTTGGACGGCCTTGCATGCGATGGGTGCCGACGCGGAAAAAGCATTGCTCAAATTGTGGTCGGATGAAAACCCTCGGATTCGCGCTCGCGCGCTCTGGTTGCTGGGGAAAATCCCCGGGCGCGAACAGCACTACGTTGACTTGGCATTGCAAGACAGCGACAGCAACATTCGCGTGACAGCCATTCGGCTGGCGCGACAAAATGGCGTTTCGGTTGCCGACGTGGTGGCTCGGGTGACGCAAGATCCCTCCGGCGCCGTGCTGCGTGAAGCAGCCGTCGCACTTCGCTTCTGCGACGACCCCCGAGTCCCCGAGTTGTGGGCGCGACTAGCGTATCGTTACCAGGCTGGCGACCGTTGGTATTTGGAAGCTTTGGGGATCGGCTCAGATGCCCAGCCCGCAGCTTGCTTTGCCGCTTGGCTAAAGACGAGCTCGGGGGACTGGGAGAGTTCGGCGGCGGCAAGAGATTTGGTGTGGAGGGTAAGGGCCGATCAAGCGGCGGAGAAAATGGGGCAGTTGCTCAGCGATCCCCAGCTGCCAGTGGAAGCCACCGATCGCTATTTTCGCTCGCTGGAGTTTCATGCTGCTGAGGCTCGGACCGCGGCATTGCGACCCGTGGTGTTGCGTCTCAGCCAGCAGTCGCCCAGCGAACGGAATGACGCTGTGATCGTGCGATCATTGGAACGCATGGAGCAATTCGACTGGCGAACCAACACGGCGATTTTGGCAGCTGTCGAACGTCACATTGACCGCGCCGCGGGGACGCCAGCCTACTTGGCTTTGGTCAAGCGTTTCCGTCCCGCCAACGCGGCGCCGCAGCTGCTGGCATTGGCGCTTGCCAACAGCGAAAACTCCAACGGCGTGGAGGCCACGCGTTTGTTGCTGCAACTCGATGCGGGCCGCGAACTGGTCGTTGCCGAGCTGGCCAATGATGAAACGGCGCCCGCCATGGCGAGCCTGTTGGGGCTGTTGGGAAATCAGCAAGCGGTTCGTTTGGTGACGCCGCTGGTGCAGGCGACCGAGCGTCCGTATGCCGTGCGAGCTGCCGCCACCCGCACGATGGCAGGAAATAATTTCGGAGCCGACGCGCTGCTCAATTTGGCCGCGAAAAAATCACTGCCGGGCGACGCCAAACTGCTGGCAGCCGGCTTGCTCAGCCGCTCCCAGGACGCGGCCATTCGCCAACGAGCGGCTGAGTTGCTGCCCTTGCCGACACAGCCCGATCTCAAGCCCTTGCCGCCGGTTGACCAATTGGCAGCCCTCCGCGGTGATGTGGCTCGCGGGCGCCAACTGTTTCGCGAAAAAGCGACCTGCGCAAACTGCCACGTCGTCGATAAATTTGGCAAACAAGTGGGACCCGACCTTAGCGAAATTGGCGATAAGTTGTCGCGTGAAGCAATGGTTATCTCGATCCTCGACCCCAGCGCTGGGATCAGCCACAACTATGAGAATTACATTTGTTTGCTGGTTTCCGGCCAAGTGATCGCGGGGGTAAAAGTCAGCGAAACCGATGATCTGCTGATTTTACGAACCGCAGAAGCGATTGATCGGGAGATTTCCAAGCAAGAAATCGATGAACTGAAATTGAGTGAAAAATCGATTATGCCGGAAAACTTGCACCACGCTTTCGACCAGCAAGGACTGGTCGATATCGTCGAATATATGACCACGTTGCGAAAAGCGGCCAATTGAAGGGAACGGGCAACAGGGCTAAACTCTCTTCCGTGAATCGGTCAGGCCGTCGAATTGGGTTGGCGGCCCGGTTGGGTTCTCGAGTGTAACGCCCATCATCTCGTTCCCTCTATGCTTCCCGCAATCGCATGGCTCCACCTCGCAACATGATCGTCGCCCAGAGCGGCGGTCCCAGTCCAGTCATAAATAATACACTCCGCGGGATTGTCGAGACCGCTCGGCAGATGGCTGAGGTCGGCACTGTTTACGGTGCTCGGCACGGAATCGAAGGGGTGCTTAAAGAAGAGTTGATCGACCTTTCGGCGCAACCTGCTGAAGAGATCGCTCTGCTCCGCTACACGCCCGCCGCCGGATCGATCGGGACCTGTCGCTATAAATTGAAAGCCGGCCAAGACGAAGATTTCGAGCGGGTGCTGGCTGTGCTAAAAGCGCACGATATCGGCTATTTCTGCTACATCGGCGGGAATGATTCGATGGATACCGCCAACAAGATCGCCGAATTGGCTCAATCTCGCGGGCTCGACGTGGTCGGCATCGGCGGTCCTAAGACGATTGACAATGACGTTGGCGACAGCGAATTTAAATTGATCGACCACACCCCGGGCTATGCCAGCACGGCCAAGTACTGGATGCATGCCGTTCAGTATGCCAATGAGGAAAATAGCGGCTCTTGCCCGGCCGATCCGGTTTTGGTCTTGCAAGCCATGGGACGACGGATCGGCTTTATTCCCGCCGCCGCGCGGTTGGCCGATCCTTCTCGCGAGATGCCGCTGCAGATTTATTTGGCGGAAAGTCCTTGCACGATCGAAGAGATGACCGACAACGTGAATGATCAATTGCGTCGCGACGGACGCTGTATCGTTGTCGTCAGCGAGGGTTTTGACGTCGGCTCGCTCGGCGAAGTCCGTGATTCGTTTGGGCACGTCAGTTTCAGCAGCAGTCAGCTGACGGTTGCTCAAAAGGTCGTCAACCATCTCAACCAAGCTGGCTTGGCCGCCAAAGGCGCGGCGCGGGCCAACGTACCCGGCACCGACCAGCGTCACTCGATGGCCTATACCTCGACGATCGATCTCGACGAAGCTTATCATGCCGGAGAGATGTGTGCCCAACTGGCCGCTTCGCACACCTCGGGTTACATGGCCACGATTTTGCGAAACGACAGTCCGATCTACAGTGTCCGCTACGACAAAGTGCCGCTGTCGGAAGTGGCCAACAGCGAACGCACTTTCCCCAAGCATTGGATCGCGGCGAGTGGCAATGATGTGACCGATGATTTCGTCCGTTACGCCATGCCGTTGGTGGGCGAGGAAATGGTATCGCTGCCGATGATTGGCGGTCGCCAACGCATGACTCGCTTAGAGCCGATTCATGCCAGCCAAAAGTTGCCCGCTTATGTACCCCAAGCAGACCGCTGATCGGCGGCTCGTTAAACGACGCTGCTCGTCGTGACCAACGCTTGTGCTGACCAACGCTTGTCCTGACCAACCCTGTTAACTTTTGCGAACATGCTATGTACGAAATTACTCCGCGGCATAAATTCTTTGTCGGCATCGATTCGGATGGATGTGTATTTGATACGATGGAGCTGAAGCACAAAGAGTGCTTTATTCCCAACATTATCAACTATTACGAACTGCAGGCGATCAGTAAGTATGCTCGTGAGGCTGCCGAGTTCGTCAACTTGTACAGCAAAAGCCGTGGGATCAATCGTTTTCCCGCCCTGGTCGAGACGCTGCAGTGGTTGCAGCGCCGCCCCGAAGTGAAAGCGCGTGGCGTGGAAGTAAAGATTCCCCAAGCCTTGATCGACTGGGTCAACACGGAAACAAAACTGGGCAATCCCGCCTTGGAGCAAAAAGTGGCCCAGAGCGGAGACGCCGACTTGGCCGCCGCGCTAAAATGGTCGGTTGCCGTCAACGATACCGTGTCGGCGATGGTGCGTGGGGTACCTCCCTTTCCGATGGTTCGTGAGTCGTTAGCCAAGATGGTTGAGCAGGCCGATTTGTTGGTCTGCTCGGCAACACCGAACGAAGCGCTCGAGGCCGAATGGGAAGAGCATGATCTGCGAAAGTTCGTGGTCGCTATCTGTGGTCAGGAGGCTGGTAATAAAAAAGAAACGCTCTCCAATGCCGCAAAGTATGACCCCGATAAGTCGCTGATGATTGGTGACGCGCCGGGCGACTACAATGCAGCCAAAGCAAACCAGACTCTCTTCTATCCGATTAATCCGGGTGCCGAGGAAGCCAGTTGGCAACGCTTCCACGACGAAGCAATCGATAAATTTTTCGCTGGTACATTTGCCGGTGACTATCAACAACAATTGCTTGACGAATTTGCCAGCTATTTGCCCGAGCAGCCGAGCTTTAAAGTCGACTGAGCTGCTCGCGTTTCCCCCTCACAATTATCTTTATCTCTGGGAATAAATTGTCATGAGTGACTCCTGTGATTTCGGTCTCATCGGCTTGGCCGTGATGGGCGAAAACTTGGCACTGAACGTTGAGAGCCGTGGTTATAAAGTGGCGGTTTACAACCGCACGACCGAGAAGGTCGACGAATTGCTCGCCGGTCGCGCAAAAGACAAAGCATTCGTTGGCTGCCACACGATCGAAGCATTTGTCAAAGCGGTAAAGCGGCCTCGCAAGTTGATGCTGTTGGTGAAAGCGGGACCAGCGGTTGATGCAATTATTACCAGCTTGCTGCCGTTGCTTGAGCCTGGTGACATTATCATCGATGGGGGTAACACGCATTACCTCGATACGGAGCGACGCACAAAGCAGGTTGAAGAAGCCGGCTTCTTGTACGTGGGCGCCGGTGTCAGCGGTGGCGAAGAGGGAGCACTCAAAGGGCCCAGCTTGATGCCGGGCGGTTCGGCCGACGCTTGGCCGCACATCAAGGAAATGTTCCAAGCGATCGCGGCAAAGGTGGGTCCCAATGAAGACATTCCCTGTTGTGAATGGGTGGGCCCCCGCGGTGCCGGTCACTACGTGAAAATGGTGCACAACGGAATCGAGTATGGCGATATGCAGTTGATCTGCGAAGCGTATCATCTGCTCAAGGAAGTGGGTGGGCTCAGCAACGATGAACTGTATGATGTTTTCGCGCAGTGGAATCAGGGGGATTTGGAAAGCTATCTGATTGAAATCACGCGAGATATCTTCAGCGCCAAAGATGACCTCGGTGGCGACGGCTATTTGGTCGATCAGATCTTGGACGTCGCAGGAGCCAAGGGGACTGGCAAATGGATGAGCCAATTGGCGCTTGACTTGGGGGTGCCCAGCACGCTGGTGACCACCGCCGTGTTTGCCCGCGGTTTATCGGCTCAGAAAGAAGCCCGAGTTCGCGCTGCGAAAGTGCTCGACGGACCCAAAGCGGACGCGAATGCCAAGTTTCGAGCAGTCACCGAACAATTAATTGGAGATCGCCAAGCGTTTGTGGACGCTGTGCGACACGCTTTGTACGCTTCTAAGGTGGTCAGCTATGCCCAAGGATTCGTGCAGTTACAAGCGGCTTCGGCCGAGCATGACTGGGGGCTCGATTACGGCCAGTGCGCCCTGCTGTGGCGTGGTGGATGTATCATTCGCGCCCGCTTTTTGGACCGCATTAAGGAAGCGTTTGATAAAGAGCCGAACCTGGAGAATTTGCTGCTCGACACATTCTTTGAGAATGCTATCGAGCAGGCTCAAGAAGCTTGGCGGGCCGTCGTCGCCACTGCAACAATTCTGGGTGTGCCGGTGCCCGCATTTAGCACCGCGCTAAATTACTATGATGGTTATCGCCTGGCTCGACTGCCCGCCAACTTGTTGCAAGCGCAACGCGATTATTTTGGTGCGCATACTTATCAACGGATCGATCGGGAAGGCACCTTCCACAGCGAATGGCTCGATCTGAGAAAACAGCCCCATGCCTGATACGGCAAGTTATCTGCAATCGCTATTTTCGCTCAGCGGCCAGACTGCGGTCGTGGTCGGCGGCGCGGGTGTGCTCGGTTCGACTTTTTGTCATGGTTTGGCTTCCGCCGGTGCGCACGTCGTGATCGCCGGGCGGGATGAGGATCGTGGTAACGAACTCGTGGCGGCTTTACAGGCCGAGGAGTTGTCTGCATCAGCCGCCATCGCCGATGTGTCCTCTCCTGACTCCATGCATGCTCTTGCTCGCGATGTTACAGCCCATCATGGCAAAGTCGACATCCTGATCAACGCTGCTGGAATTAACGATGGCACTCCTTACGAGGAACTTACGCTGGCCGCTTGGGAGCGGGTGTTGACGGTAAATCTCACGGGGACTCACCTTGGCTGTCAAGCATTCGCGCCGCTGATGGCCACCCAACCGGCGGGAGGTTCGATTTTGAATATCGGCTCGGTGACCGCCCATTTGCCGCTGTCTCGCGTGTTTGCTTACTCCGCTTCGAAGGCCGCCGTGATCAATTTGACGAAAAATCTAGCACGCGAGTATGCCACGCGGAATGTCCGCGTCAACGCGCTTTGCCCCGGTTTTTTGCCCGCAGAGCAGAACCGAAAATTATTAGATGCGGAGCGAACAGCCAGCATTATCAATGGTACTCCGATGCAACGATTCGGTAAGCCCGAGGAGTTGATTGGGACGGTGCTGTTGCTGCTCAGTCGGGCGGCGGCCTCGTATATTACTGGAAGTGTTTTTTATGTGGATGGCGGATTCACCGCGATGCGGTTTTAAGGGTTGACGCCAATGTCCACAGTTCGAATTATTACAGGCTCGCGGCTGCATTTTGGTCTATTAGATACGCGCGTACCTTTTGGGGGCGTGGGTATCATGATTGACCAACCGCGGACCGTGGTGCGCGTGACGGCAGCGAATTTACCTCCTACAGCCGACACACCGAGCCTGGAAGTAGCCGCCGAGGACGACGTCAGCGGGCGTGTACGACAGGTTCTGCAACGTTTTTGCGAGCACGCTGGTTCGCGGGAAATGCTGACCACTCGCGTCTGGGTCGATGAACGGCCTCATTCGCATACGGGCTTGGGAACTGGCACCCAGTTAGCACTAGCGGTCGCCGAAGGACTTGCCGCGCTCTACGGTGTCAAACTGGACAAAGAGATTTTGGCCACGCAAGTAGCAGGGCGAGGTCAGCGCTCCGCCGTCGGGATCCATGGGTATTGGCAAGGAGGCCTCGTTTACGAGGCTGCAAAGGGGGCTCGCGGGGTCCTCAACCCGGTCGCCTGCCAAGCATTACTGCCGGAGAGTTGGCGAGTGGTGTTGTTTGCCGCCAAACACCCCGCGGTGCGAATTTCTGGAGGCGAAGAGAAAGCCAGGTTTGCCAAGTTGAAACGCCCCAATTCGGTGGTCCGGGGGGGATTAAAATCGGTTTTGGAGAGTCAGTTGTTACCCGCGTTGCAAGCCTCCGATTTCGAACGTTTTTCAGACGCGGTGTTTCAGTACAACTTGACCAGCGGCGGCTTCTTTGCCGCGGTTCAGGGTGGCCCTTACCAGGGGCCGCAGACAGCCAACTTTATTCGGCGCCTCCGCGCCGAGGGAGTGCAAGGCATTGGGCAAAGTTCGTGGGGGCCGGCCGTGTTTGCTTTTTGTGAATCGTCCCTGCAGGCCGAAGAGGTCGCCAAATTGGCTGAGCAGAGCGACTTTGTCGCACAAGTGGTCCGACCGTTGAACCAAGCTCGTTCGCTGCAATTTCTTCCTGGGGAATAGTCACGTCTTAAACGCGGCGGACACCAGCGAAGCCTCCCAGGGAAAGTGAACCACTAGTCAGCGCTAATTGGCACTACTCAGCGCAACTGGTTTTAGATTAGTGTTAATGTGTGCGAATTAGCGTTCCTCAAAACATGTTTCAAGAAGCGATTCTTGGATCGTTCCCCAGAGTGTTGTCGGTTTAGACTCCCGCTTCAAAGAGAGGGTGCGCGAGAATCACGGATCGGCAGGTCCTTGATCTAAGCCGTTAGTCATTACTCGCTGCTTCTGGCAGGATGGCTTAGATGGATGAAAAGAGCTCACGCTCTCGTTGCTGTTGATTGCTTGCCGAATCGGATACGGGGGCACATCTTTAATCGCCTTGTCGATCGCCAACCCCCCTTCGGCTGGAAGAAAACCGTCTCGCCCCTCTCCTTTTAACGGAGCCAGCTTCGGCAACTGTGCGGCAAGGTTTGGGAACGCCGGTGGGAACATCTCTACGGGGGCAGTAACCACCAAAAGGCCGTGGGCAGTGCTCAAAATCAACAAAAAAACCCACTCCTGAAAGCGTGTAATGCTTTAGGAGCGGGCATTGTAGTACCCCCGCAAGGGCTCGAACCTTGGACCCACGGATTAAGAGTCCGTTGCTCTACCAACTGAGCTACAGGGGCTTGGTTACACAGCAAATCTGCCGCGACATTGGTGTCGACGCTGACTTAAACGTTTAAGCCGCGATTGATCGCGACAGTTATAAGTTAGCAAAACGCAGTTATTCCGGCAAGGCGTCTCGTGAATTTCACTCTTACCGTTGGAATCTGGCCGGCATTGGCTGGCCTGGGGCTCAGCCGGCCAACCTCGTGATGCGGTTATTGGGCAAGGTCAGCTCCTCTTGACTAGGCTGGTATCGCAGCTGCATCAGATAAGCATCTTCGGTGGAATCGTCGTAAAAATCCCGCAACACCGAGATGGCGCGAAAGCCGAGGCTGCGAAAAAAGAGCTGAGCGTCCAGATTTGTTTCGCGGACTTCCAGCATAATGCGGTTGCGGCGGTCGTGTGAAAGCTTGCCGACCAACTTGTCGGTCATCGCTTTTCCCACACCGCTGCGGCGAGCCGCTGGGGAAACCGCGAAATTCAAAATGTGCAAGCGATTTTTATGCAATTCATAGATCATGAAGCCGACGACTTGGTCGTCATGTTCCGCAACCATGCCAATGCAATTCCGTTGGCGAAGGCAGCGAATAAACTCTTCTTCGCTCCACGGAAACTCGAAACTCTTGTTCTCAATATCGAGTACCGCCGGCATATCTCGCCGAATCATCCAGCGAATATGTACTGCAACGGGAGACTCCTTGGTGCGGCCCATACCGAACTCCTTCCATGGCGACGGGGTCACGCGAATGTCAAAGCGAGCGAGTGGTGAGGGCAGGCCTCAGTCGCGTGGCGGAAAGGTAACAGAGCGGCTCAAATTCGCCAAGAGAAATCAGAGCAGTTTATGCCAGCAGTTCTCGTTAATGACGAAATTAACTCAAAAAAACCTGTTGCGCGATGGATTATTTAGTCGTCGCTTGGGGAAAGCCTTGATCGATCGCAGCCGGCAATGTCGGCAAGTTTTTGCTGAACGTTCGCTCAGATGCTGGCGGCGAGTGTTTCAGCAACATGCGATAAAACTCTCGCCGACAGATTGGCTTGTTGAGATAGTCGCTGCAGCCCGCAGCGATACATTTCTGACGGTCGCCAGCCATGGCGTGGGCGGTGAGGGCGATGATTGGCAAATGGGCCTGCATTGCCCGCAAAGCTCGTGTAGCACTGTAGCCATCCATCACAGGCATCTGCATATCCATCAACACCACATCGAATGGCAACGGATTGAGCAATGACTGACCCTCGCTGAGTGCTTCGACCGCTTGTTGACCGTTTTCCACGATCGTCACCTGGGCTTGCGTTTTCTTCAGCAGCACGGCCAGCAGGCGTTGATTATCAGGGCCGTCCTCAGCGACCAGAACACGGAGCCCGAGCAACATCGGCGGAGTATCTTGATTGGATTTTGTCTCAAGATTCCGCGGAGCTTCGTCTCGCTGGTCGGGCAGCACCCATTTTGTACCTGCGACTGGCCAGCAAGCAATGGAGGCGGTGAAGGTGCTGCCGCGGCCCGGTTCACTGCGGACCTCAATGTCGCCACCCATCATGTTTGCCAATCGCTTGGAAATCACTAGACCTAATCCAGTCCCGCCATATCGTCGCGTCACCGTGCTGTCCGCTTGGCTGAAGGGCTGAAACAAGCGAGTTTGCTGCTCCGGAGTCATGCCGATTCCCGTATCGATGACTCGCAGCAACAGTTGGTCGTCGTATCCTTCGTGCTTATCGACTGAGATCACCAAGTGAACTTCACCAGCGTCGGTGAACTTGATGGCGTTGCCCAACAGGTTCACCAAGATTTGCTTTAAGCGTACCGGATCCGAATAAAACTGGGCTGGAACACGGGAGCCAAAGGTGCGATCCAGGCGAACCTTCTTCTCGTCAGCTTTGCCAGCCATCATGGTAAATACATCTTCAATAATCTGCAGCGTATCGCACGGCACCGACTCGAGTTTCATTTGCCCAGCCTCCACCTTGGAGACATCAAGAATATCATTGATCAGACTCAATAAATGCTCGCCATTGCGGCGAATCGTTTCAATGATCTCGTCCCGCCGACCTTCGTCCTCCTGTTGCTCTACTTCCTCGGCTTCTTTTTCCGAAAGCAATTCCGTAAAGCCTAAGATGGCAGTCAATGGTGTTCGTAGCTCATGGCTCATGTTGGCCAAGAATTCAGACTTCGACCTGGTCGCTGTCTCAGCAATTAATGCTAACTCTTTGGCCTTCGCAATGGCTTGCTCAAGCTCTAATTGGCGACTCCGCATCTCGGTAATGTCTTGGAATGCGCCCGTCACGCGAATATGTTTGTCGGTTGAGGTCGAGTCGGCTTGGCCAATCACTCGTACCCACTTTGCGCGGCCGTCGGTCGACAAAATGGGTAATTCGAGATCAAAGGGTTGTTGGCCCGACTTGGCCGTTCGCACCACATGCTCGAATTTTTGTTGCGCGTCCTCAGTGAAGTAGCCGAGCAACTCTGTGAAAGCAATTGCTTCATTGCTCGACGGTAAAAAGATTTCCGCCGCGGTCTCGGACCAGGTAATCAGATCGTCGCTGGAGTCCCATTCCCATGATCCAACTAACGTCATCCGGGAAGTAGCGGAAAGCGCGTTCTCGCTGCGTTTCAGGTCAATCTGAATTTGCTGCTCGCGGGTCACGTCCGAATGGGTGCCAACCATCCTCAGAGGTTGACCTTCAGCGTCTCGCATCACAACTCGACCAGAGGCCAAGGTCCAACGCCAATCGCCATCATGATGACGGATACGGTGGAGGCAGCGATAATCGACTTCGGAGTTTTCGAGATGACGTTGTAATCTCTCGTCAGCGTCGCCGGCGTCCTCGGGATGAATTCGATCCGTCCAGCTGTTAATCGTTGGTGCCAACTCTTCCAGATCCTCGCCGACCATGGCTGCCCAGCGGGAATCGAAAACGACTTCGCCGGTTTCAATATTCCAATCCCAAAGCCCCAGTTTGCCGCCGTCGAGAGCAGACTCGGCACGATGGTGTTCCTCCAGTAGTTGGCGCTCCGCTTGCCGCTGGGCGGTGATGTCGAAATTAATCCCCGTCAGCCTCGCAGGACTCCCCTGGCCGTTGCATACGACTCTGCCGTGCGCGCGAAGTTCCCGCGTTGCCCCATCACCGCGAATAATGCGAAACTCGGCGTCGAACTCCTGCTTGGTCTCAACGGCATGTTCGAATTTTTGCAAAGTGCACTGGAGATCTTCCGGATGAATCGCAGTTTGCCAAGCGTTAAAGTCGTCGAGGAATTGATCGCGTTGCAATTGATAAAGCCGATAGCAAGACTCGTCCCAGGAGAAACGCGAACGCTCAAAGTCCCAGTCCCAAACCCCGAAACCAGCAGCGATCGTAGCCGTCTCAAAGCGCTCGTTAACTTGCCGAAGCGCCTGCTGGGCTGCGTGCTCAGCAGTAATATCGCGGAACGTGATGACCGCACCGCAGATCTCGTTCTGGCCATCATGAATGGGAGTCGCGCTGGTGGAAATCATTAACTGATTTCCCTCGCGTGAAGAGAGCACCAAGTGTTTGGCGATCGACGTGGCACAGCCGGTTCGCAGCACAGCGCGTGCTGGTGAGACGATACTGGTCGAATCCTCTTGACTCTGCGTGCAGAAGATCTGCTCGATCGGTAGTCCTTGAGCCGCAGAAGAATCCCAACCGGTGAGTACCTCGGCAACTGGATTCAGATTGGTTACGTTGCCTGCCTGATCAGTGCTGATGACTCCGTCGCCAATAGCCATCAAGGTTGCATCTAAGTATTCGCGGCTCTCTCGCAAGCGGCTCTCGTTCTCTTTCTGGTGCGTGATGTCCG
This sequence comes from Kothea flammea, assembly GCF_052161645.1. GTDB lineage: Bacteria > Planctomycetota > Planctomycetia > Pirellulales > Pirellulaceae > Laterigemmans. The sequence continues at coordinate 3,971,115 of NZ_CP197414.1, forward strand.
TTTCCACGAACTGGAAACCACCGAGCTTGCCTACCTCCGAATAAATCGGCTGAATATCAACCTCGACGTGATAGCTACGTCCCGATTTATGGCGTTTGACCGTTTGGCAACGCAGCGCGCTGCCGCTGGCGATTGAACTGCAAATTTGCGAAAGACGACTGGCCGCTGGGTTGCGTCGTTCCAGCCACGCCGGCCAAGCCGAACCGGCGACCTCATCTAACGCGTATCCGCTGAGCAACTCGTAGCCGGGATTAATCCAACGAATGCAACCATCCGCATCAGTCATGGCCACCGCGTTGGAGGTGCATTTAGCGACCATCGAGAGCCGCATTAATTGCTGAGATTGGTCTTTCAGCAAACGGTTTTGACGACGGAGATAAATTAACGCCGGAATCGTAATTCCGCAGACAGCCACGATCATCGCCAGCAACCCGATGATCTCCATCCAGGATTGGATCTTGTGGTGATCTTCGTGAGTGGCTAGTTCATGTTTTGTGAACTGCTCAATCGTCGAAGTAACTTGATGCGATTTACCTTTAATGATTTGCTGAGCCGCCTCAATCAACTGCGGATCGGGAACCTTCTGCCGACTGATTGCTTGTAGGGTTTGAGAAAACTCAGCCTCAGCCTGCAGGTCGATCAACTTATCCCCAGAGGTGCTCTCCGGAAATTGGCTGGCGACGTAATCGGTGATCTTGCCCTGCAGCGACACATATTCGCTCAAGTCTTCGGCAACACGTTGTTGCAGCAGCTCGGGAGAGAGTCTCTCCTGCGGTTCCGCGCTAATTTTCCCGATCGATTCGCGGAGTGTTTCCAACAATGCTCGCTGCTGACCTATCGTAGACAACACTCGAGCAAATTCTTTCTTCGCCGTGATCTCCGCATCTCGTTCATTGGCATTGAACCATAACGAACCGACCAGTAAGACTCCCGTAATCAACGCACCGATGATTAGGCGAAAAAGTACTGAGCGAAAGTAATGGTCGTTCGTAAGCGTCGAGACCAGCACGTTATCGGCGGTTAAATCGCTTAAAACCTCCACGGAATTGTCGTTCGCAGCCGCTCGCTGAAAGGCTCTCCGCGGCGAGGTCAATTGCTTTACCCCATGGCGTTCAGCTAGCAAGCCAGATTCATCCGCGGCGGGAGTCGATCGCGATGAGCTGGGCGGAGGGTTCTTTGAAAACATGAGTGCTGCGGCCAAATGTCACGCATTCGCTTTGGACTTATCGAAAAGGCTGCCAAAACATATGTTCTCCTCTAAAACCGCAAGCGCTCAAAAGGTAGACAGGTTAGGTTTTCTGCAAAAGGCTGCTGATCATATCGTTTGTAATGCCTGGAGGTTTAACGATTAAGCATCCTCCGTTGTTAGCAACCATAACTAACCCGCCAATTCAACAACCATTTGAGCTGTCCCCACCGCATCACGCGGTCATTGCTGCGAGCCAGCCAACTGGCCAATCGTGGCGATCTGGCCGTCATAATCGGCAACATCCCACTGAGTAAAGTCATCAGGATTTCTCACCACTCGTTGGTAGACCGTGTTCCGTTCGACGGGGTCGCGTCCCGCTTCAATAATCAATTGGCGAATTTGCTCTACGGTGAGAAACTCTGGAGTCGTTGCCCCGGCATCGTGGTAGATCAATTCGTGGCGAACTGTGCCGTCAATATCATCCGCACCATAAGCTAAGGCTGTCTGAGCCGTCTCAATACCCAACATGATCCAGTAGGCTTTGATGTGTTGGACGTTATCCAGCATCAGCCGGCTGATCGCCATCGTCCGCAGATCCATCAGCGCTGAGGGCTTTTTAAGATGGTCCAGCTTGGTGTTTTCGGGGTGGAAAGCGAGCGGGATGAAAACTTGGAAACCACCCGTACGATCCTGTAACTCCCTTAAGCGCATCAAGTGATCGATGCGGTGATAGGCTTCTTCCAGGTGTCCGTAAAGCATCGTGCAGTTGGTGCGGAGGCCGATTTCATGAGCAGTTTGATGGATGTCGAGCCAAGCGTGCGTGTTGGCTTTGTGCTCGCAAATCTGATCACGCACTTCGGGGTGAAAAATCTCTGCCCCACCCCCCGGCATGCTTCCCAGGCCGGCCGCTTTGAGATCCTCCAGCACCCAACGAATGCTCTTCTTGGTTTGAAATTCAAACCAATTAATCTCGACCGCGGTCCAACCCTTCAAGTGAATCTTCGGGTAGGTTTCATGGAGCAGCGAAATAATGTGCCGGTACCACTCATAGGGTTGCTTATGATGCAACCCGCCCACGATGTGCATTTCTGTGCAACCCGCCTCGTGAGCCTCCTGACCTCTCGCCAAAATCGCCGAATCGTCCATCATGTAGCCCTTTGGGTCCCGCAGGTCGGACCGGAAGGCACAGAAGCGACAGCGATAGACGCACACATTAGTGGGATTCAAGTGTGTGTTGATGTTGTAGAACCCGACGTTCCCATTCATCTGCTCGCGCATCCAGTTGGCCAATTGACCAACCTCCTGCAAGGGTACTTCGGGCTGATACAAGAAAATGCCGTCGTCCATGGTCAGCCGCACTCGGGCTTCGACCTTGTCGCGAATCTCTCGAAAACGTGCTTTAGCTTCGGTGGCAATCATGAGGATTTTCCCATTCCTAAAGCCAGCAATCCAAGCCGGCGGCGATAAACATTACTAAACTGATGACGGCGTTAACATTGAAAAAAGCGATCCCGACTTGCTCTAAGTTGTCAGGACTTACCAGGCGATGCTCGTACCACAATAAGCCGGCGATACCCAGCACAGCCAAGTAATACAACCATCCCAGTGTTAACTCGGGTGCTAACGTCGGCAACGACGCTAACACCAGCATTGTGCCGGCGTGTAAACCGGCAGAGACGCGGAGTGCGCCTCTAACACCCAAGCGAGCGGGCACGCTGTGCAAGCCATTCTCGCGATCGAATTGAGCATCCTGACAAGCGTAGATGATATCGAATCCACTGACCCACAGAGCGACCGCCGTACCGAGTACGACGGGAGCGATTAAGTCCCAAGGGTTGGCCAACACGGTCTCGCCACGAATTGCAATCCAGGCTGAAACTGGTGCCAAACTTAACGCCACACCCAACCAAAGATGGGCTGCCGAGGTAAACCGTTTCGCCAGGCTGTACCCTAACAAGAAACCAAGCACCGGTAGTGACAAGAACAGCGGCAGTTGATTCGGTAAAAACAGCAATGTCGAAGCCAAGAATCCTAGCGACGTGGCGATCGTCAAACCAATCGCTTCACTTCTTCGCAACAGCCCGGCTGGCAGGTGACGTCCCGCGGTACGAGGATTCGCCGCGTCAAACCGCTCGTCGACTAATCGGTTAAACGCCATCGCGGCGGTGCGGGCGAACACCATGCAGAGTAGCACACCGGCCAAGTCTCGCCAACGCAACAGCGGTGTCTCACCCGTTATCAAAGGAATGCGAAACGCCATCACCGTGGCTAGGGCGGCGAACGGCAACGCAAAAATCGTGTGACTGAATCGCACGAGTTCCAGTAGCATGCGAAACCGCCCGCCCAGCGTATTGGACAGAGAGCCCCGCGGCGCGGTTGATAGATCGCTCATGTTTCCACGCCCCAGCGATCGATTAAGCCCTCACCCAACCCGAACTGGTCTAAGATGCGAGCGACGACAAAATTTATCAAGTCATCAAGACGTTGCACGCCGTGGTACCAGCCGGGCATCGCGGGCAACACCACTGCGCCCGCCTGGCTCAGCCGCTGCATGTTCTCCAGCGCGATGGTGCTCAAGGGCGTTTCTCTAGGAACGACGACTAACTTTCTACGCTCCTTAAGATGGACTTCGGCAGCCCGCTGGATCAAATTCGAACCGGCCGCCCGCGCGATCCCGCTGAGCGTGCTGCCACTGCAGGGACAAATAATCATCCCGGCTGTCAAGAACGAACCGCTGGCGATCGGGGTCATATAATCCTGATAATGATGGTATTTCCAATTCGCCGTTGCGCTCCGCCACTGGTCGGCCAGGGGGTGACCAACACCGGCGTCTCCCGCCAGCGCGTCAGATTCCCAGGGAAAGCGTGCCAAGAGCAACGAATCCAATGAGAATTCCTGCAAATCAAGCTGCAAGCCTAATTCCTGTTTGATGACGGCCGCCCCCGAAGGACTGATCGTCAGATGCACGTTGCATGCTGACTGAGCGAGTGCCTGCAGCAGCCTGATGGCATAGGGTGCCCCGCTCGCTCCGGTGATGGCGACGACTAAGGGGAGACTCATTTTTCCCCCAAGTACAGCGTAGCAACTCCAAATGTCATCGGCACCAGTTTTACGTTGCGGATCCCACGCGATTCCATCCGTGACGCCAACGCTTGACCGCAAGGAAACTCGGCCACCGATTGGGGCAGATAGTGATAAGCGGACTTATCGTTCTTCGCCATGCGTTGACCGACGCGGGGGAGCAGCACTTTGAAGTAGAACTCGTAGGCCTGCTTGAGGCCGATGGTGTTGGACCGCGAAAACTCCAGCACCGCAATCTGGCCCCCGGGGCGACAAACCCGACGCATTTCATCGAGCCCCTGGTCGGTATCGGCGATATTTCTCAAACCGAAGGCGACGGTCACGCACTGAAACGTGTCGTCCGGAAAAGGGAGAGCCTGGGAGTCTGCTTCCAGAAATGTAACATCTCCCGCGGACGACTCCGCCGCTTTGAGGGCTCGGTTTTTCTTCACCGCAACTTGCAGCATGGGATGACAAAAATCACTGCCGACGACCGCCACCGCCGGGCCGGCCGCGCGGGACAACTCGAATGCCAAATCTCCCGTACCCGTGCAGACATCGAGGATGGGGCCGTCTGGCTTCAGCCTTAACTGCTTCACCGTTTTGCGGCGCCAGCGTTTATCGATGTTGAGACTCAACACATGGTTCATCAAGTCGTATCGCGAGGCGATCTGACCGAACATCTCGCGGACGCGATGATTGCTTTTGTCCAGCGTTCGACTGGGATTCGCCGAACCTGCCAGACGGCCAGTATCCGGATGGTCAGTAGCATCAGCCGCGGTGTTCATGGGGAAAACAAACATCTGGAGAAATGAAACAATATTCGGTTGCCATCTGCGAGCGACTTTCTATCGTTATCACCGCAGCGAGTCTGTTTTCACAACCCCCGATCGCCAACCTGCCGGCTCGATTTTCAGCCACTGAAAATATGTTTTTACTATTTGATATCGATGGGACCCTGATTCTATCCGACAACGCGGGCCGTCGAGCGTTGGAGTTGGCTCTGTGGGAAACTTTTCAGGTTCGCGAGGTTCCCGATGTACCTTTCAGCGGACGAACCGACCAATTCATTTTTCGTGAATTGTTACGAGCCGCCGGGTTGCCGTCGAGTGACGATCACTACGAGCTGCTGCGGCAGTCCTACCTGGGCCATTTGCCGGCTGCACTACGGAGCGGCAACGGGCAAGTTTTACCCGGGGTGGTGTCGCTGTTGCAGGCCTTGAGCGAGGACACCGCTTGCCATCTAGGGTTGCTCACCGGAAATTTACCCGAGTCGGCGAGGATGAAACTGGGGCATTTTGGGCTGCTGCAATATTTTGACTTTGGCGTCTACGGTGACCATTCACACGATCGGTGCGACTTGGCGAGCGAGGCGGTGTCTGTTTTGCGGAAAATGCACGGCGAGCATTCGCCAGAGCAAGTGTGGATCATTGGCGATACCGATCTGGATGTCGCCTGCGGCAAACACATTCGAGCCCGCACGCTCGCGTGTTCCACGGGCACGCAATCGGCCGCTGAACTGCGAGCTGCGGGGGCTGATTTTGTGCTCGCTTCCTTGAGTGATACGCCGCAGGTCCTAGAGCTGCTGCGGAGCGATCAGGCCCCTCAGTGTTAATGCGTTTGCTTTGGGAGACCCGTCCTACGGGCTTTGACCTGCGAAATTATGCCTCGTTGGAAATCGCCCAGGTGCTCGCGATCAATTGTTGAAGTCCGAGTTTCCCACGGGACTGGCTCCCATCAAATTGATGATCAAAGGCAGCAATTGCTTCTTGCGGCTGACAACTTGATCGAGCTTATAGAGTCGGTCCTCAAGCTGCGGGTAGTTGATTTCTTCCCAACCCTCAGGCTCGCTGCTCATCAACAGCAAACTGCCGTTGCTGACGATGTCGGTAATCAGCAAAGCGGAAAAGTCTAGACCTTGTTGCTGGGCCAAGTCATCGAGGGCGCTGGAAAGTTCATCCTTCCGCTGCCAAAAGAGATCGAATCCAATCTCTTCGATTTGCGAAATCGAAAACCTTTGACCCGCTTCGGAAAACTCTTTGCAGTCCTCACGCACAACTTGCTCCGGCGAGCAGGAGCGGAGGGCCGAGCCAACTTGGAAGAATTGATGCGCGAACTCACCCAGTTCCACATCACAATACTTCTGTAACCAATCGAGCATCTCCCGGTCGATATCAGTTGTCGTGGGCGAACGCAGGTGCAGGGTATCGCTGATCATACCCGAGGCCATGCAGAGCGCGATGCCAGCAGAGGGCGTGATCTGGGCGTCGTGAAACAGCCTGGCGACCAAGGTGCAAGTGGAACCGACTGGCTCCATCGTCAGGCGAATTGGATCGGTGGAACGCAGTGAACCTCCCAGCCGGTGGTGGTCGAGGACCTCGAGAATATTCGACTCCTCCGCACCCTGCACGGCTTGAGAGAGTTCGTTGTGGTCGACGAGCACGAGATTCGGTTTAGGCGGGTTGAGCAAGTCGCTTTTGCTCAACACACCAATTAATTTCTTGCCGTCCAGAACCGGATAAATGGCTTGCGGGGAACGGAGCACTTGTTGCAGCGCGGCGGCCACGGGCATCTTCGCCGGTAACGAGATAAAGTCATTGCGGATGACTTCGTCGATCGCTCGCGCGGCCTTGATTCGCATCGTCGTCGTGGCGGTGTCAAAGGGGCTGTTGATCACCGTCACGCCGCGGGCTTCGGCCAATTGCAACAGACCATCGGAGAGACGATAGCCCCCGGTAACCACGATGGCTCGCACCCCCATCTCCAAGGCCGGGACTTGAATTGTGGGCCGATCGCCACAAACGACGAGTAATTTTTCAGCGGGAAATTTTTCCAGCCGCTCGCAGAAACCACCCGCGCTCATCGCTCCCACCGTAACGATTAATTCATCAATGCGATCTGGGTCGACGGCGTGCTGAAACGTGCCGTTGAGGACAGCCAAGATCTTTGACAGGCGGCTGCGAACTTGACGTGACTCGATCGGATCAACGCCCCCTTGGAAAACTAGCTCCAGCAAATCGAGCAGGTTTACAAGGCCAACTAGTTCGTCTTTGTCGTCCAGCACCGGGACGGCTCGCATTTCGACTTTGTGCAACGCTTGGTAAACGTCGTAAAACACGTCGGTCTGACGCACTTTGATGGTCAAACGCCGGCACACATCCTCCACCTCCGGACGGACATCCATGATGATGCGAGGTGCCGACAAACCGGCTTTGCGGAGTGCAAATTCAGTGCGTTGATTGGGGGCTCCGCAACATGCCGCCACGGCATCCGGATAGCGTGAGCGGCGAAGGAAATCAGCGTAGGCTATTGCCGCGCAAATCGCGTCGGTGTCAGGATTGCGATGACCAAAAACATAAACGGGCATAAATTACCAACTGAAACGTTGTCGAGCCGACCACCGATGTCCCCACTGACAACCGGTAGCCAGAGCATATCAAATAATGACATTTTTCGCAGCGGGGATCTTCTTTTCCAAAAGCAAGCTGACCGCCTCGTCGGTGACAGCCAAACTCAGCGACATCCCCGCACCGCCGAAACCGTTAATGATTGTGACATTCCTACGCTCCGCAGGCTGGAAGACCGCGTAGGGACGGTCGGGTAGTTTGGCGTAGATGCCGCTCCATCGTTGCTGGATCTCCCAAGTTGGTAACGAAAAGACCTTGGCCAGTTCACGCAGCATCAGTCGATCGATGATCGCTTTATCAAAAGGCTCAATCTCGGCACCGTACTCATGCGAATCGCCCAGCACGAGTTCCCCGTCGAGCGATTGCGAGACCATCACGTGAATGCCATAGCGGTCCAGTTCCGGAGCCTGCTCGGCAATCCGCTGGCGGACCCGCTGTTGGCTCGGGCAAGCGGCAAAGGCTTCGTAATGTCGCAGCGTCAAGCCGCTGGCCAAGTGGGGGCCTAGTCGCCAAAAGCCGTTGTTGTCCGCCGACCGGATCGGCACTGTCCGCATCATCTGCAGTTTGCAAGGGAACAAGCCGCTGGCCGCGTGATCGCGCGGAAACAGGCGGGCAAAATCGGCTCCGCTGCAAATCACGATCTGGTCAGCGGCGAAGCGTGAGCCGTCGCTGCTGATCAACCCACCCGCCTCAACCGCCGCGATGGTCGTGCCAAAATGACACTGCACCCCGAGTTCGGTTTCCAAGTAGGTGGGGATCGTGCCGATCGCTTGACGAGGATCGACGCGACACTCATCGTCACTCTGCAGGCTTCCCAACATGCCGTCAGGATTGGCGGCTGAGGTTGCTGCCAAGGTTTCCCTTCGTCCGAGTAACCGCAGCGGTTGCCGTGGATCGCAGTGCGCATTGGCAAACTCTTGCAAGGTGGCCCATTCATCTTCGTGATGGGCAAGATGCAGCGAACCGCAGCGATCAATCGCCAGGCCAGCCTGAGCCGCGAGCGACAGCCACAAATCCCGATTCTTGACGGCGGTGGCGTAACGTTCGCCGGCCGGCTGCCCAATTGGCCAGACCATGCCGAAATTCCGCACCGAGCCCCCGCAGGCGCGGGGAGATGATTCAAACAGAGCCACTTTGGCACCCCGTTTGGCGGCCGCCCAAGCGGTGCCCAGTCCGACAATTCCAGCTCCCACGACGGCGATGTCGAACGGCTCTTCAATGTGACGCATCAGTTGCTGACCTTCTGAAAAAAAATTATGGAAATTCGCTGGGCGTCGAGGCGGAAAATGAAGGGAAGACGCACTTTTTGAAAATTACACAGCTCATCGCGGGGCGCTCGGCGATTCACTCAGTTATCAGCTCTGGCGTCCACTGCGCCAAGTTAGCGGAACGTGGGGGTTTGGTTAATTTTGACGTATTTTCCACAACCGCAATGCCGATGAAGCAGAAGCGTTTATGGGCTAGATTAGACGTCAGGAGGAAGGTTCAGAGGAGCAGTGGTTGCAATCCGTTCCTGCGTCGGCCACGATTCGGACTCTTCCATCGTCTCCGGGGCTCGCTGCCTGGAGAGCAGAACTTTTTTGCGTCGATCTTTCAACGGAGTGGCTCTACTTTGATCACAGGAAATGACGACTCGGCCGGCCAAAAGAACAAGCGGCGCATCGATCGGCCCAAGCGGAGCAGCACGGCCGACATTCTTAAACGCCAGCCTCCCTTTGACGTTGAGGCCGAGATGTGTGTCCTCGGCAGCATCTTGATTTTGCCCGAGGTGCTCGATGACGTAGCGGTGATCCTACGGGCGGATGATTTTTACGACGATGCCAACCGCAAGCTATATGCGGTGCTCCGTGAGATGTACGACGATGGCGAAAAAATCGACATCAAGCTGTTGGTCGCACGCCTGCAACGAAAAGAACAGTACGAAGAAATTGGTGGGCCCGCATACCTCGGCGAACTCAGCCAAGCGGTGCCCAACGCGGCCCACGCTGCCTATTACGGGCAAATTGTGGCCGAGAAAGCCACCTTGCGAAAGCTGATCGAACGCAGCACCGAAATTCTCTCCGACGCCTACGAACAGACGCACGATCCGCGCGATTTGGTTGCTCAGGCGGAGCAGAAAATCTTTTCCATCATGGACGGCCGTTCCAGCGCCACGGTGCACGCGATCAGCGACGTGTTGCATGACGCGATGGACCGGATCGACGCCCGTTTGGCAGGTGAATATGTCGACGGCGGGATCGAAACTGGCTTTGTCGATTTCGATGACATGACGGGCGGTCTGCACAACAATGAATTGATCATCTTGGCGGCTCGGCCCAGTATGGGAAAAACGGCCCTGGCGATGAACATGGCACAGCACGCGGCCATCGAAGGCAACGCGCCGGTGCTGTTTCTCAGCTTGGAAATGTCGGCGATCGAATTGGCCGATCGGATGCTCTGTTCGCTGGCTCGCGTCAATGGCCACCGCTTGCGGAACGGCACGATCAGTAACGACGATCGGATCCGGCTCAGCGAGATGGCCAATCAGATCAGCAACGCTCCACTCTATGTCGACGACTCGCCAAGTCGTACGGTCAGCGAGATTGCGGCCGCGGCCCGGCGGATTAAACGCCGGCACGATAACAACATTGGCATGATCGTGATCGATTACTTGCAGTTAATTGAGCCTGATAACCCCCGCGATCCGCGGCAGGAACAGGTGGCCAAGATCGCGCGACGCCTTAAAGGCATGGCGCGGGAATTAGAAGTCCCCGTGTTATGCCTCAGCCAGTTGAACCGGCAAGCGGAAGATAGCAAAGATCACCGTCCCCGCCTCAGTCACTTGCGGGAGTCAGGGGCCATCGAGCAAGACGCCGACGTAGTCATGTTTGTGCACCGCGAAGAATATTATCACCGCGGTGAAGAGCGCGAAGAGTTTGCTGGGTTGGCAGAAATTATCATCGCCAAACAACGTAACGGTCCGGTCGGTGAAGTCGAATTAACCTGGGAAAAGGATTACACCCGGTTTCACAACAAAGCGCCCGACCGTCACAGTGAGTTCGATGAGTTCGCGGATTTCGGCTGAGGTTACCCAGCCGTATTGATGCCGACGGTCTCCAGCCAAGTTTTGGCCATCAACGCGTGGCCGCTTTGCGTGGGGTGGACGCCATCGCCGGCCAGCGTGGATGGGTCGGTGCCAGCTGCCACCGCCGCGTCGAACATGGTTTGAAAGGGGACCCAGATCGCGTCGGCCTGCTCGGCGACCGTCTTGGCGTAACCACGGCGGATGGCAAAATCGGGAAACCACTTTGATTCGTTTGCTTTCACCGTGCCGCTCATTAACACGAACGGTTCGCAGATCACCAGGGTGACCTCAGGGAGCGCTTTACGGGTCTGTTGCAGCAGGGCGGCAAAGCCATCGCGGTACGTTTCCGCCGTGCCGTCGTATTTGCCATTTAACTTGTGCCAAATATCATTAACGCCGATCAGGATGCTCAAAATACTCGGCTTCAGATCAATACAATCAGCTTGCCATCTGCGGTCCAAATCGGGCACTTTGTTGCCCGAGATGCCGCGGTTGTAAATTTTCAATTCAAGTTGCGAATGCTCAGCCTGCAGTGCCGAGGCGATATGCTGGGGATACCCTTTCCCCAGCCCTTTATTCGCGCTGCCAGCTTTCCTGTCGCGGCCCGCATCGGTGATCGAGTCGCCTTGGAACAAGATAACCTCACCTTGGGAAAGCTGGCGTGTTTCAGCTGCTTGAGTTCGCGAAGCCTCCCACCAAAGTGCGGTGCTGGCGGCGGTGGCGGTGGCGAGAAAATTTCTTCGTTGCATGATGATTCAATCGTTGTTAATGAAGGATGCCGGGGGAGAGTCACAGTTTAATCGATTGACCGGCCGTGGGGGTCAACTCCCGCAGGACGTTTTTGGCGAGGTTGGTTACGATTGTCGACCAAACACGGCTAACCATCCATCTACAAACTCCCTCGAACTGCCGACGCCATGCCCAAAATAACTGCGGCAATCGTTTATCCTCATCAACTCTGGGCTCGCCACCCAGCGGTCGAGGCTGCCGATCACGTTTATTTGGTCGAGGACCCGCTCTATTTTTCGCAGTTTAATTTTCACGTCCAGAAATTAGTGCTGCACCGAGCGGCGATGACTGAGTTTGCCGACCGATGCCGCGACCGAGGAAAATCGGTCCGCACCATCGAGGCCAATGAGATACCGCAATCGAGCGACATCGGGGAGCTGCTGCGGAGGGACTCAGTCAATCAAGCACGCATTGTCCAGCTGACTGACGATTGGTTGACGAGAAGTGTGGTGGCCGGTTGTCAACTTGCGGGCGTACAAGTCGACTGGCTTCCAGATCCCGCTTTCTTGACTCCCGAAGAGGTACTCAGCCGTTGGGAGGGCCGCGAGCATTATCACTTTACCAGTTTCTATATCGAGCAACGTAAGCGACTCGGTTTGTTGCTAGACGCAGCTGGCAAGCCGTTGGGAGGCAAATGGACGTTCGATACGGATAATCGCAAAAAGTTGCCCCGCGGTTTGACCATTCCGGAAGTGCCGCAACCGAGCGTGCGACCCAGCGTGATCGCAGCCAAACGTTACGTGGCATCCGCTTTTCCAGACGCGATCGGCCATGTCGACGCTTTTTGCTATCCAGTCACACATCACGACGCGGCCGTCTGGTTGAACAACTTCGTACATCAGCGTTTAGCCCAGTTTGGTGACTATGAAGACGCCATTTCCAGCCAGCAGACTTTTCTTTTTCACGGGGTGCTGACGCCGATGTTAAACATCGGTTTGCTAACGCCGCAACAAGTTGTCGATGCCGCGTTGGCTCACAATGATGAAGTCCCCTTAAATTCGCTGGAAGGATTTGTCCGCCAAGTGATCGGTTGGCGGGAATTTATTCGTTTGATTTATCTGCACGTTGGTGCTCAGCAACGCACCACCAACGCTTGGAATCTAACGCGTGAGTTGCCAGAAGCTTTTTACACCGGCAGCACTGGGATTTTACCGGTGGACGATAGCATTCAGCGGTGTTTGAAACATGCCTACTGCCATCATATTGAACGATTGATGGTGCTCGGCAACTTTATGTTACTTTGCGACATCGCGCCGAATGCGATTTATCAATGGTTTATGGAGTTGTTCATTGATGCATACGATTGGGTGATGGTGCCAAACGTGTATGGGATGAGCCAGCATGCTGACGGTGGGCTGATGACGACGAAGCCTTATATCAGTGGTTCGGCTTACATTCGCAAGATGAGCGATTATCGTCAGGGTGAATGGTGTCCGATCTGGGACGCTCTGTACTGGCGGTTTATCGACCGCGAGCGGGAGTTCTTTAATGGCAACCCGCGGATGCGCGTGATGGTTAGCCAGTTGAACCGGATGGGAGCCAAGCTGGATCAGCATCGCCGCACAGCGGACAATTACTTAGAGCAATTGCATGGATGAACAGAGTGCTGCGAAACGGCCCGAAATATTGACCTTAACCGAGCGGCGGTTGCAGGACGCTTGCCGTTGGCTGGCCGATCGGGAACCGGTGTTTAGGCTGGTTTTGGACAAGTACGGATATCCCGGGCTGTGGCATCGGCCCCCGGGATTTTCGACCACCGTGCACATTATTCTGGAACAGCAAGTCTCGTTGGCTTCGGCCAACGCCACGTTTGGACGCTTGCAAGCTAGGCTTGCTGGGCAAGTCACTCCGGCCGGCATTTTGGCGATGCAGGAGAGTGAGATCAAGGAGTTGGGCTTCACGCGGCAGAAATGTCGCTACGTACGCTTGTTGGCCGAAGCGATCGTGGCGGGAGATTTTTCTTTTGAGCGTTTGGCGGAGTTGCCCGATGACGCGGTCCGTGCCGAGATGACGAAGTTGAAAGGGATCGGGGTTTGGACCGCCGACGTTTATCTTTCCGAGTGTTTGTTGCGATGTGATATCATGCCTCGAGGTGACATCGGAATTCAGGAGGCGGTGCGAGTGTTGCTGAAGTTGGCCGCCCGACCGGGCCAACAAGAGTTGGATCAGTTAACTGCGACGTGGAGTCCCTGGCGGAGTGCGGCGACGCGACTGTTGTGGCATTTTTATCTCAGTCAACTGCGGAAAGTAAGCTAACATCAGCCGCCGTGCGCGACAGCGGCTGATTGAGTCAAGCGACCAAACCGAAATCAATATTCGGCGTTGAAGAATTCTTTGCTGCCTGCCACGTCGGGCTTAATCGTCGATTTACCTTCTTGCCAGTTGGCTGGACAGACTTCGCCATTCTTCTCGAAGTACTGCAGCGCCTGCACCATCCGCAGCGCTTCGTCGACGTTACGGCCGAGGGGCAAATCGTTAACAACTTGGTGGCGGACCACACCTTCCTTGTCGATCAGGAAAAGACCGCGAAGGGCGATACCAGCATCTAACAAGACATCATAGTCCCGAGAGATTTGACGGTTCATGTCGGCCACGAGCGGATAAGCGACTTCGCCAATACCACCTTGATTGCGAGGTGTGTTTCGCCAAGCAAGGTGCGTGAAGTGGCTGTCGATCGAGACGCCTAAAATCTGCACTCCCAACTCCTCAAATTTCGCTGTCGCGTCGCTGAAAGCGATGATCTCGGTGGGACAGACGAAAGTGAAGTCGAGCGGCCAGAAAAATAGCAAGACATACTTGCCCTGGTAGTCGCTGAGCGAAATTTCTTTGAACGAGCCGTCGGTCATGACCGCTTGGGCTTTGAAGTCGGGGGCTTTTTGGGTGACAAGCACGCCCATAGTTGCATTCTCCGTCAAACTGGCAGGTAAGGTATAGCCAACATGGATGATGTTTACGATGTGTCATCAAGCGACACCGAACACTATCTAGCTAAGACCCCAAACTGACAACCCGCCAGTCGCCACAGATCTGTTAAATATCGTCGCAATTCGGGGCTTGACAGGGCGATCAGCAGGACGAATCCCAAAGCCCAACCGCCCCCCGCCAGCAAGCTGGCCGGCAACAGCGTCATCCACAGCGTGGCACGGTCCACCGGCAGCCCGAATTTGCTGCCAGACCACCAAATCCCGCACAACACGACCAGATTCGCCAGCATGGTGCCGCAGACCGCACCACTCAGTCCCCAGCGGGGGACTAGAATACCGTTGAGCAGGCAATTTGCTCCCAACCCGATCGCTAGCGAAGTTGCCACCCAACGCCCCCGCTCGGCGACGAACAAATAGGTCTGCGCGATCACCGTCAGGGCCGACCAAATACAAAATGTCAGACAGATCGGCAGCACACTCAGACCGCTGTCGTAAACCCCGTTGAGTAAACCGCCGTAGAGAATCGGAGCCAGCAACAACGCGCACGCTGCACCGGTCGTGAAAACTAGCGAAGTTGCCATTAAGGCTTCGCGCGACCTCGCCACCACCGCGGCGCGTCGTTGCTGTTCCCAGTCGGATGATAAATAGGGGAGCAGCACGCTGGATACCATCCCGGCGACGCTCAACATCAATGCTGGAATGATCATAGCACTGTGATATTGCCCGACAGAGCGCTGTCCCGTGATGCCATCCCCGGGGGCCCAGTGCAACAGCATATAGCGGTCGCTCAATTCAAACGTGTTGCCGAGCAGGTTCATCAGCCAAATGGAAGCCGCATAGGGGAGCAATCGCCGCCACATGCCGCTCGCCTCGAGGGGCTGATCGGCTCGCTCAACCGCTTCCCAGCCGCCCGCCAAACACCACCAAGCGGGGGTCGCCCCCAGCAGCGAAGCTAGCCCAAAAGCAACCAACAATCCGCCTAAACCTCCCCCGCATGACAGCCAGCCAACACCCAGTAGCGTAAAGAGCACGCTTTGGCAAAATTGCGAAATCGACGACACGCGGATCAATCGCAAGCCGGCTACGATTTCGTTCGTGACATTGAAAACGACTACACCCAGCGCCGCGAACGCCAAGGAGAAGACCAGTGTGGGCTGACCAGCATCGTTAAACACAAAGCTGGCGATCTTCGCTGGGAACAGGACAAGCAGCCCGATCCCGATTGCCACCACGAGGCCGGTTGCCCCCAACAAACGGGCCAAAAAGGAGCGTAACTGCCCCTGGCGGAGGTAGGTCTCGACGAACCGCGGCAAGGAACCGGGTAGGCCAAACAGAAAAACGGGAGTTACCAGCGTGACGAAGCCGAAGCCCATCGCCCATTGCCCCAGCGTGGCGTCGTCGAGTAGTTGGCAGAACCAAATCCCGCGACCAAATCCGATCGCGCGCTGGACGATTGTCAGCACAAGCATAATACTGACACCGAGCGCCAATGAATCGGCCCGAAAGGCTTGCTTGTCCGACGCTTCGAGATTCGATGATCTGGGGTTCGACGCTTTGGGGTTCGACATTGATTGACGCGCGCGGTTGCTGTGAACTCGCCCCCATTGGTCGAGCTATGATCAATCAACTATGCCTTATAATTTGCAGCCTTCGGCTGGTTGCCATGAAGTTTTCCCTTGCCTTTTACCGCCCTGACGAAGGACAATCATGCGTCGTTTGCTAACTCAATTCTTATTTTGCGGCTTATGCGGACTTTGCGGCTGGGGATCACCGGGCGCGGTGGCCAATGAAGCGGGCGATACCGATTGGCCAAAATTTCGGGGGCCAGCGGGCGATGGGGTGGTCGTAGCGGCCAACGAGTTGCCGCCGCTGAAATGGTCGACCAGCGAGCGGGTGACTTGGCGGAGCCAACTGGCCGGCAGCGGTTGGTCGAGTCCAGTGGTGGTCGGCGACGAGGTGCTGATCACGGGAGCCGAAAAAGTTCCGGGCGCCCCGGCGGAAGCGCGAGCACTTGTGCTTTATCGGCTCGATCGCAACACGGGCGAGCTTCGCGAGACTATTAAGGTTTTTGATCAGT
The DNA here is from genome assembly GCF_052161645.1 of Kothea flammea. Classification (GTDB taxonomy): domain Bacteria; phylum Planctomycetota; class Planctomycetia; order Pirellulales; family Pirellulaceae; genus Laterigemmans. Next base: position 3,987,625 of record NZ_CP197414.1, read on the forward strand.
CAGCGGAGGACTCGCCGGGCATTCATTCCAAGAATTCTCACGCCAGCCCCACCCCGTGGGTATCGGCGGAACAGATTTTCGTGCACTTCGGTTACCAAGGAACTGCCGCGTTAGATCGTGGCGGCAAGCTCCAGTGGGTTAACCGCGACTTACGTTTCCCGCCCGTGCATGGCAATGGCGGCTCGCCGGTGCTGGTGGGTGACCGTTTGATTTTTACGTGTGACGGTGCCGATTCGGCTTACGTGGTGGCGCTGTCTGCCGCCAGCGGCGAGGTGCTTTGGAAACGAGACCGGCCAGTCGACGCGGCTCGCAAATTTTCGTTTTGTACGCCCAGCGAAATCAACGTCGATGGGCAAACGCAAGTCATTTGCCCCGGCAGCGATTGCGTGCTCGCTTTGAATCCCGAGGATGGCTCGATCATTTGGCAAATTCGTTATGACGGCTATTCCGTGGTGCCGAAACCGGTCTACGCCGACGGGCTGGTCTTTATCGGTACCGGTTTCGGGCCGACGCAAGTGATGGCGATTGATCCTCGCGGTCAAGGCGATGTCACCGACACGCACGTTCGCTGGACGCTCGACCGCGGCGCGCCGAAGACGCCTTCCCTGTTGGCTGACGAAGGGTTGCTGTACGTCGTCAGTGACGATGGGATTCTCACCGTGCTCGAGACCGTCAGTGGCGACCAGGTTTACAAGCAACGCTTGGGAGGCAAGTATTCGGCTTCTCCCGTGTTGGTTGGCGAGCGAATCTACTTGCCTAGCGAGGAAGGTGTGGTGCGCGTCTTGCAAGCCGGACGAGAATTCCGCGAACTGGCTGCCAATGAGATGGATGAACGCATCTTAGCGTCGCCCGCCGTCGTGCAGGGTGAGCTTTATTTGCGCACCGACAAAGCTGTCTATCGCATTGAATAAGTTTACGAAGTTTTGTAGTGCCTGAGTTAGCCGCTTTGACGTTAGCCGCGGTTCCCGTTAGCCGTTTGGCCGCTAGGCCGCGGTTCCCGTTTTGATCCGAACTGATCGCGTGCAACAGAACGGTGGCTAGCGTTAAAACCGCTAACCGCGACTTAGTTCGTTTCCCAACGAATAGCCAACAAGCGGGCAACCAGCAGCATGCCCGCGCTGGCCAGCATTAACACGCAGATTTGAGGCCACAGGTCGGCCACAGGCAACTCACGCCAAAAGACTTTATCATAGCCGTCCAGCGCCCAAGCGTTGAATGTGTAAAGTCCCGTCTCACGCATCGCGTCACTCATGATATAGCGTGGTACCATCGAGCCTCCCAACGCGCTCATCGTGAGGATGAGAATCACTGAAACTCCGTTCAGCTGGCCTCGGGTGCGACACACTGTGGCAAGTAACAGTCCAAAGCTGGATGCGGCTCCGGCTGTGACCACGGTCATCAGCAGAAAACCATCAAGATGACTCCAAAGATCGACTTGAAATATCAACCAACCCCAAATGAACATTACCGTAACTTGAATCACACCGAGGGCTGTTTGATAGGCCCATTTTCCCAACAGCAGCTGGTCCATCGAGAGGCGAGTTGTGAGCAGGCGTTCAAGCGTGGTGTTCTCACGTTCTTCCAATAATGAAGCACCACCGCCAGAGGCACCAAACAAGAGAAACATCACCGCGATCCCGGCGGCATACATCGAAACCACCGGATTGGCTTTACTCTCACTCAACACATCGACGCTATCCACCAAGGCAAGATTTGGTACTTCAACCAGTTGAGATGCGGCGCTGATTGTTTCGCCGGTGAGCATTTCGCTGTTGGGAGGGCGATAAGTCGCGGCGGCAAAGCGGACGGCGGCCGGCTGCGGCAATTGATTAGCTTGGCTCAGTGTTTGTTGCACCAACGCCGTCATCATTTGACTGGCGACTTGATCGGAGGTGTCCAACAGCAAGCTGGCTCGCAGTGTTGGCAGAGCGTTGTTGGCCGACGACAAGGCGTCGCCGGCCGTTGCCGGTTCCAGCACCACGGCGATCGTAACCATACCTCGGCGGACCAAATTCTCCGCTTGGGCAACGGTCAAGGGAGCATCGGATTTAGTGGGCTGGAATACTCGCAAACTGTCCAGCTGTTGCAGCTTATCGACCGCAAATTCACTTTGCTGGCTGGATACCGTATCAACGATGACCGTTTTAATTTTAGGTGTGTTGGAGCCGCCCAGCCCTCGACCGAAGATTACCGCAAAGATGCTGAAGAACGCGATCGGCACGATAAAAGTCAGCAGTAATTCCACACGATTGTGCAGCAACCGAGTCAGCGCGACGCGAAAAATAGTCCAAACCATACCGCTTTAGTCTCGCAGGTTGTGACCGGTCAGGTGCAGGAAAACGTGGTGCAGCGAAGGGGTTTGCACTTCCACATCGTCGATCGTATAGCCAGCTTGATGAACCTTTTGCAGCATCCCCGGCAGCTCGCGGGCGACGTGATTGACACTTGTGGCGAGCCGCCCGGTAGTTGGTTCCAAATGCCAGCCGGGGAGCGGTGTGGGCACCGATTCAGCAACCTGTAGCCGGACCCTGCGACTGCTGCCAACCGTTCGCTCAATCAACTCGGTCAGCGTCCCGTTAGCCACCACGCCGCCATGGTCAATGATCACAATGCGGTCGCACTGGTCCGCCGCTTCGTCGAGGTGATGGGTGGTCAGAAGAATTGAAGTGCCTTCGTCACTGAGTCGACTCAGCATCGCAAAAATTCGCTGGCGACTCTGCGGGTCCACACCCACCGTCGGTTCATCGAGAAGGACTACTTGGGGGGAATGCAGCACGCCGCAGGCTAAGTTGATTCGCCGCTTCATGCCGCCCGAAAAGGTCCCGACTTGTGAGTTTGCCTCCTGCTCCAGACCAGTCCACTCCAACGCCCAACCGACTCGATCCTTTAGCCGCGAGCCGGTTAAGCCGTGGAAACGTCCGAAGGCCAGCAGATTTTGACGGGCCGATAAATCTTCGTAGAGCGCAATGTCTTGAGGGATCACCCCAAAACCCTCGCGTCCGCCACGAGCGGGCAGCGGTTCGTCAAAGAACTTAATTTCGCCGCTATCCGGTTGAGTCAACCCGCAGATGCAGCGAATGAGCGTCGTTTTTCCCGCACCATTGGGGCCCAGCAAAGCTAACCGCTCGCCCGCCTCTAATCGCAGGGAAACACCGCGCAGCGCAGCGACCTGGGCGTACGATTTGCGTAGTTCGATGATTTCTAACGCCGCAGTCACGTCGTCGTCCTCGACCGTCCATCCATAAACAGTTGATACCTGCTAAGATATCGTGTAATCCATTACCGAGTTGATTGTCGCAGCCGATGCTCTCTGGAACAAGCTTGAATCTCCCCACCTTTTTTGCAACTTTCCTGCGGTCTTTTGTATGACAGATGGTGCTTATTCCGGAACGGAATCGAATTTTCGCCAATTGTGGCGAGAAAACCATGGGAATTTTTTGCTCTTATTTGCTGGCATTATCCTCGTGGTGGGGGGCATTATGCTGGCAATACCCCCTGAGGAAAGGGCGCGAGTACTAGCCACTGAGGGCGAGGAGCTGCGAGACGACACCGAAGTGGCGTCGGCCGGCGAAGTTCCCCCCTCAATTGAAACACTCGATCCGGACCAGATCAGCCAGCTAAAGATCACCGTGGTGGGAATCGATAACGGGCAGGGAAAAGTTCGCATGGCCGTCTATGGCACACCCGGCTATTTCAATCAACCTGATTATGCCGACGAGAAGGCGGTGCTCACCATTAAGGACAACCAAGCGTCTTGGGAAATTGCCGTGCCAGCAGGCTACCCCGTCGCGATTTCCGCCTTTCATGATCAAAACTCCAACGGAGTGCTCGATCGGAACTTGATCGGTATTCCGATCGAAGAATACGGCTTTTCTCAAGGGGCCCGCTCGCAAACCGGCCCGCCTCCCTTCGCCGACGCGGCAATTATTCCCCCGCCGGGCACGTTCGAGGTCGAACTGGAGGTGTGGTGAGGCGTTGCCGGCCAACGAGTTTGCGAGCAGGTTTCAAGGGGGAAAAAACCGCATTAATTTGCGACTCATCAGGGTGTTCGAGCTATAGTCCAGTGTCGAGATTCCGTTCGCACTGGCCTCAATTTGATGAGCAATTCGGCAACCCATTTACCCCCCGCGACGTCGGAGGACGAACCTGTTTCGTCGTCTCGCTGGCGGACGAGCGCGCGGATTGAGGAGCTGAACCAGCAGCAGGCTGCTCGCGAGCGGGCGGCCAAATTGGCTTCGCGCCGCTGGGCGACTTTGCACGCAAAAACAGCTCCACAAGTTGCCTTGGACTCGCTCGGCCAACGCCGCTTACGCTCCTTAGAGGCCAAGGCCACACAGTCGACCGAGTCCCGACGGCTGCTGACCGATGACCGCGTACCCTCGTGGTTGGTCAGTTTGATCATTCACATGGCGATCGTGCTGCTATTAGCTTTCTTGACCTTCAAAAGTCTGCCGGGGGACCGTGGCCAAGTTATTTCGGCAACCTGGCGCGATGTCGAGACCCCAGCCGATGCGCTGCAGATGGTCGTCAGCGAATCATTGCCCAGCGATACGGATGCAAAAACGACTGATGACCCTGAGCAGGCGTTGTTAGCTGACGAGGAGGTCGAATTCACGGCTTTGGTGGAGTTGGAGCATCCGCTCGACAGCCGACAGGAACTGGTCGGGCAAAGCCTGTTCCAGCGAGTTTTCGAGCAGGGTCGCGAGGTGTCGCTGATGAGTCAATTCAGCGGCGGCAAACTGGGCGACCGCAGTGCGGCTGGCCGGGCTGCCGCCTTGGCTGCGGGCGATACCACCGCGGCAGCCGAGGACGCCCTGGAGCAAGCATTGCGTTGGTTGGCTCTCCATCAGCACAACGATGGTGGCTGGAGTTTTCGGCTGGACGATAAGAATGGGCCATGTGCCGGCCAGTGCGATCACACACGGAAAAATCCCGATGACGCACCGATCCCCCGAACCGCCGCGACTGGCTTGGCGATGCTGGCCTTCATGGGTGCCGGCTCGACGCACCAGCAGGGGCCTTACGCCGAACAGGTGCGGCGGGGGCTTTATTACCTGCAAGGCCAAGCTCGCGAGACCTCGTTGGGATTGGATTTGCAAAATGGGTCGATGTACGGCCACGGAATTGCCACTCTGGCGATCGCCGAAGCGTTTGTGTTGAGTTGCGATGAGGAGCTGCGCCCGCTGGCCGAGGGGACGGCTTTCTTCTGCTTCGGTTCACGGCACACTGCGGGAGGCTGGGGATATTTGCCGGGCGGTCCGCCTGATATTACTCTGACAGCATGGCAAATTATCGCCATCAAAACAGCCGAACAACGGGGCGTGGGGATTCCCACGGACTTAATTCCGGCGGCGCAGAAATTCGTCGAAACGCTGGCCTCTGACCGCTTGCGACGATACGGATACAACTCGCCCGAGCCACGTTTGTCGACCACGGCCATCGGCTTACTGTTGCAGCTCTACTTTGGCTACATGCCGAATCAAACCACCATTCGCGAGGGGCTTGATCGGATTGTCGAGGCGGGGCCTTCCGAGACTGATGTTTACTACAACTACTACGCCATGCTCGGCTTGCATCACGGTCGCCACGTGGGGCGAATGGAGTTTGCTCGCAAGTTGCAGGAGTACTTAGTGGCGACCCAAGCGCGTCAAGGTCACGAACAGGGTTCTTGGCATTTTCCTGATCGCTACGGGGACGTCGGAGGGCGACTGTATACCACGGCAATGTGCGCTTTAATTTTGGAAACGCCCTACCGTTACGTGCCGATGCAGGCGGCCGATGGTCCCTTTAAGCTCTAGCCGGTAAGCTCGAGCTGGCAAGCTCTTCTTGGGGGCGGCAGTTCGCTATGGCTTTACCACAATTCCAGCAGGCAAACTCGGCGGCTGATTGAAATTCTGCCCAGCCCAGGGTCGGCGAGCGGGCTGCGATGGCTTAAATTCTTGCCTGGTTCTCTACCGAGAACGACAGCAAGCAAGCTTTAAGACCACAAGCAAGGGGACCCCTTCAGATGAAAACTTGGCCGATTGGTGTGTTTGCCAGCGTGGATGCTGGCCTGGGTGTGCGGTGGGAAGTCATCCGCGAACTGCAGGTACCGACGATCCAGCTGCACGCCCCGCTTCCCGAATCGCGGACACCTGAGAAAGCGGCTGAACTGCGCAGCCAGTTGGACGCCATGGATGTCAAGTTGACGGCAGTTTTCGGTGGTTTTGCGGGAGAGAGTTATGCCGATATTCCCACCGTCGTGCGGACGATCGGTTTGGTACCCGAAGCGACTCGGGCCGGCCGTTTGGAAGAAATGAAGCGCATCGCCGACTTTGCCAAAGCGCTCAACTGCGACGCGGTCGCTCTGCACCTTGGTTTCGTCCCCGAAGCGGCCGATGACCCGCAGATGCCAGGGATCTTAGAGGTCACGGCCGATCTCTGTGATTACTGCGCCGCGCATGGCCAATATTTACATTTGGAAACTGGCCAAGAGACCGCTGACGGGTTGCTGCACTTTATCGCAGCGGTCGGTCGCGATAACTTAAAAGTGAATTTCGATCCGGCCAACATGATTCTGTATGGGACCGGCGAGCCGATTCCCGCGTTGGAAAAAGTGGGCCATCACGTCCGCAGCGTACACTGTAAGGATGGCACCTGGAGTGACCAGCCGGGCGTTACCTGGGGCGCCGAAGTGCCGTTGGGCGAGGGGCAAGTCAACATGAAAGCCTACTTGGAAACTTTGGAAAAAATTGGCTACGACGGACCGCTGACGATCGAGCGTGAAATTCCCCAGGATCCTCAGCGTCAGTTGGCTGAAATTGGCGCCGCCGTTGAACTGCTCAAGTCGTTGATGGCAAACTGAAGCTTCTGCAAACGATAGCCATCCGCGAACCGTAGTACTCCTCCAGTTCGTGGTGACTCTCCAGGTTGTGGTGCCTCTACAGGAATGTGAAATGAGTGAGCAAGCGAACGACGACGCCTGGTTGGCCAGGCAGGCGACTGCGGGGCTGCTCCAGCACCTGCAGCGGATCGGGATAAGCCAGTTGCCACAAGTCGACGTTGATCAGGCCTGCGCCCTGGTGGCTGAGCAGTTCCCACAGTTGCTCGTTTCCGACACGCAAGCGACGCCACCCGCGGTGGCGCCACCGCCAGGTTCCACTCAGCCGACTGCCCAACCGACTGCAGCTAAGCCTGCGGCCGTCCCTCCCCGCCCCGCGGCCAGTAGCCAACAGCCCGCCGCGGCTGTCGGCAGTCGGTTGGCCCCAGTGGCCCCCGTGATCGAAGGGCCCAGTCATTATTCATTGCCCCAGCTGGGGCTGGAGCAGCGACAAGCGGAATTGGCCAGCTGCCAATCCACGGTGGCCGCTTGCACGCGGTGTCCACAACTGGCGTTTGCTCGCAAGCATACGGTTTTTGGTGAAGGAAGCTGGCAAGCTCGGGTCTGTTTTTTTGGCGAAGGCCCACGCGCCGAGGAGGATCGCCAGGGGCGTCCTTTTGTCGGACCCGCGGGACAGTTGCTGACCAAAATGATTGAAGCTTGCAAATTACAGCGGGAAGAGGTTTACCTGCTCAACACGGTCAAGTGTCGGCCCCCCGCCAATCGCAATCCGGAGCTGGTGGAAGTTGAAAACTGCCGCGGTTACTTCGAGCAGCAATTGGAGATTATTCAGCCGGAGTACATTGTTTGCCTGGGGTTGATCGCCGCCCGTGCCTTGCTCCGATCGGCAATTTCCATCGGTAGATTACGAGGAGTCTTTCATCAGTATCGCTCCAGCAAAGTCTTAGTCACTTATCATCCTGATTACTTGCTCCGCACACCCCAGGCCAAGCGAGCGGCTTGGGAAGATCTACAGCTGATGATGAAAGACATGGGCATCAAGCCTTAAGCAAACGCCTGTTCGGTTCGTTTAACAGTCAGCCGCAGGCGTACTCTCTCCTACATGATACTGCCGTGCGCCTCCGGCTGACGGTTAAACGATTTGGTCACACGATTTTATTCACGACGGTAAGCGTGGCGGTCAGCAGTAAAGTCGCGGTGAGCAACAAGAGCAGGACCAAACCCAGCCAAGCACCAATTTCTTGGCCTTTGGAAATACCATCATTTCGCATTTGCTGGCGATAATAGCGAGCGGCTCGCCCCAAGGCTCGGCGAAAACGCCACCAGTAGCCCCGCAAAGGGACTTGGTCTGGGCTCGCGTATGGATTCGGTCGCGGCTGGTCGCGGCTCTCGATCATTGACGCATGCTTCGTTGGATTGTGTTAACATGGAATTCCCGCCTGTCCGACTGAAAGCACCCTGCCTGTCCGATCAGAGATCCATGTTTGCGAGAATGATCATCATCTGCCCCAACCCTTTCGCATGTCGAGTCCTCTGGTTGCCAATCTTGTTCGTAACTTTCACGGACTTGCTAACGGCTGGGGACAACTTTGTCGAACGCGTGGTGCCTATTTTAGAGCATCGTTGCCTGCACTGCCATAATGATCAGGACAACAAAGGTGGCTTCTCGTTGCAAACTGCCGCCACCGCACTTGCTGAGGATTACGTTGTCGCCGGCGACTCGGCGAACAGTTACCTCGTTGAATTGATCACGCCGATCGATGGGCAGGCCGAAATGCCTAAGGGGGCCATGTCGCTCAGCGATGACGAGATTCAAACCATTCGTCAATGGATTGATCAGGGTGCCGCCTGGCCTGAAGCGTTACAGCTCGAAGCGGCCAAGGTCAATGATTTCTCTTGGTGGTCTTACCAACCGCTTTCGCGGCCAGCGGTGCCGGATTTCAAGGCTTTACCTGCCGACGTTTTATCATCGGTCTCGACGAGCCAAACGGGGCACGACTGGTCCCAAAATCCAGTTGACGCTTTCATCTTGGAAAAGCTGGTTGAGCAAGGATTGACGCCATCGGTTCCGGCAGATCCACGTAGTTTGATTCGGCGTCTGACGTTCGATCTAACTGGCCTGCCTCCGACACCTGAAGAAGTTGAGCAATTCGCTAACGATGCTGACCCCCACGCCTATCAGCGGTTGGTCGATCGTTTGCTCGATTCTCCACGATACGGCGAACGCTGGGCGAGGCACTGGTTGGATGTTGTTAAATATGCCGATACTTGTGGGTATGATAAGGACAAGCTTCGCCCACACGCTTGGCCATATCGTGATTATGTGATTCGTGCTTTTAATACTGACAAACCTTACTCACGTTTTGTTCAAGAACAGCTCGCTGGCGACCAACTTTTTCCAGGCGACCCCGATGGCATCTTGGGGTTAGGTTTCATCGCTGCGGGGCCTTGGGACTTTATCGGGCATGTTGAAGTGCCGGAGAGTAAGATCGATGGCAAGGTCGCCCGAAACCTCGATCGCGATGATATGGTTTCCAACGCACTAAATACGTTTTCCAGCACAACGATACAGTGCGCGCGTTGCCATAATCATAAATTTGATCCGATCAGCCAAGCTGATTATTACGGTGTGCAAGCGTTGTTCGCGGCCGTTGACCGGGCACCGCGGCCCTATGACACCGATCCCGCAATCGAACAACGCCGGCAAGAATTAAATGCGCTGGTAACCAAGACCCGCGAGCAATTGGAAGCGTTGCATGACGAGATTGCCGAGGCGGGAGGAGCACGTCTCGCCGAGCTGAATCTGACGATCGATCGCTTGTCGAAGCAAGTTGAATTGGTCAAGCAACCCGCTCACGGTTACCACAGTCAGATCGTTGCAGAGCCGCAAACAACCAAGTCGGTGACGGTCGATCTGGGATCCAATCAACCGCTCGAGCAGATCGTGCTGCAGCCTTGCCATGATGACTTTGCCGGGATTGGGGCAGGGTTTGGATTCCCGCTGCGGTTCAAAGTCGAGGTCGCAGCAGACCAGCCAGGGACTGCAGACCAGCCAGCAAGAGAACAGCAACCCCCCGACGAGCGAACCTGGGTAATGGTCGCCGATCAGAGCGAAAGCGATTGGACCAACCGCGGTTTACAGCCTTTTGTCAGTGCTGGCCTGGGAATGGACGTCCGCTGGATTCGAGTCACGGCCACAAAGCTGGCCGAGCGCAGTCAAGACTATATTTTTGCCTTGGCGGAGCTGCGAGCGGTCGGGGCCGATGGTGCTGAATTGGCCATTGGTTGTCAGGTGTTGGCCAGCGATTCGATTGAGGCTCCTGAGCGTTGGAGCCGAGCAAATCTTACTGACGGCAAGTGGCCTCACTACGGGGATGCTGCGGTGGCCGAGGCATTGGTTTTGGCAACCGTGTCGCGAGCGGAGATTTTGCGGCTCGTGGAAACACCCGCGCGTCAGCAGCGGAGGAGTGAGCTGGCTGAACAGATGGCGGCGGCTGAACGCGAGCTTCAGTCGCTTCCGCCGGGGCGTTTGGTCTACGCCGCGACGACTCAATTTGCTCCGCAAGGCAACTTTAAGCCCACCGGTGGCCAGCCCCGCGACGTGCAAGTGCTGCATCGTGGCGAAGTGACTCAGCCGCTGCAGCCAGCCGTTCCCGGGGTCTTACCACTTGGTGATGACTTTGCGTGGCAATTGAGTCCATCAGCCAGTGACGGGGAACGCCGCGCGGCACTGGCGCGTTGGCTGACTCGTAAAGACCATCCTCAGGTGTGGCGTTCGATCGTCAATCGCGTTTGGCAATATCACTTTGGCGTGGGCATTGTCAGCACACCCAATGATTTTGGGAAAATGGGAGCTCTCCCCACGCACCCCCAGTTGCTCGATTGGCTGGCTTGTGAATTTCGTGACGGCGGTCAATCCTTCAAACAGTTGCATCGTTTGATTGTCAACAGTGCGGCCTATCGGCAAGCCTCGATGTATGATCCGGCAAAAGCCAAAATCGATGGTGGCAATCGTTATTTGTGGCGGATGAACCGCCGGCGGTTAACGGCTGAAGAGATTCGCGATTCGATTCTCGTCGTCAGTGGGACGCTCGATTTGAAAATGGGAGGCCCCGGTTATTATCTTTTCGGGCTGGAAAAGACCGAGCATTCTCCACATTTTCAGTATCATAAATTTAACTATGCAGACCCCAGTTCTCACCGTCGCAGTATTTATCGATTTATTGTCCGCTCGCAACCAGACCCGTGGATGACTACGCTAGACTGTGCGGACTCTTCACAGAGCACGCCGAAACGCGAGGAAACTTTGACGGCGTTGCAAGCACTGTCGCTGTTGAACAACCAATTCAACTTAGTCATGGCGGATCGCTTTGCCGAGCGACTTGATGCCGAAAGGCTCACGCTCCGCGACAAGGTTCGTGATGCTTTTCGGTTGGTCGTGCAACGTCAGCCGGCACAAGGTGAACTGGACGATTTGGTCACCTATGCCGATCGTCACGGGCTGGCCAACTTATGTCGTATTTTATTCAACCTAAGTGAATTCGTATTCATCGATTAGGCTATGCACCAATGAATCAGCGTCGTCGCTTTCTTACCGACTCGATAGGCGGCTTGGGTGGTCTGGCTTTAGCCATGATGCTGCGACGCGACAGCCTGGCGGCCGATGGGCGCGGCGGGCAATTGGGAGATGGTGGCGGAGCGGGGCGGCCGCGAGGCGCGATGGGCGTGTTGCATCATCCTCCCAAGGCCAAGCGGGTTGTCCAGCTATTTATGGCCGGAGCAGCCAGCCACATTGATTTGTGGGACGACAAGCCCACGCTCCGCAAACTCCATGGTCAAGCTTCAGATTTTGGTGAACACGTCGAGGCCTTCCAAAATGGACTGGGCCCTTGGATGCAATCTCCTTTTGCCTTTCAGCCTTATGGAGAGTCGGGTAAACCACTCAGCGAAGTCGTCGCGCCCTTGGGTGCCTGCGTCGACGATATTGCTTTCATTCATAACATGGTAGCCAGCACGGGAGTTCATTCCCAAGCGACCTATCTGCAAGCGACCGGTTTTAACCGCCCCGGTTTTCCCGGCATGGGGTCTTGGATCAGTTATGCACTGGGGGCGATTAACGAAGACTTGCCGACCTTCGTGGTGTTGCCCGACCATCGCGGTTTCGCCAGCAACGGTCCTAAGAACTGGGGTTCGGCCTTTCTACCCGCCAGTGCGCAGGGTACCGCAATCTTTCCCCAACGAGCGAACCCCATTGAGGACCTGCATCCCCGCTCAGAATTCGTCACTGCGACCAGTGAGCAAGCTGGCCTGGAGTTACTGGCCGGGCTCAACCGCGGGCACATGCGCGAGCGACCAGGTGATTCGCGACTGGAGGCAAGAATTCGATCCTATGAGTTGGCAGCCAGGATGCAATTGAGTGCCCCCGAGGCGTTGAACATTAGCAAAGAGCCCAAGCATATCATGAAGATGTATGGGCTGGACCGTTTGGGAGCCACTTACGCAAGTGAGATTAATCCCGCTGAGGAAGCTGAATACTTTGGACGCAAATGTTTGATTGCCAGGCGGTTGTTGGAACGTGGGGTCAGATTTGTGCAGATTTGGTCGGGAAACGACAATAGTTTTCCGCGTCGCAATTGGGATAGTCATGAAAATTTAGCCCGCGATCACGGCCCGTTGGCCCGTGGCATGGCGGTCGGTACCGCCGCATTGCTGCGCGATCTCAAACAGCGCGGCATGTTGGAAGATACCATCGTGCTGTGGACCACTGAGTTTGGACGCATGCCGAGCACGCAAGGAAGTCTGGGCCGCGATCACAATCCCTACGTCTTTACCAATTGGCTCAGTGGCGGCGGGATTCGTGGCGGTGTGACTTATGGCCCATCGGATGAATGGGGATATAAGCCGCTGGACCGCGATCATCCCACGCAAGTCTACGATGTTCACGCCACCATTCTGCACCTGCTGGGTATTGATCACACGCGGCTCACGGTTCGCCACGACGGGATCGATCGTAGATTGACCGATGTTCACGGCCACGTGATTTCTGATATTCTTGCTTGAGTCGCGGATGAATGCGACAGCTTTCCTTCGCCGCTCAGCCCTTCGAGATCACCTGGATGAACCAGCACGCTGCGCCTCCCTCCCTAGTCCGCTATCGGATTATCGCGATTAGCGTGTTGATGGCTTTTACGCTCTATTTGCATCGCGTCTGTTTGGGCGAGGTGGTGAAAAGTGACTCCTTTAAAGCCGATATGGATTTGTCCAACGAAGCGGTGGGGAGGATTCTGGGAGCGTTTTTCTTTACCTATGCGTTGTGTCAGGTGCCGGCTGGCTGGATCAGTGATCGTTGGGGCGCGCGGCGCATGTTGGGAGGCTACATCTTAGGTTGGTCAACGCTGACTGGCTTGAGTGGCCTGATGACGGGAGCAGGCGGATTGATGCTGGCTCGGTTTGGCTTTGGTGCGGCTCAAGCTGGCGCTTACCCGACGAGCAGCGCGGTCGTGCGAAATTGGTTTCCCCTATCGCAACGCGGCAAGGCGAGTTCCTTGGTCTCGTTTGGCGGCCGTTTGGGAGGGTCGTTGGCGCCGGTGTTAACCACCATGCTGATCTTATCGGTGGGAGGTTGGCGTCCGACGATGTGGCTGTATGGCATTCTTGGTGTGCTGGTGGGACTCGCATATTATTCGATCGTGCGTGACCGTCCCGCGGAGCATCCCAGTTGTAACGAGGCGGAGAGGGCCTGGATTGGCGAGCACGATGACCATGATGAGGACTTGCTTCCGGCAGGGTTTTGGTCAGTGATTTTCGCCTGCATGACGAGCCGCAGTTTGTGGTTGAATTCGCTGGGGCAGTTTTGCATTAACGTTGGTTGGGCATTTTTGATTACTTGGCTGCCGACCTACTTGAAAGATGTCCAACAAGTCCCCGATCGTACGGGATCGATCATGGTGACAGTGGTGCTTTCGATGGGCATGTTGGGACAATTAGTGGGCGGTTGGGCGACCGACGCGAGTGTGCGGATGATTGGGATACGGTTTGGCCGGATTCTTCCCATCACGATTGCGACTTGGTTGGCGGGGCTGTCTTATCTCGGTTGCATCGCTTTTGATTCGGCGATTGCGGTCGTGATTTGCTGTGCGATGGTTTCTTTTTTGAATGACGTGGGAAATCCTTCGATTTGGGCGTTTATGCAAGACGTGGGTGGGCGATCGACAGCCACGGTTTTTGGTTGGGCCAACATGTGGGGAAATATGGGGGCTGCGGCAATTTCGGTGATGGTGCCATATTTGATGTCTTACGGTGAATCGACCAGCTACGGCCAGTCGTTTGTATTCATTGCTTGTGCGTTAGCCTTTTTCATAGCCGGCTTGGCCGCGTTGGGAATGAACCCCACGCGAAAAATCGTGATTCGCGACTAGCCGGTTGGCACCGGAAGTTTCGCCAGTGGCTATTGCAAGTCAATAATCAGACTGCCACCATCCTCTTCGTCGAGTTGGCCAAAATTATCTAACACATTGACCATGATGCGGATCGAGTCGCCCGAGAGGTTCGCTACGATGGTGCCATAGTTCACCATTGTGGCGAGATCCGGAATGGTTGGTAAATGTCGCCGCAGGAAAACGACATTGCCACCCGAGACCGTGATTCCTGCCGCTAACTCCAGCGTGACGTTATCTTCGATTAGGACCAAATTATCGGCGTTGGAGGCGCTGTTAGAAAACTGCAGCATGCCGGTACCATCAATGATTTGGGTGATCGCATCACTGCCGTCATCTCCGCGTGCAAAGTAAATTTCACTGTTGCCATCCACGTGCATGGTGCCGTTGAGCGTTAGACCGTCGATAATCCGTAAACGGTCACCGGCAAGCAACAAATCGGCGTTGAAGGTCACACCATGGAGCAGATTTTCAAACCGGTTGGAGAATAACAGTGGGCTGCCATTGACGGTACCACCAAGAATCGCACCGCCAAGCAGTTGCCATTCTCCGTAGCTGCCACCGGTCGTGAGGGTATCGCCGTCGAGGTTCAGCGTGCCGCTGAGTGCTACCGCCCCGCCGTCCGCTTGGAAGTCACCAAGATCCCCATGTGCGAACGTGCCACCGAGTTCAATTCCCGCTCCCTCGGCAACATGCACGGTGCCCAAATTCGTCCAGGACGTGGTCTCAATCCGCAGTGGGTTATTGAGATCGATTAAGTTTGCCTCAATAGTACCCCGATTGATCAGGGTGGCGACATCGGGGACGGTTGGTAACTGCCGCCGCAGGAAAACGACATTTCCGCCGGAAACCGTGATGCCTGCGGCTAACTCCAGCGTGACGTTGTCTTCGATCAGGACAACGTTGTCCGCGTTGGAGACATTATTGGAAAATCGTATTGTGCCACTGCCATCAATGACCTGGGTAATGGCGTCGCTACCACCCTCGCCCCGTGAAACATAAATTTCACTATTGCCATCCACTTGCATGGTGCCGTTGAGCGTCAGACCGTCAATGATCCGAAGACGATCATTGGCGATGACCATATCCGAGTTTATGGTCACATCTTGAAGCAGATTTTCGAAGCGGTTGGAGAACGTCAATGGGACACCGTTGACGGTACCGCCAATAATCGAACCACCCAATATTTGCCATGCTCCGTAGCTGCCGCCGGTCGTCAAAGTATCGCCGTCTAAATTGAGTATACCAATGAGTGCTACCAAGCCGCCGTCAGCTTGGAAATCGCCCAAATCGTCATGCACGAATGTGCCTCCGAGTTCAATACCTGCTCCGTCAGCAACATGCATTATGCCCAAGTTTTTCCACGCTGTGGTCTCGATCCGCAGCGGGTTGTTGAGATCAATTAAGTTTGCTTCAATGGTGCCGCGATTTATTAGGGTGACGCCGTCTGGGACAGCCGGCAATTGTCGCCGCAGGAATACAGCATTTCCACCGGAGACCGTAACCCCAGCGGCGATCTCTAGGGTGATATTATCCTCAATCAGGACTACGTTTTCTGCATTGGAGACGTTGTTTGTAAACTGTAGCGTGCCGCTGCCGTCAATGACTTGGGTAAGTGCGTCACTGCTATTTGGTGGCCGGACAAAATAGATCTCGCTGTTACCATCCACTTGCATGGTGCCGTTGAGCGTGAGGCCATCGGCGATTCGCAGACGGTCATTGGCGATTATCAAATCCGAGTTGACGGTTACGCCTTGGAGAAGATTCTCAAAGCGGTTGGAGAAGGAAATAGGGCTGCCATTGACGGTGCCACTAAGGATCGCACCGCCAAGCAGTTGCCATTCTCCGTAGCTGCCACCGGTCGTGAGGGTATCGCCGTCGAGGTTCAGCGTGCCGCTAAGGACTACCGCACCGCCGTCCGCTTGGAAGTCTCCAAGATCCGCATGCACGAACGTGCCTCCGAGTTCGATACCTGCCCCCTCAACAACATGCATGGTGCCCAAGTTTTTCCAGGTCGTAGTGTCGATCCGCAGCGGGTTATTGAGATCGAGTAAGTTTGCCTCAATGGTACCCCGATTAATCAGGGTGACGCCGTCTGGGACGGATGGTAATTGTCGTCGTAGAAAAACGACATTTCCGCCCGAGACCGTCATTCCCGCGGCAATCTCCAGCGTGATATTATCCTCAATTAGAACAACGTTATCCGCGTTGGAGACGCGGTTGGAAAATAGTAGCGTGCCGCTGCCATCAATGACTTGGGTAATCGCGTCACTGCTGTTCGGCGGCCGGACAAAATAAATTTCGCTGTTGCCATCGACTTGCATGGTGCCGTTTAGCGTGAGGCTATCGGCGATCCGCAAACGATCACTGGCAAGTATCAAGTCACTGTTTAATGTGATATCTTGCAGGAGACTGGACGAGCGATTGGAGGCAACCAGTGGTGTGCCCGAGATGGTCCCGTTTTTGATCGTGCCACCAAACATTCGCCAGTCTCCCAAGCGGTCGCCATTCACAAGTTCCTGGTTACCAAGCTCTAGGGTTCCAATCAGCCGCACTTCATCGCCTGCCAATTGGAGTCCATCGATGTTAGACAATTGAAAGGTCCCTCCCAGGCCCAAGTAGCCACCGTCATTGACACTGGTAGTACCGTTTAGACTCGAGTTATCGAGGGTAATGGTTGGCGAATCGGCGACCAGGAGTTCGCTTTCGACGACCATCTGTTCCAACGTGATGTTTCTTGTAACCAGGGTTGGCGTTCCCGAACGACTGGGCAAAAGCGTAGCCCCCTGCAGCGTTCCGCCGGCCAGAGTCAGTTGACCTTCAACTTGGAGAGTCTCTGAAATTTCCCAGCGCCCTCCATTGAATTGGAAATCGCCCGCGATGAAGAGGCTGCGAATTGAAATGCCGTTGCTGGGAATCGTGATAAGCACGTCAGGGTCGAGCGCCGGAATATGGACATCGTCTTCACTGTCGGGTACGTTCCCATCGACCCAGTTGGCTGGATCATTCCATTGACCTGAGTTCGGAGAACTCCAAATTGCCGTGGCGGCAACCACCTCAAAATCGCGCGTGAGGTTGGGGCCTGACATGGTGTTACCGGCAACATCTTGAATGCCCGCTTGATCAACGACCAGGCGATATTGACCTTCAGGAAGTGCGGGAAACGTGAGCAAGAGTTCGCGGTTGTTTAGACGGAAGCGAGCAGCTGAGGGAGTGGTGGTTGCACCACCTGGCGCAATGTTGGTGATCCCCACGGTCGCGAGACTGAAAGACCCTGCATCGATCGGCTCATTAAAGGACATTGCGATTGTGCGGAAACGGCTGCTAACAACCTGTTGGTTTTCAAGGCTAATCGATTGAATGATGGGCGGCGTTGTATCGGCGGTCAGAGTAACGGAGCGGACATCAGAGAGCGTGACGTTACCGCCCGTATCGGTGGCTCGCATTTGTACTCGCAGAGGTTCTCCGTTGGCCTCTTCAAGGTTTGGGGCAACAAAATCAAATTCAAAGGGAAACGATGTGTCCCGGCGGACCACCGTTTCGTTGATCAGTAATTCCACATCGCGAACTTGCACGTCGTCGATGATTTCGCTGAGGATTTTGACGAGCGTACCTTCGTCGACTTGGAGACCAGAAGTTTGCGGTTCGGAATCAGGAGCCTCAACTTCAAACTGGATACTGGGAGCCTCGCCTTGGATGTCGAACGGTAGGTAGTTTACAACCAATAGCCCCGCTTCACCTGCTGCCAAATAGGCGATGCCCGAGTGTTGAGTGATGGAACTTGGTCTACTGGGCAATTCAATTCTTGGAAATTCACGGTACGTCTGTTCGTCCGCAGTCGTGGAATTCCAGTCAACGAGTTGCACGAGGGCGGGATTCCCAGCTTGACGATCGGCGATTCCGGCCAACAGCACGAGTCCGGAACCGTTTGCCACGAGGCTGTCGCCGGGAGCGCTCGTTTGCGGTGCTTGGCTGGGGGCCGCTTCAAATGGCTGCGCAGGGTCGCTGACATCCACAGTGACGAATCCACCGAGCGTGTTGTTTGCAACCGTCGCTAAGACAAAATCGGGTCCCGCAAAAAGCTGGCCCCCGCCGGCCGATAGTTGAATCGACCCAACGACTTGGGGCTGTAGATTGCTGATGTCAATGACCGTCATGCGACGCCGGGTGTCCATGGTGTAAAGATAGTCGCCATGTTGCGCCAAACCGGTGATCGCGTGACTGGTGGGGTTCGACTCGCTGAGCAATTCTCCCGTCTGCATCGTATAGAAACGGAGTTCGGTACCACCGGCGACGGCCAATTTCCCATCGACGTGCAGCACTTGGTGAGCCGGAGTTGAAATTGAATTGGCGACGACTGGAGCCATTGGATTGGACACGTCAATGAACTGGAGGCCCCCACTCTCAGTTGCTACGGCAACTCGTTGCGAGGTTGTATCGACTGCTAAATCGATGGCGTTACCTGGCAGGTCTAATTGCCCCAGCACGATCGGCAGGTCAAAGTCCGAGACATCCAAGATTGCCAACCCGTGATCACCCGTCGCAACGTACGCTGTCTGGCCGAGTGACTCTAGCGGATTTCCAGCAATGACCACTTGCCGAGCTGGTCCCAGTAATTCTTGAGTGGCGATCAAGCCAGTCGGAAAACCTCGTCCACCTAGCGGATCTATGCCTTGTTGGATCTCGGTGAAATCGGAGATGCCATCGCGGTCGGTGTCTTGGTTTTGCGACGAAGTGCCAACGACTATTTCGGCGACGTCGGAAAGTAGATCGCCGTCATTATCAGTAAAACTGTCGGTACCGAAAATGGCCCACGGGATTCGCACTGTCGAACCACTGTTGCCGGTTTCTATTGGTCTCGAAAAAGTCAGATCATGCTGGGGGTCGTAAGCCAGCAACCTCATGCTGGAATTGCTGGCCACGATCGTGCTGAATTGACCGTTCACGCTGCTCTTGCCTCGGACTGCAATCTGGCCTTGCTGATCTTCGATGGCAACCATGGCGGGTTGCATTAGCGGCATTGTGGTTATTTCCGAGAACCGTTCCATGATGCCACGAATTTGTTCCATCTGCTCGCTGGGGCGAGTGTAGAAGCCGGTTTCGAGCGATTCGCTCACCGCCTCCGCGGACAGCGCGAAGCTGACCAACGCGTTGTCGATGCGAACGCGGTTTGCGACGTCGCCGCTCCACCGCCGAATCGAAAGACGGTACTCTCCGGTGAAGTTACCACCCGTCCGATCGCCGGTGCCCGCTGGGTCATAACTGTCGTTCCCGTAACTGGAAACGCCCACGTAGTAGCGCCCCGTTGTGGAAAGTTGGAAAAAAGGGACGCTCGCATTTCTGCCCAAGCCCGATTCCGTGTCTCGCGTTAGCTCGCTACCGTCGGCGGCAAAGATGCGAAGCGTTGCAAGTGCCAGCTTTGCATTCAGGCGGTGCAAGTCAGCGCTGATCGTGTCACCTTCGTTTGCGTCGAAAGCATACAGATCCACATCATTTTCCCCAGCCAGGTTGTCTCCCAGCAGGCTATCGAAGCTGCGTCCGTCATCCGCCGGGATATCCAGCAGATGAGCGGTGGCAAGTGTATCACCAACATCCTCAGGTACTGAATTGGGCGCCGGCACATAGGTAATTGACTGCCCATCCTGTTCACGTTGATCGGTCAATTCTTGCACAACTTCGGGCTGCGAAGTCGGCGACTCGGTGGGAGGATTGTCCGCCGGAGCGTAAGTGTTTGGCGGAACTATCGGCGTGGGAGGCAGGACGATCTCATTGGTGTTGGCTGCCGGAGTTCCACTGGGGCTGGTTTGCAAGTCGTCGATGAATTGCTGTTGTCCCTCGGGGGTGGACAGCGCCGAACTATCCCTGGAGCCGATTGTAGCCTCGATCCGGTCCAGAATCGCGTTTGCCTCTCTTTCAAAGTCAGTTAATTGTTGATGCATTCGTTCCAGTGTTGCGGCCATTTCATTGAGACCCTCGAGCATGTCATTGTTCAATGCTTCGATCTCATCCAGGCTATCTTGAATGCCTTCGATCAAAGCCATGTGTTCGGCCGCCGCTTGTTTGGCTCGCTCAAAATCACGAATCATTGTCTCCACCTCGCGATTCGTGCGAATCACACCCAATGCGCTGTCGAGCGTCGATGCTGCCTGTAGCCATGGATTTCGAGTAATGTCTGCTGCCACTGAGAGACCAGCGGCAAAGATCACATCCCAGCAACTTGGGTACTGGCCGCGAAATTCACAGTCGCGCATTCTGTCGGCAAAATCTACACCTTGCACGATCCGACTCGCCTCCTTGAATAACACTGGATCTATCGCGGCATTGATCTTCATTAGCTCTGGAAAAAAGCTGGCAAGTTGATCGTCAACTTTGCCTAAATAGGATTCACGAGCTTCCCGCAAGCCGTCCTGCCAGGGTTGGTGGAGATTGACATCCACCGTGACTCCCGGTTGCGTGAAATGCCAACCGGGCGCTTGAATCGCTGGACCATTGGAAACGATGGCTGTAATCGGCTCTCCTTGCTCGTCGGTCGAGTCGGTTATGACCACCGTCCCGCTGCCAACCACAATCCATTTCCCAGCATCATGGTCGAACGAGAAAATAAGCGTCTGTTCGCCCACCGGTAAATTGTCAGTGTTGGGAAAAGTAACTCGCGCCGGTGTATCAAAGCGGACGGCGGGTACGGAGTTATTTGGCTCTGACAGGTTTCTGCCGGCTTGAATGGAGATGACGAGGTTGGGCTCTAGGTTAGGAGGTAACGGAGCGGGAATGCGCGAGGGTGCTACGGGAATAATCACAGCTTCCGTGGCTACTTGACCAACCGCGTCGACGGCAGCGCCCGGCGTAAATTCCACTTGCATGAAACCGAGTCTTTCCGGGGAAATACCGGGGAGTATTGTCTCTAGGTCGTCCAAGCCACCTGCGCCAAAACCAACTTGGCGTGTTTCTGTTTCTGACAACGCTGCGACATCGGTTGCCGCCACCGCTGGTAGATAAATGTCAAACGGCTCTCCGTCCATTTCAATTTGTACGGTCTCCCCCGGTACGCTGTGGAATGGTTTTCCAACGTTCGGGTACATGCGTCCGGCCGCGGTAGGTTGTGCGGTTCGACCATCGATGTGCACAAAGAAATCGGGCGCAGGCATGTCGACTAATTCAAAACGCCCGCTGCTATCGGTGACTACGTTGGCGTCTGGAAACGCGTCGACTCGAATGGTGGCCCCGGCAATCGGTTCGCCAGTGACGGAATCTCGCACGTATCCGAAGACATTGGTGTTGGGAATGCGCGTCATCGGCAACGTGCGAAAATAGGACTGCAGCCTGCCACCTGGTTGACCGTCACCGTTCAAATCAACTTGACTACCATCCACATCCGTTATTCCACCACCATTCAATTCGACTTCGATTTCGGTCGAGGGAGGCATGGCGGCTGCCGGTTTGAATATGACGAACCGTCCTGTCGAAGATACCGTTGCGGTTCCGTCCAATATTTGACCATTGGCTCGCAAGCGAAAATTGTCGGTGTTGATGGTGCTGGCATCGAGTGGATAATCAAAACGCACGACAACATCCCGCGTGACACTCACCAAAGCGGCTCCCGGCTCGGGGGAAACACTCAGCACGCGGGTGATTGCGTCTACCGAAAATTCACGACTTGGTACGGCCAGGCTGTTCCCGGCCAAGTCCACGGCCGCGGCCAAGACTTCGAGGCGATAGCTGCCGTTGGGAAGGGGCATCGTTAAGTCGAGCCTGGGCGAGCCACCTTCGTTCAAACTGACATGCGTGATTTCAACTTCCGTCGTTTCGTCTTGCGTGGTGCCGTCGATGCCAAAGAGTCGATAATCTGCGGGCTGCAGTGATATCGCCCCCAGCGGTTCGTCGAACTCGAGCTCCAACCAGTCCGCGCGGTGTTGCAGTACCGGCGGTTGGCCGGTGTCAAGCAACTGCGGCCCCTGACGATCGAGGGTAATCGTGAATTGCGATAAATCACCAAGGCTGCTTCTCAGCAGTATTTCATGTTCGCCATCGGTGAGCGGAGCTTCAAGTAGTGAATCAAGCGTGTCGGCAGGGAGCGATAATTCAGATCCCTCGAGAAAATCGGTGACATCGATGAACTGGCCGCCGCTCGCTCCGCCTACTTGCAGCTCGACGGTTAGGCCAGAACTCGAGAAAGTCGCTTGAATGCCGTGGTCGCTCGTCACGCGATCAAAGTTGGTTTCACCGTCCGGCCCGGTGTCGTGAATCAGGGATGGAGCAATCCAGCTGTTCCCCTTGCTGAGGTGGTTGATGACAACCAGGGCGTCAAGAGGTGTAACGTTTTCATTGCCATTTACGTCTGGATAAAAAACCAGCACGTAAGTTCTGCTGATTGACCTCGCTGCGATTTAGCAGATTGATGACCGCCAGGGCATCGAGAGGCGTTACTTTGGAATCATGGTTGACATCAAAACGTTGATATGGATTTTGCAGATCGGCAGCCAGCAATCTGCGAGATTCGAGTTGTTCGAGCCGCGGCATGCGATTGCTTCTCACTATCGGGCGGCCGACCTTAGTACAACGTTTGACAGGTTTGTTTCTCACCATGGTTCCCTTAACGCCAGCTTGCAGCAGGCAATGAATTTTGCAGTGCACGGCATGATCAAATGAGCACTCGATAGCCGTCCGCTGCAAATGCAGATCACCAGCCGAATTGCTTTTCGAGCGAAGCCGATTGGTGCTGCCTGATAATGTAATTCAGAAGTATTTTCGAGAATAACATTATTGTCGCAAAGAAAGCGTCTTTCTAGCCACTTGGGGGCGACGCAGTTCAAGATTCTGTTGCCATGGCCGCAACAGCTAAAAAACCTGAAGGAGCCTGTCCATCGCTTGCCTCGCGGGTGCAAGCTGGGATCGTGCGGCAGCCAGCTAACGTACCGTTCTGCGGATCTCCGGAGAATACTTTAAGTGGGGTACCAGGCGACCGTAGGGCCGCGGATTATTCTCGAAAAAATTCGTGTCCACCGGAGGTTGCATTTCTTCGTCGAGAAGGCCCGGCCAATAACCAACTTGGTCAAGTCGGATCGCTTCTAAATCGAAGAACAGCTCCACTCGATCCAAGATAAAGCCAATGTGCTGGCTGGCAACACTGCTCAGCGCGGCAGTGTAGTCTTGTTGGGCTTCCAGAAAGTCCCGGGCGACGACGTTGCCGGTTGCCAGTTGTAATTGAAGTCGCGTGCTGGAGACTCGCTCGAAAGCCAAGGCGGCCGATTTGACGCCGATTTCGTATTGAGTGCGACGCAATCGTAGGCCGCGGAGATCATCGCGAATCTCGAACTTGATACCATCCTCTGCTTCAATGATGGTGCGAATCGCTTGGTTGTAGTTGATCAAAGCAGCCCGATAGTTATTTCGTTGTTGACGCCGGTTGAGAGGTGTATCCAAAGCGATGCTCAGCCGAGTTTCACTATCGTCAAAAGAGAAATTAAATGGCTGATTAACGTCGCCCGGCGAGCGGAGAATCTGAGTCGCGCGAAGGTCAAGAATGGAACGCAAATCATCAGCGGAAAATTTTACCTGACGACGCGAATCGGCCAGCTCACCGCGACGGTTGCGGAGGTCCAATCGCTGGACCAAAGCCGTTAACATCGCCGCTTCCTCTTCCACATCAATTTCGCCCAGACCGCCGCCGCTGGCTGTGATCGATTCGGTGGCCAATTGAATCGCGTCGTCGACCGTCTGGTTGATCAACTTTGCGTATGCGTCTGGATTGGTGGGCAAGATACCCGCCGCCAGCGAGCCTAACAGTTGGTCGGCTTGTCTCAGCAGCGTTTCCGCCCGTTCGACATAGCTCGGTAGTCGAAGCAGTGTTGCTTCCGCTTCCAAGTCGGCGAATTCGACTTCCATGGTGGTCAATTCGTCACTCAACTCAGCCAAATATTCACGCGCCGCGCCGAGGCGCTCGTTTGGCGGGGTGGTGAGTAATCCTGGGGCCGGGTCGTCAGTCAACTGGGTGAGCGGATCGCCGGCGTTTGTCAAACGGCGATATCGAATCAATCTTCTCGCCAGTTCCAGGACGCCGGAAGTTAATTCGACGTTCCTGCCGAATACTTGCAGAGCTAGCAGCGCCGTGTCGTCTTCCTGGTCGCGAGTCAATTCCCCGCGGAGCGTGTCGACTCGTGATTTTGCTTCCAACACCGAGAGTTGGTAGGCAACTTTCAAGTATCGTTGCTCGTCAACCTGGTTTGGTCTCTGGCGGTTCTGGCCCGTCGGTGTTTGAGCACTATCGGGGGATGTCGAATTTTCGCTTGTTTCCAGTTGTTGGCTGAGGTTGCGAATGTCTTCAATTCGATTGATCAACACGCTGGCGGCGTTGACGACAGCCGTGAGATCGCTCTGGCGACGTTGCTTTTGGGAGACAAGTTCACGACGCGCACGGCTGATCAATTCCCGGGCTACGGTCGATTCATCACTTGCTGATAACGCTTCGAGTTCGGCAAGCGCTAAATTCAACGGCATCTCGGGAGGTAAACCAACGGCCAGTTTGAGACGATCTAACTGCGTTTCTAACTGATTACAGCGACTGACCAAATCACTGCGGCTCCGCAGCGCGTTTTGCTCGAACTGGTCGACTTGTACGCGTGGCAAGCCGCCGCGAAACTCATACTCCGCTTGACCTTGCAGATAGCCTCGCAAGTTACTGAAGTAATCCTGCGAGGCAATTTCAATCGCGCGATAGGACAGCAGCAGGTTGTAGTATTGAGACGCAAGGTCACGAAACAGCTGACGCCGAAAACGAATCAAATCGCGGGAGGCATAAATGACATCGCGTTCCGCTTGGGTGAGTTGTTCAAAAACGATGTCGCGTTGAAAGATGGTTTGTTGAAAATCAAACAGGATCTCCGAGTTGACGTCGGCGGCGAAGCCCTGCGGTCCGTTAAATGTCAACAGCACGTTGTTGGCAAAGGATGCGAGGAATTGTCCCGCGGTGGCGGTGGTTTGCGTCAGCGCCGCCTGAGTCGGGACCCCCAGCGTATTGACCTGGCGGCCAGCGGAGTTCAGCGAGCGATAATTTGCCGCGGTGCCGTTGCCGAATTGGCTTGGCCGTAACTGAAATTCAAAGCGCTGTCGAGTTAGCCGCAAAGCAACTTGATACAGAATCTCCTTCCGAGTTTGGTACTCGCGGCTGTTGATCAGTGCCAACTCCATCACATTGGGCAAACTCAAACGTGGTGCATCGCTCGCTAAATTCGCGGGAACCGGAGCCGAATAACTGCGCCGGTACTCTTCCCGGACCGAAGCAAACTCAATCATCCGCGGCAGGCAAACATCTGGAATGTCTTCCCAGGTTGCTTGGGGAATCGGAACAATTCGTAACCCACCCGCGTCGCGATCGGCTGATTCGTCCAGCGTGTCGGCTTCTTCCGGCTCGGCTGTTCCAGGCGGTAGCTCCTCGCTCGACTCTGCGGAGGGCGCGGGTAGTTCCTCGGCGGAGAGCTCCTCGGTAGGTGGTCGCTCCGCCGTGGTCCCGTCCTCGAGATCGCTGGCGGCTGGATTCCCCGAAACCAACGGTGGGAGTTGGTATTGATTCAGCGTTGGCCGGGGGTTTGGCAGCACGGGGCAGTCTGGATCTGCGTGATCGTTGAACCTTGCCCTAGGGTCGGGATAGACGTTGAAATCAGCGGGCAAGTCGTACGGCTCGCAAGCATCTTTTTCGGTGAGGATTTCACGCACCTGTTGGTCTGCGTCTCGCCGATGATAACGGCGTGAGCAACCGGCTAGCGACAACGTGGTGACAGCCAGCCCCGCACAGGCGAGAATAAACGCACTTCGACGATCCAACTGTTTGCTCAACCATGAGTTCCCGAATAGCCCTTATCCCCAACGGTTGCATCGGTCATCCGCTCAACCCGCTTTGATGGAACATGCGCAATAATTGGTGCTTGCGCTCATTGGGGGGAACAGTCTGAGAAACTGGTGAAAAGATAGCGATTATTTCGCGGGGGGAGTTGCTTTCCGGCAGAGGTGTTTTCCGGGAGCTGGGATCAGTCGCCCTCCCGTGTAAGGCAACGCATGCAATGGCTTTGGGGAAACAAAATCGCAGCGACGTGGCGCCAACCAGTTCTCAGCGATTTACTGTTGCCGGAGAGCTTCGATAGGACTCATCGCGGCTGCTTTATAGGCTGGATAGACGCCAAAGATCACGCCCGTGGCAACGGAGATCCCGAACGCCAGAAAGATCGAATTAAGGCTGGTCATTGTCTGCATATCGGCCACGTACGTGACGGCGACTGGAATGCTGACACCAAGAATGATGCCCAACACGCCACCGGTGGTACTCAAGACGGTCGTTTCCAAGAGGAA
The DNA here is from genome assembly GCF_052161645.1 of Kothea flammea. Classification (GTDB taxonomy): domain Bacteria; phylum Planctomycetota; class Planctomycetia; order Pirellulales; family Pirellulaceae; genus Laterigemmans. The sequence goes on from NZ_CP197414.1 coordinate 4,014,220, forward strand.
TTGGCGGATGATATCGCGGCGGCGAGCGCCGATCGCGCGGCGGATGCCGATTTCTCGTGTCCGCTCAGTAACCGTTGCCAACATGATGTTCATAATGCCAATCCCGCCCACCAGCAGGGAGATGCTGGCGATCGAACCGAGGACGAGATTCCAAATCCTCTTTTCGTGCTCTGCCTGCGCCATCAGTTCCAGTGGCACAACGACTTGAAAATCGCTCTTTTGGCGGTGCGTGCGATTGAGCAATGACCGCACCATGGCGGCGGTGGGGCGAACGCGATCTTGGTCGTCGTCCGCGGTTCCCCGGACCGCCAAAGTCACTTCGCTGAGCTCCACGCGCTCGTACTCGCGGCTGCCTTGCGGACCACTTCTTTGCAACACACCGATGCGGCTGCGTGCGGACGTCAAGGGAATGTAGATGTCACGATTTTGGTCGTCGGTGCCAGAACCAGCAGCCCGCGCTAGACCGCTATCTTGCGGCATCAATACGCCAATCACTCGATAAACACCGTTGCCGACAAACAGTGGTTGTCCGAGTGCCTCCTTGAAACCAAACAAAGCGGTCGCAGCTCCTTCGCTGAGGACGGCCACGTTGGCAAATTTATCGAGGTCTTCTTGATTCAGGAAACGACCGCGAGCGAGATCCAAACGCTTGACCCGAGGCAAATCGGGCGTCGTCGCCACCACGCGGACTTGACTCAAACGGCGTCGTCCATGATGTGCCTCGTGGCGATTAACCAGCATCGGTACGGCCACGTCGCAGGTGGGCAGTTGCTCGAGTACGCGAAAATCGTCATACGTTAAACCGTATGCTTTGACTTGAAATCCATTGTTGTTTTGCACGCCCTGATTGGATGTGCTCGCCGAACTGTTGTCCGTTGCCGGCTTCACACTGCGGACAATTACGTTCGTGGCTCCCAGTTCACGAATACGATCCAAAGCTTGTTGCTTGCTGCCCTCACCCACCGATAGCATCGAGATCACCGAGGCAACGCCGAGAATCGTTCCGAGCAACGTCAGTGCGCTGCGCATTTTATGCAGCAGCAGGTTTCGCAGCGCCAATTTGAGAGTGGCAATCCACATGATCGATTCGACGCCGACTAGGCAGCCGCCGCTTCTTTGAGAAGTTGGTCAACGACGACAGCCGGATTGAGCGCGACTTGTTGGCCCGCCTCGATGCCCTCCAAAATTTGCACGCGAGTGTCGTTGGATCGTCCCAACGTTACGTTTTGAATGACCGCTCGATCACCTTGGCGGATAATCACCATGGTTTGCTCATCACGCTGGACAATCGACTGGATTGGAACCAAGACCACATCTTCAAGCGTATCAATATGAATTTCACAGACCGCCGTCATGCCGGGCTTGATCTGGTTGACCTCAGTATCGATGGTGACCACGGTGTCATAAACTTTTGTGTCACTACCTCGCCAACCGTTTTGATCCGGCAGGACCGCGATACTTTGCACGGTCCCCCCGTAGCTGCGGTCCGGAAAAGCGTCAACCGTGATCGACGCTTTGAGTCCGGTGTCGATCTGATCGAGCACCGATTCATGGATGGAGGTGCGGACTTGCATTTTGCTGAGCGAAGGAAGCGATAGGATATGCTGGCGATATCGCACCGGCACCCCTTCGCGAATTTCATCATTGCGGTCCGTCGCATAGGCAATCATGCCAGCTTGAGGTGAATAAACTTTGCAGGCCTCCAATTGAGCTTCGTAGCGAGCCAAACGCTCTTCGTCTTTTTTCAAAGATTCCGTTCTCGCCTTCAAGACAGCCGTCGCTTGGTCCATTTGAGCTTGGTTATTCCGTATCACCTGCTCCAAATTTTTCTCCGCGGTTTGGAGTTTTCCCTCCAAGGTCAACAACTCCATTTTTCGTTCGTAGTTCTTCGCTTTTTCCATGCTCGCGTACTGCGTCTGCAACTTGTTTAAGGTAGCGGCATACTTGCCTTCCGCTTGCATGTAGCTCAACTCACTCCGTCGCAATTCGTTTCGGTTCGCGTAGCCCAGCCGGAACAACGATTCGACGCCACGACGATCGTCCGCTTGCAGTTCCAAAGCAGCCTTGGCAGCCAAAATTTCGTTGTTCACGTCTTCAATGGTTCGTTCAATCGCTTCGACCGACAACTTGTAAGTACCGCTGTCCGGGTCGGTAAACATCTTGAGATCTAGCTTTGCCAGTTCAACTTGCAATCGCGCTTCGGCTTCCGCAGTCTCGTTCTGCACAATCTGGTTGTCATAGTTGGATTGAGCCTGAATGGCCGAGCTGCGAGACTCCTCCACTTCGAGGATTTGTTCGTCTAATTGTTCTCGCATCGGCGAGGATTCAATTTCAACCAACAAGTCACCCGCTTTCACGCTTGAGCCGTTGGGGATAATCCATTGAATTGGTGTCCCGTTGATGCCATCGCGTTGAACATCTTCGACGCCGCAGAGGATTTGCAAATTCTCTTGACTCTCCAAGTTGCCCCGCTCGATCACGGAAATTTCCAAGTCCTCGCGGACCGCTTGTTGCCACATCAGCTGACCGCTGAGCGCGGCACCATCAGACTGGTTGCGAGCGTAAAAAAAGCCGACAGCTGTGATTAAAAAACCAGAAGCAGCGACGACGGATACCAGACGCGAACGGTTGAATCGACGGTTTGTGTTGTCGGACACAGAGTTCCTCTCTAAGACCGCACACCGGATCGTCTGCTGCAAAGCTCAATCCAGCTTGATTTGCAAACAGCGACCGTGCGTACTAGGGGGCTGTGATATCGAGGTGGGGGGGGCGGGCAGGTACGACATGGCTAAAAGACCAGGTGGACATCTGCCTCGGGGAACCAAATTATAACTTAAAACGCTTCCAGCTCAAAACGGCTGATCGGCATCGCTTCGTGTACAAACCCCGGAAAAGGTGGTTTGTTTTCCACGATGACCAGGAAATCCCGCACAGTGACCAAACGTGGCGACTGTGTTAAATTTCTCGTTTGTAAACATTCTATCTATCGGACTAGTGGAGCAGATTGTGTCGGTAAAGATTGTGTTGTTGCCAGGTGACGGGATCGGGCCGGAAATCACCAGTGCGGCAGAAGGGGTACTGACGGCGATCGGGGCCAAATTTGGTCACGATTTTCAAATGGAACGTCATTTGATCGGCGGCATCGCCATCGATGAAACGGGCGATCCATTACCCGCGTCGACCGTCGCAGCCTGCCGCAACGCGGATGCTATTTTGTTGGGCGCCGTGGGGGGGCCAAAGTGGGACGATCCCAGCGCGAAAACCAGGCCCGAAGCGGGATTGCTGCGGATTCGCAAGGAATTGGGGCTGTTCGCGAACTTGCGCCCCATCCAAACGTTCGACGAACTGGTCGGGGCTTCGCCGCTGCGGCGAGAGATTGTGGCGGGCACTGACATCATGTTTGTGCGGGAGCTGACCGGCGGAATTTACTTTGGCGAGTCGGGTACGAACGTCCGTGATGGCGTGGAGTCTGCTTTTGCAACGATGGAATATAGCGTCCCCGAGGTGGAACGGGTGGTCCGTTTGGCGGGTAACTTGGCCCGTGAGCGACGCGGCAAGTTGACAAGTGTGGATAAAGCCAATGTGTTGGAGCCGAGTCGGCTGTGGCGGCGAACCGCTGAGCGGGTAATGCGGGAAGAATTTCCGGAAATTGACTATTCCGTGGTGTTGGTGGACGCGATGGCGATGCACTTGATCAGCCGACCGCGTGATTTCGACGTGGTCGTCACGGGTAATCTGTTCGGTGATATTCTGACCGATGAGGCTTCGATGCTGCCCGGCTCGCTGGGGATGCTACCCAGCGCGTCGATGGGAGCCTCGGGGCCGGGATTGTTCGAACCGATTCATGGCTCGGCGCCTGATATTGCCGGACAAGACAAAGCGAATCCGTTGGCAACGATTCTGGCAACCGCCATGATGCTGCGGCACGCGCTGCCCGGTGATCAAGAGGCGAACGCTATCGAGGCGGCGGTGCGTTCAGTATTGGCCAGCGGCGCGCGGACTGCTGATATCGCTTCAGCAGACTCGGCGGTGATTGGTACCCGCGAGATGGCTCGACGCGTGGTCGATGCGATTCGATGATTCATCGCTAAACGATAATTTGGTAAACGATTATTTGGTAAAGCTGTGCGTCCCAAACTGCCTGACTACGGAACTTTTACGCATTGGCCCGAGGATGGTCACGCGCGGCTGCATCCCGATGATATCGCAATTATCAACCGCGTGATTCCCAGCTCTCGCGTGTTTCGGCGGTCGCGTTTTGATGGCGTGTTCTACCAATTTGAATATGGCAAATCGCTGCAGTTTCGCCTCCGTCCCTGCATGTGGCTGGGTTTGAATTGGGAGGGGATTGATGTTGGTGATCAAGTCGAAGTCATTGGCTTGGGCATGACTCGCGACCTCTTTGTGGCACGCGTGGTGGAAATGCGTTTTAATCGCCGCAACCGCCAGATCGAATACACACTCTCACAAGCCGGGCAGGTTTATCCCCGGCTCTACGTGGCTGAAGAGTTACGCAATTTGGACAACCAACCCAAGCTACGCAAACCGGCTGGTGGATGACGCACGAGCTGGGCGGCGATCATTACTTTCGCGTCTCTGACTGCGGCAAGGATTTGCCTCCCGTTTGCATGCGACGCGGCAGTGAAACCACGGCGGTCGTTCCTTGACCAGGCACGCTCTCGAAGTGCAATTGGCCGCCCAGACGCTTTACCACGTTGCGCGTCAAAAACAGCCCCAACCCCATGCCTTTTCCGGGCTCCTTGGTGGTAAAAAAAGGTTCCCCCACGCGATCTTGCACCGCCGCTGACATGCCCTCGCCAGCGTCGGTAATGCTCAGCCTAAGCCAATCTTCGTCGACCCCGGCATCGCAAATCACCGATCGATCTTTGCGGCTCGCGTCGAGCCCATTGTGGATTAAATTGCGGATCGCTTGGGCAACCGCTTCCTGCGGCAACCACAACAAGCAATCTTCAATCGCTTCGGCCGCCGGGGTGATTTCCACACGTTCTGGTTCGCGAATGCCTTCTAAAACGATGTCAATTAAATCACCGAGCGTCGACTGTTGCCAAGGTTCGCCCGCACTATCTCCCGCGGCTGATCGCATGCGATCAATAATCGCTCGGCAATGCCGCAACTCCGAATCGATTAATTGGAGATCATTGCGGACCGAATCAGGTATCGCTACTCCCTCCAGATGATGTTGCAGCTCGCGGGCAACGAGCACCACGGTCGACATCGGGGTGGCCAATTCATGGGCGGCACCTGCGGCCAACGTGGAAAGACTTTCCAGCTGTTGCCCCTTCGCCTGTTCAGCTTGGACTCGCCGCAGTTCCTCTTGCCGACGGTTAACCTCTTGCGAGGTTGTGGTTACAAAGTAAGTCACCACGGCGGCGCTGGTGCTGAACGCAATGAATGCTCCGAGGTGCCGCGTCAAGGCGCTGGTTTCCGTCCCCGCTTGGAGCACGCTCAAGGGGACGTAACTGAATAGCAAACAACCAAATCCGACAATCGCCAGAACGGTCAAGCTCCACGCCCAGCGAAGTCGCAGAATGACCCCCGCAACCGCCAAGTTGACGAAGTAGAACGACGAAAACGGGTTGTCGACTCCGCCGCTGAAGTGCAGCATGGCGGTTAAGGTAATCAGGTCAACGGCCATCAATAAACCGGCCACTCGCAGTTTGGTACCGCGGGAATATCCCATGCCGGCAACGGGCGGCACGACCAGCCGCAGCTCTCCACTCGGGCCCGTTCCCCGCTCCATCGTTTCCACCGTTTCACCCCGCAGCCAAACACCGTACACAATGTTGGTTGCGGCCGTGAAGCCTACCAACACGAGCAGCGGTTGCAGCGGTAATTCGCGGGCGAAAAAGTAGTGCGCCGTGGTGATAGTAAGCAACTGACCGATAACGGCGGCCCAACGCAATTGCACCAACCAAATGCTGGTGGCCACTTCTGGACGCGAAGCGGTAAAGCGATTCAGCACGCGTTGACGCAGGGGTGCCGACGAGTCATCAGGGTACGACACGGAATTGCTTGTGGTTTAGCTGGCTTGCCGCCGGGCCAGTTCGTCGCGCAGTTGGGCGGCTCGTTCGTATTGCTCTTTTTCAACAGCATCCTCGAGCTGTTCCAGCAACGTTTGCCCGACGTCATATTCTTTCCGCAACGATTCACGCAGTTCGATCAGGCGAACCACCAGTTCATCACTCTCGAATTGGTCTTCGACGTCATGGGTGACAAAAATTTGGCGAATCTCTTCCAGCCCTTTGCTGACCGCTTCGATCGCTTCCTCCGGCCCATTCTCTTCCAACTCGGCGAGCGCCTCGGCCTGCGTGCGATGGAACCAAACAAATGGCCGATATTGCTCGTGCGAGGAAGACCACTCCTCGTCGGGCGAATGCGTGTGGGCGACCTGCATCAACTTTAACGTGTGGTCGGCATCGATCACCGCGCGGCGGTAATCCTGCAGTCTCAGCCAGCAAATTCGCCGGTGATAAAACTGCATGAATTCGCGATCGACTTCGGTGCATTCACTATCGTTCAGACGGAAATCGGGCGACTCGAGTTGGCGATGCAACAAATAATCAAGATAAGTTTCAGCTCCCGACGGTTTTTCCCCGTCAGGTCGACCTTCACATTCCAGCTGCAATACCCCCATGTCGACTCGCATCTGAAGTACTTGTCGGTCGTCCTCGAGATCGACTTTTCGCACCGATAAAGTGTGCGGGTCGAATTCCCATTCTTTGAGCAACCGATCCAGATGCAGATCGTGTTTCATAAGGGTCCAAAAGTTTGTGCTTGAAAGTAACGGCGGAGAGTGAGCAGCTCCAGGAATCCACTCTGGCGTGGGAAAACCACCAATCCAGAGATCCTTTGACGGAGTATACCAGGCTCAGCGAATCCGAGAAGGCGACAGACCGGCCCGCAAGCCCTAATCGACCGGGGGGCGGCCGCGTAATCGTTTCTTTTCGCTTTGCCGGCGTTTTGCGTCCACCCGGCGGCGTTGGCTGCCCAGCGTCGGGCGGGTGGCTTTCCGCGGCACCGGGGGTGACTTACAAGCCAGCAACATATCGCGCAGTTTTTGACGGCAATCTTCCAAATTCCGCCGCTGCAGCCGATAACGCTCGCTGTGCAATACCAGCTCGCCTTCCGTATTCAAGCGATTCTTGTAGCGAGCTACCGCACGTTCCCGCCATCCCTCCGGCAGGAGGGGATTGTCGCGAATTCGCCAGCGTAACGTTACCTTAGTATTTAACTTGTTGACATTTTGCCCACCCGGCCCGCCGCTGCGGGCAAACTGTACTTCGATTTCCTTCGCAGGGATTGTTACTCGCCCGCTGATCAAAAGATCGTCCATGATGTTTTCTCCCGCTTCGAATTATATTGTTCGGTTATCCATGCTCACGCGACAGCGAGCCAAGGTCCATTGCGACTTTGTCCTGCTGGGGTTGCTGATGTTCAGTGGAACACTGATTCTAACAGAAAAGGCAATTTGCCAGAGTCCCGCCCAACCTAGCCAAGGGCAAACCACTGCGGCACAAAACACTGCGGCACAAACAATTTCCCCAACAGACCGACCGCTTGCCGAGGATGTTGGTTCGGTCTCAGACCTAGGGAAGCGCGGTGCGGGACAGGATTGGCCCCAATTTCTAGGTCCCAACCACGACAGCAGCAGTCCAGAAGTCGGTATCCGAAAAGACTGGTCGGCTGGCAAATTGCCGCTGCTGTGGTCGCGCGAAGTGGGGACCAGTTACGGGATCGGTTCGGTTGCCGCGGGGCGTTACCTCCAGTTTGAACGCATCGGCGACGACGAGCGGCTGACCTGTTTGCATGCCGAAACGGGAGAACTGCTGTGGTCCAGCGACCAACCGGTCCGCTACGAGGACATGTACGGTTACAACAACGGACCGCGGACCAGTCCCACGATTGTTGGAAATCTTGTTTACACGCTAGGAGTGGCCGGCCAACTCTGTTGTCGTAAGCTCGAGTCTGGCGTGGAAGTCTGGAGCAACAACGTCAATCAACAATATGGGGTGATCCAGAATTTTTTTGGCGTCGGTGCCTCGCCGCTAGTGGTCAACGACTTGGTTATCGTAATGGTCGGGGGGAGCCCTGCGGCCGATCAAAGACTCCCTCCCGGCATGCTCGATCGCGTTTCTCCAAACGGCTCGGCACTGGTCGCTTTCAATCGCTTCAGCGGGCAAGAAGTTTATCGCGTGGGCGATTACCTTGCCAGCTACTCGTCACCGCGCCCCATGGTCTGGAAGGATCAAACTTGGATTCTAGCGTTTATGCGGGAAGGTTTGTTGGCGGTCGACGCGGCCAGCGGTCAGCAACAATGGATGGTGCCTTGGCGGTCAGGAAAAATTGAAAGTGTCAATGCGGCCGTGCCGATGGTTGCGGATGATCAAATTTTGATCTCTGAATGCTATGAGATTGGTTCCGCCTTGTTACAAATTGGGGCGGACGGAAAACCCAGACTGCTGTGGCAAGACCCGCCAAACCGCCGCTTGCAATCTTTCCGAGCCCACTGGGCTACGCCCATTAAAGTTGGCGACTTCGTGTATGGAAGTAGCGGTCGCCATCCGGGTGATGATACCGACTTTCGATGTATCAACTGGGGAAGTGGGAAAGTGCTGTGGAAAGAACCACGACGGGAGCGTACCAGCGGCTTGAAAATCGACGACCATATCGTCGTTTTAGGTGAGGAAGGAGAAATGTCGCTGCTGCGTCCCAATCCAGAGCGTTACGAAATTGTTACCAGTCTCGACCTGTCAGTTCGTGATGCCAACCAACCAGCGCGTCCCCCGCTGCGCTCTCCCTGTTGGGCAGCACCGATTGTCGCACACGGCCTGTTGTATGTCCGAGGAGATCGCAATCTGCTCTGTTTTGAATTGATTCCCGAGGGTAAGAACGAAGCCAAGTGATGATCGTAAGGCTGAGCGTACTCGTTCAACAGTTAGCCGCAGGCGTACTCTCTTTTTCACAACGCTGCTAAGCAACGTACGCCTCCGGCTGACGGTTAAACCAACAATACTACCTTGCGACGGCTTCGGCTACGCTTCGAGCAATCCTTTGTATCGACCTGTTTACAATTCACACTCATCGAGCGCGTCGATCAGGTGATCGAGATCATCTTTGGGACCTCGCTGCTCTTCGGTGTGACGTTTGGGGATCCCCACTTCCAACCCCACAGCGGCCCGGCCGGCGAGCAGCAATTGTTCGTCACGTTCTCGAGCCGCCGCCGCGATCGGATCCTCGTCCTTTTCGGGTGCGCCGAACAACAGGGATAGATCGATCTTCAGTCCCGTGCCATCGTCAGTATCCGCACCGGCGATGGCAGGCGTTTTGTGCTGAGGAAAAATAATCGCGTTCTCAGGACAGACGCGACTGCAAGCGGGACAGCCTTTGCGACAATTATCGGGTTGCTCGACGAGAATCGTTTCCGCACCATCGACTCCGTAGACGCCGAACAAACAGAAATCGATGCACTCCATGCAATTCGTGCAGCGGCTGTAGTCGATCACCGGGTACCAACGCCGCGTGGTTCCCTCGTCGATCTTCAGCGGCTCGATCTGTTCCAAGGGGGAAAGATCGTCAGCGGTTCGCAGGCGGAGATCAGCCAACGCGCCGTCGGTAACGTCGGCGGTGGCAATGCGGGTGATTTCGGCAGCGAACTCGTCGGCTTTCTCGGAAACTCGCAAGTCGAGGCAGTAGATCTTACGGTCAGGGATGTCGCGGCTATCGATCACACGTTGAACCAGCGGATTGTCGGCGAGATCCGCTTCATGTGCCTGCTGTTCTTCTGTCTCTTCATCGGCATCGGTCAGCAGAACTTCACCAAACTGACCGCTGACGCCGTTACGGTCCAGCACCCAGCGGGCCGCTCGCGGGAAAACCCAAGAAAGAAAAACAATGTCGCCATCAATTTCTCGCAACCGCTGCATTGTTTCGCCCTTAGCGGGCAAATCGTAGAGGTGCGGAATCGAGAGCACTGAAACGCCCGCCAAACTGGCCGTCGCCTCTTGAATGGCGGCCTCTAACGCACGCTTCTCCGGAGCCCGAGATTGGCCACGGGAGAGGACTATGGTCAGCTGTTTAACTTGAGCGGTGCTGATCACGGAGGGCTCCAAAGCTCTGCGAGGAAATCCAACTTTCGCCCAGTATAGCAAGCTGCTCGCAAAATGCGAAACGCCACCAAACCAGGAGAATGTCCATAGTCGCCTTTCGTTCCGCCGAAAGTTTCTGCGGCGACTTTTACTTTCGGCGGAGCGAAAGGCGACTTAGTGGGCTGCCGGTTTGCGGCCGAGCAGCCGATTTCCGGCTGAGAGCACGGCCACAATCAGCAGTCCAGCCACCAACCCAACCAATCCCGACAGCACCTTTTGCAATAAACCGCTGAAGAATCCCGATTCGCCCGCGATCGATGCCGCCAAGTGATGCACTTGCACCTCAATCGGATGGATCGTATGCGAAATAATCTCGCCCCCCACCAAAAACATGGCAATGGTTCCGGCGATGCCCAAAAATCGCATTAAATAGGGAGCGATGACCAGAATCGAGCTGCCCATGCCGCGTTGCAGGCGATCCCAAGGGCGAGTCCCCTCGTCGCTTCGCAAATAGAGCCCCAAGTCATCCAGTTTGACGATCGCGGCGACCAGTCCGTAAACGCCAACCGTGATCAACAAAGCGACCGCGATCAATGAGGCCACTTGCACCATATAAGTCTCTTGCGCCAACACCCCCAGCGAAATCACAATGATCTCGGCGGAGAGAATAAAGTCAGTGCGAATCGCCCCCTTGATCTTTTCCTTTTCTAAACTCACCAAATCAATCTGCGGATCGACCAAAGCTTGCCGCCTGATCGCCTTGGCCTCCGCCTCAGCCGCTTTCAAGTCTTTGCTTGGAAACAGCTTGTGCAGCACTTTGTGAGCTCCTTCATAACACAAAAAGGAACCACCAATCATCAGCAGCGGGTTGATCGCCCAGGGAATAAAGGCGCTGATCAACAACGCCGCCGGAACCAGGATGCACTTGTTTTTCAGCGAACCGACAGCCACGGCCCACACCACCGGCAACTCGCGATCGGCATTTACTCCGGAGACTTGTTCGGCATTGAGTGCTAAGTCATCGCCGAGTACTCCGGCGGTCTTCTTCACAGCCACCTTGCTCATCACGGCAACATCATCCAGCAACGATGCAATATCGTCGATCAAGGTTAAGAGGCTCGAACCTGCCATGATAATGCGCTGCTCCAGCGGTGGCGAAATTATTGCTTGTTGATCACGCGTAGTTGTAATCGTTCGTGTTGAAAATCATATCCCATAACCACGCCTCGTCCGGACCACTGATGGGCCGTCAAGTTATCAAGCTCGGGTAATCGTTCGGGTGGGAAATAGAGTGTCAGGGCCAGCGGCACTGCGACCTCTTGGGCGTAAGCAATCCGCCCGTTGGGATAAGCGTACTCTTGGTCGCTTGGTCCCGCATAGAGTACCGTTTGCTCGATTGAGGCCCGCAGCGGAAATTCCATCCCCCGCACCGCTGCAATGACCTGCTCCAATTGCTCACGCTTATGCCGCGAATTGAGAATGAACTGGGCCGTCTCGGCGAAATAAGCTTCTTCTTCCGTCGTGGCTGTCGTTTCCGCGGATTCGAGGCCGACATCCTGATCGATAAACACGTCCAACGTGTCGATTTGGACAAAATCAGGCCAACGCGGAATGTCCACGCGAGTTTGCAGAGTCCAGACAATCTTGTTCTGCCCCAAAGTCAGCGTTGGGGGCGCGTCGGCAGGGATAATGAACTCAATCGGATAGCTACGTTTGCCGGTCGGCACGGTGCCGGCCGGTTCCAATTGCAGCTCTTTTTCCATGACCCGATGCCGATGCGTTTTTTGATTCGAGCCGGAACCTGAAATACAGACTTCTTCGCACACCAATTCGCAAAAGATACGGTTCACCGCCAGCGGGCGACTGGGCGAGAGGCTGAACTGGCCTCGCAAGGTGCTGCCTAAGGCGACGGTTCGATCGTCCAACGTTGTCCGAGCGGGGCCCACCAACCACTTGGGCAACACCTTGCCAAACAACCAGAACAGCCCCCCGATGATTGCAAACGGCAGTAACAACAAGAACAGAGGAATGGCGACGAAAAATAGGATGATGAACAGCGGCAAAAACATCAGCAGCAGAGCCCAGAGGATCTGCTTGCCAGCCGTCACCGCCTCCGTTTCGCGAGCCGCATCGTCTTTTGTAGTCGCTAAGCCGATGACTGCGATCGGCTTTTCCGCTTTGACGTCGAAAGCCCACGGCACATCAACATGGGCGACGATTTTGTGATCCACATTGAGGTGATGCCCGTGATAGGTTGCCGGACCTGGCAGCAAGGGCAGCTCAAATTCAAAGCTCTGTGTTTCGCCGGCCGTTAATTGGCCACTGTAGAGATTTACCTGAGCGCCACCCCCCGTGGCGATATTTCCGCTACCGTGGGTGAACCAATGTTGTTGGATTGAGATCAAGTTGCAGGTTACTGTCTCGTTCGCGGTCACGGTGAGTCGTCCCCGCACGGCCTCTCCGGCGCGGTAGGTGCCCTGGCCCTCCAGCTCAATCAACAAGTCGCATTTCGCCATTCGTATTTCCCCCGAGCAATTGAACACGCCCATAAAGGTAATGTTCCATGGCGCGAATGTCGTCACCGTATCGTTGAATTAATTTTTTTGCGTCCGCAGCGGTGATCGTCAAAGAACTGACGTGGGGATCGACCCTCGAAGCGTCGATCCGGCTTTGGAAGATCTGGCACAAAGACACCGGGTCGCTCAAGTTGCTGACTTCGCGGGTCAAGACCGCCACTCCCCGCCGGGCAAATCCCGCCTTGAGGCTGCGATGAACACCAATCGCCAGCACGTCCCCGCGGTTCATCAATTGCCGCCGCGATCGCCATGGCAGCCGGTCGGCTTCGTCGACCAATAACTGCAGGGGGGCTAATTGCTGAGGTGCTAATTGCTGGGGGGCGGGCATCTGAAAACGAAAACGACGGGGCGGTACGTAAATGTAACGTGCCCGCGGAAAAGCTTTGCCGAGAGCCAGCAGATGCGTAGTCTTCCCATGGCCGCAAGGAGCGAGGAATTCAACCACTCGCCGCTCGCCTGGCTGGCCGTTCCGCAACCAGGCGAGTTCTGCGGTGAGATCGCAGCGAGCCAGTTCGGCGCGCTGCTGAGTGGTTAGTTCGCCAAACGGATTCCTCCATAAATTCAATACAGGAAACCGCACGGCGGGCAGTCGACTCACTCTCGTGATCCGGGGGTGACATCGAGGGTGAGTCGTTCCTCACCTCGCATGATGACAACTTGCACCGTTTCGCCAATCTTCAATCCTTCGATGGCAAAGGTGTAATCATAGATGTTTTCGATCGTGCGACCGGCCAACTCCACAATCACGTCCCCGGACTTGATGCCAGCCTTCTCGGCGGGGCCCGCTTTGCCTACGCCAGAAAGTTTGACCCCCTTCAAGTCGGCTCCCGCGTAATCGGGGATCGTTCCCAAGTAGGCGGTCAAACGAACGCGGGGAGTTTCCTGCTGCTCGGCTTCTCCTTCGTCCAATTTGAATTCGATTGGTTCGTCGGCGGTCCACAAGCCGCGAGCAATCAAGGCGAATAGGCGGGCAATCTGTGAAGCGCCTTCATAGTTCAGCTTGTCGGCCGTATCGCGTGGCGTATGGTAGTCTTCGTGGGCGCCCGTGAAGGCGGCCAAACTCGGCACACCACGACCGACGAAGACCGCCGCGTCGGTGGGCAGCCGGGTGGCGGTGCGATCAAGCTGCAGGGCCAAACCGACTGGCACGTTACGACGTTGCACGATTCCCGACCAAGCGGGCGACGAACCAATGCCTTGCACAATCAACTTTTCTCGCAGTCGGCCGACCATGTCCAGATTCAAATAAGCGGCAATGGCTGGGTACAAAGGTGTCGCCGTCGCGGGCGAACCATGACCGCCCAGGGCTGACAAATCGAGCCCCGCATGCGGATCGTTCGGATCGAGGGCCTCCGCTTCGCCTTCCTCGCCAGAGTCGTCTGAACTCTTCGCAGCGATCAGCAGCGACGCTGATGCTGGATTCAGTTTGTAGAAATCGCCAGCGTACGCTTGCGAGCCAAACAGTCCCAACTCCTCGCCCGACCAAGCGGCAATCAGCAGATCGCGCCGCGGCGATAACTCGCCGGTGCGAACTTGGGCGGCGAGGTACTGGGCAATTTCCAGCATCGCACCCACACCGCTGGCGTTGTCATCAGCGCCGTAGTGAATCTGCTCGCGCTCATTATCTTGCGCCAAACTGCTGCTGCTACGACCGACTCCCAAGTGGTCCACGTGGGCGCCGATCATGATGCAGTCGAGCGTCGGAGTATCACCAACTTGCAACCTGGCGATCACGTTGCGACCAACCCCGGTGCGATATTCGATCCCAATCGAGGCGGCTAGCGAAGCACCATCGATCTCAAACCCCATCGCCATTTCGCCGCCATCAAGCGATTTTTGCAAGGAGCCAAGATCTTTGTCGGCAACCTTTAACCACCGCTGAGCGACTTCGTTCGTGACCGAGACAACTGGCAAACTGGTGCCGCCAGCCGACGCGTCACTCTCGAATCGAATCAACTGACTGGACACTTTACTGGTTGGCCCGGCAACAAAAATGACTCCGTAAGCCCCTCGCTCACGCGCCGCCATGACTTTCCGTCGCGCCGATGAGTAGCGAGCGATTTGCTGACGCAAGTCAGAGGAAATGTCTTGGGGAAGATCGCGATACATCAACACCCATTTGTCTTCCACGTCCAAGTGGACGAAACTGTCGTAGCCAAAGAAGTCATCCGACTCGGGGACAACCATGCCATAACCGGCGAAGACGATCGGACGGGCCTCGAATTTTCCGCTGCCGGAAAACGATAAAGGACGCCAGTCGCGATCAAGTTTGTAGACCTGGTCGCCACTGACCAGTTCGTTGTCGCCAGCCAATGCGGCACCGGCCGGGAATTCAAATTCATGGAAAAATGTGCCGTTGTCACCCGCCGGTTTCAGACCCAAATTCTCGAGATAAGCAGCCACGTAAGC
The DNA here is from genome assembly GCF_052161645.1 of Kothea flammea. Lineage (GTDB taxonomy): Bacteria > Planctomycetota > Planctomycetia > Pirellulales > Pirellulaceae > Laterigemmans. Next base: position 4,029,311 of record NZ_CP197414.1, read on the forward strand.
AGTCGCGCGGCGCTCACCATCGGTGCCCGTCATGCGACCGGCTAACTCTTCACGTGTCAAATAAGCGACGTGGCGTCCGACATCGGCCGCGGAGAAACCGGCTTGCGTTTGTTGAGCGGCTACCGCACCGGCGGCTTGCTCCGCTTGCATATCTGCTAGAACTTCGCTGACACCTGTGTTGGAATCATTCAGTCCCAACGCTTGGCGTGCTTGAGCATCATTCCAATCAGCCAGAAAGATCTGAGATTGCTTATCGGCCGTCCGCGTCGATGTCCAACTGATCCGCTCACCTCCCGGCAGGAAGACCGGCAAGCCGTCGAAGCCTGCCGTGCGCGTCACGCGGACAGGTTCACCCTTGCCGTCGGCTCGCACGAGATACAGTTCAAAATTCGCAAAGCCGTGGACGTTGGTGGTGAAGACCAAGTAATCGCCTGACGGATGGAAGAAGGGTGCCCAGCTCATCGCTCCGATGCTGGTCAACCGTCGCACATCGCTGCCGTCGGCTCGCATGGTAAAGATTTCTGCGGTGGCTCCATTCTCGCTAAAGCGACGCCAGCAAATACGTTGACCGTCTGGCGAAAAGAAAGGGCCGCCATCGTAACCGGGTGTTTCGGTCAGACGCCGAAGGTTGGTGCCATCGGCATTCATGATGTAAATGTCCATCATGTATGCCGGGTCCATATCCATCATCGCCTGCTCGCGCTCCGATAATTTTTCCGAGTAGGCGAGGCGGTTAGAAGCAAACACGATTTGCGAGCCGTCCGGGCTGTAGGCTCCCTCCGCGTCATAGCCCTCGGTATCGGTCAGCTGGGTGTACTCGCCGGTTTGGCGGTTCCAGGCGAAAAGCTCATAAGTCGGGTCGTAATCCCATGAATAACGACTCTGCGGCCCGTCCCGCAGCATCGCTTCTTGTTTGGCTTTCGCTTCCGGATCCTCATGCGTGCTGGCAAACAGCACCTGTTCGCCGCTGGGGTGAATCCAGCCGCAAGTCGTCTTGCCGATGCCCGGGGAAACTTGTTGCAGGTCGCCCGTTTCCAAGTCCATCATGTAAATCTGATAGAAAGGATTCTCCGCACCGCGGACACTTTGGAAGACCATCTTGGTGGCGTCTTGATTGAAATAACCTTCGCCCGCTTTCTTCCCCTCAAACGTTAATTGTCGCGGGGAGGAAATGAACTTTTCCTCCAAAGCCGTCGCGGCCGCCGGGTCGCGTTCAACAATATCAACGTCCGCGTCAATCTCGGCACTGGCAATCTCCTCGGCCACAATCTCCGCAGATTCTGCCTCAGCCACCGCTGGTTCACCCGACTGGGCGAAACATCGCGAAGCACCAGGGACGCCAGTTAAATCGCCGAGCAAATTGCCACAGGGCGAGAGCGAGACGAACAGCCCGAGCAGGGAAACGAAATGCAGCGGTTGGGGTGATAATCGCATTTGTATCAGTGGTTAAGGTGCGGGGGAGGTGATTCGAACAGCTCACGCTTGACGATCCGCACCAATTATAGCCCACCGTCTAGCGAACACGACCCGCCGCTCGCTCGGCAACTTGTGGATTGCCCGCTCCCACCGCAGTTTCCTCACCCCCCGCTGCAACCACTCGCAGATAGCCGGTTTGGCCAAATATCGGCACGGCACCGGCGCTGCGCTGCGAACCGAGTTGGATTTCGCCAAACAATGACAACTCTTCCGGCAGCAATTGGCGGTTCAACTCGTGATGCACGCGGCGGTTGGAGTAAAAGACCCACGAAGGAGCCGGTTCTGTTTGGACAGACCAGTGCCCCTCGGGGGATGCGGCGAAAGCGGCTTGTAATTTCGTCAAATCTCGCCTCGACACATCGATCGCCGCCGGGGCAAACCCGTGGCCACCCCAGCAAATCAACACGGCAGCAATCACGAAACATCGCATCCCCAATTCCGGGTAGCAACGCCGCGCCAAGGCGGCTCCCAACAAGCCGCTGATCGCCAACGCCATCGCGACCAGGGCCAGCGGTCGCAGCGGTGGCAGCTGTTCGCTCAACGGGCCGGCAATGCTGATAAACAACCCCAGGCCAATCCCGCTGGTGACCAGCAGACTGACGGCAAACGACCGCGGGCAACAAAGCTTGCCAGCAATGGTTTGAGCCACAAACCAACCCGCCAACATCGCGGCCGCGGGAAAACTAGTGCTGATCGCTGCCGCAAAAGTGACCGGGAAAAGGACGGAAAAACTGACCGCGACCGCCATCCAGACGATCCCCAACGCAAACAGCGGATGCCTGTTTTCACCCCGCCGCCACTGATTGACGATGGAAACGGCCACCGGAATCGCCAAACAGGACCAGGGAAAACTGCCCACGATGAGTTTGCTGAATACGGCCAGCATGCCGCCACTGGGAGCTTCCAGCGGTGTGAAGAAAGCGAAAGCGCCCAGAAACATGGGTCGCGACGGTTGAGCAAAAAAGAAAGCATCGGTCCAGACGCCCGCGGTCGCGAAACCGACAGCTGTATACCAAGGACCCGCAAGCAGCGCCAGCACGCAGAGGGCGGTCAGCGGTCGCAGTCGCCAACCGTGCTGGAGCATCTTCTTGAGTGCTGCTGCTACCCCTGCCGCTCCGTCATTGTGGTTTTTTTCTGATGCGTTAGGCGGGCTATGGGGCGGGCTGTGAGTCAGCAACGTCGTCAAAGCGATCACCGTCAGCGGCAAGCAGAATCCCAGCGGACCTTTGGCCAGCACGGCGATTGCGCTGGCTGCATAAATCAGCAGCCACTGGCCAAAGCTGGGCCAAGTTACCTGCAGCTGACGCAGCTGAGCGGTCTGATCGGCGGGTTGCCCTGGGGAGAGATGGCTCGCGGATGTCGGCAAGTAAGCAAAATGAACAAACAGGGTAACGGCCAGCGTGCAGCCGGCGACCAGCAGCGAATCGGCGGTGGCGGCCCGGGCTGTCAGCACGAACATTAACATGGTCGCCAGCGATACCGCCGACCAAGTCGCCACCTCAGGGGCCGCAAAACGAATTGCCAGCGAATAAACCAGCAACACGCTGAGCAGGCCCGCTAGCGCGGACGGCAGGCGAGCGGCCCACTCGTTGGCCCCGGCAACTTTGAAAGCGGCAATTTGACACCAATAAAGCAGCGCCGGTTCAGCGGTCCGCAATTGTCCATCGAAAGTGGGGACAATCCACTCGCCAGCGTCCATCATTTCGCGTGCGCACTGGGCGTTCAGCGGTTCTTCGTTGTCCCACAGCCTGGCGCCGCCGAGGTTCGTCAGCAGGGTGGCCGAGGCAATAATCAAGCCAACCCACAAGCCGGGCCGCAGCTTGAAGCCGGGCCGCAGCTCGAAGCCAGATTTGTCGCCAGCCGCATTGCTGGGATTCTTTTCGCTGAATGTCATCTTTACCGGGATTCTTGGTGATTCCGTTCACGCGGTCGCCGGTGGCCAGCATTTTATTGGACTCGCCGCGAACCCTGCTACATTTCAGCTGCTTCTGTTACCAAAACGAAGCGGGAGAGCGAAACGGCAAGAAATTCTTCAGCACTCGCGCAAGATTTCATCCCGCAGTCTGTTAAACATGATGAAGCGGGTAAGCACGGCCACCAATTCCAGCATTGACTTTTCAGCATTGATTGTCAGCCACTTATGACTTCTCAACCAACCACACGTCACAGTTTGCTGCTGCGTCTCCGCGATGTGGATGACAAGCAAGCGTGGAATGAGTTTTTTGAGATTTACCAACCCTTGATCTACCGCTTGGCTCGAGCCCGCGGCGTCCAGGAGGCGGAGGCGCACGACGTGACTCAGGAAGTGTTGATGGCGGTGGCCGGATCGATTAAGCAATTCGAGCGTCGACCGCACGGAGGCAGTTTTCGAGGTTGGCTAGCCACGATCACTCGCAACACCACCATCAACAGGCTGCGTTCCTTGGAGACGCGGCCGCTGTTGCAGGCGAGCGACAGCAATCGCTGGGAAGAGCTGCTGGTCGGCGATGCGGCCGTCGATCAGGTGGCTCAGCGAGAATTCGAATACGAGCGGCGTCGGCAAGTCTTTCTGTGGGCCGCCGAGCAATTGAAAACACGGTTTCACGCCCGCAACTGGCAAGCGTTCTGGTTGACCTGCGTGGAAGGCCAAGGGGTCGAGGTGGTGGCGGAAAAACTAGGAATTTCGGCTGGCGCCGTCTACGTGGCTCGTTGTCGAGTCATCGCCCGGTTGCGGGAAATCGTCGAACTGAAAACGGGAGAATAAACGTATGGTCCGCAACTTGAATGCCTGCCGCCCTGGTCTGCTCGGCGACCTGCTCGATGATTCCTTAACGCCGAGGCAGGCTGAGGAATTAACCGACCACTTGGATGGCTGTGACCAGTGCCGCGCACGCTTGGAACGTCTGGCCGCGGCGCCTCACGTGTGGCGAGAGACGCGGCTGGTCCTTTCCGATCCCGCACTCCGCAAACAGCAAGCACCGAAACAGCAAACACCCTCATCACAGCCGGGCCCATCGCAGCCGGGTGTTGAACACTCGTCGAAACAACATTTGTCCTCACAACATTTGTTTGAACAAACTTCTGCGGCGGACGGGGCGGACGAGCCAGCGGATGTGGATGATGACCGTCAGCGGCTGCGCGCTTTATTGCCGCTGCTTGACGCGCCCCAACAAGAAGGTTCGCTTGGCCGGCTGGATCATTACGAAGTTCGTTCGATTGTCGGTTGGGGCGGGATGGGGGTAGTCCTGCAAGCCTTCGACACACTGTTGGGCCGAGCTGTCGCCATCAAAGTTTTGCATCCTCATCTGGCGGCTCATGGCGCGGCGCGGAGGCGGTTTTCGCGAGAGGCTCGCGCGGCAGCGGCGGTCAATCATCCTTCGGTGGTGCCGATTCATTCGGTGCACGCGGATAGTCAACCTCCTTACTTGGTGATGGCATTTGTCCCCGGCGGTTCCTTGCAAGATCGGCTTGACCGCGAGGGGCCTTTGGAAACCGCCGACCTGTTGCGAATCGGTATTCAGATTGCCGACGCGCTGGCCGCCGCGCATGCCCAAGGGTTGGTCCACCGTGACGTCAAGCCTGGAAATATTTTGCTCGATCATGGGCAAAATCGTGTCTTGCTGAGCGATTTCGGATTGGCTCAAGCGTTGGACGATGCCACGTTGACCGCCAGCGGGGCAATTGCCGGAACACCTCAATACATGAGCCCCGAGCAAGCGCGTGGCGAAGCGGTCGATAACCGCAGTGATTTGTTTTCCCTCGGTGGGTTGCTGTATGCGATGGTGACCGGTCGCCCGCCGTTCCGAGCCGAATCGACGTTGGCCGTGCTGCAAAAAATTAGCCACGGAGCGCCCCGGCCGCTGGCGGAAGTCGCTCCGGAATCACCTTTTTGGTTAGCCGCCGTGGTCGCCAAGTTGCAAGCCAAAGATCCTCAGCAGCGTCCTCAGACAGCTGGCGATGTGGCTGATCTGCTGCGTCAGTGTCTCGCGCATCTGCGTCACCCTCAAGAAAACGCATTGCCCAAAGAACTGGCTGAACTCCCCCTCTGGGCACCGCGAAAACCTACTGCGAGTGACCAGCGAGGCTTGCGGTTAATCCCGTTGGTCGCGTCATGGTTCGCGGCGGCGCTGACGGTTTGCCTGTTGACGATCGCCGGACTTGTCCTCTGGCAATCTGGCGGTTCCGATGCGGTCGAAGATGTCAACGACATCGATGCCGTCTATCAAACTGGCGGAGATGCGGATGCCGTCGATGTGAGCCCCGCACCACCTGAATCTCCAGCGCTGCCTACTTGGCAATCCAGATTGCCCCAAGACAAAACGGCTTGGCGCGACGGTCTCGACCCGCCGCTGGAAGAGCTTGATCGTTGGTTGCAGCAATCGCCTTGAAATTGTTTAACCGTCAATTGTTTAACCGTCAGCCGCAGGCGCACGCAATGTCGTACCAAGTACGCCTTCGGCTGACTGTTAAACGAGTAATGCTTATTCGTTTTTTGTATCTGTTTTGGTTTTTCCAACTTTGACAAGGAATTGACGATGCGACGTTTATTTTTTTCCGGCCTCGCGCTGTTGATCGGTGCGCCGGCTGGCTGGATCATCACGCAAGAAGCGCCTCAAAATAATGAGGCTTCGGCGCCCCAGGATGCAACAGCACCTCAACCACCCGCACCTCAACCACCCGCACCTCAACCACCCGCACCTCAACCACCAGCACCTCAACCACCAGCATCTCAACCACCAGCATCTCAACCACCAGCATCTCAACCACCAGCATCTCAACCACCAGCATCTCAACCACCAGCATCTCAACCACCCGCATCTCTGCCACCCAACGCACTGAATCCGCCGCTCAAAGGGGCAGTACTACCCAACGTTCAGTACGACATTGCTAACGATCCCTTTGGTGGCCGTTTTTCTGTGCCCCGATATCCCAGCTACCCCAGCGGCAATCAAGTCGACGGGTTGCGGTCTTACGTAGCAGGCGTCCGACGTACCAACACGGATCCCAGTGAGGCAAAGGCCAGGCAGTTAGCCGCTCAGATTCGGGCGACCCAAGATGAGAGTGCCCGGAAGGCGCTCCTTGTGGAACTGCAAGCTTTAACCGACGACTCGTTTGAAACGATGATGCGGAGCCGCCGCGAGCAACTCGCAAAAGCCGGGCAACGCTTGGATGAGCTCGTCGAGCGACTCGAAGAACGCCAGCAACTGAAGTCTGAAATCGTGAAACGCAGAGTCGCTGAATTGCTAGATCAACCCGATCCACTCAGCTGGGAAACGCCGGCGGATTTTCTAGCCGTCGGTCCACTCGCGCGATTCCCCACACCGGCTCGCGGTACGGCCCCCAATGATCCGTATGTTGAAGCGAGAGCTGGGGGCTCAGGTTCGTTCGGCGGAGGCAGCGGAGGGGGCGCATTCGGCGGGGCTGGCGCTGGTGGCTCAGATCCGTTCGGCGGAGGTGGGGCTGGGGGCTATCGCGGTCGCGCGAATCGCCTGCCGGCGAGAACCCCGTCACTGTCCGATCCGGAGAGGCTCCAAGCGGAGCTGGCAGCTAGGCGTGCACAGCTGGCCGCTCAGAATGCAGCCTTGCAAGAAGAGTTGAGAGCAATAGAGCAGCTACAGGCGCAAGCACTAGAACAAGCACAAGCGAAGTTGAAAGCAGCAGCGGAGAAAGAGCGGGCCAGATTCGAGCAAGACTCCAACAATTAGGCGAAGCTTTCCCGACTCGTTTGCTTGCAAAGCTTGCTTAGGAGAGATTTAGTATTTAGGCTGGCAGCTGAATTATTCTTACTTTCTTTCGAATGAGTCGGGAACTGCCAGCCATGACCGTATTGCGAACTTTCTTGGGCTCGCGTTTTTTCGGCGGCCCAGCCGTGTTACTGCTAGCGTGCGTGCTGCCGCTGGCCGCCGCCCGCGGACAAGACACACCCGCTGAAAAGCCGACGGATCAACCCCCAGCGGAGCCAGATGCTCGCCTGCAGCAATTGGAAGCAAAGCTGGAGGCAGTCGCCGCGTCCGTCGAGAAATTGGCTGCCAGTGCTGCGCCCCCCGAAGCAGAAAAGCAAGAAAAGCAAGATAAACCTGCGGAAGATGCAAAGCCGGACACGGAGGACACTCCCCCAGCAGAGCCCGAACCATCGCAGGATGAGTCGGCTAAGCCCGAGCAACCACAAGTCAAGCTGCCGGCCGAAGTCAAGTTGGATGGGGAGTCGCTCAAACCGTTGAACTGGCGCTCCATCGGTCCGGCCAACATGAGCGGACGGATTACCGATGTCGAAGTGCATGCCACCGATCCTTCGCACTGGTGGTTGGCGACAGCTTCCGGCGGTGTGCTGAAAACAACCAATCGTGGCACCACGGTTGAGCACCAATTTGACAAGGAAAACACCGTTTCGGTGGGTGCGATCGCCAGCGACCCCAGCAACAAAGAAACGCTCTGGGTTGGCACCGGTGAGATCAATCCCCGGAACTCGGTTTCTTATGGCGATGGTGTTTATAAATCGACCGATGGCGGCAAGTCGTTTGAGCACGTCGGATTGTCGGAAACCTATCAAATCAGCCGCATCTTAGTGCATCCAAAGAATTCGGACGTCGTGTACGTTGGCGCTCAGGGGCGGCTGTATGGGACTAATGATGCCCGCGGCGTCTATAAAACCAGCGACGGGGGCAAGAACTGGGAAAAAGTCTTATACCTCGACGAACGGACCGGCGTGATCGACATGATTATGCATCCCGAAGATCCTGATACATTGATTGTGGCGATGTGGGACCGATTGCGTGATGGTTTTGATAGCTGGCCTGGCGACGTGCCCAAACCTGAGGGGATTGATGGTTATGACCCGATTCGCAAATGGGGCCCCAAGGCCGGACTGTATAAGACCACCGACGGAGGCAAGAATTGGAAGAAACTGTCAGCCGGTTTGCCGACAGGAATGACCGGTCGAGTTGGTTTAGATTGGCAGCTTAACTCGCCACATACGATATATGCGATCATTGATTGTGAGGACATCGGCAAAGGCCCAAAACCATTTACCGCTTTTCTGGGATTAGTTTCCGGTGATGTCGACGGACTCGCCAAAGTCACGCAGATCATGCCTGAGAGTCCAGCCGCCGAGGCGGGTGTCCAAGTTGGTGATGTAATTAAATCGGTTGACGACACGGGAGTCTTTGTTACCGAGGATTTACTCGCTGTGTTGCGGAAAAAAATCCCCGGTGAACGTCTCCGTTTAACGCTCCAGCGTGGTGAAGAAACGCTGGAAATCGCGCCCAAGCTGGATGTCAGGCCGGGAACTCGCGGTGGGCCAGCTGAGCCGTTCTACGGGATCACTGGTAAGGACGAAGAAGATCGCATCATCTTGACGGCGGTGACCGAAGAGAGCCCCGCGGCAAAGGCTGGTCTGCAAGTCGGTGATGCGATTGTATCGGTCAACGAGAAAACGCCCGAGAATTATGAGAGTTGGATTGCTGAGGCCAAAGATCTGGCGATCGGTGACGTTGTCGCGTTGGAAATTGACCGCGGCGGCGACAAAATTGCGCTTTCGCTGACACTCGGCAGAAAACCTGGCACTGGCCCGGCCGGTACGGCCATCATGGGGATTCAAGGTGAGGACGCCAAACAGCCTGGCGCGTTACTGACGTCGATCACCGAGGATGGGCCTTCAGAAAAGGCTGGACTCGAAGCCAACGACATCGTCGTCTCCGTGGCTGGCGAGAAAGTGGAAAGCTATGAGGACTTGATCGCTGAGATTCGCAGCCGAAACGCTGACGATGAAATGCCCGTGGAAGTTTTGCGTGGCGAGGAGAAGTTGGCCTTTACCATCACCCTCGGTGACCGTAATGCTGGTGGCGATCGACCTTATACTTATTCGTATTTTGGTCAGCTGCCCAACATCCAGGACCAACAAGGTGCGGAGGGTTATAAGTACGGTGGCGTCTACAAATCGACCGATGCGGGTGAGAGTTGGCAACGGGTCAATTCAATCAACGTGCGGCCGATGTATTTCAGCGTTGTCAAGGTCGACCCCAACGATGACCAACGAGTCTACTTGCTTGGTGTCTCGCAGTATCAGTCCGATAATGGTGGCGTGACCTTTACTAGTGATTTTGGTCGTGGTGTTCATTCGGACGCGCACGACATGTGGATCAATCCCAACGATGGTCGCCAGATGGTGATCGGTTGCGATGGTGGGTTTTATGTGACCTATGATCGCGGTCGCAACTGGGATCACGTTAACACGGTGGCGATTGGCCAGTTTTATCACGTGGCAATTGCTCCCAAGGAACCGTACTGGGTTTACGGCGGCTTGCAAGACAACGGCTCGTGGGGCGGACCGGCGATTAGCCCCAGCGGCGGCGCGGTGATCCAAGATTGGATTTCAGTCGGTGGCGGCGACGGTTTTGTTTGCCGGGTTGATCCTGAGGACCCTGATTTGGTTTACAGCGAAAGTCAAAATGGTTCGATTCGCCGTCGTAATTTGCGAACCGGTGAAAGCGCCTCGATTCGACCGCCGCGGGTATCTGGAAAATCGTATCGATACAACTGGAATACTCCTTTTATCTTATCGAACCACAACTCCAAAATTTTCTACAGCGCGGGCAACTATGTGTTTCGCTCCGTCGACCGTGGCAACGATCAGGAGATTATTTCCCCGGAGATAACGTTGACCAAGCGGGGTTCGGCGACCGCATTGGCGGAATCGCCTCGCGACTCCAACGTATTGTACGTGGGCAGCGATGATGGCGCCCTTTGGCGAACTCGCGATGGTGGTAAGAACTGGGACAATATCACCAAGAACTTGGGTGTCGGTCCGATGTGGGTAGCAACCATTGATCCCTCGCGTGAAGAGACGGGACGCGTTTATGTCTGTCTCGATGGTCATCGTTCGGATGATGATCGTCCTTACGTGCTGGTGTCGGAAGATTTCGGGGATACCTTCCGGTTGCTCAGCGAGGACTTGCCTCGCGGTTCTAGTCGTTGTTTGCGGGAAGACATTGTGAATCCCAACTTGCTTTACCTGGGCACGGAGTTCGCTTTCTGGGTCTCGCTCGACCGGGGACAAAACTGGACGCAGTGCAATCAGAGCCTACCGACGGTCGCCATTCACGAAGTCGCCATGCATGAGTCGATTGATGAGATTGTGCTAGCAACACACGGGCGCAGCTTGTGGGCCTGTGATGTATCGGCGCTGCGTGGGCTGAGTGCCAAGGCGTTGGCCGAGTCATCCCAGTTGTTGCCACCAGCTGACGTGATTCGTTGGCGGCGGCAACCCTCGCGAGGTAGAACCAATCGTCGGTACGTGGCCGAGAACCCGAGTCGCCAAGCCGAACTGTGGTATACACTCGCCGCCGATGCCGAGCAGGTCTTGGTGCGGATTGAGAGCATCGAGGGTAAGAAATTGGCCGAGCTAAAGGGAGCGACTTCCGCTGGTCTGCACAACCTCGCCTGGAACATGACTCAGCCCGCCAGTCGTCGTGGGCAACGTCCCACGGCGGCGCCGGATGGTGATTATCGGGTGACATTGCTGGTTGATAAGAAGCAGGTGTCGACTCGAGTGTTGAGTCTCAAGCGGGACCCAACGCTCAGTGCCGACGCTCTCTCGGAGCAGGAGTTTACCGCAGCGATGCAGGAACTAGAGGCGGCCGAGGCTGAACTCGAGGAGGATGAAGTTAGCGGTTTTGGCGCTAGCGACCGTTAGCGGTTTTGGCGTTAGCCACCGTTCTGTTGGGCGCGACTAGTTCGGTTCAAAACGGGAACCGCGGCTAGCGACTGGGCGTGACTTTGCGGTTCCAGCCACCATTGACGTTCCAGCATTGCCCCGTGATGAAGCTGGCGTCGGGATGGGTGAGAAATGCGATCGCGGCGGCCACATCTTCGGGCGAACCCCAACGGTTAAGCAGCGCGCTCTGTTTGGCTCGTTGATCCCAGTAGTCGTCGGTGGAAGTGCCCCAGGCGGTTTGAATCCAGCCGGGGGCGACCACGTTGACGCGGATATCTGGAGCGACCGATTGAGCCAAGTTGATCGCAAAGCTGGTGATCGCCGCTTTGATCGGCCCAAACATTTGCCCCGCATCCCCTTCCATCCCCTCGCTGGCTTGATCCCAACCGATGAAGACCATCGAGGCGTGAGGGGTGAGATTAGTCTGCATTTGTGCGACCGCCGCGCGTGCTAGTTGGATCGTTCCCAGCACATCGACTTGCCAGAGCTGGGTCAACTTTCCTTCAAACGACAACTCCTTCGCCGCTCCGGTCAGCACGTCCGAACCCGCGCAGTGAATCCAGGCGTCGATGCGAGGTCTCCAGGCGGCGGCTAGGGCAAGCAGTTTCTGGCGCCCGTCGTTCGCGGCAATATCGGCCATCACGATCTCCGCTTGCCGACCCGCGGCCCGCACTTGCTCGGCCGTCTCCGCAGCACCGGCTTGGTTGTTGGCGCCGTGCACCAGCACATCGGTCCCTTGGCTAGCCAAGCGAATGGCGACAGCCCGGCCAATACCGCTGCTGCTTCCCGTAACCACGACTGCACTGGGGCCCGGCGGCCTGTTGTGGCCAGAATTGCCCAGCCCAGAACTGCTGAGCCCAGAACTGCTCTCTACTGCCGAGTTGCGTGTGTCGTCAGGGGGCGTAGCTGGCGGATTGTTCATGGGCTACCAGGAAGACTCGCGGGTTCAGCATGAAAAAACGCCGCTGAGCCAATGTTGGCAAAGCGGCGATTCTCGTTAGCCGTCTTGGCGCTAGCCACGGTTCACATCAATCATGCCCCGATGTGCTCGGCGAGACGACCCGGCGAGCTATTTGAATCGGTTACGGCATTGGTACTGAGCTATCATCTACGTCTCCAACCATGTGGAAGTGGTTGTGGTCGATGTAGATGACTTCGACCGATTCGCGATCTTCCAGCGTGTGTGGGACAGGGTAACCCACGATGTCACGTTGGGAGAAGTAAATCGTGCACTTGTAGTGTGCGTGGTGCAGTTGGGCTGGGCCGAACAGCGGATAGTGCCGTGGTGGGTCGACGTAATCAGCAATCTTCTCTTTGATGATTCGCACGTTGTTGCGTTGCTTTTCATACAGCAACGGAACACCACCTTGGATCGGACGAGCCTTCTCCAAAGCCATCATTACTTCGTGGTCGCTGGGTGGATCCAGTGCCACGGGAGGCCCGCCGGCAGTGGTTGGTCCTAGAATCGGCACGCGATCGTACATCTCGTGCCATTCATGCTTGTCTTCTTGTCGCTGCTGAAAGTAAGGGCTGACAGGGATGGGAAATCCAAAGATCCCCAGAGACATCCCATTGCCCACTCCGAAGCAACCAGTACTGCTGATCGCGGCAACGGTGGCCAACAATCCTAACAGCGCTTTTGATCCATAACGCGTCATGTTTCGCCCTTCCCTAGTGCAGCTCCCCGGAGGCGATACTGCGATCGCAGGGTTTCCGAGACGGCCAGTTGTTCCAATAACTCGTCACCAAGGCATCCGGTGCCGGTACTACTACTATCGTGTCAATTTAGAGGGGTCTTGCGGGTTTTCCGGAAGAATCGGAGAAAAAGGAAGACTCCGATCGTAACACAGCAACAAAAAAACCCTCACGAGGATGCTAACATCCCCGCGAGGGTTATATGAAATCTTACTCAGCGGCGGTCTTACTTGTCAGTAAAGTCCAAGAACCACCAACCGTCATCCCATTCCAGCGATACCTTCCGCCAACCCAACGGGACTTGCGGGTACGGATAGAAGGGACCGATGTACGGCCATGCCGAAGGGCTGTACTGCTGTGGATAGGTCAACGCAGCGTAATTTGGGTGAGCTGCGTAGCCTGGCCAAGCATAGTTCGGCAAGTTAGGATTGTCATACCGGGGCGCACCATACCCTTGCGGGATCGGAGCCATCGGTACGGGACCGCCCATGCCGCCCTGCATCATGCCGCCCTGGGCCATACCGCCCTGCATCATGCCACCCTGGGCCATGCCACCATCCACATAACCGCTATCAAAGCTGACCGGACGCGCGGGACCGATCGGACCTTGATTGCCACGGGGAACTTGTCCAGTCACGTTTTGCACGTCGACCGGTTGCAAGTGCCGGACTTGTTGCGCAGCTACCGGTCGCCGAGTGTTGACCGCAGCCGAACGCACCTGAATGTCGTCGATCACGTTGCGAACGCCGGACATGCGGCGGACCATTGACATGATCTGAGCTTTGACCTGTGGAGACTGAGTCACTCCGCGTAGGATGACATCACCCTCAGTGCAAGTTACTTCCAAGCCGAAGCCGGAAAGCTGGCCGGATCGCTGAGCGGCACTCAAGCTGCGCACGACGGCCGTCTTGAGTTGGCTGTCGGACATTCCGGCAGTCGTTTCAGTCGCTGAGACAGGTGCGATCGTGCTCTCAGCGACTTCGCGTGCTTGCGGAATCGCTTGTTCTTGCAGAGCCTTGCTGAGCGAGAACCCTGTCGCGGCCGGCCCTTGAGCAATCATTGGCTGGATCGTGACAGGCTTGGGCTTGGCTGGCGTTTCCGCTGCCGTCACCGCAATCTCGTCAACCACGCCCGTGACGCCCTCGACCGACCGTGCTGTCGCCAACACAGTTTGCCGTTGAGCGTCGTTGGAGACGCGGCCTTTGAGCACAACTTCGCCCTCGTTGACGCCTAAATCCAGGGTGAAACCCTGAAGCACGCCAGCGGCTTGTTGCCCTTTTAACTTACTGTAAATCTGTTCGGCGATCTCGCGATCTCCGCCCCACGCGGCCAGCGGCGTGACGGCGGCGAGCGTATAGAGCGCCACGCCGACAAAAAAGCGTCGCATGGTAAACCTCCTACGGTCTTCTGCGTCGGTCCACCCGGTTCCGTCCGCCGCATCGTTTGCGGGAACAGCGGACGGGCCGGGGATCCCGCCCCGGTCGTCTCCCCAATTATAAATCCCCGAACGTCGACATCCTGAAACCATCCAGAATCAGCAACATTTGCCAAGTTCTTGATGGTCCCATTCGGTCGCCGCTCCAGGCCGGGCGCGTTGCCCAGGCACGGGGCCGGTTGTCACCATTAACTTCGGACAGATTGAGGTCCGAGTGGTAGGTTTTTTTCGATTTTGTCGCTGATCGGGGTTTACACGAACAATCCGTTCATGCCAATTGAGCCCAGCTGTCTTGCCCTCCTTAATCATCGCCCCCCGAACGAGCCCCTTGGCAAGACATCACGCACGCTAGCGTCGCAGCAGCCGGAATACCCACCGCATCGAGATCAAAACCACGAGCGCCGGCAATATCAGCACGATCAACCTCGGCTGGGCGGCCAACACACCGATCATTACCAAGCACAATCCGGCAACTCCCGGTGGCAGCCACAACAACGGTTGCTTCAGCGTCGGCAAGGCCAGCCACAATGCCAGCATCACGATACCGATTCGCAGCAGCGAATTGCCCAGCATGTGCAAACCACCCTCGGCGGTTGACAAAGTTTCCCTGTTGGCCACTTCGTAAGCTGGCAGCAGCAAACCGCCGAGAATGCCTCCCACGCCAATCGCCAGCAGCAGCCAACGCACGAATGGCGAGTAAGGCTGGCGCGCGGGGCGAGTGGTTACGGAAACGCGAGCGGGAGAATCAGGCAAGGATATCGGTGATCACTTTGGCCGGCTCGACACCAGAGAGGCGTTGGTCCAGGCCTTGATGTTTGTAAGTAAAACGCTCGTGATCGATGCCCAGCAGATGCAACACGGTGGCGTGGAAATCACGAATGTGGACAGGGTTTTCAGTAATATTGTAACTGAAGTCATCTGTCTCACCATAGACGATGCCTCCCTTCACGCCACCCCCGGCCATCCAGATTGTATAGCAACGGGGATGATGGTCCCGGCCGTAGTTGGTGCGACTGAGGCCTCCTTGGCTGTAAATCGTGCGACCGAACTCGCCACCCCAGACGACCAGCGTCGAGTCCATCATGCCACGCTGCTTGAGGTCTTGCACGAGCCCCCAACAAGCTTGATCGACGTCGCGGCATTGGCTGGGTAACCGACCGGCGACATTGCCGTGGTTGTCCCAGTTGTTGTGATAGATTTGCACAAACCGCACGCCCCGCTCCACCAAGCGGCGAGCCATCAACGCCGAGTTGGCAAAAGTGCCCGGTTGCTTGGCGTCCTCGCCGTACATTTCATAGGTAGAATTCGGCTCCTGATCGATGGCGGTCAATTCGGGAACGCTAGCTTGCATTTTGTAAGCCATTTCATACTGCTGAATCCGGGTTAGCGTCTCCGGATCGCCCATCCGCTCAAAGGTCATCCGGTTCAGTTGGTCGAGACCGTCGAGGGTGGTGCGGCGAACGCTTCGAGGAACACCGTCAGGATTATTGATGTACAAAATCGGATCGCCTTTGCTGCGAAAGGAGACGCCAGCATGCTGGCCAGGCAAATACCCCGCCGACCACAGCCGAGCCGAGATCGCTTGCAATTGCTCGCGGTTCGACGGTTCGGCAACCAGCACCACAAAGCTGGGCAAGTCCTGATTCAGCGACCCCAGCCCGTAAGACATCCAGGAGCCCATGCAGGGGCGACCGGTTAACTGGTTACCAGTTTGAATATAAGTGATCGCCGGTTCGTGATTGATCGCTTCGGTGTGCATCGATTTAATGATCGCCATGTCGTCAACCATTTGCGCCGTTTTCGGCAGCAGTTCGCTGACCCAAGCCCCCGATTCACCGTGCTGAGCAAACTTGTACATGCTCGGTGCGATCGGAAAGCGAGCTTGACCGCTGGTCATCGTCGTCAGCCGTTGGCCGTCGCGAATCGATTCAGGCAGGTCCTTGTCGTACCACTCGGCCATTTTCGGCTTGTAGTCATACAAGTCCATTTGCGAGGGTCCGCCGACCATGTGCATATAAATGATATGTTTGGCCTGCGGGGCGAAATGCGGCAGGGAAGCGAGTCCTCCCAAACCGGCTCCCGCTTGACTCGCTCCCGGTTGCCCCGTGCCTGGCATGGCCGCTTGAGCGACCCCCTCGGCGGCCAACAAGGAGCTAAGGGCCGCGTAGCCAAAACCTTGCGCGGTGCCGGTGAGAAATCGGCGGCGAGAAAGGGGACTGATCATCAGTGTTGGAACTCCTGTGCTGGCAATGATTTGCGAATTGGCTGTTGGCGAAGTGGCCGTTATGGACGTGCGGTACGGCTTAAGTAGTGCGAACCGTTACTTGTTCAGCATTTCGTCGAGGTTCAGCAGCTGGTTACATAGCATTGTCCAAGCCGCCAGTTCGTCGACAGCCAGCGTTTCAGGCGTTGGCGTCTGACCAATTTGCACGAGCGCTTTGGCGTCTTCGGGATGCTCACGATAATGAGTCCGCAGTCGAGCCAACGATTGCTCGATCACCTCCGTCTCAGCCGCTTGCAGTGGACGCGCCAGCAAGCGAAGGGCGATTTCGTCAAAGCGAGCTTTGTCGTTCGGGAAATTGGTCAACACGTTGGTCGCCATGTGGCGAGCCGCTTCGATAAATTGCGGATCGTTGAGCGTCACCAATGCTTGCAGCGGCGTGTTGGTGCGTTCGCGGCTGACGGTGCAAGTTTCCCGGCTCGGTGCGTTGAGGATATCCATCGACGCCGGCGGAGCGCTCCGTTTCCAGAACGTATACATGCTGCGTCGGTACAGCGAGGCACCTTGATCGGTTACGTAGTCGCGGGTGTTGCTGCCGGGCATCGCGACCGCTTCCCACACTCCCTCAGGTTGGTAGGGTCGTACGCTGGGGCCACCAATTTTCGGCGACAATAGTCCGCTGACCGCCAAAGCAGAATCTCGCACCATCTCGGCATCCATGCGGTATCGCGGGCCGCGGCTGAACAAGATATTGGTTGCGTCCAGTTCAATTTTTTCAGGGGTCGCGATCGCGGCTTGTCGATAAGTCGCCGAGGTCACGATGAGCCGGAACAGTCCCTTCACATCCCAACCCGATTCGCGAAAGTGAACCGCGAGATAATCGAGCAATTCGGGATGCGACGGGGTGCCGCCGGTGATCCCAAAATCGCCCGCCGATTCGACGAGTCCTCTACCGAAGACTTCTTGCCAAAACCGATTGACCGTCACGCGGGCCGTTAAGGGGTGTTCATTGAGGAACAGCCAGCGGGCCAAACCGAGTCGGTTTTTAGGGAAATCGTCGGGCATCGGCGGCAGCACGGCGGGGGTGTCGGCGGAGACTTGATCACCCCGTTGATCATACTCGCCCCGTGCCAATAGGTAAGCGATCGCCGGACCATCCTGCTCATTCATGATGTGAGCGATGGTGCCCCGTTGCTCAATCGCTTGTTTTTCGGCGACCAACTGGTCCCGCATCGTCTTAGCCGCCGAGTAGGCGGGAGCGTGATCGACCAACCACCAGTCAAACAACGCTTCCCGATCGGGCTCGGCGAGTTGCCCCGTGGGGATCGCGGCCAAGTAAGCGGCTCGCGTGGCACGATTTAATTGTGTGGCGACGGCCGCATCGAGCGAGTTGCTGTAGAGTCGCAGATCATTCAACTTGATGCCGGGCACCTTGGCTCCGCCGCTTCGTGAACCGAGTTTCAAGGGAACCGCCGTCCGGATCGTGTCCGTCAAGTTGTCTTTTTGAATGTTGCGACTGGTGCATTCGCGACCATCGATGAAGAACTTCAGTCCCGCTTGTTTGGCTGAACCATCATAGGAAACAACCACGTGGGTCCAACGCTGTTTGGGCAAGGGATCTTGGCAGACCACTTTCAGCGCGTTGTCTGGCCAAGCGTGAATGATGTGCGATCCGAGACGGCCATTTTCCAACCACAAATCCCAACCGCGGAAGTCGTTCCCTTCATCCATACGTGCCAACACGGCGCCACCGAGGTTGTCGGCGGGGAGCCAAAGCCAAGCCGAGACCGAGAAAGCTTGATCTCGCTCGAAATCACCGTCGCGGGGGAACGCTAGCGTACTTTCGGCCGAAACTTCCAGGGCAAACGCCGAGGTCTGCCCAGCGGACCATTTGAGTTCGTTATCAGCAACTTGAGGACTCAATACTCCCTTGCGCAACACTTGAGCGACACGCCCCTTACCGGCTGCCAGGGGCGCGTGCAGCAGCAAATCGTCGCGTTTGACCGTGGCCAGAATTTCGGCAGCCGCCAAGCTGGATTGAGCGGCGGCAAATTCCCCGCGAGCCGCTTCTTTGGCTTCTGACAACTCGGTTTCAGCCGCCGCGATTTCGCTAGGGAGTCGCTGCCATCGCTCACGATCTTGGACTTGCGGAACGGGGATCACCGGGGGCGTGTTAGGGATGTTCTGATCGCGAACCGGCTGAGTGGTGTTATTGAAGAAAGCTGAGAAAGCGTAAAAGTCTTTCGCCGTGATGGGATCGAATTTGTGGTCGTGACAGACCGCGCAGCCGGTCGTCAGGCCCAGCCACACGGCGCTGGTTGTTTCGGTGCGATCACGCGCGTAGAGCACTTTGTACTCTTCATCGATGATGCCCCCTTCGTTCGTCGTGATGTTGCAGCGGTTAAAGCCGGTAGCGATTAATTGATCGAGGCTAGGGTTGGGCAACAAGTCGCCAGCCAGCTGTTCGATGCTAAACTGATCAAACGGTTGGTTCTGATTGAAGGCGTTGATGACCCAGTTGCGGTAAGCCCAGATCTCGCGGAAATTGTCGAAGTGGATTCCGTGGGTGTCGGCGTAGCGAGCATAATCGAGCCAAAAGCGGCCGCGGTGCTCGCCCCATTGCGGAGAGTCGAGCAGGCGATTCACGTAGTTGAGGTAGTAGTCCGGTGAAGGATCATCGACAAAGCGGGCCACTTGCTGCGGTGTGGGGGGCAAACCAGTCAAGTCCAGCGCCAGTCGCCGGGCCAAAGTGTGACGATCTGCTTGCGGCGCGGGGCTCAGCCCCTCCGCTTCCAGTTTGGCCAACACGAATTGGTCAATGGGGTTTTCCACCCAGTCGCTGGTTTGCACTTCGGGTAACGACGGCTTAGTTGGCGGAATCAACGACCAGTGCGCTTCATATTCCGCACCTTGGCGGATCCACGTGATCAACAACTCTTTTTCGGCTGCTAACAAGCGTTTATGACCGTCGATCGGTGGCATCGCCATGTCATCGTCGTCGCCCCGCTGAATGCGATCGACCAACTCGCTGGCTTCCGGTTCACCCGGCACGATTGCCATCGCTTCGACAGCCGCTTCGCGTTGATCCAACCGCAAACCGGCTTCCCGCGAGGCGCTGTCGGGACCGTGGCATGCCAAGCAGTGATTCGTCAAAATGGGTTGAATATCGCGAGTAAATTCAACGCGTGATTCGGCGGCCGTAAGCGGGTGTGCAAGCTGAGTCCAGCAAACCGCGATCCCGCCAATGAGGCAGCAATAACGAACTAGATTCGACAAAACACTCTGCGGGCACGGCATAAAAACCTCCAAACTTCCGCCCGATGTTGAGTGAGGGGCGGCCGTTGGAATGGGGAAGGTGGGTGGTGGGATGTGCACACTGAATTATACCAGCCAGACCAGGGAATGTCGCGATGTTCTCTCGTTCCCAGGCTAAACCTGGGAGAACCGGCGTGCGCTGGTGTCTAGCCTTTAGGCGATCCGGCGCTGAAAAACCGGCCGGCTAAAGCCGGGACACCAGCGTGCGCTGGTGTCTAGCCTTTAGGCGATCCGGCGCTGAAAAACCGGCCGGCTAAAGAGATCGTCCAGCTTACAGCTTATGATTTGCTAGCAAAAAAAATTGGCCTCGCACGGGGTGGACTGTTCGCACTACGAGTGCGAGTGATTTATTGTCACTCCGACGAGGCCAGTTGAAAGCTAATGACTCCGTCACCAAAAAACAACTGCATTCCAGTATCCGCCCCTGGCGGAAGGTTCCCCAGAACTACTTGCTCTCCAAGAGCAGCTCAAAGACGATTCCCATGTCCAGGCCGTCCGGCGAACCATCAGCCGCCTCGATTTGCAGACACTGCGTGAGGTGTATCGAGGTACCGGATCGAAACCGTATCCGCCTGAATTGATGCTCGCCGTTGTGCTGGTTCAGATCCTCGCCGGACTGACCAGTCCGGCCCAGTGGTTTCGCGACGCGACCTCGAGAGATCAATGCAAGCTGGTTGGCCAAGGCATCGCTCCCTCGCGTTCAGCCTGGTACGACTTTCGAGACCGAGCTGGCAAGTTCATCGATACTCTCCACCAGCAGCTCATCAATGATGCAACCGATAACGGGCTGGTCGATCCCGTCGAAGCCGCTTTGGATGGAACGTTCACCTCGGCCAATGCGTCACGACACAAAATCTACAATCTCAAGCAGATCAATCGTCGCTTGAATAAACTCAAACGAGCGATCTGGTCAATTGACGACCCGCTTCAGATCGCTGCCGCAAAGCCACTCGAGAAGGTCCCGAAGTGGATTGCTGAAACCGCCGCAGGACGTGGCAGGCAATTGCACAGTCTGCGGCAAGCAAAACGCGAATTGCTTGATAAAATCCGCGATAATCGCAAGGCTCACTCACGTTATCGCCGCGATGAAGCCAAGCTGGTCGTAAGTCCGGCTGACCCCGAGGCGGTGATTGGCCGAGACAAATATGACGTGGTCCGACCGCTCTATAACATCCAGTATATGACCGACTGCCAGAGTGGTGTGATTTTAGGTTTTGAAGTGTTTCGGCAAAACAGTGATAACACAACCCTGGGACCGATGATCGAGCAATGCCAACGTATCGTCAAGGGTTGCTTGCGGACGATTCATGCCGACGCCGGCTACTGCTCGATTCTTGATTTGAAGGATTGTGAGCGGTTGGGAATTGATTTGTGGGCACCGGTTCAGGACAACATCATGCAGCAACGTAAACTGGCCAACGGTCAACTCCAAATACCCTCAGGCGAATTCGACTTTGATCGATCCACCGGCGAGCTGCGCTGCCCTGGTGGCCATGCGATGAAACTAGTACGTACCGTGCAGCTTCCCCGCGCCTGTGGACGCATGGTACCGGAACTGCGTTTTGAGCAGTCGAAGGAAAATTGCTTGGGTTGTCCACTAGCGTTCAAGTGCTTGGGTAATGGCTCAAAACGTCGGACCATCAGCCGCCAGAAAGAACAGCATCTACTGGATGCGCAAAAGGAAAAGATGTCAGGTGAAGCGGGTCGCCAGAGTCGAGGGAAGCGTGGTTCATCAGTTGAAAGAAGTTTTGGCGACGGAAAGCTCCACCGCAATCAGGCTACTCAACACGGTCACGGATTAGCTCGGGTACGAGCCGAGGTGGGCCTGCTGGCGCTCGCTCAGAACACCTTGACGCTATACAACCGCGAAAAACGCAGTGAAAACGCATCGCTGTAAGCTGGACGATCTCTAAAGCCGGGACACCAGCGCAAGACCGACAAGAACCAAGGCACCTACCGGCAGGTGGCTGCTTCTGGGCGAGGAGGTAACGATCGGCTCCAACGCTGCAGCAAGCTGCGAAGGATGAAATAGACCGCTAAACCGACAATCATCCCCAGCACGTCGGCGAAGAAATCAGAAATGTCGGGGGTGCGGCGCGGCACGAACCCTTGCGTCCATTCGTCGATCGCCGCGTAAATCACAGACAGGATGCCAGCCACCGCGACTCCGGGAATGCGGCCGCCAACTTTTCGCGGTAAAGCCCATGCCAACAGGAAGGCCAAACCGGCAAACGCGGAGAAGTGCAGCAGCTTATCGCTCACCTTGAACGAACCCATCGCTGAACCGGGCAAGTGTGTCCCAGTGAACAAGAGGATCCAGTAAACTACCAATAGCACTGGTGCGAGGCGAAAGCCAAAAATCGTCGCTTGGAAAAGAAATCGGCTCAACGTGGCTGAACTCCAGCTGCGGTTGGGTTGTTGGCGAGAAGATACACTTGGCGAAAACGCTGGCCTGCACTTCAATGACTGGCCATTACTTCAATTATTGGACCGTACTTCAATCACTGGGCCTTTCCTACGCCAAAATTTTGCCGTTCGCAAAGACTTCACACTTTTTCCTTCGTTTCAAAGTTGGCCAATCTGCATGTTTGAACTCATCGAATCATTCACGCCCGCTTGCCGGAACCTCCCCTGGAACGCATCCAGCGACGACACTACTGTTCTTAATTACATTACAGTAAGGAGCAGCGAGGCGACCCAGCGAATGCTGGCAGGATACCAGCTTGAGGGGCCGAGTTCTGTAGCCAGCCCTGGCTTGGGAGAGTCGTCGCGGGCGAGCTCCGAACTGTCACTGGGGCTCTGGCTAATCGCGACGCTCTGCATTATTGCCAGCCCCGCAGCTCGGGCAATAGCTGACGAGCCACCTCAGCAAAATTCACCCGCGGAAAAAAAATGGCAGATAGTTCCCAGCGGCGACGGCCAGCAATGGGAAGTGTCGTTGTTTGGGGGCGAGGGAGATGTGATCTTCGGTGATCAAAGCGTCGTGATGAAAGCAGGCGATCCGTTGACCGGCGTTCGCGGTAAATTCGATTTTCCTAAAGAGGATTTTGAGATCGAGCTGGAGGGTCGCCGCTTGAGCAGCTTTGATTTTTTCTGCGGGCTGACCTTTCCCGTTGGCGAAGGGCATTGCAGTTTGATTTTGGGCGGTTGGTCCGGTGCCGTCGTGGGCCTTTCTAGCATCGATGGTGAGGACGCTTCGCAAAACAGCACCAAACGGTACATGTCGTTTGACAACGAAAAATGGTACAAGGTGCGAGTGCGGGTCGATGCGGAGCGTGTGCGTTGCTGGGTGGACGAGAAACAAGTTGTCGACCAGTTACGTGGCGAGCACAAATTCGGTGTCCGCAATGAAATGGACTTGAGCTGCCCGCTGGGAATCGCCGCTTTCATGTGCGACGCCGAGTTCCGGAACTTTCGTTGGCGCCACTTGCCCAAGTAGTCTTTGCTGATGCCAAACTTTGACGCTGAATTTGAGCCTGAATCGGACCCCGAGTCAGCTTTCCAGTTGCCCGGCAGTCCGTTGTTGCTGGGCGACGAGCATTGGATGCGGCGGGCCCTGGAAATGGCTTCGCACGCGGCAGTCAGCGACGAAGTCCCTGTGGGTGCGGTGATCGTGCATCAAGGCCGGATGATCGCCGGCGCTCACAACCAGCGTGAGATGTTGCACGACCCGACCGCCCATGCGGAAATGATCGCCATCACGCAGGCGGCCGGGGAATTGGCCGACTGGCGGCTCGAAGCCTGCACCCTTTACGTCACGCTGGAGCCATGCCCGATGTGCGCCGGGGCGATTTTGCAATCTCGCATCCCGCGAGTCGTCTATGGGGCGACCGATCCGAAAGCTGGGGCGGTCGATTCGCTGTATCAATTATTAACCGACGTGCGGCTGAATCATCGCTGTGAAGTCACCGGGGGCGTATTGGCACGCCAATCGGCCGCCATGTTGACCGATTTTTTCCGCCACAAACGAGCTCAGGGAAAAAAATAAACAGCCCGCTATACCGCTGTTTTCTCGCTATATCCCTCTTGACGTGGCAAAAGATTTGACGGTTTTGAGCCGGAACATGCCAAACAAATTGAATAATCGGACCACGAGGCGCCGATACTTTCCGCATAACCGGATCAAGTGTGCCTCGAGTGAGGATCGATTCGGAATTGTCTGCAATCTATGGTGTGTGGCCGGCGGGGGGCATTTTCCCGCGTCACGAATACGAACAACGGTGGGATATAGTCATGTCGGTACGGAAGCTGACGTTAGGTCTGATGGCAGCTGCCGCCCTGCTGGCTGGGCAGCGCGCAGTGAAGGCACAAGAGTATTTGCCTGTCGCCGATCCCTTTCGTTTCGATCCTAACTTCAGGTGGTTCGAACCGGTTTTTGAGCAGGATCTGGCCGATATGAAGCCGTCGAAGCGAGCCAGCACAGGCTGGTTTGGTACCTTCGACCGCATGAATCTGTATTTCAGCCGCCCGGACATCAACATTCTCCGGACTGGAGTGGGCGACAACGATTTCTCCCATGGCCTCGATGGCGGTTGGGGAAACCGATTGCAGTTCGGCTACATGCTGGACAACGACACCGGTTGGTCGGCAACCTGGATGAACATTGGCAGTCCCAACGCCTTTGAAACGCTGTTTGTTGAGCGTATCGACCGCGAGCCGGAGGCGGTCGACGATGGGGGCGATGGCGGCGACGGCGGCGACGGCGGCGACGATGCCGCGAACGATTTCGCCGACCGCTCGATCAACCCACGGTTGTACGAGTTGCAAGATACGATCAGCGATCTCACCACGGATTCTTTTGAAATCAACAAAACTTGGCGTCTCGAGCCCTACCACTACGGCGGGATTTTAGAGCCGATGATCGGTCTCCGATATATGAGTGTGAAAGATCACTTTCAAACTCAGACCTACACGAGACAAATTGACGCGGCGAATAATATTTTCAATGAAACGCTGCTTTCCAATCTCGCGACGACCCGTAACACGATGTTCGGCGGACAACTCGGTGCTCGCTACTTCCGCTATCAGAACCGCGTTCGCTTGTCAGCTGAGTTCCGAGCGTTTGCGATGGCCAACTGGCAAGGTCACCGCCGTGTCACTGAGCAAACGTTAACGGAATATGACGGTCAGGGGATTGGATCTGAAGTCATCAGCGAGCTTGTGTTCCGCAACGGCCTGCAGTTTCGCGACAACAACGAGTTTGTGGTGGGCTTCGACGCTCGAGCTGACATGTCCTATCAGTTGACAAACATGTTCGCCTTGCGTGGCGGTTTCCAAATGATCGATCTAGGTCGCGGTATTTGGCGAGGGCAAATTAATGATGACACCGACCAATCGCTGATCATGCTCGGCGTCACATTCGGCTTCGAAATCAACCGCTAAATGCCCAACGACTGAATGTTCGGCTGAGGGATCACCCAACCGAACAGCAGCAAGGCAGCTCTACTGGGGTACGCAAAAGGCGACTGGGTTAATAACCCAGCCGCCTTTTCGCATTTCCAATTAGGAAGCGGCATCAGCTACTTTGAGCTGGCCAACGCCCGCAATTCTTCCAATTCCTTTGTCAGGCGATGCCGCAAGGGGCTTTCCTCACGCAGTTCATCGAGCAAATCCTCGGCTCGATCGAAGATAGATTCATCACGGGTAGGAATACTGAAGAGTTTGCGGAAACTCTTTTCTACAGATGCCTCGGTCAGCAACGGACGTCTCCTTCGCAGCGGGTCAAATAGGGATCAACAGACTCATTCTAGGTGACAATTGATTTGCTGCAACCCAAAGGAGCCAAGAAGCAGCGCGGCGGCGTCCTCAAGCACCCATTGCATTACGATTAATCGAACCGGGTAAACGTCGCGGGACCATTTCGTCGACAGCAATCAAGCCGAGATCAGCGCCGTGGCGAGCCAAAGCGGCTATCGTAGTCTCGATTTGCAACGGCGAATGTTCCGACGTGATAAAGAACCGCAGCCTTGCCGCCGCCTCTTCGACTGCCGGATACAAGATGGGTTGGACGTTGATCCCATCTTGAAACAGCCGGTGGGATAGTCGCAGGGCGACCAACGAATTGCCGGTAATAATCGGGATCACGGGCGTGCCACCACTGGCTCCCGTATCGAATCCACAAGCCTTGGCACGCCGCAGGAATTGAGCGCTGCGTTGCTGCAGCCTCACCACTCGCTCCGGCTCAGCTCGCAACTGGCGAATCGCGGCCAGAGCGGCTGCAGTTGCCGAGGGTGGAATGCCAACACTAAAGACGAATCCAGGAGCCGTATATTTCAACAACTCAATCAAAGCGTCCGAACCGGCGATGTACCCACCGCAGCTGGCGAACGATTTGCTGAGCGTGCCCATCCAAACGTCCACCTCGCGAGGGTCGACGCCAAAATGCTCGCCAATCCCGCGGCCGCTGTTGCCGAGCGTGCCGATGCTGTGAGCTTCGTCAACCATCAGCAAGCAGCGATGCGCTTGTTTGACTCTGATAAACTCAGGCAATTCCGGGAAATCGCCGTCCATGCTGTATGTTCCTTCAACCACCACCAACACGCGGCGATACTGGCCTCTTAGTTGCGTCAGCAATTGATCGAGGGCTTGGAAATCATTGTGCGGAAAAGGCCGGCGACGAGCGCCCGAAAGCACGGCCCCTTGCACGATGCTGTTGTGCGAGAGGGCGTCGTGCAAAATCAAATCGCCGGGGCCAACTAAGTGCCCGATCACCGTCTCGTTGGTGCTATGTCCGCCGACCAGGGCAATCGCGTTATCGACACCAATAAAGTCGGCAATCTCATGCTCCAATTCACCATGCAACGGCTTTTCACCCGACACCAAACGGCTAGCCGAGACGCTGGTGCCATAGGTTTCGATGGCCGCTTCGGCTGCTTGGTTGACAACCGGGTCGCCCGACAAGCCCAGATAGTTATAACTGGCAAAGCTGATTAATTCCCGCCCACCGATTTTTGTAGTGTCCCGCACCGTTCCTTCGTGCACCGAAAAATACGGATTGGGGACACCGGTCAATTGCACTTGGGCAATCGTTTCTCGCAAGCGACGGTATTCGGGGAATTGGTCGAACTGATATTCGTCGGCGGGAATCTCCCGTTGGGCTAAACTCGTTTCCGCAGTCGAAGTGTCACTGTCGTTGGCCGCTCCTAGCTTGCCGTTTGCAACTGGCGAGCCGCTCATGCGAACTGCCTTTTGAATCGCTTCGCTGCCCATGTGAAACTCAATTGCCGCGGCAACTTCTTCCACTGTCTCGATCTCTTGCAGCGTCTCTTCGGGAAACCGCCCACCGAAAGCCTGCTCGAGACTATGGGCGATCTCCAGACGTTCCAACGAGTCCAGCCCCAGGTCAAGGACAATGTCGGTTTCGCGGGTCAATTCACCCGCTCGCTCTTTGGCAACCGACTTGACGTGCGCGATCACGATCGCCACGACCTCGTTGCTGGCCCCACCATCACGATCCACCGACCCTTCGTCCATCAGCCGCGCAACTGGCGCCGAACGCTCTCGCTCGCCAGCCTGCGAACTGTTGCCGGCGGCTTGCATGACCATGCCACCACCAACCCCTTTGCCGCTGATCAGGCTATTGCCCAAAGCTTCTTCACGCGTCCAGTAGGCGACCAGTTTGAGGTCCCGCTGCAAGATCGCCTGGTGGCAAGCGTGGCGTTGAATTTTTCCGCTGCTGGTCTTCGGAACCGAACTGTTGCGGACCAAAAAGACGCCGTCCGGCGGCAGTTCGTGTTCGGCCGTCACGGCCCGCCGGATAGCGGCAATCTCCGCATCCCAGTCCAACCCGCGTTGCCGCACCGTTTCGGCCACAATCATCAATTGCTCGCGACCGTCGAGATCGAGTGACACCGCGGCCACCGCACCCGTTTGCACTGCCGAAGAAGCGCGCTCGACCGTCTGTTCGATGTCTTGCGGATAACGATTGACACCCCGCACAATAATCATGTCTTTGATACGACCGGTGACGAACAATTGGCCGTCATGCATGAAACCCAAGTCGCCCGTCCGTAAGAAAGGACCTTGGTCGCAAGCGGTAAAAGCGGCAAAGGTCTTCTCGGTCGCTTCGGCGTTGCGGTAATATCCTTGGCCAGTGCAGGGGCTTTGGATCCAGATCTCGCCGATCTCATTGTCAGGGCACAACTCGCGTGTTTCCGAATTGACGATCCGCAGCACTTCGCCCGGCAGCACTTCACCGCAACCAACCAGGGAACGTCCCTCGGGATCTCCCTCGGAAACCGACTGCACTTTCCCCTGATCCAATTCTTTGCCGGCAAAATTCGCCAACACTGGCAATTGGTCGCTGGGACCGCCGGTTACGATCAGCGTCGTTTCGGCCATACCGTAGCAAGGCAAAAACGCTCGCGGATTGAATCCACAGGGGGCGAACCGCTCGGTAAACGCACTCAGCGTTCGCTGGCGGATCGGCTCGGCTCCGTTAAAGGCAAACTCCCACGAACTGAGGTCGAGTTCCAATAACTCCGCGTCGCTGATCTTGTCAACGCACAATTGGAAAGCGAAATTGGGGCCGCCGCTAATTGCCACCTTATAGTGTGAAATCGCTTGCAACCAACGCAACGGTCGCTGCAAGAAAGTCATCGGGCTCATCAACACGTTGGGCATGCCCGTGAACATCGGGTTGAGGATGCCACCTACCAAACCCATGTCGTGGTAAGTGGGCAGCCAAGTCAAACCAACTTGATAAGGCCGCATGCCAAACGCGTAAGTGATCAGCTCGCAGTTCCGCACTAAATTTTGATGCGTTAGCACAACACCCTTGGGCGAACCGGTGGAGCCCGAAGTGTACTGCAGCAAGGCGATCTCTTCCGTCCCGATCCGCAGCGGATGATATAGATCAGGACGATCCGCTTCGGGTACGTCGGTGGCTACCAGCTTGACATCGCTCAGCTCTTGCGACTGCAGCGAGTTGCCGTGAATCTGCTCCACCACGCTGGAGACCGATAAACCAAACTTGGCCTGCGCATCGAGAGCAATGGAACGAATCCGGTAGGCGCGGCGGTTCTTCCGCGGCGGAAATGCCGGCACCGCGATGGCGCCGGCCGCGTGACAAGCGTAAAAGCCAATCACAAATTCCAACCCGGGAGGATAAAACAACAGCACCCGCTCACCGGTTGCGCCGAGCGACTGGAGGTATCCTGCGAGACCTTCCACGCGACGCAACAATTGGGTATACGTTAACCCCTCGTGCCGCTCTTCCGCATCAGTAAACTGATAGGCAAAAGAGTCGGGACGGTGATCAGCCCAATATCGGAGGATATCGACGAAATTGGTGCGTGGCGGATTATGCTGGCCGAGGCTTCGTTCGAGGTTCACTCGCGCTGGTTCCACTTCGTGAGTTTAACGGTTCTCAGGGTTCTACCCTAACAATGGCGAGGACGTTCTTCTATGGATCGACTCGCCAACCTGCCGCGGCCAATCGCTGCGGATCCTTTTGGTTTAAGCGACCTCTCCCGAAAGCTCCGGTTCTAACGATCAAACCCCTTATCGTATATGCTGGGCTCTCACAAATCTCATTCTCCCAGGAGTTGGCACCATGTCGGATGTGGATTCGAAGCATTTTTCAGATCTCTCGGCAAGCTATATCGAGCGAGTGGTCAACTTGCTGGATCCCACCGGAAACACACTGCTTGACACCACCCTGGGGGAGGCGGAAGCGGCGGTTCGCAGCGGAAGCCCAGCGCTGGTTAGGAAGATTCGTGGTCAGTTTGCCATTTTGCAGCAGGAAGGCAAGACCGTGAGGATGGCGCGGTCGATTGGCAGGCCGATGCGGTACTTTCTGGCAAAACAAGCTGCGGGTCCCTGCTTGATCGTCGCGGAACGAATGGACGAGATTTATCGACAACTGATTGCCGATGGTTTGCAGGATCAATTCCACCCATCATACACCAGGATGGTTCCCGCACATCATCTGGTCGAAATTCAACTGGTCGGTTGCCCCGATCCAAATCCGGTCCAATTACGCTTTTTTTCTCCCTCCAGAAACCGACTTCCCGCCGACGAAGCAACGATCGGCACAGCCTATGTGACCGCTTTGGCTGCCGAATGTGACGCGTGGCTCGACCAAATCGATGATGCTGAACCCCTCGGAGTGCTGTTCAGCGGTGGCGTCGATAGCGGTGCTTTGCTGATCCTGCTGCACTACCTGCTCCTGCGGCGAGGCCAATCCCCCCAACGATTAAAAGCTTTCACTTTGGCTGTTGCCGGTGCCGGAGATGACGTTCGCCAAGCGGCCGAGTTCTTGCGGGCCACCAATCTGGAGATGTACCTCGAGACACTCGAAGTGCCCCCCAGTGCCATTGACTGGAGAGCCGCGGTCCGCGTCGTTGAAGATTACAAGCCACTGGATATCGAAGCGGCCAGCATGGCTCTCGCGGCGACCACCGAAATTCGCCGCCGATATCCCGATTGGCGTTATTTAATCGATGGCGACGGCGGTGACGAAAATCTTAAGGATTATCCGATCGAAGAAAATCCCGAACTGACAATTCGCAGCGTGCTCAACAACAGCCTCCTCTATCAGGAAGGCTGGGGTGTCGAAGCGATCAAACATTCGCTCACCTACAGTGGCGGCCAAAGTCGTGGGCACGTTCGCACTTTCGCCCCCTCCCGTGTGCTCGGTTTCGAGGGCTTCAGCCCCTACGCGCTGCCCAACGTGATCGAGGTAGCCGAAGGGATTCCCTTTATCGAAATGACCGGCTGGAACCATCGCCGCCTTTACCAACTTAAAGGGAACATCGTCACGGCCGGTGTCAAAGCGGTAACTGGGATCGAAATGCCCCGCTTCGAAAAACGTCGGTTCCAACGCGGCGCAGTCGAAGCGCAACAGTTTGCCGAACTGTTTCCCGCCAACCCTCAAGTCTACCGTCAAGCCTTCGCCGAAATGTTTGCCAACGGTGGCGCTGCTTTGCAGCGTCCCGCCTTGGCCGAGGTTTGACTCGGCGCCGAATGCTAAGATGAACCCACAGCGACGTCGGGAAATCGAACGAGCACGCCCCGCTCGCAACAACGTCGATCCCCAGCGAGCACAAGCTTGCTGGGTTGAAGACGAAGCCGACGGCCAAGGGAACGTGGTGCCCGTGGCAACGATTCTGCTGACCGTGGCCGAGTGTCCCTGGCGATGTGCCATGTGTGACCTTTGGAAAAACACTTTAACCCAGCCCACGCCACGAGGCGCGGTGCCCCGTCAGATCGCCGCCGCACTCGCCGCACTGCCTCGACCGGCTCGTTGGCTTAAGCTCTACAACGCGGGCAGTTTTTTTGATGCCAAAAGTATCCCTCCCGCCGACGTGGCGGCAATCGCGCGGATGTGTCAACCATTCCAACGCGTGATCGTGGAAAACCACCCCCGGCTCTGCAGTAATCGTGTTTATGATTTTCAGCAACGGCTGTCTGCCCAACTGGAAATCGCTCTCGGGGTGGAAACATTGCAAACCGGGATGCTCCGTCGGTTGCATAAGGGAATGAATCGAGATTGTATTGATCGCGCGATCGATTTTTTGCGGCGTGGCCAAATCGATACCCGCGCCTTCGTATTAATTAGACCACCCTGGACAAAAGACGATGAAGCGGCCCGCTGGACTCAGTTGACACTCCGTCACCTCTTCCGGCTTGGAGTGCGGCATGCCAGCTTGATTCCAGTTCGCGGCGGTAATGGCTGGCTCGATCAATTAGCTGTCGCGGGAGAATTCACTCCGCCAACTCCCCAAGCCGTGGAACGGGCCGCCGACCTTGCGATCCGAATGAGTCCCCGCGGTGTGGTTACAATCGACCTCTGGGATTGGCCTCCACAGTCGAGCTGTCCGCACTGCGCCACCGTTCGCCGTGAACGCTTGACGCAGCTCAACCAGACCCAACAACCGGTTCCCAAGGTTACCTGCGCCGCTTGCCAAAAGGTTGCTTGAGTGGTTCACCATTTCGACTCGCACAGCTACGACGTGGCTGTCATCGGAGCTGGATTTTCCGGCAGCCTGCTGGCCAATATTTTGGCCGCCGCCGGTCGCCGTGTGGCGCTGATTGATCCCGTCTCGCACCCCCGCTTTGCCATCGGCGAATCCTCCACACCCATCGCGGATTTACTGCTGGAGAGTATCTCAGATCGCTATCAATTGCATCGCCTCCGGCCGCTGGCGAGATACGGCAGTTGGAAACGGACGATGCCCGAGATGGATTGTGGCCAAAAGCGTGGCTTTAGTTACTTCGTCCATCATCCGGGTGAATCTTTTCTTGATGACCGGCAACACTCGCGCAGCCTGCTGGTTGCTGCCAGCCGAGATCGGGAGGTCGCCGATACGCACTGGTTACGAGCCGATGTGGATCATTTCTTGTTCACTCAAGCGGTCGCGGCCGGAGTGGAAGCTTATCCTCTTGAAACGACCGGAATTACTCGCAACGGCAATCAACTCGAATTGCAACTCGCCGCCGCGGAAACATCCCATTCGCAGCAGCTGACGGCCCGCTTTGTCGTCGTCGCCACCGGGGCCAACCCGCAACTTGCTAAGTTACTGGGAATCGCTGAGGCAACCGGCCGCTTGCAAAGCTGTTCTTATACAACGTTCGCTCACCTGCAAGGGCTGGCCAGTTGGGATGGTTGGTTGTCCGCACACAACAGATCTACCGTCAGACATCACTTAGCCGAGGAGAGCCCCTTTCCCAGCGATTTGGCTGCCCAACATCATTTGCTCGAGAATGGTTGGTTATGGATGCTGCGGTTCGACAGCGGGCGGACCAGCGTCGGTTGGACGCGGCCATGGCGTCCAGCTGCCGAGCGTGCGTTGGCAGGTGAGCGAAGTTTAATCGAGCAGTTTGGGATCAGCGATTATCCCGACTTGGTGCAGCTATTCTCGGCAGCCCGGGTAATTGCTCCACGAGGCGGCCCCGTCACAACCCAACGGCTACAACGGTTGACCAGCCGAGTCGTTGGTGACGATTTCGCTTTGCTGCCAACGGCCGCAGCCACGATCGATCCCTTGCACAGCGGGGGCATCGCCCACGCGCTCAGCGGTGTTTGGCGGATGGCAGATATTCTCTTAACGTCACGCGATCAACAAACTCGCCGTCGCCGGTTGGCTGAGT
Source organism: Kothea flammea (assembly GCF_052161645.1). GTDB lineage: Bacteria > Planctomycetota > Planctomycetia > Pirellulales > Pirellulaceae > Laterigemmans. Next base: position 4,062,236 of record NZ_CP197414.1, read on the forward strand.
ACGAACGAGCGGTTATGCGGGAAGCCATGTTGATGGACCAATTCGTCGCCGGTTGTTATGCCGCGCGAAATTGTTTGCCGTTATTCACGGCCCACGCCATGTTTTATTTTGCCGCCGCCATTGCCACCGAGGAAGCGTTTGCCGCCGGTGCAGAGCTCTCTTATCTCTGGCTCGCCAACCATCAGCAATTCACCACGCTGGTGGCTGAATCGACCCAGAGGATTCAGCGATTAATGCAGCTCGAGCAACGCACGCCCGAGCAATTGGCCAACCACATGGCATGGACGCGAACGTGTCTAGCACCGTGGAACCAAGTGGGATTATTGGCAGACGATTGTCGTAATATGTATCATTATACGACGGCCCCCAAGTAACATCCGCATCCAAACGCTAGTCGCAGGCGTACTCGTTTAACAGTCAGCCGCAGGCGTACTCGTTTAACAGTCAGCCGCAGGCGTACTCGTTTAACAGTCAGCCGCAGGCGTAAGTTGCACAGCCGTATTGTGTCGGAGAGAGTACGCCTGCGGCTAACTGTTAAACGACGTCACGGCACCCTCACATTCTTTTGACTTGGCAACACTCTCGCTACCATTATCCCAACAACAACTGCAAGTCTTCCGAGGTTAAGTTACGGATCAAGCTGCTGTTGCCTGAGACAATCGACTCGGCCAGTTCGCGCTTCGACGCTTGCAACTCTAGAATTTTCTCTTCGACGGTCCCCTTGGTAATCATCCGGTAAGCGAACACGTTGTTTTCTTGGCCCATGCGGTGCGCGCGATCAATCGCCTGAGCCTCCGTCGCCGGATTCCACCAGGGATCGAGGATGTAAACGTAATCGGCAGCCGTTAGATTCAAGCCGTGGCCGCCAGCTTTGAGGCTGATCAAAAACAACTGGCATGACGCATCATTTTGAAAACGTGCCACGCGTGCCTTGCGATTGCTGGTCTTACCATCCAGATACTCGAAGGGCACCTTGCGCTTTTTAAGGTCCTTCTGTAACAAAGCTAACAACGATGTGAACTGTGAGAAAACAAGCACCTTGTGCCCCTCCTCCATCACCTCGGTGATCTGCTCCAGCAGCAGGTCCAACTTCGCCCCGCGAGCCCCCTGCTTGGCGTTAACTAGTCTACCGTCACAAGCCGCTTGTCGCAGTCGCAGCAGCGCTTCCAAGACGTGAATTTTGGCACGCTGGATGCCAAGTTGCCGAACCGTATCATCCAATTTGAGACGATAATGCTCACGCAATTCATTGTATTGTCGCGTCTGTTTGGCGCTCATCTCGCAATATAAAGTGCGTTCCGTCTTCTCGGGCAAATCCTTCAACACTTCACGCTTGGTCCGCCGCAAAATGAAGGGACGGAGCGTTTGCGAAAGTTGCTGCAGCACCTCCGGTTCACAATCAGCCCGGTTGAAGGCGGCAAACGCCGAACTGTGGCCTAACAGTCCGGGGTTCAGAAAACGAAACTGTGACCACAGATCGCCGAGGTGGTTTTCAATCGGCGTGCCGGTCATTGCCAGGCGGTGATCGGCTTTCAGTGCAAAACAAGATTTTGCGGAGAATGTCTTGGGGTTCTTGATTGCCTGCGCTTCGTCCAGAATAGCATAGTCAAACTCCATCGCACCCAACCGCTCGATCTCCTGTCGCAGCGTGCCGTAGGTCGTCAGCACCACGTCAGCGGTCGCTAATTCGTCAACCCGTTCGTGGCGTTCGGTGCCAGTAAAATCAATCACGTTCAAGCGGGGCGTGAACTTGGCCGCTTCGTCGATCCAATTAAATATCAGACTCTTTGGCACCACCACCAGCGATGGCTTGCGAACTTCGTCTTGCTTCAATCTTCGGGCGCGACGTTGCTCCAGCAGAGCCAGCACCTGAATGGTCTTTCCCAATCCCATATCGTCAGCCAAGCAGCCACCGAAACCAAAAGATTGCAGGAAACCAAACCAACCTAGTCCTTCGCGTTGATACTCCCGCAGTTCGCCTTTGAATTGCCGTGGCTCTTTGCCAGGCTTGATCCCATTGAACGCGGCCAATTGTTTGCGCAGGCGGCGGAAGGTGGCGTCCACATTGATGCGATCGGCCTGCTCTTGTTCGGCCAGCAGCGAATCGAGAATCATCGCTTGGGCGCGCCCGAAACGCAGCGTGTCGCCCTCTTCGCTGGCCAGCTCTAGAAATTTGCCAAACCTTTCCACCCATTTCGTCGGCAGCATGCCATGCGAACCGTCGTCCAGCCGCACGAATTTTTCTTTGTTGCGAACCGCTTGCAACAGCACCGGCAGTGGCACGATCTGGTCGGCATAAGCAACTCCGCCGGAAAGGTCAAACCAATCGATCCCGCTGGTTACATCCAAAGAAAAACTCCCCGGTGGGACCAGGGGGCGTCCCTCCGCTTCGACTGTCCAGCCGATGGGTGCGAGTCTCTCGGCGAGAGTCGGTAACGCGGAATACATCACCCCCACGCCGCCATGTTCATTTTTGACCAACGTCTCCGAGTCAAGCAATTGCTGGAGTTGAGTCTGTTCGCGCTGAGTGTCACGGTAAAGGATTCGCGAATTATCCGCGTCGTAGATCCTCTCCGGCGGATCACCTACCGCTGTTTGCCCGTCAAAGTAGCGATAGGCGACGTTGGTGCTCAGCAGGAAAGTGCTCAAATCTTGTGGCATCCGCTCAGGCCACTTGACCACTAACACCGGTTGCGGCGTGCCGACCTCTTCTTGCAAATTCCATGCGGCGGGCCAAACAATCGCTGGAGTTCGCCTCACGCCCAGCAGGCTATGAATCAAGCCATCACGCTGGTCAGCCGCAAACGATTGGTCGCCGCTGCTCATCCAGTGTGACAGCCACGGCAGCGCCAGCGGATCAATTTCACCGAGCAATCCCGGCAACAGCACCAAGCCCGATTCCCAAGCCCAGGCGACATCGCTGACTGAGAAAGTAGCCTCATCCAGTTGGAACTGAAGAGTCATGCAGATTTGTTTGTCAGCTGTCTCGTCGATGACCAGTTGCAATGCGAAACCTGTTTCCGCGTAGGTCTCGATCGGAAATGGTTGCGGCTGCACGGCTGGATCGACTCGCCAGTACAGGCGTCCCGTCCTGGCAACCTCACGCAGCAACATGGGTGGGCATTTGTCGTTGACTTCAAAACTATGGCTGCTGCTTGGTTGCTGCTGGTGATGGCTTCGCCAGCCATATCGAAAGCGATAGTCGTCCTCGGAAAAGTCAGGATTGGCAAACAACAGTCGACTGATAATGCTTTGATCGGCTGGGGAACACGAATTCTGATATCGTTCAAGCTCTCGATGCGTCGCTTGGCGGCTGTTGTACCATCGCGAATCTTCGTCCGCGCTGTCATCGAGCACGATTTGCAAAGCGGGCCATTCTCCACGTTGACTGGTGAGGTCCAGCAAGTACCGAGGGGTTTTCCCGTTCAGCAACCGCGACTGTTTCTGCAATTGCTTAGCGTAGATTCTTTGGACTTGTCGATCCAGCAATTCAAACAAGCTGGGGCCGCTGGTCAGTTGGGTTGGACCGCCGCTGACGCTGGCCGTTTCTGCCGCAATCGATTTGTCTGACTTTGCCGTTTCCAGCGATTTTGGCGTTGAATTTTGGCTTACGGCGAGGGTGCGGTTCTGCTCGACTGGTTTTTCTCGACTTGCGTCGGCATCAATCTTCCGCAACACGGCCCAAATATGCTTGCAGCACCCTGCTCGCTGAAACTGTGGACAACTGCACGAATAATCGCTCTCGTCGGAGCTCGGATTCCCCAGTTTGACAACCACGCGATAGGGTTGTTTTCGGGAGCCGATAATTACGGCGGTCGCGACTTGAGCCGCAACATTCAGTCCAAGGATTCGCCCGCTCCTGAAATAGGAGTCGCCTCGCGCCCGGTCAACGCTGGAAAAATCATCGGCGTGAGCTTGGCAATAAGAAGCATTTGGCATCATTTAGCGTCCTTGCAATCAAAGCGGGTGAATTTACGAATTCTCTCACGCAATCGCCGATCATCGAGCGGTAGTGGAACCATCGTTTGACAGCAAACCACAGCATAACGCGGGCCAGGCACGATGTGAAGTTGGCCAGATTGGCCATGGTCGACAGAGCGGCCACTTGGCATGGTTTACTTTTTGCCGTACGACTCCTTCATTGCCGCGTCGATTCTCGGGGCGACCGCCTCGCTTGGTCTGGACGGCGGGCAAGCCCATCAGTGCCGTTTCGATCTCCATAATTCTTCGTTGGGATGAAAAGCCATGATGCTTGATACTGGATACGAGCGATTTCAAAAAGCGGCTGCCGCGCTCGACGAGTTGGGGAAAGACGCTCCGGCCGCCATTCGCCTTACGGCCGCAACCGAGGAGTTCGATGGCCTTATATTGAGCGGGGCCGAGGCTGACGTTCGCCAAGCGATCGAGGAGTTCGGCGTTTGCTACTCCCGCTCGTGGCAGGCTGCGATAAATAGGGAGCAAGACAGCATGACTCATGCCGCCATTACCGAAAGCATCGCCGACCGACTTCAGGAGTTGGGAGGCATTGCCGCAGTCGCTCGGTCGCGGTCTTTACCTCGCCGGTCGACGATCCGGCCGATGAAACATCCCAGTTCTTCATGTTGGCGTCGAGGACTCATCAGTTCCAATTCTCCGCGGTCATACGTCATGCGGGGAACCGAACCCTCGCGCTGTTCGCAAAGATCCAGGAAGGTTTGCCAAGCGATGTTCCGCAGCAGGGTTCGCTGTTCACCGGCTTGAACCGTGCTTGTCATGTGATTGCCCTTCCGTCATGTGGGAAAATGACACCGATGGCTGAAAGCGTCGTTCGTCGGCACGATAGCCCGCGGGTGCGAAGTCGCGAAAGCAGCGGGTACCGTGAGCCAACGCCTATCTCGATTTTGCAGTATCGACCCGCGCATTGCATCCTTACCCCCCTGCCGTTCCGCTCAGCCCGTACCAACACCCACTCGGAGCGAAAGGCGACAGTAGCATTCACTCTAGACTTTCGGCGGAGCGAAAGGCGACACAGACGTCAGGCCCTGGTAATATCAATAAATCCCTGCCCCCGGCGTCGATGCTGGTATAATTTTGAATGACATAGGTTGCACCATCAATAGGGAGCAAGACCACATGACTCATGCCGCCATTACCGAAAGCATGGCCGAACGACTTCAGGAGTTGGGGGGCATTGCCGCTGAGCGTGTGCGCACGACGCCAAATCCTGGAACCGCAAACCTGGACGACTTGATCCGGTTTAATGAGCACGCCAAGCCACTATGCGAACTGATTGATAACACGTTAGTGGAGAAAGCCGTGGGATTCGAAGCTTCGGTAGTAGCCGCGACGATTATTCGAATTCTTGGTGAATTTGTAGCACGGCAGCGACTGGGAATCGTGTCGGGTGCCGACGGGATGTTTCGCTTGCTCGCCAGCTCGGTGCGAGGTCCCGACGTTGCGTTTCTCTCGCGTAATCGTCTTCCCGACGGACAGTTTCCCCAATCAGCGTACCCTGCTTTAGCACCGGATCTGGCCGTCGAGGTCCTGAGCCCCGGTAACACGAAAGCGGAAATGATGCGGAAACGGATCGAGTACTTTCATTCCGGAGTCCGCTTAGTCTGGATTGTCGATTGCCGCAGTCGCTCAGTCGCGGCCTTTACCTCGCCGGTCGACGTCACGGTCTTTGATGAAGAAGCGACGATCACGGGGGGAGATGTGCTGCACGGGTTTGAATGTTTGGTGGCACAGTTCTTCAGCGATCTGAATTCCACCCAACACCAGTGACTGCAGATGGGTTGCTTAGCCAACACCAGGGGAGCGCAAGGTTTGCAGTTTGTAGCTCGTGAACCTGATTCACCAGATGGGACAAGCCCTTCGGTGTCTGGTGGTCGGGGTCTGGGGGTTGTTGGTGGTTGTTGTTGGGAGGTTTGCTGGTGTTGGCTACGTTCTAGCCGCTAACCTTTGGCTCCGATGGGGCAAGCCCATCGGCGGCCCGCCCCCAGTCGGCTCGCCCGACTGGAGCGCAAGGTTTGCAGGCTAGACCACCGCCGACGCAAAACCACAGCTCCAAGAAAGCCCGCCCCCAGTCGGCTTGCCCGACTGGAGCGCAAGGTTCGCAAGCTAGACCACCGCAGCGCGAACCCCAGACGCCCCGCCCCCAGTCGGCTTGCCCGACTGGAGCGCAAGGTTCACTGGCTAGAAAGCCGCAGCACAAAACCACGGCACCCAGAAAAGCCCGCCCCCAGTCGGCTTGCCCGACTGGAGCGCGAGGTTCGCAAGCTAGACCCCCGCACCGCAAAACCACTAAACCAAGAAAAGCCCGCCCCCAGTCGGCTCGCCCGACTGGAGCGCAAGGTTCGCAAGCTAGACCACCGCAGCGCAAAACCACTACACCCAGAAAAGCCCGCCCCCAGTCGGCTTGCCCGACTGGAACGCGAGGTTCGCAAGCTAGACCCCCGCACCGCAAAACCACTAAACCAAGAAAAGCCCGCCCCCGGTCGGCTTGCCCGACTGGAGCGCAAGGTTCTCAGGCTAGACCACCGCAGCGCGAAACCCAGACAGCCCGCCCCCAGTCGGCTCGCCCGACTGGAGCGCAAGGTTCGCTGGCTAGACCACCGCAGCGCGAACCCCAGACAGCCCGCCCCCGGTCGGCTTGCCCGACTGGAGCGCGAGGTTTGCAGGCTAGATCTACCGCAGCGCAAAACCCCAGACATGCAGCCCCCAGTCGGTTCACCCGACTGGAGCGCAAGTTCGACAGGCTAGCTCGCGATCTCACGTTAGAGAAGCGAAGACCTTACCGCCCCAGTGATTGGCGAAATTGGCAGATTAGCGACGTTTCACCGATCTCGAAGCGTTTGGACAAAACGGTGTCAATCATCGCAGCAGTCAATCCCGGCAACTGAACACTCTCGTCGATTGCTTAGTACTCCATGTCGACGAGCGACAGCATTTTAATGATACGCTTGCTAACTCACTTGCTCTCTACGGTCTGAGGCTACCATTGGCATGTCAAACCTTGGCATTCGAGGAAGGGAGGAAAACCAACGTGCGGATGCGTTGATTTCTCCGATTTACCGCTTCTTGCCAGGAATGAAAAAATCAATAGCTAGTCTCCGACACGCTCAAAAGTGACCCAGTTCGTCTCGCGTTCACCTGACAAACGAACAGCGTAGGAAGGCGGTGATGTAGGTTGGTCGATAAACACGCGAACCTGCAGAACGTCACCCGCTTCGGCCGTGATGAGTGCGTCGCCTGCCACTAAGATTGAATCGGTGTTGTTGGGAGGCATACTTTGAAACAGAGTGACATCGTGGGAAGCGATCAAGTGTCTGTACTCACCGTTCAGATAAAGTCTTAGTTGCAGATTATGATCTTCCTCCCAGGGCGAACCATCAGTTTCAAGCTCTGCGGAAACCGATACACGCCACACGCCACCGTCGTTGGGTTGCAACCAAAGCACATGCCTGACAAAATCGTTACTAGGGTCAGATGGGGACGGGTCCATGGAATCGATGAGCGTGTCATCAACAATGAAGCGTCGTCGCACCTCGGCTGCTCGGTCAATAACCTGCTGGTCAAACCTCAGGGCCTGGTCATTGTGTACTTCTTCGTAGTTCGCGAAGGGCGAGATAGCTGTGTCTGTGGGATTGTGAACATTTGTAGGTTCAGCTTCCAAATCCCCGGGAGTTCCGTCTTCCTCATATTCGTATTTAACAAAGATCGGGTTGAGAGACGCACCCGTTCGGAACAACGAACTAGTCTCAAACACCGCACGGAACGGACGGACCTTCGCAAAGAATGCAACGAGTTCTCCACCCACTACTTCCTGGGAGAATCCGAAACTCTCTCCCAAACCAAACTCACCTCGTGAGGGCGATGCTCCGTAGAGAGGATTAAAGGAGGTCGCGGGTGCCAAGACATATCCGTCCGGCGGGTCGCCAATAGCTGCGTCAACTGCATCATCGTCCGCAACGACAGGGATTTGGCTTCTAATGTTACCGTTTACGTCTTTTGTCACCTCAATGTTCATCATCGAGGCTGGTTGAGACGGGTGAAACATAATTACGCGAAAGTGAAAACCATCGCCATCTGGTTCTTTTCCGATCACAACGGGTGCGACCCAGTCTTGTGATACTGGATAAAATTCCGTCGGATTAGTTGAGGTAACATGGAACGTTCTCTCAATGCCGCTGACTCCCTCTGGTCCAGGGAGAAGCGGAATCACAACGGTCCGAGTTGGAGGATCGACGTTTTCATTCATGACAACCGCACCAGGGAATCGATAACCACCCTGCTCATCCTGACCCGCTATCTCTAGGTCTGGATCAAACACATACTGTCCCAATAAAGATTGATTGATCACCGGAAGGTCCAAGTCCAGCCGGTTGGACCAGTCGTCACGAGAAAGGATCAATCGACTCTCATCGTATAGTCGGCGATCAGGTTCGTCTTGATCGAACGAGTACTCATTCAAGAAACGATAGACCTGACGTGCCGTGATGTCTTCGAAATCATTTGTGTTTGGGTCAAGATAGTCCGGGTCCAGAGCATCGCCGAAATGGTCAAAGAAGTTCTTTTTAATAAAAACCTCATGTCCATCCAACAATCTCCCCGCACTTTCAGTTGCGATATTATTTTGAAACGAACCTAGGCCCATGACGATGATCCCCAGGAACCCAGCCAGCATTGCGGTCAGCACGAAGCTGATGATGGCAAACTCGATCAGCGCTTGACCGTCTCGTTTCTTGCGAGTCGTTTGAGTTCTTGATTTTCCGTTCACGATTGACATCCGGATTGGTTTCAGTGGCAACTTTAAATGCAACTCAATTGTACTCTCGTGCGGTGGCGGCTTCAATCACCAACTCGTCGCTTCCGATCTTTGGTCATCGAGGATCTCGAAGCCTAATTTCGCTTGAACTTCCGTGATTTTCTCGACGATCGTCTTGTAGTCGCGATGCTTTTCGGTGACCGTTATCTGCGCCAAACGGGAATCGGTGGCGATGAAGGTTTTGCCACGCCGATGAATCACCTGCACCACGCGGTCCCAAGACACATCGATGAACTGTACCAGGTCGCGGTAGACGATCCCGTCAGCGCGAAGGATAATCCGGGCACGATGCCGGATAAAGACCGACGCGATGAGCAACAACATGAAGGTTGGGATTGAGACCACCAGCGGCTGGACCCCAAAATTCCGCACCACAAAAAAGTCAAAACAGAGTGCCAAGCAAAGCGTTGCCGAAAACCAACGCCGCAAGCGGAACCGAACGTGCCCCCGAGGAACGCTGGTTGCCTGAGGAGCTTGATAAGGATTCGCGCGACCACTTTCCATTGACGATGATCCTCTTTAAGCGGCAGAAATGAGGCACGACACCCTACGCCACTCCCCCGAGTGGTTTATCCACAGATAGCCATCCCAGGTGACGGTCAGCAGGCGAAGTGTACCGCACGATCTTACCTTAGCGATTATCTTTACTCCATTAGTCGATCGTAACGGAGTAGTAACGCCGCGAAAGCACCTTCTTGGGAACAAGTGGTCGATCAAACACAAGCTATTGGTCCATCGCAGAACCTGCGAGTTTAAAGAACGACATCTCGAACACCTCTCTGGCGGCTTGCCGCAGCCGAAGAGACTGGGCGATATGCCAAGAACTATCGCAAATCGTATGCATCTGTTACCATGGTACAAACTAATCAAGGGACAAATCAAGTAAGTGGCCCTGCCGATTCAGCGGCTTTTGGGGGCGTTACGTTTGTTTGCATGCCCCGGAATAGCGCCCCGCAGTAAACTCCCAACAGTCGCTTAGCCATCAAACCGTCGGCCATCAGGCATGCTCCGATTTCTACACCGTCGAATCATCCGTGCTCTTCACTCGCTTCAGAAGCAGCCACCATCGCCACCGCAACTGATGGGCTGCCATCTTGAGTCGGCACAATTGTTGATTGACCGCCAGCAATTGCTGCAGAGGCTCCCCACCGGGGGCGTTGTAATGGAATGCGGCGTCGACGAAGGCCATCTCTCGCGACAAATTCTGCAGATCACTCAACCGCGGCACTTGACAGCTACCGAGTTTTTTTTGTGCCAGTCACGAACGTTGATTGATTGATTGAGTCTTTTTGCGGTGGCTTGCAGTATAACCGCAGACTGACGTGGGTTTTCAGACGTCCGATCAGGATCCAGGAAAATCCTCTCAGCACGAAACTGGACTTCGTCTGCTTCTCTGAACGATGGACTCACGGATATCAATCTCGCCCAATACAGTTGCACTGCAAGAATCCTCTTCTCCCCGGCCTGCGGTTTCAGAACGGCCTCAGTCATCCTCGCTGCCAGTGCGCTGCCATATCGGTCGATCATTGGTTGATTATCAATCCGTTCCCAATCCGACGATCCAGATTGATGGAACACGGCCAGGGAAACGGTCTCATTACTTTGAATCAAGTAGTCAAATGTCGGCATACACGAAAGCGGCCAGGACTCCAACGTGTGGCTGAAACCGGCAACGACATTTCCAAGGAGTAGCAGCGCACCGGCAACACCAATTCGCATAACCGTGCAGCGCTCTGCCACGGCCGAAGACCAATGTTCATCTTGCTCCTCGACAATGGAGCGTTCTAGCAAACGAGATCGCCAACACACAGGCAACCACGCAACCCAGAAAAATACCGGATGACAGCGGAAAAGCTCTTGCACCGTATCCGGCTGACTCTCGAAGGTCTATCCTTGAATCTCGATCAGTATAGCGTCGTTACTTAACTGCGAACCTACTGCATAGGAAGAGCTGTCCCAAAGATCGGTGGCACGCAGCAGGATTGCAGGCGAAGTGCATCCGGAGCCACTACAACCATTCGTGATTGCCTACCGAGCCTGCGTCCAATCCATCGCCCTGCCGCCGCCCAGTCGATCAATAGAAGGTAGATCGTTGTCAGCCGAAAATGGATATTCATGATCATCGCGACCGATTTATGGAACGCGAGCCCGCCAAACCACGCAGCGACTCGGCCCCAGCGGTGGAAAATTGCAAACGCAAATCCGACTTCGAAGATAATCGTTCCTAAGGCTGCTAGCTGGCAGAGACGTGAGAATCGATCGACGCGAACCGGCGGAAGCCAATTTCCCAATTGATGCCATTTGACGAACATCTGATTCCGGATGTTGTCGCTTAACGCCCAGTCGAATCCGCAGGTCCAGACTTTCCAAAACCCCGGAAAGAAATAGAGTACGCCAAACAGCAACCAGATCAGCTTGATCGGCAGCGAGTAGGCAACGGATCGATGTGCTACGGACTGAAGTGACCGTTTCCTGAAGAATCCGCGGAGACACTCGTCAATGGACAAGCCACGATCGCAAGGTGAGAAGGACAACAGAATCGCTACCCAGATCACTGGGTGAAGGCCATGGTCCACCTTACCGTCGAAGTGTCCGACTCCAAACAGATAGAGTGCGAGTGTTGTCGCAACAGCGACAGCCAATCGAGAAAAGAACCCGACGGACGCAAGTAAACACGAAACGGCCAGCAGCCGAGAGATGATTCGTACGAAAGTCTCGTCAAACCACGGCTGCTTTCCGACCCATGCCAGGCCTATGGGAGAACGCCAGTTTTCGAGAGAAATCTGTGCCTGATTGACGAGCGTATCCTCATTCGCGTAACCGTAGAGGAAAAGAAACAACACAATACGCGCAATCGACAAATTCAGAGGAGTGTCCAGACCTACAAAGAACCGGCGCACCGGCGTGTTGCCATCGCTGCCTGAGTAGCAGAGTGCCAACAGAAGACAACCCAGCACACTCAGCAACGTTCCTCGACTGTATCGTATGCGATTCGCAAGAAGTGGATCATTCCAATACAGCAGCGCGGACAACAGTCCTAACGCAGACGCAAGAAAACAAATCCCAAGTATCAATCGCTTTCGTGGCTTATTCAATTTCTACACCAAACAAATCGCAGACGCTTCTCGCAACGTTTTCTGCATTGACGGACTAAGTTAGCATTCATCTGTTTTCGTACACGATAATATCTCGTATGCACCTTGTCGGTATTCGTCCCACCATTGCCGAGCGAAGTCCTGAAGCTCACTCGCGACCCTGTAACTCAGCCGATGCTTAAGCTTCAGGAGTCGTAGTGTTAAGGCGAGCATCGCTCGCTTGCCAGGTGAAGATGCCGGACGTTGACGGTCAGCGATTATCAGGCCAAGCTCCCGCCCCGAGCGTCGCCTTCGTTTCAAAATCCAATCGGGATCGACCTGTTGCTTCAAGACTCGATGCTGCACCTCAGCACAAGCCAAATAATACGGCTTGCAACCAGCACGCCTTAAACGCCTTTGAGCATCGGATTCCTGTCCAGTAGCACCACGCTCCGCCCCTGGCCCATACCGTTCGTCAAAGCCACCAATTCTCAAGAGACTCTCCCGCGAACAACTCCAGTTGAATCCTAGAAAACGAGACTGTCCACGTAGGAAACAATCCGTTGATCCGGCTGACCAGCCAAGTGTCGATGCCGTCATAAAGGGATACCATTGATCTGCGGGGGCTTCTTCGAAAATCGCCTTGGTCGGACCGCCAAAAAAGACATTGGAAGGAAAATCGTTGGCAGCCCGCGCATATTGCGAAAGAATGTCCGGTGAGATCAAAACATCGTCATCGAGGAACAAAATATAGTCTGAGTCGCACTCGGTCAGCCCGCAATTCAGAGCTAAGCTCTTGTTAGCTTGATCCACGTACTTGTACCGACAGCTAAGCTCGGGTCCATATTGCTCGACGACCTCTACTGCTCCTGATTTGGCTCCATTTTCGATCACCAAAACTCCACAAAACCCCTGTGGGCGATTCCCTCTTCGAATGGAATCTAGGGTTGCCGATAAGAACTCAGGCCTCCCATGGGTTGCAATCATGACGCTCAAAGTACGCATTCTGCTCCACTAGCTCCGGTAAGTCGAAAGTAAATAAAAACCTGGCGCCATCGCTTTGCCTACCTATCTTGATAGGCCGTCAATGTTTCATGATCTCGTATCTACTGCCGTAGCATACGTTAGTCACAGGTTACCACTAATTCGCATTGGCAGCTTTAGTCACTTGCCATCGGCTGCAGCTCGTACAATTTTGTATAACTTTTCGATGGATGTCTCAGCCGTGAACTCCTCACGAACTCGCTTCGCAGCTGCGGTCCCAAGCCGAGACCCCAAATCAAGATCAGTCACGAGGGATATCATAGCCTTGGCCATTGCCGACACATCTTGCTCATTTACCAATAGCGCTTCCCGCTGATGTCGAACGACATCGGGAATTCCACCATGTCGGGTTGCCACGATGGGAAGCCCGCAAGCGGCAGCCTCTAGAATAGCAACCGGAGTCCCTTCCCGGTCACCATCTGCGGCTTCGACCGAATGCTGCACAAAAACGCTTGCCTGTCTCATCGCTTCGCTGACCTGCTGATGTGACTGCGGCCCGCGGAATTCGACGGCACTTGCTTGGCCAAGTTTGCGCACCATTTTTTTGCATTCACCCATTAATGGCCCATCACCAATCATGATTAACTGCGACTCTGGGACAACTTCACGCGTCTTTGCGAAAGCGTCAATCGTTAACAGCGGGGCCTTCTTGGGGGTCAGGCGACCAACGGCAAGAAACGTTTTCGTCGCAGGTTGTTTCGCCAAATGAAATTGGTCGCAATCAATCCCATAAACGACATGATGGACGCGGGTGGCATCCGCACCCAGGGAAACCAAACGATCACACATTTCGCGTGACACACCAATTACAGCACTCGCCGAAGAAAAGAGTCGGCGATAATCATCGCGATACTGGATAAGGGTCGAATGGCGACTGGCATCGTACCCATGAAAGTGCGCCACCAACGGAATTCGTTCGATACGACAAGCGTCCATGGCCAGCACTGCAGTTGGGCCAAACTCTGCAAGGACCACATCGGGACGCGTTTTGCGGATCGCAGATAGATAGGCTGCCGTGATGATGGTTCGTTTGGCGCTGCGACGGGCCCCCAGTGCGGCAAACAAACCAAACCCAAGTGAAACAATGGCTGATGACAACTTCTGGCCGTGAAGCCGTGGTATCGCCCCAACAATCACGTTGGTTTCGCAAGGTAGTCGCTGCGCGTGCGTTCGGATGAAGGTATTGGAAACCCCTTGGTAATCGTAACAAGCGATTGCGACTCGCATGATGTGATTCTCGATAGGGTTGAGGGGCAGTTGATGTTTCCAGCCAGCATGCGAACGAAACGACTCACTATCGTCGCGGCTTCTCAACCGCATGCAAGACGCCAATACAATCAGGAGACGGCACGTCCAAAGATGCGTTTTTCCAAGAATCGAACGATTGGCCTGGGCAGAACTGCTTTGATGTTTCGGGAAACTGAATAGGGAAGATAGTCATACATTCGCCAGGGTTGGGTCAATGCACCTAGAAACCGGAAGCTTGGGCTAAAACAGAATCGCGCGAGTCCTCCGCTTCGCAATGCAGTCGCGCGGGGCCAGCAAGTTATTTCTGCCCGCTGCTGAGCGGAAGAGAGGACGAATCGAATGCCTTCTTTCCAGCTGCGACGCGGTCCCAAACTATCCACCGTCGAGCTATCTGAATCGGGTGTAAAAGGAAACGCGCCAAAGCACTCCGCAAAGTCTTTGTCCAAACGAGAGCTGTGCAGATATTTAAGAAATTCATCAGTCAAACGACATGCATCTTCGAGACTCGCATCCTGCATCAGTAACGAAGCGTTATCCTCCACCAACTGAACCGCTGCGGAAACGAATTCGTCATAACCCCATTCGGTAAGGCGAGTTCCTTGGTCATCCAAAACAGGAACGACCTTTCCATCCGACGCTCGCGCGTAGGAGATGGTGCTTCCATGCGGTGCACTCGCCAGAGCCTCCAAAAACATCGCCGCAGCGTGAAGTTGATCAGACTTCAGGTTTCCTTGGTCAACGGAATCCACATAGGACGTCTTTTCCGAATCCTGACTTTTCTTGGCGCCCGGTACCAAGCCGAAGTAGAAACCGACGAGCGTTATCATGCGCTCTCGGCTGCGAAGGACTTTGGACAAAGCGTCTTGAGTCGTGCCCTTCCAGCCCAAATCCACCAACGAACATGTGTGATTAGAGAACACACCTAAACCATTAAGATACTCTTCGAGTAGATCGGCTTGAACACCAGCAGACTTGGTGATCTTCTCTCGAAGCGCCCCACGTGTCAGCTCTTTCCTGATTGTCTCGACTTGGCTTGCAGTAAGCGGCGCATCTTTTCCAAGCGTCGCGCCAGTTTTCCCGAAACAAGCATTCGCGAGCGTATCCCAAGCAATGCCGAGCCGATTCGCAACTGCGGACAACGTCGTCCGCTTATTGCTAGTCAATGCCCAACGCACGTCGTCATCATCAAACGCAATCATGCCAGATAAACGCCACGATTGCCGCGAAGCATGAACGTAATGGAATTCCGCATCATGTCCGCAGCCGGCTCGCTGGAACGCGTGGGCCATTCCCTTCAAGATAAAACCGTCTCTCGCAAGGAAGAACAGTTTTTCCATTTTGCGCGCCTCGGCTTCACGAAGAACCCAGGCAACAAACGCCCCCATGATCGGCCCCGCGATGGAGTAGCCGATGCAATCGGGCATCGAAGGTTGCTGCAGACGACGGCATCGAGCTGAGCCGGCGGTCAATTGCCAGAAAAGACCACGCTCATCTTCGCCAAGCTTCTCCCATGATTTTAGATCGGTATCTCGGACCCACTCGGCGACTATTCCCAGTCGTCGCGCATTGACGACGTCGCTGCGTCGGTTGTCGCCGCAATGCGTCAGTTCCGAAAGCTCCACCTTTTCTTCGGAACAGACATGCTGATACAGAGTCCCGTTTGCCTTGGTCTTCTTGATTTCGCCAGAGACATACAAAGTACAAGTTGAAGCAACTTCAGCGTCGGCCTTTGCGACAAGTGATTGGATGAAATCAGCCGGAAGGTACATGTCTGAGATCAAGACCACGCGATGTCCACGGCGAATTAGCTCTTTGGCTAATTCGATCAGTCGTGGCACGCCATGCGAAACCTCGTATTCGACTTGCAGTTCCAAATCCTTGGCGGCAATGATCTCCTCTTCGGGCGCGTTGCAAATGGAACACAGCATCGCGTAGATCTCATCCAACTGGATATCTTCTGAATGAGATTGTTTCCGTGCCTCGGACTCCGCTCGAATTCGATTTTCAAAGAAGCCTTTTGCCAGCGAGTTAACGCCAGCATCCTGAAGACGCTGCTCGACGATCCGAAACACTCCCCGTGGCGTCGCGGTGCGACGCGTGATGAGAGTATCGAAGACATCAAAAGAATAGAGTTTCATCCGAGGATCCTACTTGCAGCCATTGAATCCTCCTCACACAGGCCAGCACACGGTATCGATGAGAGAGTCATCACTTGCGGGTCGACGGCGAGGTTCTTGCTTTGAAATACTTTTGACAAGCCCGCAACGGCCACGTCAACGCTTTGCCAAGCTTTAGACTGACCGAACGTTCGTAGGCCTGGAGTTGCTTTTGCAGAGTAGCGCACCGGGAGAACAAAACAGGCGCAACGAATCCAGCCTCCGTAAGAGACAAGTAATCCGCACTGCTGTCTCGCGCCAACTCCGCGAGACGATCCGCCAATTCTTGTGCCCCCATGCATCCCTTCTCCGTGTTACCGTCCTGGATTGCAAATAGATGCTTTGAGAACATCCATGCTCCCCATTCGATCCAGTTTTCACGCCAGATCTCGGACCGAGCATCTGACAACCATTCCTGGACGCAGGTCTCTGCCGACTCATTGTCCAGTTCGTAAAAAATGTTCCCGCCTGAGACGAGTGTCTTTCCCATCGATAGTGCTGGAACGCCCCGCATCGCGGCTTCGGAGAGAACGGAAGAGTTGACGGCCGCCACTCTCTCGACTGCGTCCCAGCAATGCGACAGCGGAATATCGTCTACCCAAATGCCAATACCTTCGCATGCGCGTCGGTACTCGTTTGGATCGATCGTGCTATACGGATGATGTTTCCCGAGGATGAACCATTCGTCACGATGGGATCTTACAACGCTACAGAAGTGTTTGAACGCATCGAGGTTACTACCGTACTGGGGCGCGAACATGAACCTCTGAATGTCGCCGTCGACTTGTCCCGCGAAGAGCACGCACTTCTTGCCATGCGGTAGTCGCTCGCGTAACAGGTTGTCGTCGACTACCGGTTGATGCCACCAAGTCTCGTTTCCTGCAATGGTTCGCTCTTGGTAACCCGAGAATATCTCCCTCCAATGGCGACGTTCATCTTCGTCCTTGAAGGGTTGCGCTCCAACCTGCGCGAATGACGCGTTGGCGAACGCACCACTTGGGTCGGCGTAGATCATCCCAGGAAAAGGAGAGTGGTCCGAAGCAAGCACGTCGCACCCACAATCCTTCAAGAGCGACTTTGCGATCTTGTCAGAAGTCCTCTCCCCACTCCATATAATCACGGCGCGAGGTTTCAATGACGCAAACGCCGAAGCGTAGACAGACGCGAGAGCGTGGAACCATTGAGAGCGATCCACGACTTCATTGGGACTGAAGTTCCATTCGCTGTCTCGTTTTCTAAGCGCTCCTTCATCGATTTGCCATCTGTCGTTTGTCGGCGGAATCGTTGACAGGATTCCGTAGGGCAACTCAGGGTACGGAGCGTCACCGTTCTCTCCTAGCACATGGAACGCATACCCATGATCCAGCAGTCTTTTCTTAATCGAGTCCCAGAATGTTGCTTCTGTTTTTGGGTTGTGACAAGAAATGTAAATAATGTTCTCCACCCTTCCTCCAGCTACTTCAATGGGGTCAGTTTTCTGATTATTGATTTTCGCCATTCAGTCCACAGACAGCGATGTTGTACTTCCCGTCCCATCCTTGGATGATCTCATCCGACTCGGAGTCGGGTTGAGAATACCGTTCTTCGACTTTGAAACCAGCGCCCGCCAGCATGTCCTCGATTTCCATCGGCGTGTAATGACGCACGTGATATGCGAAAATATCTGGGTCAAACGGCAGCGTTTTTTCATTGGGAGTCGAACATATGAGTCGTCCGGACGGTCGAAGTGCTCGGCGAATGACTCTCAAGAACTCACGATCCTCCTTGATGTGCTCGATGGTTTCAAAACTGATGATCACATCAAAGTGCTCAACGGGCAATTCCACCTTGAGGGCATCAGCTTGTTGGAACTCGACGTTGGCTGCAGAAAAGTTCTCACGGGCGTATTGAATCGCTTCAGTATCCAGGTCAACCCCTTTGATCTCAGCTGCTT
Organism: Kothea flammea; assembly: GCF_052161645.1. Lineage (GTDB taxonomy): Bacteria > Planctomycetota > Planctomycetia > Pirellulales > Pirellulaceae > Laterigemmans. Next base: position 4,080,497 of record NZ_CP197414.1, read on the forward strand.
CGGTTGATGTTGCGAGGATATGACAGCCGTAGCCGACGCCGCATGCGATATCCAGGACGCGAGCATCTGGTGGAATGTGCTTCGCGGCAAACCGATACCGTGTTTGATGGTCGATTCGAATACCGCCTACTGACGGCGCCACTTGCCGCTCTCCCTTGTTGACCAGTTTCGTCGCGCGCGCTACGAGATGGCAATCCTCCTCGACTTCGATTCGCACATTACTGAATCCAGCACGCGCCAACAGCAGTCGCATCAACTTGGAGTTGAATCCCGATTTGTGGACATCCCAATACGCATTCGAGTAGGGTCTGGATCGCGGATCACATTCCCGTTGCCAACCATAGAACCCGGCCATGCTCCAACTCGCATCCGACCATTTCTCATTCAGATCTTCTTCCGACCATTCCGCACGCTGCCATTGCTCAATGTGAAAGTCGAGGTTTGGAACAACGATATGCACTTCGCCATTCAATGCGAGTGCGTCATACCAGCTCAATAGTGTCGCTTTCACCTCGGCAAAGGTGAGGTGCTCTAACATGTGCCGGGAGTAGATTTCGGCTAGATCATTGCAATGCAAGGAGACTTCCCATGCACGGCAAACTACCTGGACATGGGGAAGCGGACGAATGTCGCAACCAACATAGTCATCCAGAACATGTTCTCCGCAACCAACATACAGTCGGCTTCCACTCGGCAGGTTGACCCTTCTTGTCCGCGAGGATGGCACGATGCGAACCTCAAGGCCGACAAGACGAAGAACCTTGGCGATGATACGTTTGATCTTTCTCACCTAGTCCTCTTGAACTTCTTTAAGATCGATGGTGTTATCGGTCACCCGCCAATCGGCAAAGAACTGTTGACCCGTTGTTGCGGGCCTTGCGCCCTCAACAGTGATTTTTTCGATAGCGGGAAGCCAGTCGTAATGTGCATTCATGTTTTCACACATCAGCAATGCGCCCATGCGGTAAACGCCAGGGTTCAAAGTCAGCTGGGGAATTCGTGCTTCAACGACGATCGACTTCCCTGCCAATATCGATAGTTTCGTCGGAATGACGAAGTTGTTGCATTCTGCGATTCGCTCACCGCTAACGGTACTAAAGTAGATATCAACGACTAACGAGTTGATCGTTTGGTTTGCGCTGATGCCCAAGCGAACTGTTAGGCTCTCCGCAAACTGAAATGCCGTCGTTGAAATGTCATCCGTTCGAAAACACTCGAACGATGTGATGCGGGCTTCACCGGTGCCGCGCCGGCCTTGTTCGTCGATATCAAAAACTGAATAGTAGGCATTGATGGCTTCGGGAGTCACTCCCTGAAACGTACAACTCCCTCCTTGTAGGACGATCGTTCTGTCTGCCAATCGACTCACATGTGGCATCGAATGCGAAACGAAGATGACGGCGGTATCCTGCATCAACTGGGAGATTTTGTTGTAGCACTTCGTTCGAAATCCTGCATCGCCGACCGCCAAGACTTCATCAATGATGAGTACATCGGGTCGCATTTCGGAGGCGATGGCGAACCCTAGTCGCACTTTCATCCCACTGCTGTAGGTTTGCACTGGAGCGTCGATTGCATCGCCAATTTCTGCAAAATCAATGATCTCATCCAGTTGGTGCTCAATCTCTCGTTTCGACATGCCCAGGATCGAGCCGTTAACGTAGATGTTCTCTCTACCCGTGAGAACTGGGTGGAAGCCAGCGCCAAGTTCGATCAACGCACCAACACGCCCGCGGATACGAACACGGCCGCTATCGGGTTTGATCAATCCGTTGAGCATCTTTAGCAGAGTGCTCTTCCCCGCACCATTGGGGCCGATAAGTCCCAAGCATTCGCCACGGCGAAGCTGAAATGAAACATCATCAACCGCCCAAAATTCTCCAGGTCGCAGTTCACTGTCGCTTGCTGACTGACCGGCAAACTCGCTCGCAAGATCTCGAACGCCGTACCACAGCGAGCGTTTCAAGTCGCGACAATATCGCTTACTGACGTGTTCGACGTCGACTAGTACTTCGCTCATTGACTCACGCGCTCATCCGGGCAATTAGGTGCGGCAACGCCAGTCGGTAGCTAACCCAGGCCACAACCAAGAACATAAGCATCAAGCAAGTTACGATCAAAAAGTCACCACTTCGCGAAAGGTCTCCCGTTGTCAACATTTCTCGTGTGGTCAGTAACAGTGGACTCACCGGATTCATCCAATTAAGTAGTGAGCCAGGCCAACTCGTTGGCGGAGGATAGACAACCGGTGTCAAGAAGAACCAGAAGGTCGTGAGCATCACCAAGCCGCGACTGACGTCTTGGTACAGCATTCCCACCGGGACCAACAATAGTCCGATGGTAAAGCCGAGCATCAGCACTGACAAGATTCCAAGCGGCGCCAACAGGGCCGTCCAGGGAAGCGATTGCTGATACCAAAGGAATACTCCGGCCAACAACAGGAGGCGAACGGCTGTGTTGAAGAGCACCTGCCCAAATCCGGCGATCAGCAACGCTTCTCGCGGAAAATTGATCTTCGTCAACATCGACGCTGCGTCGCGGATGACTTGCAACGGGCTGTTGAGCGCACCGGCAAAGCCCTCCCAAAGCAATACGCCAGTTAAAACAAAAACGGGGTACGGAACTGGTGTGTCGCCAACATTCATGATCCCCTGTTTGTTCAAGAACACCCACACCGCCATAGTAGCCAGCGGTGGTAGAAAGACCCAAAGGTATCCCAAGTACGACAGTCGATACTGTGCGCTCAGATCGCGAACGAACAATCGCCACGCGAGTTCGCGCGAGGCGCGTAGATCGTGCACCATCTCTCGGATCAGACGCCTCGGACGGCGAAGCAACGAATCGGCCGTGTAAATCGCTTCCGTTAATTGATCGTGTTCCAGAGTTTCACCGCGTATTTCTACCGTTGACTCGCCTGAGTTGGGTGGGTGCTTGTGGTGTGTCATGCTAGGCCCGCCCTGACGAGGTCGTGCAGATGAATCGCACCAACAACCTTTTGAGTTTCATCGAGAACAGGAAGTACAGAAACCGCCCGCTGCTGCATTTCGTGAAGTGCTTCTGCCGCCAAGCATCCTGCATACGTGGTCTTCGGTCGAAGTGTCATCGCGTCACCGACGCGCATGGAAAGAGGATTGTCGTTTTTTTCTAACAACCGTCTCAGGTCACCATCGGTGAAGATTCCTTCCATCGTTCCTGAATCATCCGCGACAATGATTGCCCCGAGACGCTTGTCGCTCATTTCACATATTGCAGCTCGAAGTGGCAGGTCCGACTGAACTACCGGGAGGGTGTCTCCGTCATGCATCAGATCGCGCACGTACAGGAGTAACTTTCTCCCTAAGTGGCCACCGGGATGAAAGCTGGCAAATTGCTCACGCGTAAATCCCCTCGCCTCCACCAGAGCCGCCGCCAAAGCATCGCCCATTGCGAGCATCGCAGTGGTGCTGCACATGGGAGCCACCCCAAGTGGGTCCGCCTCCTGTTCCACTTCTATCTCAAGCACCAAATCGCTTCGCGTTCCAAGCGACGACTTTCGCTGCCCGGTGATTGAGATTAGCAGCACACCCAACCGCTTTAGCTGGGGAAGCAGGTTGAGGACTTCCTCCGTTTCCCCACTTGAGGACAGGGCTATTGCGATGTCGTCTGGGGCAACGATCCCAAGGTCGCCATGGCAAGCCTCGACGGGATGCAAGAAAAAAGCAGGTGTGCCAGTGCTGCAAAACGTTGCAGCCATCTTTCTGCCCACAAGTCCTGACTTTCCCATGCCAACGACGATAACACGTCCCGTGCATCGAAGAACTTGTTCCACGACTGCCACACTTGTCCTATCGACTCTCTCTGAAAGCCGAAGCAACGTTTGTGCTTCCGCCGCAATTGTTTTGCGAATGCGGTCAAACGTGTTTTCCCTCGTTTGCGTCAGCGTTTCGACATCTACTTCCATATCCTGATTCATTCTTTCGGCTCAGATGCTGACAAAACCGATAAACCGGACGGTTGACTGCTGCTTGTAAACTCACGCGGCGAGGTAAGCAGGATGTTAGACAACGCAACCGCCGCTCCATAGGCGAGTCCGAGCCCTCGGGCGATTGCACGTACACTTCCGAACCACAGGAAGTTCCACATTGATGCTCCACCTTGCCTCGCCAAACGCATCGTGATCGGAAAATGAAGTGCGATCAACAGCAGAGCCAACGCTACGACAAGGAAACTGAGTCTCGCGTCGGCAAGGAGTAGCGTCGGGGCCAAGATCAGACACAACAAACCGACCGGTGGCGGGAGAAAGTCAAGTATCCCTGAATAGGAATCACCTCCGGCTTTCGTCGGGTGCTGTCGATACAGCATTATGCGATAATACCCCTGGCGACACTGTGTCTTCAGGTATCGCCACAGATTTCGCGGGTGATGATGGCCGACTCGGGATTCGAGCTCGAAGTTCAAACGGTGTCCAGCGGCTCGCACGCGGTAAGAGAACTCGGCGTCTTGGGCTAGCTTGAGCGCTTCGTTGAAACCGCCAAGCTCCTCAAGCACGCTGCGGCGATAGATGACGTTGAAAGTTGCCAAGAAATCGACTTCTCGCTTCATGCGACGATGGCGTGCCACGATCTCTTCGTGGATCAGCGTGGCGACGAGCGAATCTGGGTAGAGGTTTGTATAGCTGCCTCCGACTCCAGCGACCGTTGGTGTACCGCCTTTAGGCGGATCGCATGCGACCATGCCGGCTGAAGCCGGGACACCAACGTGCGCGAGCAAGCGAGCGAGCGCATCGGGTTCAGCCACGCAGTCGCTGTCGATGAACCAAATCAGTTCCGTATCCGCCGTTTGCCAGCCCAAATTGCGCGCCGCACCTGGGCCTTGCCCGGTTCCTTGAATGACTCGCACTGGATATCGAGCGGCGATATCGGACGTTGCATCCGTGGATCCGTCGTCAACGAAAATGATTTCCTCAAGCTCGCCCGACTCTTTCAGCGGCACGACCGAAGACAAACAACGATCCAACGTTGATGCGCAATTGCGTCCAGGAATGACCAGCGTGACGGCTTGCGTGATCATGATCCGCCTCCCATCTCGCTGTGAGATGAGGACGACATCTTTCCATTGTTGTCGGCTAATCCAACACCGGCGGTGGGACCACGCAGCGCATCGCGGCGAACGAGTTCCACCAGGTCGCGGCGGAGAACGTAGTTGCGGCCGTAAAGGTAAAACATCGCTCCGGTGGAGAGCAACATAAAAGCATAGAAGACCAAATCGGTGCCACGACCGATGCCCATCCAAGTCGCGATTCGAGTCGTTACACTCGGCAGCAAGATGATCGCAATGCCGACTAACCAGACGACTTCGCGGAGCAAATGGATCGGTTGGTGGTTACGTAGGTATGCGCGAATTTCGAGCACAGCCAGTAACGCTAGGATCGGAATTGTGAGCAGCTGGAACAAATTCATTTCCACAACCTCCCGGCCAGAAGTTGCCCCGAGATGCGAACAGCGTCCCAGGAACTTTGCCCCTTCGCCAGTGTCGCCGCGTGATAGCGGACCGTCACGGGAACTTCGACGTAACGTAGTTTATGTTTGGCAATTTGATCAAGAATCTCCGAGGCGTGCGCCATCCGCGGTTGTCGAATCCGAATCTGCTCAGCCGCCTTCCGCGAGAAGACTCGAAAACCGTTATGCGTATCGGTCAACATCATACCATTGGTCAGCCGCGTAAACACGACGGCCAGTTTCAACAGCAGCCGTCGGGACCAGGGCATGTTTTTTGTCGCCCCGAGAAACCGTGAGCCGAGTGCCACATCAGCTTGCCCGCTCAAAACTGGTTGCACCATCTGCGGAATGTCCGTCGCGTCGTGCTGGCCATCCGCATCGAAAGTAACGATAACCTCGGCCCCGTGCGACAAAGCAAAGTCAATGCCAGTCTGCAAAGCCGCCCCCTGGCCGCAGTTGACCGGGTGCCGCAGGACCCAAACCGGTAAGGAGCAAGCAACGTCAAAAGTATCATCCCTCGATCCATCGTCGACAACGACGATGGAGGCCAAGCCGGTGATCGACTTTAAAGTATTGGCCAGCCGACTGCCTTCGTTATAGGCAGCGACAACGATCCAGAAATCTGCTCCGTATTTTACCGATTGCGTCATGGTTGAACTCCGTCGATGCATGGTTCGCCACGCTGGTAACCGGTAAGACGTTTTGTTAGCTCTGGGATCAGCAATTCGTTCGGTTTGGATTTGGCGAGTGTCAAGGCTTGTGTCGCGACTTGGGTGGCGGCTTCGTATTCTCCTTTAGCGGCTAAGATTGCTGCCCAGGCGTCGAGTGTGTAGGCGCTTTGGGTAGCCATTAGTAGTTGCGTGGATTGCTCCTTGCTCCCAGCCCCCCTCTCTGAAGCAGCCTGAGGGGAACCATAATCCGCTTGGGAGTTTGCTTGGGGATTTTGATCCAAGTGGTAGTGCTCTCGAAGCAACTGTTCGGCGCGGTCGACATCTCTTAGTTGCGAATCACTGGTGGTTGCCAGCGTCCATGCTAATTGCCGCACGGCAACTACCAGACTTGGGGTGTCGACAAGTGTTTCTTCCCACATATCGATCGCTTGGGCTATTTTTCCTTGCCGTGAGTAAACCAATGCAAGATTATACTTGGCAGTCGCATACTCCATGTCGACCGCAACTTTGAAGGCCAGCTCAGCGTCGTCAAGTCGATTCATTTTTAGATATATAGCTCCTAAATCGTTATGGACTTCTGGGTATTCGTTCGTTTTCGCCAGAGCCCGCATTAGCAAGGTGATTGCATCTTCGTGCCGCTCGATATGCTGGAGGCAATCCGCTAAACCGATGTCGTAAAGAGGAACACTAACATTAGAGTAGCCAACCGCTTTGACCATCGGTTTCAATGCAGACTTACGATCCCCGCGTTGGATGTGCTCGCGACCGATATGATACCAAGCACGTGGGTTTTTCGGTGAAGCATCCGCTGCGGTTTGCCAAAGGATTAACCCGTCTCGATAGTCGAGGTTGCGAATATGCGTACGCCACGACAACAGACTGATGAACGCAGCAGTTGTACAAACAAAGGCCACACCTAAGACCGCAGGACGCTCAGCGTTGCGTAGTAGGCCGCGTACAACGCACCACCCGAGCAAACCGATCCCGGCGATGACAACTGCCGAGGGAAGGTACATGCGATGCTCAAAGGCAATGTCGGCAATCGGCATGATACTGCTGGTGGGCGCTAGAATCAAAAAGAACGTCAAGATCAACCAGCCTGTGAGTCCAAAGCCGAATTTGCTGTTTTTCGCGACGCAGCGTGTGTACGCCACCGCGGCGAAACCAATCAGCCCCAGCAGCGAAGCCCCCAGCGACAAATAAATCCAGGGATTATCTTGGATTCGCCACACGTAATCGAAGCAAAGTTGCTTTGGCCACACCGTCAGCCCTAGATAGTGCCAGATAACTTCCGGCTGGGTTCGAAGATACTGCCACGGCGAAATGCTTTTAAGTCCGATCCCCATTGAGCTTTCCGCCGTACGCACCGGATCAAACCATCGTAAAACGCTGGGCATGAACCAGATGTAAGGCGAGAGCAAGAGCGCGTAAGGAAGCCAGCGCCGCTTGACAATCCCCCTCCACATGTCTCGTGTGACTAAACAATCAAAGAGCAGGACCGCTAGCGGCGCGCTGGCAAAAATCTCCTTCGACATTAATCCGATCCATGCCATCGGCAAGATGATCGCGCAGCCCAACCATTTTCGCCCGTCTAAAACGAACAGCATTCCGACCCAAACTCCCAGGTACCCCATCGAGGCAAGCGATTCGTAACGCTGGACGACATTGGTGACGGCTTGGGTGGTTAGCGGGTGGACAACCCAGGCGGTTGAAATGAAGCCAGCCATCAATAGCGCGGAATAGGTCACTTGCGGCTGGTTTTCCTGTTTCCAATATTTGTGATAAAGTCGCCACGTCAGCAGGCAACCAGCTATCAGGAGAAACCCATTGGTGAGATGGATCACCAAGTTAACAACGTGGTAGGCGTACGGCTCAGCGCCAGAGAAGTAATAATTGATTGCAAAAGAATAAAGACCAACTGGACGATTGTTGTGCAGGAAATTATCAAGCGGCCACAATTGACGGATTCGCTCGTTGTCGACAATGTTGCCGTAGTCGTCAAAATGAAAGACGCCATCGAGCGATCCTCGCCAGACAAACATCCAAAACGAACTCAGCATCAAGGTGACCCCGATGATCAGCGCCAGCCCCGGTTGGGATTGTTGCCGTTTTTCGTTATCGCTGAGGGCGGTTTGCGTCATCTCAAAATCGGGCGATTCGCGTTGGAGCCGTGAAAGTCGAGTTTACAAGACGATATTGTATATGCAATCAGGTTGCCTGTAAGGGACAGAGTGCAAATTAGAGCCGTTTTCTCGCTCCTCGATTTTATGCCGCGTCAATGCGCGGTGCACAGCTTACGAGCCGCTGTTCATGCAGTGTTCAGTCGTGGGGAAATTGCAAAACGTGCGTTGTGGCGTCATTGCTAATCCGCCCGTTGCGTCTCCGAAACAGCGTGTTCAAAGCGTGTTTTCACTCCTGTTAACGGGGCTGCCATATACCCCGCCGTAACTTCAATGACGTGGGCGACTTCTCTGACTTTTGGGACCACGATTTGCCACGGAGTTACGGCCGTTCGTACTTCTAAGACTTCTAAATCTTTACTTAGGAAAATCAGATCAATTGGGAAACGCATCCACATCGTGTGTACCGATCGGCAGTTCCGCAGCAGTAGCCCACTTTCAGAATCGAGTGGCCGAGCAAACTGTAGTCCGCGAAAGCGTTGCCAGAAGGTACTCGCGACGAACAAGCGTGGGAGTAAGACTTCACCCGTCTTCGCATCCTCCCATCGTCCTAGTACCGGAAATCGCATCGCTAGCCTCCAAAGGCCGAACGAGTAAATTGATCGAGTACTTGTACGATCTGGAAGATGATCGGTCCCAGCGACGCAATCATGATGCCTGGCAGAAAACAGGTAATCAGCGGGAAAAGCAGTTTGACTGGCACGGCCATCGCCATCGCGAGAGCCCGTTCACGACGACGACTGCGTAGGTCATCCGCTTGGGCCCGTAACGTGGCGGCTAATCCTGCACCAACTTGCTCGGCATGAATCAACGCCGAGACAAAAATTCCAAACCAAGCGACATTAACGAGTTGATTCAATCGTTGTAGCGCATCAATGCGACCGCGGCCGGTGAGGATTTCTAACCGAAACAAGCGAAAGTCATCGGCAAGGGGACGCTGCCGTCGCTGCGTCTCGAGCACGCGATCCAGTGCAGCATCAAAGCTAAGTCCCGCTTCGGCAAGCGTTGCCAACAGGTCGAGGGCCAAGGGCAGGTCTTGTTCAATCTGTGTCACCCGCTTACGTCGACGTCCGCGTACGATAACGGCAGGTAACGCGGACAAAACCGTAATTGCCGCGAGTGGGCTGAGCCAAACAAGAGGCAAGAAGACCTCGCCCACATTGCCTGGAATGGCACGGAGGAGTGTTTCCAGTGAGGCTATTACTTGGCTTCGGTATATTGCAAAGGCCAAAATCAACGACAAGATAGTCGTGATTAAAGTTGCCAGTGAGAAAAGAACAACGGCATTGTTCCTACGAAAACCGGCCTGAAACAGCCACCAACCTAACCATGATCGCTGCGTTGGTAAGACTTCTTGATTGCCTCCATCGATCGCGGTTGCTCCCACCGCGAGTCGTTGTTCACTTTGAATCAACAGCCAGAGCCAACGCAGCAGCCAAATCGCGAGTGGCAAGCCCGTGAACATAAGTAGCAAGACTATTACTTGCGAAACAGACATTGCTTCAGAACCTCGGCTTGCTCATCCAGGAAATCCAAACAATCCCGACAGCTTGCAATAGCATCCCGACCGAAACCATCACTTGCCCGACCATACTGGTTAAGAAGCCAGTCATCCGCTCGGGATCGTTCCGCCAAATCAACGCACCGATAAAATAAGTCACCGCGATTACACTGATCACTGACAGGCGGGCCTGCGTCGTCATCGCGTTCATCCGGCGGGTTAGTTCGATACGATCTCTGACAGTCCTGCCGACATTCGCCAATGTTAATGCCAGGCGTCCCCCGACACGCCAATTAACCGCTAGCGTTTGCGAAAAAAGAAGAACGCTTTCCAGCGGAAGTCGTTCAGAAAGATCACCAAGTGCTTCGATGGGATCCTCGCCATACCGAATTGCTCTGGTGAGTTGCTCTGCCTCCGTTTGCCATGGCCGACGTGCCTGCTTAACACTTGATTCCAAGGCAGATTGCAACCCAGCCCCCGATTTGACCGCTGCCACCATCATGTCAATCGAATCTGCAAGTTGTTGCTCAAGCTTTTGGACTCGTTTTTGCAGAAAAATGTCGTCCACTTGGGTACCGCACAACACCATCATGACGAAGAAGGCCGCGAGGTAAGGCCAAGGGATACCAAACCAAAACCAAATCAACACGATTATCAAAGCGGCGAGCGGCAAGCTGAGCCACCAGTATCGTCTCAGCACGGCACTGCGTCGATGTCTGATAGTAAACGTTCCTTCTTCGCCATTCACCTCCGCACCGATGCGCGATGCATTCGCAAAAAGACGAACCCGAGCAACCGTTGCTAATTGACTGCGATGCAGCGCGATGCCAACCGCCAGCAAGCCGCTCAGCAGCACGACGGCGAGAATACCCAGAATGACGCTCGTCATGCTCAGTCCCCGCCGGCCCCGCGAAATATCTCAAGCGGAATTTCAATTCCGCGCTCGCGAAGAAGTTGAACTCGGCGTGGCACGATCCCGGTCGCTTGATATTCACCGACGATCTGGCGATCCTTACGTCCACGTTGTTTGAAGACGAAGATTTCTTGCAATTGTGGCGTTAGCTCCTCCATACCGGTCAATTCCGAAATTGACTCGACACGGCGGATCCCATCATCGTAACGCCGCACCGAAATGATCAAATCGACCGCTGCGGAAATCTGTTCGCGAATCGCTCGCGAAGGCAAGTCAAGTCCCGCCATCAAGACCATCGTTTCCAAACGCGAGATGGCATCACGCGGGCTGTTGGCGTGAACTGTGGTGAGGCTTCCATCGTGCCCGGTGTTCATCGCTTGCAGCATATCAAGTGCCTCACCACCGCGCACTTCGCCAACGATGATGCGATCAGGCCGCATTCGCAAGGCATTGATGACAAGGTCGCGAGCGGCGATGCGGCCCGAACCCTCTAAGTTGTGAGGTCGAGTTTCCATCCGCACAACATGTGCTTGATCCAATAGCAACTCGGCAGCATCTTCGATTGTCACGATCCGTTCAGACGATGGGATTGCTTCGCACAAAGCGCCGAGGAACGTCGATTTCCCCGCACCTGTTCCTCCAGCCACGACGATGTTGCTCCGAGAAGCCACCATCCATCGCATGAAATCACGCATCGCGGATGAGAACATACCCAGTCGCAGCAAATCTTCTTGGCGGAAGCGTCGTTTTCCAAAACGCCGAATCGAAAGGGTCGGACCATCGATCGTGACCGGCGGAAGGGTTGCGTTGACGCGACTGCCGTCTGCCAAACGAGCGTCGACCATCGGCGAACTTTCGTCGATACGACGGCCGACGCGGGCCGCGATTCGCTGAATAATACGCACCAAGTGCCCGTTATCGCGAAAGCGCACGTCGGCAACTTCCAGTCGCCCAAATCGTTCGATATAGACTTGATCGTAGCGATTTACCAAGATATCGGTCACCGCCGGATCACCCAGCAAGGGAGCGAGCGGCCCAACGCCGAGCGTCTCTTCTTTCAAATCGTCGGCCAACTGCCTTTGCTCGGCCGCGTTGAGCGGCAAGTCTTCACTTTCCAGCACCCCATCGACGAATTCTTCGACTGCCTCTTCCAAAACCTCATCGGATGCGGCCACAAACCGGGACTCGTTGAGCAGATCGAGCAGACGCTGGTGAAGCCCCGTCTTGACCGTGACGTAATCGGCGGTCTTTGGTCTAACTAATGCTTCTGTCGAAACGCTGAATGCGTTCTTGTTAGTTTCGCGCTCATGTGCACGTTCTTTGGGAACCTGAAAGCGAAATTTCGAAAGACGCTGGCGAGCTAACTTGACCGCTTCGATATTTGCGTCGTCGCTCATGATTCGATCTCCCGAGGTATGTCTTGCAGCGCCACCACCTCCCCAGCGATCTCTTTCAACCCGCGATGAAATTTTGACCAGCGAACGATGTCCATCGAGCAGGGACGCCCTACATTCGCCGCAGTGATTGCTCGTTTGTCGTAGGGCAAGACATGGTCGACCTTCATTCTCAACGAACGAGCGACGTCATCGATGAGTGGGTTGCCGGCGAGCTGCTGGTAGCGATTCACCACAATGCGCAGGCGTTCCTGCGGGTACTGAAGGTTCTCCAAAAGTCGCAGCAAGTTAACCGCACTGAGTACCGTGGGGACTACGTTGTCCAACACGACATAGGCACGGTTGGCGATGTCCAGCACGCTCATTACCGTTTGGTCGAACAGCGGAAACGTGTCGACGACAACGAAGCGAAATGTGCGACGAGCCAGATTCAAAACGCGGACGATTGATTGATCATCAATATCGGCCGCTGCCAGCGGATCAGGAGGTGCTGCTAGCAACAGCAAGCCCGACTCGTGTGGCGTGGCCAGTTGTCGAATCAGCATGCTGTCCAATCGCTTCCGCTGTTCAAAGGCGTCCATTAAGGTCGTCTCGGGCAGCACATTCAACATCGGCGCGCACACGCCCATCTGCAACGAAGCGTCGATTAACAGCACTTCGTCAGGAAATTGAGCCGCCAAGGCTGTCGCCACGTTGACCGCCAGAGTCGACTTGCCGACACCACCTTTGTTGCTGATGAAGGCGATGCATGTTCCGAGGCGGGAGGGAGCGTTGTCGAGTGATGTCGGCGTAAGCCGGTCGAAGAAGCCGTTTAGTTCTCCTTCGGCAATCGGCCGCCGTAAAAAATCGCTAACTCCCAATCGCACCAATTCCACCATGTAACGGGAATCCATGCCCAAAGCATTCGATTCGGCGTTATAGACACCCACAATGGCAAGCTCGGGAGATGTCGATCGAAGTTCGCCGATCCGTGTTTGGTCACCTGCGAGATCGCCCGTTAATTCGAGCAGCGCCGCGTCGGGCTCACGATCACGAACGATATCGACGGCGCTTGTCAAGTCGGTGGTGAGATACAAGTTGACGGGCCCCTCTGCCGCACCGCTACGCACCGCATCGCGAATCTCGCGCCCGACAGTTTCGTCACTGGCAAAGATCAATACTTTCGGAGTAAACGTCGATTCGTTCATCAGCGGCCCTCGACAGCGCGGGCGTTGCCAGGTGTGGCCTGCTGATCGAAGGGCAGTGAGGCGAATGGTTCAGGGTGGTCGGTCAAGAAGACTTCGCTAGTGATGTCGGGGCCCCGGACATGCTCTTGAATAACCGCTTGCACAGGACGATCACTATTCTTGCCGTGATTACTCGACGTTTCTCCTCCATTGTCGTCCGTTAACGGCCGTACTGAGACATACAAAGGGTTCTGATCGTCCAATAGTCCTAAGACGGAACCAACAAACTCGCTCTGGACCGCTAGCACATACTGAGCCACCGTCCGTTCCTCAAAAGTCACTGGGTCTGTCTTCACCGTTTCGGTGATCGTTGAACCATCAGCCGTTAGACGTGTTTGCGTTTGCGACTCGCTCATGCCAGTTGATGTTGGTACCATGATCTTTGCGACTCCAGTGTTCGACAACAGCTTGACTGCCGATGCCACTGTGCGAGATGAGGCAACGCGTCCGGCGGGAAGTTTTGTCGCTTCTCTAACCGCGTCGCTGCTGCCGATCGAGCGACGAACGTTGTCCGCCAGCGAGTTAACCTCCACGCCACGAGCAGAAACCACGTCAAATACCGCACCGACTTGCAATGTTTCCAGTCCAATCAATTGCCCAGCGTTGACGGTCACAGCCCGCATTCCAGGTTCTAGACCAACGGCGGGGCCAGCTGGCGACCCCGGAGGTGCCAAGTCGGTCGCGCGAACCGGACGTCCGGCACGCAACGGACGCAATGCAACTCGGTCAATCAACCTACGAATATCTAACTCCCAATCATCTCCGATATCGTCCTGGTCGAAGTACAACGTTTGCATGCGCCCAGTGCTCGGATCGACGAAGTCATCGATGGAGAGTTCATCGTAAGCGGAGACCTCTTGCACCAAGATCGGTACAGGGATTTTATCAGCTTGACGCTGAGCTGGTTCGGGGATGTCTGTTTGGTTTTGAGCGACAAAATAGCCATCACTTGCGGCCTCCGCTGAGACGAATTCGACGGAACGACGCACTGGAACATGAGTGGATTCCAATTCTTGCTGACTCGACCTGGCCACCGCGAAGACTTCGGCTTCGTCCCGAATCAGTTGCGCCAGTTTGGCGACTTCCATTTCGGGAACTCCAACGATCACCGAGTCGGTCCCCAACTCCGATAAAAAGACAGCATCGCGAACAACTTCACGAATCCCTGTCCGCACCATTTCGCTGACGCGCGCATCATCTGGGGAGGGCTGACCGCCCTGGAGTGTTGCCCAAGTTGTGGTGGGTATTGCGGAGTTAATCTCACCTGGCACCCGCGTTAGAATCGAAAATATGTCGCCGATGGAGAGTTTCTCAAAACCTTGCACATTTGCTTTAGACAGCGACATTCCCGCCATCCCCGCTGGAAGGCCCGCAGAGATTCCAGGTCGCGTTCCTGGTGGGAGTAAGTCATTTTCGGTAATCAACGATCCACGTCGCAGCGATCGTGCGACCACTCGGCCGTATAATTTGGCAGGATCCGTGATCCATTCCTCGGAGAGCTTTTCTTCTGAAAAATAGTAATAATGCAGCCGGCCGGTCGACTCATCCATCAAGTTTTCATCGGTCAGCGCCGCAAACGCGTTCACGGTCGTGGCAGTTGTGATCACGGGAATCAGACCCTCGGTCGACGTTGCATCGTCTACATCCCCATTGGGTAATCCGCTGCGGAGGACGCAAGTTAATTTGGTTCCCAGCGAAATCGCCTCTGTAAGCGGGCCAATTTCTTCTGGATCGATGGCTAGTTCTGCGTAAACAGTTTGCACGGTCGTGGATTTTGATCGATTGCCACCAGGCTTAACGGTTAACCCGGAAGGTCCGTTTGTCGATCGTTCCGTACTGTTAAACAAGTTTACCAACATCCCGTTAGTGACAAGATGTTTGATACCGTGCTGTCGCGAGAGTTGCCCGACGCGAAGCGAAGCAGGCTTGACGCCGCCGAACAGGGCTGCCGGTTCGCTGTTAGAAAGTTGCTCCTCTCCGTCTCGCTCTGGCAGCGCTACCAATAAATCAAAACGATCGCCACCCCGTAGCTGTTCCAAACCAGGAATTCCGGATGCGGGGATTGACATGGCGAACTTGCCAGCAGGAATTCCGGCTACCAAACCGGGGCGAGTTCCTTTCTCCATGAAATCGGCTTCCGTGAGGACCATTCCAGCTTGTTTGTCGCGGCTAAGAACACGACCGATAAGGTCGGACATGTTGCGAGAGGCCACTTGAGCGTTGGCCTCAGGTAACCAAACAACATTTAGTTGCTTTGTTTTCGGAATGATAAAATCGTCCTTGGTGACCAGTTCATGTGCACTTAACGGGCGCACGATCGCTGGGAACGCAAGTTGCCCGGTTCGATCGATTGGCTTTACCGACGATTCTGAATCAAAGAAGCCGAACATCCATGCAAGTGCCGCGCACGTCAACCCAAGCAGACCGAAAATGGTCATTGTCATAAAAACTATCGGGGTGTACGAGCCTCGCAAGGTTGATCGTCTTTGCTTCGCCATCAGATTATCCTTTTAGTACGGAACCCCTCCTTGAATCTACAAACGAATCAGCTGTCGGTAATCTAAGTCGCAATTCGGGCCAACAGATCAGGTGCCATTACATGCACCAAGACGCCGGAGAAAATTGCAGGCGCATACGCGAAATCAGCCTGCTTCCTAACGGCAGCGAAGATCGCAAGTGGCAAGCCCGCAATTGCAATCCAAAGTGCTAAAGGAATCACGGCAAACAGCCCAAACCAAGTGCCCAATGCAGCAAAGAGCTTTATGTCGCCACCGCCAAAACGATCGCGTCTACCTACGACTGCTCCGACTATGAGTGACAAAACACCTCCTGCTGCATGATTCCAAATAGCCATTGTCGATTCGCTCACCAACCCCATCAACGCAAGACAACTAACTAATACGACAGGCAACCAGTCTGGAATTTCTCTGCTGCGAAGGTCGAAGAAAACAGCAAACGCACACACATTCAGAGGAATTAGATTAAACCACCAATCCATCATAGAAATACAATCTTGTTAGATCGAGCAGTTGCAAACATTAAAAAAATTCTAAGTACGTTACTGAAGAAACCAAGAATCACCACAGCTAAATACCTAAATTCTTCAATTTAAAAGCACGAAACGGGCGTGCCCAACGATTCGAAAATCATCGGGCAGCCGTTCCGATTCGTGGGAAATCTCCTCGACTAAGGTTCGATGACGAGTCCGTCACCGTTAATCCCCAAGTTCGCAGACATCGAACCCGGGTTTTGGGCGTCAAGAACAAGTCCAGTGCCGTCTTCACCAATCCCAACTGTTGTTGCAACTAGCTTGCCGCTAATGATCGCTCCGTTCCCATCGGCGTGAGTTGCGGGCAATGCCGCAGCGACAGTACCGATCAAGTCGGTCGTCTTATGACCGAGAATTGCAGTAGCCGCCAAAGCGACCAACGCAATACCACCGACCAGGATGCCGTACTCGACGAGTCCTTGACCCTTCTTGTTCTTAAATAACTTACGCATCTTAGTTTCCCTCTGTTGGAAACGAGTAATGAAAATAACCAAACTTTGTCGCTTATCTCTTGTCAAGCTTGGAGTTGCGACCCAACTGACTTGTCAAACTTGACTCCTCCTTATTCCTGCTACTCAGAACGCCCTCATAACAAGAACTCCATTACGGTATGCATATGCAACGAATTTGCAATAGGTTCGTTTGCTTTTTTATAAATTCATCACAAATGCTGTTTTCAGCACTCGTTGACGTGTGGCTGAAAATTCAAAATGTTGCCAGACCAGCACGCTGGGCTCGTAACGCCCGCGGCTTGTGCCGTTGGGCACGTAAGTTGCGCGGCTGGTGCCTGCCGTGAGATCACGTAAGGTCCGCGGGTGATGGCGCGAGATCGCAATGCCCGCGGCTGGCGTCGTCGGCTCACACTCGCTGTGGTGGTCCGCGGGGACTCGGTAAAGAAACTGCCACGCTGGGCAGCATGATGTCGGTCGCCCGAACAAGAAATTCAAAATGCTGCTCGACAACCAATGTTGCCGCTGTGCTCGATAGATTGCCGCCGGCTGATGCCAGCCACTGGCACAGCACACATCGCTCCGGATCATGATCGTCCGGCTGTCCGCTCTTCGTTCCCTCGTCGCAGAAAGCAACCGGCGTAGGCTCCATGCTTGCCGACTTACCAGCACTCGAGGTCTTACCAGCGCTTGCCGGCTTGGCAACAGGCGAGACGTGTTGGCCGCAGCACAGTGAATGCTCGATCGCAGGACTAGCCGAGGCCGCCGGATTGACCGTTTCTTCCACGACCGCGGGGCAGCAGCTATCGGCGTCGCAGCTGGCATGATGCAACCACGCTGGAACATGGCCGAAGACAAGCGTCCAGCAGAGCAAAATCGATAGGAAAGGACGGTCGAAAATCGACATTGTCGCAAGTTGAAGTTGGGTTTGGACCCCGGGGCTGTAAATCAAACCCCATAACGCTTGCATCTACAATGAACAGAAAGTTGCTATTCGTCAAGCAACGAACTCCCGTTTTTGAAACACGTTTTCTCACTTGTCAAACCTGATGCGGCTTTATTTGCAATCAATGTGCAATGAATCGGCCGATTATGACGAGCTTTGCTCAATCGGCACACCTGGAATAACCGATACGATCCCGTAGCGAACGGGAAAATCGTGGCTCGCGCTCGCTTTTTGTGTACAGATGCCCAGGAAAGGGTTTGCATGCTCCAGTTCATAAGGCTCCGCGAAGCACCGCGAAGACTATTTTTCGCGGGGGTGCTGGCCTGTGCGGTAGTTGTCCAGTCACCAAGCACTCCGCTGGGGTTCGCCCAAAACCTACCGGGACCGTCC
This sequence comes from Kothea flammea, assembly GCF_052161645.1. Lineage (GTDB taxonomy): Bacteria > Planctomycetota > Planctomycetia > Pirellulales > Pirellulaceae > Laterigemmans. Next base: position 4,098,693 of record NZ_CP197414.1, read on the forward strand.
GCTCCCCAAGTGATCGCTCCCCCCGCGGCAGACTCAGCCGGTGCGCGATTTCAACTGGAGAGCCTCGTGCCACCAAGGCGTTATCCGCCGGACGACCCGGCCAACGCGGCTGCCAGCTCCAGCCCCAACACTGACGAAATGCAGCGCCGCGAGGACCGCTTTCTAGTTGAACGCGTTGATCCAGGACGCACTTTGGATGTTCAAGTTGGCAGGCCCACGATCCTGCGATTCCGAACAGCTCCGTTCAGGGACCAAGTTGGTGATCCCGAGATCATCGATGTGCTGAACTTAACGGAACGCGAAATCTCCATTAACGGCCTCGAAGAAGGGTCGACCGTGTTGAACTTTTGGTTCGGCTCGCCCGACGCTCCCAGCGAGCAAGAGGTGCTCAGTTATTTGGTGCGGGTTTCCGAGGATCCGGATCGCTCGCGGAGATTTGAGCAATTGTTGGGTAACTTGGAAAAGGAAATCAATCGCGCCTTCCCCAACAGCGTCGTGCAGCTCTCTTACGTGGGTGCGGAGGTGTTGGTGCGGGGCAAGGCCAAAGATGTCGAAGAGGCGACCAACATCCTTCGTATCGTGTCACAGAGTTTACCGACCGCTTCCTCGGAAGAACGGCTATCGGTGACCGAAAAGGTCGTCGGCGATAACTCGCTCCGTGGCGATCGCGCTGTTCGTGGAGCCGCTTTTGCCGACCCGCTGCTCGACGCCAGCTTAAGTCCGCTGGGATTGCCGATTAACGCTGCTTTCTACGACCCAGATCGCATTGTCGAGGCGGGTGGTATTTCGGGGATTGCTCGGGGGCGAACGGTTACTGGGGCTAACGCCGCGGTAATCAACAGCCGGATCGTCAACATGCTGGAGATCGCCGGTGTGCACCAAGTGCAATTGCAAGTCACCCTGGCCGAGGTGGTCCGCGACGCTGGCCGCAGCCTGCTCAGCGAAATCGGTATCGGCGACAATCAAATCAGTCCCGGCTCCACTCAAGTCGATTTTAGCGCGACCAATGGCGTGGGGCAATTTTCGCTCGCCTCGAATCGCTTTTTCTTGCAAGTCGATGCGCTCAAACGCTTGGGCCTCGCACGTTCGCTAGCCGAACCCAATCTGACGACGCTCAACGGCCAACCGGCCACGTTCTTGGTGGGGGGGCAGTTTCCAATTCTGGAGTCGACCAGCACCGTCGCCGCGGTCAACCAAAATATTCGCTTCGTCCCGTTCGGTGTCCAACTGATGGTGGTGCCGACGGTCAGCGACGGTGACCGCATCCGGCTGAACTTGGTCGCCACGGTTTCTGAACAAGCGGGTGGAGGAATCGGCGGCGGTGGTGGAATCGGTGGTGGAGGTGGTGGCATTGGCGGAGGTGGTGGCGGTGTGAACAATGATCCCTCGCAACCTCCTTCGCTGACGACCAGGACCTTTCAAACCACGGTGGAGCTGCGGAGTGAGGAATCATTGGCTGTTGCCGGTTTGATCCGCACGGCGCTAACCAGCAACTCGGTGCGGGTTCCCTACTTGGGCGATATACCGGTTGTCGGCAATCTGTTTTCCAATCGTTCGACCAGCTATCAAGAGCAAGAGTTGATCCTCGTCGTCACCCCCAAACTTGTTTCTCCGGTTCCGCCGGAGCGTCGAGTGGGGCTGCCAGGTTCTGACTCGTTCGAGCCCGATGATTTGAACTTCTTTATCTGCGGTCAGATTGAAGGGGACATTGCCGAAGACTACCGCAGCCCCGTCCGTGGAACGCTCGAACGCATGAAAGCCTTTAGGCAAGTTGAGCAAAAATACATTCTGGGTATGCCTGGTCATTCTTCAGGCAAACCACTTCCAGAACCAGTCGCGTTGCCGGGGATTGTCCAATGATAAATCAAAGTGATACGAAACCAGCGGAACAATCCAGCACCGCGCGCAAGCGGATGCTGCTGACGGCATGGTTGGTCACCGCGATGGCGACTCCAGGCTGTATGCAAACGAAACAGTGTGGCAGTTGTTTGCCCAATAGTTCCGATCTGCACGGACCGCAGGCGGGCATCGTCAACACCGATCGCTGCGTTGATCCATTAGCTCCCGGAGCGATCCCTTCACCGCCAGGGACTTACGTCAACCAGTGGTCCGAGGCGATGAGCCAGCAGGCTGCGAATCAGCAATCGATTATCACCCGTAACCTGTGGTTCAACGGCTCCACCGACCTGGGGCCTGATGGGCAAGAAAAGATGGTTGACTTGGCGGATTCTCTGACGCAATACCCGCACCTGGTGCTGCTGGAAGAAGAGCCGATCAACATTAAGCCTGATCAAACCTATCAGGAGGCGTTGTACGCGCAGTTGGAAATCAATGAAACGCGTCGCACGAAAGTTATTGATTCGCTCGCGGCGCTGGGTGTCGTCGGGATCGATAACCTGGTCACCTTTACCACGGATAAACCAGTCGGTGTCCGCGGCATTGAAGCCCCACAGATTTACAACACCCAATTTATGGGTGGCGGCATGATGATGGGGGGCGGCCGTGGTGGACGAGGCGGTGGTATGGGCGGAATGGGGATGGGTGGTATGGGCGGCATGGGGATGGGCATGGGCGGCGGTATGGGCGGAGGTGGATTTTTCTAATGAGGAGACTGCATCTAACAGATTTCCCGCAGCCTGCGCGCACAGCAATTCGCGACCGGCAGCGTAAAAGGCAAGCCCGCCGCATGGCGGCCTTGCTGCTATTACTGGCTGCCTCGCCGGGCTGCAGCTTGCTATCTAAATCGTCCGAGGCGAATCGTGAAGCCGAGTCGCGCGGCAAACTGCAGACCACGGCGGAAGCCGCGCAAGGTTCGACACTCGACGCCCGCATCGCTTTTGAAACCGCTATGCTTGCCCAGCAGCGGGGGATGGATGTGGAAGCGATTGAGGCGTTTGAAAAGGCGCGCAAGTTAGACCCCAAGATGCCAAACATCTCACACCCGTTGGCTGTCCTGTACGACCGAGCTGGCATGGTCGATGCCGCCGAACGCGAGTACCGTTTGGCGCTCAGCGAAGTTGATAACGAGGCTGCGGTTCATTGCGATTATGGATACTTTCTGTACTCGACCGGACGCCTTGAATTGGCCGAATCTGAATTGCGTAAAGCGTTGGAGTTGGCTCCGGAGGATAAGCAAAGCCGAGTGAATCTCGGTTTAGTACTGGGGAGTCAAGGAAAGTACCAAGAGGCCGAGAAGCTGTTCACGGCGGCGATTGGCCCGGCCGCAGCCCAGCACAATCTGGGGATGTTAAAACTGCGTCGTGGCGAAAACCAAGCCGCGCGCCAACACTTGGCCGAAGCCGTCCGCCGAGATCCTAGCTTGCAACAAAGCCAAGTGATTCTGACAAAAGTGAAGAGTGAAGAGTGAAGGTTGCTGACTTTCGCGGAGCGAAAGGCGACTTTAGAGTTCTGGCGAAGTAGGGCCGCGTTGAGAATTTCGATATTGTCTTGGCGTTAATCCGGTGGCGCGGCGAAACTGTCTCGCGAAAGCGCTCTGATCGGCGTAGCCGACGTTGTGCGCAATTTCAACGATTGGCGCGGCACCCGCTTGCAGCTGCTGGCGGGCCCGATCGAGGCGCTGCTTGAGTAACCACTGGCCAGTGGTTAAGCCGTAAGCGATCTGCATGCGGCGATCGAGTTGGTAACGCGATAGCTGGGCTATTTCCGCCAACTTCACCACGTTGAGCGGGCGAGATAAATGCTCTTCGGCGAACCGGATCGCCTGAGCAACACTTTGGTAATCGTCGCTGGCTTTATCAGGCCGTCCCAGGTCGCGCGAGACACCGACCAACCCTACCACCTGACCGGTGGCCCCCAGCAACGGATATTTGCTGGTCAGACACCAACCCACGTCCCGCGAAGCGTAAACGTGCAGTTCCAATTGCCCAATCAGTGGCTTGCCGGATGCCAACACTAGGCTATCTTGCGAGGTAAAGGTCGCTCCGAATGGCGATCTTAAAACCTCCTCGGAGGTGCGGCCGATCAACTGCGATTTCGATTTGAGCCCACAGCGACCAACCAACGTTTCGTTGACGACCAAATATTGGCCCGCCGCATTTTTGATGAAGTAGACCGTGTCGTGGAAGCCATCAAACAACAGCTCCGCCGTAAACGGAGCACTCAGCGAGTCGAGCAGGCGGCGAATGTGGTCGTTGGAAGCCATCTTTTCATTATGCGCATTTTCGATAGAGTGTGCAAATACAAGCCAAGATCGGCCGCAGATAGTTCAAGTAAACTGCTCGCGATTGCATAAGTCATTAGACGAAACGGAATCCGCCGCAACGGGCAAGCGTTCGGTTCCTCGGAACCTACGTCGAGGTGGTTAGTCACCGTTTTTGCTTTGATACGCGCTGTCGGCAAGTAAAGTTTTTCCAAATCCCCAGCGGAGCTACACCGTGACTGTTGACTCGTCCATTTTTCGCGGCTGCATTCCTGCTTTGATGACACCCTGTCGCGAAGATCGCAGCATTAACTATGACGCCCTAGTGAAGAAGGGTGTGGAAATGGTGGACGCTGGAATGACGGGGGTCGTCTACTGTGGATCGATGGGCGACTGGCCGCTGCTGACTGATGCAGAGCGACAAACAGGTGTCGGCAAGTTAGTCGAAGCCAAGGTGCCGGTTGTCGTGGGCACGGGAGCCCAGAATACGCGGTTGGCCGTGGAGCACGCCAGCCATGCCGCCACGGTCGGAGCGGCGGGGCTGATGGTCATCCCGCGTGTGCTCTCGCGAGGCACTTCAGCAGCCGCCCAGCGGAATCACTTTGCCGCAATTTTGTCAGCCGCCCCCGAATTGCCCGCGGTGATTTATAACAGCCCCTATTATGGCTTTGAAACCAAAGCAGATTTGTTTTTTGACCTCCGCAGCGAATTTCCAAACTTAGTCGGCTTTAAAGAATTCGGCGGCGCCGATTCGCTCTCCTACGCCGGCGAGCATATCACGCACGCTGATGATAACGTGCTGCTGATGGCGGGTGTCGATACACAGGTTTATCACGGCTTCGTTCGCTGCGGTGCGGTCGGTGCGATTACCGGTATTGGAAACTGTTTACCAGGCGAAGTGCTGAAATATGTCGCCCTCTGCGTCGCAGCCAGTCAGGGTGATTGCCACGCGGACACGTTCGCGCGTGAACTATCTAACGCCTTTACGGTCTTGTCACGTTTTGACGAAGGCCCCGACTTGGTGTTGTACTACAAGTATTTGCTGTACCTCCTGGGTGATCGCGATTACGAGTATCAAATAAATCCCAGCGATGTTTTATCGTCCAGCCAAGCTCGTTATGCCAAGACGCAATTAAATCAGTTTCAAACTTGGTGGAACAGTTGGGAAGGCAAGGATTATTTAGTGAGTTGCTAGGGGCTAGGGGCTAGGGGCTAGGGGCTAGGGGCTAGGGGCTAGGGGCTAGGGGCTAGGGGCTAGGGGCTAGGGGCTAGGGGCTAGGGGCTAGGGGCTAGGGGCTAGGGGATGGTGTTCTTGGGTTTCACACTGCCGCGGTTGGGAGTTTCACTTTGCAAGTTATTGATTCGCACACTGAGGGTGAACCCACTCGGGTTGTCGTATCGGGTGGTCCAGATCTGGGCACGGGTCCGATCAGCGAACGTTTGGTTCGCTTTCGCGAGAAGGCCGATCATTATCGCCAGTTTTTGATCAACGAACCAAGGGGCTGGGATGCGATGGTGGGTGCGCTGTTGTGCGAGCCATGTGATCCATCCTGCGCGGCGGGGGTAATTTTCTTCAACAACACAGGCTACTTGGGGATGTGTGGGCATGGCGCGATCGGAGTGGCCGTCACGCTGCATTATCTCGGACGCATCGGCTTGGGAGTGCATCAGCTTGAAACGCCGGTCGGCCAAGTGTCGGTCGATCTACAAGGTCGCAACCAAGTTACGATTGAGAACGTGCCCAGCTATCGCTACCGCCAAAATGTGAGCGTTGACGTTGAGGGTTTAGGAATCGTCTGTGGCGATATTGCTTGGGGTGGAAATTGGTTTTTCTTGGTGCATGATGCGCCGCTGCCATTGGTGGTCGATAACATCGACGAACTAGTGCTGGTCTCCAGGCGGATCCAAAGTGCGTTGGCCGTCCAGGGGCACACCGGTCGCGACGGGGCCGTGATCGATCACGTGGAACTTTCGCAAGACCGGGCTATGAATGGAGCTGACAGCCGCAATTTTGTCTTGTGCCCAGGTGGGGTTTACGACCGCTCGCCGTGCGGCACCGGCACCAGCGCGAAATTAGCCTGCTTGGCGGCCGACGGCAAGTTGGAACCGGCGACCAAGTGGGTACAGGAGAGTGTGATCGGTGGGCGGTTTGTTGCCGAGTATCAGCGCGAATCAGCGACGTTGGATGGTCACGCGCTTGTGGTCCCGAGCATTACCGGGAAGGCATTTGTTTGTGGGGAAACAAAGTTAATCGGACAGGCGGGTGATCCGTTCGCTTGTGGGTTTAACCCCGGAGGTATCGCCGAGCATGTCTAGCGACAACAGTTCCAATAACAGCGACACTGTTACGATCGTCGGCGGCGGTGTGGTCGGGATCGCCTGCGCACACTACCTCTGCGAAGCGGGACTGCGGGTCCGCGTGATTGACCACGGAGCGATTGCCGGCGCTTGTTCCGCATCGAATTGTGGTTATATCTGTCCCAGCCACGCGTTGCCGTTGACCGAACCAGGCGCATTTGCGGTCGCTTTGCGTTCACTGTTTAATCCGCGTTCGCCCTTTCGTTTAAAACCACAGTGGAACCCGGCACTATTTAAGTGGTTGTTCCAGTTTGCCAAGCGATGCAACCATCGTCAGATGCTGGCCGCCGGTAAACCGCTGCAGGCCATTTTGGAAGCATCGATGAGTGAGTACCATCGATTGGTTGCTGAGCTTGCGTTGGATTGCGAATGGAAAGAGGACGGGCTGTTATATGTCTTGCAAACCCAGCGTGGCATGGATGCTTTTGCCAAGACCGATGAATTGGTATCCAGCCACTTTGGCATTCCGGCGACTCGAATTGAAGGCGACAAGTTGCCGGAGTTCGATCCTGGCTTGAAACCAGGACTGGCCGGCGCGTTTCTGTACCCAGGTGACACATCGGTGCGACCTGACAAGCTAAACAGCCAATGGGTGGCCAATCTGCGATCCCGCGGTGTTGAGTTTATTGACCAGTGTGCATTGCAGGCAGTCCGAAAATCGGCGGGCCGGATCGTCGCGCTCGAAACTTCGCATGGCGAGTTAACCAGCGATTATTTTGTGTTCGCGCTCGGCGCTTGGGGAGCTCGCTGGCAATCGCAACTGGTCTGTTCGATTCCGATCCAGCCTGGCAAAGGATATTCGGTCACGCTGGCACGACCCGAGCACGCTCCCAAGTACCCGATGCTTTTTCCAGAGCATAAAGTTGGTGTTTCGCCGTTTGACCAGGGAATGCGACTTGGCTCGATGATGGAATTTGCAGGTTATGACACGTCGATCCCTGACCACCGCATCCAACAGCTGAGGGATTCCGCGCGACCCTATCTCGTCGCATCGGTGGATGGGCCGGCGGAGTCGAAATGGTACGGCTGGCGACCGATGACCTGGGACAGTTTGCCGATCATCGGGCCGCTGCCCGAATTTCCCAACGGCTATCTGGCCGCTGGTCACAACATGTTGGGGTTGAGTCTAGCACCAGCCACCGGGCGGATGATTGCCGAGATGATCACGGGGGAAAAAGTTCACCTCGATCCATCGCCCTATTCGCCGAAGCGATTCAGCGGTAGGTAGTGCTCTTTGTTTGATCCCGATACCGTTCAATGAGGGCCAGCTTGGCGGGCCCCATGTTAAACAGTCAGCCGTAGGCGTACTTGTAATGGGAGCGCGTTCGCCTTCGGTTGACAGTCAAACGATTTAGTGAACGAGATTGCGTTTGCCCCACATGCGAAGGCGCAGGCGTTCCGCTTGCAGCGCCAGTCAAGCCACGAGCCGCAGGAGTTCCCCCGGCCACTTGCCAGTGCGCTACGGTACTTGCGTTTACTCGCCAAACAAACGGAATGTGAAACGATGAAGAAGAAAATGGTCTGGTTCTGCTTGACTGCCGGCTTTGCCCTCGTTGGTGTGATTGCTTTTTCGGTCTCCGCGCGAGCGGAATACGAATCGGCCGAATATAAAGTGCTCGAATCGGATGGCCGGATCGAGATCCGAGAGTATCCCGACCTGATGTTGGCCTCCACAGAAGCTGCTTTTGACGCTCAGGGGAACGACGGCAGTTTCTCGCGACTCTTTCGATACATCAGCGGCGCCAATGAAGCGAATCAGAAGATTGCCATGACGACTCCCGTCTTCATGGAAGGGCAGGGCGAGGCGTCCAAAGGCAAGATGGGATTTGTCGTTCCCAAGGAGGTTGCCGTCGCCGGAATTCCAGCACCCAGGGGAGCACAAGTGGAAATTCGCAAACGCCAAGGTGGACGCTTTGCGGTAATCCGTTTCAATGGGAAACTGTCCCCCAAGTTGGCCCAGAGCCAAGAAGCAAAATTGCGTGAATGGATGGCGACGAAGGGCATCGAAGGAGTCGGAGCGGCAGAATCAGCCGGATACGATGCGCCTTACATTCCGGGTTTCTTTCGCCGCAACGAAGTGCTCATTCGTATCAAGCCAAAAGCCACTGCTGAGTCGGCATCGCCTACCGATGGAAACATCTCCACCGCTGAAAACGTTCCTGACGGTAACAAGCAGTGATGGAAGCGAACTTGCCAACTGACTGGGCGGTTGAAGTCTTTTTCGACGGCGATTGTCCGCTCTGTGCCAAGGAGATTCGGCTGCTGCGATGGCTTGATCGACGCCAACAGATTCGTTTCACTGACATTGCCGCTGAAGACTTCGAGCCGAGCTTGTATCAGAAGACGATGGACGACTTCATGAACGAGATCCGCGGGCGGCTCCCGACTGGTCAATGGATCGTCGGTGTGGAGGTTTTTCGTCAACTGTATGCTGCCATCGGTTTGAGACCGCTGGTCTGGTTGACTAGGTTGCCGTTAATATCTCAGGGACTCGACATTGGCTATCGCCTGTTCGCAAAACATCGCCTGCGATTGACTGGGCGGTGTGGGGCCGATGGATGTCGCGTTTAAGGTTCCGTCCCCAAACAACAAGTTCTCATGACGCGATCACCAAAACTGCTTGAGCCGTTTTCGCTGCACGGCCTTTCGCTGGCAAATCGAATCGCTCTGGCCCCCATGACCAGGGCTCGCGCCGGCGAGGAGCGGGTCCCGAATGAACTGATGGCGGAATATTATCAACAGCGAGCCACCGCTGGACTGGTGATCACCGAAGCAACCACCATCTCGCCGCAAGCCAACGGCTGGAACGAGTCGCCGGGAATCTACCGAGAGGAAATGGTCGCGGGCTGGAAGCGAGTCGTTGACGCCGTACATGCGGCAGGAGGCACAATATTCTTGCAGTTATGGCATTGTGGACGTGCCTCGCATCCCGCTTTTCATGGCGGCGAACTCCATGTCGCCCCTTCCGCGATCAAAATCAACGGAGACGGCATTTATACGCCTGCGGGGAAGTTGCCATACGAGGTCCCGCGACCGCTAGAGACGGAAGAGATCGCTGGTGTCGTAGCCGATTATCGCGAAGCGGCCGAGCGAGCGATGGAAGCTGGGTTTGATGGCATCGAAGTGCACTCCGCCAACGGTTATCTGCTTGACACATTTCTGCAATCAAAAACGAATCATCGCGGCGACGCGTACGGCGGAAGTATTGCGAATCGTTATCGTATTTTGGATGAAGTGGTCACGGCTGTAAGCAGCGTCTACCCCAGCAATCGCGTCGGCGTTCGCCTTTCGCCCAACGGCAACTTTAACGATATGGGTTCGCCCGATTACCGCGAGCAGTTTACCTATGTCGCAGAGCAATTAAGCGGGCATGCGCTCTGTTACTTGCACGTGATGGACGGACTGGCTTTTGGCTTCCACGAGTTGGGCGAGCCGATGACGTTGGCCGAATTTCGGCAAGTTTACAGCGGTCCATTGATCGGCAACTGCGGTTATGACCAAGACTCCGCCGAGGCGGCTATCGCTGCTGGGGATGCCGATATGATTGCAATTGGTCGACCTTACATTAGCAATCCTGACTTGGTTGCCCGCTATCGAAATGGTTGGCCATTGGCACCCGATTCCGACGCGTCCGGTTGGTACACGCCCGCCGGAGCCAAAGGGTACACCGATTTTGCTCCCTACCCCGAGTAGCGAGTTGGTTGGGTTAGCGGGACAGTCGGGCTAAAGCTCCAGCAGCGGTGGATTTGTCGGGTTGGCACGCCGCGTGCCTCTTTATCATCGTGCCCTCAACGAGCCCTTTGCCCCAGTGGTGAATCGGCACCGCGTCCGAGAGGCAATTGATCGGCAAAACAGCTGGTTTTCTCACCCTAAACTTCTTTCTCATCCTGATCGATCCGGTAAAAATCTGATGAACAGACGACGGAATTTCCACCCTCGCCGGCGTTTTTTTGTCCGCGCCACAGCGACTCTATTGCTCATCCCAACTTTCATCGTTGGCGGTGCGGTCGAAGGGCAAGAAAAAGAGGCAGTCCCTGTGGCAGCTGCGGAATTACAGCAAATCGTGGAAAAGGGGTTTGATTATTTATCGAAAGAGGGGCAAGCCGACGATGGGACTTTTTCCGGCCGCGTTGGACCTGGAGTCACGGCGCTGGTGATCACGGCGGCGATTCGGCACGGTCGCAGCTTGGATGATCCGCTGGTTGCCAAAGGTCTGGCGGCGCTGGAGGGTTTTGTCAAACCGGCCGGTGGCATCTATGGCAACGGCAGGTTGAAGAACTATGAAACTTGCGTGGCAATGGTTTGTTTTGCCGAAGCCAACAAGACTGGCAAGTACAACACGATTTTGCAAAATGCCAAAGATTTTGTCACCGGTGTTCAATACGGAACTGGTGAGCGTAAGCCGTCGGATCCCTGGTACGGCGGCGTCGGATATGGTGGTCCCGAGCGTCCTGATTTGTCCAACACGGGGTATATGATCGAAGCGCTGCGAGCTGTGGAGGCGGAGCCCAGCGACCCGGCCATCCAGCGGGCCTTAGCGTTTGTCTCGCGTTGTCAGAACCTTGATTCAAAGTTCAACGATACGGCCTTTGCTGCAAAGGTGAACGATGGCGGGTTTTATTATGAGATTCCTACGACCAAAATCGACCCCAGCACGTCGGAAGAACGGTTCACGCCGAACGGCGGATTACGCAGCTATGGTTCGATGGGATACACAGGGCTGAAGAGCATGATCTACGCCGGGCTGACCGCTGAAGATTCTCGTGTCAAGGCCGCACTGCAGTGGATCAAGGACCATTATGACGTCGAAAATAATCCTGGCATGGGATCGGCTGGGCTGTACTATTACTATCACACTTTCGCGGCAGGGCTGAGCGCAGCGGGCATCAAGTTGCTTACCGATTCAAAAGGTGTTGAACATGATTGGAAGGCCGACTTAATCGCCGAATTGGCTAGCCGGCAAAACGAGGATGGCTCCTGGTCTAACGAAAACCAACGGTGGTTCGAGAACGATAAAAATTTGGCGACAGCCTTCGCGCTACTGTCACTTTCTTATTGCCAATAGTCCACTAGCCGTTGCCAACATTCCGTCATTTCTTGACAGAAAACCCTCATTTCCTGGGAGAATTCTGTCATTTACTGACAACTTTCCTTCATTTCCTCACAACATTCTGTCATTTCCTGACAGCCGTCGGGCAAACAACTGCTGGGCATTCACCTCTGTGATTGGTCGCCACTGGTATGCGAACTAGAACGCTTTGGTATCTGCATCTGATCACGCTACTCAGCATCGTTCTTTGGGCGATGCTCGACATGCAATTTGAATCGTTGGTCAGCTCATTCCGAGGCGTTTTCCGCAGCCCGCTGGAGACTCTGACCGGCATTATTCAGTACCAAGGAATTGCTCGCCTGGTGTTATTCACGTTGGCGATCTCATTTGCGGGAGTGACACTAGCGGCGCTCGCCTCTCGCTTATTTCGTACCGGTGAAGATAATTGCGCTCGTTCGATCACGGCGCTGTTGGCGCTCACAGCGGTGATTGCTGCCTGGAGTGGTCTGGCCATGAACCATGCTGACCTTGCTTGGCAAGGAAAAAGACTGCGGCTTGCCACCCAGATTGAGCAACTTCAGCGGGTCGCTGAGCCGTTGCGACAAAGCTGGCCTCGAGAAGATGGTGTGATTCCCGAGATCGGTCCCTATATGGCGTATCCTTTTGGGCGGCCGACCACTTTAATTTTGCTGCAGGCGCCAGCGGTTGCTGGGGATGAATTATGCATTGCCGCGGTTGAGCGTGGTGAGCGGGGAGCCATCAAACTGCAATTGAGTGGCACAACGTACGATGACTGGGTTGAATGGCACCCAAGTCAAAGTAGGCCCATGTCATTCGTCGATGGCCTCAGTGCTCCCCGCGAGCTGAAACAGGTGACCGCCCTACACAGTGGCTGGTACTTGGTGCGTTACCGCAGCCCGCAATCCCAAGGAATGCCCGCTGGCGGTGTGTTAGCCGCGGTTCCCGTTAGCCGCTTTGGCGATAGCCGCGGTTCTCGTTTTGAGCCGAACTCGCCACGTGCAACAGAACGGTGGCTAGCGCCAAAACCGCTAACAGTGCGTTAGCCGCGGTTCCCGCCTTGAATCGAATTTATACCGTGCAACAGAACGGTGGCTAGCACCAAAACCGTTGGCAGTTTGTTAGCTGCGGCTCTCAGTTTAATCTGTTCTAATCGCGTACAATCGACCGGCTGCTAGCGGAAAATTCGCCGCAAGTTCACTATATTTTTCAGCGGGTTCGTTATCGATCACTATTTTCTGTCGCACAAGCAATCAGGTTACGATGAAACAACTTTCTCCCACATTATGTCACCGTCCGTTCCGCGGCTACCTCGTACGACACATGGCGGTGTTGACCGTGATCGCAGCGTGCTTGTTCACCGGCGAGATGATAAGTGCAAAAGCTCCACAGGAGACCAATCGGGCTTGGCAGAAAGCAAATGCGAACGACAAGAGCTATTTTGTGCCGCTGCGGAATAAGCAATGGATTGAGGTCAATGTCAACGGCGCGAAGATATCTTTCCAGGAAACAAACCGAGCCGCGGACTCCGTTGAATTGTACGATCGAGGTCGTGACTTGCGGATTCGGCTGGGCACTCAGTTTGCCGAGTTATCCGTCGGGGGAAAGCCCTATCAGCGGTGGGTCAACGGTGGTTGGATCCCGCGCAGTCGACTACCTGATTTTGCTCAACTAGCAGAAGTTGACTATCGAGTTCGGTTGATCTATTTCGTCCCTCAAGATCGACAGCCGATTGCTAATTATGAAGACAAAATTCGCTGCGTGATGGCGTTCGTTAACTCGTTGTACAAGTACGAATTTCGTCGCCGCGAGTGGGATGATCGTGGCTTTTTGTTTCAGCTCGACCAGCGCAATTTACCCATTGTGCATTTGATCCGAGGCAAGCATCCCGCAGCTTATTACACGGGGTCTCCCGAATACGACACCAATCGTCAGTACACACGCATTCAGCCAGAGATACCCGCTTCCATCGGCACGCCAGGAAGTCAACTGATTGTCGCATTTATGGAAACTTATGATGAAGGCCCGCACCCCTTTGAATGGCCCGGCGGTGTAGCATTGGGAGGCAGGTACTCAGCAAATGGGGGCATGGGAATCTTCTCGGCTTGGATCCTCCGAGACGAATTTTGTCGCAGCACTGTGGCGGAACAAATTAACTTGTTTCAAGATGAAACGGCAATCGTGGGACGAACCGCCTTGGGTTACGGCCGGCCCGACTCACCGCGGTTTGAGTTCATTGAAGATGGCTTTGGTGCGGTGATGCACGAAGTGGGACATGCCCTCGGCTTGCCGCATGATCAGCGTGATGACCTTCATTACATCATGGGAAATGGCTTTCGCAAGCTGCGGGCGAATTTGTCACCACGAACACCTGTGGAAAAACGGGCGAGATTCTCTGATGCAAATGCGAATATTTTGCGTTGGTCGCGGCACCTCAATCCAGCGATCGATCTAGCAGATGGAACCGCCCCAAAAGTCAGCGCGAAGCTAGCAAAAAACGCTGAATCGGGACTGCCGGAGCTTAGGCTGGTCGGGGAGGATGATCAGGGGCTGGCAGCCTATTTGCTGCTCGATGCCAACAGCGGCAATGTGCTTGATGGCGATGAGTTGTCAGGCCGCAGTGTTACCGAATCGATTGCGATTCCTCGCACCAATACACCTGCGGGCCAAAGTCCGAAATTGCGACTACTGATCTCGGACATTTCGGGCAACCACACCCAAGTGGACGTACAGTCTCCATAGTCCACCGATTGCGTCTCCATGCATACCCGTCTTGTTTCTTGAATATATAGGCACCTCGAAATAAGTCTTTGCGGTTATTGCAGCCGTTTAGCGTTGGCCCACGGTTCCGCGGAACCCGACGCTGGCGCACTCCGGTTGATTCCGGATTTGCTTCATGACTTATGGGGAGGTGCTTAGCCGAACCCGTGGCCCTCACCATCGTTCAAATCCGGCATCAAAACGACTCGATTCGCACCGTTGCCATCATCACATTTTAGTGCGTTTCCCGTTAGCCGCTTTGGCGCTAGCCGCGGTTCCCGTTTTGAATCGAACTCGCCACGTGCAACAAAACGGTGGCTAGCGCCAAAACCGCTGGCAATGCGCTAGCCGCGGTTCCCGTTAGCCGCTTTGGCGCTAGCCGCGGTTCCCGTATTGATCCGAACTCGCCCCGTGCAACGAAACGGTGGCTAGCGCCAAAACCGCTAACAATGCGCTAGCCGCGGTGCTCGATTTGAACCGAATTTCCTCTAAACTATGGAATGCTTCCGCCGGGCTTGCCCCGGTTCGGAGCAACAACTGAAGGCTACATTGCTCGCCTCAAACATTCCCCCTTTCCGCCGTTCCGCCCGCCGGAGGCGGGCGTGAGAGAGGGAATGGGTTTTGGCGAGTGCTGGTAAGAGGGTAAATGCAACAGAACGGTGGCTAGCGCCAAAACCGCTAACAATGCGTTAGCCGTGGTTCCCGTTAACCGCTTTGGCGCTAGCCGCGTTTCCCGTATTGATCCGAACTCGCCACGTGCAACAAAACGGTGGCTAGCGCCAAAACCGCTAACAATGCGCTAGCCGCGGTTCCCGTTAGCCGCGTTTCCTGTATTGAGCCGAACTCGCCCCGTGCAACAAAACGGTGGCTAGCGCCAAAACCGCTAACGGCGACAGACGCCTCTAGTTCAAGGTACAATAGACGCTCCAAAGCCCTCGCGGTCGGGCGCTCGTGCCGTCCACTGCTCGTGGCTACCGGGTTGGCCTTTCGCACTTATTGTTTTAATTGTCATTCCAAAAAACAGATGAAACATATCCCGTCTATCGATACGAATTGCCCCCCCAAGAAATCGTGGCTGAAATTTGTCTGGCTGCCGCTACTGCTCGTCGGCGGGACAACTCAATTCGCTGCCATTGTTATGGCCGACGAACTGGCTACAGACTCTAAAACTCAACAGCTTGCCAATCAGCAGGAATACGAGCGGCTAGTAAAACCATTTCTGAGCCAGCATTGCCAAGCTTGCCATGACGGCGAGACGCAAAGCGGCGAACTGCGGATTGATTCGCTTGCCGCCGACTTCCTTGACTCTCAATCTGCCGGGAATTGGATCGAGGTCATGGACCAGCTGAACCTCGGACAAATGCCTCCCGCTGAAGAGCCGCGCCCCGCCGTCGAAGAACTGCGGCAAGTGACTGCTTGGATCGCGGCCGAACTGCGGCACGCCGAACGCGTCCGCCGCAGCGCCGGTGGCAAGGTGGTGTTGCGGCGCTTCAATCGAGCGGAGTACGCCAACACGATTCGTGATCTGCTGGCCATCAAGTTCCTGCCGGGCGAAAGTCCGCAAGCGTTACTTCCGCCGGATGGAACGGCCGAAGGTTTTGATAAAGTCTCTTTAGCTTTGATGCTCGATCCTTCGCTGTTGGAAAAGTACTTCGAAGCGGCTCAGCGAATAGCCGCCATGGCGATTGTCGATGGTCCACCGGAATTTGCCACCGAAGTGATGCGTTATGAGTTGGAGGAAACAAAAAATAATCGGGCGATTCGTTATCTGTGCGCAACCCCCGGCATCACTTGCCGCGAACATGACTTGGTCTTGATGAGTGGCTCGACACGCTCGTATGGCGTCATGAAATATCCTGGCACTAATCTGGAGATTCCCGTCAAAGGCATGTATCGAATCCGCGTCCGAGCGTGGGCGGAGGACGCGACGGCGGAGCAACCTGTGATCATGCAGTTCCGACAAAATCACCCACAGGAGGACCAGAAACTTCTGCTGGAAACAGCCGTCACCGAGCACCCCCAAGTCTATGAGGTGGTCCTTCCACGCGACCCCAAGTGTGGTGAATATAACGTCTCGTTTGTCAACGGTGCAAAATTCAGCACTACCAGCCGGGCCGGATTGCAACTCCGTGAGCAACAACAACGGGCCGGCGAACAGAAAGACTTCACCCAGGTCATTCGCTTGCAGTCCCGCCAGCAAATGGAGTGCCTGACCTGGGGCAGACCCACTCCGGAAACGGCCGACACCGCGAAGCTGCCCAAGCTGGTCGTTGATTGGATTGAATGCGAAGGCCCACTCTACGACAAGTGGCCTCCCCAGAGCCATCAGCAAATCTTATTTCGCGGCGCTGAGGCGAAGCAAGATCGCGAATACATCGAAGCAATTTTCCAGCGGCTCCTCCCGCGTGCTTTTCGCCGCCCGGCGACCCCGGCGGAAGTTTCCACGATCACCGATTTTGTGGCAGCCGAATTTGCCGCGGGCGAATCATTCCACGATGCCGTGCGGGCCGGACTGGTGGCGGTGCTCTGCTCTCCCAAGTTTCTGTACTTAATCGAACCGTCGAAAAGCGATAACGTTCAAACAACAACTTCGCCGACAGCAACCGTCCAAACCACAACCGTCCAAACCACAACCGCCCGCCCACTGAACGACTGGGAGCTCGCTTCGCGGCTGAGCTATTACCTCTGGTCCAGCATGCCGGATGAGGAACTGTTTCGATTAGCCGGAAGCGGCCAGTTGCGGAACGAGTCGCAACTGCTCGCCCAAGTCGAACGCATGATCAGCGATCCCCGCAGTGCTGGGCTGGTGCAAGGTTTCGCGGCCCAGTGGTTACGGACTGATGAATTTCGCACCTTCACACCGGACAACCGCCTATATAAGGAATACGATAGCCGGTTAGGTGAGTCGATGGTCAACGAGGCCCTTGAGTTCTTCTCCGAGATTCTGCGGTGCGACAGTTCGGCACTCAACATGATTGACTCCGACTGGACGATGCTCAACGAGCGACTGGCCGATTTCTATGGCATTGATGGTATCACGGGAGACCAGTTTCGTCGCGTCGCTTTGCCGGCCGCGTCCCCTCGCGGTGGCTTGCTGGGAATGGCTGGCGTCGCCATGCTCGGCTCCGATGGCAACCGCACCAAACCGGTGCTTCGCGGCGTCTATATCCGCGATGTGCTATTTAATGATCCACCCGATCCGCCACCTCCCAACGCGGGCGAGGTCGAGCCGAACATCAAGGGCGAGAAGCTGACGGTTCGCGAGCGGCTGATCCAGCACCAACAGATCGAATCGTGTGCGGCCTGTCATCGGGGCATCGACGGCTATGGTCTAGCGATGGAAAATTTCAACGTGATCGGTGCTTGGCGAGAACGGCAAGACGGCGAAGACTTTCGCGGCGGTAATGCTCCTCCGATCGACGCTTCCGGCACACTTCCAAACGGCCAAAGCTTCAGTTCGTTTGCTGAATTCAAAGCTCTATTGCTGGAACAGCGAACGCGGTTTGCCAGGGGGCTGAGCGAAAAAATGTTAGTCTACGCGTTGGGGCGGCCGATCGAACCAACGGACCGAGGTTTAGTCGATCAACTCGCCGCAAAGATGGCTGGCGATGATTACTCGCTGGTCAGCCTGATCCAAGGGATCGTAACGAGCGACGCTTTTCTGACAAAATGATTGCAGCCTCGCCACCACAATCTAATTGCAATACACAAAGGTAAATCGATGAAACATCACAAGCGGTTTAACGTCTCGTCGATTCGCTTGCGACGTCGCGCCATCTTGCGGGGCAGCGGAGTCATGATGGCTTTGCCGTACCTCGAAGCCATGATGTCGTCGAGCGCCATTGCCTCGCCCGTCGCCAAGGTGCCTCCTCGATTGGGGATGTTTTACTTTGGCACTGGCATGAATATGCGGCAGTTTACTCCGGAGGATGAGGGGCCTGACTATACGGCCACCAGGATTTTAAAACCGCTCGATCCCCTCCGCGGTCAATTTACCGTGTTGAGTAACACGTATTTAGCCAAGGGAGGTGGGCATGATGGAGCTTATCCGTTTTCGACCAGCATTGCCAACGGCGAAAAGCAATCGATCAGCCCCGATCAAATCGCGGCAAAAGTGATAGGTGCGGAAACGCGTTTTGACTCATTGCAAATGTCGGTCGATCGAGGCACGAACTATGGTTCACAAGCTCTGGCGACGATCTCATGGAACGAACAAGGGGTGCCGTTGGCGGCTGAGAATGACCCCAAAATCCTATTTGAGCAACTGTTTCTACCCGACAGCGAACAGCAGAAGCAGCAGCGTAAAGGCAACTTTCGTCGGCGGGGTTCCATCTTGGATCTAGTCCGAGACGATGCCCGCGAAATCAACGGCCGACTCGGTAGCACTGATCGACAGCAGCTGGAGCAGTATTTCAACAGCGTCCGAGAGTTGGAGCGTCGCTTGCAGCGGAGAGTCGAATGGGCCGATCGTCCCAAACCGGTTCCGCAGATGGATGGGCTGCATGGTTACGCCGAGTCGATGCCAGGCCCCGAAGGTAACGGTGAGTATCTATACGATGATTACGCCAAGTTGATGTACGATCTGATTGTGTTAGCCTTGCAGACCGACTCAACGCGAGTGATCAGCTACGTGGTGAGGAAGGAATTAGCAGGCGGGGTGTATCCAGAGTTCAATGTGTCGAAGGGTTATCATTCGCTCACGCACCATGGGAATGATCCACAGAACTTAGCCGAGTTAGCTAAGGTCGACACGATTTACATGTCACATTGGGCCTACTTCCTAGACCGCTTGCGCGGGGTGACTGAAGGGGATGGTACGCTGTTGGACCATACCGTGTTGGGTTTCTCCAGCGGCATGGGTTTTGAACATAGCAAAGACAATTTACCCACGATGTTATCAGGCGGTTCGGCGTTGGGGATTAAGCATCAGGGGCATATCCGACTTTCTCAGCAAACGCCATTGTCGTCGCTATGGCACACGATGCTCGATCGTGTCGGAGTCACCGTCCCCGAAACCTTTCAAGATAGCCAAGGGGTGCTCTCTGGACTGGTATAATATGCCTCTCAGCACCTCCGCATAAGTCATTAAGCTCGACCTTTTTCCATTCGAACTCGCCCGAGATGAATCCACTTCCGTTGTCGCTACGAATCATCGGCGTCACCGTCAGCTTGCCATTGGCATCGGTCGGCAAGGTTTCAATCGCCCGCTGCGCCGCCGTGCTGATCGAGTGACCGTCCATGCTCGTGAGCAACTCACAGTGAACCAGGTAGCAAGAATATTCGTCGATGAAAGTGACCAGGTAGTACTGGACACCATCAACCTTCAAGTACATCAATTCTGTTGCCCAGATCTCATCGGGACGCGAAGCCTTCTCGGCGTCGTCACGGTAACGCTTCGTGCGACCACGCTGGCGATGCATCAGTTCCGTGGCCCGAAGGATGCGGTAAACCGTGCTCGCACTCAGATGGACGACGTCTTCATCGATCATGCGCCAAGCCAGTTCGCGGTGGCGTATCTCCGGATGCGAAAGGGCGTACTTGACCACTGCCCGCTTCTCTTCCGGCAACGCCTCAAAAGCCTGCACTGGAGAAACCGGCTCGGACTGCTCATGCAACCAAGCCTGCTGCTTCTTCCATCGGGAAAACGTCCCTCGAGGAACTCCGAGGTGACGCAATGAATCGTTCACTCGCATCTGGCTTCTCTCCTTGGCCAAGTCGACATCGGCAATCACCCGCTGCAGCAATTCAGGCGGCAAGTGGGCGTAGTCCTCGATCTCTAAAGCGTTTATTTCAAATTCAGGTTCTCAGCGGTGATCTCTGCAATCACCTCTCGCATCCGGTTCATGTCTTGCTCATGGGGATCGGGCGCCGCTGCGGAATCCTTACCACCACCACGCTTTCCAAAGACTGCATCGGCTCCGCTGACCAGCTGCTTCTTCCAGCTGTAGTACTGCGTTGGGTTGATGCCTTCGACGCGGCACAATTCCGAGATCTCGGTTCCAGCTTCCATGCCGGCCAACACAATTCGCATCTTGTCAGCGGCGGACCATTGACGGCGTTTCTTTGATTGGCTCATTCGGTGACTCCAGGGGTTCTGCGAGTCCGCCAATTCTAACTTGACTTGTCGAATGTCTCATTTCCGCTGAAGCACTACAGCTCCCAAGGTCGCTGTAGGAGATGGTGCGTTGGGCTTCTGGGCGGCGATCCGAAAGGTGTTCCCGGAGACTCGTGAGCAACGCTGCTGGGTCCACAAGACGGCAAATGTACTGAACAAGATGCCCAAGAGCGTTCAGCCCAAAGCGAAAGGCGACCTACACGAAATCTGGCAAGCGGAGACGCGAGAGAACGCGCACAAGGCGTTCGATGCGTTCCTTGAGAAGAATGGCGCGAAGTACGGCAAGGCGTGTGAGTGTCTGAAGAAAGAGCGTGATGTGCTACTTACGTTCTACGACTTCCCGGCGGCGCATTGGAGTCACTTGCGAACGACCAACCCGATCGAGTCAACGTTCGCGACCATCCGTCTGCGCCACCCAAAGACCAAAGGCAACGGCAGCAAACGCGCCAGCCTAGCGATGATGTACAAGCTCGCGGAGTCTGCTTCCAAGAGTTGGAGACGCCTGAACTGTCACGAAAAGATCACTCTCGTCATTGCAGGCCGTACCTTCAAAGACGGAATTGTGCAGGATGAAATCGCCGCCTAAATCAGAATCTCAGAATACAACAATTGACAATAGCTCGAGCCAATCCGCAGCGGTCGCCTGCACCGATTGCAATCTGGTCAATACCTACGACGCGGCGGATTGTCCAACTTCACGTGATAACGAGTTCAGTGAACTTGCTTCGGTCTCGTAATCATTAACGTGGGCAAGAACACGCCGCACAGCAAGCAGTTGCTTGCGACCCACAGACTTACCAGATGGGCCTAATTTTACCACTTGAAAGACACTTTCCAAGATCTGTTACCGAACGGGCTAGAAAGGTATATTTGTTTGTTTTCTCAGCACCTAGCCGTGAATAGTCGCTCGGCTGCATTTGTGAATGTGTTACCGCGTTTGTGATGGCATCCATCTTGGATGCAACTGCAGTTTGTTTCTTAGCTCTTGGCGCATCAACAACGCCTGGTCAATAATTCGTTCGAGGTGAACGATTTCAAATCCACTATAGGTAAGGTGGGCTGTGATTGTTCAGCTTCGGCAGATTTGAAAGTCTCGAAGTTTGCACCGGTCTACGTTCCGCACTGAAATATGTTTTCCGATTCGAGTGCTTTCCTGCATCGTGCAACCTGACGCGTCTCAGTACTATGCTGAGCGGCTTCGCCCTTGGCTTGTCTCACCGCGACAGCTCGGGAGATCTGGTCAAACGCGCCTGCACCGCCCGCAAGCAAAATCCGAAGATCGACCGACGGATAGGAAAAATCGAAAGACACTTGGGCCTGAATCCCGAATCTGACCCTGGCGAGGCAGCCTCGTCGTCATGAAGTAACTGGTAGCCAAAAAGCTTTCTGGTGGAACCCGCAAACAATAGAGGCCCACTCGCGTCAAATGGACTCGCCTGGGAGGAATGGGCAACGACTTCGCAAGGATGCACAAGGGCTGGTTTGCCAACCGTTTGCAAATCTAAAAAGTATCAATTCCGCTCTACTTCAGATACCATTTTTGCTTAAGCCAGTCTTCAAACGCGTACGCGAACACGATCGATTCATCTCGCGCGACATCCACAGCCAAGTTGTGCAGGATATTTCGGCAACGGACCGTATACCCATCGCCAGCTTGGTCAAACCTCCAAATTCCCAGCGTTCGCGCCCTGGCTTCGTCAAGCAGCGCGACGTTCAGTTGACCGTTTGCGTAGCCCAGGCACTTACCGGTCGCTTGGTGCTTGATCAGAAACTCAGAATCATTGTTCAGTGGTTGAAGCAACCACAGTGCTTCCGACTCGCTGTTAATGCTTGCTTTCACCTTGAGCTCGCCACGCCGGATGATTAGGAAATCGCCCAACGAATCATTTTGAATCTTGATCGGGCGTGTCGGAGAAATATCATTGACCCGAACGGCTCCCTTCGCCCAGCGAGAAGATGTGCCCCGGCCCGAACTCGACGGATTAGCGCGAGAAGGCATCGCGACCATGGCGGGTACGCTTGATTCTATCGCTGTTCTCGCGAAAGCTTGTTGATTTTGAGCTGCTGTTTGCGTGGAGGTGTTGGGGCCTTTAACAAATATTTGCGTAAAATAGTACTTGCCATCGCTGCCTTTCGCGGCGCCGACACCTAAGAATTCAGCACTGGGATGAAGCAGGTTCGCACGGTGTCCAGGGCTATCTTTCCACCACTCAACTGCCCTTGCCGCTGGGTCAGCTCGACCGTTCCGCTGCACATTCTCGGCCGAGCCTCGATCGGGAATTCCCATCGCGCGGATTGTGGTGGTTTGAAAGTTGTCATCAGAATGTGTTAGCGTGAGGTCCGAAGCCATCGTGCGGCTCCATTGAATCGCATAACGATTCAGAATCGCAGATCCTTTTAACGGCTTCATGTTGTTTTGCAATCGAAACTGGTTGGTCTCCTGGAAAACCTTGTACGCAAGCGCATGCGTATCATGTTCAGCTGCGGTTGCGGTCGTTACTGCCGAAACGCAGAGTGTGAGAAGCACCTGAATAGAGGTTTTCATTGCTGGTACTTGACGTGGAGGGATATTTCACAGGTAACAACACGATTTTTTATAAGTTATCTCCGCCCGCCTGTCAACAGTGAAACCGAACATAGGATCAATACACACCGCAAAAAGCCTTTAAGAGCCGATTGAGGAACTGCCCGACACGCGGCGATTGCAATCGAATACGAGGAAACAAAGGTGGGGAAATAAAGGTGTCAGGAGTGTGTCAGGAGTCATTGCTTCTCGTCCTCCGTCAACGGGCGAACTCTTGGGCAACCCCGTAGACGTAGTGTCGACTCCAAATCGAGTCGGCGGGCGATCGATTCCACCCAGTGGGAAACGAAGGTGTCACGCAAAACAATGGTTCCTGACAGCTTTGTTTTGCCCCAGGATTAATTGCCCTCACACTCTGCTTGGGCTCCGCAAGCGCCGCTGAGGTGCATCGATCAAAAATCTTGACTCTGTTGCCCGATGACATGGGGCCATATGGACCCAGTTTGCCACGGCAAGGATCGGGTACTCGCTCTCGAGCAACGTCTTGGCCGTGTGCTGCAGCTCCGGCGGAACCAACAACGTTCGCGGTTGAATGTCGAGGTTGCGGTTCTCTTTGTCCCGCTGCGAAAGCATCCGAGACACACCGATGCGAAGCGATTCAACCGACAGCTCGGTATCGACGCCTTCAGCGTAGTTGCCATTTTGGGACTTGAAGAACGTCCCATCGGCCGCGAGCATAACCATGGTCGTCCATGCTTGTGCTGTTTGAACAACCAACAGCCTTTTTGGGGCATTTGCGGCGCAGAACGCCTTTCAAAAAAACTCACGACAGGAGCTTGACACGCCGATAGTTAACATGTAAAGTTAATGCTGCAAGGGAGAAGTTAAACACATGTCGCCAACACTACAAAGCGAGCTGAAGAAGCGCGGTCCGTTCGACTCAGTCGAGCAGGAGGCGATGCTAGCGTTGATGCGGACGACGGATTTGCTGGAAAATCGCCTGGCTCGGCTGTTTCGTGAATACGGATTGACGCTTACGCAATACAACGTGCTGCGAATCCTGCGGGGTGAGGGCAAGCCGTTGCCTTGCTTGGAAGTTGCCGAGCGGATGATTCAGGTGGCTCCGGCCATCACCAGAGTGGTCGATCAACTCCTCAAGCTCAAGTTCATTACGAAGACGCAATCCAGTTCAGACCGACGCGTGTTTGAGATCGAATTGACTTCAGCGGCCGCCAAGTTGTTGAAGAAGATGGACCAGCCGGTACTCGACCTTCATGCATCGCTCTTAAGCAGCGTGAAGAAAAGTGATTTGCGTTCGATGATCCACACCTTGGGAGCGGTTCGTAGCAGCGTAGCGGATTGAGTTTTTTTGCACAGGTAGTTCACATGTAAACCATAGCAATGGAGTTTTGGAAATGAAGATGAATCGAAGAAGCGCACTATCCCTAACGGCAGCCGGGCTGATTCATATTTCTGCGCAATCGGAAAGTGCTTTGGCTGAGGGCCTAGAAAGTGGCCGCTCAGCAGATCTGCTCTTGCGGCAGGCGGCCGAGCGTGGTCACACGGATCTTGGATGGCTCAAGAGCTACCACTCATTTTCGTTTGGCGGCTACTACGACCAACGGCACATGGGCTTTCGGTCGTTGAGGGTCATCAACGATGACAAGATCGCGGCAGGACGTGGCTTTCCTACCCACCCTCACCGAGACATGGAAATCATTTCCTACGTTCTCGATGGAGCGCTTCAACACAAAGACAGTACAGGGAAGGGCGCGATCATCACGCCAGACCACATTCAAATGATGTCAGCAGGAACCGGCATCACGCACAGCGAATACAACCCGTCCCGAACCGAGGGCAATCACTTTCTGCAGATTTGGATTCAGCCGTCCATGCGGGGCGTCCAACCACGCTACAGCGATGGAAAGCTAAGGGCCAACGATACACGTAACCAGTGGAAGCAAATCGTCGGGCCGGATGGAAGCGACGGCACCGTTTCAGTTTACCAGGACGCCATCATCTTTGCGACCAAGCTCGACGCTAGACAATCGCTCGATTACACCGTCGAAAAGGGTCGCCACGCATGGCTTCAAGTCGCGAGAGGTTCCGTGACGGTGAACGGAACGAAGCTTCAGGCCGGTGACGCCCTGGCGACGAGCCGAGCGACTCAACTGCACGCGGTCGCAGAAGAAAAAACGGACGCCTTGCTTTTCGATCTTGGCTAATCACCGAACTAAAAAATTTTCACCCAATAGTTTACATGTCCACTACAGGAGAGACAAAAGATGTTCACGATTCGACGCTCTGAAGAACGAGGCCACGCAGATCACGGCTGGCTAAACTCGTATCACACCTTTTCATTTGCCGGGTATCGAGACCCAAACCACATGGGCTTCCGCTCGCTTCGTGTGATGAACGAAGACCGAGTGGCCGCCGGCCAGGGTTTTGGGACTCACGCCCACAACGACATGGAGATTGTCTCTTATGTCCTCGACGGTGAACTGGAGCACAAGGATTCGATGGGGAACGGCGAAGTCCTTCGTCCCGGCGAATTTCAACGCATCACGGCGGGAACCGGGATCACGCACAGTGAATTCAATCCTTCGGCAGACACGCCAACCCACTTCTACCAGATCTGGTTGCTGCCGGAACGTAAGGGAATTGAACCCGGTTATGAACAAAAAACATTTGATCCTCCTGGGCGCAACAACCAATGGCAGTTGGTTGCGTCACCTGACGCCAAAGAGGGTTCGTTGCTGATTCATCAGGATGTGAACATCTATCTCGCAGATCTCGAGCTGGGCAAAGAGTTGACGTTCGAGATGCCCAGCGATCGCCACTTGTGGCTGCAAGTCTTGCGAGGTGCAGTTGAAGTTGGTGGTCACGACCTCCAAACAAGCGATGCAATCGCTGTCAGCGACGAAGCCACAATTTCCATCAAGGCATCCTCCGATGCGGAACTGATGTTATTCGATTTGGCTTAGTGCTTCGCAGAGTCACACGACGCGGGCCGACAGTCTGCGTTTCACTCCCTCTTTTTAAAATCCCATGTAGGAAACCCTTATGAACCGTTACCTCTCTCTCGCTGGTCGAATCATGATCGCCACGATCTTCTTCATGAGTGCAGTAGGCAACAAAATCCCGAACTTCAGCGGTGTATCACAGTACATGGCTGCAGAAGGCGTTCCGATACCGAGCGTGATGTTGGTCGGTGGTATCGTATTCTTGATCACTGGCAGTCTCTCTGTGATTACGGGTTATAAAACCCAAGTCGGCGCCGGGCTACTGCTTGTATTTCTCATTTTGGCGACTTTCTTCTTCCACGATTTCTGGACCTTTGAAGGCGAAACCCGTCAGCAGCAAATGATTCAGTTCATGAAGAATCTATCTTTGATGGGGACGATGGTTTTCTTGATAGCCAATGGTTCAGGACTTCTGAGCATTGACGACCCGTCCCCCAAATCAACGGAGGAAACGCAGCCATGAGCCTTGCCCGATTCCTTCGTCGAGAAAACGACTTCGGTGCGCCGTTGCAAGAGATGTTCTTCACGACCATTTACACAGCAGACCAGTTTGAGAATCAACTCACAGCGTTTCTCAAGCCGTTCGGTTTGACCGCCTGCCAGTACGACATCCTCGCGATTCTGAAGGACGCTGGTGGGCGTTTGCCGACGGGCGAAATCAATGCCCGACTGGTGAAGCAGACTTCTGCCTTGGGGGCTTATGTCAATCGGTTGGTCAAAGCCGGCCTGGTTGCACGCGAACGTGGTGACGAGGATCGGCGGCAGGTGCTCGTCGTGCTCACGGATGAAGGCGAAAGCACCCTCGATAGAATTCACGTTTCCTTAACAAACTGGGAGGAGCTGTTGATTGGTCATTTGACACAGTCCGAAGCTGACTCAGCCTCCAAAATCCTAAGGAAAGCTGCCAAACCGATGCCAAGGTAGCGCATTTTTGCCTCATTCGGTTTACATGCAAACATACGAACTGTTGCCATGTTCCGCGTTGATGCTGAACACAACGACTTGTACAAGTCAACTCATGCCATCTGAGTCGCGTCAAGAACCGTGCCGCTGACATCTCAACCAAATCTAACTCTTGTCAATTAAGAATCAGAGAGAATCGACATGACCAATATATTGCCCGAAACAGACGGTGGTCTGCTGACTGCGGACAACTGTGCGCTCGTTTTCATTGACCATCAACCACAAATGGCATTTGGAGTCGCCAATCAGATTGACCGGCAGCAATTAATCAACAACGTGCTGCTGCTCGCCAAAGGTGCCAAAGAATTTGGCGTACCAACCATTCTAACGACCGTCGAAACCGAGTCCTTCAGCGGCCCCATGTGGCCCCAACTACTCGATGTATTCCCGGATCAAGAGCCGATTGAGCGAACCGGAATGAACTCGTGGGACACAGCCGAGTTCCGCGATGCAATCAAAGCAACGGGTAAGAAGAACATCATCATGTCGGGGCTTTGGACCGAAGTCTGCATTACGTGGCCGACGTTGAACATGATCAACGAAGGCTACAACATCTACGTGGTGGAGGACGCATGTGGCGGCACTTCCCAGGCTGCCCATGATGCAGCGTTGTCACGGATGGTTCAGGCCGGTGCCGTACGCACGACGACGATTGGTACCGTGCTTGAATTCCAACGAGATTGGGCGAATCGTGATCATTACGACGCATTGATGCAGTTGTTCCGTGACCATGGTGGAGCGTACGGCATTGGGATCGAGTACTGCTACACCATGGTGCACAAGGCTCCTTCGGCTCGCAAGGTAACAGGTTAGGAACGCGTCTTGGAAACCCGGCCAGTCCATGTTGCAGTCACTCGCATCGTTCGCGATGGCTCCGAAGCGGAGTTTGAAAGACTTCTGAAGCAATTCATCAGTCGTTCACTCGACGTTCCTGGGTCGTCGGGAGTCCTTGTGCTTCGTCCGCCGGCCGATTCCGAGGCAAAGGAATATGGCTTGATGCGATCATTTGAGGACGAAGATGCGGCAACCGCGTTTTACGACTCGAAGCTCTTCGCACAGTGGCTTGCGAGTATCGAACCGTTGGTTGTGGGCGAACCAGTTCGTCGAAGACTCTCCGGGCTGGAGGCCTTTTTTCGTGGCGGCACATCCATGCCACCACGTTGGAAGATGGCCATTGTGACGTTTCTTGGCGTGCTCCCGGCAGTCTTGGTGTGGTCCAACGTACTTGGACCGTTAATGGCCGACCTGCATTGGCTCGTTGGTGCCATCGCGACCAACATCGCTGTCGTTGCGACGCTGACCTGGGGCGTTATGCCGATTCTCACGAAGCTTTTTCACCGCTGGCTTCATCCAACTGAGTGACGTTTAACAGATCAAACTTTTCGAGAAACATCACCAAATCCATAACTGTTTTACGACGCAATTTTGTGGCGAATACCGCGGCCGTCGGAACACTCGCATTCATTGGTCAACAAGAAAGCCGAGCTCAGAGTATCCAAATGCAAATTCCCGATACGATTTTGTTCAATGGCAAAGTAACGACTCAAGATCCAACCAAGCCCGAAGTCTCCTCAGTTGGGATCTCCGGCGGGAAGGTCATTGCGATTGGCACGGATGATGAGATCCTAAAGCTGGCAGATTCATCAACTCGGACGATCGATTTAGAGAATCGCAGAGCCGTTCCAGGCCTAAACGACTCACATTTGCACGTCATACGTGCTGGATTGTTTTCAAATCTCGAGTTGCGTTGGGATGGTGTACCCACAATTGCACAGGCGTTGCGACAACTGAAAGAGCAGGCGCAGAGAACACCACCACCACAGTGGGTTCGCGTCATCGGAGGCTGGAATGAGTTCCAGTTCGCCGAAGGTAGGATGCCAACTTTCAAGGAGATTAATGATGCGGCTCCCGACACTCCCGTGTTTATTTTGCATCTGTATGATTCGGCGATGCTGAACAAGGCTGCGATTCGCGCGCTTGGCATGGATGAAAACACGCCCAACCCTCCTGGCGGTTTGGTGGTGAAGGACAGTCGTGGTAAACCAACGGGAATGTTGATTGCAGAACCGAATGCATTGATCCTTTACTCAACGATTGCCAACGCCCCCAAGCTTTCTACGGAGGACCAACTGAATTCCTCTCGTCACTTCATGCGGGAACTGAATCGCTTCGGAGTAACCAGTGTCTCGGATGCGGGAGGAGGAGGGCAGAACTACCCCGACGACTACTCCGTTGTTCAGCAATTGGAGAAGAACGGGCACCTCACACTACGTATTGCCTATAGCCTGTTTGCCCAGAAGCCCGGTGAAGAACTGAACGACTACACGCGTTGGCTTGGGTTGACACATCCCGGTGACGGAACGGATTTGCTGCGTGTCAACGGAGCGGGCGAAAACTTGGTTTGGAGTGCGGCTGATTTCGAGAACTTCTTGCAACCGCGGCCAGATCTACGCCCCGTGATGGAGTCTGAGCTTGAAGCGATCATCTTGAAACTAGCTGAGGCAAAATGGCCCTGGCGGATTCACGCGACCTACAACGAAACCATTGAGCGTTTTCTCAATATTTTCGAGCGCGTCCATCGGGAACATCCGATTGATAACTTGGGTTGGTTCATCGACCACGCTGAGACGGTTTCCACGAAGAGCCTAGAACGCATTCAGAAGCTTGGTGGCGGGGTAGCAATCCAGCATCGCATGGCTTACCAAGGTGAATACTTCATCCGTCGCTATGGCATCGAAGAAGTTAAACGACATCCCCCCATTCGCGAAATGCTGAAGATGGGGCTACCTGTCGGCGCGGGCACCGATGGAACCCGCGTCGCCAGTTATCATCCGTGGACTTGCCTATGGTGGTTGGTTACCGGACAGACCGTCGGCGGCACTAAGCTACACGGCGATGAAGATTGCCTGACTAGAGAGGAAGCTCTTCGCCTGTACACGCAGGGCAGCGCTTGGTTCAGTGGTGAATCAGATCACAAAGGCACCTTGTCGGTTGGTCAACTTGCGGACGTTGCAGTTCTTTCAGACGACTACTTCGCTGTGGAGGCAGACGATATCCGAAACATCGAAAGCGTTCTGACAGTGCTCGGTGGTAAGGTTGTCTATGGCACCGGCAAGTATGCCAAGCTGGCCCCTGAGCTTCCGCCTGTTAGTCCCGATTGGTCCCCCGTGGCACATTACGGCGGGTACGACAACTCTGGTCCTGCCGTCCCGATGCATACTCACACTCCAATTATGTCGGCAGACGGTAGAGCATGGGAAACCGGCTGTGGTTGTGGGGTCTAGTTTCTTGCGTCGTCTATTCGCTTCAACATTGCTGGTGTTCTTTGCACTGAACTCTGTGACCAACTTCGCACGGTCGCAAGAGCCAACGTCCGTACAATCGCAAACCCCATCGTTTGCGATTCCCGAATCAGGTCCTGTCCGAGAGCGACTAGACGAGGAGCCGGACGTTGGGCTTTTAGAGCAACTTCTACCAAGAGACGGCAAACGTCTGTTGGTCAGTGGTGAACTGAGAGAGCAATACGAGTCATGGCGAGGCCGCGAGTTTGGCTTCATTCCGGATACGAACAATGACTACTTGCTGCAGCGTCTCTATTTAAGTTTCGACTATCGGGCGGCTGAGTGGTGGCGAACTCAAGTTGAACTAGGAAGTTCCTTTCAGTTTGGGTCGCCATTCGAGCCATCTCCGATCGACGAAGATCCGCTCTATGTTCAACAGCTGTTTGCTGAGATCAACCTACTTGAGACGCCGCAAGGCAAGCTATCCTCGCTAATTGGGCGACAAACTTTTTCGTTGGGTTCCGGCCGGCTCGTTGCCATTCGCAATGGCCCCAACATCCGCAGGAGCTTTGATGCGGCGCGGCTGCGGTTCGGGAATGACCGCGTTGAATCGCAATTATTGTTCGGAGCGGATGCTTCCTTTGGTGGCGACGCCTTTGACAACGATATTCGCCGCGATCGCCTGCTGTGGGGGCATTACCACACATGGAAGGCCGGCCCGAATTCCGTGTTGCCCGGCAATGGCGGCCTGGACATGTACTACCTGGGCTACCGAAATGCAGACGCAGAATTTGATACGGTCAGTGGTGAAGAGCGAAGGCACTCGTTTGGGGTTCGAGGCTTTGGCTTATTCGGCTCAGACAACACCTGGGACTACAACGTGGAATCTGTTTTCCAAGTTGGAAGCATTGCCGAACAAGACATCTTTGCCTGGACGATCGCCAGCCTCCTGGGCCGCACGTTTCCCGATGCATTTCTAAGCCCACGGCTGGGCATGAAGTTTGATGCCATCAGTGGAGATAAAAGTCCTTTCGACGATCGGCTAGGAACCTTCAACGCCTACTTTCCAAACAACAGCTACTTCAGTGAAGCGGCAATCTTCGCGCCCGCGAATTTGTTGGATTTGAACTTGAACCTGGAGCTCCAGCTTTCCGACCGTCTTAGCACCGTGGTCCTGTGGGATTTCTTGTGGCGGTACAGCACCGCTGATGCGATTTACGTGCCCCCCGGTGTTCCATCGATTGAGGGCGACAGTTCTGATGCTCGCTACATCGGGAACACGCTGTCCATTGCTACCGAATGGAGACCACTTCCCTCGATTGAATCTACTGTGGCTTACGTTCACCTGGACGCAGGCTCCGCAGTCACCGGCGCTGGGGGTAGCGATGCGGATTTTGTATTATTGTGGGCAACCTGGTTCTTCTAATCCATCCGGTTGAAACCCATGAATGAGAAATCGAAACCAAGACCCGCTGTACCAGCCGGACGCGATCACCAAGCCTTTCCGAAGCTAGCCGAAGAGCAGCTTCAGCGAATGCGATTGTTTGCTGTGGAAGATTCCTTCAATGATGGTGAACTGCTTTTCAGCCGCGGTGAGCGTTCGTTGGACTTCTTCGTCTTATTGGATGGTTGTATTGAGATCTTTGATTTTGACTGCGACGGAAACGGACAGGTATTCGTGAGCCACTGTGCTGGTGAGTTCACTGGTGAGACGGATTTATTCAGCAACCGCAAGGCGTTGGTTTCCGGACGTGCGAAAGGAACGACCCGAGTTCTTCGATTCGCTCGAGACTCCTTTCGGCAGATGATGTCGGCGAATCCAGACGTGGCCGAGACGATCGTCCGTGCCATCATCGTTCGCAGGCTTGGCATCCTTGAAAACAACCTAGGCGCGTCGTACCTGATTGGAAGTAAGAACGACGCAATGACTTTGAGGATTCGTCGTTTCTTACGCGGAAACGGATATCCAACTGAAACACGCTTTATCGAAGACGAAAGCGAAGCCGATCAACTACTCGCCAAGTATGGACGCACCAAAGAAGACCTGCCGCTTCTGCTTTGTCACGGCGAGGAAGTACTGTCGAAGCCGACCTTGCTAGAGGTCGGTGAAGTCGTCGGGATTCTGGAACGTCCCGAGCCGAAAGTTGTGTACGATCTGGCCGTTATTGGTGGCGGTCCCGGCGGCATGGCAACGGCGGTCTATGCAGCGAGCGAAGGCTTGAAGACCATTGTTCTCGAACGCGAAACTCCCGGCGGGCAAGCCAGCACGAGCAGCCGAATCGAAAACTACCTTGGCTTTCCGAATGGTCTGTCCGGTCAGGAACTGGCGGGCCGAGCTCAAATTCAGTCGCAGAAGTTTGGTGCAACCCTCGCGCTGCCAATGAATGTGGTCGGCATCGACGGGCAGACTTCGCCCTACAGCATTCGGTTGGACGGCATCGATGACGTCCAAGCCCGCTGTATCGTCATTGCCAGCGGTGCAACTTACCGAAGGTTGGGGCTCAAGAATGATGCGCACTTTGAGGGACGCGGCCTTCACTACGCAGCGACTGCCATTGAAGCCGGGTACTGCGAAAACAGCGAAATCGTTGTGGTGGGTGGCGGGAATTCCGCGGGGCAAGCAGCGGTGTTTTTATCGGGAAAGACCGAGCATGTGCACGTGCTGATTCGTCGCGATTCACTGACCGCAACGATGTCAGATTATCTTATCCAGCGAATCCAAGCATCCGATCGAATCACGCTGCACACGCAAACCGAAATCACTTCACTTGAAGGTAATGACCATTTGGAAGAAGTCACCTGGACTGATCGGGAAACGGGCGAGCAGTCCACACGCCGACTTCGCCATGTTTTTCTAATGATTGGAGCAAGACCCAATTCCGAATTCGCTGGCGATCGAATCTCGACTGACCGGAACGGGTTTGTCTGTACGGGATCCTCGGTTGTAGAGCAAAATCGGTGGCCACTTTCGCATCGTGCGCCGGAGTTATTCGAGACGAGCTTGCCCGGAATATTTGCGATCGGCGATGTCCGATCGGGCAGTGTTAAACGCGTCGCCTCGGCGGTTGGCGAAGGCAGTATCTGCGTCCAGTTCGTTCACCGTGTTCTCGCAGCATTATCTTAGTAGAGACCTGTTCCGACCCTTCGGACTATATTTCACTTACTCGTACGGAGACCATGTTCAATGGCAAAGCTACTTTACATCGAATCATCACCTAGAAAAACTCGCTCGAAATCGATTGAGGTCGCCAAGGCGTTTCTTGACGCTTACCAACAAGCCAACCCTGACGATGCAATTCAGAAGATCGATCTTTGGGAAAAGCGGCTGCCTGAATTCGATGGATACACGATCGACGCAAAATACCAAGTCCTCCACGGCGAAGGGCACGACGCTGAGCAGGCCGCAGCTTGGCAAGCCGTTGTAGACATCTGCGATGAGTTCAAGTCGGCAGACAAGTTCCTCTTTAGTCTTCCGATGTGGAACTTTGGGATCCCGTACAAGCTGAAGCACTACATCGACGTGCTGGCTCAACCTGGGCAAACATTCAGCTTCGATCCGGCGACCGGTTATAGTGGTCTGGTCACGGGCAAGCCAGTCGCTGTGGTTTACGCTCGTGGCGGTGCCTATTCAGCCGACGAAGCCAAAGGCATGGACATGCAAAAGGGATACCTTGAAATGCTGCTCGGCTTCATTGGGTTCACGGACATTCACAACATTCTCGTTGAGCCCACGCTCGCCGCACCAGATGATGTCAACAACACGGTTGATTCCAGCAAGAAAGCTGCCGAGGATCTCGCAAAGAAGATCTAGCAGTCAAACGAGTGCTGGTAAGCCGAAGTCATCCAGCTCAGAGCTGATCCAAGCGAGTCGGCTTCAAGAGGAAGAGAGGTAAAGAATATGTTTCGAATTCTCGCTTTGTCCGGCGGTGGCCTTCGAGGAGCCTTCGCTATCGGTGTTCTTGCTGAGATCGAAGAGCAATTAGACCGGCCTCTGACCGACTACTTCGACTTGATCGCCGGCACGTCGACTGGATCTATCACTGCAGCGGCGCTCTGCGTGGGTAAGAGCGCTGCCGAAGTGCAGGAGTTCTATGAAAAGCACAGTGAAGAGATCTTCAAACCGCGCAGTGACTTCAAACCCAAGCACGCGTTGAAGCCAATCTACCCCTTGCTGCGACGTTATTTGAGATTTCGCAGCGGCAAGAATCTGGATCACTTTTTTCAATCCCGATACTGTCCCTTTGCCCTGAGGGATTCCATGGTCGACGGATTTGGAGAACGACCGCTTCGCGAAGCGGATCGTTGCCGACTGGTCATTCCGACTGTCAACTTAACTGACGGAGAGACCTATGTCTTTCGTACTCCACATCTCGACATTCAGCGACCGGAATACGACTGGCCAATCGCGGACATCATTGTCGCGTCCACTGCCGCACCAACGTACTTTCCGCACAAAGAAATGCCCGACGGCAAGTACTATGTCGATGGTGGACTGTGGGCAATTGATCCTGGCGTCGTTGCGCTTGCCGAGGCGGCTCGGATCATCGATGGGGATGCCGCCTGCCAGGGCAAAGCAGAGCGACTCGAGAACGTGCATATGCTCTCGATCGGCACCGGAACCGCCTCGTACACGTTGGCTCCGCCCGGCGGAGACGCGGGAATGCTGTTCTGGGCGCCACATGTGGCCGAAGTGATGAGCGTCTCGCAAGTCCAGGGAACCCACTTGCCGCTAAAGATGGTGTTGGGAGAACGGTACGCGCACATTGACTTCCCTCTTCCTGATGCGTCTTGGACACTCGACAACACATCCGTAACGAACCAGCTGTTTGAAATAGGTCATCGAGTTGGCGAACAACAGGTCGAGACACTGAGAAGCAAGTTCTTTGAATCGACAGGTCAGCCGGGCGACAATTGAGGAACCAAAAATCCGAACGATTCATGAGCCGCCGCGCAGGTCCATGCGACCTGCGTTTTTTTCGGCCGAATCCCGAGAATCCTCAACCATTCACGACATAGTCGAGGTTATCTGACGTTCACACTATCTCTAATCCGGCCGGGTGACTTCCGAGTGTTCCGATTGCTCGCAGTGACGTGAGCGGGAATCGAACCCGCGGACTCGTGGCTGAGAACCAAGCGATTCTGCCATCAGAATCTACCGCGCCATGAATGCCGCCTTTCACTCCTAGGATGTGAATTTATTAAAGTCCATTTGTTGTCCGACCGGAAATGCGCTAAAATTTGCCCATGAACACCAAAAACTTCGCCTCAGCCGCACGCGTTAGCCGTCTAGAGCGAACCCAAGTCGAAATGCGACTTCATTCTCTTGACGAAAAGCTGCCCGCCGATCATCGCGCCCGACTCCTTTGGACATACGTCGAATCGCTTGATCTCAGTCTGCCGTACGGCCAAATCAAAGTCACACGAGTTACCGCCGTGCGTAATGCTATCGCGCCAGAAATTCTGGTTGCCTTGTGGATGCTCGCCACGCTCGATGGTATCGGATCGGCTCGTGAGTTAGGTCGACGTTGCGATACCGATTTCGCCTACATGTGGATCTGCTACGGAGTCGGTGTTAACCGTCACTCGCTGAGCGATTTCCGGGCTCAACAGGTTGAGTTTCTTGAAACTCTGTTAGTTGACTCGGTCGCCGCGTTGATCGATCAAGGATTGGTCCCCTTAGAGACGATTGCGCAAGATGGCATGCGAGTTCGGGCCTCAGCGGGAAGCAGTTCTTTTCGGCGAAAGCCAACTTTAGAAGAGCTACAGCAAGAAGCCACACGGCACTTGGAGGAGCTGAAGCGTCAGAATGCAAACGAGTCGGAACGACAAATCGTTGATGCAAGAAAGACGGCTGCTAAGCAGCGTGCCGCAAAGGAGCGTGCCGAGCGAATTGCGGAAGCAATTCGTCAACATCAAGCCCTCAGTGAGCAACGCGAAATACGAAAAAAGGGTGATGGCGAAAAGACTCGTGTCAGTACAACCGACCGAGCAATTAGACAAACACGGCAAAGATCCTCACTCGCGACAAAAAGGTGACACCGATGAATATGCTGCATTCCGGGCTCGCATTAGTGAAGAGAGGTGTCAAGAGATGTATAAGCAACGTCCGTCCATTGCAGAGTTTCCCAATGCAGATTGTCGCAACCGAGGGTTGCGTCAATCTCGAGTTCGAGGTTTTGAGAAGGTTAAAGCCGTCGCTCTGTGGCACGCCTTGGCGTTCAACTTTATGCGAATGGTCAATTTGGAGGTTTTGACAAGTTAACAAGATGAAAAGGGGCGAAAACTCGCCTCCCAGGCCTCCTTATAGGTTTTGGCGGGCGTTCAACCGTGGTAGCGGAAAGAGGGAGTGCCAACTGCCATTCAGCTTCACCTCACGGCGACATTTGAAAAACGTCAGCCTGAGGCAACATCAATCTCTGTTTTGGCTAAAAGTTTCACAGCCTATCCGCGAAAGTTTGCGCAATCGCTGTGTTCGCGTCGCATAAGATCACACTTATTTCTGAGCATTACTCATTCGGGATACCTCTTTGTGCACAGGACCATTGATCGTGCTCGTTCGCTTTAGTTTGTTGCTTGTTGTCAACTCCCCGCCCGTCACGCGGTTGGTCGCTTGTTTGCTGGCGTGCTGGCTTGCTTGTTGTTGTATGGCAGGCAATGCAATAGCGGAGGAGTCGGTCAATTCGCTGGGGATGCGGATGGCGCTGCTTAGTGCTGGCGAATTTGAAATGGGGATGCTGGACGAGCACAACTTGAAACTCAAGCACAAGTTCAGCGCCTACCAACGGGAGATCCATGATTATCTTGAAAAGCCAGCTTTTCCAGTGCAGTTGAGCAGCGATTTTTTCATTGGCGAGAGTGAAGTGACTGTGGGTCAGTTCCGGCAATTCGTGGCGGCCACTGGGTATCAGACCGACGCCGAGCGTGCTGGGGCGGCTTGGGTGTTTACGCCGGAAGCCGAGCAGCCTTTGGAGCGTTTTTCCTTGCAGCCGGCAGCCAACTGGCAGCAGCCAGGTTTTCCGCAAACGGACGATCGTCCGGTAACTTGTGTCTCTTGGAACGATGCCAATGCGTTTTGTCAGTGGCTCAGCAAGCGGGAGCAAGCGCGTTATCGCCTGCCGACCGAAGCTGAGTGGGAATATGCGTGTCGAGCGGGCACGCGGACGCCTTACTGTGGTGGTGACGAACCTGATGTCGTTTATGCGTATGGCAACGTGGCCGATGCGGCGTTGGCGGCGAAGTATCCCGACGACGTGATTCGCCAGCGAGTGTTGTCGTTGGAGCTTGGGCAAGGGGATGGGCATGTATTCACTTCACCCGTGCGCAGTTTTCAGCCGAACGCCTGGGGTTTGTATGATATGCACGGTAACGTTTGGGAGTGGTGTCAAGACAAGTATTCGGACCGGATCTATCAGGAGATGCACCAGTTGGCCATCAAGCGGGGCAGCCGCAGCCAGCCGGAGCCGGTGATAGATCCTCAAGGCCCCGAGACCACACCACAGCACGAGCATGGCGATTGGAGATCGCTGCGGGGAGGCTCATGGTACACTGGGCCGCTGCAAAGTCGCAGCAGCGTGCGCGCCTTCGCCGAAGCGGCAGACGCCTTCAGCTACATCGGCTTCCGAGTCGTCCGCACCACCGAGGCCGTCGCTCCCTAAACCGTTAGCCGCCTTTTGGCGCGAGCCGCGGTTACCGTTTTGAAATAATTTCCATGAATACGCTAAATGCTTGGGTGGGGCTTGTCCCGGTTCAGAGCTACAAGTGGCAACTACATTGCTCGCCAGAAAATTCTGCACGGCTCGGGTAAGCCGGCGGAAGGCTTGACTGTTGAGCGTTGGGGTTGCCCGCTGATTGCGCTAATCGACGCGAATGGAATGCAAGGATTGGGTTAAAGCTGGACGATTGGCAGAGGATTTTTATTCGCTTGGATTGCCGTGATTGGCGGGCAAACGCTTGGTAGCTTCCACGCTTGACCCCGCCTGGGACACACCCGACGAAAACCGATCCGATGCACTACTCACCGCGGACAAGCCAAAAAATACGCAAAGGCAATTGCTATCGAACCGCGCAGATAACAGCAAAGCGGCGAGGAGAAAGCTTGGCTAACGGCCACCTGCGGCCAACGCACTGGGGCCGGAATTGTTTTAGAATATCTGCAGCGACCATGGCTCCCCCCTTTCTTTTCCGTCTCCTAAAGTTGACCGGCGCGACAATGCGATCTTTCCTCACCGTGACGCTGCCCTGGGTGATGCTGACTTGGATGACCGCTTGCTGCTTAGTGGCTGGCGATCCGCGAGCGTTCGCTCAGACTTCCAGCAACCCAAACCAAAACCCAACCCCAGCACGGTTTTCGACGACCCCGACAAAGTCCGTTGAAATCGAAGGGATTCCGTTTACGTTGCCAAGCTCCTTGCAGTTGACCAAAGTGGCGGGCGAGCCTTTGATTCGCTGGCCAGTCGTTGCCGACTGGGATTCAGCCGGGCGGCTGGTGGTGGTCGAATCGGGCGGTGTGGGGCGACCCATCGCCGAACACAACCGACAACAATTGCACCGCGTCGTCAGACTCAGCGACCAAGATGGCGACGGACGCTTTGATACTCGCCAAGTGGCTGCGGAGCAATTACCGTTCACGGCCGGTATCTTGGCGATCGATAACGTCTTACTCGTCTCCGCACCGCCGCAAATTCTCAAGCTGACCGACCAAGACGGCGATGGAGTTTGCGAGTCCCGTGAAGTTTGGTTTGACGGCAAAACAATCACCGGATGCGCCAACGATTTACACGGTCCCTACCTCGGTCGCGATGGCTGGATCTATTGGTGCAAAGGAGCTTTTGCCGAGCAAACTCACCCGCTCCTCACCGGCGGTCAACTGGTCAGCTCAGCGGCTCATATCTTCCGCCGCCGATTAAATGGCGGTGCTTTGGAGGTGGTGGTCACGGGCGGGATGGATAACCCCACGGAAGTCGCTTTCTTGCCCTCGGGTGAAGGTTTCTTTACCAGCACATTCCTGCGACATCCAGGCAACGGACTCCGCGACGGGATTGCTCACATTGTCCATGGTGGGTTGTATGGCAAAGAACATGGCGTGCTTGATGGCCACTTGCGAACCGGCGATTTGATGCCCATCACAATTCAACTAGGCGCGGCAGCTCCGAGTGGTTTGACCTATCTAGAATCAACCGCGCTAACTGACCAACTCTTTCCGCCGAACAGTCCAGTCTTGGCTGCCGCCCTCTTTAATCTTCACCAAGTCACGTTTCATCATCTGACACCCGCAGGGGCCGGTTTTCATTCGCAAAATCTGGTCGCTTTGGCTTCGCAACGCGTCGATTTTCATCCCACCGATGTGCTGGAGGATGGCCAAGGTGGTTTGATCGTGCTCGATACCGGCGGTTGGTACGATCTGTGTTGTCCCAGCTCGCGAGTGGATCAAAAAACTGCGGCAGGTGGAATTTATCGATTGAGCCCACTGAGTAATCCAAACTCGGCCGCAAACTCGTCGCTGCCCAACGCGACAATCTCCCAGCGGTCGGCCGAGCTGGCGACCAGCGACGATGTTCACGAGTTAATTCAGCTGGCCGCTGAACCACATCCGATCATCAGCCGCCAAGCCATGAATCGCCTGCAACAACTTGGTGACCTCGCTTCGCCAACGCTGATCCGTTTAGCCCAAGACAGTGCCACCGAACTAAGGTTACGAACGACTTGCGTGTGGGTTCTGTGCCAAATCGAAACTCCTGACGCCCTTACGGGCTTAAGCGAGTTATTGGCCCAGCCCCAGCTTCCCAGCGAGACGCTCACGGCAACGGCTCACACACTCGGCCTACACCGCTTCCAGCCAGCCGAGGTGAATCTTTGCGAGCAGCTGACCATGACCGAAAGCGGCGTTGCCCAAGCTGCGATCGCTACCGCACTGGGCCGCCTTAAACACTCGCCGCAAACCTCACAAGTCGTCGTGGCCTTGTTGGATACGCTGGCCGCTGCCCAACATGACCGCGCGCTCGAGCACGCTTTGCTGTTGGCTCTATTGCAGCGCGCCAAACAGCCGCCAACGGAAGCGGATCGGTTCGTGCGATATTTGCAAAGTGGGCAACCGCATGAAGTCCGCGCCGCGTTATTTGTCTTGCAGCAAGTGCGGCCGGAAGCATTGCAGCTGGCCACACTATTGCAGTTGCTATCAACCGCGCAAGATGACGTCAAACACTCAATCTTAGCAATTCTCGCCAGCGAAAATCAACGACCGCTCCGCGCCGCCGACCAATTGGCACTCAAGCAAGCTTGGCAAGCTGCTGTCGGCAATCCACGTCTAGCGACCGGGTTGCAAGCTTGCCTGCGTGGCTGGGGTAACCAGTCGGAAATGCAGACGCTGATCGTCAATTGGCTGGGAGAAATCGAGGGGGATCGAGCGGCCGAAGTGGCAGTAATCATGCAGATTTTGCGGGGCTTTCCCGGTGCTTCCTTACCGGCTGCGTGGCAGCAACCGCTCAGCGATTTATTGGCAAGTTTACCGGCGACAACAGCGGTCGAGCTGGCCAATTGGCTGCGTCCGTTAACGGCTAATCTCGCTACCGACAGCCCGCTATCCAGCAGCTTGTTAGGTTTGGCAAGAGAGCGGATTGACCAGCCACGGTTGGCGTTGCCACTGCTGGCCGCCCTACCGCGTGGGCAACAAATTGAAACCTCAGCACTTGCTCAGGCCGTGCTAGACGCTTTGCTCTCAGAGCCCACTTTCGCGACCGCCGAGCAAGCACCGGCAATCGACCAACCCATGAAAATGGCTGCCTCCGTCTTGCAACGAGTGCGATTGCCCGTGGCTGCTCGCGAACATCTGCTGACTCGCATCGAAGAAATTTCGCCGCTCGATCTGGCGGTGGCGATCGAAGCGTTAGCGGTTGACCCGGCCAATTCACCAACCGACGCTTTAATCGACAAACTAGCGTCACTGCCAACCGCGCGGACCCTGCCGGCGACCACGCTGCGGGCGGCATTTGCCCAACATTCCCCGGAAATCCGCCAGCGTGTCGAAACGCTGATCGACGCTTTACAGACCGCCCCTGCCGACATTGTTGCCAGCGTTAATGACACGTTGTCAAAGTTACCCGCGGGGGATGCCCTCGCTGGGCTGAACGTGTTCCGCAGCGAACGGGCCGCCTGTAGTGCTTGCCATCAACTCGGCTACATCGGCGCAAATATCGGGCCCGACCTCTCCCGCATCGCCACCAGCCGCACGCGGGCACAAATCTTAGAAGCAATCCTCTACCCGAATGCCAGACTCGAACAAAGCTACCAACCCACTCAAATCTTAACCATCGATGGTCGCTTGCTAACCGGTTTGATCCAACATGAGTCAAGTAATCGCATCGACTTGATCACCGGAGCCAATCAAGTCGTGACGCTCGATCCGGCCGATGTTGAAGAACGCTCTCTCAGCGAAGTCTCGATTATGCCTGCAGGTTTGGCAGATCAATTAACGGCTCAAGAATTAGCCGACCTGCTAAAGTTACTGAGCGATTCCTAAGGTTTGGTGATTCTTAAGGTTTATTGCTCAGAGTGCTGCCGCTGCGGTGCGTTTAACTGAATCAGCGGCCGCACTTTTAGTGCCTTACCTGGTTGTTGTTTCATCGTGCAACCAGCACACGAGCTGACTGAACCGCCTTTTTTCAGTCCAGCTCGAATGGTGCGGATTGAGTGCCGCACAACCCACAGGAATGCTAAAGCGACTGCCGCATAGGCAATGATGGTTTGCCAGATCATAGCCGACTCCCCACTTGATACACGACCAATGCGCCAAGGTAGGCCAAACCGGTCATGTAGACAAAAGAGACGATCGGCCATCGCCAGGAATTGGTTTCTCGCTTGATCACCAATAAAGTGCTGACGCATTGCGCGCAAAGGGCAAAAAAGACCATGATCGAAATTGCCACGGGCAGCGTGTAAACGGGACGTCCATCGGGCCACCTGGCGGCTTGCAACGCCTCGATCAGCCCCTCGTCTTCCGTTTCACCACCCAAGCTGTAGATCGTTCCCAGCGTGGCAATGATAACTTCCCGCGCGGGGAAACTGGCGATAGCCCCCACACCGATCTTCCAATCCCAACCGAGCGGCTTAACAACCGGCTCAATCCATTGGCCAGTGCGCCCCAACAAACTAGAGGCCAACAAACGACCGCTCTCCGTGTTGTATTGTTGCTGTAACAACTCAAGTTGTGGTGCCAAGGCCTCTCCAGCTTCAGCAACTTCAGCTTCAACGCGTTCAGCGGAAGACGCTTCAATGCTCGATTCCAGCGTTTCGATTTCTTGCATCAAAGCGAATTGCTGGGAATGATCGCCAGGAAAATAGCCTGCGGCCCAGATCAAAATCGAGGCGCTAAAGATCAGCGTTCCGGCCCGAATCACAAACGCTTTGCATGATTGATAAACGCGTTCCAAAATGACTCGCGGCGACGGCACTTTATATTCGGGCATCTCCAACACAAAAGGTGCTGGCTCGCCTCGCAAAAAAGTCATCTTCAACAACCAAGCCACCGGGATCGCCGCGACGACGCCTACCGCATACATGGCCATTAGCACGAGACCATGCAAGGTCACCCAACCGCTCAGATAAGTCGTCGCGGGGACAAAAGCGGCGATCATTAGCAAATACACAGGCAACCGCGCCGAGCAACTCATCAACGGAGCCACCATAATCGTCGCTAAGCGGTCACGGCGATTCTCGATCACGCGAGTTGCCATCACGCCGGGAACGGCGCACGCGAATGAGCTCATTAAAGGCAAGAAAGATTTGCCGCTGAGACCAAAAATACTCATCACCCGGTCGACCAAGAAAGCCGCCCGGGCCATGTACCCACAATCTTCCAACAGCGCAATGAAGAGAAACAAAAGAGCAATCTGAGGCAAAAAGATCAATACGCCGCCGACTCCGGCAATTGCCCCATCAATGATTAAACTCCGTAAGATGCCAGGCGGGATCACGCTGGCTACCAAGTCGGATAACCAATCCTGACTCGTGGTAAACCACTCCATCGGCCACTGAGCCAACGAGTAGATGGTCTGAAAGACCAAAAACATCATCAACGCGAACAACAGCAATCCGAAAACACGATGCGTGAAGATGGCGTCGAGACGATCTGTCCAACTGGTTTTTTCAGCCTGCGTTTGCTGAATTGTGCCAGCCAATTTGCCAGCCGCCCAGGCGTAACGCGCGTTCGATTCCACCTCGACCATGCTGCCTAATTGATCATTGATCCGCTGACGAGCGGAACGGATCTGGGCGTTGACCTGATCGCCGAAACTGCGCCGCAACCGCGCTTCGGCTTCACCATCGACATCTAACAACGCTCGTTCCAACACGTAGTCGTCAGGAATCGCGGTTGTCTGCTGAGTGTTGGCCTGCTGGCTTGGCGGCAGTTCCAATAGCAGTTGGCGAAATTGATCACGAATGGCGTAAAATTCCGCCGGCAGAGGCCTGGCATGCATTGGTTTTTGCCG
The DNA here is from genome assembly GCF_052161645.1 of Kothea flammea. Classification (GTDB taxonomy): domain Bacteria; phylum Planctomycetota; class Planctomycetia; order Pirellulales; family Pirellulaceae; genus Laterigemmans. The sequence goes on from NZ_CP197414.1 coordinate 4,142,428, forward strand.
GCCAGTTGCCGCCCGCTCAAGAGCCTCGCGCAATGGCTCGATCCCACGTCGTCGAGCGGCCGCGGTGGCCACAACGGGAATCCCCAGCGATTGGGAAAGCCGCTCGATATCAATTTTCTGACCGCGTGACTCGGCGACATCACTCATGTTGATCGCCAACACCACCGGCTTGCCCAGCTCAAGAATCTGGCTGACCAAAAACAGATTCCGCTGCAGCTGCGTGGCGCTGACCACGCACAGAATAGCGTCAATCGGCTCGGTCACCGACGTCTCGCCAGTTAGCACATCGACCGCCACCAACTCATCTGGTGAGCGGGGGGCCAAACTGTACGTCCCCGGCAAATCAATCAATTCGACGGTGGTGTCACCCGAGCGATAGCGGCCGACCTTCTTTTCGATCGTCACGCCCGGATAGTTGCCCGTCCGCGCGTTCATCCCGGCCAAAGCATTGAAGACGGTGCTCTTGCCCGTGTTGGGATTGCCAATCAAGGCGACTCGTAGCACAGCAGCGGGAGCAGCAGGCAGCGTTAAAGATTCAGCCACGTTACTATGCTCAGCCGTCAGGCTGGATGCTGATGCGACGCGCTTCGCCACTGCGGAGTGCTATCCGACAACCGTGGATCAAACACTTGAGCGGGTCGCCGAAAGGCGCTGGACGCATCGCTCGCACGGCCGCGCCGGGAATAAAGCCCATCTCCCGCAGACGAGCGGCAATGCCATCCGCACCATCGATGCGGACAATTCGTCCTTGCGTACCCGGTTTTAGCTGATCTAAAGTCGTCATGGTTCCAATCTCCCTAAGCCGCCTGAGCCAACACCGTTACCTCACTTGCATTGAGATCGAGTCTCAATAACGATAAGCATCACAATTTCTGCGACAATTGTCAAGCGATTGCGGGAAATAATGCGGCGAAAATCAGCGAATCAAGCGAATTCCCAGCGGCAGCGACTCCCCAAATAACGCCGTTTCGTCCTGTGCGGCTAATGAATTTCCCTCGAGTACCTGATGAATATATCGCTCAGGTGCGGCAGTTTGCCGCAGCCAATCGGCTACTTGATGACGCGTTTCCGCTGATAAGTCGCGATAGCGATCGCCGGTGTTTTGAGCGATTTGCATCAGCGCCAATTGCTGCACACCGAGCTGCTCTTGGCTCCCATCGAGCGGCTGGTCGAGCAACCTGGTTACAAGCTGGCTGATGGCGGCCGGTTCGGGGACCGCATTCAACGGCCCATAAACGGGCTGCCTGCTGGCCAAGCGACCAACGGCCCAGATCAGCGCCGGCCGATAAGACTGGCTGCGGCGACGAGCCGATTCGTCCAGCGCCAACTCAGTTAGCTGAGTTTTCGTGTTGGCCGGCAGCCACTCCAGCGAACCGACCATCCGCCACAACTCGGCCGCTTCGTGCGGCTCGAGCTTACCCGCTTTCCCAGCCAGCATCGCCATTTGCGGAGCCAACAACTGGGCCTGCTGGCCACTGGTCAGCCCGCCGGCGATCCGCCGCCAGAGGATCAACGATTCGCTCCGCGACTGCGGGGCGGTAAATGCCAATTTTCCATGCACCGCTCGCCACACCTCGCCGACTCGCCAATCGTCGACCGCCATGCCGTAACCTGGACGCAAACAATAGCCGACCAAGTTTAACCAGCGAGCCTCATGGGCCGCCGATTGCCGCCGCCCACTTTGGGACTCCAGCAACACGCGCCAAATCTCTCGCAGCAGGGAAGGCGGCCAGTTGCCACGATCGAGTTGCGTGGCTGCCCGTAACCGCTGCATCACTTTCCCGGGCGGCAAACGCTCCCCATCCTTCACGGCAACAGCTTTCCCGCCAGCATCTTTCCCGCCTGCATCTTTCGGTAACTTCGTAGGTTCCCCGGCAAAAGCGGCTCGAATCACCTGTTCGCAAGCTTCCGTCGTTTCGCTGTCGACGATCCCGGCCGCTTCGCCTTCGCCGCGGTGCTGCTCGCGGTCGGTCTCCAGAGTGGCCCGGATGTCAAACTCCAGCCGCCAGCGTTTCCCGCTGTTGGCGTCGACACAATACAATCCTAGCGTACCGATCTCCGATAGCTCCGTCTGAATTCGCACGGCGATCGACTGCGCTTGCCGCCGACTTCCTCGCGACAACACGGTGCGGATCGGCGGTAGCGGCGAGAGCACCGTGGAGTCGATGTCGATCAATTGCCCGGCGGTATCGGCCAGTCGCGTGCTGCTGACCCAGAGGGGAAACTGCACCGGAGTGCCCACTTCCAATTGCAACTCGGTGGTTGGCGAATACGTTTGTCCCGCTTCGGCACTGGCCGGAATCAAGCACATGGCTCGCGGCGGCGACTCACTGACTTGCATGTAATAAGATCGTCCTAAGTTGGCTGCAATTCGCACTCCTTGGCCCCGACGCACCATGCCGTAGTAGGCGGCACCGTGCGCTACGGCCAAATCGAGCCGATTCGCTTCCAAGACTTGTGGACGCCATGATTCGCCAGCGGCTTGCGACCGGACAGCACTTTGCGACTCGTTAGCACTTTGCGACTCGCTGAACCAACTGCCAATCGTCTCCACCAACCGATTTCGCAAGCGGGGCGCGTTCATCACGCCGCCGTTGAACAACAGTAGATCGGGGCGGCCGGGTGAGACGCCCCGTTCCTGTGCCGCAGCCAACTCGTCGGCGGAAAGCCCCGCTGCAGCGTGCATCGCCAAGAATTCGGCTAAGTGTTTAGTGATCGCCGGGTCGCTAGCGTAGGGCAAACCGAACTCGCGAAATCCGCTGTGCCCGCTGGTCGGCCGCGCGTCGCTGGGGACTAACGGAAAAAAGCCTTCGACCAGACATTGGTCGATATCGTCGCTGCTGACAGAAATGGTGCGGGCGGCGGCGATCAGCCGCGAACCACTGCCGCTAAGGGTTAGGGAATAGGCCTCCGGGCGTGCTTCAGCGAGCAACGTTTCCTTGGCCAATCGGCAAACTTGAATGAGTCGATCCCAATCGCGGGGCGGCAACGCTTGGTTTCCGCTTTGTTCCGAGGCCGTTTGCGTCAACCGCTGTTCGGCGAAACTGGCCAACGCCAAGTCTAAATTATCGCCCCCCAAAATTAAATGATTGCCAACAGCAACACGATGGAATTGAACACGCTGTCCATGCAGATCGGCATTGGCATCGCTCCCCGCCGGGCGGACACGAATTAGAGTGAAATCGCTGGTCCCGCCACCGATGTCACAGACCAAAATCGTTTGCCCCGGTTTGGCGATATCTTCCCATTGATCGCGATGGTGATCGATCCACGCGTAAAAGGCCGCCTGCGGCTCTTCGATCAAAAAGACGCGGGGCAAGCCGGCCTGTTTGGCAGCCGCCACGGTCAACTCCCGCGCGACTTCATCGAACGAAGCGGGCAGCGTAATCACAACATCTTGCTGGGCCAACGGGGCTGCCGGGAAGGCATGATCCCAGACGCGGCGGATGTGGCTCAAGTACTCAGCCGAGGCGGCCACCGGCGACATCCGCTGGACATCGGCATCGCCATGCCAGGGCAACAGATCGGCAGAGCGATCGACACCATCATGCGACAACCAGCTTTTCGCCGAAGCAATTCGCCTGCCCGGTCGCTGCATCCCCGCGTCGCGAGCCAGCACGCCGGCGACATGCTCGGCAGGCTCCGACTCCCAGGGCAATCCTTGCCCGCAAGCTTGACGCTCCTCGGCTGTCAATTGATACAAAAACGACGGCAATGTCTGGCGATGCTCTATCTGCCCCCAATCGGTCCACTGAGGCAACTCAAGAATTTCAACTCGCCAAGCCGGCTCACTCGAATCGACAAAGGCCACCGCGCAATTGGTGGTGCCTAAATCGATGCCGACAAGATAGCGAGGCGGGGCCTGATCATCAGGATCCGAGGGCCTGGAGGCATCATTCACGACTGCCCGGCTCCACGGTCATCACGGGTGTTGAATTCCATTTTCCAGCGTTCATCGCCACGCGTACTTTGACAATACAACTCAAACACTCCCAACTCGGTGACGCGACTCTGAAATCGCACCGGTAAAAAAGGTTCCTCGCCAGCCGACTCGGAATCGAGCGTGGTTTGGATCGGATCGCTCTCCACCAATTCATCCGGCGACCACCGATCGAGCCTAGTACCGGGCACATCTTGGCGACGGACGGTGGACGAAAAGAAACGGAACTGCGCGGGGCGTCCGACCACGATGCCAACTTCTTGACTGGGTACTTCCGCCGCGGTCCCCTCTTCCATGCCTTGCGGAGCGACGCACAGTGCTCGCAGCGGCCGCGGCGCACCGGGGATCGCCAGCCCAGCGGTTTCGATCCCGATGTAATAACTGCGAGCGGTGCCTCCCCGAATGCGAATCCCGCCGTGCTGTTTCGACCAGCCGTAGAAAGCCGCTCCAAGAGCTACCGAATGGTCCAAATCCTCCGGCCCTCCCAACACGCGAGGTCGCGTCCCTTGCGACCACAACTCGATCAACTCGCTGACTTTATCTCGCAAAATAGCCGCGCGAAAAACACCCCCGTTGAACAGCAAATGCGACGGCACCGGTTGGTTCGATGAATCTTCGGACCCGCTAACCTGCTCGCCACTTTGCTCGCCAGCTCGCCGCCGATGGGCAGCCAGGAAGGCGGCCAGATGGCGAGTCACGGCCGGGTCCGACTCATAGGGCAAACCGATATCTTGGAACCCCGAAGCCACGTTCGCTTGCGGTTTCGCCTCAGCTTCGCAAGCGGGAAAGAAGCCTTCCAGAAACATCGAAACGACGGTTGACGCGGACAATTCGGTCGAAATCGTGCCGCCAATCAAACGACTGCCGCGACCGAGCACTGAAACGGTTGTGGAAGACGGTCCACCGGGAGCCAACAACTGTTCCTTCGCGGTGCGGCAGGCGTGCCACAGGGCGACGTTCTGCCAAGGATCGAGCGAGTGACCTTCCGCCGCTAATTGGCCGGCCACGAGGTGAGCCAGCGCCAAGTCCATGTTATCGCCGCCGACCAGCAAGTGGTTCCCGACCGCTTGACGTTGCAGCTCGACATTGCCGGCAACCTCATCCAAGCGGATCAGCGTCAAGTCGGTGGTGCCACCACCCACGTCGACGACCAGCAAGGAATCGCCCCGCCCCAGCTCTTCGCGCCAATCTTCATGACGTTCTCGCAGCCAACGATAGACGGCCGCTTGGGGCTCCTCCAACAACACCATCTCGTCGGGCAAACCGGCTCGCCGAGCCGCTTCGCTGGTCAAATCGCGGGCGGCCGGGTCAAACGAAGCGGGAACGGTCAACACCACGCGTTGGTCGGCCAGCGGGGCATCGGGAAAGGCATGATTCCAAGCGGCGACCAAATGTTGCAAATAAGCCTCCGTGGCGGTCAATGGCGAAATCTTGCCGATTTCATCGGGCGCTTCCCAAGGCAAAATCGGCTCACGACGATCGACCCCGTGGTGGGCAAGCCAGCTTTTTGCCCCCGCCACGACTCGCTGTGGCTGCTCGGCCGCTCTCTGCCGCGCCAATTCCCCCACCACCCACGACGGCGGCTCGGCTTGCCAAGGCAGCTGAAAAGCAGCCCGTTCATGTTCGGCCGCAAGGTACAGAAACGAAGGCAACGACTGGCGGGACTCCACTTGCCCAGCCGCGACCACTTGAGGAATCTCCAACAACTGCAACTCGGGCAGCTCGGCGGTCAATTCGGCGTAGGCAACAACCGAGTTGGTAGTGCCCAAGTCGATGCCGATTGTATAACGTGAATCCATGAGGCGGAGGCTAGCTGGGATGGTGTGGGGGGGCGAATCGGAAGACTCGTGTGCGGACCGATCGACTTCACGAAACTGGTTTGAAAGATATTTGTTTTGACAACATTTGTTGTCACGATATTTGTTCGCACAACATTTGATCGCACGCTGATCGAAAGTGATTCACGATCGCGGCGTTGCTCAGGCTTGTACTTGAGCTGGCGCGACGACGAGCGCATCATTCGCAGGTCCCGTCCACTGGGCCAGTTCACATTGTTTGGCCAGCCAGCCGGCATGCACAAGCGTACCAGTGCTAGCCGCTCCACTGGAAGGCTTCCCCGCGGCCGCTTGGTTTGCCCCACTGGTCCCGCTATCGCCAAGCCACTGGTATCGCAGGGGCGAAGGATTTTCTGGAATTTCCACGACTTGCCCCTCGGGAGTCGCCACCAACGGGGTCAAAGCGAACACCCTTTGCAATGTTTGCTGGCATTGCTGCAAGCAGGGGCGAGCGGCGGCACCAACTTGCGCGTCCGAAAACTGCTCAAGCGGCTCTTGGACGAGATCCACCAGCCTCGATTCGCGTTGCAACATCGCCAGTAAAGTGACCGCCTCGCTGCGAGGACTCGCCACAGCCGCAGCTGCTGGCTTACCAGGGCCTCCTAATCCACCCTTTTTATCAACTGGCGGGGGTAATTCGCCGGCGGTGGGGCGATCGAGTACTGCTTGGATAGCGGCTGAGGTATCGCGATTGCCGAGAGCGGCGAAAAACGCGCGAAAAGCGGTTCCGAGGGACATAGCAATGTGGTGAACGGGGTAAAGCGAGCTGGTCACGACCGGCCCACAGGACGAATAAACGGGTCTGTAACTTAGACAGCTTTACGTTGATTTGCGGCAAGTCAACCGGGAATTGATCTTGGAAGTTGGTTGGGCCTACGTTTACCCTTGGCCAGCCGATTCCGTTGGCTAGCCAGGCCGCCAACAGCCGGCGAGCCTCCTTCCGAAACTTTCCTCCCCACCTTTCATGAACAAATTGGTCCTCCCCGAAACTCCTCACCATCTCGGCCGAGAGCGAGTTGTTCGCTGGCGGCTTGCCGTGGGCGGGGCAATTGTGGGAGCCGTTCGGGGCGGCGAGCCCCGTCGTTTTATGTGGCGGGGCCTGCTGCTAGTCGTTTTCGCGAGCATCGCGGGGGGGTGTGGCACGACCAAGAGTTTCGAGGCAACCGAACAATTGCTGCTCTCCGACGCGGTGGATGATAGCATCGCGGCGATCGATTTTCGTCCGCTCGGCGGGAACAAGGTTTTTCTGGATACTCAATATATCAAGACAGTCAAAGGCCCGGGGTTCGTCAACGCCGATTACGTGACCAGCGCGTTGCGGCAACAAGTCTTGGCTGCTGGGTGCTTGCTGCAAGACAGCGCGGAAGCCGCCGACATCATCATTGAAGCACGCGTCGGCACTTTGGGTTCCGATTCATTCCAAGTCACTTATGGAATTCCAGCCAATTCGGCACTTTCATCGGCCGCCCAGGCGCTACCCACTTTACCGCCCATTCCGGTCTTGCCGGAACTGAGCCTGGCGCGACGCGAAGCGCGCGAAGGAGCCGCCAAGGTGGCCGCCTTTGCTTACCACCGGGAGACGCGTCAGCCGATTTGGCAATCGGGCGTGGCCCGTTCTTCCACGACCGCTCGTGACACCTACATCATGGGTGTGGGGCCGCTACAGTCGGGCTCGGTGCGAGGAAAAACGCGATTGATCGGTGCCGGGTTTGAGTTCGGCGAGACGACGGTCGAGGGCGCCACGCCGAGCAGCATGTTTGAACGACCGCCGGTTAACTACAACGCCCAAGTCCGCTACCAGAACGGCGTGCCCATTTTAGGTCCCAGGTTGGCTGAGCAGTCGACGCCAACAGCAGACACGCCAGCGGAATCAGACATTAAGCCTGCCGCCGAACCGGCCGTCCGGGTCGCAGAAAAACCAGAACAGCCGTAATTTCAGGGGAAGCTGAGATTCAGGGCAGCTCTGGCTCCCGCAGCCCTTGACTCAGGACGGGCTCATCGCCGCTTCGAGCCGGAGTCCTCATAGACCACGTTGCTCCTCCCGCCCATGTTAGGCGTGGATGCGCGTCACGTCGGAGTCGCTCGATCTTCGCGATTCGTGGCCGTCTGTTCGGCTCCTAATTTTGCGATTGCAATAATGCGAACGAAGCACGCCGCCGTAACCACGCGCTTGGTTCACGGTGTCAGAATCGAATCGCAAATCGCATACCCAGGGCAACACACACCAAAGACGGGCAACCGCCAAGGAGCCAGCTACAGCTACCGGCCAGCTACCGCTACCGGCGGGCAACTTGCGGGCGAGCTCAATGCTGATTGGCCATTCGCTGGAAGGCAAAATGCTGGCGGCGCCGCGAGATTTCGTAACCGGCCAACAGCACCAGGGCGACGATCAACGGCAACACATAATACAGCAACCGAAAAATCAATAGCGAACCGATCACCGCGTTACCGACATCGTTGGCCAGTAGTTTTAGCAGGATCAGTTCCAGCACCACCAAACCGCCCGGTATTTGACTGACTAGCGAAGCGGTTAAGCCGGTCAGAAAAGCGGCCAAGACCAAGGCAAACGGCACGACAACATCGCCGGGTAAGACTAGATACAAAGCGATCGCCGAGATGGTCAAATCCAAAATCGCGACCGCAGCCTGCAGCACCATTAAATCGAAAGCCGGCGGTTGCAGCTGGAGCCCAGAGATTGGCAGCGGGCGTCGCCAAGCGTAACAAATGATCGCGTACAGAACGCCGCCCGACAGCAAGATCGCGCCGAGGGCCTGCGTTGAAAGTGGCAATTTAACCTCCGGAGGCAAGGGGATCGGCACAAACAGCAAGACCGTTCCACCCAGCCAGAAAATACCACTCCAAAAAGTCATCCCCAGCAGCACTACGATCGCCATAATCTGCTTGGGCTTTAGCCCCCACTGCGTATAGAGCCGAAAGCGGAGCGGAGTGGCCGCGATCAACGTCCCCAGATTGTTGCCCAACGCGTAACCGAGAAATCCAACCAAAGCAACGCGTCGCAGCGGCAGTGAGCGTTTGACATATCGCAGTGCCAGCATATCGTAGGTCGTCAACAGACAGTAATTCAAAGCCACCATGAGTGCCGCGAAAGCCAGGTAGAGCGGCGGAACTCCGGTGACTCCGGCAACGAAATCGTCCCATTCGATCTTTTGCAAGTCGCGAACCAGCAGCACAATGGCGGCTGAAAACAACAGCAACGCCAAGATTGGCCCAATGGCGGAACGAAGTTGACGAATCAAGAGGCCGTTGGGGAGCAAGCGGGGGAAGCGACAGCGAAAATCTGCTGCAAACGAGGCTCGAACTCCGGCGGTCCGCGCTCCTCGGTTTTCGTTATAACTGATCGGCAAGCCAACGTTGAGGGGGACAGCGGGTGTTTCCCAGCCGGCCAGGCAAACCGTCCCTACTGATCAGGCAAACCGGTAGGGAAAAAGGAATAAGTTCGTTTTCTAGCTAATCCAGTCGGCTCCCGGTGTTCGCCGAGCGACCGGCAATCTACACTTTTCAGACCACGGGTGGGCCCCAGTTTGTTCCCTCCCATTTTTGTATGCACCTTTACGAATTGCATCGATCAACCATGAAGACCGCTCGCCACGATCTGGTTGTTTTGGGTGGTGGACCTGCTGGCTACGTCGCCGCGATCCGCGCCGCTCAATTAGGAATGAACACAGCAGTTATCGAAGAGAATGCTCGCTTCGGGGGGACCTGCGTCCGCGTCGGTTGTATCCCCAGCAAAGCGTTGCTCGAATCGAGCCACCTTTACCACGAAGCCAAAGAGCGATTCAGCGAGCATGGCCTGATGGTCGGCGATCTGCAGCTGGACTTGAACCGCATGCAGCAGCGTAAAGACGAGATCGTCGCCGGGCTGACTGGCGGTATCGACATGCTGTTCAAAAAACACAAAATCACCGCCTACCACGGACGGGGGCGGATGCGCGACGTGGAGTCGATCGCGCTCGAACCGACGGTTGATCCCACGGTTGAACCAATGCTGATCCAGGGGGATCGCATTTTGCTTTCCCTCGGCAGTCGGCCCGCCCGCTTGCGCGGTGTCGAAGAGGATGGCCAGCGGATTGGCAACAGCACCATGGCACTCTCGTTCCCCGAGGTTCCCAAACGACTGGTGGTGATCGGCGGAGGCTACATCGGCTTGGAGATGGGCAGCGTCTGGAATCGCCTCGGCAGCGAAGTCATTACGCTCGAGGCGCTCGATCGCATCTTGCCCGGGATGGATAACGAAATTGCCAAGATCGCTCATCGCACCTTTGGCAAACAGGGCATCGAGTTCCGCACCAGCACCTTCGTCGAATCTGCCAAAGTGGTCGGTGATATGTGCGAAGTCAAAATCAAAGATGGCGAAACGCTGACCGCCGATCGCGTGCTGGTCGCCACCGGTCGCGTACCGGCAACATTCGAAGCGGGCTTGGAAGATGTCGGGTTGAACCTCGATCGTCGTGGATTCATCCAAGTCGATCAGAACTATCACACTTCCACCGGTAACATCTACGCCATCGGGGATTGCATCGGCGGCATGATGTTGGCACACAAAGCGATGGAAGAAGGAATCGTCTGTGTCGAACGCATGCATGGCATCCACAGCCATGTCAATTACGACGTGATTCCCGCGATCGTTTATACCCATCCGGAGATCGCCAGCGTCGGACGCACCGAAGAGCAGTTGCAAGAAGCGGGCATTGAATATGTCAAAGGTATTTGCCCCTTCGGTGCCAACGGCCGCGCGAAAACTTTGGGCGACTCCGAAGGACGCGTGAAGATTTTGGCTGATGCCAAAACCGACCGCGTCTTGGGTGTCCACATCATCGGCGTGCGAGCCGGCGACATCATCGCCGAAGCGGCCGCGGCGATGGAATTCGGTGCCAGCAGCGAAGACATCGCCCGCACTTGCCACGCACACCCCACGCTCTCGGAAGCTTTGCACGAGGCGGCGATGGCGGTTGATAAACGAGCCATCCACACCGCATAGTCCGAATTGCCGCTGGCAAGCCTCCGCTATCGGTTCTCCGCTTCGCTGCTAACCTGTCTCGCGTTCATTTGTCTCGCGTTCATTTGTCTCGCTGCTAACTTGCTTTCCAGGAGCCTTCCCGCAGATGCCCACGCAACTCCTTCGCTTGACTTTCTTGCTGGCGACCGTCTGTTCGGCTCCAGCTTGGTTGGCTCCGGCTTGCCTCACCGCGCAAGAATCAACAGCCGGGCAAGAATCGAATGCCGAGCAGAAAACGGAACCGGTGGAGACTCCGCCGCTGTCTGTTGAATCACTGTTTCATCCCGACGACCGATTTAATTACTTTGCTCCTGCGCCACCCGCCACCCGCTGGCTCGAGAACTCTTCGCTGGCAATCCGCCAGGGAACCGAATGGGAAGTTTGGGATCCTAAAACCGGCGACAAGCAACCCTGGGCTTGGCCCCAGCAGGCCCGCCAGGAACTGGGGAAACTACAAGGCTTTTCCGACCGTGCACTCGAAGCTGCGGCAACAAATCTGACCAGCCAAGCGGAGCATCTCGATGACCCGGTGATGGTGCGGATCGGCCCCGCGATCGCGGTCGTCGGTGGTGGCGAGCCGCCGCGACTGGTGAGCCGCGATGCACGCGGTTGGCAAACCCCCGAACTCAGTCCCGACGGTTCGGCGATCGCCTACGTTCGCGACAACGATCTCTACGTCATCAAAGTTGACAGCGGCGAAATCTTGCGACTCACTCAAGATGGTTCGGAGACGTTGCTGTCGGGGCGTTTGGACTGGACCTATCAAGAAGAGATTTACGGCCGGGGCAACTTCAAAGGTTACTGGTGGAGTCCCGATAGCCGCCACGTCGCCTTTTTGAAAATTGATATTTCCCAAGTGCTGGAGTTTACCCTCACCCGCGGCTCCACGCCCCGCGGTGAAGCACTGGTGGCCCGCTATCCCAAAGCTGGTGATCCGATCCCTTTGGCTTCGCTGTTGATCGTCAATACCGACTCGCTGCAAACAACGGTCATTCATGAGCCGACAGGCTCCGAAGCTGAAACGTTGGTGGTGCGTGTGACTTGGCGGCCCGACGGGCGGCGGCTGACCTATCAAATCCAAAATCGCATTCAAACTTGGCTCGAACTCCGCGAGTCCGATTTTGCCGGCAGCAAACCTCGCGTCTTGCTTCGCGAAGAAGGGCCGGCTTGGATTGAAATCTTAGGCGAACCGAGGTGGCTGCCGGGGGGCGAGTTTCTCTGGCTCAGCGACCTGCCAGCAGGACGCAGACACGTTTGGCGAGTATCCGAGGACGGCTCGCGACGCATTCCGATCACCGCGGGAGACTGGGATGTCCGCGACATCGTCCGCGTGGTCGCCGACGATCGTGATCTGTTTGTGGTCGGCAATCGCGACGGCGGGATCCGCGACCAACATCTTTACCGGGTTCGCTGGACGCTCGGTTCCGATCCCGCCGCTCAAGTCGAAGCTTTGACCACGCGTGAAGGCTGGCACGCTCCGGAAGTATCTCCCAATGGCCGCTGGTTCACCGACACCTTCAGCACGCTGACTACCGAACCGGCCAAGCGTCTGCTGGAGATCGACGGCTCACTCTCCATGCCGCTGGTCAATGAAGAAGAAACGTCGCCGGCTGCCTGGAAATCCATGCCCCTCTCTTCACCCCAGTGGCTCGACATTACCACCGAGGATGGTGTTGCCTTACCAGCATACATCATCCCCCCTTGGAATCTCGATCAGCGATCTGGCAACAAACAGTATCCCGTGTTGGTTTACACTTACGGTGGCCCGCAAGCGGCCTCGGCCGTGAATCGCTGGGGCGGGCGAAATTATCTCTACCACCAGTTGCTGGCCAAACTGGGAATCGGCGTGATGGTTGTCGACAATCGCAGCAGCGGGGGCCGTGGCATCGCCGACACTTGGACCGTTCACCGGCGAATGGGAGTGCAAGAGTTGAGCGATCTGCTAGTCGCCGTCGCGGCGCTCAAACAACTTCCCTGGGTTGCCGACGATCGCGTTGCCATGCGCGGCTGGAGCTTCGGCGGCTACTACACAGCCTACGCGATGACGCACAGCACCGAGTTTGCCGCCGGAATCGCCGGTGGCAGCGTCACCGATTGGCGCAACTACGACGCCTTCTACACTGAACGCTACATGGATACCCCGCAAGCGAACGAAGCGGGTTATGAGCAGACTAGCGTGCTTGCCGATGCCAAGAACTTACACGGTCGCATCTTACTGGTGCACGGCGAAGTCGATGACAACGTCCATCCCGGCAACACCCTTCAATTGATCGCCGCCCTACAAAAGGCTGGCAAGCAATTCGACGTGATGTTCTATCCCAACGCGGCTCATGGCGTCCGCGAATCACGGCAGATGTTCCACCTCTATCGGTTAATGACCGACTTCCTGGTCCGCGAACTGAAACCTCACCTTGAAACCACGCCCCGCACCCAACAAGCTGTCGAGTTCACGCCAACGCCCGCCGCGACGACAAACGAAACCGGTGTGGATCAGTAGCCGCGGTTCCCGTTAGCCGCAATGGCGCTAGCCGCGGTTCCCGTTTTGACCCAAACAAAACCCGCCCAACGAAACGGTGGCTAGCGCCAAAACCGCTAACTCGGACCGATTCACCCGCTCAACAAAACTGTAGCTAGCGCCAAAAGCGCTAACCCGACCGATTCGGCTGGGCAGCTAAATCACGCCGCTTTGCTATCAGCCGCTTTCGACACCGCCGCCTGTGTTTTCCGCACACGCTGCGGTTTTTCTCGCCAGCGACGATGGACCCACCAATATTGCTCCGGGGCTCGGCTGATCGCCTTCCCCAACTTGGCGTTGTACCACTCGGTCAGTTCGCGAACACTCTGGCACTCCGCCGTCTGCTGCTGTGGGTCGGCCACCCCTTCACAACCCAGTTCAAACTGCATCGGTCGTGACTGGCGAATCGTGTAAGCGACAGCCATCGGAGCCCCACCGGAGAGCGTGAACAGGGCTAACGCTTTGTGACAGCTCGCTTGATGACCCAAAAAGTTCGTCCAACAACCCTTGGGCCCGGCATGTTGGTCGGCCAACAAGGAAAGCCGCCCGCCGTTCGCTAAATGACGGTCCACGTCCGCGGCACAACCATGCTTGTCGAGCAACTGCTGGCCCTTGGCTCCGCGAAAATCACTGACAAAACGATGCAGATGTGGGTTATCCAACCGCCGCGCAATGGTCGTGGTGCTGATCCCCATCAAACCGGTTAGATAACCACCCAATTCAAAATTGCCGAAATGCCCCGTCACCAACACGCTAGGGCGACGCGACAACACACAATTCAAAAACATGCTGGGATTTGGACAATGCACGTGTTGCCGCCAATTGCTGCGATGCAACCGCCGAGGAGCCCAGGCAATTTCACAGACCATCAACAGCAGGTGGTACCACATCGCGCGAGCCAACTCACGTCGCTGACCGGAGCTCGCCTCCGGGAACACCCTCTCCAAATTTTCTTTCAGAGTCCGGTTGCGAACTGGCAGGGGCCCGACAAACAACCAGGCGCCTAAGCGACACATCGCGGCCGCCTTCGCCTCCGGCATGACCTGAATCAATGCGATCAAACAACGAACAAAGAGATAAACGCAGCAGTCGACCAGGCCAATTCGCAGTCGTTTCAGATCCACCATCGGTCGGCTCGCATCCTTGCGTTGCTTTAGCAAAATAGACTCGCGCGATTATGCAGAAATTTGCCCCGGGCGGGAAGAGAAACTTACTTGGTCAAACCCAACTGATCACACAGGAACGCAACAGCTTCCCGCTTCAACTCTGGATGAATGAATGTCCACATGTGGCCGGGGCCTTCGAGAGCCACAAATCGACTGGCAACCCCCAACCGCTGGTGCGCCTGAAACAGCCGCTGGCTGCTGGCGATCGGGACAATTAAATCGCGAGTGCCATGGATCATTAACGTTGGTATATCGCCCGCCGAAGCGTGAGTCACCGGCGAAGCCGCCTTGTACAAATGTGGGAATTCACCGCGCGAACCCCCCAAGAAAAAAGCCATCGCGGAACTATCGAGCGGAACCTCCGTAAAATCACATGGCGCGCCCCCCGCGACAATCGCCAGCGGCTTGAGCATCTGCTGCCATCGCTGGTCGTTCTGCTCCCAATTCGTAGTCAGTTTGACGGTTTCCCACTCAGCATCGACCAACGTCCCCAGCATACAGCTCAAATGAGCGCCCGCCGAATATCCCATTAAACCAACCCGTTTGGGGTCAATCTGGTATTGCTCCGCGACGCCGGAGAGCCACACCAATGCCGCCCGCAGATCGTCAACTTGTGCGGGAAACTTGAAATCGGGCGCATGACGGTAATTGATCGAAATCGCCACAATCCCCGCTTCGGCCAGTCCTCGAGCATGTCCGCCAATGGCCCATTTGTCGCCACTGACCCAAGCCCCACCATGAACAACCACCGCTGCCGGACGCAAACGCTCGGGTTCCGCTCCCGAAGCCTTACCCGTCACCTCACCTGCCGGTGCCGCAAGGACCGGCCGGTAGATGTCACACAACAACCGCTCGCCAGCCACCGTGGCAAAGCAGACGTCGCGATCAACCTCGACATCATAAGTTTTCTTTTCTGACGCAATCACGCCAGACAGTTGGGGATCCTCCGCAACGACGGGTCGCCAACTCAACCCGACCACGATTCCCACCGCCACGACGCTGGCTAACGGGAGCGTGCTCTGCCTGACGCCAAAGCGCCGGAGAGCCACCTTGCCAAAGCAACGCTGATGTTGCCAACAGCCCAATAACCGGCTGGAAAACTTAGAAAGCATACTCAAAGAAACGCCTTGTTCGTTAGCTTGTTAATCGCCGCGGATTACTCAAAGGAGATGCATCTATCCGTTTTATCGACATCTGCTTACAACAAAATTATAGCCGGCCAAATTGGCGAGACGATTCTCCGTCACCGCTGGCGACTGCTGGCCGTAGGAAACCAGTCGATTCCGTGCAAACTTGCAAAACCAATCAAGCGGGTGCGACAAACCGCCCGCGAACTATCCAAAAGCCACGGTGGACGCAATAATAGTATGTAGGTGGCAAGCATTGGCTCTGTTCATTCGGCTCTGTTCGGAATACTGCCAGCTTGGACTCCATGTCCCCGGCCCATGTCCCCGGAAAGAGGTTTGCGAGATGATCGAGAATAGCGGGCGCACGTCAGCCGAGGGGCATGATGGTGCCCCAGTCTACTCGGCTGAGACGTTGGGTTACTCCAGCATCCTGATCGTCGACGACACCCTGGTGTTGCGTGATCGCTTGGCAATGGCCTTTCGCCAACGCGGCTTTCGCGTTGAAACCGCTAGCAATTACGACGAAGCGATCGTTGTCTTCGCGGAAAATCCAACCGAATTGGCGGTGCTCGATCTACGCATGCCCGGCCGATCAGGACTGGAATTACTGCAGCGAATCAAAGCCAAGTCCCCCTCCACCGAAGTGGTGATGCTGAGCGGTTTTGGCAGTATTGCAGCCGGTATCGACGCAATCCGCGCCGGAGCCGTCAATTTCCTCAGCAAACCTGCCGACGCCGATGAAATCTTGGCCGCCTTTGCCCGCGGCGAAGGTAACAACGTCACGGAAGCGAGCGGTGATGAATTTCGTGCCCCCTCGCTGGCTCGCGCTGAGTGGGAACACATCCATCGCGTTCTCAGCGACTGTGGCGGTAACATCTCCGAGGCTGCCCGTCGGCTGGGCATCCATCGCCGTTCGTTACAGCGAAAGCTAAGAAAGCGAGCCCCGGGCGATCCATTACCTTAACCGTCGCCGCGTTTCGTCCTCGAGTAATGAGAACCATTGAGCGTCGACCCACCCCAGCTCAAACTCATCATCCGCCGTTACTTTGCCAGCCGCTAGCACTTCACCTGCTCCTAGCAATCCACCTTCATCTGACGCTTCACCTTCGGCCTCGCCGCGATTGATCGCGTTGATGATTTGCAACGCATCGATCGGTGAGAGTAAGTAATCCCCCGAGACGTCAAAATAAGGCGGGGCGGGATCAACCAACGGATCGAGCATTCGCGGGCCACCGGTGCGGTTCAGTACGTTGATGATTTGCAAAGCGTCGATCGGCCTTACTTTACCGTCGCCGTTGACATCCAGCGGGTCATTGGGATTCTGAAAAAACAAAGGTTCATCATCCAGCACCGTGACATCGTCAGAGTCGCCTTGATAGCCCTCGGCGGAGACACTCAGCGAGACTCTGCGTTTTGGTTCGGGCAGGGTGTCATCGACCACATCAAGCCGCACCACCACCGCTTGCTGACCAGCCGGAATGACAATCTCTTCGCGTGGCCGCAATTGCGTGGCGTCTCCACCCGACACTGTCACCCGCAACGACTCGTCAACGTTTGTATTGCTGCGACTTACGCGCAACCGCACAGCCTGTTCGCCCGCGTTTTCCAGCACTTCAGTATCTAAAAATGTTGCCGTTAACCGCTCTGCATCGGTAATCACCAGGCCGACTGAGGCGAGATTGTTGCCTGCCACGCTGGCGGTAATCTCCACAGTTTGGTTGCCATCCAACAAGTTGTCGTCAACAGGTGTCAAGACAACGCTCTTACTGGTCTCACCGGCGGCAAAAGTAACATCTGCCGGCACCGTCGCCTCACTTGTATCACTTGATGACAAAGCGACCTGCAATGACTCGCTGATCAAACCGCCGCTGCGTCGCAACGTCAGAATCGAGGCTGGATTACCCGCTTCAGAAACTTGCTCCCGGCTGCTGCTCAGGTTCAAGCTCGTGCCAGCCACGACTGTTATGGAAAGCTCTTCGGTGGTGACACCATTGTCGTCATCCGAGACTCGCACCACAACTTGATAGGTACCCGGTTCGCTGTAGGCATGGGCCGCATCAAACGAAGCCAGAGTCAAACGCTGGGAATTGCCAATCCGGTCAACCGTCGCTTGGCCCTCATCACGCGGACTACCGTCACCCCAATCCACGGAATACGTGAATGTCTCGTTGGTCGCCGGAGTAACGTTTGTGTTGCGAAAACCGGGGTCCGAGATTTCGGCAAAATTCGTAATGGAAAAAGGTACCCCGGCCACCACGGAAGCAACATCGGCCAACACAACCGTCGGCGCCACGTTGTCAATGTTGGCCATGACCGTGGCTTGCGAACTTCCCAGCCGCGACCCGGTCAAAGTGATTGCCGTGGGATATGAGCCGTTGTCAGCAAACACATGTTCAGCGGTCACTCTCGCCGTAGGATGCACGACTTCCCAACCCAAGTCGGCCAGTCCGGCAAAGTCGAGTTTCGTCGGCAACTTGCGAGTCCCTTCCAGTTGGTCGGGATCCATCAGAGTCTCTTGACCGCCGTCCGCTAGGTCGCGATTCCAGTGCTGGCCAGCGTTACCGGGCAGCAATGGTACATTACCATTGCCATCATAGGCGGCCCTGGATGCGGGCCCCAGAAACGAGTCTCCCGAGACGTAGCGACTCCACGAATCCGACAGCCCAAAACCCAACAAATGAAATAGCTCATGCGCGGCGGTGGTCACAAAGTCAGCTCTACCAGCTGTCACGTTGGGATCAGTGCCAAAATACCAATCAGCCGAATTATCAAAAGTTAACGTCCCTCCCCAGGGAGCAAAATCATTCGCGTTCGTACCCGAGACAACCCCTTGGCCGCGCCGCGCAACCGCATTCAAAAATGCCGGATCCCCAATGACACCTTGGTAACCGCCAGGTCCACCTTCTGCCAAACCAATCCCAGGAATCGGCTTGGAACCCGCGTAAATCCGCAGCTCCCCAGCGTCGAACGCCACATCCTCGACCAACTCCGTCTGCCCCGTCTCCGGGTGCGTGACCCGCAATGTCCATGTGTTGGAGCCACCGGGAGTAATCGCTGAAAGCGAATCATTAAGGTGCGATAGCACGGCATCTACGACACTCTGCAACACCTGCTTCCGTTGGTTATTGAAGAAGCGGTCAGTGTCCAACGAATAATCAATCGTGGCAAACACGCGCCCACTCGCTTCCCCCCCCGTCACCGTGGCGTTGCTGGTCGAACCGTCTTGCCAATCGACCACCGCTGACAAATCGCCAGCAAACCCCAAAGTCTCAAAGTTCCGCACCAGGGAATACGGATCGCCTTCGCCAACCAATAACCGGCGAGTTTCCAGCGACTGAAACCGCAGACGCCGCCGCGCTGGCAAAACAGGGCGAGCCCGACGACTAACTGCACCACCGACCACATCAGCGACCGCACCGAAGCTCAGCATGCCGAGCAACCGGGGCAGCAAAGGGGCCCGTCCAAGCTCCGATCTCTCATACTTTTCAGCAGTCATTTAGCAACTTCCAACATTACCTCGAAGCGACCAGTATGATCGGCTGCACCGCACGTCATTCCGGGGGTATTATGCTGCAATGCGATCGCCCCGTCACTACCAATTGCGATCACCCCCCCAATATTGGGCGAGAGAGTTTCAGTAATGACCGCATCCACTGCCTGCTCGACGGTCTGCTCCAAATATCGCATCCTGGCCGACACGTCATAAGCCACCGCGTGGCGAATGAACTCCTCGCCCGTTCCCGTGGCACTCAGCGCACATGTCTGATTATCGGCATAAGTCCCCGCTCCAATCACAGGCGAATCCCCTAATCTACCTGGCATTTTACTCGACAAACCACCCGTGCTAGTGCCCGCTGCCAAATTTCCGGCGTTATCTCGCACCACACAGCCCACCGTGCCAAAATATTCCTCACCTCCCTGCCAAGCCGCCGAAACATCGCGATCGCCGGGTTTTAATTGGAAGTACTCCGCCGGCACCAGTTCCAATTTCTGCAATCTGGCAAACTCATCAGCCCCCGGTCCAGCCAATAGCACGTGCTTGGTCTCCGTCATCACGCGTCTAGCCAAGGTGATCGGATGTTTAACAATCGTGACCCCGCCAACCGCGCCGCAAGCTCGATTGCTGCCGTCCATGATCGAGGCATCGAGTTCAGCATTCTTCTCCGCATTCAGCACCGCCCCCCGTCCAGCGTTAAAGCTTGGGTCATCCTCCAAGATGCGAATCACTGCTTCTACGGTATCCAGCGAGGTGGCCCCACCGGATAACATCTCTCGTCCCAGCTGCAACGCTTTTTTCATCCCGGCCAAGCGCGCGTCTCGCTGCGCCTGACTCCACTTCGCTGGCGTGCCCCCCGCTCCGCCGTGCACGGCAATCGACCAAGTCACCGTCGCAGCTGCATCTTCACTCGGGAAAGGCTCGCCCGTTGCGCTGCCACCGACCCCCGCGACTGCTACGATTGCGAGTAGAAAACGACATACTTGATTACGCTTAAACATCGACATTTGGATACCCTTCGCTATGCCCGCTGAACTTGACCCAGCAACACGCATCGCCAATCTAGAAATTGCCCTCGCGCATCACCAACGTGACTACGATAGCTTAAATGCGGTCGTAACTGAACAAGCGAATCAACTCGATCGGCTGCAACGCCGCATGCAGCAACTCTCCGACCGGCTACAGTCGATAAACTCCCAAGAGGGACAGGCACAACCGCGTCGACTCGAAGACGAGAAGCCTCCCCATTACTAAGCACCGCCGCAAAAATCATGAGACAAAACGGAATCAGCCGCGGTACGTTTCGCTTCTCGGTGAGCGTCGCAATCAGCAAGGCTCAAAGCGGTTGTGCTATACTTGCTGGCGTTGAACAGTTGATCTCGAACAGTTGATCTCGCTTCAACTCGATAAATCGAACCCATCAATCGAACCGTTCAACATGTTACCAGTGGCAATGCCCTGCTAACCGCTGTCCACATTCATGAGGATGATCCGACACATGGCTAATGATCGATCAGGCGGTTTGAATCGCGGTTTCCCGCCGGTCGGCTTGGCCATCTATTTTGGCTTGGCGATTTGCTGCTGTTGCCTTGGCGCGAACTTCGCGCGGGCCGGTCTCGGCCCGGAAAACCTAGTGGTGGTGGTTAACTCAAAATCGGCCGACTCCCGCACGATCGCTAATCATTACGTCCAGCTGCGAAACATTCCTTCGCGAAACGTGATCTTCCTCGATGACGTCCCCGAGGCGATGGTCACCGACCTCGAGAATTTTCGCTCTCGGATTCTCAAACCGCTGCTCGAAGAGATTGATCGCCGTGGACTCGCCAACCATGTTCACGCCATCGCCTACTCGGCCGGCTTTCCGTACGCGGTAAACCTCAAGGAACATGGCGAGCGGCTTGAGAATGGCGACCTTCGCAAAGCCTTCACCGCGACCGGGTCAATCAACGGCCTGACCTATCTGTTCCGGTTCATCATGGCCGATAAAGAAACGTATCTCAGCCCCAGCCCAAATTTTTACGTACGCGCCCCCTGGGAACGGCAATTTGATAATCCGTTTAGCGAAGAAACGGGCGAACTCTTTGATCAAGCGAAAGCTGAACTCGCCGCAGGTGATGCCCCGGCGGCCGCTGATAAATTCGGCAAGCTGTTCGACGATCACCCCACACAAGCTCCCTTGGCAATCATGGCCGCTCAAGCTTTGGCCCAAGCGGGCAAACTCGACCAGGCCATGGACCGCCTTCAGCAAGCAGCTGCCGCCCTCTGGTCCTCCGGTCGCTGGCTCGAACAAGATGAATTGTTGGCTCCGCTGCGTGATCGCAAAGACTTTCAACAACTTGTCGCGCAACTCGGCGACGCCCCAGCAATTTCTCAACATGCCATCGGTTTCGATGCCGCCCGCGGTTGGACCCGCAACGGTTGGTGGTCCACTCCGGCGCTCGGGGTCAGCTATTTGCCCTCTACCATGCTCGCTGTCACTCGCGGCAAAGGAACAACGGTTGAAGAAGCGATCGAATACCTTACGCGTGCATCACAGGCGGACAACACCTTTCCCGCTGGCACGGTTTATTTGACCAAAACCTCCAACGTGCGAACTAAGACTCGCTGGCCACAATTTGCCGAAGCAATGCTCTATTTGAAATGGCTCAAGCGAGATGTAAAAGTTGAGAAATCGGTCCTACCCGAAAACGCCGACGATGTGATCGGTGTCACTTTTGGCACCGCCAGCTTTGATTGGCCCGCCTCCGGTTCCAGCTTCCTGCCCGGCGCGATCGCCGATAATCTGACCAGCACCAGCGGCGTGATGAAAAGCCAAGGGCAAACAAAACTGACGGAGCTGTTGAAAAGCGGAGCGGCGATCGCCTCGGGGACTGTGACCGAACCCTACGCGCTGCAATTTAAGTTTCCACTCCCCAGCATCCACGCTTTTTATGCCGCCGGAGTTTCCGCAGTGGAAGCCTATTACATGTCGCTGGCCAGCCCGTACCAATTGCTCATTGTCGGTGATCCCCTCTGCCAACCTTTTGCTCGCCAACCGGCCGAAACGGTGGCGGGCAGTCGCGGCAAAGCCGACGGCGAAGAGGCCCTCCTGTTCAGCACGCGCCAGCCTAAAACCCCGCCCAACCCGGCACACGTCTCGCCGCTCAGCCAAGTCGAAATCTACATCGATGGCAAACTGCTATCCCGGTCGGCACCGCTGGAAAATTATCGCATCAAGATTGGGTCGCTCGCGGGCGGAGCCTACGAACTGCGTGTCGTCCTGATCGGGGAACCTCGAACTGCTCCTCGGAAAACAATTCGCACGTGGTTTGAATCGCCCGGCCTGCTGACCACCCCCACGGCCAAATTGCTGGAAATCAACGAGAACATCGCTCAAATGGAATTAGCGGCGACGGGTGCCGATGAAGTCAAACTGATGCATTTCGACCAGCTCGTTGGCTCGATCTCGGGGGACCAAGGGACGGTCGAGATCGATTTGCAACCACTCGGGCGAGGCCCCATTCGCTTGCGAGCCCAAGCTACTTTCCGCGGCACCACCGTGCCGGGACGCGAGTTTGTGGTCAATTATTGAACTCTGCTGGAATTCCTCAGCGAAGCCGCTAACTTCGCTATTCGTTGCCGACTTCGTGGCGATGCCCGCCGCCCGTCTGCCTGCGTTTACTCAGATGTCCCGCCTTCCGTTCCTGCGGCAGCCGGAATGGAGTGCACGGATTTCCAGTGAGATTGCCGTGTTCCCGCGTGGCAAAAATGAAAAATTGTCGCAGGGGTCGGTTGCCAAGCGAGCTGTCTGGGAAATAATACGCACGTCGGCGGCGGATTCCGCACATCGATGGCAATTAGTATAGATAGTAAACTTTGAAAACTAGAAGTGATGTGCCGCGTTGGCACTTTTCCGATGGTTGCTTGTTTCCCTCCCAGCTTCAATGGAGAAGCGAAGTTATGGCACGAATGATGATGGCCGCTACGTTGGCCGGTTTGATGATGGTCGCCGGTTACTCGGTCGCCAAGGACTCAAAAGACGCTTGTTTGCAAGCAGGTGATTCGATTGGACCTTTCTATGTGACCAAAGTCGCTGGTCCCGAAGATGGCGTCGCCAATGGCAAAACCCTCTGCTACCGCTGCAAGTACGGTTCGAGCCCCATGGTCATGGTGTTTGCTCGCGAAACGGGTGGCAAAATGGACCAATTGGTCAAAGGGCTCGATTCGGCTGTCGCACAACACCAAGATGCAAAGCTTCGCAGCTTTGTGACACTCATCGGTGGCGATGTCAGCAAGCTGACCCAGACCGCTGAAAAGATGGCGGCTAACTTGGGCGTCAAGAATCTTCCAGTCGTGGTCGCCGAAGATGCAGAGAATGGCCCCAGCAATTACAAGCTGGACCCCAAGGCTGAAGTCACCATCGTGGTCGCCAAAAACGGCAAAGTATCAGCTCAACACACCTTCGCTGCCGCAGACATCGACATCGAAGCCGTGATGAAAGAAGTCAAGACGTTGATCAACTAATCAACGAATTGACTCTAAACTCTGTCAACTTGAACGCTGGGAACCAATTGGATTCTCAGCGTTTTTTTATTTACCGACCAGCCGAAAATTGATCACTCCTTCACGGAGACCGTTCGCAAAGCCAACTCTTGCAGTTGCTTGCCATCAACCGATCCCGGCGCTTCGGTCATGTTATCAAACGCTCGCTGAGTCTTGGGAAAAGCGATCACCTCGCGAATATTCTCCAAGCCGGCAAACAACATCACCCAGCGATCGATCCCCAACGCAATACCGCCGTGCGGCGGAGCGCCGAATTTCAACGCGTCGAGCAAAAAGCCAAACCGATCGCGGGCCGTGGCTTCGTCGATGCCCAACAAATCAAAGACTTGCCCCTGCGTGGCCGGATCGTGAATTCGAATCGTGCCGCCACCCGCTTCCGAGCCGTTGATCACCAAATCGTAAGCTTGAGCGCGACAGTTCTTTGGATCGCTGACTAATTGATCGAGATCCTGCGGACGGGGTGCCGTGAACGGGTGGTGCATCGCCACGTAGCGCCCCTCTTCCTCGTCCCAATCGAACATTGGGAATTCGATAATCCAGGAACAATGCATGGCTGACGGATCGTATAGCTTCAGTTCCGCGCCCAAACGTTTGCGGAGACCATTAAGCCCTTTGCAAGTGACTTCCCAAGAGTCGGCCAGGATCAACAATAAATCTCCCGGTTTCGCTTCCATCGCCGTGGCAATCTCAGCCAAATGTTCAGCGTCCAAATTCTTGCTAATTGGCGACCATAAATCGCCATTCTCCTCAACCCGAAACCAAGCCAGCCCCTTGGCGCCGAACGTGCTTTTGACAAACTCCGTGAGCTCATCAATTCGCCGCCGTGAAAAATCACCAGCAACTCCCGGCACGTTAATCCCACGCACATGCCCACCGCTGTCGACGGCACCCCGGAAGACTCGGAATTCTGTCTTACCGGCAATTTCCGTTAGATCAACAATTTCCAAACCGAATCGCAAATCGGGCGCGTCGTGCCCGAACCGCCGCATCGCTTCATCGTAAGTCATCCGAGGCAACGGGGTGGGAATGTCCAGCCCCAGCACCTCTTTAGCCGTCAAGGCGACTAATCCATCGATCATGCCGATCACGTCATCCGCATCCACAAAAGACATTTCCATGTCCAACTGAGTGAATTCCGGTTGGCGGTCAGCCCGCAAGTCCTCGTCTCGGAAACAACGAGCGACTTGCACATAGCGGTCGAAACCAGCGACCATCAAAATTTGCTTATACAGCTGAGGCGATTGCGGTAGTGCGTAAAATTTCCCCAAATGGACGCGGCTGGGTACCAAATAATCGCGAGCCCCCTCCGGCGTGCTGCGCCCCAAAATTGGCGTTTCCACATCGATGAAATCATGCTCGGCAAAATAATCTCGCATGATTTTGATGATCCGGCTTCGCAACACCAAAGCGCGTTGCATGGCGCCGCGACGCAAATCCAAATAGCGGTAGCGAAGCCGCAAATCTTCCCCCGGCAACTCTTGTTGACTCGGCAAAAAAGGTGGATTCGGGCAATCGTTCAACAATTCGACCGCTTCCCCGCGAACTTCAATGTCACCGGTCGATAACTTATCGTTCCGCTTGCCTTCCAATCGTGGCGCAACCACGCCTCGGATCAAAATACACGACTCGTTCGATAACTTGCCGGCGGCATCCACTTGAGCTTGCCCACTTTCCGGCCCCACCACGATTTGCGTCATCCCGTAACGGTCCCGCAAATCAATAAAAACCGCCCCCCCGTGATCACGGGTGCTCTCCACCCAACCACAGAGCGTGACCGCTTGATCAATATGTTCCGATCGTAACTGGCCGCAATTATGCGTACGTAACAAGGCTGCGTTCCTTCAAGGACAATTCGCGAAATATCAGTTTTGGCGACGCATTCTAGGCTTTGTCGCAAAACCATGAAACTAGTACTTCGTCCAGATTGCCGAACAGCGATATTCAATTCACGACTTTCGCTTCACCGCTTTTCGGCTGGCCCTGTTCCAACCCAGCTGCCTTTAATCTTCCCCGCTCGATAGCCACCATGCAGAGCATCTGGCGATTGGCCGTCACGGCTTACCCCCGCAAGCAAAAATTTTCAGGTACAAAGATAAGTTGGCTTCTCAGCCGGCTCGAACGACTCGACCGACCAACCTCGATCCTTGCTCGTAAACATGCCCCAACCGCCTCAAAACGCCGCCGAGACGCTCGTAAATCCCTACGCGGCGCCGATCCCGACCGAGCCCAGCAGGCCAATCTACCGGCAAGCTCACGAGGCAAATCGCTACGGCAAACTCTCGCAGTTTTCTCGTGGCCTGGGAGCAGCGATGTTGGTAGGCGCCCCGATCGCTGCTGGCCTAGCCTACTGGAAAATCTTAACCATTATCGTCTCAGGCCCCATCTACTTGGTCGTCGGTTTGCTGCAAGCATGCCTGTCAATCCGCTGGGCACCGCGGCATTATCTTTGGATTGCCGTGCCCTTCCTGCTTTGCGTGTTTACCGTGCTGCTAGTTATCAACCTGTTTTCACTTTCGCCCGCTCAGGCCCAGACCCCCGTGTCACTGGGCATCTGCGGCTTTGCGTTGTTGATTCAGCCCGCTTGGCTGCTGCTGATTAAATCCCCCCAGCAGCAGATGTTACCGACGCAAGAACAAGTCGACGAAGCTGCCGAATTCACAAGCCCTTAATGCTTACTTTTTATCAGCGTTGCGGCCCGAGCGTTTTTCCAAATAGAGCTTGATTGGGACTTCGCCGAACGGCAAATGGTCGCGAAGAATCCCCAACAGATAGCGTCGATAATTATTCGCGAAAGCATCGGGCTCGTTGCACATCAAAACAATCGTTGGCGGTTCGGTGCCAACTTGAGTGCTGTAGAAAATCTTGGGGCGGCGATTTTGGTACAGGGGCGGTGGAGTGCGTTCGATTGCAGCTTGGACCAACCGGTTCAATTGACCGGTTGTAACTCGATTTCGCGACTGCTTGAACAACATCTGAGCGTGGTTCAGCAGCGTTTTCACATTCTTACCAGTTTGCCCCGTGATGAAGGCAATCGGCGCATATTGCAGAGTGGGAAATTGAGCCCTCAAATAGTCAACCCAGCGTTCCGTGGGGATCGTTTCTTGCAGCAAATCCCATTTGTTGACCACAAAGATCACCGGCTTGTGATTCTCAATAATGTGTTGGACCAGCTGCTTGTCGACTTTACTTGTCTTCTCGGTGGCATCAAAAAACATCAACACGACGTCGGCCCGGCGAACTGACCGTTGAGCCCTGTGGGTGCTGTAAAACTCCAAATCGGTCCTGACGCTCCGCCGTCGACGCAGCCCCGGCGTATCAATCGCGATAAATTTTTGGCCATCCAACTCAAATTCAACGTCCACGCTGTCTCGCGTGGTGCCCGGAATCTCGCTCACGATCATCCGCTTGGCCTTTACCAAAGAATTGATAAAGGTGCTCTTGCCCACGTTCCGGCGACCGACGATCGCGACTTTCATCCGCGGTTCGTCAACCACGTCCTCGTTGGGCGGCAAACGTTCCTCGATCAGCTTGAGCAACTCCTCCCGCCCTCGATTCTGCAACGTGCTGGTGCAGACCAGATGGCCTCGGCCCAATTTACGAAACTCATCCGCTTCGGCATCGAGCGGATCGTGGTCTGACTTATTGACCACCAAGATCACTGGAACTTGAACGTTCCGCAGCCGCTCTGCCGCCTCTTCATCGAGCGGCAATAACCCGGCGCGGACATCCACCACGAACAGCAGAATATCGGCCGAATCAATCGCTTCGTCGATCTGAGCCCGCACATCAGCGGTCAGGTTATCGACGTCCTCAATCCCCATGCCCCCGGTATCGACCAGCTCAAAATATTTGCCCTCATCTTCCAGCTCGACCAAAGTCGTCATCCGGTCGCGAGTCACACCTGCATGATCATCGACGATCGCTAACCGCCGTCGAGCGATCCAGTTAAAAAGGCTACTTTTGCCGACGTTGGGGCGACCAACGATAGCAACTTGGGGGATGGCCATATGGCTTAATCTTCGGAAAACTTGAGGAAGTCTGAAATCGGTGGCATGTATTCTTGTCACAGCCGGGTCTTAATGTAAGACGTTAAAGCAATTTGCGACACTAGCCGCCCGTGTGAAGTGTGTCTGGAAGCGAGGAAATGTTATGCTGGATAGGGTTAGTTCGGTTGTCCGCAGTCGGGCCTCGCAGCCACACAGCCGCCGCCTCCAGCATAACTGCCCAACGCTTCCGCCCCCCACATGATTGAGCGTGCTGCCATGCCATTTTCCAGCTGTCGCAAATCAAAAGTAGGGCTCCTATGCTGCCTTTGCCTCGGCCTGTCATTCAGCCTGACACTCACTGGCTGCGAAAACCGGGTGAGGGAAAATCATGTGGGGGAAAACCGCACCGGCGGTCCCACAGCGGACTCCGCAAACCTGGCCAGCGACTCGCGCCCCGACATTCACCAAACCGCACCACTGACGGCGGAAACCGAAGCCGCAATCGTCGCGTTTTGTGGCGACTGTCACATCATGCCCCAAGCTTCCAGCTTTCCGCGGCATGCATGGCGAGCCGAGGTCCAGCGAGGCTATGACTTTTACTACGCCTCAGGCCGGAATGACCTCGAAATTCCAATCCGCGGAGATACGCTTGCTTATTTCACCTCGCGGGCCCCCGAGCAGCTCCATCTGTCAGCACCAGCGAAACCTAACCCAACTTGGCAAACGCAATTGGAACGAACGGAGGTCACGATCCCCGACATTGCCGACGCGGCCATTTCATTTGTCGATGTCGTGGTTGCCGATCCACCTTTCGGACGATCCGTGTTGTTCTCTGACATGCGCGGCGGCGGCGTGTACTTAGCCAAGATTGACGCTGGTCAGATTGGTTCGCCCCGGCGGATCGGTCAAGTCAACCATCCAGCAGCTGTTCGCATGACTGATTGGGATGGAGACGGACAGCAAGATTTTATCGTCAGCGACTTAGGCTCTTTCTTGCCCGAAGACAACACCTTGGGACAAGTCGTCTGCCTGCGCCGTGAGCCTGATAGTGATAACTTTTCAGCTCACGTTCTGTGCCGTGGGATTGGACGCGTTGCCTCCGTGGAGACTGCCGACTTTGACAGTGATGGGCAAACGGAATTATTGGTTGCCGAATTCGGCTGGCACGAAACGGGAAGTATTTTCCTAGCCCGACGCGATCCTTCCGGAGCAACGTTTGCGGAGCTCACTAGGCACCGACTTGACTCGCGTCCAGGAACGATTCACGTTCCGCTAACCGACTTGAATCAAGATGGTCATCTTGATTTCATTGCCTTAATTAGCCAGCACTTTGAACGGATCGAAGCATTCATAAACGATGGTCGCGGAAACTTTGTCAGCCAGCCAATTTACGAAGCTCCCGATCCGTCATTTGGCTCAAGCGGGATTCAGTTGGTTGATATCAATGATGACGGTCGGCAAGATATCCTTTACACCAACGGCGACGCTTTTGATAGTTTCATATTGAAACCATTTCATAGCGTCCGTTGGTTTGAAAACATCGGGGACGGAAATTTTCAACCGCATCTGCTTGGGCCGTTACCGGGAGCGCATCGAGCGATTGCTGAGGATGTCACGGGCAACGGTTTACCTGACGTCGTGGCCGGAGCATTTCTGCCTCGCGATCTTTTGTTGTCAGCGAATTACCAGGAAGCGGAAGCGGTCGTGCTATGGGAGCAAGTTGAGGTGGGAGTATTTGAGCAGCACGTGCTCGACAACGAGGGAGCGGATCATGCGGCACTGACCGTCCACGACATCAACGAGGACGGGCGAGCCGACATTATTTTGGGCAACTTTCGCGAAGGGGGCACGCAGAGCGGCTCAGCGTTAACGATTTTGACCTCCAAACGGTGAGCCGTCACAATACTTGCCTTACCGTCACAGCCGGTAATGCATTCAGTTGTTCCGCATTTGATCAACGGAGGGGTGATTGACGCAAGCAATGAACTGAGATCAAAATTGGCGTGAGAGTAGTACCAAGCGCCCGTGGCACAATTGGATAGCGCGTCGGCCTCCGGAGCCGAAGGTTACAGGTTCGAATCCTGTCGGGCGTACTCTTTTCAATTTGCGAACCAAGGCGACCACGCCGGTTCGCTCTCGCTGCTGGGGCGGCCCGCGTCGCCCGGACCGTGAAAAACGCCCGTTTTTTGCAGTGTGAAAGCATCTTCGAGACTCTCGCGTCGTTTTCCTTGCCCGACCGCGGCGACGACTTGCGGGCCGCGATCGGCTAAATCTCGCCGAGACTATCACGCTCTCTCGGTTTCGTCGCGCTCTAAGTTCATTCACCGGATGCTTCCGACCCTCCGAGACGAACGTCAAACGAGCACGCCCGGGTTAACAGGTGGCGGATGTCAAACGGGGGCCAGACGCAACGATTTTCGGTTACAATCTCAAAATCGAAATTACGTTCTGCCCGTTTCAGGAACGCCCCCAATGTCGACTGTCCCCAAGCCGTATGTCACCCCCGAAGAATACCTAAATCGCGAGCGGAAGGCTGAGTTTCGGTCGGAGTACTTTCGGGGCGAGATGTTCGCCATGGCAGGTGCCTCGGCTAATCACAATTTGATCGTGGGCAACTGCATACAGACCCTCGGCCAGCAGCTCAAGAAAAAACCTTGCCGAGTCTATCCGAGCGACTTGAAGCTCCGCATCGAAGCGACCGGCTTGTTCACTTACCCGGACCTGTCGGTCGTTTGCGGCGATCCGCAACTTGAATCCGATGCGGGCGATGTGTTGCTCAACCCGGTCGTGCTCGTCGAAGTCCTGTCGGATTCCACCGAGGCCTACGACCGCGGCAAGAAGTTCGAACATTATCGAACGATCCCCAGTCTGATGCACTACGTTTTGATCGCTCAAGACCGACACTCGATCGATTGCTTCACACGCAGCCCCGATGGAAGTTGGCGTTTGACGAGTTGTCAGGGTTTAGATGGCAAGGTGGAGCTAGCGTCAATTGAAAGCCAACTCGCCGCGACTGAAGTCTACGACAAAGTCGTCTTCAGTGAACAAGCAACGGACGAAAAATAAGTGGCGGCGAGTTTCAGTCGCTGGGATCGTCATCAGGCGTCGGATTCGAGCATCTTGTTTACCGATCGCTTCGAGCTTTTTGACAACAGTGTTTAACTGGTCGGAGAGCGAATCGAGAATGGTAAGTTCGATATCAAGCTCGCCTCGCCATAGTTCATCAGGTGCACACTCATACAGCGGTTTGCGAAAGGAATTAATACGTTCCCGCCCAGTGTGCCAGGCTTTGTCGCCTCGATCAATCTCAACACCCTGGTTGACGAACCAAGCACGAATCGTATTTTTGGACTTATTGATACGTCCGTCGAGCGTTTTACGGTACTTAACCAAGGAACGAAATTCACGATGCGTCGCCGTCAGCATATGGACTGGCTGCAACTCGTCCGAAGCGGCCATGCGAGCCAGTTTTCGAGCATCGTCCTTGTCGGGCTTTCGCTTGACATTGGACCACTTCCAGGCTTCTTCGTTCGTGGAACAGACGATGGTTTTGATTTCCATGCTCTCTGCTAGAGCACTTACCCAACCAGAGGGGCCGCATGCTTCCATCACGAGCAGGTCGAACGAGTGAGTCTTAAAAACAGTTTCGAGATAGCCGCGATTGGTAGCGGCGTTGAGGAAAGTGTGCGTTCGAGTTTCGGTATCGAAGGAACAGCACATGGTGTTGAATTTTCCGAGATCAAGAGCGAGAATGATCATAGTTCTGATCCTTGGGGTTTGGTGGGTGGTTTCAATGTGACAGACAGGATCCAACTGTCGTGATCACTAGTCCGAGTCACCAGCATTTTTGGCAAGCGACTCCCACCTGCCAAACCTTGGACTTACATGGATTCTTTCGTCGACGAAACATTGAAAAGACTTTTCATGTGGACGCCACTTCCTGGATCAGCAGAGGCTGGTGCTCTATCCGCTATTGCCGGGTGTGCGTCTGGACCGTCGATTGACCTTACGTCTCGCGTAACGGTTAATTTCCACCCAGACCGCAAAGCTGGCGATTTATCGTTACTTCAGGTTCTGGCAGAAGATGGGGTACTACGATCCCAGTTCGAAACCCGGACCAGCAATGGCGGCTTGACCGCATTCGAAGGTGGTGCCCGTTGGCGATGGGAGAGTCGGATATTCTCCGGCGTGTATGACATCGAGTTACCATCCCGGCGACCGAAGTACGGTGCGCTCAATCACCGGCGGCGATCCGTGGGTGGATCTCCACGATTCGGCTCCTCCCATTTCAGACTTTCTCCTCACGTACTAGATCGAACCACGTTCTGTTACCCGGACAGCTTTTTTGAACCGACGAATTTTGGAAACGCCTCAAACATGGGACTGATTGATGCGTGCGAATCCGACGACTGCGACGAACTTGATCGCTACATTGAGGCGCATGTGCATGGCCCGGTGTCCCTGTTACAGGACGTCGAAGCACTGGTGCTGGACGAATGCTATCGCGGAACGCAAGTGTCAGTCGATGCGATGAAATTGCCGGTTCGTGTTGAATGGCACTGTGGTTTTCGCGTCTCGATCGGCACCATTCGTCAATTTCCAGATTATCGTGGTGAAACGATTGTAAAATTGGCTGAAACCCTCGCCGTTGACGGCTGGATCACGCCAGCAATCATAGGTATGGCGGTGGCATCCGAAGATTACTCGTACGACGATCTCAAGAAAGTCTGGCATTACGTGGCTCGGTTCGCGATAATCGATTAAGGGTGTCGGCAAGCAATAAACCACAAATCTGATTGTGCTCAGCCAAATGCCGACGAACAGAAAATGCACGCGAGTTGCGGATCGCGGGTTTCCAGATGGTGAGTCACTTGGCCGCAACCGCGTAATTTTAGGCGTTCGTCGCCACCCGCTGAAACGTGCCGTTATTTGGAAAGAATTCCATGCATAGACTTACTCGTCGAAACGTACTCCGAACCGGGGTTGCACTTGCGATCCCGCCGGGGATGGTGACGCTGATCAACGGCTGCAATCAATCTAGCACGGATACAACTCAGCAGGCGAAGTCCAATGATAAGTTGAACCCTGAAACTCAAAAGTCAATCCGCTTGAGGGAGGAGAACCGATGAAAATCCAATATCTTGAGATTGTGACACCGGAAGTCGATGCCTTGTGTCGTCAATACTCAACAATCTATGACATTGCCTTTAGTGAACCCGATGCCCACCTTGGTGGTGCTCGCACCGCGAAACTGGATGGCGGCGGCTTGATCGGCATTCGCGGAGCTTTGCGTGATACGGAAACACCGGTCGTGCGGCCGTACGTGCTTGTCGATGACATCAAAGCAGCTGTCGCGTTTGCCGCTGAAGCGGGAGCCGAAATCGCGATGCCACCAATGGAAATTCCTGAACATGGCATGTTCGCGATTGTTATCCACGGTGGCATCGAGTGTGGGTTTTGGCAAAATTAATGCCCCCGACGACGGCCACATAATCACGTGGTGCACCGAAGTCGGACCTGCGCGATTATTCGGCCATCACAACGTCCACCATTCCGACTCGGTGACCACCACAGTTAGTCTTCACAATCCACACCAAGGAAAACATGATGCAACTCGGCGCGTTTTCGGTCAGTTTGGCCGTCAAAGATATTGAGGTATCGCGAAGGTTTTACGAAAAACTTGGGTTCAAGGAGTTCGCTGGGGAAGCCTCGCAGAACTGGCTAATTTTGAAGAATGGCGATAATGTGATCGGACTGTTTCAGGGGATGTTCGATAAGAATTTGCTTACTTTCAATCCCGGCTGGGATCAGGACGCTCAGAAGCTTGACGACTTCACGGACGTTCGGGAGCTTCAGCGGCAACTCAAGGCAAAAGGTGTCGTGATGCAAACAGAAGCAGATGAGACATCCACTGGTCCTGCGAGTTTTGTTGTCGTGGATCCTGACGGCAATCCAATTTTGATCGATCAGCACGTTTGATGAATCGTCGCGTCGACCACCTAAACAGGCCGACGTAACCATGCGGTGAACGGGAGCCGCTGGTGACCCAGATTTTGAAAGCATAGTTTTTTGGCGGCGGCCCCGTTACCGCAGACGTTCGCCAGTCAGACGCATTCTTACGATTTTGCCTTCAGTTTTTTTCAATCGGATAATTCTTAATCTATGGAAAACGCCTACAAACCACCGACGCCCACACCCGTCTAGTCGAACGCGCCTTTTGCTTCACGGAAAATGAAGATTGTCAGGGGCATAACTGTCACGACTGCAGTGCTTGCTTTACTTACGTTTTCCTTTGCTGCCTTCATGTTGATCCCACAAGCTTTGCGTTACTCTTCGGAAGCGGCGGCGCTTCCCCCGCGCGCACAACCAGGTCACTACGCCATTGCTCGCGCGAGCGGTATCGCCGGTGCTACTGCCATTGTCGGTGTCATCTTGAGCACTATCAGTATTATCTTTACCATTCGTCGCCGCGTTGTTCTGCCAATTGTCTTGCTCGGCATTTCCATTATTGCAATGGTTGCGGTTGCCATTATTTTTAAACCCGCGTGACACCGCCATGCAGTTTTCATCTAAAATGAACCTTTCTTGGTTTCGTTGGTAATAGAATTTTGGGTAGGTCTCTGGGTCATTAACTCTGGTCTTGAGTCTTACTGATCGACTTGGCGAATCAAGCAATGCACGTGCGGACTGGCAAGGTCTGATTGACAAGCGGGGGTAGAGCCCGCCTGGGTAAGTGTTAGCCGCACGCCCAGTATCGAGTTTTGCAGCCGAAGCATAAGGGACCTAAGTAGCTATCTGTTTCTGTTCAAGCAGTACCCTCCCCGAGAGCATCCGTTGAAGCGTAAACAGAAAGGTAGTGAGGATGAACGGATCGCAGGTAGCCCTGTGACTGTGAACGGGATTAGCTCCGAAATTTTGTAACTGTTGGATCCTGTCCAAGGCTTGTGCATTCCCCAAGGCAATACTTTACACCGCGATTATGGCGAGCTGTGTGAAGAGACCCGGAGTCGGCGCCCCATTCGTGCAGCACATGATGTCAATCAGGCAACCAGTGACACCCTGAGGTTCTTAATCGAACCCAAACATCCCAGTCTGAACGGTTGAGTATGTCTAAGAAGTCGAATCAGCGACGAAGACAAACGACTCTCAGGGGATCGGACAGCCGAATAGTACCGCAGCCAGCCGAAGGCCAATCGGAAGGCGAAAAGCCGGGGAATGCCGGTGTAGGGAAGGCGGCTGGGATATCACGCGAGCAAGACCGAGCACCGCCCGTACTCAGTGACGGAACCTCGGTGCTAACTCGGCTGGACCGCAGCCTTGTTGTCGCGTTGGAGTTGCAGGATCAGGCGACCATTGTTTTCTCTTCGCGTAAACCAGCGCGGAGCTTGATGCCGATGGCGTGTGACGCGTCCATTTGCGGGGATGATTCCAAATGAGATCTGGGAGCCGGATGCTGGAAAGCCGCACGTCCGGATCTACGATGGGCCGGAGATCAATGAGGTGTTAAGCGACTGAGTTGCGGGCACCACCCAAGTACCGGATGGCAAACAGGGGAACGGAAGCTTATCATCAAAGAGATCCCGGCCTGCTCACCGGGAGCGGCGATGGCGAACGTGCTTTCAGTGGCAAATCCCTCGTCGCCGCCCCGTCATCGCAGGCGTTCGCCCGCTTACTTCAGGGAAAAAATGCCGCAGCGACTTTCCAATGTCCCCTTAGCCGATCTCGTCCCCGAAACCAAGCTTTGGAATGACGGCCGCGGCATCGATCTTGAGACCTTCGCAGCCTACCACGGCTCGTTTGAACTTGCTATCGCGTTTGGGGAGCTCTTCTGGCCAGCATTCTTTGAATTTGAACACTGCGTTTTTCGGGGCACAGGTCCCAACGAAGATTTCATGAAGGCGTACGCCCATAATATGCGGTTCCTAAAGAATGATGCACAAGCTGTCGAGGTGCTGCATAACCATTTGCACATTTGGGATTTGTTCCCGGTCGGGGCGGGTGATCCTCAGCCCACTCGTAATCAATGTTTGTACTTAGCCAGACTGCTGCGTGAACTCTGGGAATCGAAGCTTTCCCGCGACTTTCCTGATCGTACTTTTTGCGTTACCGTAAACGAAGAGGGTGCCGCGGAAGCTGAAGGCGACTATCAGCTTACGTTCTGTCAATCGCGATAGGGCGGCGAACCATCCGATGCAACCGAGTCGCGGTAGCAGGGCGTTTCGAAGTGGAAGATTAACCGCCGCGACCGGCTGATCGGTAACAATATCCGACTGGACAAACTCCTCACCACATTTTCACTGTTGCCTGATAGCTATGCCCGAATTCAAGGCCGCGTTTCCATATCAGACTGACGTTCTCGCATTACCTGTCGCTGACATTTCGGTTGCGTCGGACTGGTATTGCCAACACTTCGGCATGGAAGAGGTGCGACGCACTTCCGAACCCGTCCCAACTGTCATTCTCCAACGCGATGGAACAGAGATCGGTTTTGCCGAGAATGCTGGCGATGCCTCGCAGGATGGTGCTGCGATTCTCGTATCCGACATTCACGAGATCAAACGCGAGTTGGATGCTAACGGCACGACAACTGGGGATTTCCGCACTGACGATCGTGACGGCGAATCGTACACTGTATTCTTCGTCGTCGCACCGGATGGATTGTGCTACTACTTTCACGAACCACAAAACGGCGGATAACCAAGCGATTGACGCGGAGCCGCCGACAGCGCGATTAGGAGTGGATGATCGGCCTCGGCGACCCGGTCATCGCAATTCGTTCTGCAGCAACAGTAACATCATTCCAAGGCTCGACTGATGTCCCTGCCGGGCCAAGTATTCGCGGTCCGACACGTGCTCAACAGTCTGCCTTATAATCGTCGGCCAATCATCAAGAATTCGGGCGACAGACCGATCGTAGCGAGAAGAGAATGGATCGGAAACAGAAATATGTGCTTGGCAATATCCTCTCTGTCATTGGAGCGGGTATTGTCGTAGCCGCATGTCGGAATCTCGAACTGGTTGAGGGGATAGTGCTCGGTGCTGCAACCGTCGTTCTCTTTCTGGGGGCACGAATGTCAGCGACCGCCAAGGCCAAGTCTTGTGCTGGCGATCCGAATTAACAACTGCGGCGAGATGTTGCAGAACAATCGCGTTGAAAAATCGCGTTGAACGTGCGGACTGGCAAGGTCTGATTGACAAGCGGGGGGAGATCCCGCCTGGGTAAGTGCTAGCCACACGCCCAGTATCGAGTTTTGCAGCCGAAGTATAAGGGCCCTAAGAAGCTATCTGTTTGATTGTTTCAGACAAACCCTCCCCGAAAGCATCGGTTGAAGCGTAAACAGAACGGTAGCGAGGATGAGTGGATTGCAGGTGGCCTTGTGACCGTTAACTGAGAATTCTCTAAAACTAGCCTAAAAAGGGCGTAGAATCACCTCTTCTGAGGTGGCCCTGCTTGTGAGCGGGGCCAGGATGACGCACATGGAAATTGTCCGAAGTCGTTTTTAGGCAATAAGTTAGATGCGCGAGAAGATTTTTGCGCAATTCCGAAGAGCGTTGTGTACGGGGAGCTTTCTCAGTTTTCTTGGAAACGAGCGACAAACCAGTAAACGCCCGCGGCCCAGCATGGTCCCGCGGGCGTTTGTCGTTTCTACCCGCGTTTTGCGGCACGTTAGCCGGCCCCCTCGCCGCCAGGCGCGCTCTCGGTTCTCTTACCGAAAACAGTTCCCCGAGACCAGAATCGGGAGTTGGCTTCGGGCTATCGACAACCCGGGCTGAGAACTCTCCGAGTCTCTGTTTGGTCGGCAACAGCGGTTAACAGGAGCCATCCACCCGGGAATGAAATGAAGGGGCCAAAGCACGCTTAGCGTGAGCAGGGTACAACGGTTGCGCTCGAGACGCCGAGATCTTTGGCCTCTGTACCTTTGGCCTCTGTACCAATGCGTGGTCGGAGATGCTTTGGAATGCAGGAATCTCGTTCCGTGGACGGATTGTGGTCCACTCGAAGAAACGGGACCGCGATGCCCAAGACGTCGCCGGTTCGCGCCACGCAACGTTCAGCATGAGGCCTATATTCCGCTACAAATCGTCCGGACTATGCTGAAGTAGACAGGGTGAGAGAAAACTGTCCCTCCTCGCTAGACACGCCGAATGTCGCGACATCGGCCACACCAGATTGATAGTATTTTTCAATCACTGAATGCTTAATCGCCGTCCAGCTGGTCTTCCAGTTACCGCCATCATTCCAGATTTGTACCTCGTATGCACCGAGCAAATCATCCGGTCGCTTGGCGGTCGATTCCAAAACACTCAACACGGTATCCGTCGCCGAAAACGCAAGCGGAACACAATTCAAATGCGTGATGCAATTGAACGTATCCATCGCCAATGCTGGCAGTGTCTTGAACGCTGACCATAGTGCTTCGCCAAACGCACTGTCTTTGTCGTACATCGTTACCAGCAGTTGCACGGACTCACCGTCTTGTAGCTCCCCCGACCACAGTGTCACGTTTGAGATTTGGTCGCGTGATGCCAGCTTCCAATGGGTTTCATGGTAAGGAGTGATCTTTGTGTGAGCAGCGACACGGCCAGGGCTCAACTCCGTCACTTCGAAAAAGACTTCACTTGCCGAACTGAATGCGGCACCGTCGGAAGTTTTGATCGCGGTGAGTGTATCGACGGAAAGTCTTGTTGATAACGTCTTTTCCACCCAGTCTTCGTCCGTTGCATCCAGTACGTGGTCCCGCCCCGCCCCTGTATCAATTACATCTGCCCCTGGCCCACCGACGATGAAATCAACCCCGGCGTTTGCTTCGATCAAGTCTTCTCCAGCGCCACCGAAAATGTAATCCGTTCCCCCGGCACCGTAGATTGAGTCATTTCCTTGTTCGCCGAAAAGGTAATTGTTGCCGTGGACTCCGTAGATCTGGTCATCGCCACTCCCACCAAGCACCACGTCACTACCGGGCGCCCCAAAGAGCGAATCACCGTATAGGCGATCGTTGCCACTTCCACCATGAATCAGGTCATTTCCGTCGTTACCCCAGATTTCATCAGCACCTGCGCCACCATCGATTGCATCATCTCCATCTCCGCCGGCGGCGTAGTCGGAACCCGCACCGCCGAAAATTTCATCTGATCCGAGTCCCCCGAGAAGCCGATCTTTTCCCTCGCCACCTTGTAAGAAGTCGTTACCGTTGCCCCCTTTGATGAGATCGCGTCCAGCTCCACCAAGCAATCGATCGTCGCCTCGACCACCATCGAGCGTATCACCGCCTTCTTGACCACGGATCAGATCATTATCGTTGCCGCCGTACAATCGATCCGAGCCATTACCTCCGTCCAGCTCATCGTCGCCACCCTGGCCGCGCAAGACATCTCGGCCGTTTCCACCGAATAGTCTGTCATGACCGCTCGCGCCGAAGATGGAATCGCCCCAGAGCGTGTCGTTGCCTCCTTCACCTCGCAGCAGGTCATCTCCCGCGTCACCGAAGACCACATCCGCTCCGTCTCCTGCAAAGACGTAGTCGTTTCCCGCGCCCGCGAAAATCCGATCGTCTCCAGCTCCTCCATATATTGTGTCACGTCCGGCACCACTCATCAGCCGATCGGCACCGTCGCCTCCGTAGAGTCCATCGTTTCCCTCACCACCGATCAATTGGTCGTTCCCTGGGCCGCCAACCAGCACATCGTCTCCAATGCCACCTCGCAACTGATCCATTCCGTCGCCACCATAGATCAGTGAATCCCCATCGCCGCCAAGCAGGATATCCGAGCCTCCGTTTCCGTAAATTGCGTCAACAATCGCCGTCCGGTTTTCGAAACGGTCCGATGATGCGCTTCCTTCGAAGTGAATGGAATCGATGGAATCCATCGGAAAAGCTTTCGCCGTTGACCAGAACCCCAATCGTTCCTGGACGATTATTTGATCGACTCGCTGGTAGACAATAATTTGGCTGGGAGCCGGGCCGGCATCGATCCGCAATACACCCTCGTCGACGACTGCTCCAGCATGCATCATTTGTCGAGCTTCACATTGCTCAAAGGTCAACCTTCGCTTCCGCAGGTGGCTTTGTTGTTTCATCGGTAGATAGCTCCGTGTAAAGAAAGACTTGTCCACCCTGCTCCTAGTGATTCGCCCGGAAAACACGACACAGATTTTCCACGTGACGCGAAAAGAAATTTTATTTGCAAATCTAGTAGAATTGTGACACCTCGTGCATCCGCTCTTCGAGTTTCAACGATAGACGGTTGCGTGTGCAGTCCGAATCCAATCCACTGGCGCCTCGAGTTCAAGCGAATGGAAGAAAATAAAAATCGGCTATCGACTGCTCAGCGAGAGCAATTGGATCGGATTGCCGACGAGTTTGAGCACCAGCTTCAAACCGGAGGGAGTCCTGGAATC
This sequence comes from Kothea flammea, assembly GCF_052161645.1. GTDB lineage: Bacteria > Planctomycetota > Planctomycetia > Pirellulales > Pirellulaceae > Laterigemmans. The sequence goes on from NZ_CP197414.1 coordinate 4,182,452, forward strand.
GAAACTCACGTTCGCGACTACTCCGACCTCATGCCGGAGTTGCTGCTGGAACTGATCACGGTCGAACGAGAGTATCGGGTTGGTCACAGTTTGGAGGAGTACCAACGACGCTTCCCGAGTTACGCGGAGGTGATCGACCGACGGTACGGCGAAACCAAAGAGATGTTGCATTCAACGGAGGAAGCTGGCACCGAACCAGAATCCCGAGAATGGATTGACCAGTACAAAATCCTTCAGCCAATCGGCAAGGGCGGGATGGGCCAAGTGTTCATGGCGGAGCAACAACTCCCAGTGAAACGGCGGGTCGCGATTAAAGTCATCAAATCGGAGTTCCCGACCAGAGAGATCCTGGCTCGGTTCGAAGCCGAAAGGCAAGCACTCGCGATGATGGATCATCAAAACATCGCCAAAGTCTTGGATTGCGGGACAACGGCCGGCGGTCGCCCGTACTTTGCCATGGAACTGGTAAGGGGAATCCCGATCACCAGCTACTGCGATCAAAACAAGCTGTCGACGCGCGAACGTTTGGTACTGTTTTCCCAAGCGTGCCGCGCGATCCAGCATTCCCATCAAAAAGGTGTTGCCCACCGCGACATCAAGCCATCAAACATTCTCGTGACGCATTACGACGGCCAACCGGTCGTAAAGGTCATTGACTTTGGCTTGGCAAAAGCCGTCTTTGAGCAAACGAAATTAACTGATCGAACTCTCTTCACACGATTCGGCCAAGTCGTCGGCACGCTGGAATACATGAGTCCGGAACAGGCCGAGTTCAATGCTTTGGATGTTGATAGTCGAACAGATATCTACTCCTTGGGTGTTTTGCTGTACGAACTGCTGACCGGATGCACTCCCTTAGGTAAAGAGCGGTTGAAGAGTGAGGCGTTGGATCGAATCCTTTACCTGATTCGCGAAGAGGAGGCACCACGCCCGAGTACGCGTTTGAGCAAATCAGACGACGGCGGGTTTGGCGTCTCCATGCAGCGACAGACCAACCCGAGCCGGCTGACATCGATCTTGCGTGGCGAATTGGACTGGATCGCCATTAAGGCACTGGAGAAAGATCGTACTCGCCGCTACGCGACCGCGGAAGCACTGGCTGAAGATATCACGCGTTTCTTGAATGACGATCCGATCGAAGCGCGTCCCCCTAGTCTTTCCTATCGTCTTCGTAAGACAGCTCATAAATATAAGGCGACTTTTGCCACCGGTGTGGCCATCCTTTCGCTGTTGATCGTCGCTTTGGTCGCGACGACACTCCTGTGGATTCGAGCGAGAGACTCAGAAGCTCGCTACGCTGACGCCAACGCCCAGACGCAGCAAGAAATGCGTCGAGCAGAACAGGCGAGACAAGTTGCCGAGGAAGCTGAGGAGTCGGCCAGAGCACTTGCCGGAGAACTCGAAGAAACTTTAGCAAATCACAATGCCGCACGAATCACTTCGGCGATCACCGTAGGTAATTTTCACGAAGCACGCCAAGCATTTGAACAGCATTTTGGTGGGGAATCGACGGTGGCCCCGATAGTTTCCACACGCGTGGCGCAAAGGATTCTTTTTCCTGGCCACAAGACCTGGTTTCACGGTGCCAGTCTCGACGAGCTCGTTGCCGACTACGACGGCATCGATGAAGTCAAAGCGTATGCGGAGGGATTGAAAACCTACACTGGGCTATCGCAGGACGAATTCCGCTGGTGGTCTCCGCAAAGTGAAGTATTAGCAATTCCCAAAGAGGACAGAATTGATGTATTCCGCGGTGATGGTCCTGAGTTGATTGATCGTTTGATCGAGTTTGATCAAAACGAGTATCGCCAAGAGTTGGAGAAGCATCGCGATGAGTTGGAGAAGCCTCAGATGAGTTCTCTGGACCTTTCTGAGAATCCTTTTGAGGCACTTCGAGAATCGGAGTCAAATGCCGCATCGCAAGAGGCGTCGCTACCACTCCGCGACAAACCGAAGTTTGTGAGTTTCTCCCCCAACGGAACAACACTGGTGGTCGCTTTCGAAAATGCTTGGAAATCTGAAGAAGCTAGGTTCGAGGTTCGCTGTTTTGATATTAGCAGCCAAGAGGTCCTTTGGACAATTAAGAGGGAGCGTATCGATTGTCTTGAACACGTTGGGAGATACGTCGCGATCTCAGCTGATGAAGACTATGACGGCGATCGAATTGAGCTCTTGGATCCTGCAAGCGGCCAATCCAAGCGAATAATCTCGGACTATCGTAGACCGATTCGACATGGCCTGTGCTTCACTCGCACCTTGACCGTCACCGACGACTCCAAACTAATCGGTCTGCTGAGCTCCGGCCAAGTGTGGGAACTGTCATTGCTAGGCGACAATAAACGACAATTGATCGAACAAGAAATTGCGTTGGGAGAGTTTCAGCGTTCCATGGATCCGGGGATTGCCTTTGATTCCCAATTCATGTGTAGAAAATTAGACTTGATCTGACACTCACCATTGGATAGAGGAAGGCATTGCCGGTTGCTAGCTGCACGAAGGGAGCGCAGCGACCGGAGTAAAGCTAGCAACCGGCGGTCAACCTCGCAGGACGGGAGTGTCGAAATGACGAACGAACGGAAGATCATTCAGAATAAGATCGGGATGCTTAAGCTGGCCGAAAGGTTAGGGAATGTGTCGGAGGCCTGCAAGGTCTTTGGTTACTCCAGGGACAGTTTTTATCGCTTCAAGGATCTATATCAAACAGGGGGCGAGGAGGCTCTCAAAGAGATTTCCAAGAAGAAGCCTGTGGTCAAGAACCGCGTCGATCCAGCCGTTGAAGAAGCGGTTCTCAAAATGGCTTTTGAGAAGCCCGCCCATGGTCAGGTTCGGGTAAGCAACGAGCTAAAAAAGCACGGGCATTTGGTGTCACCTGGTGGCGTACGAAGCATCTGGTTGCGAAACGGTCTTGAGACCTTCAAGAAGCGACTCAAAGCGCTTGAAGCGAAAGTCGCGCAAGATGGCGGCGTGCTCACGGAGGAACAAGTGGTTGCTCTTGAGAAAGCTAAGCTCGAAAAGGAAGCTCATGGTCAAATTGAAACAGAGCATCCCGGGTATTTGGTGGCGCAAGATACTTTCTATGTCGGCACCATTAAAGGCGTGGGAAGGATCTATCAGCAGACTGTTATCGATACGTATTCTCGAGTCGCATTTGCGAAGCTATATGATCGCAAGAATGCGTTGGTAGCTGCCGATATGCTTAATGACCAAGTGGTTCCGTTCTTCGAAGGAGAAGGGGTTTCGTTGCTACGCATGCTCACCGATCGAGGCACTGAATACTGTGGCAATCGAGAGCATCATGAGTATCAACTCTACATGGCTCTCGAGAACATCGATCACACCAAAACCAAAGCTAGAAGCCCTCAAACCAACGGTATCTGCGAACGGTTTCACAAGACGATGCTTCAGGAGTTCTACCAGATCGCGTTTCGCAAAACGCTCTATGAATCCATCGAGCAGCTCCAAGCGGATGTCGATGAATGGATGCGGAGTTACAACGAAGAACGACCACATAGCGGAAGATTCTGTTTCGGGAAGACTCCGAGACAAACTTTCGATGACTCGAAGAAACTGGCCGAACAGAAAATGCTCGACCAGCTCTTACAGCCCAGTGCGTAATCTGGGTAAAACATGTCAGATCAAGTTCTGGCTACTACACCTGCCGATGGCTACATCACCAACTTGCAGGTCCGACCCGGGCTTTTGGTCAGCGCCTCGAGCGGTCCGGTCATGACTTTCGTTCGTGATCCGACAGCTTCTTCCGATGGAATCGTCGTCGCCACATTTGCAGAGAAGAACTTCTTGCGAATTCAACCAGGACAGTACGCCGAAGTCGCAATGGACGGTTATCCGGGGGAGATTTTGACCGGCCGCGTGATGAACACGATCGACGTCTCAGGGGCGGGGCAGCTTGACGCGACTGGACGGCTTCCCACTTCGATTATCAATGGAACACCCACTCAGTTCGCAGTAAGAATCCAGCTGGATGACTCCGACCGCCGTTTGCCCGGGGGCGCTCGAGGTCAAGCTGCCATCTTCACCCAGGATGTGCAGATCGCCGGAATTCCAGTAATGTTCCTCATTCGTGCCAAGAGTTGGATGAACTATCTCTATTAGTTGGCAATCAAGATTAAAACGTCAAGGCCGAGCCTCTGTTTGAGGGTCGCGCTACTACGCTCGATTTATGACATCAACCACTTCCTCTTATGGACTGATAAGCTTGTGACAAACGACACAACCAAGAAGGCAAAAAAGATCGCTGCAAAGGCACGTGGTAAAGCCCATGATGCGGTGTGCAGCCTCTGGTGGTGGCTCTTGTTAAGAGGCATTGCGTTGGTTGCACTGGCGGTCTGTGCGTTGGTTTGGCCACAAAAGACCGTCGGTTTACTCGTCAAGATCTTAGGGATCTACCTGATCATCGACGGGCTGTGGGCAAGTGTCACCTACGCGCTTTCGAAAAAGAAAGATCATGGTCTGTTAGTGGGTGCGGTCGGCCTATTGGTCGGCGCGATATTGCTGTTCTGGACTGATGTCAGTGGTCGCGTTTTCATGACCATTATCGGAATATGGGCAGTGCTCCAGGGCCTGGGGCTGTACTTGACGCTTCGTAAGGAAACAGAGGCCGACACCGAGGCAAGGTCACTGGTAAAATGGTTGGCACTCGGATTGGCGGTCGCTGGAGTCATACTTGTCATTTGGCCAAATAGCGGAGTAACTGCGATCGGCTGGCTAATTGCGGTGATTTCTTTGTTGGTCGGAGCGGGGATGGTGTTGATTTCGTTGAAGCTGCGTTCTGTCGGCCAACGGATCAATGCGATTGGCCGGAACCAACTACGTGATCAAGAAATCGATCTTTGACAAGCTGGCAGTGAGGAGATGCTTGCATTCTTCTTTCGGCTACGCGGCTGGCCTGTACGACTTCAGCAATCCGCCAAGTTCGGTGTGGCAGTCGATCTCGGTGGTTTTTAAGTCGATCTTGGCCAGCCAGTCGTTATCGCGTACCGGAGGCAGATGATCTTGATTCGAATGTCCACGTCGGTGATTGTACCAGTCTTGTGACACACGAAGGATGTGGTCCATATGCTGGTCGCTGACAATGCAGAAAGCGTTCAAGACCTCGTGCTTCAGTGTTTGGATTACCCGCTCCACGAAAGCCTGCAGATTCGGCGATCGCGGGCAAGTCTTCTTGATTATGCAGCCGGTTGAACGGAATACCTCATCGAAAGCGTCGATGAACTTGGTGTCTTGGTCCCGCTGCAGGATTTCGCAAGGCAGGCCTTCTTCCTGCAGATGCATCTGAAAGTTGCGGGCCTGCTGCGTCGTCCACTCGCCAGTCGGATTGATAGTGCACGGGGAGACCCAAATGCGTCGCGTCTCAACATGGATGAAGACGAGGAAGTAGAGATCGACCATGCCCTTGATTGTCCACTTTCGCTTCGATGCGAAGTCGCATTGCCACATGGTCTCGGCGTGTCGCTTGATGAACTCGGACCACGTATCAGGATGATCATGCGGCTGAGGGCCGAGGCCAGCGACGACCAGTACATTCTTCACTGTCTGGCGGGAAATATTGTGCCCCAGCCTGCGCATCGCCTGAACGATCTTGGTGTAGCCCCAGCCGGTCTCCTTTCTGATGCGGATGATCGCTTCGCTGATGCTCTCCTCGACACGCGGCCGGCCAGGTTTAGCGTCCTTTGCCTTGGGGGCTGTCGCTTGGAAATCGAAAGGCATGCGTCGAGGTGCGCAAGCCAACGGTTGGTCCGCCGCGTTCGAGGTAGCTGATGAAATGCTTCATCTGCTCCTGCGGGAATGCCTGAAAGCGAAGAAACACCACGGCCAGGTCGGCGGTATCAAGTGCTTCCATTCCGAGCATGTTCGAGTTTCCGGGAGCGATTTCCCCAGTCGTGGAGTCGACTGTAAAGAGGACGGTGCACTTGAATCCATGATGCTTCGCGAGCATCCGCCCCAGCATCGGAAGGGTTTCTTCGGAACGGTATTCGTGGTCGCCCGCAAGCAACACAATATGTTTTCCGACCCCTGGTCCCTCGTCGCCTTCATAGACAACCGGCTCGGCTTGGCATGCTGTGCCAACGAAAACCAAAACGGCGTGAATCAATAATCGTTGTATGTTCATTGCCTTACTGTCACTTCCAAGTTTGCACTGATCGGTTGTTGGCTCGGAGTTCATTCTGCCGTCGCTTCAAATACTGGTGCGAGAGTTCACGCGACTTGGCTTGGTCAGCGGCGTCATAGTCCCAAAACTCCTGGATCACCGCCTCGCAGGCCGGAAAATGACTCCCATCATCACCGACGCGCAAACGAGTCTCGGCAAGACGCTGCTTTAACTCAGCAACAAGACTCGCTTGATCGGGGTCATGAAACAGGTTTCGCGTCTCGTGTGGATCGCTTGCCAGATCGTACAGCTCCCAGCCGGGAGGTGTACGATAGCCGCCGGCGTAATTGCAGCCGTAGTAGAAGATCAACTTGTGCGTTTTTGTTCGAATACCCAGATGCGCCGGGTTATCGTGGTGTGCCATGTGCATCCAATAACGATAATAAGCTTCCTGCTTCCATTGGTCGGGTTCGACTCCGGTTTCTAAGAGCGATCGAAACGAGCGTCCCTGAACGTTTTCGGGGACCTCACCGCCGGCAAAGTCGAGCATCGTTGGCGCGAAGTCAACATTTTCGATGAGTGTTTCAAAGCGAGCCCCCGCTTTGATCGTTCCTGGCAACCGCACCAAGAACGGCATCCGCTGAGACTGCTCGTACATCCAGCGTTTGTCCTGATAGTCATGTTCACCCAACATGAATCCCTGGTCGGCTGTATAAATGATCAACGTGTTGTCCATCTGGCCGGTCTCTTCCAGATATGCGAACAAGCGACCGAGGTTGTCATCAATCCCTTTGACGCAGCGCAGAAACTTCTTCAGATAGGCGTTGTAGGCGAGACGAGTATTCTCCTCCTCGGTGAAATGGCTTGGATCGTAGTTCGCAGGAAACTCGTCGGGATAGAGCTTCGGCAGATCCTGCAAATACGAACGGCGTGGATTGCGACCACCGATCGAAGTTCCGATGTGGGGAATCAGTTCATCATCCGCACCCCGAGTGGCAATGGAGCCAAACTTCGGATCTCTTCTCCAGAGTGTTTCTGGTTCAGGGATCTCAACGTCGCGAAGGTACGTTTCGTAGCGGGCTGCATTGTCGAAATAGTCATGCGGCGCTTTGAAGTGGTGCATTAAGAAGAAAGGCTTCTCGGAGTCGCGTCCCTCTTTCAACCAATTCAGAGTGATGTCGGTAATCGCGTCCGTCACATGCTTGCCATCGGCCTTGATCAGGTTCTTGCCCCACGGCTTTTCGCCACGAACGCGACACTCCGGATTGTGGTATTCGCCTTGTCCTGGCAATACGCAGTAGTAATCAAAATCGGCCGGTTCTTCTTTCAAGTGCCATTTGCCGATCATGGCTGTCTGGTAGCCAGCCTGCTTCATTTGAATCGCCAGCATTTGCTTCCCCGGTGCAACACTTCCATCAAGATCAAAAGCGCCATTGACGTGGTTGTACTGGCCCGTCAGGACGCAGGCTCGCGATGGGGAGCAAATCGAGTTGGTGCAAAACGTGTTGGTAAACAAAGCACCTTCTTTGGCGAGTCGATCGATGTTCGGCGTGGGTGCAATTTCTGCCAGACGACCGCCGTATGCAGATATAGCGTGTGCCGCATGATCGTCTGACATGATGTAAAGAATGTTCGGCCGATCCGCAGCCAGCGTCATCGAAGCTGAGATCCAACCTAAAGTCAGGACCATAAGAAATCTTGACTTGCACACGTAATGAGAACGGGTTTTCATGAATTAGTTCGATTCGTTTCTAGGGATAAGCAGAGCAAGAGGGCGTGACTTGGCGATTTATGCAGACCGTCCCAACGGATCAGGCAATAATCTCTTTGATGACTTCGCCACCAAACTGCGACAGTTGCTTATATCGGCCTCCGTGGAAGTACGTCAGCTTGTTGTCGTCGAGTCCCAGTAAGTGAAGCAACGTGACATGAAGATCGCGAATTGGATGCACGCACTCAACCGCTGCAGACCCTAATTCGTCGGTCGCACCCACCACGCCTGGCTTGACTCCGCCACCGGCGAACAACATCGTCATCGCTTGGCTGTTGTGACCTCGTCCTAGCGAATATACTCCGCCGCGTTTGTTATTGTCTGGCGTTCGCCCAAACTCACCCGTCCAAATCACCAGCGTGTCTTCAAGCATCCCTCGCTGCTTCAAATCGCGAATCAGCGCCGCGATCGGTTTGTCGACACTCTTGATGCGAGAGGTGTGGCCGCGTTCCAAGTAATCATGACTATCCCATCCGCCACTAAAAATCTGGACAAAGCGGACGCCACTTTCGACCAGCCGTCGAGCCATCAAACACTGCCGCCCAAACACCTTTGTGTCGGCATCATCCAGTCCATACATCTCCTGAGTCTTCTGTGACTCGCTCGCTAGATCGATTACGCCCGGAACTTCAGTTTGCATGCGAAAAGCGAGCTCGTAATTCTCCATTCGGGCCGACAGCCTTTCATCCGCGTCACCGATGGTTTGCAAATGTTGTTCATTCAGCCACGCAAGCTCATCCAATGCGCGACGTTGGTGCTCGCGAGTCTTGAATCCTTGGGGTGCCAAATCCAAGATGGGCGATCCCTCAGGTCGCAATCGAGTGCCCTGGTAGTACGGTGGCAAGAATCCGTTGCTCCAGTTCGTTGGGCCGCCCTGTGGCAAAGCCAGCTCGGTCATGACAACGTAGCCAGGAAGATTTCGATTTTCGGTTCCGAGCCCGTAATTTGCCCAAGCACCGATCGCGGGGTCACCTCCCAGTCGGCTGCCCGTGTTCATGTGGAAGAGAGCTTCGGGATGATTCAGCGACTCCGCCTGGCAACCTCGGAAGTTGCAAAGCTCATCCGCAACGAAGGGATCAGCCAAGTGCTTCCACTGATCGCACATTTCAATTCCATTGCTGCCGACTTTCTGGAATTTGAACGGGCTGCCAACGAAGAACTTGAATCCAGTTTCCTGACCGAAGGCAAGTGTTGATTCCTGCTTATGAAGTCGTGAAAGTTCGGGTTTCGGGTCGAAGGTGTCCATGTGACCGGGACCACCCTCCATGAATAGCATGATCACGTTCTTCGCCTTTGCCGGAAGCATGGGCTGTTTCGGCGACAATGGCGACGATTTCACTTCGTCTGCTTGTAGCATCGACGAAAAGGCAACCGATCCGAGTGATGCGCCGAGGCTATAGATAAAGTCACGTCTTGAGTTCATTTGCTGAGTCTCGTATTTATTGTTGTTTAACGCCCGGTGCCTTACGGCCAGCGGCTCACTCGATGTAGATGAATTCATTGGTATTGAACAGCAGCAAACACATGTCTGCGAGTGCTCTAGTTATTGAACTCACTTCACTTGGTTTCTTGTCAGCGTGGTAGTTTTCAAATACTGGCAGGATCTCTTCATACTCAAAAGGCTCGCCGCTAAACTCCTCGACCAAAGAACGAGAGATACTAGCTGGATACTCCACTTCCGCTGCATGAACATTGTCGTGATAGGCGGTCATCTCTTTTACGTACCAGCTCAGTCGCTCGACTTCCTGTTCCGTCGGATCACGCAAAAGAATTAACTGGAATGCAGCGCGTATCTGGTCTGCCGTCTCAGGCTGCTCGGATTGCAGACGCAACGCCATCGCGATAGATCGATCAATTATTAGGTCGCTATTGAGCAGTGCAAACACCTGCGGCGCGACCGCAGCGGATTCTCGCATTTCGCAAGATTCGTTCGGGTTGGGTTCGTTAAACAATTCCGTGAACGGGTCTGCTTGGCCTCGAACACGATAGGTGTAAATCGTACGTCGATTCCTCAAATTCGGTGTCGGTGAAGGTTGATACGCTGGGGCCAAAGAAAACTGAATCATGCGAGGTTGCAACGCGACCTCCATATTGATCTCCGGCATAACCGGCAAGCCACCTTCACAGTGCACCAGTTCGCCCGTTGCCGCCAGCACCGAATCGCGAATTTCTTCAGCAGTCAGGCGTCGCCTTGGGAAATGCGACAACAACGAATTGTTTGGATCAACCTCAGCGAGCTTTTGTGCATCTGTCTTGGTCGTCGATCGTCGATAGACGTCCGACATCATGATCAATCGGTGCATTCGTTTGATCGACCATCCACCTTCAACGAAATCGTTCGCCAAGTAGTCGAGCAACAACGGATGCGTAGGTTTGGCTCCTTTACCGCCGAAGTTATTGGCGTTGCCAGCTATGCCGGTGACAAAGTGATATTGCCAAATGCGGTTGACGATACTTCGAGTCGTGAGCGAATTGTCCGGATGCGCAATCCACTTGGCTAGTTCCAACCGCCGACCATTCACGTCGTCGGTAACCAGATAGGGATCCTCTGATTGCGATGTAACCTTCAGTGTTAGAGCGCTGAGCACACCAGGAAAAACGCGATCTTCCAGCGCCGTTAATGCACCGCCGGTCAAGATAAAACTTTTTGGTGGATCGGCATCGGCGTGCTTGCGACTGATGCGCAGTTTACGAGCCCCATTCCAAGCTAAATCAGCCTGCGCCGCGTTGTAGACGCTTTGCGCCATCGGCTCGTTGCGTTCTAGCCGGCGTGTCCAAATCCATACATCCTGCTCTCGAACTTTCAACTGTCCCTGTTCGACATGATCCAATCCCACATGTCGGGGCGGTTTCATTTCGTCCGGATCATCCTTTCGTTCGTTTTCAGGTTTGTATGGGAGCTCGTGCTCCTTGTACCAAGCTTTTGCGGCCGCTTCCTGCTTGTCGATTATCTTGTTCTTTTCCGCGATGGCGAAGTCAAGCATTCGCTGCACATGAGCCTTTCCAACGTCGAAATGGCTTAGGTCTTCTTGAGGCAAGAAAGGAACCTGCCTTTCCGCCATTTGAGTCGTCGAAAACGCTGAATAGATGCGGTAGTAGTCACGTGTGGGAATCGGATCAAACTTGTGATCGTGACACTTGCAGCAGCGAAGTGTTTGCGACAGGAACGTCTGGCCGGTGATGTTGACCAGATCGTCCAGATAGATCTGTCTTGCTTCGTCGGCCTCAATCATCGCGTTGTCCCAGGGTCCCAATCGCAAGAACCCTGTAGCAACAAGCCATTCCGATTCTTGCTCGTTGTACGTGCCTTTCATTTGAGCCTGATTGACAGCATCCAAGGAACCACCGTTCCTGGCACGAACCGCCGCGTCAGCCAGCTCGTCACCAGCGAGTTGCTCGATGATGAATTCGTTGTACGGCTTGTCCGAATTGAAAGCGCGGATCACGTAATCTCGATAACGCCACATGTTGGAACGCTCAAAGTCATTCGACATGCCTCCCGTGTCCGCGTAGCGGGTGACGTCCAGCCAGTGCCTGGCCCAATGTTCGCCATATCGAGGGCTATCGAGCAAGCGTTCGATCAGCGAAGCCCAAGCTTGATCCGGCTGCTTCGAGTAAGCTTCGTTGAAGTCGGCGACGTCAGCGGGCGTTGGTGGAAGGCCCGTTAGGTCGTAGGTTGCGCGGCGTATCAAATCGCCCGCATCCGCGAGTGCCGATGTTGGGATACCTGCTTTCTCAAGTTGTGCGTCGATGAAAAAATCTATCGCTCGGTCGCGTTCGACGTCGGCTGGTAATAGCTCGGCTTTCGATTTGACTGGTAGGAAGGCCCAAAGATCTTCTTGCGCATACCTTCTACTGGTCCATTGCTCAGATGTACCGCCGCTGGTGTCGACAATCATGCCTTCGTCCGTCACTCGCTTTCTAGCCTCTTCCTCACGGTAGGCTGCCTGAGTCTTTTCATCAGGCCAGGGAGCTCCCAATTCGATCCAATTGCGAACCATTTCGATTTGTTGTTCGGTCAGCCGATCATTCTCTTTGGGCGGCATCTCGAGTGCTTCCCATTTGATCGCCGAAACCAACGTTCCTTCATCGGGCTTTCCGGGAACGATCGCCGCTTCTTCCGACTCACCGCCGCGCAATAACGCCTCGCGAGTCAACACACTGAACTCGCCCTTGAGGTCGTCGGAATCGGCACCGTGGCAGCCTAAGCATTTGTCATTGAGCAACGGCTGAACTTTCAATGCGAATAATCGTTCGGCTGACTCGTCTGCGTAAACGCCCGCAGCCAACACCCAACTCGCCAAGACCGACGCAACGATTGATTTAGAGCTCATTTGGACTTCCATCACGATACAACTGCAAAATTTCACCTGCGGACAATGCGTCCGAGTACAAGGCAAACTCGTCCATGCTGCCATTCAGGTTGCGCAGCACGAATTGTGGATCCGTGCGATACATAGGCTCGCTCCAATTACAGATCGAAGCAGGGCCGATGCGAATCGAGTCCACGATTTGATTTTCGGGAATTGACTCGCTGCTGATCGGACGCCCGTTTAAATAATGGGTTACTCGTGCTTGATCGACGTCATACGTCACAGCCAACATGATCCAGCGACCGCTGAGCGAGGCGTCCCAGATGCTTGGCGAATAGAAAACAGGCTGAATGAAATCGGAATCGCCATCTGGTCGAGGAAGTTTGACGGAAAAGAAGATCCTCCCATCATCCATCAGTTGCCAGTGCGGTTCTCGGTCTTCGTGTCCGTCGGTCAAGAACAACGAGTTGTACATGCGATCCAGGCTATTGATTTTTATCCAACATAGCATGGTCAGACTGTGGTACTCGCCCGGCACTTCCAGACGCACTCGACTTCCAACGCGACTGAAATCTAGAGCGGCATCGCTGTTGCCCCAACGATCCGTCGTCGGTGTCGCGGCGACGACGGATCCAACCGACGAAGACAGGGGGGCCGCACCGGCAAGATTCGCGATTCGATTGCCCGGCGATGGTTTGGATTGAAGTTGATAGAAGGCAACCAAACGTGGGTCTGTCTCGATTTGACGCCGAGCTTTCACCCAATCGGCGAATCGTTTCTTCTGCTTGTCTCGCAATAAACTTTGAAACTCACTTGGCCCGACGGATTCAAGTAATGGTGCTGAGGCTTCGACCAGCTCGCCCAAACGAGACATGCGGCGCGAGAACCCAGCGTCGATCCGAAGCGAATCGCTGTTCCGAGGCTGAAGTTCCACTTCACCATCGACCACATGAACGTCGGCGCCACCGTTGTCCACATGGATACTAAACTCTGTTCCAAGATCGATGACGTCCCCATTGTTCGTTTTGATCTTGAACCCCTGGGCTGGTTCCGGAACACGCGCTCGTGCGATACCACGATCCATCGTGACCTGCATCGGTGAATCGATTGAAAACTGCGCGTCGCCTTCGATGACCATCTGAACGCCGCTAAAAAGCTCGATGTGCACGCGTCCGGACTTCAAATGCAATTCACCTGACGGCAATAAATCACCTTCGACCAGCGGGCTGCCGGACCAAACAGCACCGTCCTGACCGCTGAGAACAGCAAAGCCACTCGCGGACGGCTCCACCTGTGCGACAAGTACGATTTCGCTGTCCCGCGAAGTTGACTTGCTGTCTGTTCGATTGAGGAAGATAAGCAGCAAGACCGAGGCGGCTAGCGTCACCAGAGCCCCAGAAAGAATCTTGACCCAACTCACAGGTTGATACTGAGCAATGCGCTGGTGCTGGGAGACAGTCTTCTCCGTTTGGATCGAGGACGCTTCCGAAGCCTCTCGCGCCAGTAACATGTTCAGTTGCAAACGGTCGTAATATTGTTGCCTTACCTCCGGATCAACAATCAACTCCGCTTCAATCCGCAACAAGTCTGCTTCGCCGATCCTGCCATCAATCAGCGAGTCGATCAGCAATAGTCGCTCTTCTGGATTCACCTTAGTGCTCCTCGGCAAGTAGGCGACGTTGAATACACTCCAACAAAGCTGTGCGGAGTCGACTTAGAGTGACTTTGATGCCACCCACCGAACGGCCAACCCTCTCAGCCAGCTGGGAGAGCGTTTCTTCGCCGCTGTACCTCGATAAAAGCATTTCCCTACTCTCGGACTTTAGACCCTTAAGACATTCATGCAGTGCCGCTTGGCGGCTGAGGGTCTCGTCTTCGATGCGAACGGTTTCAGCAACGATGATGTCTTCCAGTTCGTCGGAAAGCTTGATTCGAGCGTCGCGAGCCTGCTGTTTGCGGTAGTTTAAAACTTCGAATCTCGCAATCGCACCGGCCCATGCACGGAAGTTGGTCCCGGCTTCAAACTCACCACGCTTTTGCCAGATCCTGGCGTTTGTTTGTTGAACAACCTCATCAACGCTACGCTCGCCCGGCATCAACGCGCGCACGGCAAACGCAATCGCATTTTGGCTGGCGGTCAGCAATGCGACAAACTCCGCCTCATCTTCTGGTTGACTGTTACTTCGCATGTTACTTAATTCCCCGAATTGCTCTGGGGTTAACAAGAAAAAGCCAATATTCGACGCGGAAGTTGGAAACTGGCCGCCTGGTGATTTTGGGAGTATGGAGAATTTGGGGGGGCGATTAGATTTCCCGAATCTCCCGCAAGCTAGACCGAGCGTTAGTCGGTCTCACATGGGAAACGAAGAAAAGAATTGCCTCGGCAGTAGGATAGGAAGCCGCAGCGTTGTTGACGACGCTTCCCCGTTCGCGATCATTAGCCACCTGCGACATATTGGTGGAGCTGTCGGCTTCAGTCGTACCACCAGGAACTACCATTGAACAGTTAAGCATTCGCTGCTATTCTAAACCTCGAAGTGGGTGTTAACTCACAGTTCGAACCTCTTCGTAGAAAAACAGACCAAATGGGTCTCGAACTTCGTAAATCCTTGTGCTGCAAGGCTTTACGAATTTCGAGCGTAGAGAGTATTGTTACGAAGAGGGTTGCGCTCGGGGAGCCTTTCAGAACAGTATCGAAACTGGTCTGACATAGTTAACGCAGAAAGCCGAGGTCTCTACCTTGGCTTTTTTGCGTTAAAACCCTAGGTTTCGCAGCTTTCTTGTTAACCGCCGCCCCGCACTTCGCGTCTCTTCCCGCCTGCCCAACGTCCAGAATCGCCCGTTTCCTGGCCCCCACCCCGTCCAGGAAAGCGAAATATCTCGGACTCTCTCGGTTAACGGGGGCAGGCGGGTTAACAGAATTGGGGCTTTAGAGAGTACTGCCGGCGGCTGAAAACTGAGAGTTTGAGAGTTGTTCCTTTTGGGTGGGTAAAATATCGCTTGGCCTACCGAGGGAGTCATTATGTCGACCGCGCCATCCGCATCGTCTTTGTTCCACGAAGTAGCAACTCTGTTTTCTTCTGCACCGTCACAAAACAGGATCCTCGAAATCCGCCCATCACACTCAACCATCGAGCGAGCCAACCAGTTGCTTGAGTTGAATCGTGCCAATGCGCTCGTCGAGGCATCGCGCCGTGAACTGGATCAGTTCGAGCAGGCTGAACTCCTGATGAGATTGGTCAAGGTTCGTATTCGAGCCAGCCAGAGCAAAGACTCGACTCACACGCAAAATGCGTTGTACATCTGCCTATCCGTTGCCAAGCTAAGTAACCATTGAAGCGGTTGGTATGTTGCTTGATAGTGCTCCGTATACAATTCGCCAGAACCGTCAGTGAATCGTTCGCGAACTCAATCATCACTAACATCAAGCTAAGTCAAAATCGAAATGACCCTAAAAGACAAGATCATCATCATTACCGGAGCGGCTTCTGGCATGGGACGCGCGGCGACTGAGATGTTGTGCAATGAAGGCGCGGTGGTGTACGCCGCTGACCGGCAACAAGAGACTTTGGAACAGGCCTGCGAGACGACCGGCGCTTGTCCAAGTGTGATCGACATCAGCTGTTCGAGCGATTGCGATGCGTTGGTGACACGCGTTGTTCAGGAGCGGGGAAGACTTGACGGTATCGTTAATTTCGCTGGGGTCCTCAAACGCACCGGAATTGTTGACTGCACGGACGAGGAGTTCGACTTCGTCATGAATGTCAACGTCAAGGGTTGCTTCTATCTATGCCGCGCCGCCACTCGTGTGATGAAGAAACAGGGGTTCGGCTCGATTGTGAACGTCAGCTCGATTTGGAGTGACGTTGGTGCTGCCGGCGTGTTGGCCTACTGTGCCTCGAAAGGGGCCGTCAGCCAAATTACACGCAGCGCAGCGCTCGACTTGGCTGGCAGTGGCGTTCGCGTGAATGAAATTCGCCCGGGCGAAACCAATACGCCCATGCTCGCCTCGGAGCGAGGCCGTTCGCTGACGCAGCAAGAAATCGACGAAAAGCTCAAGCAGATCGCTGCCACTATCCCGGAGAAACGTCTTGCCGATCCGCATGAGATCGCAGCGGCCGCACTCTTCCTGCTCTCCGATGCATCAAGCTACATGCAGGGAAGCTCTATTACCGTCGATGGAGGTTACACGGCATGCTAGACCATAGTTTTTACCGTCCCTTAGGACGCACTGGACTGTACGTTTCACCGATTTGTTTGGGATGCGACAATTTTGCGAATCCGACATCGGCTGAAGAGTCGTCCAGCATCATCAACTGTGCGATTGATAATGGCATCAATCTGATCGATACCGCCAATGGATACGCCAACGGCCAGAGCGAAGAAATCATCGGTCGTTGTTTGAAGGAAAACGGCCGGCGAGACGATGTGATTCTTGCGACCAAGGCTTACTACCCAGTCGGTAACAAAGGAATCAACGATCGAGGCAATTCCCGAAAGCACCTCATCAAGGCTTGTGAAGATTCTCTACGTCGCCTGCAAACCGATTACATCGACCTTTATCAAACGCACCGAGTTTGTATGCAAACGCCCTTGGAAGAAACACTTGGCGCGCTGACGGATTTACAGCGCCAAGGCAAGATCCGCTATGCCGGCTCCACAACATCTCCGTCATGGAAGATCACTGAATCTTCCATGCTCGCCGATTACCGAGGTCTGATTCGCATGGTTTCTGAGCAGTTGCCTTACAATCTGCTGGACCGACGTGTTGAAAATGAAATCCTTCCGGCCGCGAGCGCCTCAGGACTGGCGGTATTCGTTTGGTCTCCCTTGGCGATGGGACTGCTAACAGGCCGCTACGACAGCAGCAAACCGGAGTCGTTTGATACGCCACGGTTCGGACGCGGCGGGATTTATGCTGAGCGAATCACTCATCGAGCGGCCGACGCCGGCCAGCAGTTTGTGAGGGTGGCGCGCGACTTCGATATCAGTCCCGCCCACCTGGCATTGCTATGGGTCAAAGATCAGCCTGGCGTCACGGCTCCACTTTGCGGCCCCCGAACTTTAGCCCAGCTAGAGGATGTTTTGCCTGTCATGAAGATGAGTTTGAGCGAGGCGATGCGCGTTGAGTGCGATCAAGTCGTCCCTCCCGGCAGCGCGATTGCCAACTTTCTGAATTCAGCACCTTGGATGAAAGGCCGACTCTTATAGCCGTTCCCCGTCTCAGAGGCACACAGAAGCACCGGGCACAGAACTCTGTACTCTCTGTGCCTCTGTCTTCGTAACGTCCTAACGCATTGGCTATACAGCTTGTCTGAAAATCCTGCTTGCAATCGGCAAGCCCGAGGCGGCCGGCCTCGATATCGGACAAAACCCAACAAGCTAGGCGAATCCTCGCAGTGTTTTGGTCGCTGCGTTATTATAAGGAAGCAGATCGCCTCTTTGCTTGAACCTCAGGTATCATCGTGAATTCACATCACCCTTGGATGCTCGCCGTTCTCATATTTCTATCGGTAACCGCGTCGTCGATGCGATGCTGTGTTGCCGACGAGCGGGCCGCGTTGCCCGCACCGATTGCCGGGTGTGCCACGCACGAGGTGGAGGGCTGGGTCGTGCGGGTCAGCGAGCGATTGTCCCAGGAGCAACCTGAGGAAACGCAGCGAGCGTTGGAGTTGCTCGCCGAGCAACTTCGCATCGTGATCCGCGTTTTGCCTGCGGAGCCGTTGGCGTTCGTTCGCACGGTGCCGATTTGGTTCTCGCCACCTTACGCCGGCGTTCGTCCGAAGGCTGAATATCATTCCGACAAAGAGTGGCTCGAAAAACAAGGTCGCTTGAAGGAGCTTTATCAATGCGTCGAATTCACCACCACGGCGATTTTCGAGCGTGAGATTGAGCGGATGCCGGTTATCGTGCTGCATGAACTTGCCCACGCGTACCACTACCAAGTGCTCGGGTTCGACAACGCCCTGATCAAAACCGCGTTCGAGCGGGCACGTAATAGCGGCAGTTACGATGTGGTGCTGCGGAACGACGGAAATAAAGAAAAAGCCTATGCGCTCACCAACGCGCAAGAGTATTTTGCGGAATCCACGGAAGCCTACTTTGGCCGCAATGATTTCTTCCCCTTTGATCGCGAGGAACTGCAACAACACGACCCGGCGATGGTCAAGGTTTTGCAGGAAGTTTGGCAGGTCGAGCCGGGTGCGAGTAACGCCGTCAACGTCAAGTAAAAAGGTCAGTCGCCTCTTTGATGAAACAATTCACCGGACGTGCGTGCGTGGGGGGCAGTAGGTCGCGATTGGACGGATCGGAATCGTAGTGAGGATAGGGCCCCCGGGTGTCGGGAAAACTCATGTCGCGATCTCATTGTGCGTGAGCGCCTGTCATATAGGGTATCGAGCCAAGTTCTTCACCGCTTCTTCGATCGTGAACACGTACCGCGAGGCGCGTGAAGAGCGCGTTGTGAGCCGCTTGGAGTCCAGCTTGCGCAAGCTTGACGTGATCGTAATCGATGAGCTGGGGTATCTACCGATCGATCAAGCCGGCGGAAAGTCTCTTTGGATTTTTCAGTCTTTGTTATGAACAAGTCAGCGTGATCGTGACGAGCAATCTTCCGTTCGCCCAGTAGCCCCAGACGTTCGCGGGAGACGAGCCAATGACAGGTGCGTTGCTGGATCGATTGACTCACCGAGTCGAGATTCTGGCAATCGATGGTGAGAGCTACAGGCTCAAGCAGAGCCAGAAAGCAAAGCGTTAAACAACTTCAGCCGTGAAACTAGGCCACCAAGTGGCTCTCTTTTCGACTGCCAAAACAGTCGTTTTCGGCTGCCACTGTGGCTCCCTTTTAGACTGCCATCTCCAAACCGGGAGCAGAAGCTGCGTTGATCGCCCGAGCGTCAGAAGTGGCAATCTATCGGGACGCGAATTTCGAAAGTGCTGCAAAAAGCAGCCTGAAATCACTGCCGCAACCAGAGAGTTAGTGCGGGAGAACGTTGTGTACAGGGAGGCTAGCACAAGCGAGGTCTCATGAATGTCGCTCAATGTGTCAGGTTGATCCGGAGAATAGGGCGCTACTCTTCGCGAAAATGCATGTTGCTAAATTCCTTCGGTGCCATCCCCGTCCAACGTCTGAATGCACGGGAGAAGTTGGCCGAGTCGGCATAACTGAGACGTTTCGCGATTTCGGCCAACGGCATTGTCGGGTCGTGGAGGAGTTTTTGCGCCGTGCGAAAGCGGATGGACTGGAGAAGTTGGCCAAAATCCAAATCCTCTTCCGCCAGTCGTCTCTGCACTGTCCGCGGGCTACAGCCGATTATGGAAGAAACCGATTGCAGATTCAGTGCTGAGCTACCCAGTAGTGTCAGGACAACCTGCTCCAATTGTTCCATAAATTTAGTCGCTGGAGCACTACTCAGAAATTTGTTGCGTTCATCATTGTTAAATCCCAATGCTGCCAGTCGCGAGACTTGAGCAGATAGCGGACAACTTAGCAGACGCTGGTCAAACCATATGGATAAATAAGGGCGATTGAAGTCAACTGGTGCATCCTTCAGTTCCTTAAAGTGCGACGCTAGATCCAGCGGGTCCGTAGGGATCTGAATTCGATTAGGCGCGAAAGTCGCGCTGGTTGCCAAGCTGGCATGAGCTAGGGCATTTGCCAAGCCCAATTGAACAATCTCTGTGGTCATCGCCGAAGGCAACGAATGATCATACATTTGACAGTACTTTATAGTTTGTCCGTGCTTTTCTGTCCAAATTTGAAGTCCAGAATTATAAGATTTGATAAGTCTTATCGAGTGCTGGACGAATTCGTGTAATGTAAAACTTTGCATCACGATTTTTCCGTAAATGCCCAAGCTCCCGATTCCTTGATAGCCAGCAATACGGAAACCTAAGTCATGTATGCCTTCGGCGCGACTGAAAGAATTAAGGAAGATGCAAAGTTGATGCAAGGGTATCAGCGAATCTGAGCTGTTCGGTGATGGGGGCGAAAGCTTGGCGCGGCAGAGGTGCGGTCCTAGCGGAATACCCTCGTTTTGCAGAAACGCAAACGCGGGTTGCAGCACGACTTTGCGAACAAGCGGGATTCTTTTCATGGTTTTTCCGTCGGCGTCTGCACTTCAAAATTTGCTTGGCACAACAGTTGCCGAGAAAAGACGCACTAATTGGCGTCAAATGACAATGCAAATTGCACCCCGAAGCTGCGGCGTAAAAGCATAATCGATGTGTCGTCATATTTCTGAACCGACTATTCCGATTCCACGTCTCGCGATTTTTGGAGCAAAGGCGAAATGAACTTTAAGCTCTTCGCTTTGTTATTAGCAATTGCCCCGTGTTTAGCTTCGGGCCAAGAAACCAGAGAAGTTGGGCTAGTTGAACCTGAGGCTCAGCAGATTGACAAAAACGATCCCGCGAACGCGTCGTCGGAATCCCCTCTTAAACAACTTGGTTGGATGGTAGGGAGGTGGATCGACAGAGGAGAGGGGGCCACTATCACCACCCAGTGTGACTGGTCGCACGAAGGACGTTTCTTCACGCGTAAGTTTGAGATTTCGGCTGAGGGGGAAGCCTCGCTGAAGGGAACGCAGATCATTGGCTGGGATCCGATCGAGGGTCAGCTACGCTCGTGGACCTTTGATTCGGCCGGTGGCTTTGGATCAGGACGATGGATCAAGGATGAGAATCGCTGGCTAGTAAAAACTTCATTCGTTCTAGCCAGCGGCGAACGCGCGTCCGCGATCAACATCATCACTTTTCTCGACAACGATGCATTTCTATGGCAATCGACCAATCGGGAAATCGCGGGAGAAATTCAACCGAACATTCCAGAGGTCAAAGTCGTGCGTCTGGCAGACGCAGGGGCCGATGCCACTCGCGATCATGAAGGAGAATCTGAATGAATGTGCGATTTTATCTTGCCTGGTTCGCTGCATTGGTCGTGCTGGTCGCGTCAGCAAAACACGAGGTGTGGGCACAACGCGGCGGTCGAGCAGGTGGTGGCGGAGGCATGCGTGCCGGCGCAGCTCGCCCTTCGATCAACCGTTCGCCTTCAATGAGTCGCCCCGCTATACCTTCGGTTTCCCGACCGCTACCTGCGACTCGGCCAACCCCAGGTCTCGGAAATCAGCGTCCTTCGCCAACACGAACAGCAATCCCTAATCGCCCCCTCCAGGAACTCGGCCGACGACCCTCCCGTCGACGCGCCCGACGCCAAGCCCAGGTACCCGACCAACCGCTCCGGGACCAAGTACACGCCCAGCCATTGATGCGGGGAAGATTCAAAACGGGATTAGGCCCGGGGCTGGTACGCGGCCGACAATGCCGGATTGGTTCAAGCCCGGAGTCCAGCCGAGTCCCAGGCCAGCACCCGGAACAGAGCCAGCACCCGAGACTAGGCCCAGTCCTGGTACGCCCGTTCAAACTCCCACTCGTCCCGCCAGGCCTGGTATTGATCCTCCTCCCGCGCAACTCCCCGCAGAGCCAAACAGACCGGGTATTAAACCACCGCCCTCCCAATTGCCGGCTTTACCGAATAAGCCGGGCATAAAACCGCCACCGACACAACTGCCCGCGTTGCCGCCCGGGAGACCGATTCCACCGCATCCGCCGACTCAGCTTCCGGTTCATCCGCCGGTCGCGCGACCCCTTCCCTGGCATCCGGGACATCCCGGCTATCCCAATTACCGTCCGCATTACTGGTGGCGCTGGGCTACGGCTGGAGCCGTCACGGGCTGGGTCACTTATCAGTGGGCTCGTCCGGTTTACTACCGATACGGATCCGGTGGCAATGTCTACTACATGGACAACACCGTCTACGTGAACGGTCAGGAGTATGGAACGGCGGAACAGTATTTCGCAGACACATCGCAAGTCGCCGAGTCTGTTCCGGAAATGACGACGGAGGAGACGGAGAAACTTGAATGGATGCCACTGGGCGTTTTCGCCATCACTGCTGAAGGCGTCAATGCCAGTAGTATGTTTTTGCAATTAGCTGTCAGCAAAGAGGGCATCATCGCCGGAACGTTCTATAACGAATCGACTGAAGTCACACATCCTGTTGGGGGCATGGTTGACGAGCAGACGCAGCGGGCTGTTTGGAAAGCGGCCGACGATTCGAATGCGGACATCGTCATGGAAACCGGAATCTATAACCTAACTCAAGAGAACGCGGAATTACTGATCCACTTCGGTCCTGAGCAGACTCAAGAAGCACTGCTTGTTCGGTTGGAAGAACCCGAACAGCTTGATTTACCCCAATGATACGCACACCCTCGGAGCAGCATCCCATGCGCAAGCCAACTACTGTCATTTCGTTCTTAAGCGTTCTGCTAAGTTTGGTGGCCGGTTCGACGGCCTTGGCACGGGACAACGGAAGCGGCAACGCCATTCCTTATCCGCTAACGGATCAAGCTGCATGCCTGCCAACAGCCGCAGATACGGGCCGAAATCGCGCGAGTCGCTCGCCAAAATTAGCGGTTGAGGAATCGCTGTGGGATAAATTTGACATTTTTCTCTACCCCAAACACACGAACAGGCAAAGACGGTATCTGTATTCTGTAGAGGGCTTTAATTCTTCTGGACAAGTAAACGCAGAATCAATGATGAATCCAGGCGACAGTATAGGCGACGATGACACCCTGCAGGGACTGATCGCAGACTTTCTTGATGCCGAGAATCGTGGGGAACAGGTGGACCGTGCGGCTCTGCTAGAACGGCACCCCGAGTATGCGGATGCGCTTGTTCAGTTCTTTTCTGATCACGACCGCATGGCGTCTGCGGCGAATGTAGAGCCCGTATCCCCAGACCTGGTAACGTTACCGCTAAATCCAACCGCGGGCGATCAGCCGACGATGCCTTTGGCATCAGCCACCAGCGACAGTGGTCAGCAGTTCAAAACGAGTCCGGGTGCTGTTCACCAGAAACAAGCAAGCGTCGGGGATCGAGTTCGCTACTTTGGCGACTACGAACTACTCTCCGAACTGGCTCGCGGTGGCATGGGAGTCGTTTATAAAGCACGGCAAATCAATCTCAATCGTCTGGTGGCGGTGAAGATGATTTTGGCGGGCCAGTTAGCATCGGAAGAAGACGTTTCGCGGTTTTATATGGAAGCGGAAGCGGCGGCCAATCTTGACCATCCCGGAATCGTACCAATCTATGAAATTGGCCAGCACGAGGGTCAGCACTTCTTTGCGATGGGTTTTATAGAAGGTCAAAGTCTCCAGCAAAGGATTCAAGACGGCCCGCTACCTCCGCGCGAAGCAGCCGAGCTACTGCATCGGATTACACAAGCGATTGCCTACGCCCATTCGCAGGGAGTGATTCATCGCGACTTGAAGCCGGCCAATGTTCTGTTGGATAAACAGGACAATCCTAAGGTAACTGACTTCGGTTTAGCTAAGAATTTGGAAAGCGAGAGCGGGTTGACGCGGACCGGATCCGTAATGGGCACACCCAGCTACATGCCGCCGGAGCAAGCAGGTGGCGACAACGAGCAAGTCGGGCCGCGTTCGGATGTTTATTCATTGGGGGCGTTGCTTTATTGCTTGGTTGTAGGTCGACCACCGTTTCAGGCAGCGAACCCGTTGGACACACTGTTGCAGGTGATGAGCGTTGAGCCGGTGTCACCACGGCAACTGAACCCGCAAATACCCAAGGACCTGGAAACGATCTGTTTAAAATGTTTGCAGAAAGAACCAACTCGTCGGTACGAATCGGCGGAGACGCTGGCAGCTGACTTAGGACGATTCTTGCGAGCCGAACCGATCCATGCCCGCGCGATCAGCCCAAGTGAACGTACTTGGCGTTGGTGTAAGCGAAACCCAGTAGTGGCCGCCCTACTTGCGACCGCAACCATTCTACTCGTCATTTCGCTGTTGGCATTGAAGGTAGCTACCCAGCAGTCTGCCTTAGCTGCTGGCGAAGCCAAGCGAGCAAAAGAGCAGCAGCACATCGCCGAAGAACAACGGGACAAGACCGAGGCCACACTCGCTCGTTCTAACTATTATCTTGCGGTTGCTCGGTGGGATGCTAATCGAACGCGCGATGCCAGTGATTTATTGGCTCTTGTTCCTCCCCAGAACCGACATTTCGAGTGGTTTCATTTTCAGCGCCAATTTCAAGGTGGGTACGCCACATGTTACGGACATAAGAATGCGTCAATTAACATAGTGGGCTTTAGCCCGGACGGCACGCAAGTAGTTTCGCAGAGCGAGGACAATACTATTAAACACTGGGACGCGGCGACCGGTAACGAGCTCCAAACATTGCAAATTCCTCGCCCTGATGGTCGCAGTTACACAAGGTTTGACAGGCACTCATTTAGCCTCGATAACGCGAAATGTATATCAGTGTGCGCGGATAGAACTTTACTTCTTTGGGATTTAAAATCCGGAGAAAGAATCCGCGATTTTGAGGCAAGAGAGCAATCCCCCACAGCGATCTTCAGTTCCGATGGGAAAGAGATTTTCATCGGGAATCCGAATGGGGATTTCCAGATTCTAGATGCGGCGACGGGGCAGGAAATCTACTTCCAAAATGGGAATTCTATCAACTTCCCTCCACTTGCCTGCAGTCCCTGCGGGACATGGATCGTGGCAAATGGCACCAGGGGCGATCTTCAAATTTGGGACGTCGTTAATCGGCAAGAAGTCCGCTTGCTACAGGGACATTCCGAATACGTTCCGTCTGTAGCCTTTCATCCAGATGGAAGCCAATTTGTATCGGTCAGTGCTGATGGAACTCTCAAGTTATGGGATGTGACAACGGGTGAAGTGCTTCGCACGTTCGAAGGACATGTGGGAGCGGTTCTCGCCGTCGCCTTTAGCCCAGATGGCATGTGGATCGTATCGGGAAGTGAGGATACAACCCTCAGGCTCTGGGATGCGGCCACAGGTGAAGCAAAGAGGACCTTCAAGGGGCATACCGGTCTCGTCCGCAGTGTGGCTTTTAGCCCAGACGGAAAGCGGATCGTGTCTGGAAGCGATGATTGCACAATAAAACTATGGGATATCACGGAACAGATCGGAAGCCGAAGGTTTGAAGCACAATTCCATAACATTATCAGCCTAGCGTTTGGGAAAGATAGCAATGTGGTCGCGCTCGGTACTAGTGATGGTATGTTGAAGTTTTTCAACTTGCTTACCGGTGAGGTACAGCGAGTATTCCAGACGGATTCCGAGCCTGTTCTGGCAGTTGCCTATAGTACCGATGGTCAGCAAATCGCCACTGGCAGTAGTGACGGTACGCTCCGTATCTGGGATGTTGCGACGGGCGTGGAAATCCATGTGATTGCAGCACATAGTGCTGGAGTAAATAGTATAGCGTTCGGCCCTGATGGTCGTAGTATTGCGTCAGCCAGCAATGACGATACCATCAGGCTTTGGGATACACGTGCAGGGCACGAACTACTGACACTAAGTGGGCACAGGGATTGGGTGAATTCAATCGCTTTTAGTCCTGATGGAAAGCGAATCATATCTGCGTCTGGTCAAGCCAACTACGGTGAAGAAGGTGATAGTACGATCAGGATTTGGGATGTTGCCAGCGGCGTTGAACTTCAAATTCTCGAATCATTTGGAGGTGTCGTAAACTGCGTTGCATTCAGCCCTTCGGGTCATCATTTCGTTTCCGGCAGCGAGAAACTTATTACCTTATGGGATTCTGAAACTGGTAATGAGCTTCAAAAATTTCAAGGCCATTTCGGATGCGACGACTTGGCGTTTTGTGCGGACGGTTCGAGGATCGTGTCGACAAGTTCGAATGGAATACTCAAGTTATGGGACGCAAAGAGCGGTGAAGAATTGGCGGCACTCGACGGAGGTGCCGAGCAGACTTTGTTTAGGGTAGCGATTAGTCCTGATAACTCTCGAATTGTCACATTGGGAAGGAATGCGGCGAAATGGGTGCTAACGGTTTGGGACACAAATCAGACTGAGGAGTGTCGAAGCCTCAAGGGGCACTCGGATTATTATGTATCGAACGTCGTCCTTAGCCCCGACGGCTCGAAGGTTTATTCGAAATCGCATATGGGGAAAAAGATCGGATGGGATGTTGTATCCGGTCGTCGATTGGAGTTTCAAACATTCGAAATCCTGGACAGCTCAAACGAGAGATCCGTTGATGGTCGCTGGCTGGCATTCCCACGGGGTAATGACGTCTTGCTGGTTGATTTAGAATTTAAGAATCAGCCGTTCGAAAAGCAATTCCGGAAGTCGAAGCTTGAGGTCGACGCAACTTGGCATCGCGAACAAGCTGAGTTGGCCGTGAGCACTGACAACTGGTACGCGGCGACATTCCACTGGTATTGGGTTTTGAACGCGGAGGCGTCTGCTGAAAACGCCAAAAACTTTAAAGACGCGTACATGAAGCTTTCTGCCGCGTTCAAGCCGACGAATCGTGATTTGTCAAGCTTACACCCGACTTGGCTTACTGCACTAGAACTCGCGGGCGGACTCCTGGATGGTTCAGTCGAGCACCCGCGTAAACTACTAATCGAGCAGGAGAAGTGAGCACTACTTTTCAACATCACTAAACAGCTCCGCGTGGTAATAAAACTCTGCCACACCGAGAACCAATGAATTCCGCAGCCGACTCCAAGCGACTGTACGAAGCGCGAGCTTGCAGACCGGATTCTATCGTACGTGTCGGAATAGCCACCACTTCCTGCATCGAAGCAACTGATAGAAGCGCAGTGGACCTGGGCTATCACGTTACGCTGGTGACCGACGCCGTAGCCACGTTTTCGCGTAAAGAACACCACACGACGGTCGCTGAAATTTATCCGCAGATCGCTCACGCTGTGTTGGACACCAATCAACTGGTCAACGCACTGCAAACCGAAAAGGTCACCCATGATTCCTGAGACAATAAACGCCATTACCCGTTGGTGGTTGCACCGACGTTTCCGCCCTTATCGAACCTATCCATCGCGCGAGACGGCGGTATTGCTGGTCGATGTGCAGAAGGGGCTCGTGCCCGATTCCAGCCGATTGATGTCGTCGCTTTTGGATGTAGTCGCGTTGGCGCGACGATCCGATTTTAGCGTTGTCTACAGCAAGTTCGACGCCGCAGCGGAACATACGTTCGAGACTCGCGCCCATCGGCTGCTTAAAGAGGCTGTGAAACCGGTTGATGGCCGTGAAGGCATCCCCGACAAGTTGTTGCCTGGTCCTGATGATCTGGTGCTTTCAGCACGCAGCACGCTCAGCGCGTTCAAGGGCACGAATCTGCATGAACAGCTTCAAAGGCGAGAAATCGAACATTTAATCATCGCCGGTCCGCTGGCTCGCATCTCGATCGACTCAAGCGTCAGGGATGGCGTACAACTGGGCTATCACGTGACACTCATCCAAGAAGCGATAAGCGAGGACGTCGGAGAGATCTCCGAATACGCTGCAAGCACATTGTCGCGATATGCTCAATCTATTTTGAGCTTCCAGCAATTCAAACAACTCACGCATCGATAATCAGCCGCCGTCGATAAAACTTGCGGTTCACAACTTACACACCAGACACGCCAGATCGGAGATATTTCATGTTCAAAATCGGAGAAGCCACCGCCAAGGCGATTGTCAACGCGCCGATCGAGTTGATCAATTTGGGTGAGTGGATGTTTACGATCACTTCGGAAGAGTACGCCGCTTGTGCTGAGGCGCACCAGAGTGCGGCACAAGGGAGATTGGCTTCCGGCAAGAGATTCTCAGTAAATTTGGAAACGACTGAAAATATCCTGATCGTCCAGCACTACCTTGAGAAGGTTTCTGAGAGAGATCATGTTGTGGGGTTCTCACCAAACAGCATGTTTTGGCTTAGCGATTCTGAGTACGCACTCGCCGAGGTAACTTGGGAGGTACGGGTCGTGAAAATTGATGAAACGCGGTGCGAACTGATTTGCAGAGCGTTCAGCGAGACTGCAGACGAAGCATTTTCTAATCAGCTACATGACGCATTGAAAGAAGCGCAAGCCGGTTACAACCCTCTCCAACAACATATCGAAGAAGAAACCCCATCGTTCGCCAAAGATATCGAACGTAAGGCGTTGGCGGGTGCTTGGGGTTCGTAGCCGGAGCTATTCAAATCCCTTCGATCATTGCTGTTTGTGGAATGCTTCGACACTCTGACGTGCTTTGGCTTCGAGGTGCGCAATCATCGCTTCTCGATCCTTCCGGATGGCTGCGGCAAATTCGGCCCCGCTAGTGGCCGAAGTGTGCGCATCACCCCAAACCAGCAACTCCACCAGTATACGAACCAGCGAGATGCCCTTTTCCGTCGGAAGGTAAGCTCGTCGCCGCTTGTCTGTCGGGTGCTGGAATTGCTCGATGACTTCAGCGCAAACCAGTCTTTCGAGTCGGTTGGAAAGTACGTTGGTCGCTATTCCTTCGTCGGCACCAATCTCGGTGTATGCGAAACGTTGGCTCAAGACGATGTCGCGGACGACCAACAGCGTCCAGCGGTCACCGAGCAGGTCGAGCGCGGATGCTACTGGACAATCCGCTCGAATTTCATTCTCTGCCACGACTGATGCCTTGCAAAGTACAAGTGGTTAATGTAGCTTGTTAATTACAAGTTAGCACAATTTCCCGCTCGGCGAGCATTGCAAGATGAAATTTAATCAGAAAAATATCGTCATCACGGGTGGCAGTTCTGGAATTGGTCTTCAGATGGCCAAGAAGTTCGGAGAAATTGGTGCCGACGTGGTGATCACGGGACGGAATCAATCGACGCTCGATCAAGCGGCATCCGGAATGACTCGGGTTACTCCGTTCGTTTGCGACGTCACGGAAGACGAACAAGTTGTTGCGCTTCGCGATTTCATGGACGGACGCGGTGGTACCGACGTTTTGATCAACAACGCGGGGGTGATGGACTTCTTCGACGTTACTCAGGGCTATTCGTTGGAAAAGCAGCTCACCGAGATCGCGATCGATGCCGCCGGCCCTGTACGGTTAGTGCATCACTTCCTGCCGGGGATGCTCAAACGCCCGTCGATCATCGTCAACGTCAGCTCGGGCTTGGCTTACGTCCCCTTCGCGGCGGCACCTGTCTACAGCGGCAGCAAGGCATTCGTGCATTCATACACGCAGTGCCTCAGGACACAGCTTGCCGGAACGTCAGTGCGAGTCGTTGAATTGTTACCTCCCGTCGTTGATACGCCGCTGGCTGCAAGTCTCGACGAATCGTTTGCAAAAATGGCTCCTGAAAAACTGGTCTCGGCGCTCATCAGCGGTTTTGAGCGAGGGCGTGACGAGATCGCGCCTGGACAGTCGGCGCAACTGAAATGGCTCAGTCGATTCGCTCCAGGATTTATCTACGGGCAGATCAACAAGAGCTTCAAAGTAGCGCGGCGGTCTCCGCCGTGCTCTCGAGTCCAGATTCACGGTGGCGACCACCGTGCCACTATTCATCGATCTCGGCACTCTAACTACTGACATAACCAAAGCATGAACAACCTCATCATTTTGAATATTCAAGCAGTGATATGCATCACTGCCATTCTAGTCATCTACTTTACGTACTTACGGCCTTGGTTCGCTGCGCAG
This sequence comes from Kothea flammea, assembly GCF_052161645.1. GTDB lineage: Bacteria > Planctomycetota > Planctomycetia > Pirellulales > Pirellulaceae > Laterigemmans. The sequence goes on from NZ_CP197414.1 coordinate 4,212,182, forward strand.
CCATTTGGCCCAGCCGTCTTGCCAGGACTGCTTGTCCATTCGTTCCGTTTCGTCGGCCTGACAATGCTGGTAAACGGACAGATTGATCCTGAACTCCCCCAAAGTTCAATTCACCTCATGGCGTTCGGCGATCTCGCAGCCGCCGTTACGGCATTGGCTGCTGCCATCGCGGTTGCTGCCAAATCGAAGATGGCAACACCGTTGGTTGCCGTGTTTGTAGTCGTCGGCGGAGTCGACTTTGCGATTGCGATCCCAACAGGTTTGAACGCCGGCGTGTTCGAGTCGTATCTCGGCGGAATGTGGATCGTGATCCAGTACTACGTACCGCTTGTCCTGTTGACACAGATTTACATCACCTACCGACTAATCACGCATCTTCGCGGTGCAACATCGAAGATCGGCGGTCCCAGTCGCGATTGACTCATCATAGTCACGTTAAGGACCTAGGTGCCAGTATTTCAAATTTTGCTTCCAATCAATGACGAGCTAGCATGCCGAAAGTTATCAAATGGTCGATCGCGTTGCTCATGTGCTTCACGATATTCAGAGCACAAACTGTGCTGTTTCTTCCGAAAGTTGAAATGTTTGGAGGTCCTGCAGCCGATGCTTGGTTCGCGCCGTGGCTCAGCGATGCAATCTTCGGATTCCTCGTTCCAGTGATGGTCTTTCTCTTTCTGAAACGACGTGGCACCAAACTCTGGGGCGCTTTGGTGATCTACAACGCGCTCGGTGCATTCGATTATGCCAATGGTCTGGCTGCCCAATGGATCGCCCCGATGCCTGTTGAGATGGCAACGGCAACGACTGTCTACCTTGGCATTTCCGTCTTCATGGTATTCCAGTTGATCGCACTGACGATGCTGTTCCGCGACGATGTCGTTGAGCACTTTCGCGGAAAGGCAGAAGTGAACGAATGATCCAATCTTCACGCTTTGGGCAAATTGGCGGCACGACTAGCCGCCGCCTTTGCTTCGATGCTTTTGATCATCCCTTCGCGATCTTGCTTGATCGCTTTGGCGATTTTCCTAACGCCCTGAGCCGCTGTGTGATCGGTGCCCCAGACCACCAAGTCGACCAAAACAGGAATGAGTTCGATGCCACGCTGGGTCGGCAAGTAGATCCGCCGCCGACCGTCTGTCGGATGACTATAGCACTCGATGATACCGGCCTCAGTCAATCGCTCCAGTCGATTCATCAGGATATTGGTCGCGATGCCTTCCGACACTCCAATCTCCGAGAACGCAACCTTTTGAGTCAGCAGCACGTCGCGAAGAACGATCAATGTCCAGCGGTCACCAATCACATCCAACGATGCGGCGATCGGGCAATCTGAACGAAGGTCATTTTTCATATCGGATACGGTCCAGCTTCCTGCGGCCACTCATGGATAACTTGCAACGAGCAACGATTTTTATGAAGCAGCCTCGAATCACCTATTTTCGCATAAAACGCGATAAATTCCAAGGGCGCGCTGCGCTACTTGTTGTAATCCTGGCGCTGATGCTCGGATGTGAATCGCGGTTGAGATCGCCCGAAAATTCGCCCATACGCGTTCGAGTTGTGGTCGCCAGTGTCGTTTCCTGCCCGGTTACGAAGTTGCTGACCGGTGAGTTTCGGGCGAGTGTTGAAAGCGACATGTCGTTTCGTACTGGCGGCCGGATCGAGCAACGGATCGCCGAAGTCGGCCAACAAGTTGCCCTGGGCGATCTTCTCGCGAAGCTGGACTCCATTCAGCAGGCCGCGGATGTCGACGCTGCGAAAGCAGGGGAAGCCTTGATAACGGACCGGCAACCATCGCTGTTCGCTGGCTTGTCCCGAAATCAGCACACCACGGATGGGGTCGAATTGCTCAAGCCGGATCGAGGATTGCACCAGCTTGCCCAGTGCCGAATCGTAAAGCTGCCTCGCCTTTTGGTCAGTTGCGGACCTAGGATCGACAGATTCGGCGACGACTTGCGGCCAGACGAGCTTAACGCATTCAAAGTAACCCGCTACGCAATCACTCGATTGGTTCTTGTCAAGCTTAACTGCGTTGGCGTAGGCCGTCGCGGCTTCGTTGAATCCTCGTCCACACGAGGTTGACTCGTTCGGGTTAAGCGACGCCAGCGAAATGGTGGAAGCTGGTCCATAGAAGCTCTTGCCGTTTTGGCATCCGGAAGATGCAAGCAGAACAACTACCAGGAGCACATCACCAATTCTTAGGCGAGTGATCGCTTTTCGCTTTGAAAACCAAAACGGGATGTGGGCTTTCAATTACTATGCCGTCCGTGACAAGTGAACAGATTCAAAATCGAGGCACGGTGATCCTCTACCGTGCTCCGCCGTATATCACGGTGGAGGATCACCGTGCCACTATTGGACCGGAAGCTCCAAACATACTGCTTCCGCGCCATTTCGCAGGTAGACGCGATTTTCAATCAGCACCGGATGATTCCAGGTCTTGCCTTCGATGGCGTTGAGGGATGCCAACTCAACCAGCTCTTCTGGCGTTGCCTGTACCAAGACTAAGTCACCACTCTCGGAGACGATCAGCAATTGCCCCCCATCGGCGAGCAATAGCAATTGCCCTTTTCCGTATCGTCCTCGCTTCCACTTTCGCTTACCGGTTTCGAGATCGACGCACGCGAGGATGCCCGAATCGAATCCGTAAAGATAATCTTGGTAGACGATGAAATCGTTGAAGTCAGGTTTCATGTCTCTTGATACCCATTCCAACTTCACTTGCCACTGATCGGAGTCTCGGCTGACTTGCAGGCAGTACGTTCCGCTGCCTTGGCTGCTTCCCATCAGCACTCGGTCACCGATGATCAATGGTTGCAGTATCCGATAGCCTTCGCCGGGTTGATCGAAACTCCAAATCTGCGACCCATCTGAAGGATTTAGGAACTGGATGCCAGCGTCGGTAATCATCAGCAAACCTTCCACACCGCAGAGCGTTGCCGTGTGAGGCGAGCTATAGCTGTCGACGCCCGATGAGCTTGACCAAGCTGGTTCACCGGTGGCTTGATCGTAAGCCAACAAGCCTTTGTCGCTTTCGCCGCCGGCGTGAACGATGACCAAGTCGCCGACCAGTAAAGGCGACGAAGACCAGCCCCAGATCGGAGGCTCGCGGCCGGCGTCTTGTCGGAGTTCTTTCGTCCAAATTTCTTTTCCAGTTCTTGGATCCAGTGCCGCGAGCTGCCCTTCTGCCCCGAGCGTGTAGAGGACATCATTTCCGATCGTGGGAGTTCCACGAGGCCCCGCGCCACCGATACCCTCATAGAATCGCGCGGCATGCGTTCGTGACCAACGAGGCTCGCCAGTTGTTGCATCAAGGCACACGACCGCTTCGTCCTCACCACGCTGCTCTTGCGTGAAAAGGAAATCGCCTGCTACGGCAAACGAAGACCAGCCTGGACCGATTAGCTTTCGCCAAACCTGTTTGGGCGGCGACGATTTCCAATCGGGCGAAATCGAAACGCCGCGAACAACGCTGTCACGGTTCGCGCCACGGAAACCAGGCCATTGGGCAGTGGCTGTCGTGATCGGCTCGCCAACTTTCGCGTCGGAAAATCTCACGTCCACACTCGCGCCCGAGCGGTCCGATAGCGAAGCCAAGTAGCGCTGTTCAGCGGACGGATTCCATCGCCAGTCGAACTCAAACGCGAACATTCCCGAGGTACCCCCAAACTGCAACAAGCCCCAGAAACCGAATCCGACCAACGATAGCAAGATCGCACAGGGAACACGTCGCATCGGAGAACGTGCAAGGGTCACCAGCGGAAGAGCAAACGCTCCAACGCCAATCGGGACAAAGAATACCATCGCCGGTAACACTCGCATCGTCGGATGAAGTAGCAAGAAGATTAGACCCGCGACGATGCTCAGGGCAAACAGGCCGCCAACTTTCTCTTTTCTGTCCGCGCGGCTGGCAAAGAGCCACCAAACGATCAACAACAAAGCAGCGGCGGCAGGTCCCAAGAGACTGGCGACTTGGACGGACTGCGGAGGCTCCGAAAACAGCAATGGCAAGCCTTTCGCGATCACCATCAGCGACAACAAGCCGATTGCTGGCCAAGTCCTCAATGCCGCCCGGTTGTCGTTGCCCGGGGAAACCGGGTCATCGGCAATCTTTGAAGTCAAGTCGTTGCCGTTTTCCATCATTCATTCTCGCGTTGGTCCAAGTCTGAATATCCGCTTGCAACGTGCAAGTTATCGAAAATGGCTGCTGGATGCAATACTAGTACGCTCCCATCGAAATGGAATCCAAAATCACCGGAAAGGTACATTGCAGTTTGCAAGCGAAATAACTAGACTGAGTGCCATTCAGTCGTCACAGATCCAACGAAGCAGCAAAGGAATCGCGTGGAATGAAAAATCGCAAAGTCTGTTTGGTCGTTGGTGCTTCGTCGGGAATTGGGAAAGCTGCCGCCGAAGCATTGGCTGGGCGGGGTCACCGAGTCTATGGAACCAGCCGTGATGCTTCGCGGGTGACCATCTCCAACGTTGTCGGCTTGGAACTGGAAATCAACGACGATCATTCCATACAGGAGGCGGTTCGCAAGATTCTGGACGGCGAACAACGAATCGATGCGATGTTCTACGCTGCAGGTTTCTATACGGCCGGGGCCATCGAAGAGACGACGCCGGAACAGATACACCAGCAACTCGATGCCTATTTCATCGGCGCTCATCGTGTCACGCGAGTTTTGCTGCCACACTTCCGAGAAGCCGGTGCAGGCCGGTTGCTATACATGAGTTCCAATGCTGGCGACGCGGCATTGCCCTACCATACAATTTACTCGTGCAGTAAAGCCGCTCTGCAAATTTATTGCGATGGGTTGCGTTATGAAGTTGAGCCATTGGGTATCCAGGTTTCGTACTTGCAAAATGGTGGCGTGAAGACCGGTGCCGAAGCAAGTTTCCGTCGAGCCGCCGAGCCTGTTGCCGCATACGACGGGCCGCGTGATCGGGCCATCGCCGCGTTCCATCGCATGCAGCAAAAAGGGCCGGTACCAAAAGCCATTGGAAATACCGTTGCCGACGCGATCGAAGCTCGCGCGATGAAGCCTGTCGTTCGCGCCGACGGCTTTTCAAAGCTGATTGGATTTCTAGGTGCCGTGATGCCTTCGAATATATTTCGGAGTCAACTGAAGAAATCGCTGGATATCGCGTGAGCCAAATCTATTCTTTCCGATTCAGCGGGCCGCAGTCAGGGACGAGTTTTCCATGCCCCGAAAACTCACTCGGCTGCGGCTCGCGTTTTGAGCCCTCTTCATTCTGATGACCGAACGTTCTTTATATCCTGTTGACTTGAGTAGTGTTCTGCGGAGCTGTAGTAGCCAGAACTTGATCTGACATGTTTTACCCAGATTACGCACTGGGCTGTAAGAGCTGGTCGAGCATTTTCTGTTCGGCCAGTTTCTTCGAGTCATCGAAAGTTTGTCTCGGAGTCTTCCCGAAACAGAATCTTCCGCTATGTGGTCGTTCTTCGTTGTAACTCCGCATCCATTCATCGACATCCGCTTGGAGCTGCTCGATGGATTCATAGAGCGTTTTGCGAAACGCGATCTGGTAGAACTCCTGAAGCATCGTCTTGTGAAACCGTTCGCAGATACCGTTGGTTTGAGGGCTTCTAGCTTTGGTTTTGGTGTGATCGATGTTCTCGAGAGCCATGTAGAGTTGATACTCATGATGCTCTCGATTGCCACAGTATTCAGTGCCTCGATCGGTGAGCATGCGTAGCAACGAAACCCCTTCTCCTTCGAAGAACGGAACCACTTGGTCATTAAGCATATCGGCAGCTACCAACGCATTCTTGCGATCATATAGCTTCGCAAATGCGACTCGAGAATACGTATCGATAACAGTCTGCTGATAGATCCTTCCCACGCCTTTAATGGTGCCGACATAGAAAGTATCTTGCGCCACCAAATACCCGGGATGCTCTGTTTCAATTTGACCATGAGCTTCCTTTTCGAGCTTAGCTTTCTCAAGAGCAACCCCTTGTTCCTCCGTGAGCACGCCGCCATCTTGCGCGACTTTCGCTTCAAGCGCTTTGAGTCGCTTCTTGAAGGTCTCAAGACCGTTTCGCAACCAGATGCTTCGTACGCCACCAGGTGACACCAAATGCCCGTGCTTTTTTAGCTCGTTGCTTACCCGAACCTGACCATGGGCGGGCTTCTCAAAAGCCATTTTGAGAACCGCTTCTTCAACGGCTGGATCGACGCGGTTCTTGACCACAGGCTTCTTCTTGGAAATCTCTTTGAGAGCCTCCTCGCCCCCTGTTTGATATAGATCCTTGAAGCGATAAAAACTGTCCCTGGAGTAACCAAAGACCTTGCAGGCCTCCGACACATTCCCTAACCTTTCGGCCAGCTTAAGCATCCCGATCTTATTCTGAATGATCTTCCGTTCGTTCGTCATTTCGACACTCCCGTCCTGCGAGGTTGACCGCCGGTTGCTAGCTTTACTCCGGTCGCTGCGCTCCCTTCGTGCAGCTAGCAACCGGCAATGCCTTCCTCTATCCAATGGTGAGTGTCAGATCAAGTCTAATTTTCTACACATGAGAATTCCATCGAGTTTAGTGCTGTTGGCACGGTCAAGCACATGGGTCAAAGCCGCCAGGTTTTACTTGAATGGCGCCCACCCCAAACCCGGGACTTACATGAATTCTTACTGTCGCTAGGCCCATCATCGTGAGATTTCTAACGTGACGCTGAATCCCCTTTACATCCCCGTTTGCGCGGGCTTGATCGCCACCTATGTGGTTGCAGTAATTTTAGTAGCGCGTGTAAGTTCCGCATCGATGCGACGACGATCGACACTCTCGAAAAACGAACGCCCTATCGTGCTGGCCACTTTGGTTGATGTTTCATGCCAGCGGGCAGCTGAGGATCGAGAGTTCTTACGCGACTTTCTCGATGGATACCTCGGCAACGCTTTGGCGGCTAAACGTCAGGCGTGGGATAGAGCCATTGACGACGCAAATTCCACACGTGAAATGTTTACTGATTCTTGTGAACAAATGAGCGACGAGCAATTGTTGGCGTCTCTGGTGCGAAGCGAGAAGTACATCCCCAGCCACGACACTATCGGATTTGACCCGCGCGCTCGCCTTTTTCGGATAAGTGAATCGAATAGACTATTTTCTGACGGACAGACTCGCGTTACATTGCTCGGGTTTGGGGTTATCATTCTCATGCTTCTTATTCCACCTTGGATTCGTCAAGAAGACAACGTGACATGGACGCTTTGGTCAGTGGACTCACGTGATGTAACCTCGGAGAAATTCTTGGGTTACCGTTTTGTTTTGTCACCGCGTTTGCCGCCAAACGAGATTGAACGGATCAGTAACGGTAACTTGGGACAGACTCGACAAAAACGAAAACGTAACGTTGTAGCTCTGCGATTTCTTTTGCCGCAGGTATTCGTCGCGATCGGGAGTGCAGCGATCGCAGTTCGTCAGTTTGCGAGTTCAACGCAGTTCGAGGCTGATAGCGTTTTACATCACGACCCACCTGCGGAGGACGACACATCTTCTCCATCTGAATGTTTAGTGTGCGGAGAAATCATACCTTTCGACGCTGACTGCTGCCAAAAAAGCGGTTGGTCGTATCGATAGAGATATTGTCAATTGTTGTGTTTTGAGAATTTGAATCAGGCAGCGATTTCCTCCTGGATGATTCCGTCTTTGAAGGAACGTCCTTCGATGACGAGGATGATCTTTTCGTGGCAGTTGAGTCGTCTCCATTTCCGTGAAGCCGACTGAGCGAGTTTGAACATCATCGCCAGGCTTGCTCGCCTGGTACCGCTGCCTTTGGTCTTTCGGTGACGAAGCCGAATGGTTGCGAACGTCGATTCGATGGGGTTGGTTGTCCGCAGGTGACTCCAGTGTTCGGCCGGAAAGTCGTAGAACGTCAACAGCACGTCGCGGTCCCTCTTGAGGCACTCGCATGCCGGAGCGTACTTCGCACCGTACTTTTCCATGAAATTGTCAAACGCTTTTTTCGCATCATCCTTTGTTTCAGCCTGCCAGATTTCGTGAAGGTCGGCTTTCGCTTTGGGCTGAACGCTTTTGGGCATCTTGTTCAGTACGTTGGCAGTCTTGTGAACCCAGCAGCCTTGCTCACAAGTCTCGGGGAACACTTTGCGGATCGCCGCCCAGAAGCCCAGAGCACCGTCGCCAACGGCAACCTTCGGTGACAGCTGCAAGCCGCGTTGCTTTAGGTCGACCAGCAACTCGCTCCAGCTCTGCTCGCTTTCGCGATAGCCGTCGAGTACCGCGATCAACTCTTTCTGGCCATCGGGCGTTGCCCCCATCAGCACTAGCAAACACTGCTTTTTGTTGGCATCGTCCTCCAGGATCGGGATCGTTGTCGCGAACTCGCCCCTGCGTGACGGGGATGGCCCCGGCACCGGTGAGGATTTCTCGTTGGGGGAGGCTTCCATTCTTGACGACGAAGCGTCTGCCCTGCGCGTCGGTACGATCGGCGTGCATGGTGATGAATGCCTCGACTTCGGCATCAATCGCGGTCTGCAGCATACGTCGGGCACCTTCTTTGACGATCTCATCCAGGGGGCTGCGCTGGTCGAACTGGGCCCGAAAGGAAATCACTTCGGGATCGACGGGTTGGTCCACTGGCACGTCGGCTCGGTCTGTTTTACTCTTAGTCAAGGCGTATTCCTTTGCCCACTTCGGGCCGTTGGAGGGTTCAAGTTCCAACAGGATGCGCCACCTTTTTCAGTCTTTCAATAACACAACTTTCGACAATACCTTCGAATAAGGATAACCAGGCATAAGAAGGTAACCCTGGCGGTTTGGTTTTCAATGCCCCCGCTGATTTCCCCGCAACTGATGCACAACCTCTAAATCGGAACACCCAAGATGAGTCGCGGCAGTGGGCAAGATGAACGTATTGCCAATATGACTTTCGCTTCGATTTACCCGCTTTACATAGCTAAAGTCGAAAAAAAGGGCAGAACGAAAGCTGAGTTGCACCAAGTCATCGAATGGCTGACTGGCTTCAACGAATCCGCATTAATGAAACAAGTAAACGACAAAGTGACTTTTGAATCCTTCTTCCAACATGCCCAGCTCAACCCCAATGCCGACCTCATCAAGGGGGTTATTTGTGGGTATCGCGTCGAGGAAATTGAGAATCCGCTGACTCGGCAGGTTCGCTATTTGGACAAATTGGTCGACGAGTTGGCAAAAGGACGCAAAATGCACAAAATCCTACGGGAAGATCCCACGATCGATTAGAGTTTGCCGTAACTGACCGAAATTTGTCATCTGGTGAATGAATTCCTCCAGGAGATGACAGATATCTATCAAGTCGGCAAGTGCGCAGTGTGCTTTAGAATCGCCTTTTGCTCTACGAAAGTCAGAGCGAACGCTGTTTTATCTAGGCGAGTATCTCTTGGATGACTCGACCAGCAACATCCGTCAATCGAAAACTGCGGCCGTTGTGGAAATAGGTTAGTCGCTCGTGATCGATGCCAAGCAAGTGCAGAATGGTGGCGTGGAGATCGTTGACGCTGACGCGATTCTCGACCGCCTCGTAGCCGATCTCATCCGTTTCGCCATAACTGGTCCCCCCTTTAATTCCCGCGCCAGCCATCCACTGCAGGAAGCCTTTCGGATTGTGGTCGCGTCCTTTGCCATTCTGGGAAATTGGCATCCGTCCAAACTCACCGCCCCAGATCACGAGCGTGGAGTCGAGTAAACCGCGAGCCTCCAAATCGGAGAGCAGGCCCGCCACAGGGACATCGGTGGCGGCGCAATGTTGTGTATGATTCTTCTCCAGATTGTTATGGGCATCCCACTCCCCATCGCTGTAGACCTGCACAAACCGGACGCCACTTTCGACCAGTCTCCTAGCCATTAAACACTTGGAGCCAAACGACTTGGAAGCGGGGTTATCGATCCCGTACAGTTTGTGCATATCTTGGGTTTCGCGGGAAAGGTCCACCACTTCGGTTGCCTCTTTTTGCATGCGAAAGGCTAGCTCAAATGATTGCATGCGATTGGCGAATTCAACGTCACGCGTATGACGCCGCATGTGTTCGTCATTCAACTGGGCCATCAGGTCGAGTTGGGCTCGCTGGTCCTGCTTGGTAACTTTGGGTTGCCGGTTGAGGTTTAATACCGGGGTGCCCTGAGAGCGGAATAACGTTCCTTGGAAAGTCGAGGGGAGGAAACCAGCACCCCAGTTATGCGGCCCACCTTTCGCGCCCTGGGTATTGCCCATCACAACATAGCCAGGCAGGTCCTGATTTTCGCTACCCAAGCCGTAGGTGACCCATGCTCCCGCCGTTGGAAAACCTGGCCGCGGAAGTCCACTGTTAATTTGGTAAATAGCCGGTACGTGGTCGTTTGATTCGCTGTAGCATGATTTGATGAATGCCAGTTTGTCGACATGCTTGGCGACGTTCGTATACTTGTCGCACACCCACTGACCGCATTCACCATATTGTCGAAACGAAAACGGCGACTTCATTAGCGGGCCGGGGTTACCAAAAAAAGCTTGGATGTCCGTCGTATCACCGTCTCGTTTGTCGAGCTCTGGTTTGCGATCGAACATGTCGACTGCGCTGGGGGCCCCTTCCATAAATAGCCAAATAACCGACTTGGCTTTGGCTGGAAAATGGCTCGGTCGCGGCAGCAGTGAAGTGACCGGAGCAGATGATCCTTCGACCGGTGGCGCAGCGAGCAGATTCTCCTCTGCCAAGAGGTTCGCCAAACCGATCATTCCAGCACCACCACCGGCTCGGCAAAGCCACTCGCGACGACTGAGTAAATCAGCGACACGGCCACAGGGAAAAAGCTGTGAGTTCTTGGTCATATCAGCGGCACTTAATCGACGTAGATGAATTCGTTTAATCCGAACAACGACTGACAGTAGTCGGTCAGCGCTGCGAGACGCGCCTCGGGCTCGGAACGCTCGGCACGTGCTTTGATCTGAGACTCGATGAAATGGACTGATGCTGCGACTTCGGCTGGCGAAGGTGGCCGCGCGAACGACGTTTCGAAAGCTTTCTCCACGACTGGTCGCAGGTCAAAACTTTCCCCGCCCGCCTCGCTTGCTGGCACCTCGGCTATCATCACTTGGGCGAAGTCGCGAGCGACCGCGCGAACAAAGCGGTCGTTGAGGATCACCATTCCTTGCGGAGCCACGGTTGTGTTCTGCCTGCGATCGCAACTGGTCATCAAATCGGGCCGATCGAAGGCTTGAAACATTGGATACGGAATCAGTCGTTTATGAAACATATAGACGCTGCGCCGCCGAGTGGTCGCGTCATCCTTGGCGTTTTGGGGGTAGCCATCGCCCTTGATATTTCGAGCGAGATTTGCCTCAGGAGCGATGTACGGCTTGAACCCCGGACCACCAGCTTTCAAATTCAACGTCTCGCTGACGGCCAGCATGGCGTCACGCAGGACTTCGACCTCAAGACGTTGTGGGGTCATTCGCCAGAGCAGTTTATTTTCGGGGTCGATGGCGAATCCCCGCTCGTCTATCGCTGCTCGCGTGCTAGCTTGCCGCCACACGGAACTGGTGAGTATTTTACGATGCAAAGATTTGATATCCCAGCCATCGGCAACAAACTCAGCGGTGAGAAACTCGAGTAACTCGGGATGCGAGGGCTCATCGCCTTGAACACCAAAGTCGCTCGGCGTCCGAGATAGACCGTTACCAAAGTGATGCCCCCACAGCCGATTGACGATGACTCGAGCCAGCAGGGCACCACCACCCCGTTCGGTATCGGTAATCCAGTCAGCGAGTGCGCGACGCTGCAAAGTGCTCTTTGCTTCACCAATCTCACCGTAGGCTGCTTTGGCCTGCCTCCAGAAATCGGCGGCTTCCGCACCGTCTGAGAGCATTGCCGGAAAGCCAATATCGACTTCGATTTCCCGATCATAGAAATCGCTCCGGCGGAACAGCCAAGTGGCGCGACGCTCGGCGTCAAAGTCTTGAAAGAAGAAGCCTTCTTTTCCACTGGGCAACTTGGCTGTCACGCGGTCGCCGCTGTGAAAGACGCCCATCAATTGGTAATACTCTTTCGCTGAGAAGGCGTCATATTTGTGATCGTGACAACGTGCACAGCCGACTGTAATCCCCAAGAAACCTGAACCCAACGTGGAGATCACGTCATCCAATTCGTTGAACCGATTTCTAAGGCGTTCGCTTTCGAGGAACGAGTCGGGCAATTTGAAAGCGGGGCCGGCAGTCAAGAATCCAGTGGCAGCAACCGCGGCATCATTGTTGGGCTGGAATTCGTCACCAGCAATTTGCCAACGCACAAACTGGTCGTAGGGCAGATTGTCATTAAATGCTTGAATGACAAAATCGCGATAGGTATAAGCGTGCGGACGGTCCTGATCGGCTTCCTGGCCGTCGCTGTCGGCGTACCGTGCCACATCCAGCCAATGCCTTGCCCAACGCTCCCCGTAACGGGGCGAAGCGAGCAGTTGGTCCACCAGACGCTGAATCGCCAAGTCGGCGTTTTCAGCATGAGCGAGGATGAATGCCTTTGTTTGTGTTGGCGTCGGCGGCAATCCAATCAAATCAAAATACAAACGGCGAACCAAAGTTCTCGCATCGGCTGGATGCGCTGGCCGCAGCCCAGCATCCTTTAGTCGACGCAACACGTACCAGTCGATGGGCCCCTTTGACCAGTGATCCTCGTCATGTTGTGGAGGTGCTTCCATGGGCTTCAGCCGCTGAAAGGCCCAATGCGTTTTCGCTCGTTCCAACTTGGGATCGGCCACGTCGACTCCGTCAGGCCAATGCGCACCTTGATCCATCCAAGCTCGCAGCAGTTTGACTTGAGGATCGCTCAGTGGCTGATTGCCGGCGGGGGGCATCAGGCGATCCTCTTCGAGCCCCGACACCAATTGAATCAGCAAACTCTCTTTGCTGTTACCGGGAAGAATCGCCTCGCCACTCACTCCTCCACGCAGCGCGGCGTTCTTAACGCCCAGATTAAGCCCGCCCTCCTCCGTCGTTCCCGCGTGGCACTCGTAGCAATGGTTTCGCAGGATCGGCTGAATATCCCGCAGAAAATCTATTAAACTGCTTTCAACAGCGAGCGCCGGCGGTTTGACACCATCATCATCATGCTTCGCCGTGACGTCGTCTTCCTGGCCGACACTCTCTTGGGCCGTGAAAATGCTGCACAGCAAACCAAAAATGATTGCCATGAACGCGTAACGTCGATCAAGAGCAAAAGTCATGGGACCAGGATTTCGTGAGTGACGTGAGAATTCAACTCGCATCCGCGCGGTTGGCTTGCCTTCCGCTCTATTTTAGCAGTTGTTAAGCGGGATTAAAGCAAGCCCACTAAGAACTTTTCTCCTCCTTTTCTGCTCGTTGCCGAAGTCGTTCCCTTCGCCGCAGCACCGCGGTTTTCACTCTTTGCGAGACCCCCGGCATCTTGAGCACCGTATCCAGATCTTGCGCCGCCTTCTCGTCTTCGTGAATGGCGGAGTAGGCGAGTGCGCGGTTGTAGAAAGCCATTGTCTTCAGATCATGGGGCGTGTCTTCTCTGAGAATGGCCGCCGTATAATCGATGATGGCGCCTTGATAATCACGCTTGCCCGCTTTCTTCATTCCGGATCGATACTCGGCCAGCGCGCGTCCTCGGTGTGATAGCAAACTCTGAACCCAGCTTATAAAGCTCATGTTGATCCCTGCACATAATTCGAGAAATGCGGCGGACGGAATGCTGACTAACGCGACTGTCTCATACTCATGTACCTGCAAATTGCGAAACCACTTCCCAGGAATTAGCTTTTGGACTCTGCTGACGGCAAGCAAATTGAATAAGGAACGCTGAGAGCCTCTTGGTGAATCCCATCCAGACAGCTATTCACCCAGGTGAACTACTTGGCAAATTATAGCGGATGCAATAGTAGAAGTGTGGGCAGTGCGGTTAACGCGTTGCAACGCCACCCAATCAGATGTATCGAGCTGTTCCGCTGGGCGTGCCAACGCGGGGTGGCCGTGGTTAGCGCACGGTTAGCGGTTTGGGCGCTAGCCACCGTTTGGTTGAACGCGAGGAGTCCGGTTCAAAACGAGGAACCGTGGCTAGCGTCTTGGGTCACGCAGCACCAATGACCTGATCTCAGTCATATCCTCCATGGCGTAGCGAACTCCTTCACGTCCTAAACCGCTATCTTTGACGCCACCGTAAGGCATATTGTCCACGCGCCAGGAGGGTATCTCGTTGATCAACACACCGCCGACTTCCAACGTATCCCAAGCGGCCATCGCGCGATCAATCCGAGGGGTAAACACGCCGGCGTGAATGCCATAACGGCTGTCGTTGACCAACTGGAGAGCTGTGGAAAAATCGCGAAACGTTTCGATCAACACAGCAGGGCCGAAGACCTCTTGACGATAGAGTTTGGCCTCGCGAGGGACATTCTTCAGCACCGTTGCCGCGTGCATGGCACCCTCACGCGTTCCGCCACAGAGCACCTCTGCTCCGGCTGATTTGGCCTCCTCGACCCATTGCTCAACTCGCTCGGCAGCTTGTGCCGAAACCATTGGACCGATGAAAGTCTCTTCGTCACGCGGGTCGCCCATTTTCAAAATTTGGGCAGCCTCGACGAATTGCTGCTGAAACTGAGCGGCCAGCGATTCATGGACAATGATGCGCTGCACCGAGATACAACTTTGCCCCGACTGATAAAAAGCTCCGACAATCAACCGGGCGATGGCGTCATCAAGGTCCGCACCTTCGTCGACGATGCAAGCCGCATTGCCTCCCAATTCGAGCACCACTTTTTTCTTGCCCGCTTGGGACTTTAACTCCCAACCGACATCGGGAGAACCGGTAAAGCTGAGTAGTTTGAGGCGGGGGTCGGTGGTAAATAACGACGCGCTATCGCGAGTGCATGGCAGAATTGAAAAGGTGCCTTCAGGCAGGTCGGTCTCGGCTAATATTTCTCCGATCATCAACGCGCCGATGGGCGTCAAACTGGCCGGCTTGAGCACGAACGGACAGCCGACCGCAAGCGCCGGGGCAATCTTGTGGGCGACCAGATTTAGCGGGAAGTTAAAAGGCGAGATAAACGAACAAGGCCCCAGCGGAACACGTTTCGTGAACCCGCGATAGCCGCGCGTGCGGGGACCGATTTCCAAATTCAAAGTTTCCCCGTGAGCACGAACTGATTCGTCGGCGGCAA
The DNA here is from genome assembly GCF_052161645.1 of Kothea flammea. Taxonomy (GTDB): domain Bacteria; phylum Planctomycetota; class Planctomycetia; order Pirellulales; family Pirellulaceae; genus Laterigemmans. The sequence continues at coordinate 4,227,354 of NZ_CP197414.1, forward strand.
TTTGAAAAGTGTCGATCAAGCGAGCGACTTCGCCACGGCTATCCTTAATCGGTTTGCCCGCTTCCACGCACAGCACATCAGCCAACTCGGCAAACCGTTCCTCAAAGCGACGAACGCAATGCCTGAGCACCCTTTGGCGTTCATAGGGGGGTATCTGCCGCAGTGGTTCGACAGCCTCCACCGCTGCGGCGATCGCCCCCTCCACGACTGTCGCGTCCGCTTGGGCGACGCGGGCCACAACCGCACCCGAGTATTTGCAAGTGACTTCTAGGTCGGCGTTCGCTTGCCGTGCCTGGTTCGCAAAATAATAAGGATAGTTTGATTTCATTCGTCCTACACCGCTCAGACCGCTTGCATTTTCCAACGCTGGGCAATCTCCTGCAGATTTGGTACCGCGGTACCGTTGGATTCGGCGAAGTAGTGACGTTCGACGCGATCAATATCATCACGCAGTTGATTCCGCTGGTCGGCTGGCAAAGAATCGTCGCTGTAAGCGGATTTCAAGCGGCCCAGTACCAAGAAAGGAGTGATCTCCAGCGGCTCGGCGACCTCTTCTTCTCCAGACACCGCCGACGAACTTCGGATCGCCAAAATCAAACCGATCAAAATCACCAATCCAGCACCACCGCAGAGTGCGATGATCCAACTAGCTCGACTCGACGTTCCGTAAGCCTCCACCAGCGCGATGCTTGCTGCGACGTCTTCAAGATCGGCATCAACGTAGCGTTGGTAACGCACTTCCTTGGTTTCCACCACCGGTTTTGGAAAAGCAAAATTCTTCGCCGGCGGCCCGGTGGGATCTTTAGCGACATAGGTGAGCGTCCAGGTCCGTTCGGAGAGCACCACCGGCAGCGTCGCCTCCTTGTCGAACTCGATCACGCTGACCCCCGAGTCTTCGACCTCGCTGAGCTCAAACTCGGTCTGTTCGGTGTCCACCAAACTTTCCAGGGCGGGCACCAAGCCACGACCGGTGGCTTTGGTTTCCACGATCAATTTACCGCTGGTCGCTTGCCGTTCGTCGAGCACTTGCACCAAACTCAGTTCCTCCGTCTCAGTCTGCAGCTTGCTTTCCGTGGTAGCATCGATCGGCAGCGGCTTGGAGATGATTGGCAAGGCCACGTAGCCGGACGTATCGAGGAAGTCGAGATCCAGTTTTAAACTGGGCACCTTATCGACTTGGGGACCGCGTGGCTGCAGCAAGATATGCGCGTAAGGAGTGACCCGCCAGCCGCTCGGCTTGACCGCGCGACTGGTCGTGTCGGGATGATTGAAAGTGATCGAGAGCACCTCAAAATGCTCTTGCAGAGCGGCCGTTGTCCCATCCTGAAACTTGTCGCGATAATTCTCGGTCGGACGGCCATAATTATAAGCGTAGGCCATGTTGTTTTGATTCTGCAAATATTTGCCAAAGCCACCCGACTCACGTTCCAGCTCTTTGGTGTGTCGCAGGTCAACGTAGATCCCAAAGGGCTCGCTGTTCCCGACGGAGCTGTTGCCATCAAGTCGCACGACCAGTTCCAACTCGGTGATCAGATCTCGATAATAATCGTAAACCTTGCGAGCTTCTTCGGCCTGGGGATTATCACCTACCAATTTAAAGCCCGCTTCGAGGTAGCGAAATTTACAGGCTGGATTAACGGCGCTCATCCGCGTGAACAGGGCGTTAGCAAACCGATCACGATGTCGCTGGCCAACTTCACCCGGCAGCGACTGCAGCACTTCCGCCAAGCGATCGATTTCGGAATCGACCGGACGATTCTTTTCGCTCAGTCCGCCCAAGTCGGTGGCTCCCAGGGCGGCGTAGAACCAATAATCAAAGGCATCGTTCTTTTGTTTTTCCTGCGGTAAATCGCTGGCCACGGCAACGTAAGCCGCGGCCGCTTCCTGGAAGACCGCGAAAGCTTGCCGACGCCGCTCGCTGAAAGCCGACGAGGGCGATACCTCTTGAATAAAATCATTCTCGTCATGCATGGTGGCCGCTTTCGCCAACAATAATTGCCACTGGCCAGGATGTTCCTGGAGGGCCTGGTCGATCACTTCCTTGGCCACTTGGTATCCGCGTTTTACTTCCGCTTCGATGTCTGCTTTGCGACGTTTGGTTTGGGCGTCGCGTTGCACGTTGGGATCACGCCAGATACCGGCCAAGTTATTTCGCATCTTTTGAATCAAGCCAGCCATGGTCGCCGGCTCAATCCCACGCCAAGCACCAAATACTTGCTCGATCCGCTCGATATCGAAGACTTCGGCCACGCTGTGGCAAGTCATAAAGGCGGCGACCAAAAGATTCTCATCGAGTTTTTCGATGGGCAATTTACGGATTCGCGTTACCCACTCTGATAACTCTTCAAGGTTGCGTTCTTGTTTGGAGCGGGTCAGCGGGATGCTTTCCGCTTTTTGTTCATAACCAAACATGAACATGTAAGAATTGGTGCGTTGCTGCGTGTCGTTGGGATTATGATTTCGGGTCCAAACGCGGAGGAATTCCTCAGCCAATTCGCGTGCGGTCTCGGGGTGCGTTCCCGCCAATTGTTCGATATAAGGAAATGCCTTGGCGTCCTCGTTGACTTTGAGCCACAATCGGCAGAGTGCCATCGTGAATTGAGGTTGCAGGCTGGCATCGATGACCTCGAACCATTTTCCTTGCGGCGCGGTGGTCAAAATCTCAGCCACATCGACGGGATTGATTTGTCCCATCCGCATCACTTGCTGTTGCTCCATCGAAGCGTCGGCGGGATCGACATAATAGAGATTGCCGTAGCGGTCGCGACGCATCGAGGGGCCGAAGCGATTACTGCTGGAATACGAGCGAGCAACCTCAGCTTCCTTCAGCCAATTGTTGGCGAGAATATTGAGGATACCGGCCCATTCAGCGGTCAGCTCCTGGCCCGAATCGAGCAACGCATCGACCGCCGACTTTTGCAGTTGAAGGTTGCGGGTGCGGCCATCGCCATCTTGAGGCGTTTGCGCAAGACGTTGCGAAGTTGCCGTGCCGATCGAGGCGAGGATTTCTTGGCCACGGGTCACTTCCTCGGTGAACGACTCGCGGAGCCAAGCATTCCCCAGTTCGTCTTCCAACAGCGGAGCTTGGCCGACCGCCCGCGCCAATGCTTCGTTACGTTGGGCCTCGGTGGGACTTTTCAGATCGAGCACCGCCAACGTGGCGCGCCAAGCTTGCGTTTGCAATTCAGCGTCACCATCGCGTCGGTGGCTGGCCAAAAAATGACGCGCCAGCAGATTCAAAGATTCAGCATCCTCTTGATCGGTCGCCTCTTCAAGCGTTGGCAGAAATCTAGCCGTTTGATCGTCGCGGCCCGCCGAACTGAGCAGCAGGGCAATTTTTTGCCGGGCAATCAACTCCGCGTCGAGCGTCTCCAGCGCATCGACAAAATCGGCCAACTGATTTCCTTCACTTAAAGCCGACTGAAGCAATCTGGCAATCCGGCTGATGTCCACGTCTCGCAGAGCAACGGGTGAAGAACGCATGATCCACAGCAGATCATCAAAGTTGATAACATTTTGCTCGGCGTAGCGGGCCGCCGGATTGTTGCGGCGATTCGCCATGGTTGACTGAAGAAATTGTTGCATCTCCTCGGTAAGCCCGACGACCTGTTCGAAGTCCAACTGAGCCTGGGCAGTCATTTCGGCCAACAATCGCTCGTAAACCGCCAACGCTTCGGGTTCGCTCAGTTGCTCGCGATCCAACAGTTGCTCACGAAAATGTTCCCATTTGCCCAGCGTGACCGCTTCGCTTAAGTCGATCAACAAAGCGTCATAAGCGGCCCGCTGTTCAGCCGTGGGAACCGCTTCTTCCGGAGCGGGCTCCGCAGGTGTCTCAGCCGCAGGTGCCGCCCCGTCGCCGGCCACATCCTCTGTAGTTGATTCTTCCTCGGTCGATTCGGTTGTAGCCGATTCCTCAGCAGTGCGCTCGCCTTCGGCGGGGGCCGCATCCTCAGCAACTGGTTCCGCGGCATCTGGTTCCTCCGCGACGGCTTCCTCCGCAGCAGCTTCCTTGCTAGCGGACGCCGCCGGTTGGTCCACAGCCTTACTGGCATCTTCATTTTGTGCGGCAGCCTCAGCATCCCCTGACGCCGCCTCGGGAGCGGGTTGATTCACTTTGACCCATAAGTTCAGGATCGTCGACGGTCGACGATCAAACTTCATTTGCTTTATCTTTGATAACCTATGTTGTTCCCAAGCTGCCGCGGGATCGGCGGATTCTGCAGCGGAAGCGTTCGCTGGAGATTGTCCTGGGGCGGCTTGCTGCATTGCCATCGCGGCGGCTGGAGTGAGAGGTTGCGCTTGCGTTACCGGGGAAGCTGGCACCACACGAGTCTGCGTCAGTGGAAGCGTGCCGCCTCCAACCTGCGCCGTAGCAGATGAGGCAGCTGTCACGAAAACGATCGAGAGCAAACCGGTCCAGCAGCAAGTCTTCCAATTCATTGAATTACACGCATGGTGATCTGGGTGGAAGGCAAACAAAACAACGTCGGCAGCCGAAGCGTGGGGCGAGCGGATCGCCAGACACACGCTTTTAGACCAGCCCCATGATAGCTAGCTAGCTGGCGACACGTGGAGCCAAGCAAAAAGTTTTGTGGGTGACTTGCTGGATACGCCAGGAGAACCCAACGACACCTCAAGCCCAACGACGCAACGATTCCGCGCCCCGAGAAAGACACGTAGCGCAGGAACCGCCACGGTCAAAGACAAAATAAGTCAGAGAAGTGCAGTGCGTTTAGGCGCCGGAACCATCGGGGAGTGGTCCGAGGTTCGATCCCGCTGCCTTTTTCTTCCCCTTCTTCTTGCTCTTCTTTTTGCCGGGCTTATCGCATTGGCCACTGCAGCAACCTTGGCACTGCGAGGGGAGCTTGAGTGCTTGTAATTCGTCGAGGTCCATGCGAGCCAAGCGGATGGCGGCCTCCAGATCGTGTTGGTGGCTGGCCAGTTTATCATCTTGCTCGGCGGCCTGAGCGGCTTCTGCCAGCAAGCGATAGTGCTGGCGAGCGGCATCAATTTCAGGTTCCCATTCCTCAGCGGGCAAACCTTCGAGTCGCATCAGCCAAGTCATGTGGTACTGGGCGTTGGCGAGCGCGGCACGGGTATCCGCAACCAGTTGCTCGTCAATCGCATCGCTTGCCTGCAATTCTTGCAGCAGCCCATCGAGGGCGAGGCGAGCTTCAGGGAGTTGACCCGACTGCATTTGGGCTTTAGCCAATTCCAAGCGAATCACCTGAGCATCGACAACACGATCAGCTGGCAATTTGGCAAGTGCTTCGTTGAGCAGCGTGCGGGAACCGGTGAAGTCGTCGTTTGCCGCAGCCAAGCTGGCTTGACGTAGCAAACTCGACGAGTCGTCCAATTTGAGTTGGGTTTGACCGGGGCCGAGGTGATAGGCCCAAGCCAAAACGGGGACCATCAACCAGCAAAGGATCATAAATAGACGCATCTTGCAGCTGCCTTGTTTGCGGGGATACATATTCCGAGCCGACCGCCTTACCCCGTCTTGTATATCGGATTGCCGGGGGCGAGGCTAGCTTTTCTCGGGAAAATTTGTTGGGATCCCTGCATTTGTCGCGATCCGGGCAGATAGCTGGTGCCAAAATTTTCCAGTAACCAGGGTAGCAGGGCGAACAGCAAGCCGCCAAGTCCGATAGCCAGCAGGGCATATTCGCGGCGGCTCCAAGGTTCTCGCTGGTTGGACTCGCCGCGGGCCACGATGCTGGCAATCACAGAGCTCGGCAAATGGGCCTTGTTCCCGTCGTGGTAGGTGCCCCGCAGGCGAGTCGCCAATTGTCGTAGCGTAAACACATCCTGCTTGGACTGCTTGCCGGCAATGAACGAACCTTGTTGCGGGTCACCGACACCGACGACCAAGACGCTGCCGATGGAGGCTGGCATCGTCGGCATGCCTTGCGGCGGAACGGTATCACCATCGGTCAAAAGAATCAGACTGGTGCTGGCCGGATTCCAAGGTTTGGCGATCTCTGCGGCTTGGCGTAGCCCATCGAGCAACCGCGTATTCCCCGAATCGAACGCTTGATAAAGGGGCAGATCGCCCAGCACGGCATCGACCACGTCGAGATCTTTGGAATCGACAACAACGGGTTTTGCCCCATTATAAACCGCCACGATGGAGACCAAATATTGTTCGGCCGGGACGCGTTCAAAGAAGGATCGCATCAGATCACGGGCTCGCCCTTTGCGAGTTTGTTTGCTAGTCGGGCCGGCGTCTTCCAACCGCATACTGGGGGAAACATCGAGCACGACCAGCAGCCGTTGCTCTTTGCCCGGCTGCACTTGGCCGGCTGGCAAATACGACTTGGGTTTTACAATCAGCAACGTCGAAAAGCCCCAAGCCAGGGCCGTAATCGCCAGCACGCGTGCAAACGGAGCGACCGAAGCCAACAGCGAGGGTCGACGCCCAGGGCCAAAAGCCAACGGGGCCAAGTTGGCGACGCGTCGTCGATGCAGCCACTCGGCGATTAACACTACCAAGAAAACACCCCCGGCGACCAATTCCGCTACCATGGTGTGTACCTCAGCCCGAACAAGCTCACCACGGCCAAGCCGAGCAACGACAAGCCGGCGATCGCCGGCGGCAAAAAGAAGTCGTGTGATTCCGCGGCAACTTTTTCCAAACGCGTTTTCTGCATCCCGTCAATCCGCTTGAAAACCCCCGCCAACGCTTCGGTGTCACCGGGCTGGAAAACTTCGCCGTCGGTCAGGTAAGCCAAGTTGACGATTTGATCGGGCACATCACCATCGGCCACGTGAATGTCGTACAAGACAATCCCGTCGGCCTTCAGCTGGGCGGCGATCTCGGCATCGCGTCCGCTGGACAGATCAGCGCTGGCTCCATCGGAAACCAACACGATCATGCGGTCACCTTGCTCGCGTTCGATCAAAGTTTGCCGGCAATCTTCCAAGGCGCGACCGATTTGCGTCCCGCCACCGAGCCCGGCGGGCAACGGCCGCCGCGGGTCCATGAATGGCAACGCATACTCAAAGGCCGATGTGTCGGTCGTCAAGGGGACCCACTGCAGGGCGATGTCACTGAAGAAAGTCAGTCCGAAAGCGTCTCCCTGGCGATCGTTAACAAAGTCGCTAATCGCTTGCATCGAGGCTTCGTAGCGAGTCTGTTCACCGAAGCTGGCCGTCATGCTGCCCGAGATGTCGACGCAAAATTCAATGTTCGTCAAAGCGCGTTTGGTCCGCGGTTGACCAACCTCTTGTGGCCCGGCCAGCAGCACGATGACAACCGCCAGCACCAGCCCGGGCAACATCTCAAACCAACCGATTACGCGTCGCCAACCGTCGCCGCTCGGTTGATCGCCATGATCGAGCGGGATCGCCACTTCGCGACCTTGCCGCCGCCACAAGTGCGCGATCAGGGCGGCGGGGATCAGCAGCAACAATAACACGAACGGATAAGTAAAACTCCAACCACTCATCCCTCCACCTCCGCCGCCGAGATCTGTTCGTAGGGAGCCAGCAAGCTCCGCATATCCACTGGCTGCTGCGGGTTGGGGCAATGCAACCATTGCTCGAGTTGCAACAGCAAGGGACCGGCTTGGGGATGCTGTTTCAGTTGTTGGAAAGCTTCGCCGGGTGGAAGTTTGGTGAGCTGTAAACGTTGCACCCACAGCGAAATTAAATTGCGTTCCAGCTCCGCTTGCTGTCCGGCGGAAAGTTTTCCATCCCGCGCTTTCTCAATCAACGGACGAAGCCGATCTGCCACCGTCACAGGCTTTGCCAAAGCGACTTCGACAACAGGTTGACGGCGGCGACCACCAAAAATCAACGCTAGCAAACCCAGCACCCAAAGAATGATCCCCAGCAGAACCGCCAAGCGATAACCGCCCAGCTGAGGAAGCGTTCCCGGATCAACCTCATTCGGCACGATTTGCCCAGCCGTCAATGTCGCATCGACTTGCACCGGCAGCGACGGCAGTGGTTCGTCCAACGGTTCACCATCGACCGGCACCAGATAATTGGCCAAGTCATAGCGTCCCGCTTCCAAGGCGTAGAACTCCAAGTCATAACGATGGTCCGAACCGTGCTGGAAGACCTCGACGATCCGCAAGATTAACGGTTCGTGACGATCAGCCAGCGGCTTGACGGCCAGTTCCGCGCCGGGCAGCACGATTTGTTTCAGCTCCACAGGCAGCCCCACCGAGGTGATCGCCAACGGCTGGTCACCGGTTGGCGGTGGCGCATCGTCTGCCGCGGCGGCGGGCGTTTCGCTTGCTGAGTTAGAATCGGCCGTTAAAGTCGCGTGTTGCGGGCTGGCAAGTAGCAGCAAGACCGGCAACAAACAGGTCATAAAACGCGATGACAGCGGCAGCTTGATGTCAGGAACGAGCATTTATCGGGCTCCTTTGCCGAGCAATCCGCGAGCGGCGAAAAATCGCCGTAGCCGGTGCGCAATCGGTTGGTCGGTCTCCAACAGCAAATGGTCGATGCCACCGCGCCTCAGCGAATTTCGCAACGCGTCGGGGTCGTTCCAGCGGGTGCGACCGTGGGCCACGAAACGCCGACCACTTTCCGCCTCGCGACCGCGAAAAAAACCGGTTTGGGGCAGACTTTGTTCGGCCGGGTCACGCAACTGAATCACGCAACAGTCGTGTTGTTGGCCCAACCGACGCACGATCGGCAGAGCGGTGGGGTCATGCATGTCGCTGAGGATAATCATCAACACGCGGTTTGGCAGGCTGGGGCCTAGCTCGGCGAGTCGGTTGCCCAGACAGGTCGTTTCATCATGGCGGTAATTGCGGAGGCGATACAGCCACTGCAGCACACGGTCTTGAGCGAGCGTCGGTTGTAAATGCAGCGCCCGCTGACCGACGCCCAACATGCCCACCGGGCTGATGCGATCGAGGCAAGCGAGTGCCAATCCTCCGGCAACCTGGACCGCCGTTTCGTACTTGCTCCGCGGCGTCGACGAAATCACCATCGAGGCCGAGGTATCGATCACCAAATAGGCTGGCAACCGCTTGGGGGCTTCGTATTCTTTGACGAATAATTTTCCGGTCCGCGCTGTGACTCGCCAATCAATCGACTTGATCGGGTCGCCCGCCGCATAGGGTCGCGACTGGACAAACTCCAACCCCGAGCCGAGAAAGGGCGAGCGATCGGTGCCGTAACTGAGGCTGTCAGCCAAGCGTCGCACGGCGATCAAGAACTTGCGCGCGTCGAGCGGTTGGCTCGGCGGCAAGCTGCCATGAAAACCGGCTGGAGGGGGAGTTTGTGGCATGCGAACAGTCCCGCGAGTTAACCAACTTGCGGTTGGCCGTTTTGGACCCCGCGATGATGCGAGGGTGCGCCGACGTCGGCCAAAATTTCTTGCAACACTTGCGGGCCGGTTAGTCCATCGGCCAACGACTCATAGCTGAGCCGGATGCGGTGCAGGATGACATCCTCGGCCAGGGCGTAAAGGTCTTCGGGAACCACGTAGTGGCGAGCTTGGATCAGTGCCCTGGCTCGCGCTGATTTGATCAAGGCGATGCCAGCTCGCGGGCTGCAACCGAAGTCCAAGCGTGGATCTTTACGCGTGCGGTTGACAATTTCCACGACGTGGTCGGTAAAGGCTTCGCTGACGTGAATCTGGCCAACCGCTTCCATTGCTCCGATCAAGTCCTCGGCCGTCCCCACCGACTCTTGCTGCAACACATCAAACTCAGTTCGAGCCACAGCCCCGCCCCCTTCGCGGCGGACACCCAGGCGAGCATTCCGCAGCAACACTTCGCGTTCCTCGGCAGGCGTCGGATAGCCCAACCGATGACAGAGCATGAAACGGTCGAGCTGGGCTTCGGGCAATTCGAACGTGCCAGCCTGTTCCACTGGGTTCTGCGTGGCAATCACCAAGAACGGAGCTGGCAAAGTAAATGTTTGATTGCCGATCGTGACCTTGTGCTCCTGCATCGCTTCGAGCAGCGCGCTTTGCACTTTCGGAGCCGCCCGGTTGATCTCGTCGGCCAGCAGCAAGTTGGTGAAAATTGGACCTCGATGGATGCGAAACTCGTTCTTCTTTTGGTCCAGAATCTCGGACCCGACGATATCGGAGGGGAGCAAGTCGACGGTGAACTGGATGCGGCTGAAGTCCAAGTGAATGCTTCTAGCCATCGCCGAGACGAGCAATGTTTTGGCCAACCCGGGCACGCCTTGCAGCAACACGTGGCCGCCGGTGAAGAGCGCGATCAACAACCGCTCGACAACCACATCTTGGCCGACGACGACTTGGCCGACACGGGCGCGAATCCGGGAAATGTAACCGTACAGGCTGGACCAATCGCGGTCGCTGGCAGGAGAGTTTTCGGCGGAGGAAGGTGCCTGATCAGCGGAGGATTGGCCGCTGCTGGAAACTTCGCTGGACGAGTCATTCGATTCAAACATAGCTGTGGCAAACCCTCAGGTGGCAATCATATGCACATCCATGTGCCCGGGGCTGGGCCGTCTCAGACGATCCGCTCACTATAGCAAAGTTTCCCGCCAGCGTCGCTTTCCCCCCAAGCATGATTGCCCGCCGCCCGGTTGGCAAGCCACCGCTGTCAGGTTGCTGGCCGCTGCAGAGCTGGCCAACGCGAATGGTGTCATTGTCACCAAGGTGGGTTGACGCGAGGGCTTCAGCGTCGGAACTTAATAGATGAGTATTGGTACGATCCGCGTGAGTCCGGTTTTTCCCCGTCCGCCCAATAAGCCCCCCTATGTCCTCTGAATCAGCCACAACCGTCTCCATGGAATTGCTCCGCACGCTGCATCGCATCCAGCGTCAGCGGAGCGATCTGAAGAGTCAGTTGGAGCGAGGACCGCGGCAAATCCAAGCGGGCGAGCGTTTATTTGCTCAGCATCGCGAAGCGGTCGAAGCGGCTGTGGGAAAACTTAAGAGCTCAAAACTGGCGGCGGACGAAAAACAATTGCAGTTAAAGTCGCGTGAAGACCGGATTTCGCAACTGGAAGCCAAATTGAACACGGCAGCCAGCAATCGCGAGTACACGTTGTTGAAAGAGCAGATTGCGGCCGATCGCCAAGCCAACGATGTGCTCTCGGACGAAATCCTCGAGGCCCTGGAACGGATCGACGTGCTGGAAGCGGAGCGAGCGGAGTTGCAGCAGGATTTGCAGCAACGCGAGCAAGACCAAGCGGCGATGGTCGAGAAAGTCAACGCCAAGCTGGAAAAACTGGCTGTCGAGTTGGCACGCGTGGAGAGCGAACTGCTAGTAGCCGAAGAACAGATGCCAGCGAGTTTACTGGTCGATTACCGGCGAATTGTCGCCGCGCGGGGTGAAGAGGCGTTGGCTCCGGTCGAAGGCGAGAATTGCGGCGGCTGTTTCCAGACGCTGACTTCGCAAATGATGAACCGGCTCTATCTAGGTCAAGCGGTTCGCTGTCCCTCCTGCGGCGCGATGATGTATCTCGCCGAGGATCGCACCGTTCGCTGAGCCTGCTCGCTGAACGGGCAAATTTTGCTCGTTTTACAACCCCGTTTCCGGCGGCGACGGGGTCAGAATCGAGAAACTTAAGAAAATTGAAAAACTTTTCTGCGGGCGCCGCGGGGCGTGTGAGCTGCCAAATCTGGGTTTAATCCCTGGTATATATTGGGACAGCATGAGTCGCTCTGCGATGGTCATCATCGGGATTGTGGGATCGCCAGCGGGCGGAAAATCGACCGTTGGCCGCCGTCTACGGGAACTTGGCGCAACGTGGGTGAACGCCGACCAACTGGCCCACAAGTGCCTGCGGTGGGCACCGTTGATCTCCCAATTGGTCAGCATGTTTGGCGAGGAAATACTGATGGCAAGCGGTCATATTGACCGCCGAGCTTTGGCCCAGCATGTGTTCGGGGATGACGCCGCGAGCCAGGAACGATTAGACTATTTGGAGTCTGTCATTCACCCCTATGCGCGGCATTTGGCGTTGCGACGCTTGTCGCGGGCTGCTGGCTGGGGGATTCCGGTGGGAGTGCTGGACGCCCCTTTATTGCTGGAAGCAGATTGGGGCGTACTCTGCGACCAAATTTGGTGCGTTGACGCTCCTGAAACGCTTCGTCGTCAATGGATCGGACGGCGCGGTTGGTCTCCAGCCGAACTACAGCGGCGTGAGCGACGTCAGTTACCCATCTCGGAAAAACGCAGGCTAGCGACGCAAATTATTGAAAACCAAGGAAGTTTGGAGACGCTCCTGCTGCAGGTTGACCAGTTATACCACTCGTTGACGGCCCGCCTGCACGCGAACGCTTCCGAACTCGATACTGCTGGTCCTAATCACTGTTTACAGTATTTGCGTTTTTCCCAATCATTACCCTCCACATTGCCATCCTCGGGCCGTCCCCGTCCCACTCTTTTCTAATCTTTCGAATCAACGCGTTGTCAGCAACGCAGTGCAATCATGCAGAATCCACGCCCCGGCAGGCCTCGGAATGACCGCCCCCGCCGTCGTAATGAGTCGCCCCGCGACAAGCCGCGTCACCCGGACGCCGACGTCGACCAACGCATTCGCGAGCTCGATGCGGAACGCGATCCGCTGTCGTTGCCCGAGGAGATCGTTGACGAGGCCAACCGCTCCGGCCGTGACGTGGGGATTCCTCAACAGGTCAATCAAACTTTGACGGTAAACCTGTCGGACTTGCAGAATATGTCTCACGACGAATTGCTGGCCATGGCCGCCGTCGACGGGCTGCAAGGAGCTGAGGAGCTGCAGAAACAGGAGCTGATTTTCCGCATCTTGAAGGAGCGAATGAAGGCGAACGGCTTGATGTACGGGGAGGGGACCCTGGAGATTTTGCCCGACGGTTTCGGTTTCCTCCGCAGCCCCGAGCATCACTACATCAGCTGTCCCGACGATATTTACGTTTCGCCCAGTCAAATCCGCCGCTTCGGGCTGCAAACGGGCAGCACGGTGGCTGGGCAGATCCGTCCCCCCAAGGAAAACGAACGCTATTTCGCGCTGCTGCGCGTGGAGGCGGTCAATCGCCAAGACCCTTCGCAGCGACCGCGGCGAGCCGCTTTCGAGAATTTGACTCCGCTGCACCCCGATCGACGGATCATCATGGAGCACGAGTCGGGCGATTTAAGCACCCGCGTCATCGATTTGATCGCCCCCATCGGCTTTGGCCAACGGGGCTTGATCGTCAGCCCTCCACGGGCTGGAAAAACGGTGATCATGCAGAAAATGGCCCGCGCCGTGCTGAAAAATTACCCGGCCGCTTACGTCATCATGCTGTTGATCGACGAGCGACCCGAAGAAGTCACCGACATGGAGCGGGAAGTCAAAGGTGTCAACTGCGAGGTAATCAGCAGCACATTCGACGAGCCACCGGCGCGACACATTCAAGTTGCCCAGATGGTTATCGAAAAAGCGAAAAGAATGGTGGAATACGGCGTTGACGTAGTGATCTTCCTCGATTCCATTACTCGACTCGGTCGCGCCCACAATTCAGAAGCAGGCGGGACGGGAAAATTAATGTCCGGTGGACTCGACGCTGGCGCGTTGCAAAAACCGAAAGCGCTGTTTGGGTCGGCTCGTAAAGTCGAAGAGGGTGGTTCGCTGACGATTATCGCAACCGCCCTAGTCGAAACTGGCAGCCGAATGGATGATGTGATCTTCGAGGAGTTCAAGGGAACCGGAAATTTAGAGCTGGTTCTAGATCGAGGAATCGTCGAACGCCGCATTTTCCCAGCGATCGACATGCACCGCAGCGGCACCCGCCGTGAGGAAATGTTGATGGATCCGGAAGAGCACCGCCGAGTCTCGCTGCTCCGAAGAGCACTTTCTCAGCAGTCTCCGGCAGATGCCATGGACACGCTGACCCAACGGTTACGACAGACTCAAAATAACGCCGAATTTCTGCTTAGCATCAAGGAATAGTTTCTCGTGACCATCGAAATTAATGGAATCGACGGCGATTTGCCGGACGCTTACATCGCGATTGTGGTTTCCCGTTACAACCAATCGATCACCGACAATTTGTTGGCCGGTGCTTTGGAGACGTTGAAGGGAGCCGGAATCGACGAGGAGCGGATTGTGGTCGCTCAAGTCGCTGGGGCTTGGGAATTGGTGCTGCCGGCGCTGAATTTTGCCATCAGCCCGCCGATCGCCGGAGTGCTCGTGCTGGGGGCCGTGATTCGCGGCGAAACCACGCACGACCAACACATCAACCGAGCGGTAACCACGGCGCTGATGAATGCCAGCGTCGATTCTGACAAACCAATTGCCCTTGGGTTGCTGACTTGCGAGAACGTCGAGCAGGCGGTCCAGCGGAGCGGCGGCAGCGTCGGCAACAAAGGTGTGGAAGCGGCAACTGCCTTGCTCGACGCCATCCGACTCGCCGAGAAAATGGCTCAGATGCTGAGCGAAGATGATGGCTCGGAAGAGGCCACGGGGTAAGCAGGCAATGGCGACGCGTCGACGTGCACGCGAGATCGTGCTGCAAATGTTATACGAAGCCGACCTGAACCCAGGTCGAGCCGAAGCGGACACTTACGACTTTATCATCCGCCGCATGCGGGGGCGTAAAGCACTCGCGAGCTTTGCTGAGAAATTGCTCCGGGGCACCTTGCTGCACCAAGCGGAAATCGATCGTGAATTATCGCGATTGGCTGCCAATTGGTCGCTCTCTCGCATGGCCGTGACCGATCGCAATATTCTCCGCTTGGGTGCTTACGAGATCACGGTGGCCGGGACGCCTGGGCGAGTGGCAATCAACGAAGCGGTTGATTTGGCCCGTCGTTACGGCGACAAAAACAGCCCCCGATTCGTTAACGGCATCCTCGACAAACTGCTGCACACCACCGCGTCATCCTCATCCTCATAACCGTTACTTCACGGTTAGGAACCTATCCGAAAACCGTAAGCCGCTTTGGCGCTAGCCGCGGTTGTTTTGGGTTTTCGGATAAGTTCTAAGCGAGATAATGAATCGCCACGACGAACTTCCTTCGTCTTGTTGGCTTGCCGGCTGATTGCGAGCTATGTTTTCGCGGATCTATGTTTCGCGAATGGCCAGGGTGTCAGGTTAACCAAGGCCACCGGAACGCTCGCAGTTACTCGAAGCGGATACGTTTCCGGCAATGACACTGGTAGCCCTTTCATTAGCCTTGGCGCTGCTGGTTTGGTCGTTTGTCCTGCTCCGCTGGGGCACGGTGCTGGCGGTCTGCATTGTCTTGCTGATAGCTGGTACGTTGTTTGGTCCGAATTTTCTGCACTACGACGGGCCGTTGCAGGTCAGCAGCGAGCGGCTGTTGTTCGGAATGTTGATCCCCTTTTTTGTGATCCATCGCAAGCTCGGCTGGACGGATCCCAAGCGACTCTCGCGGGGCGACTGGCTGTTGCTGGTCTTCGCAGCCTATTTGCTGGTTTCCACGCTGCTTGGTAGCGGCGAGTTCGGTACCGAGAGTCTGCCGCGTTGGTTGTTCTACGTTGCCATGCCCGCGGGGCTGTACTTTATCGCACGGGGCTGTCGCCTGCAGTCCAATGACTTGTGGTGGTTGAATCGAGCGATCATGATGTTGGGCGGTTATTTAGCGGTGATGTCGGTGTTCGAGGCGAAGGGTTTCCAGCAATTTGTCTTTCCCCGCTACATCGTCGATCCCACGCTTTGGGAATTTTACGGCAGAGGCCGGGGCCCGTTGCTGAACCCCAGCGCCAACGGGATTTTAATGACCGCCGCTTTGGGCGTGGCGTTGGCTTGCGGTTTTCACAGCGGTCGCTTGGGGCGGTTGGGCTACGGCGGGTTGGTGATGTTGTTACTGCTCGGCTGCTACTGCACCTTAACCCGTTGCGTTTGGATGGGCGCGGCAGCAGTGGTTGGACTCTTTCTATTTTTGCGTTTACCACGCCGGCTGCAAGTCTGGTCCATGGTGGCGATTTTAATGGTGGGATTTGTCGGCAGCAGCACGCTGGGCAAAAGTCTGCTGAAGATCAAACGCGATAAAGGCTTATCGGCGGAGGCTTCGCTGCAGAGTATCCAATTACGTCCGCTGCTGGGGATTATCGCCTGGGAGATGTTTAAAGATCGGCCCCTGATGGGACACGGTTATGGACGTTACATAGAGCATCACCGACCCTATACGGAAGCCCGCGATTGGAATCTGCCACTAGCCACGGCCGCCGGATATGTGCAACACAACATTTTACTCTCGCTGCTGGCCGACACAGGCATGATCGGCGTGGGGTTGTTCTTAATGCTGTTAGCATATTGGACTCGCATTGGCTGGCAACTGTACCGTCGCAATCCGCCCGAAAGTGAGCATGCGGTAACAGGAGCATTACTGTTAGCCTTGCTGGTTGGCTATTTCATTAACGGGATGTTCCAGGATGCCACGATTTTCCCCATGATTCACTTGTATGTGATGATGATCGCGGGAGTAGCCAGCGCCGCACGCGCTGCCGCACCAGTTCGGGCACGAAATGGAATGTTGATTTCCGCCGGGCTTGCCCCGGACGGGATCACAACTGGAAGCTACCAAGCGAGCCTCTGAAAACCGACCCTCTTGTCCGCCCGCGATTCGCCGAGGGCGAATCGCGGGCGGACAAGGCAATTATGTGCGCGAGCAATGTAGCCGCCACTTGTTGCTCCGAACCGGGGCAAGACCGGCGGAAGCATTGCCCTAACCGCCTCCGGCGGGCAGGTCACCGCCCCAACGACCAAGCGTCCCGCAGAATCTACGATTTGCGATCGGGGTCATCGCGGCGGACCACCACAAACCACATTGCGGCTCCACTGGTCAGAATCAGCGTTAAACTTAGCACTGAAATAAAAAACGAAATCATCACACTAACCGTTGAATTTTATTACCCACGGCGGCAAAACCGTCGAGCGTTTCCAGTTCATTGAGCGGTAACCAGCGGACATCGCTGACTTCTTCCAATTGCAATTGCAAGTTTGGCTTGGCAGTCAGCAAAAATAAAAATCTGACATCATGATGAATATGAGCTGGTTCTTGCTTCTTCTCACTCGCTGGAATCAGATGGCTATCAAGATCCAACGGAACAGACCCATCGTCGCTGGCATGATCAGACATCAAGTCGCGGGGAACGCCCGTCTCTTCGCTCAGCTCACGACAAGCCGCTGCCGCCAAACTCAGGTCACTCGATTCAATGTGCCCGCCCGGTTGTAACCAACGTTGCAAGCGGCGGTGCTTAATCATCAACACCGTTCGTTGATTCGGATCGACCAAAAACGCACTGGCCGTGAGGTGCCCCTGAAAGTTGTCCCGGCGAATTCGATCGTGCCCCTGGTGTGTCGCCAAAAACTGACGCATGGCAAGCACGCGGGGGGCCTCGTCTGGGTAACTGGCAAGGTAATCGTCGATTGAGGGGGCAAGAGCTTGCAAGCGATGTTCCTTTACCGGGATGCGGGAATTTTGAGCGTTAATCGCCTCGACGATTGTTCACAAGCAGCTTAATTTAAAGGCTCTGACTCGCGTACACCAAACGATAGAATCCGATGGGACAAATTTTCTTGCTGCGATTCACCGGCGAAGACCGTGTTGGTCTAACCGCATCCCTAACTTCGGTGCTGGCCGGCGTGGGAGCCGAAGTGTTGGATATCAATCAGTCGGTGATTCATCAATCCCTGCTGTTGGGGATCATGGTCCGAGTGCCGCACGATGTGGACATCGAAAGCACTCTGCAATCGCCAGTCGATCAACTCAACCTGCGGCTCAAGGTGCGTCCGATCTTCGATTTGGAATATGATGATTGGGTCGAGCAACAGGGTAAACCCCGCTACATTCTGACTTTGCTCGCCCGTTCGATCACCGCCGGCCAGATCGCCGAAGTAACCGCGTTGATCGCGTCGGAGGGACTCAACATTGACGTCATTCATCGGCTCTCCGGGCGTCCGCCCCGGATCGACCGCGGTGCTCCCAAGAGTGCGTGCGTCGAATTCTGGTTGCGTGGCAACCCGTTTGACCGAGCGCGGATGCAAGCCCGCTACATGCGGATTAGCCACGATTTGGGAGTCGATATCGCCTGGCAAAAAGATGATGCTTTTCGTCGCTCGCGGCGGTTGGTTGTCTTCGATATGGACTCGACGCTGATTCAAGCGGAGGTGATTGACGAATTGGCCAAAGAAGCTGGCTGTGGTGACCAGGTCGCCGCAATTACCGAGCGGGCGATGCGGGGCGAATTGGACTTCAACGCGTCACTGCGAGAGCGAGTCGCCAGTTTGGCGGGACTTCCGGAAACGATGCTGCAACGCGTGGCCGATCGATTGAACTTAACCGAGGGAGCCGAGACACTGATCGAAAACCTCCGCGCTTTAGGATATCGCACGGCGATTCTTTCAGGCGGTTTCGGCTACTTTGGCCGCTTGCTGCAGACGCGTCTTGGCATCGACTATGTGTACGCCAATGAACTGGAGATTGTCGACGGTCGATTGACCGGGCAAGTCGTCGGGGAAATTGTCAACGGCGAGCGGAAGGCAGAATTATTGGAGCAGATCGCTGAAAAAGAAGGCATTAACCGTCGCCAGGTGATCGCGGTGGGAGATGGTGCCAACGATCTGCCAATGTTGAGCCGCGCCGGGCTGGGGATCGCTTTTCATGCCAAACCGCTGGTCCGCGAGGAAGCTGACCATGCTGTTTCCAACTTGGGATTGGACGCCATATTGTACCTGCTGGGCGTCCGTGACCGCGAGCGAACTCAACAAGCAGCCAGCCAAGAGGCAGTCTAGAAATTTTGCCGCAAACGCAGCAACAACGCGCCTTCGGGACTGTAATCACCCACCCCCGAACGGTACTCCAGACGACGATCCATCGCGTAACCGACTTCTAGCACCGATTGTTCCGCGTCGTCTAACTGCATGATCCCGCAAAAAATGCGAATGTCACGATAAGTGGCCACGTCGTCCGCTCCGTTGACCCGCTCGATGGCCCAGCTATCACCACCCAATTCTGCGCCCACGTAAAACGCTCGTTCCTCGCTGTAGCGAAGTTGCAGACGAGGACGCGGGAAAACCAGTTCGCAAACCAAGTCCCGCGTGGGTCGCCACACAACCCCGGCGACCGGCAACACGCTGATGTCGTCGCGATCCAGCACATCGACACCGAACACCGTGGCCAAGTCAGAGTGTACTTCGTAGTAGCCAACAGCATGCCCCGGAAATCGCACTCCCTCACGAGCGCTCCCCTCAAAGTCCGAGAACACCCCCACGCCGACTTTCAAATCCAACATGAAATTCGAGCCGTGAGTCGTTCTCGAGAGAAACGCTGTCTCCAGATCGAACAGCCGAGGGGGCATGTCGGTGCGGGTGGGACCATTGAGAAAATGCAGCCCCACGCCAACATCGATCGAATGCTGCTCGCCCAAAGTCAAACTAGGGTGCGATTGCATGCTGAACATGCCCAAATCATCGCCAGCTGGCAACCAAGTCCAATCACTCTCAACCGGATTGTAACCGAGCCAATCCCCAAACTCATATTTGGGTAATTTAGAGCTGGCAACGACGATTTTCTCCACGTCGCTGGCCAACGCCTGATTGATCGCGTCCTCAAGCAACAGCGGATCATCGATAGCCAGCGGCTCTTCGAGCACCAGCGGGCTGTCGTCGGCCATTCCGCTGTTTTCCATCCCGATGGCGTCCGCGGCCGAAACCAACTGAGGTAACGCAATGGGCTGGCCGGTGTCATCTTGTGGTTCTTCAGCCACACTGACTTTCGTCGTCGCAACGATGCAGCTGAATAGAAGGCCAAGAAGTAAGCCGCTGCGTTCAAGTTTTGCCATTTTTTGTCCAGCGGGAACCGTAGGATGGGACTCCCGGCCCGTCCAGCGCATTGAACTCTGCGAAAGACGGGCCTGGAGACCCGCGCTACCTTGTGACAGACGGGCCTGGAGACCCGCCCTACTTGGGAATAGCTCGTCAGAGCCGACGAGTTCAATAGCAATGATCGACCGCTGTTAGGCGGGGGGTGGATATTTGCTGGCGTTTTTCTTCATTTTTTCGGCCAAAGCGTGAGACAAATCAATTTCCATCACGTTTGCCAAGGCCAACAAGTAAGCTAGACAATCAGCCATTTCATCAGCCACTTCGCCGCATTTTTCCGCGTCCCGCTTGACCTCCAGCGACTCGTCGCCGGTCAGCCACTGGAAGTGCTCCATTAACTCAGCTGTCTCGATCGCCAAGCTGCTGGCTAGATTCTTGGGCGTGTGAAAAGATTGCCATTGCCGCTCATTGACGAAATGACGCACCAGTTGTTTCAAGTCGGTAATCGTGTTGGACTGATCGTTCATAGCCGGAATGCTACACTGGGCGTGGCGGGAAACCAATGGTCGCGGAGAATTTCCTCTCCCCCGGGCTTGGGTCGATCGCTCGCTTCAGTCATTATCCGAGAACTTTACCCGAAAATATTTGTCTTTGCGCTCTCTTTCTCACCGCGACACGATTTAAAACGCTATGCCACGTGACTTTCTCAAAGGTGCTCAATCTCGCTACGACGTCGTCGTCATCGGCAGCGGATTGGCTGGACTGACCGCAGCCAACATTTTGGGCAGGGCTGGCCACCAAGTTTTGCTGCTCGAACAGCACTACAAATTGGGAGGGTTAGCGACTTGGTTTCGACGCCCCGGCAACCACATCTTTGACGTATCTTTGCACGGTTTTCCGCACGGCATGATCAAAAGCTGCCGTCGTTACTGGTCGGCCGATATTGCTGATCGGATCGTCCAACTGGAAAACATTCGTTTTGAAAATCCAATGTTTTCCCTGACGACCACTTTTAATCGGGCCGATTTCACGCGGTTGCTGGTCGAACGTTTCGGCGTCGAACAACAGACCGTGGAAGCCTTCTTTGATACCGCTCGGGGGATGAACTTCTACGATGATCAAGCGACCACCACGGGTGAATTGTTTGAGCGTTTCTTTCCCGGTCGCGGCGATATTGTGCGGCTGTTGATGGAGCCCATTACTTACGCCAACGGCTCGACGCTGGAAGATCCCGCAATCACCTATGGCATTGTGTTCAGCAATTTCATGAGCAAAGGCGTATTCATCTACGAGGGTGGCACGGAAGACTTAATCGAGCGGATGCAGCGGGAGCTAAAACAGAACAACGTCGATGTGCGGATCAACTGCCCAGTCGAGCGCATTGTGCTGGAACGTGGCCAAGTTGTCGGCGTGGAGGTCCAAGGCCGGCGAATTGATTGTGGTGCGGTGGTCAGCAATTCAAATTTACGCTCCACAATCTTCCGGTTAGTCGGTGAAGAGTTTTTTGATGCTAACTTTGTCGACGCCGCTCGCGAAGTGCGTTTGAACAACAGCAGCACGCAAGTCTACATGGCACTCAAACCCGAAGTCGAAGTGGATGAGAGTTGTGGCGATTTGCTGTTCACCAGCACGGCGGAAGAGTTTCGCACCGATCTACTGCTCAGTCGAGACATCACTAGCCGGACATTCTCTTTCTATTATCCGCGAACGCGACCGCAGTCCAAACATCGTCGCCACGCGATCGTCAGCAGCACCAACGCAAACTGGGCGGACTGGTCCGATCTATCGCCGGAAGCGTACGAAGCCAGCAAGCAAGACTTGATTGAAACCACGCTCGATGCACTCGACGCCTTCGTTCCCGATATTCGTGAAAAAGTGGAGCGTGTGGAAGCCGCCACGCCGCGGACCTTTAACCACTACACGATGCACGAATTGGGCGCCAGCTTTGGAACCAAATTCGAGGGCTTAGGCGTTAGTCGCGCGCTACCAGAGCAAATCCCAGGACTTTATCACGCCGGGAGCGTGGGAATCATCATGAGCGGTTGGTTGGGGGCAATTAATTATGGCGTGATCGTGGCTAACGAAGTCGACGGCCATCTCGTCAAACAGGCGACTCGTAAGCCATCACCGACGACGGTCGATTAGCGGCCCGGTCAGTGCGACCAGCATAGCCGAAAGCGAGACAGGCAGCGGTGCAAAGGGCAACGCCAGGACTCCCAACAAAAACAACCACACAGCAGGTTTTAGCTTGATGGTCCAACCCCAGGCGAAATAGACCACCGCCAGCCCTCCCCAGAGAATCAACGTCAACCCCAGGCTCCACACGACGCCAGCGAATGGGTACTGTTGCGTTGAAACCTTGGGCAGCATGACGGCCGGCACGGTAGCGCTGCTGCCGTCAATATGAATCACCCGCTGAGGTGCCAAGTGATCCGCGGAAAGCAGCCAAGTGCCCGGCAGCGAAGCTTCCAGTTCCAGGCTGGTGATCGATTCATTTCCAAACACGCGTTGCAAAAGTTTTGGTGCCCAGGCGTCGAGCCGCTGCCAAGTTAAATCTTCGGTAGCCTCTGAATCTTGGGGCCAGCCGAGTTGCCGTAGCCGCGCAAACCACGGCCGCAGCCACAATCGCTTTTCGTTGGAAGGACGCTCGGCAACGCTGTCCACCGCATCGTCGAGAATCGCCATCACGGCGGCGGCGATCCTGTCTCGATAGATTTCGCGACTGGCTGCTTGCCAACCGTCACTCAGAGGCTGTTGATCTAACAAATCGGCGGCTCGCTGGAATGACCTCGCCGGGGCGGCGGTCCAAGTTGCGGGGATGCCCAGCGGACTGTCTGGCCGATCCGCCGTCGAGTTACCGGTCTCTGCAACCGCACCACTGTTTACCACGATGCCAGCTGCTGTCGATTTGCGAGCGGATTGATCGTACGTCGAGACCCAAGTTGCCGCGATTGGCAATTCGCTGGCGGTGGGGATCGCCAGCGGTTGGCCGGCGGCGGGTTTCGGCAAGCGCACCAACAGGACTAACTGTTGTGCCAAACGACTAACCCCCACCGGCACCTCGACTTGCTGGCTCTTGTCAGCCGCCGGATCGCCCACCCACCGCACGCCGATTGCGGTGCCACCCGCCCAAGCTCCCAAGATGTTGGCACCAGGGGGCACGCGAAACCGGACCGCGTCGCGATTTCCCGGCAATAAATGTAGCCTCAGCAAAGCGGTTACCGACGCGTTCGCAGCAGCCGGCCGAAGTCTCTCAGCGGACGCTTTGCCAGCCAACTCACCAGCCAACTCACCAGCCAACTCACCGGGGAATAGTTCGACCTCGAGCAACGGAGACCGAGCCGCTCCAGAGCCCACCGGGGCGGGTTGCAAGTTGGCGGAAAAGGTTTCGCCAATCACTTCGTAAAACTGGTGCGTCTGTTCGCTGGGGGCGACATCGGCGAACCGCGGCGGGCAATTCTCAGCTCGCGAGTTTTGCGTCTGCCAAACGATCGGGTTGCTGGTCAAACGCCGCGGCGCCGCAAAGTAACGCGTCCGAGGGCCGTCCCCCAGCAGTCGCACGTCGGGTACGGCAACTCCGCCTTCGCTGGTCGTTTCCAAGATGGATGTGATCCGAATTCTGAGCCGCTGTTCGGGCTGCACACCGGTGGATTGCTGAGTTTCCTGATCAGCGCCGGTTTCCTGATCAGCGCCGGTTTCCTGATCAACGCCGACAGCAAGTTGCTGGTCGGCAGGACGGCGGGGAAGGACGCGAATTAGTTGCGTGGATGCATCGGTTGCCGGTTGGGCCGACCATTTCACCGCTGGATAAACGTTCAATCCTTCAACCCAACGGCTGGGAATCTCAAACGTAAGAAAATTGATCGCGTCGTTGGTTGCCTCCACATCAAACACGACCTCCATCGTCCATAGCCCATCTTCCCAGCGGAGCGTCGCCAGCGACTCGGCCGACAGCTGGACAACACTTGGTCGCAACCGAAACTGCTGGCTCAACCAAGGCGATCTGGCAATTTGGCGAGTTTCAAGCCGCCAAGCGCCCACCGGTGCCAAGCCGGCGGTCAGATCAAATTCGTTACTTGGCGGCGGCAAACCTAGCCGGCCGGAGGATTGCCCTGTGGATTCGTCGGACGCATGTGTCTCGGCGAGCTGTTCGACCACGACCGCTTCGTCATGCAGCAAGCGATACTCACTGCCGACCACATCCACCCCGGCGATACGAATTAAGGGTGGACGGAAAACGGTTTGCGGCTGCAGTTGCAACGATCCCCGCAGAGCAAGCGTCACCCCCACGCCGGCGTCGAGTCGTGGCAGCAAAATTTCCGTCTCGCCATCGACGCGTTGATCGATTAACAAATTCTCTAGCGGGGTGTCATTGATGGTGACCTGTTCGGCGGTTAACCCTGGCGGCAACAGCAGGCCGAGTGGTTGATTAGTGACACCATCAGCAGCCAACTCGCAGGCATACTCGACCGTTAAACAATCATGGTAAACCACTACGCGATGCGATTCTTTGGCGGTGCGATTCAAGCGGCTCTGGCGTTCAATCCGCAGCGTTGTGGGTCCGGCACCATCGTACTGCCGCGCAAAACGCACTTGCCCGACAAAGCCCTCCCAGGCCGCGGTAAAATCGGCGGAATCGAGCACACGGGGCTGCTGAGCTGATACGGAGCTGGTGTTCGGATCGAATTCGGAACTCGTCCAGCTCGGTGGCATATCGACTCCCAGCAGGCTGCGAATCGTACCTTGAAAACCAGTTGGGCGCACATCGGGCAGCGTCAGCGAAACGACCGCACTGACCGAAGTTGGGTTTGACCACAGCAAGCGGATTGGACCGGGAGAATCAACCGTGGCAATCATCCGCAACCGCAAAGTGCCCGGCTCCGAACTATCACTCGCGGCCAACGCCCAAGCGGCTGTGGTCAAGGCGGGAAGTTCGGCGATGTCGAGTTCCAGCTCGACGACTACTCCGGCGCGAATGCCACGGCCAACATCCAATTCGACCTCACGAGCGGTATGAGCCGGGCTAACGTGCACCCACCAGCGGCGAGAAATCTCCTCCAATTGGCCGCCCAAATTGACGCCGCGACGCTGCCAAATCATCTCCAACTTGGGGACCGCGCCGAGCATCGCGGTGACACGGTTACCCGAGTCCGAGCGGCTAATTTGACCAAGGCAATTGGGCAAACTCAGTTGTTCGAAAGGTACTTCCGAGGTAATTGTCACGGTCGATCGGGCCACCGGCGGGATTGTCAGTTCAACTCGGTTGGCCCCCGCTACGGTCGATTCCGCCGCAGGAGATAAGCTGGCGCGAAAAATGTTCGTGCCAGCCCGCGGAGCGCGGATCAAGATCCCATCACCGTCGGGAATCGGCCGCACTTCATTCGGCATGGCGTCCACGATCACCTCCAAGCGACTGAGGATCTCGGGGCGAATCGGCAATCGCACCGGGCGATCAGCCGACTCGATTTCAACACGCCAATTCGCTTCGATGTCAATCGAATCGGCTGCCCCAGACATCCCCAACGGGCTGATCCGCACCTGATAATCGGCTGATTGAAACTCGATACCGGCCGGTTGTTGAGCAGCCTCGCTGCGGCGAAACAACGTGTTCAACAGCGACTGGGGAACGTAAACTTTATCCCCCGCTAACTCTCCTTCCTTGGTGACCGGAATCAGCACCTCGATGATAGGTTGCTGGGGCGTTTCCGACGCCCCACCCTGCCCCGCCCGTGTTGGCGAAGTCTGCTCCGGTGTTTGCCCTGTTCGCGTTTGCCCTGTTCGCGTTTGCCCTGTTCGCGTTGGCCCCGTTCGCTGAGGCGATACGTTGAGTGTCGAATTTTGCTCTTGGCAGCAAGCACTGGGGCCGCTGCCAGCGAGCAACACAAACAGCCACCAACAGCGTTGCAGGCGCCGGGAACTGCCACCCCGGGGCGAGCCGCTGATGACATCGTGACGTCGAATTTGAGTTGGTGCCTGGGGATCTGGTGCCGTTGCGTCTGGTGCAACAAAATTACCCGCCGGAGATGCGTCCCCATCGCCAGCATTAACCGCGCCAGCATCAGCCGCGGTAGCACTGGCAGAGCGCACGTTGGCTGGTCGCGAATCTGCAGAACGCGCATCGGTGGGACGCTCGCCCGCTGGTATCGAACTGCTGCGGCTGGCCGAGCGACTAAAGATCGAGCTGCGGACAATCGTCGTGCCGGTGCGGAGGCCGCTGCTGCCGATCATTCCGGCGGCAATCCAAGGCAGCAGCAAACAAACCAAAATGGCGTTCGACCACACGGGCGTAAAGATGGCCAGCATGCTGGCCAAAACCATGATCAGCAAACCACAGAGGGGCCAACGTTGCAGTAACCACCACCCCAAAGCGAACGTCAGCATCGCGATGCTGCCAGCCAGCGCCCACGCGAAAGTCGAACCGATCAGGGGCACGATTTGCCCCGGGGCTAGCGGTGTCATCACGCCGCTGGCCTCCGCGGACATCCAAGCGGGCACCTCAGCCTGCCTGCCCAAACTGAGGGCCAACGAGTCGGCCGCCGGCCACACCGACCACTCGCTCTGCAACACCACCGCTGCAATCTCAATCTGAGGGGCTGAGAACTTGCGGAACCGACTAACCACCGGTTGGGGACGCCACCAACGAACACGCACCACCCCTCCCGATTGCTCGGGGACCAATGTCACCCTGCCAGGCTGGGTCGCGTCGCTTTGGTAGCTCCCCCCTTCGACCGCCGTGATGCTCATCAATGGATCAAACGTGATCTCCAATGGCCGCAAATCGTCGGTCTCCAGCTCCAACATCGTTTCATCACCGCTGAGCCCCGCTAAGATCTCGACCCGTTTTCGCCAAACCACCGTCGGAGCAGCCGGCTCGGCCGCATACTGCAAACTTATACTGGCTTCCTCATCAGGAGCAAACCGTAGCGTCCAGTCACTTTCCACGGGATCATTCGCGGCCGCATTCTCAGCGGGCACCGCGGCAGGCGGAATCGCCGTCGTGCGCGCGTTGGGAACCTTGAGCACATTCGCAGTCATCGAGCTGAGCCGCAGGCGAGGCCCGAGCGTGAGCACTCCGCGATGCTTGGTGGCGGGAGCCGACGAGGAGACGAAGACGTTGGGCAGTGGTAACTCCCACGGCTCGCTCAGCATCTCATCAAGCCCACCCGAGCCATCAAGCCCAGATCGCGTTGCCGCAAGGGCATCGTCAACGGCCGCGGGCGCGGGGGGAATTGGATACTGACGGCGTCCGAGCACCACTAAGGTGTCTCCCCTAACGTTCTCGGCGATAAACTCCCAAACCTCGCCGCCGCTTTCGGGGTCTTCAATCGGAGTCGCACGCCATGCGTCGCCAGCGCTCAAAGCCGTACTCTGACGCTCTTTAGCGGCGGGAATTTGCTCCCACTGCATCGGCGGCCGACCATGGGGTGCCCCCAGCCGAATGCGAACCGGGGGCGCGCCGGCGGAAGGGACGCGGATCGCCAGTTGCACGCGTTCGTGAATTTTTCCCTGTTCGACGCGAACATCCACAGCCACATCGGAGCTGAAATCAGCTGGCGGACGTTTCCAGCGCAGCTCCGGAGTGGCCAAACCGCTGGCTCGGAACAACAACGTATCGTCATTGAGCGTGCCTAACAAATCGACCACAGCGGCCGGGATCTCGGCGGCAGTAATCCTCAGCCCCTTGAGCGCCGTACCAGATTCCCACTCAAAATCGGTGGGAGGCACGATTGCAGCGGTCACTTGCGTGCGTTCTCCCAACAAGCGAACGAACCAACTGGGAGGCAGTTCATTCGGTTGCCGCGGCACTTCAGGCTCCAATTGGCCATCAATTCGCAACTGTAATTTTCCCGCCTTGATCTCCTCCGGTTCGGGCCAAATCGCAAATGGTTCCTGATTCAAATTGGGGCCGGGTGGTTCGATCACGCGATCCGATTCGCGGATCGAAATGGCGGTGATTCTCCAACCCGGCTGTAACGCCACCCGCAGCGGCCTGGGCCCCGAAGCGCCAAGCGCCACCACTCCCTGCCAACGCGCGCGAATCGCACCTTCGGCGACAGTTAATCGCAAACCCGCGGATGAACTTTCTAACTTGCTGGGGACGACCAATCGCACTGCGGGGGGACGCTGATCGGCGGGACCCGTCAAGCGAAATTCACTCCGCTGGCCACCCTCGGCGGATCGATCGTCGTCAAGTTGCCAACTGCCGAGGTCGCCAAATTCGGCAACTCGCAGCGGACTTTGCACGCGCAACAAAATCGCGTTCTCGGTGCAGGCCGATTGGTTAACTGAGCTATCTAGTCGAATCCAGGGAAGTGCTTCGGCGAGCGGATTACTGAGCGGAACGGTCTGCAAGTTAACGGGGCTGACTCCCGAAACTTCGAAACCAGTCGCCAGCTCATCCCCGCCATTGGAGCTTTTGCGATTAAACACCACGCGGACGCCTTCCTCGGCGGCGACTTCTTGCCAGCGCACTGGCTGGCCATTGACGCGAATCGCGGTAATGCGGCCGCCAGAAGTCACCGCCAGGTCTGGCAGCGACTCACCCTCGGGTACGTCAACAACTAACTTCGCTGTCCAGTCCAGCCCATTCACGGTGGCGGTCGCGTCGAGCCCCAATTGGCGAACAGCAAAGTGTTTGAGCGTGCTTCTGGAGACCGCGATCGGACCGACTGCCAAGCGGATGCGATTCAACCCTCCAGCTTCGATCGCATACCAAACATGTTGCTTTTCCAAAGTCGTGCCAGCCGCCTCCGGTGGCGGACTGGGTAACGTCGTAACGACGCCGTCTTGAGCGGTGAGCCGATAACCACTGGGGATACCGATCAACAGCCGCGTCCGTCCGCAGGCGGGAATTTTTAAGTCAAATTGATGCCGCCCGTCGGGCCCCAAGATGCCGCTGCGAGTCCAACCGAAACGCAGCCGGCAAGCTTTCGAGACCAGCGCTTGCAGCTCACCATTCGGCTGGGAGAGTAACCGGGCGGGCTGAGATTTAGTGGCTGGCGAACCAGGATCTTGGATCGCCAAATTAATCGCCCCCAAAGGCAAAATACCCGGTTCGCTAGCTCGGTAGGTAATGTCCAGCAGTGACGCATCCGCCTCGCTGATCAAGGCGTTACCATCGAAACGGGCCACGTAAACGGCGCTGACCAATTGCGGGCGTTGCTGGCCCGGTCTGGCAACCTCACTGTTACGAGCTAAAGCCGCTTCTAAATCTTCAATATCGACTGGCCAATAAGAACGTGGCAGCAGATTGGAAGCTTGCGACTGATAAAAATAAATCCGCCGGATCGGGCTCGCGCCAAGTGACTCTGGGAAAGCGGACCGGACCGGCGGTTGACTCAGCCCAGCAGCTTCCCCGCGACTTCCAGCTGGCGAATTCGTCTGCGGCTGGGCAGGCTCGGCGGCGGGACTGGCAAGTTGAGCAGAGAGACTCGCCGCCAATGGTCCCAGCACCCCCATCATGCAAACCAGGCAAACCAGGCTACGCATCACGACTGGACTCCGGCCGCGCTACCGCTGGGAACCGCTTCCTGAATCTGCGTCGTCTTCGGTTCAACGTTCGAGCCGCTGTTGCGACGCGCCGCGGCGCTTCGCACCGACGAACCGTCCGCCAAGCCACCCAAGACCGTCGCCCGCGGACGCCGCGTGAGGATCGCTCGCGTTCCCATCATGACCGCCACCAACAACATCGCCAAGATGACCAATTGCCCAGCAATCACGGCCAAGTCGGGTGCGATCCAAGCCAGTCCAGCCAGCAGACAGCCCGCCACCACGGCCACGATTGGATGCCGCAGCACTGGGTAATACAGCAGAAAAGCGGTGGCGCCCAAAACAATCGAAGCGATCGTCAACCACAGCAACGGTCGCCCCGACTCAAAAAACTCCAAAGCTCCCGGGTCCGAGGTCACTAACAAATACCGATTGCCAGCTTGCGTTTCCGGAGGACTGCCGGCCCCCATCCAATTGAGCAGATCGGCGTATGAGCGAATTGGCACCCGCCGCACAAACAGCCGATCGTACCGCCAAACCATCAATTCGCTGGCACCCGACATGCTCCAGACCAAATGACGATCAGGGGCCAAGACCACGTCCCAGTACGTCTTGCCGGTGCTGATCGGCAGCCGCAAACGAGGCCGCACCGCGGTTGCTGGGCCGCTGCCATCGTGGGCACTCCAAACGCGAATGTCGATCATCCGACTTTCGCTGGCAGGCTCGAAAGGAATTTCCAAACCCGACGAGCTTTGCTCAAAATCAAACCGCTCTTCACCATCCAGGAAAACTCGCACCACCGGTTGGTCGGCTGCCTGCGGTCCGCTGAGCGCGTCGTCAAAGCTAGCGGCAAACTCAACTTGAAAGCTCGGGCTGCCGCCACTGACGTTTGCCAATAAACGATCAAACCGCCTGCCCCGCCCCAACTCACTCCGCATCAACGCCCGCTCGATCACCGGAGCCCGCACCAGTTCATCAACTCGTGACTCGAGAGTCACTATCACCGCCCCATTGCCGCTTAAATCGAGCGGCTCGTCGGCGGCTTGCGCCGCGCCGCTGACCAGCAGCGACAAACCGGGCGATTCAACAGTCCTTAAACCCAACTCGGGCTGCCAAGAACCGCTGGGCAATGCTGGCCGTGGCAGACGGAGCTCAGCACGCACCCGCGGGTTCTTGTTTTCCAACGTGGCTTCGGCCAACTGCAGTGGCAAACTCCCCAGCAAGCGAATTTGACATGGCTGACTGGCTAATTGCTCCGAGTAAATTGCGCTGATGCCAGCACGCAGCTCACCGCCGGAGGCTGGGCGGATCACGGCCGGCTGACCGTTGACGGTTACTTTCCAAGATGTCGCCAGCGCTGCTTGCTCACTCTGGCCCGACTCACTCTGGCCCGACTCACTCTGGCCCGACTCACGCGAACCGATCAATTGGTATAACAACTGCCCCGCATCGCCGACATTTTCAATCGGCAGTTGTCCCCGCAAGCTACCTTGCGGCGTCACCAACCAATCAGCCGTAATGCGGATGCTGGATGCTTCGGCAACCATTTCCAACGCCCCCGTGATGGTCGCTTCGGGGGGCGTTTCTTTCAAATAACCACGGTACCGCGGAGGCTCGCCAACACTTTGCAAGCGATAGCGAAACACGCCCGAATTGGCCACTTCGGTCGCTTCGCGTGGCAACCGGATCAACCCTTCACTGGCGACTAGATCGGTGATCAACGAAAATCCAGCATCGGGTTGGACTAACAATTGACCGGGGGCCAGAATCACGGTCCTTTGATCGAGAGTACGGACCCGAGGTAAGGGAAATTCGACGACCGTCTCGGTGGCCGTCGCTTCGATGCGACGCGCAGCGGTCCAACGCACCCCAACGGTACCATTCAGTGCCGGAGTCAATTCGCCTAATTCCAATTCCAACTGCCCCGGCAAATCCCCAAACGAATCATCCAAGCTACGTCCCGTTTCCAAATCCGATACGTCAACCGTTTCCCATCCGGCCGATTCCACGATCAACGGCAAGCCCTCCACGATTGTCCCAGCGGCCATGATTTCCGCTTCCAACGTGGCGGCCGTTTCGCTAACTCGGATCGTATAGGTATGATCGATCCGCAAAGGTTGCGTTTTCGCGGTCAACCAAATCGGCAACTCGAAAGGTACCCGGTCATACTGAAACAAATAGACGCGCGCGTCCGGCGTATCAGCAGCCGAAGTGCGCCAAGCCGAGCGGACCGCCGAACTCTGCAACCATCGCAGTCGATAATTTCGATCGGTGCGAATTTCTAATTCACCGCGTTGACGTACCGCCGCAGGAACTTCAACAGCGGCCAAAACGAGTGGCAGCTCCGGTTTGTACTCTCCAGCTGGCAGGCGATATTCGAGGGTCACCTTCAGCCGGCTCGACTGCTCGGTATCATCCGGTGTGACCTGCACGATGCCGCTCTGCGAACTCCGCAACGCCAATTGAGCCCCCGCGGAACTTTGCAACGGTTCGATCACTTCAGCCCCCACCGGCAAGCGAACTTCGAACGGTGCCAAACTGCCTCGGCGGTTGCTGACGTCAAGCTCCACGATCGCCCTGGGGGGACCATTTAAATCATCCCAAGTAACCCGCATGCGACTGTCGACTTCCAGCACTTGATCGCTGGGCAAACGACCATCGCGGGCTCGCCAACGCAGCGAAAAGGCACCGCCATTGCATTCCACGTTGGCTTGGGTGCGTCCCGGTTCACCCTCGGCCACCCGCACCGCTTCGTCACCACGACCCACCACGGTGGCTTCGAGATCTTCGCCCCGTAGCGATACATTCACGCTCGTCGGAGCCGTCGGTAAATTAAATTCCAGCCCTCCACCCGCATCAGTCGTGACGCGGCTGACCGCACGCACGCTGACTTCGATGTCCCGCCGCTGCTTGGCTTCGATCCACAGCAAATGCCCCCCCTGCTCCAGCGAATAATCGACGGTGTAATCCTCAGCGCCGACCACGTCCAACGGCCCTTGAGGATGAAACCCCGACATCTGCAGCGGAACTGCCACAGCCCGCCCCTGAGGGGGCGCGACACTTAGTTTAAAATTGATCGTCAGCTCGGCCCAATCATTGTCAGCCACACCACTGATCGTGATCCGCTCGTAACTGTAAGGCTTACTCGGCTCGACGAGTCCCGCTCGCGCGTTGCGAGCCTGATCGATTTCCGCGAACGTCATGTCGGTGATCACCACGTGACCACCGTTCTCGTCCGGAAACATAAAGGCCTTAAAGGGGATACTGCTGGTCTCCAACACGTCGGGTAACACGTCAGGCCGTTTTTCTTGGCCATTCCCGATGTTTGGGGACAATCCAGCCCATAGCATGGCCAACAAACCCATCGCCAGCAATCGCGGTAACCCCCAACCCCACACGCAACCGGCACTGCCGGTCACGTGGCAAGCTAATTCGCTTCGCCGATCAATTGCTTTGCGCACGGGGTAATTCGCCGTTCCATCTGTGGTGCGAAGAGGATAAGCCAACGTCGAGGTCTTCCACCCCCATTTGCCAACGCTGGGCACGACAAGGCGCTGGTGAACTCTATTTTAAGCAAACTGCCCAACCGACAAAAGCAATCACAGCAGATAAGTCATCGGATTACTCCCCGCTTGGAACCCTCAGCCGGTAAATTCGGGTTAACCGTCAAAACCAACAAAATCAGTATCACTGATTCCTGGCCACAATCACCGCACCTGACTGGCGGCCGGCCAAGTTTAGCAAATCTGAATCGGAGTGATTATTTCGGCCAGCGGAACAGCCGCTTCGCGTTCTCCGTGGTTAAACGGGCCAGCTCTGCCGCCGCTAGCCCCCGGGCCTCAGCGACAACGCTGGCCGTGTGCACAACTCGCGCCGGCTCGTTGGGACGTTTGCCACGCAAAGGTTCAGGGCTCAAATAGGGCGAGTCGGTTTCGACTAGCAGCCGATCGGCCGGAATTTTAGCAGCCACGTCCCGCAAATCACCCGCATTTTTAAAGGTGACCATGCCGGCAAAACTGATGTGCAGACCCAACTCCAAAAAACGGGCGGCCAATTCCCCTGAGCCGGTAAATGAGTGCATGATTCCGCTCAGCGATTTGCCCTCGGCGGCGTTCGACAATTGCTGATAAATCTCTTCGCCGCTGTCGCGCATGTGAATGATCAGTGGCTTCCCACTGGCTCGCGACAATTCGATGTGCTGCGCGAAATAAGTTTGCTGCAGCGGCAAAGGATTGTCTTTCCAGTAACAGTCCAGCCCGGTCTCCCCAATGGCAACCACTTCGGACCGCTCGGACAAGCTGACGATCTGGTCCATCCAATCGGCTTCCGATTCAGCCACATAGTTCGGCTGGATGCCGACGGCCGCGCAGATTAAGTCGGGATAACGAGCGGCCAGCTGGCAACACTCCAGACTCGATGCCGGCGTGCACCCGACCGCGCATATACCGACCACCCCAGCTTGTCTCGCCCGTGTCAGTAAACCAGGCAGATCATCAGCAAACGGCTCACTATCAAGGTGAGCATGCGTATCAAACCATTCCATTCAAGACGATCATAGCTTAGGCACGGGACGGGTCGGTTTTCTTTCGATGCGATTGATCGGATCGTCTTGCGCGGGCGCCATGTTATTATTATTGTTGCCGGGGTTGCGAGCCGGGGGAGGATTGAGATCCGTGTACTCTTCCTCCCAACGCCAGCCGATCGGAGTCTTCAGCTCTTCTTTTGCCAGCAACGCCCATGGTGTGCCGGCATGGTCGGCAGTAACCGACTCCAGCAACTGCCGAGCCGCCGTCGCTTCCCGTTCCCATTTGCTGCCCACCGATACCTCATCAGCCGGTCGCAACACCCAAGTGTTGTTTTTGGGATCGCTGAATGGCATGCCACGTTTCGCTTTGGCCAGCATGGCATTGTAAGTTTCCGCACGCACTTTATGTGCCAGCACGCGTCCACGCGCAAGATCAAAGCCAGCCAACCAACGTGGACTGTATTCTGCTTCGCGGCCCGCTTCCCCCTTGGCCAACAAATCATCGAGCGCGATTAAGCGAGGTTCTATCCGCGCGGCAGCCTGCTGTGCCCGCCCGAGTTCACCGGCCAGTTGCGCCTCATCACGCTTGACGAATCGCGTCCGCGGACGTTCCAAGGTAGCCAACTCGGGAGCCTGGCCAGCGGTCACCAAAGCGGCTCGCAATGGATTGCTGCGCACCCGCTGCTGATAATCT
Source organism: Kothea flammea (assembly GCF_052161645.1). Classification (GTDB taxonomy): domain Bacteria; phylum Planctomycetota; class Planctomycetia; order Pirellulales; family Pirellulaceae; genus Laterigemmans. Next base: position 4,261,758 of record NZ_CP197414.1, read on the forward strand.
TTGACGGAAACGTAATCAGGCCGATACCGCGCCATCACGTTGGGGTCAAAAAAGTACTCCAACGATGAGGCAAAGGGAGTCAACTCGTCGCGGGAGACGCGACGGTTCACATTGCGGTTGGGGTGCACCGTGAAGAAAATCCCACCGGTCTCATAAGCCAACCGTGTTAAAGCAAAAGGACCAAAGCCCGAGTCGATGACAGGCTCCTGATCAAAATCGCCGATGTAGCCAATCTTGACTCGCTCCGGCATCAACGATTCAGGCCCCTGATCAACCTCGCCAAACTTTGGTGTTTGATCAAAATTCTCATCCGGATCGACGTACTTAATTAAAGTCGTCTCGCGTCCAAATGGTGCTGGCACGCCAATCACATACACCGGCATGCCATACTTCTTGCAGATCTCGGTAGTCTGTTCCAAACCGGCCGAGTCGTCACCACGCTCATCGGTGACAACGACCAACATCACGTTCCGCTTCGGCCCCAGGCGACCACGCCCTCGTCGCAAATCCTTATACTCATTGGCTGCCGCGTAGACGGCGCTGAACACCCGCTCAATGCCTTTGGGGTCATTCTCGATGCCATCTACAACCGCCTTGATCTCCTGCAAATCAGCAGTTGGTTCGGCGGTCAACAACTGCACCTTCTCGCCAAATCCCATAATCGAAGTCAACAGCGGTGGCTCATCACCACGCTTGGCAAACGCTTCGTCATCCGACGCTTCGATGATTCCCAGTTCGGCGTAAACGCGATCAAACCGATCGCGAATCTCCTGACGTTGACGCAGCAGCGAACCACTTTGATCAAACAACCAAACCACCAGCGTGGGGCGCTCTTCCAAGTTCTTAACAATCTCGAAAGTTAAACGATCCACGGCTCCAGCAGCACCCTCAGCGGCGTGCCCCACTTTGCCTTTAACCTGAATGTTCAAGTCCAACGGTGCCACCGGTTCGCTGAACATCGTGTTGACGTTCAAAGTTGCCAGTTCTTGAGGAGTTTGATCAATCGGGTTGGGGATCTCAGCAACCTCGGCAAACGTGGCTGCCGACGCCATCGCCATCTCGGTGTCGGCCAAGCTGTTGGCGCCCACTTCGGTCTGCGCTTGGTCGCTGTAAACGATCTCTTCGATCTGTTGTATGTCGTGCTCTTCGTAATCCGGCGGCGCGCTGACCAATACCACCGCTTCTTCCTCGCGATCCGCCGCCAACGGGATCAGCGCCAATGCCAAAACGACCGCCAAGTGGGCCAACAAACTGGTGGCCATGGCAAAGGTCTCATTATCAAACCAACTCACTTCCTCCTCAGCGGCTTCGAAATCTTCGCCCTCGCCCTCCTCATACTCAGCGACTTCGTCCAGTTCTCCCGAAATCCCGTCCGTGGCCAACTCGGGAAAACCGACTGCCGGAGAGTCCGACTCCGAGCCCAACACGCCCGACTCAGGTGCCGAGGGGAATCGCGCGCCATCGTCGTCAGGACGCTGTCCGCTCGCCGCGGTTCCAGCGACCACGGCCCCATCGGAGGCGGAGGAATCGTTGCCTAGCGTGATTGCCATGACAAAATATTCTCAGACCATTGCGAGCAAAACAAACAGACCCAACACATCAAGCCAGGAATTTCTCCGAAATCCGTCAGCCGTTTTGGCTCCGCAGGTGGTTATCCGCGGTTTCGGATAAGTTCTCAGACTAAAACAACATTCTAAGCCCAAGTTATCAGGCGTTCAAAGCTTTTCGTCGCTACCACGACAGGTCTACGGGTCGCAGCAGTACTAGATTAGCAGAAATTACGCGTTTCGGGGTAACTCACTCCCGCCAGAAAATCGCCCGCTTCGTCTAAGATAGAGAAATGAACAGATGTTCTGGTGGTGGTTATGTGCCCTATGGGTGAACGCTTTGGACAAGCGATTGTACCCAAGCGGATATTCAAGGCAGGACGGCTATTTTACTAAGGATATGTACATGCAGGATGCCTATTCCACGTAGCCAGGAGTGAATCGCGAGTCGCTTCATTGAGCAAATCAGTCCGATATCGTAAGATCAGCCGGCTCGTCAGGAGTAGGCAATGGCCACTAAGAGTGACGGTTTCCTCCTCCAAGCGGTTCGCAAGAATGCAATGAGACGTGGTCCGCTCCGCAGTGTGGCTGACCAGCCAATCCATGGTTCCCAACAATCGAGAACTCAAAACGCATGACAGGAAGACTAATCGCAATCGGTGATATTCATGGATGCTCGCGGGCGTTGCTAGCCCTACTCGATGCGATTGAACCTGCCGCGGATGACACGATTGTAACCTTGGGAGATTACATTGATCGCGGACCTGATAGCCGGGGGGTAATCGAGCGGCTCTGCCAATTAGCTCGTGAAACCCGACTAATCCCCCTGATGGGCAACCACGAACAAATGATGCTGGATGTAATCGAGGGAGCGGCTCCGTACCAAAGTTGGTTTCCGCACGGAGGTGTCGCTACGCTCGATAGCTACGAATTCGACGGCAATTTAGACTTTCTCCCAGCTGCTCATCGCAAATTCCTCGACTCGCTGGTCGATTATTACGAGACAGACACCCACTTTTTCCTGCACGCTAATTACGATCCCGACGCGCCGCTGAATGAACAAACGGTCGACATGATCCGCTGGCGGTCGCTCCGTGATGGCATTCCCGACCCCCATTACTCAGGCCGAATTGCCGTTGTCGGACATACAGCGAATCATGAGGCCAAGATCCTAGACCTTGGCCACTTAATCGCCCTCGATACCTTCTGCTACGGCGGCGGCGTGCTGTCGGCCATCGACGTTGATTCAGGCCAAATCTGGCAAGCCAGCGAGGAAGGCCGGCCTGTCAGGTGGTGAAAAAAATCTGTCAGGTGGTGAAAGAAGTCTGTCAGGTGGTGAAAGAAGTCTGTCAGGCAGTGAAAGAAATCTGTCAGGCAGTGAAGCGGGCCAGATCAGGTATCGATCACTTCGCTGGGTGAGAGGATGGGGATTTTGTTCTCCTCCACGTCCTGCTCTTCACGCCATGGCTCGCCCTTGCGGTAACTCTCCAACTCGCTTTTCAGCTGCTCCAGTTGCTCGTTACCTTCCTCTTCGCCCACCGCGACCGCTTTCTCAGCCCATTCGATCGCTTTCTCAAAATTACCCGCTTCGGCGTAACCGGCGGCCAACGTGCTGAGGATGTGTGCTTCTTTGTATTCCGTCAATTCGGCTGCTTCAGTGCCAAACTTGATCGCCGCTTCCCCATCGCGGAGAGCATCTTGCGGTGATGTTGCCATGACCCACGCCAGATTATTCGCCAGCCCCGAGCGTGACACCTTGTTCATCGCCTCTGGGGCGGTGGCCAGTTGTTCTTCGTTTGCCAGCGGCGTCTCAAGTGCGGCCTTATAATCGGCAATCGCTTCGGCGTGCTCGTTAATGCTCAAGTAGGCATCGCCGCGAAGCCGGAGCGCTTGCCAATTTTCTGGGTTACGGGCCAGAATATCGCTGGCGATTTCGATCGCTTTGCGAGGCCGATCGTCCAATTGATAGTAACTGGCCAATTGCAGCGCCCAAGCGGAGTTCTCAGGATCGTTCTGGGCGAGTAACTTCATGTCATTGATGGCGTCGGCATAACGTTCTTGTTCCGCCGCAATCAAGCTCCGCAGGAAGATACCTCGTCCGTTACCGGGTTGCAGCGCCATGGCGGCGTCGACGTCAGCCTTCGCTTCGGCCACGTTGTTCTCTCGCAATCTTGATTCGGCACGCAGCAACAGCGCCGAAGGGTTATTTGGGTCCATCGCAATTGCTTTGTCCATATCGGCACGAGCCGTGTCGACCTCACCAGCCAGACGCCGCAGTTCGCTGCGGAGCATATAAAGCGATGCGTTGGGTTGAGTTGTGATCGCCGTATCAAGCACTTCGAGAGCCTCTTCGCGGCGGTTAAGCTGGATTAACGCTTGCGAGAAGGCCACGGCCACAGCCGAGTTGGCTGGATCTTTTTGCATCAGCAATTTGAGGTCGGCGACGGCGCCGTCAACCTCGCCCGTTTGCAGTCGCTGCAGCCCACGAGCCTGCAAGGCACGCGTGTTATTTTCATCCGCAGCAATCGCGGCATCCAAATCGGCCAAACGCTTTGCTTCATCCTCCTGCAGCAAAGCCCTCAACAAGTAGGCTTCGCTCAGCAGAGAGCTTTCGTCTTTTAGGTTTTCTACCGCGGCCGAGGCGGCATCAAAGGCCCGTTTGGGATTCCCGCCGGGTAACATGCTGAGGCGAGCGATCTGCAGGTGAGCGTCACCCAAACTGGGATCGCTCTCAACCGCTTTCTCAAAGCTCCGCAAGGCTTCCGTTCGCATCTGTTGGACTCGGCCTTGCGTCTGGCCTCGCAACATTCCCTCCACGATCGCTTGCCCTTGCTGACGCAAGATGCCGCCGAGGACTTTACGAGCAAAGGCGGTGTTCTCTTCGTCTAAACCTTTGGCCAGGGCCGATTCCACCAACGCGGCAACGGCCTGCAAGTCCTCCAAAGACTCCGCACCAATTTTCTTGTCGATCGCTTCGTCGAGATCGGCCAAACCCGCGTTCTCGTCCTTACTCGCTGCTTTCCCTTCGTCGTCTTGCAGCGTTGGCTGCGCGATTGCCGGGGCGGACAACACTGGCCCAGCGGACGCAACAGCAATCAGAGCTGCCGAAAGACCGGCCAACAGCAAGTCAGCGGCAGGCTGCTTTATAAAGTGAAAACGTCCAACCGGCTGATGTGGAATCTTCATATTGGCTCCAAGTTCCTTGGTTCAGAATTCGCTGAGTTCAGGAAAGACGCCGAGGTCGTTGCCTGCTGCCTGAGCACAACAAAATGTCAATTCGTGGTACGGAAAAATCGCTCGCGAGCAACACGACTCGCTGGTCTCAACAGGCGTCATCGTTGCTGGCCTATTTGTACATTATGACGAACCGACCAGGGGAACCGAATAGGGATGTGGAACTTTTCTGCTGGCCAGCACGAAGTTTATCGTTGACATCGCCAGCGTTTCCACCCCACCGCAAAAGCCACTAGCCACTAGCCAGGCGATTGCCAGGCGACTTCGGGAAAACGCCTTTGACGGTAAAGCAATACTCCATGCAAAGCGTGATACAGGGCTCCACACTCCAGGGATACCGCTTCCGTTAAGGACAACACACGGCACAAATTCCAAGCAGCCGACTCTACCCAGTCACTCTTCAGCATGGCCTCATCACCGGCAATCGCCAAGAATTCCAGCACGTGCCCAGTCGTCCGCAATACGTCCGCCATATCGGGGGACCACCCAAAACCATGCAAAAATGTGGTGGCAAAACTGCCGTCGTCATTTTGAAATGAACGTGCCGCTTCAATCGCCCCCTGCACTCGTTGCTCGGCGGCTTGCCAAACCCCGCTGAGGGTTTTGCCCTCGTCGCGGCGTCGTTGCAAGGTCATCGCTAATCCGATTAAGCGGTGGGTCCCCCCGCAGGCGGCCGTCTCCACTGCGGCCGCCGTCTCGACTTCCACCAACCGCTCTACGGACCAATTCGCGCCGTCACGCGCGATCCAGCGAAAATCAGTGGGCCGATAAGCGGTGACCGCGATTACGGTCCAGCTGAATTCCTGCTCCATATTTCGCGGTACATCCCACAAAGTTTGCCGCAAAGCGTCTTCGATCGAAAATGTCTGCCCTCCGACGAGAAACTCAGCTTCCGGCGGCAGGTTAGCCTGAGAGAGCACCGCCAACCATTGATCAGCGTGCCCCTGCCCTGACAAACTGCCCGCTTCAATTTCAAACCGCAAACCTCGTCGCGGCGGCTCACCGAGCATGTCGCCCGGGCGTGGATCCCAGCCACGCAACTGCCCCCCCTGCTGCAGATGCTCGATCACACGCCGCTGCCCCTCGGGCGTTTTCACCCAGCAAGCTTGGCCGTAAGCCAAAACGCCATGCAATACTTGCCAAGCCCCATTCTCAATCGTGCTCAACCCGCGCCGAAAGCCCGCGTCGAGCGCTTGGTCCAATGCAATCTGCAGCGGATGCCGCGATTCTAGATCAGCCGACGAAGGCTCCCCATCTGGGCCAGAAGCGTCATTGGGAAGCGGGCTGCGAGGGGGGGGACCGTCCGCTGAGACCAGTCGCTCGGGCAAATCGGGCTGCGAACCCGTTTCCGGTACCGGTAAACAGCCGGCCGCCAAGGGGGACAATAGTACGCCCAGAGCGGAGCGTCGATGAATGCGAGTCGGTGATTTCATGGCTGTCAGTGTAACTTCCGCCTCGGCAAATCGTAGTCATTGGCGACGAAAAGTTTCGCTAACCGCTATTTTCAATTTGCATCCGGCCAACCTCGGCAGACCGTTACCGCCGTTTATTGGTTTGCTCGGCTCTGCGCGACCGCAAAGTCGCTATCATACATCCCGGCTTACTTCCCCTTTTGAGGACTGTCGCCTGTGAACGATTTGCCGAACGACTTGGCAAGGCCGGAAAATTTGGCCGAGGATGCGATCCTATCCGCCCACTTGGGTGAAATCTATCGCCAACCGCCTGGCGGGCTGCTGAACGAGTTCGCCACGTTGATCCGCCAAACGCGTCAGCGACAGCAGCAACCATCAACGCCAAATGTGGAGCAGCCCACTGTCGGTGCCGCAGCCCAGCCGCTGTGGTCCGAACGCGATTGCGTGCTGATTACCTACGCGGATCAAATCCGCCAGCCCGCCGCGGGTAGCCCACTGCAAGCGCTTTGCCAATTCCTGCTCGACTATCAACTGACCTCCTGTTTCAGCTCCGTCCACCTGCTCCCCTTCTGCCCCTGGACCAGCGACGATGGTTTTTCGGTCGTCGACTATTTACAAGTCGACCCGTCCAGCGGCAGTTGGGACGATATCGCGGCGCTCGGTCGCGAGACGGAGTTAATGTTTGACTTAGTGCTAAATCACTGCTCGCAAGCACACGCCTGGTTCCAGAAATTTCTCAACAGTGAAACGCCTTACGATCGTTTTTTTCATGCGGTCGATCCGGCGACCGATCTTTCCCAAGTTGTCCGCCCCCGCAGCCTGCCGCTGCTCACGCCCTTTGAAACTACGCGGGGCACCCAACACGTGTGGACCACATTCAGCGCGGATCAAGTCGATCTCAACTATGCGGAACCACAAGTGTTATTGGAAATGGCACGCACCTTAGTCGAATACGCGGTCCGCGGAGCGCGAATTATTCGACTCGATGCGATCGCCTTTCTCTGGAAGGAGCCGGGCACCAGTTGCCTACACGCGCGGCAAACCCACGCGATTGTCAAACTGCTGAGGCGAATCGTCGACTTGGCTGTGCCGGGTACACTGTTGCTAACCGAAACCAATGTTCCGCACAAAGAAAATGTCTCCTACTTTGGCGATGGCGACGAAGCGCACATGGTTTATCAATTCAGCTTACCGCCGCTGTTGCTCGACGCGATTGCAAACAGTGACACCAGCGTGATCAGTCAGTGGCTTGCAACCTTGCAACCCCCTAAACCTGAAACCACTTTCTTTAACTTTACCGCCTCGCATGACGGCATCGGCGTCCGTCCCTTGGAAGGCTTGGTATCGGAAGCGCGCTGTCAAGCGTTGGTGCAGCGGGTGCTCAACCACAAGGGGGCGGTGAGCATGAGAAATCAAGCCGATGGTAGCCAATCCCCTTATGAACTGAACATCACCTACTTTGATGCCGTCACCGATCCGCAACGCCCAGCCGCCGAACGCGTCAAGCGTTTCTTAGCCACGCAAGGCATTATGCTGGCCATCCAGGGGCTGCCAGCGGTCTATTTCCAAAGCCTGATCGGAGCCCCCAGTGACCACCGGGGCCGAGCCGAAAAGGGACAAAATCGAGCTATCAACCGACGCAAATACGACCGCCAAGTACTGGATCAGTTACTGGCCCCAGGGAAAGCGAGCGAGCGACCAGAATCAGCCATGCCGCTGGTGTTCGCACAATACCAACGTTTACTCCGCATCCGCAGGAGCTTGCCCGCCTTCCACCCCAACGCTTCGCAACGTGTCCTCGAATTGGACGGCGAAGGACTGCTTGGCTTCGTGCGGGGTGAGTCGCTGCCTGGGGAAACCAAGGCCACCGGCGGCCCTCTGACGGTGCTCTGTAACCTTAGCGAACAACCTCGCCAAGTGCTGCGACAGCAACTCCCCAATCATTCTGACTGGGATTATCTCACTTCGCGCGATTGCGGCACGACTCGAGCCATCACGCTGGCTCCCTTCGATCTACTTTGGCTCGGTTCACGCCCCAGTTAATCTGCTTATTCACGCCACCTACTTTCAGTTTCCATTGGAGGTTTTATGCCCGACTTTTACCAGCATGGCCTAATTACCACGATCCATGACTTTCGGACTTCGCAACTGGAACAGCTCGAAGGTCGCCTGCGCAAAGATGTTAAGATTAACAAGGTCGGTTTGGTGCTGCCGGTAACGGCTGCCGACATGCGGGCCGAACCATTTTCGCAAATTGTCCAACACCTCCGCGGTGCCGACTACATCGATACGATCGCCGTGGTGCTGGGGGCGGCACCAGCGGAAAGCGACTATCGCGAAACAATCAAAGCGGTCGAGCCACTCGGGGCCAAAGCCAACGTACTTTGGACTGACGGACCGCGCATTCAAGCAGTCTACGAGCAACTGATTCAAGCCGGTTTTCCATTGGGAACTCCCGGCAAGGGACGCAGCGTCTGGACAGCATTTGGTTTTTTGTTGGCGGACTCAAACCTGAAAACCTTCGTTTTGCATGATTGCGACATTGTTGATTATGATCGCAAACTGCTGGCGCGGCTCTGCCTGCCCATGGTCCATCCCACAATGGATTTTGAGTTTTGCAAAGCTTACTACGCGCGCGTTACCGATCGTATGCACGGTCGCGTGGTACGGTTGTTGGTGGCACCGCTGATTCAAGCGCTCTTGCAAACTTTTGACGACGACCGCTTTGTGCGTTATCTCAATAGCTTTCGCTATCCACTCTCGGGCGAATTCGCGATCACGTCCAATTTGGCGAGAAGCAATCGCATTCCCAGCGACTGGGGCCTGGAAGTTGGCACACTGGCGGAAGTATTTCGTAACACTTCAACAAAGCGAGTCTGCCAAGTTGACCTCTGTCGTTTATACGAACACAAACATCAAGCCCTTTCGCTGGACGACCGCAGCAGCGGCTTGATGAAGATGGCGACCGATATCCTTACCACCATCTTTCGCACCATCGCCAGCCAAGGAACGGTGCTCGACCAATGCCATTTCATTACGCTCCGCTCGACCTACTTGCGATCAGCTCAAGATGCTATTCGCCAATACAACGCGGACGCTATTTTAAATGGGTTAAGCTTTGATCGGCACGCCGAAGAAGCCGCCGTGGAAGGTTTCGCTGACTGTATGATCACAGCGGGCGACTTATACCGCAGCGATCCCACCGGCGCGGCCGCGATCCCAAACTGGGCTCGCGTGTTAACTGCCTTCCCCGACTTTCCCGCTGACCTCCGACAAATCGTGGTCGCGGATGCCCAGCAAGTAAATTACTGATTGTATCTTGCCTGCGCATCGGCGGACGCTTTGGCGACGCTGCGGCCAAGCCGCCCAAAGTCACTGTCTGGGATTCGGCTCGACGGTCCGGCAATCGTGATCGCACCGACTGGCGAGCCGACGCGATCAAGGATCGGGGCCGCCACGCAACGAATACCTTCCAAACCCTCGGCATAGTCCACCGCGTAACCCCGGGTGAGAATTGCTTCGAGCTCAGCTCGAAACGCCTCACGGGTTGCAATCGTGTTGGCGGTGAAACGTTTAAACCGCAACCGTCCGACCAACGCCTCACGTTCCTCGACCGGCAAAAACGCCACCATCGCTTTCCCCGGTGCCGAACTGTAACAAGGACAGCGAGCGCCCAGATCGACCGAGTACTTAAACGGATGAGTCGCCAGTAATTGTTCAACGATCACCACATCTCGATCAACCAAACAGCACAACTGGGTCGTCTCTCCGGTCAGCTTGCGAATCCCGCGCATTGCGGGCAATGCCGATTCGACCAGCCCGCGGTCATGCCCGCGCGGTTGCCCAAGCCGCAGCAACTGGTTCGTTAACGTGAATCGCTTGGTGGCCGGATCACGCGATAAATATCCCATCTCCGTCAAAGCGTTGACGATGCGAAAGACCGATGCGGAAGGGAACCCCAGACGCTCGGATAATTCTGTTAGCGTAGCACTCCGCTGGTTCGCCGCTAAGTACTCCAACACGGCCATCCCCCGCTGCAAATTGGGGACTCCCTCGGCCTTCGCTCGGGTCTCGCTTCTAGGCATCGATCACCTCACTAAATCACTACGAACGTATATTCCATACTTGAAATTGCTTTCACATATGAATATACTCACGCTGCTCCACCACGTCAACGCACCACCGAAATGGATGCAGCCGTCACCATGCCCCAGACTCAACACCTCATTGTTCTCGTCCTCGCATTCACATCTTCGTTCGCCATTGCGAAAGAACGTCCCGATCGGATCATTGCCGACTTCGAAGCGGCCTCCTACGAAGCATGGCAAACCACCGGGGATGCCTTTGGGGATGCACCGGCCAGCGGAACGCTGGACCGTCAACAAGCCGTTAGTGGCTTTACCGGCAAAGGCTTGGTCAACTCGTTTCGTAACGGAGATGCCTCCACCGGCACGTTGACCTCACCGGAGTTTACGCTCGACCGTCAATACCTCGTGTTTCTAATAGGTGGCGGCAGCCACGCCGAAACCTGTCTGCAGCTAATCATTGAGGGCGAGGTCATCGTCCGCAGCTCGGGGATGAATGACGAGCGGCTTTCGCTGAGTTCTTTTGATCTAAAGAATTATCAAGGCCAGCGAGCAAGCCTCCGCATTGTTGACAACGAGCGAGGCGACTGGGGACATGTCAACGTCGACCAGATTGTACTTTCTGATAGCAAACCTCAAACACCCTCCTATCAACTGCGGACGCGGGAATTCACTGTTGAAAACAAGTACTTGATACTTCCGATTGAAAACGGTGCGCGGGAAACCGAAGTCCGCTTGAGCGTCGCCGGCCAACCGATCCGTAAATATAATGTTGAGCTTGCCACGGCTGAGGAGCTGGTGGACTTTTACGCCTATTTTACGATTGCAGCCCATGCGGGCCAGCCAGCTGTGATTAACGTCGCTGCCGCTACGGAAGATGGCTTCTCACTGATCCAACAAGCTGATGAGGTGCCTGGATTTGAGGATCTCTATGACGAGCCGTTGCGACCACAATTTCACTTCTCGCAAAAAGTGGGCTGGAACAATGATCCCAACGGGATGGTCTACCTGGACGGCGAATGGCATTTATATTTCCAGCATAACCCAGTGGGCTGGAAATGGGGGAACATGACTTGGGGACACGCGGTCAGTGAGGATCTTATCTATTGGGAACAGCTGCCGAACGTGCTGTTTCCCCACACGATGGCCAAAGGTGCCTGCTTTTCCGGCGGAGCGACGATCGACAAAATGAACACGTCCGGCTGGAAGACTGGTGACAATGAAGTATTGGTCGCGTTCTTCACCGACACCGAACTGGGCGAATGTGTCGCCTACAGCAATGACCAGGGGCGAACCTTCACCCTCTACGAGGGTAATCCGATCATTCAGCACAAAGGTCGCGATCCAAAAGTTATCTGGTACGAGTACCAAGCGGACGACACACCCCTCAATGCCGAAGCACAAAGCCTCGGCGGTCACTGGGTGTTGTTCGTTTACAATGAGGACCCAGGGCTCGAGCAGAACACCGCGTTCTATACCTCGCTGAATCTCAAGGACTGGACGCTGCAGAGTCGACTTAATGGCTTCTTCGAATGCCCAGAACTATTTGAGCTACCGGTCGATGGCGATCCCGAAGAGACTCGCTGGGTGACCCTTGCCGCCGACGCCAAGTACGTCATCGGCGATTTCGATGGGCGTGAATTCACCCCCGCTCACGAGGGCAAACATCAAGTCCATTACGGCAAATACTACGCTTCGCAAACCTTCGATAATGCTCCGGAGGGCCGGCGAATCCAAATCGGTTGGGCACAGTTGACCATGCCCGACATGCCCTTTAACCAAACCTTCAGTTTTCCGCACGCATTGACCCTGCGAACGACCGCAGCCGGTATTCGCATGGCAGCCAAGCCTATCGACGAGCTGGGAAAACTGCACGCTAAGAAGCATGTGGCGGAGCCTCAGCTGATCACCCCCGACCGCCCCGTTAGCCTAAATGTGGCGGGGGCAACTTTCGAAATTCAAGCCACGTTCGAAGTCGGTGCAGCTAAACAATTTGGCATCAACGTGGCCGGCACTGAGATCGAGTACAATGCCTTCAATAGCGAACTCAACGGTGCTGCCTTGGAGCCTGTCGACGGTTTGATCACATTGCAGATCCTCGTCGATCATCCAATGATAGAGATTTGCGGCAACGATGGCGAGGTGTTTATCACCTCTGATCGTCGCAACAGCGGAAACCTGGAAACCATCAACGCATTCGTACGTGGCGGCGCAGCTCGATTGGTCAAATTCCAGGTGTTCGAACTGAAATCCATTTGGCCTTAATCCTCGCCTATCTCACACTCCCAACACGATCGATTCCGTGAGTCCCCAGATGACACGCAGACTAACCATAACCTTAAGCTTGACACTTGCCGCGCTCGCCGCGATTCCCGGATGCAGCAAGACTCAACCGGCTGGCGACAACAGCTCGACTCCAGCAACAGACGCAACCGCTGATAATTCACTGGACAGCCGGGGTACCATCGGGTTCAGCGCCCTGACGTTGACCAATCCTTTTTTTAAGGTCGTTGCCGACAGCATGGAATCAGAGGCCAAGCAACACGGTTATGACATGATTTTGGTATCGGGCGAACGCGATGTGAACAAGCAGGCGGATCAGATCGACGACTTCATTGTCAAAGGAGTCAGCGCGATCGTAATCAACCCCTGTGATTCGAAATCGATCGGCCCAGCGATCAAGAAAGCCAACGATGCGGGCATTCCCGTGTTCACGAATGACATTAAGTACGATGGTGACGTCGGCACAGTCGTCTGCCACGTCGCGACTGACAATTATCAGGGTGGAAAATTGGCAGGCCAGGCGATGGTTAAACTACTCGGCGAGTCGGGCGGCAAGATTGCCATTGTGCACTTTCCTCAAGTCGAATCTTGTCAGCTGCGCGTCAAAGGATTCCTAGAAATAATCGACTCGCATAACGCATCGACAATCAATGGAAAAATTGAGCTTGTCGCCACACTCGACGGCGGTGGCGTGCGTGATGAAGGTTACAAAGCGGCCAAAGACGCAATTGAATCCAATCCAGAGCTGGCCGCCCTCTTTGCCATTAATGATCCGTCAGCGCTGGGGGCTCGCGCCGCATTGGAAGCTGCCGGCAAGGCCGACCAAGTAAAAATCATTGGTTTTGATGGGCAAAAAATCGGTAAACAGGCAATTCTTGAAGGAAAGATCGTTTGTGATCCCATCCAATTTCCCAACCGAATCGGCAAGAAAACTGTGGAGATGATCATCAAGCACTTCGAAGGTGAGGAAGTTCCCACTGAAGTCCTGATTCCGTCGGAACTTTACTATCAGAATGACGCTCAGAAAGATCCGACTCTGACCGATGACGTGTAGCCCAGACATGCACGTGCACAGCAGCCAATCCCCGCCGCTCCCCGCCAGTGAATCTGCTGTGCCGCTGCTCAGCATGCGAGGGATCGATAAAAAGTTTCCCGGCGTTCACGCGCTACGCGGCATCGATTTGACGCTGCACTCGGGTGAAGTGCTAGCGCTGCTCGGCGAGAACGGAGCCGGTAAGAGTACGCTCATAAAAGTCCTTGGCGGTGCCCATCGGCCCGACTCGGGGACCATCGAGATCGACGGAGAGCCGGTGGAAATCGGCTCTCCGCAAAATGCGATGCGTGTCGGTATCGGCGTCATTTATCAAGAGTTCAATCTCATTCCCGCGTTGTCCGCGTGGGAAAACATCTTTCTCGGGCGAGAGCAAACCCTTGGCGGCTTTATTCGCCAAGCTGAAGAGCGGTGTAGGGCGCAGGAGTTATTCGACCGAATTGGTGTCCGCGTGCCGATCGACTCGCCTTGCTATCAATTATCGGTCGCCCAACAGCAAATAGTTGAAATTGCAAAAGCGCTCAGCCAGCAAGTGCGAATCCTTGTTATGGATGAACCGTCAGCCGCGTTGACCCCCAGCGAAGTTGAACGCCTATTCGACATTATTCGTGACCTTCGCTTAGAGGGAATCGGCGTAATCTACATTAGCCATCGTCTCGATGAGATCTTTGAGATTGCCGACCGCGTCACCGTGATGCGAGACGGCGAACAGGTCGGGACGGAGTCAATCGAGAAACTGACTCGTCAGCGAATGATTGAGTTGATGGTTGGCCGACAAATCGAAAATGAGTTTCCCAAACAGCGGCACGAAATCGGGGAACCGCGTTTGGTCGTTCGCAACCTTAAACGCGGCGACGCTGTGAACGACGTTTCGTTCGAGGTTCGACGCGGCGAAGTGTTGGGCATCACCGGACTCGTTGGCGCGGGCCGCACCGAAACGGCTCGGTTAATTTTTGGTGCCGATCGCTCAGACGCCGGCACGGTTCAACTGGACGGCAAACCACTGAACATCCGACATCCACGCGGAGCAATCAAGGTGGGCATTTGCTTGCTGACTGAAGACCGAAAGGCCCAAGGATTGGTGTTGGGGATGAGCGTCCGAGAGAATTTTGGCCTACCCAACTTGCCCGAGCTGACACGAGCTGGCTTCGTTCGCTTGAGAGCCGAGCGCGAAGCCTTCGCCGGCTACGTTGACTCACTGCGAATTAAAATTCCAAATCAAGAGCAGCTCGCCCAGAACCTATCAGGCGGCAATCAACAAAAAGTGGTGTTGGCCAAGTGGCTGCAGCGTAACGCCGAGGTGATTATTTTTGATGAACCGACGCGGGGCATCGATGTTGGTGCCAAGTATGAGATTTATTTGCTGATTAACGAACTGGCTAAAGCTGGTAAATCGATCATCATGATCACCTCTGAGCTGCCTGAAGTACTGGGGATGAGCGATCGCATCCTGGTAATGCACGAAGGGCGAGTGAAGGGCGTTATTGACGACGTAAAATCCGCTACGCAAGAACACATTATCACCATGGCTATCGGATGAATCGCAAGTGAAAGTTCCATCCTCAAGCGGCGCGAATTCGGCCTGGAGTCGATTCATCAGCGATTACGGCATGATCTTTGTGCTGCTGCTGTTGATTGTGTTGTTCAGCGCACTCACCATCACCGAGCAGAACCCGACTGGCGTGGATGCCGGACGGCAAGTTGCCGCACGGATTGTCGACCGCTACGGCGATTCGGCAGGCGTGATTATCGTAACTCGCGATACGGTTGATGACCGAGTGTTTGCCAAAGCTATCGAAGCACGGCTCGCCGACCTCGGGCCAACAGTGCTGGCCACCGTGCACGGTTCTCCGGCGGATGCTCGCCAAGCGATAGAAGGCGTCCTCGCGCGGAACGAATCCATCGATGCGGTGGCTGCTAACAGTGCCACCAGCAACTGGGTGATCTATGAACGATTCGACGAAGTTGGACGGAACAGATTAGTCATTCCCGAACCTTACACTTGGCCAAACTTTCTCAAACTGACCAACCTCTTGGGAGTGGCTAATCAGACGGCCATTTACGCCATCATCGCCATTGGCATGACCATGGTGATCATCACCGCCGGGATTGATCTCTCCGTCGGTTCCCTGGTGGCTTTAGCCTCAGTTTCCGGTGCGCTGCTGCTGCGAGATTTTGGAGACGGCGCCGCTTCCGGAGTTGGCATGATGTTCGTCGGCATGCTGGTTGGCGTTGGTATCTGCGGGTTTGCCGGACTATTTAACGGAGCGATGGTTACTTTTTTCCGGTTGCCGTCATTCATTGTCACACTGGGCATGATGTTAATGGCCAGCGGTTTGGCTTATCGGCTCTCTGCAGGCGCTTCGATTCCACAGTTGCCCGATTCCTTTTTTTGGATCGGCGGTGGCGAATTGCTGGGGCTTCCCAACCCCGTTTGGTTGATGGCAGTGTTGTACGTCATCGCCCACATCGTCATGACGCGAACAGCCTTTGGTCGTTACGTCTACGCCATCGGTGGCAACGCGGAGGCTGCGCGATTGTCCGGCGTACCAGTCACACGCGTGCTGTTAATTGTCTATATGCTGAGCGGGATTCTTGCCGGGCTTGGCGGCATCGTGTTAGCCTCCAAACTGCAAGCGGGCGACCCTAAGTTTGGCTTGATGTATGAGTTGGAGGTGATTGCTGCAGTCGTCGTAGGCGGAACTTCGTTATTGGGTGGGTCAGGAAAAATCATGGGGACTTTGATTGGAGCCTTCATCATCGCGGTAATCAAAAACGGCATGAATTTGACCGACGTTGACCCCTTTAACCAAAAGATTGTGCTGGGGGCCGTGTTGCTGTCAGCCGTGCTGATCGACACCCTAAAGCGCAACGGCAAAAGCTGAAAAAGCTTCCAGTGGAATAGGCTTCCAGCCTGTAAGATTAGAAATAACTAAAAACATTTCGTTACTCTTAACTTTAGGATTTACAGGCTAGAAGCCTATGCCACTAGACAGGCTAGAAGCCTATGCCACTTCCTTTCTTATAACTGAGTAAAATTCATGAAATCACGCGCTCCGCGTTTTCTATCGATCATACTCCTAACCACCATTTCCTACGCCGCTAACTCAATCGGCCAAGATCTGGAAATTCAGCCGAGAGTTGACAAGACGCTCGTGGTGTGGGCGGCTCCAGCGAACCTCAGTCAGCGTGGTGGGAGCGCCCTGACGCTCCAAAGCGGCGACCGTTTCGACGGCATTGTGCTAGGAGAGCGACTTATCCGCAAATGGATGCCAGGCTCGGACAATTTTGAGCGCACCGCAGCCCACCAGATCAATTGGCCCAGCGAGACCGCCGACCCTGAGACACTGATACAACTCGCCATCGCCTACACGTCGGAGCGGATTCAGATATACCGCAACGGCGAACCCTACGCAGACTATCCCGCTGAGAATATCGACCTGATCAACGTCGATAACCACATTGCGGTGTTTGGGCTGCGGCACGTGGGGGCGGGAACGGGCACCAACTTCAGCGGCTCGATCGATGATGCCCGCATTTATGATCGAGCATTGACCGCTGATCAACTCGAGTTATTGGAGCCCAACGTCGCCTCGGATTTGAACCCTTTAGCGTGGTGGGATTTCGAGAACGGCAAGGTGGAAGACAAAGCGGGCCGATTTTCACAGGCGGTACTCAGAGACGGTGCCAAAGTGGAAGCTGGCCGCTTGATTTTAGAAGGCGCGGCATTTGTGGTTGCCGCGCGCAGCGAACGGGATGCTAAACAGGCTGCTGCGGAAGTCAACCCAAGAGCGCCCCTGCCTCCCTACAAACCAGAGACGCCGGCTTGGCCAGAGAACCCGCCGCAGAGCTGGCTGACATTCCACCTTGCCCACCCGGGGCCCGGACCAGCGATTCCCGGCGATCCCAATTGCATCCTCGACATCGACGGGACGGTCCACTTTCACTACATCTATCGCAACGACTTCGGATTCAGTTTTGCTCACCTAACCAGCAACGATATGGTTTATTGGAACTGGGAAACGACTTTGCTCACTCCACCAAACACGGGACATGGGATGTTCTCGGGAACCGGTTTTTTCACCAAGGAAGGAAGGCCCGCAATCGTCTATCACGGCGAGGGCTCAGGTCGAAACTGGATCCAGTTCGCTAAAAACGAACAGCTCAGCGAATGGTCCGCACCGTTGGCAATCGTGCCCAAGAAGCCAGATGGCAGCGAACCGGAGATCCGCCACTGGGATCCCGACCTGTGGATTCGAGGTGATAAATACTACGCCCTTTGCGGCGGTAGAAATCCTCAACTGATGAGCTCGGAGGATTTGCAGAATTGGCTCTACTTGGGCGATTTGCTGCACGAAGATTATCCCGGATATTTAGGGATTCCACGTGACGAAGATATCTCCTGCGCCAATTTCTTCCGCATTGGCGACCAGTGGATGCTACTGTGTATCAGTCATGGCCTTGGCTGCCGCTATTACTTGGGGGACTTTAAAGACGAAAAGTTTTTGCCCAAGTCCCATACGATGATGAGCTTTGGTGGCAACCAATTTTTCGCCCCCGAGTCAGTGCTGACAGTGGATGGTCGCCGCGTCATGTGGGCTTGGGTCATGAACCTGCCGATCGAACCAACGGGCGTGCAGAGTTTACCCCGCGAACTCGAGTTGCCCGCCGATGGGGTGCTGAGGATTCGACCGCTGCGTGAACTGGCCAAGTTGCGATACGATCGGCAAACCTGGGACAGCGTGAAGATCGCTGATGGTGCCGAATTCCCGCTTGACGACTTAACTGGCGACGCGGTCGAACTGGAAGTTACCTTCGCAGCCCCGGTTCCCGAAAACGTCGGCATTCACCTGCTCGGCGACGACATGGGGAACGACGCGATGACGATTGTCGCTGGCTCTGGCCGCGAGGGCTTGCGAGTTGGCGAACCCGATGCACCATTTAAGTTGGAGGAAGGTGAGGATTTAACGCTGCGGGTCTTCATCGACAAGAACTTTGTCGAAGTGTTTGCCAACGACCGTCAAGCGGTTGTCAACGCTCACAAAATCCGCCCGAACCCGAACGTCCGGCTATTCACCAGCGGTGGTGAGGCGGTCGTCAAGTCGATCAAAGCATGGAAGCTACGTTCGATCTATCATTCGCCCAAGGCAACTTCGATCAGTCCCTGACCTCAAAATTAGTGGAACAACGGTATGAGAATCTTCCTGCTCATGATCTTTGCGTTGGGTGCTCACCACAACCTCGCGTGGGGACAAACTGTGCACGTGCTCGTCTGGGACGAGCAACAGGACCGGCAATCGGAAGCTTATGAGAATTTCCTCGGCAACGAAATCGCCGCTCGCCTTGACGCGGCAGCTGAGGACTTCGAACTCCGCTCGGTCAATCAGAACGGTCCCGAACAGGGGTTGAAAGATGAAGACTTGGACTGGGCCGATGTGATGATTTGGTGGGGACACGTTCGTCAGGCTGAGATCACACCGGAATTGGCTCAGCAGAAAATCATCAAACGGCTGAAGTCGGGTAGCCTCGACATGATCTTTCTGCACTCCGCACATTGGTCGACGCCGTTTATGGAATCCATGAACGAACGGACCAAAGCGGACGCTCGGCAAAGATATCCAGCCGCACCGGGCGAGCAACCAGTCGAATTTGACTTCGTGAGTCCACCTGGACGTTTCGTCCCCACGCGAGACTCACTAATCACCCCCGCTTTCCTAGCGCTCAAACAGGGAAATCGCCTCGCTCAAGTCCGCGTGGATCTCCCGAACTGTTGCTTCCCAGCGTATCGGCCCGATGGAGCACCCAGCAAGTTGATGGTGGTCAACCCGGAGCATCCGATCGCCAAAGGATTAGCCAACTCGTTGGTCATGCGGAGCACTGAGATGTACGACGAGCCGTTCCACGTGCCAGAACCCGACCAAGTCATCTTTGAAGAAACTTGGGAAGCGGGCGAGCGTTTCCGCAGCGGCATGCTGTGGCAAGTTGGGAAAGGAACCGTATTTTATTTCCGCCCTGGCCACGAGACATTTCCCGTTTACAAGCAACCTGAAGTGATTCAAATTTTAGTCAACGCCTGCCGCACGCTCGGCGGAAACTGAGGCCCCAAGCGAAAATCATTCCACACCCTACCGCTGGTTGCCGCTCACTTGAAAACCAAAAGCAGTTTGAACACGCTGGTGCGTCAATCAAAGTCAAAGTCAAGGAGTTCGCCCCAGAAACTCTTTTTCTTGCGAGGGCGCGCTTCGTATTCTCGCTTTCGCTCATGCCCACTCACTCCAGACGGACGTGGGCTGACGTCGACTACAGCATCTGCCGCGGACCGTTCGATAATTTTATCCAGCTCTCCACGGTCCAACCAAATACCCCGGCAACTGGGGCAGTAGTCAATCTCGATGCCTTTCCGATCAGTCATTTTCAAAGTAGTTTGGCACTGAGGGCACTTCATCCTTGCAATCCTTAAATTAAACAAAATAAAAGACGCGGCTTTGTTAAAACATCAAATAGTCGCAACCGATTTTTGATTTGCTTCCTTGAAATCATTATATGTTGCGTGGCTGATGCCAACCCCCATGGAAATATCGAAAGGAAACTCTGGTGGAGCCCGAAGCAGACTATATCTGTGACTCATGTGGGGAGGAAATCGTCGTCCCGGTCGATCTCTCCGCAGGCAGCACGCAGCAATACGTGGAAGACTGTCCGGTCTGTTGCAACCCAAACGTGATCCACGTCGAAATCGACGAAGAGGGCGAAGTCTCCGCGTGGTCTTCACCCGAGCAAGATCACTAGATCGAAAGTCCTCTTCCGAACTTTATCCTCGTCAATTGGCGGCGATTGCTTTGCGGTAGACGTCCCCCATCCGCAGTTCAAGCAGACGCTGGCCGGCCTCCTGGACCAGCACCGCGTCGCCATTTGTTCCTACGAAGATTGCCTGAAATCCAAGCTTCGGCAGAGCCTGACTCTGCAGCACGGCGAATTGCTGTTTTTCCAGCGGATCGTAGAAGAGTGCCGAAACGGTCGATCCTTCATTGATGATTCCCACCAACCGCAGCGAGTCCCTAGGATCTGGTGGTGGGGGTGAGGGAGATGGTTGCGGTCTTGTGACGACTGGCGGGGCGGCAGCAACTTTGGGCTCAACCGCATTCGCAGGCTGCGAGAATCCGGCAAAAAAGCTGTCTGCCAAAGTTGGAGTTTGTTTTCTCGCTGGAATTGGCTTCGCCTGTGGTCTGCGGAACACGTCGCGAACCGAAAAAAGACTCTGAAGAGCCCGCTTTGAGGGCGTTTCAAGAATCTGCAAGGGTTCGCCAGCACCCTGATGACGGGCCAACGTTAAAACCTCAATGTCGAACAGGAAACTGTGTTCCGGGGAGTCGGGACCGAGTGATTGAAAAACGGTCAGACGTGAGAGACGATGCAAAGTGTCCGTCTTATAAAATCCGTCGATAAAGCTGCCAATTCCAGCGGTCGCCCCACTCCCCTGCATCGAAAAATTCAGCAAAAATCCAAGCGGTTCCTTGTGCTCGGGCTGACTGTTACTGATGACGACCGACTTTAATTCGCAAACATCGGCCAGGCGGAGCAGATACTCTTGATAAACTACGGTTGCCTTCGCCGGGTCAACTGGCAAACCAAACGCTAGACGACGCGCAAAACGGTCACACTCAGCTTCCGTTTTGCGAAGTGCGATTTTAGCCTCATTGAGTCGCTGCGTCCTGATTCGCAAATCGGATCGGTGAGTTTCCAACTCTCCGAAAGTTGCATTGTAGATTGTCTCTCCAGAAAACCCAATCAATAGAATGATGAGCAGCAAGCAAGTTAATATTTTTGTGGCTGGGGTCATGACCTTACTGAATCCCCTCACTGCTGGAATCAACAGTTTGATGCGTTGAACGGAAAGTGGAAACTCCTGCCGAAGTAATCTCAATGCGGAACTGCGAGCCAAAATCAGGGTCTATGCCGCTGGGCTCAATTCCATTGGGTTGCACCGATAGTGCTGAATTGCGTTCGGTCAATTGACGGATCAATGTTAGGATATCACCGGGAGACTTCGAGCGGCCTTCGAGTCGCGTAAGGGGACGGCCATTGATCACGCGGGGACTATCCATCTCCATGCGAACGATATACATCGCATCGGAGTTCCCAAATGGAGTAATCAGTTGGTCGATGTGCTCGTCCCAACGCACCGCGGATCGCTCCCACTCCTTCAATTGCTGGGCCGCATCATACTGTGTCCGCATCCCTTCCTTCAGGTCTTCAATCTTTGCCAACTCGGCCCGCTGAGTTAGTAATAGATCCCGAATCCTGTCGGTCTGATAGCGGCTGTATCCCAGGACAAAAAACAACGTGGCGAGCACCACACACGCAGCCGCAACAGCCTTGCTTCGCTTGCTGACTCCTGACGATACTGCCCGTTTGGGGTTGAGGAAATCCAGAACCTGGCAAGGCTCCCGTTTGCAATTTTGAAACACATCCAAAAAATCGCACAATTGAATACGGAACCCAGCATCCTTGGCAGAGCGGACTAGAGAGTCACGATAAATGGTTGAATTTTCATTCCCATACTCGTCCCTTTCGATCAACAAAAGGCTCTCGGCTCTATGCTCATTAAGACCCTCAGGTAACGAGGCCCAAAGCCTGCGAAGCGTTCCAATCAGCTGATCGATCCGAACGACACTCTCCGGATTGATCGACAGCGATTGAGATTGGTAGAGGCTACCGTTACCGCTAACCAAGATGTCAAGCGTGTTGCCGCGTAGCGCGATGATCTGCTTGATTTCTCCGATCGATTTCTCATCATTAAGCGGCAGCGATGGCTCAAACAAAGTGACTCGGCCGACCTTAACGCCCACCCCAGTGAGTACCTGCTGGACTTCCTCCAACAAGCTCTTGCGAATACTGTACACGACCACGAGCTGCTCCGATTCCAGAGCGGCATTCGCAGCCAACACGTAGTCCCAGGTATGGTCGTCAACCTGTTCTCCAAAGGCAGACTCCATCTCCAACGCAACCAAATCTGCCATTTGATCGATTGGTGCAGCCTTTAAATGCAATAAATGAATGCAACAGCTTGACCTGGAAACGCAAACAGTTGCCGTCGGCTGCTTTCCAGCTGGAAGCGAGGCGAGTGTCTCGCGAATCCATTCAGTCACCAACTCATTCTCATCAGGGCCAGCGCAGTGTTCGTCGGTGACAAACCTTAGGGAACGGTTCAATCGACCGACAACGTCGGCTTGCCAGGACATCCACGATTCGTTCTGCCCAAACTCGATAACCAGCGGGTTGCTAGCTTGACGCTTGGCGGTTGCAAACTTCATGGCCATTTCTCTGCTTGAATAAAATAAACGTCGGGACCACGGTTGGCCGCGGTAGGCCCTCTATCTAACTCGAACTCGGTGCGCTCGCCTGCTGACTCTCTTTAACCAGCCCTCCGGTCAATCGATCGGCCACCAGACTCGCCACTGGGATACCTTGATGCCGGAAGACGATCCGCACCGCGGAAATCGCACCAACGGGTGACAGGCAGAGTTCGTGAGTCCTCTTTTTCGCGTTGAGACTAACAAACTCAACACTCATATCTTTGGGCAGAATGTGTACCCCCGAACCATCCGCGCCTATGCGAGTAAAGCCCGCCCTAACGTAAGCTTCACTGGTCGGAGCTAGATACAGCGTTACCGGGGTACCATCATACCGGAGCGACCATGAGCGTCCCTCCCGAGTCGCCCTCAGCTTTGCTTCTTGTACCAATCTGCAGACCTCAGCGATCGATCTATCAGTCGTCGCGCGAGTGCGCCACGATTTGGCAGCCGGCAGCGTCAAGGTTGTCATCACGGTCAAAGCCGCGAGCACCAGTAACAGCTCGAACAGCGTGAACGCTAGTCGATTCCTCATTGCGATCATTTCCAATTCCCAATGTCATCGTCCGTGCCGAACGCATGGTCGGGCCCTGCTGAGACGAGATCGTACCCGTCGCGATTGTGCGTTCCTGGCATCCTGTACTGAAATGCTTCCCCCCACGCATCGAGAGGAACATCCGCCAGATAAGGTCCTCGCCAGCTCGGATCTTTCCCCGGCCGCGCTGTTAACGCACCTAGCCCCTCTGCCGATGAAGGGGCAAGACCTTCGTGATCAATCGAATACAATTCGATCGCTTGCTCAAGTCCTTCGATGCTGATCCTGGTCGCGTCGATACTGGCAGATTTCTGCCGTCCGGCCAGCTTGGGCACAACCAATCCGGCTAGCACCAGCAGGATTGCCAGCACCAGCAACAACTCAATCAGCGTGAACCCACGCACCCACCGACCGTTGCCGCGATTGGCTCTCTTCAGTACCCCAATGATATTAAAACGACTTCCAACAGCGATTTGTGATACGACTAGATTCATAAAACAGGCTTTAAGAAATGGGTTAAGAATGCTATCGCAATGAAGTTAAGCAGGGAACTTGTGATGGTGATAATTATCTTGCTTCGCACGTCAGTTCA
The DNA here is from genome assembly GCF_052161645.1 of Kothea flammea. Classification (GTDB taxonomy): domain Bacteria; phylum Planctomycetota; class Planctomycetia; order Pirellulales; family Pirellulaceae; genus Laterigemmans. The sequence continues at coordinate 4,285,847 of NZ_CP197414.1, forward strand.
ACGCGACGCTATCCGCTTTAACCTAGACTTTGTCCTTCAAAGATCGGTAAGAGCAGCGCGAGCACCACAAAACCAACAAACGCAGCCATTAGCAGCAGGAGGATGGGTTCAATCAGCTTCACAGCCGTCTCCAGTCGTGCATTAGTGCGCATTTCGAGTTGCTGGGCAATTTTCAGCAAAACCACATCGAGCGTATTTGAGTTTTCCGCAACCGACAGCATTGCCACCGCATCGGCCGGAATCTGTTCGGAGCGGTTCAAAGCATCCGCAAGCAACTTTCCGGCAGCGACATCTTGCTGAGCCGTCCGTAATGCGTCAGCTAGACAACGGTTACCAACGACATTGGTGGCAATCTGAAGCGATGTGATGACTTGAATTCGATTCTGCAGCAAAGTTCCCATCACTCGACAAAACCTCGCTAACGTAAAATTCCTAATAACATCGCCAACCACGGGAACTCGAAGCAGCCAGCGATCGCGGATCGGTATCCAAAGGTGGGCAGGCATCAGCCAACCGGCAGCGAGTATCAGCATAAATATCGCAATCAGAGTTACGATTCCGTATTGCTGTGCATAATGACTTGTGGTCAGCAAGACCGAGGTTGCCCAGGGAAGCTGCTCGTCACGACGGAGGGAATTGAAGATCGGCTCGAGTTTCGGAACTAAATAAACCAACACTCCCGGCACGAGCAAAGACGCCACGCAGATCAAAACAAGCGGGTAGGCGGCCGCGCTCCAGACGCTTGCGGACAGCTTCTGCTGCCACTCGCGCATTTGGGTAATGCGAACCAGGGATTCGGCCAGAAATCCCCCCTCCTCGCCGGCTCGGATCAAGTTCAAGTCAATCTCAGTGAAACTACCACCCTGCCGGGAAAGAGCTTCGCTGAGGGATTTCCCCGCTTCAACCTGCTGTGCAATGGAACGGAATATCCGCTTAACTTCACCACTCGCCTCTTGCTTTTGAATTAAGTTGATGGCGGAAAGAAGCGGTACATTAACCTCCAGCTGTGACCCCAACATTGCGTAGAATCGCGTGATTGCGGCACGGCTGATTTTTTGAGTTTTCGATCTTGCAATGCCAGTTTCGTATAGTTTCGTTGGCCTTAGATCAATCGCTTTGATCAGCGTTAACGCCTCCCTGCGGGAATCTGCTTCACAGTTCGCCTTGATCGAATTGCCAGCGGCATCAATTGCTTCGTAGGAGTAGTGTTTCATACCCTATATGCTAGTCAACTAGACATTATTTTCGTTCGGTTTTCCTCACCAAATCAACGATTTAATACGACTTCAGCACCGTTTTTCTAATCCTACATAGTGTTCGGTTCGAGGCGTTTTTTTGATTGCTATTAGTTGTGCGAGAGCCGTTCAAGTTTTCGCGGCAAAGTTAGCATAAATCGTGTCCCCAATGAGGGCGAAGCGGCTCAAAATAAGCTATGGTTGCACAAGGCACGTTGTTTTGCCTAACCGCATGCGTAACCCGTACAAGTCATACATCCCTAATCTCCCGGTAGGCGGAGTATGCCACTCTCAGCTAGGCTAGTCGGAGATTGCGATTCCTTGGTCCGCCATCCTTGTTCCGAGACATATCTGCCAATGCGATCACGCACTCGGGCTCCCCATCCAAAGGGCGCCTCATTGCTTGAGGTACTGATCGCCTCTCTGGTGTTAATGGTGTCTCTAATCGCACTGGGAACACAAGCCGGGGTGGGTATACGTGCGGCCCAACGTGTGGAACTGGAGTCGCAAGCCACCCTGCTCTGTCAATCAATTTTGGAAGAGCAATTGGTCGGTAGTGGGGATCTCGAGTTCGATCGCACCAGGCCAATTTCGGCTTACCCTGGTTGGAATTATCAGCTAACGCTTTCGACCCCCGATTCACCTGGTCCCACGCGCTCCGTCAGCGGCGCTGTCAACTTGAAACTGCTCAGTGTGTCAGTCTGGAAATCAGGCAAGCTGGCAGAGATCTCTCGCACCACACTGGAGAGGCTCGTCTCGGGGGACCTCTGCAGCCATCGTTTCACTGGCTCTGCATTAGAAATTGAGTAATGAGTGTGCGATCACGTTCCAATATCGAGAAGGCTGGCAAGGGCAAGCCCGTAGCGACGGCAGGAAAAGAATCGCCGGCGTTCACCTTGCTGGAAACCATTCTGTCGCTGGCGCTGATTTCGCTGCTAATGGTCGGAGTAACGACTGGCATCGCTCTATACGCTCAATATCAAGGACGCGGCGTGATTGGTGTGCGAGACGCAAAGATATTAGCGGGGACTATAGCCGACATACGTGACGACTTAAGAGCTTGCTATCCATCAGACCAGACCAGCGTGCCAACCGCAGAGGCTCCCCGGAACCCATTTGAAACGAGTCTTACCCCGCGGAATGAATCAAAGCGACAAAGCAATTTCAATGAAAAAGTCTTATTCTTCGAACAGACGGATGGTGAAGAGATCATTCATTTTGTCGGTAGGCCGGAAGCAATGATGTTCCGTCGTCACGGCGGTAATCAGCGATTCGCAGGTGAAGGATTTGAGAGCGATAGTGCGGTTCAGCTAGTAGTGTGGGTGTCACCATCATTGGAGCGTATCCGCCTTCCTCAAACATTCTCGAAGCAACGTATGACGGAATGCTTGGTTCGCACCCCGACGAACCGATCAGGTCTCTGGCGCGCAGTGCGCACCTTGCCCTCCTTCCCGACCACAGGCTTACTCCGTCTCTCCAGAGAGGACTTGATCGCTCAGTCGGATTGGCTTTGCAATGATCGCATTGCGGCGGCATCTTTTCGCTATTTTGATTCCCAGCAATGGCTCGTAGAATGGGATAGCCATTTGCGAGATGGGGAGATTCCAGCCGCCGTGGAGTTGACTATCGTGCTCGCCACACGCCCCGACCGGACTGACCGCGTGACTATCCGATTGCGAGACGCGGGATAATGCTGGATACACAGAAGCCGCCGGCCATCGGTCTGGAAAAGTTGCCACCTCAATCTCGAGTTGAGAAACAACGTTCAGGTGTGATTTTAATTGTGGTACTGGTGTTAATCGCCGCCATTAGTGTTGTTGTCTACTCATTCAGCCGCATGATGCTGACTGAGCTTAGCATCGTGAGTGCCACTGGCCAGGTCGCTCAGCAGCGATTGCTGGCGGAATCCGCGATTGAGAGCCTGCGGAACGGCGATCGTAATGAACTTGCCCGCCTCTCGGTTCCCCGCTTGGCCAATTTCGATCCAGCAGTCTCACCAGCAACTCAACTACGCCTACCAGTGAGGCGGGAACGAGGAAAATACGCGGTTTTGCAGCGTTACCCCCAGCCGAATTCGCCACCGCTCTGGGGCCTCGAAAACGAGTCTGCGAAATTAAACCTCAACTCGCTCACTCCTGATCGTTACACACGGGAGCAAGTTATAGAGAAATTGATCCGCTACCCGCGCGTCAGCAAAGCGATTGCTGTCGAGATGGCCAAACGTCTTGGGTTCAGCGAACAATCGAACCGCGGCGATACGTCGTCGATCGATTCCCCTCAACAACCGAGAGAGATATTCCAACATTGGGAACAACTGATCGAGGTGCCTGGAGTGACTCGGCGAGATTTATTTGGCGAAGCCAACCGTGTTAAGGCTCCCCATAATCATGACGCCAAGGAAGACGTTCGCGACCAGGGTTGGATTGCCAACTGGACATTGGTGGCAGGTGAATCAAATTACCGGGAAGATGGGCAACGCAAGATCTTCTTGAACCAAGACAATCTGGTTCAGCTCTATGACCAACTTCTTGAAGTTGCCACAGTCGAGGAAGCCCGATTTGTAATCGCTTGGCGCACGACTACCGCCACTTATACAGACGATTTGTCTGCATCGGAGGGGCCCACCCAGGATGATATTGCCGCGCGGCGTAAACAGGATGTAAGGAATCGGCTACGCGCACAACTCGGAAGCGACCAAGCAACAGACTCTGGGGCCACAGCCCCCAGTCCTGAAGGGAACCGCTTCAAGGTGTCAAACTCTCCAACCGAGCGGAGCCGAGCTGGGATCGATCTCAACCGTCCTCCCGCACAGCGTCTGAATTCAATTCTGGATTTGGCATCCTGTCAAATCCAAATTTTGATCGACGGCAAGGATACGGTTCTGGTCTCTCCCTTCGGAAATGATCCCAAAAGTTTGGAACAGTGGCTGCCAAAATGGGAAGGCATGACCACGGTACACGATGGCCACTGGTTCAACGGTCGCATCAATATCATGCAAGCCTCGCAACACACGCTGGAAACCGTTGACGGGATCACGCCCGAACTGGCTGCGGCTATTGTCGCCCAACGCAAACAACTCGCCATCGGGCTATTGCAAGGCACTACAACACCAGCCTCAATAAGCTGGCTCCACGAAAGAGGCTTGGTAACCACGGCACAGCTGAGAAAAATCGCCGACGAGATTACCACTGGTGGCGGAATCTATCGAGGAGTCGTCGTCGGGCAACTGGAAAACAGCCACACCGCTGCGGCAATTGCGATTGAGATCGACGTGAGAGGCCCCCGTTTCCTGTTGCGTAAACATCTCGACCTGCTACCCCTTACTGCTGACCTGCGTATTCCTTAAAACGCATGTAAGTAGCGGATTTACAAGCACCAGATTCAGGCGGGTGAAACTCGACACATCTCAGCAAACGAAGTCACACCCGCTTGCACGAGTTCCCACGCGGAAGCCCTCAGTGTTCGCGTGCCATCGGCAACCGCAGCTTCCCGGATAACATCCGCTACGGATCCCTGCATGCATAGCTTGCGGACTTCGGAGTTGGTTCGCAGGAGCTCAAAAATCGCTTGTCTGCCTTTGTACCCGCTACCATGACAATGCCGACATCCTTTCGCTTTATATAATTGCGGATCGCTAGCAAGTGTAAGATCGCTGGGCACCTCCATCTCTTTCATGAGTTCGGGCTGGCGGCATTCCAGGCACAACCGTCGGACCAGGCGTTGGGCCAGCACTGCCTCTACGGTACTGGCAACCATATAAGGCTCCACGCCCATATCCAGCAGCCGGGTAAACGCAGAGGCAGCGTCGTTGGTGTGCAGCGTGCTGAATACAAGGTGCCCCGTCATCGCGGCCTGGACTGAGATCTTGGCCGTTTCGCTATCACGAATTTCTCCTACCAGCACAACGTCTGGATCATGGCGGAGGATGCTCCGCAGCCCCTGCGCAAAGCTCAGCCCAATCTCAGGTTCGACTTGAATTTGGCTAATCTGTCGTAGCTTATACTCGATCGGATCTTCGATGGTGGTAATTTTCGTATCTGACGATCGAATCGCGTTCAGCGAACTGTACAACGTCGTCGTCTTACCGCTACCCGTGGGCCCAGTGACCAACAGCAAGCCATTGGCGCGACGAATTAACTGTTTCCAAGGCTCACGGATATCGTCCGGGAGCTCGATTCTATTAATATCCAGAAGGGAGTCGCTTGCATTTAGGAGTCGCATGACGACACTTTCGCCGTGGTGCGTGGGAATGATCGACACCCGCAAATCCACCTCAGCATCCTTTAACTGAAGGTGCACCCGGCCATCTTGGGGTAGCCTTCTCTCCGCGATATTTAGTTTTGCCATGATCTTAATCCGGCTGACAATGGCGGCACGAAACCGCTGGATCTCGACCGGTACGTACTGCTCCTGTAGCACGCCGTCGATGCGAAAGCGGACCACGAGCTCGTATTTCTCTGGCTCAATGTGAATGTCGCTGGCGCCTTGCTCACACGCCTCGACAATCAATTCATTCACCAGCTTGACCACTGAAGAAGCTTGTGATTTGTCATCGATTTCGTCGCCAACAGCTTGGCATAATTCCTCCGCCTCATCAGCGGACTGGGCAACAAGATCGCGGATCGTGTGTCCACCGACCCCAAGCAAACGGTGCAACTCACGACGAATTTGATCGCTGTCAACGAGTACTGACTCGACTGGCCACGGACTCTGCGACGCCAATTGATCGCTAGCCGTCAGCCGGGTGGGATCACTGATGGCGAGCACGCAGACACCGTCGCGTACTTCCAACGGAATCATGTTTTCACGGAACAGCAGTTGACTGGGAAACCTAGCAACCAAATCAGCAGCTGGCGAAACTCCCTCGAGATCGACCGCCCGCAGCCCGTAATATTGAGCTTTGGTCTCTAGGCTGGTCCAGGGCTGTGATCGACTTTCGGCTTCCAATTGGGTCAACATGCTTGATACTTTATCACTGTTATTATTGTATTTGCCCGCCGTTAATTGCCGGAAACTAAGGAATTAAACGGCAAAGGAACGATTGGTAAATTGGTAATCGTTCCTCGCTCCGCGAGCGCAGCGTTTGCTGCGAATATCGCGGAGCGAGAAGCAACTTTACACCACCGCCGCCCGGTGGTCGCGATACGAGCCGTGCTTCGCGAGCGAAGACTAGTTCACAAGCTCTTCGAAGGGTTTGACGATGTCACCACCGTCACGCCCTACAGCTGGCAGCACGAGCACATTGTCTAGGGCTACCCCTTGCCGCGTAGTACCTTGGTGCCCGTTTGGCAGCAACAACTCCGGATGGTCGAACGGCGCTCTTTGATGCCGTACGCGGTCATCGGTGAGGCTTTTCATGAACTCAACGAGGTCCGCTACCCCCTGTCTGTCACCTTGCAATTGGGAGATGCCATCGACGTCAGGATCAAGGTCGGCAATGTTTTGATGGAAGAAGTCAGCTCCGCGAACGTAAAACTCGACCGTCTCCTCGAGTGTCCGCGCTCCTCCGTTATGGAAATAGGGACCCGTCAGCTCGATATTCCGCAGCGTCGGAGTCTTAAATCCACCATTCACCGCAATGCGGCCCGCGACTTCCACATTTTGACCAATGTCCCGCCCAGCTTGCCGCTGCTTGCTGTAAGAAAGCGGTCCAAACTCAGGATGCGAGGCCCCCACAGCGATATCCTCTAGGGTTGGTCGAACACCAATATTATAATATCCATTATCGTACCAAGCTTCCGTTCCATCTCCCATCACCATCCGCTCAACCAGCTTCGGTGTGTCGCCGCGAATATCACTGATCGTGCCGCCTGCGAACTCTGGCCCGCCATGACAACTGATGCATTTGCCCTCATTCAAGAAGATTCGTAAGCCTCTTCTCGCTGAGTCGCTGAGGGCTGAGGTGTTGCCATTAGCAAAATAATCATAGGGAGCTTGGTCAGAAACCAGTGTGGCTTCGTAAAGCTGAATTGCCAAACCCCAGAAGAGTGAGAAATTGGCTTCCATCTGCGTATATCCTGCTGGAGTCGCTTCGGTTGACGACCACCATTCGTCCACAAATGACTCGCGAATCAATGCTGCGTAATCAGTGCCACGCAAGCCATGCCCAGCAGGGTCGGCATAAGGCCCCAGTACACTATCGTTAGGATGCACTTTCTGCAGCCCAAGTGGTTTTAGGGAAAGCAGTTTTCGCCCCAGTTCCTTAAAGTCGCGACTGTGCCAAGACATTTCGACACCGCTCAAAGGCGGACCGACAGCTTGTGACGCTAGAGCGGCGTTGTTTAACAAAATCCGAGTTGGCTCGAGTTTGTCCACGGACCTCGTCGTCGCGACCCGTTCGTAGGACCACCAACGGAACCACCACCATTTTCTCTGCACCCATTGCCAATTGTAAACCGTTTCGGTGCTCTGTACCCTTTTAAGAACCCGCGCATTGGGGTCTAGATCGCCAAATTCATTCACGCCATTAAAATAATGGTTGGCGCGTCCATCCCAGAAGGAGCGATCAAAGAAAATCGCATTGATGGTCGTTGGCGAGTTTCTCCCAGTCACTTGTCGAGCGTTCGCGCCGTTGATGTTGAAGACCGAATCGGCGACGACACTGCCAACGTCGATCGGGTTGCCCTCCTGAATGGCGACAAAATCTTTGCGAACGACCCCCTGGGAACCGGCCACCTCCAAAATGTCCCGCAGCACGACGTTGTCGTCCTTATCTCCGAGCGGATCGGCCACTTTATGAAAGGGAAAATCTTCCGCGGTCAAGGTCGAATTGGCACCTCGGAAACGTGCCAAAGCCTGTCTGTTAAGCTCCGCTTGTCCGGACAGCTGCGGACCGAACGCACTCCCCGGCGCTCCCGGATTTAGCGAGTTGACAAAACGTTGATCAATCCCAGCAACGTTGTGGCAAGTCGCACATGCGGTCCGCCCGTCACTACCAACTTGCATATCCCAAAAGAGAGCTTTGCCCAAGAGGATCGCTTTCTGACGGTCTTTGACAAATGCTGCCAAGTTTTGTGGTTCCGGAACCTTGACGGTGCTCAATGCCTGTGGCGCATCGTCAGCCTTAGGACCAACCACTTCCGCCGCATCCCATTCGACCAGATAGCTAATAGCGACATGGGAACTATCATCGTCCCACTTGCCCTCGCCCCACCAATAGAGCTTCGCACCGTGCTGGCTACCGCCATAATTGTTTGGTTCGCCTGGAGCCCAATTGGTATAACTTCCCGACGTTGCCGTGCCAGAGCTGGCACCATTCCAGATTGTTTTGCCTGGCGTACCATTCTCATATTGCCGCCAGCTACCTTCTTGGTCTCGGTCGCTGAGATTGATCCATAAGTCGGTGTAGCGCAGCTGGGCAATTTCTTGAGCCGCTAAATTGTCTGCAGCCGAATTAATTGTGGCCAACCCTTTCGACGACACCCCAGCGAGCCGATCAATGTCGGGATGCCGTGCGTCACGCTCGGCAACATCCCATGTATACCTTCCGTAGCGCGGGCGAAAAAACTTATCGCTCTCTTCCACGTAACGCAGGTTGGGATCGGCACTCAGCAATTGCTGAATCTTCGCCGCACGATCCGGCTCCTGTGCGGAGGCCGCCTGCAGGCATGAAACCGCTGCGATCAAGTAAGCAACAGTACAGATCGGCCTGCCGCGAAGCCGACCTCCGACGTTCACAAAAAACATTTTCACGACGCTCGCTAATCAAAGGTGAAGAAGTCAAAGAAGTCTGCCGTGAATGACTCCTGGAAAGGCCTGGAATGCCCGTTCACAGTCGCTCACTGGCGTGCTGATGCGTGTGGTGCTGCGTGAGACAACGCCAGCGGAAGTCCGGACGCTCGCCGGTCCTTCTATCTTCAGTTCGCCGCTTGAAAAGTTTTGGGGACAAAACTTTTGAGAGCTCCAACGATCTCGCTGGCAATAACCCGGCGACGGTGGTTTGATCACGCCGGTTGTTACGATTATCGGGAGTTTGAGACCTACGCCCAAAGCGTTAAGGAGCTGAGAGCCTAGACAAAAGAATAGCCGTAAATTGCTGGCAATACGGCGTTAGCGGCGCAGCACGGTCGTGCGAAACCAAGCACCAATACCAGCCGTCTTAACAGTCGGCTCAGCTTGATTTGCGGTTTCGACCTGCGGAGCAACTGGGCCGCTCATAACGTCCTGCCGGAAAGTTGCTCCCTCTGCGGAGTCCAGCATCGGTAAAGGTGGCGGCACCACGGGCACGTCTGTCGGCATCGCCTGAGGAAACTCATGCGAATGTTCATTTCCCGGCAAGAGTCCAGAGCGTAGCGCCTCCCAGCGGTTAAGCTGAGGCGTACTGAGCCTCCGAGTTCTTGCGTGTCCCAATTCCTCGTTTAACATCGCGTAAGAATGCTCGTCGTCGGCCAGCACGATCGGCGTCAAGAAAACCAGTAGCTCTTTCTTCTCCGTCGAATTCAAATCGTAACGGAACAGGCGTCCCAGGTACGGTATATCTCCCAGGAACGGTAACTTTCGAGTGACCACGTTCGATGCGCTAGTAATCATGCCACCCAAGACAATGGTTTGGCCGGAACCTATGGAAACGGTCGTTGAGGCAGTCGTAATATCTTTGACTGGTGCCTCAATCACGCGTCCGGTGGTCGCATCGGTGAAGATCGGAACTCCCGTCCCGCGGGCGAGATTGAATGCGCTTTTTTCTGTCTCGACGACGACTTGAACTCGGCCGTCAGGACTGATTCGCGGAGTGGCTTTCAAGATGATACCAGCGCGATCTTGGCGCACAATCGGGTTGGCGCTGCCGACTGAGTTGACGGAGACTCCGTCGACCACAGGCACCTGTTGACCAATTTGTATGAAGGCTTCCTCGTTTTCAACCGTGCGAATTTGCGGGCGGCTCAGAATGTCAATGTTGAAATTCGCATCCAAAGCTCGCAGTAACACGTTTACTGATTCCGATCCTGCCGACAATACGAGACCACCGTATCCCAAGTCACCATTGGTGCGGCCCATCCCGAAATTGGAAAGACTTTGGGCGCCTATCCTCCCCGGGCTGATGGCATTGTTGCCCAGCGATGGCGTATTAAAATTGAAACCCGGCGTCTGTACCTGTGACAAAATCGCTTGGTTGGTCGTCTGCACTCCGTTCGGCGCAGTCGAGGTTTGCGTCAATGTTTGAATACTATCCACAATGCTGCGATTAAACAGCACCGAATCCTGGAATCCCATTTCCACACCGAACTCCTCGGTGTTTCCCAATTGAACTTCAACAATCAGAGCTTGCAGCAACACTTCGCGTGGCGAGCGATCAAGACTGCAGATCAAATCGTACATCAAGTTGACTTGGGCCGCGGTACCGCGCAGCAACAAGCTGTTGGTGGTGGACTCGGGTGTGACCTTGGCAACCGACTGGGATGGAAAACCAACTTGACCACCTCCGCTGTTCGCCTGATTTTCAAGGAAGTCATTGATGGCCTTGGCAACCTCTTCGGCACTCGCATGATGCAATTGATAGACATGCGACATTTGATCTTTACGAGCAAAGCCGGTTTGCATCAACAAGTCTCGAATCCGTTTGAGGTGCGATCCTGTTTCAATCACCAGGATACGACCGGAGTTCGAAAAGGGCCGGATCTGCCCCAACGGACTCTTGATTGATTCAATTTCCTGCATCGCACTCATCACATCCATTCCGCTCACCGGAATGGCCGCACCCGCGAGCGTGTTTCGACCAAGGAACTCAATTTCATCGATGGTAACAAACGGCACAAATTGATCATTGACTGGCTCCGCCGTGCTTAAAACTACGAGATTCCCTTCCCGCAACACAACAATGAAGCCCAAGGAAATCAGATGGTCATTGAGGATGTCAATGACCTCACTGGCCGAGTAGGCGCGATCATCAAGGTAAGTGAATTCGCCAGGGGGTTGCGCCTTTACCGTCAGCGAGAAACCCATCCGCCCTGAGAATTCCCGCAGCACACTGATCCACGGGGCATTACTGAAGCGAAAGGTCCAGGTCTTCCCCTCCGGCCAGGCACCAGACGTCGGTTGGGGAAATTGCGGTGCGACCTGAGGCTGTAATCCTCGCAGTAGCTCCCCGTCAGGTCTGGCAATCGGCTCGGGGATCCCCTGGGTCGGAATTTGACGCGCGGTCGCGCTCCCACCTTGGGCAAAACGCACCTTCCCAAGGATGGCTTGCGCGGGTAGCTGCTGAGGTAGTGGCCGGGGCCTAGAGGACGATGAATCGACAGGCTCAGTTGTTGTCTGAGCTTCTGTCGAGTGCGGCGCCACCAAGAGAGTAAATCCAATTAAGGCGACAAACAGGCGAGCAAGGTGTTGGTTCACAGATTCGCCAAGCCGCCTAGTTTCTGGGTGCCAACCTTTTTCGGAAAGTCGATTTATTCCTACGATCGGCAAAATTGCTGAGGAAGTGGAGTAAAACTTTCCCCTACCCTCACTTTGAGAACTGTTCGCCAGATTGGGCAACGGTCGTTTGCGAGACTAACCGATGAAGTGCCCGTTGATAACGCTTTTTGACTGTTTCAAGGTTCAACTCCAGCAAGCTGGCGATTTCTCGCATTGGAATCCCGTCAGTGTGTCGCATCTCCAGAATTTCACGGTCTTGGGGAGCAAGGGCGAGCATGGATGCGCGAACCCGTTGAACCGCCTCCCGACGGGCAAGGTTCGTGCAGACTGACGTCATCGATGAGGCCAGTTGGTCAATCAGGTTGTCTGGCAACTCCGAGCCACCCCCGACCTCCGCCTCCGGTGAGCGTTTGTAGCGAAAGTGCCTGCGATGCATCTCCGCGACGATGTGTTTAACGATCTGACGGATCCAAACCACGGGGTGCACCTTCGCAGTTTCCAGAAAGGAATCGAGCCCGTTGCTGGCCCGAATGTAGGATTCCTGAAAAATGTCGGACGCATCGATCCTGGCTAGTAGGCGAGGGTCCAAGCGGCACTGAATCATGCCGCGGATGTTTCCTTTTAACTCGTTAAATAGATTCGCTAACTCCGCTTCCTTACCGTGCCGCAAACGGGCAATGATTTTCGATGAATCCATTTCCCCTCCCTCTTTGGCTATTCGTTCATTAATGGTGCTATCGAGTTATTCCAATCGACCACTCGCAACTCAGGAGGAACTTCCGCAACGATTGCTTGGGCCTCACCAAACCATTGGCGCAACTGGTCATCCGATACGCGTATCCGGGAGAACTGCTCCATGCTATTGCTGTTGGGTGCAATTTTGTTGACGAACCGGAGAGCGTCCCTATGAGGGACCGCTTTGTTCGCAACCGCCGATGCCAATTGCTGCAAGATGCCAATTGCCACTTCTTTTTCGTGTTCAGTAAAACCAGAGACTGAAACTAGATGCGATACTCGCATGATTTTTGTGGCTGAAGGAAGCGCCGACTTGCGGTAGCCGTCGAGAAAAACGTTAAGTTTCTCTTTGTCGAGGCCGTCTTCCTTAATCGCGTTTGTAATTTTCTGGACTTCGCCAATCAACCGTCTTTCCGCATCCTCACTAAACCGTAGTTGTTCCGTAGATTCCTTGATCGAATCGTCCACAAAATCTAACACAACCTGAACCATATCCTCCTGGTCGGTGTCCGCTAACTTATCAATTAGATTGAGCCCTGGTTTTTGAGCCACATTAATTTGATTTGCTTTTGACACTTCTAGAACCGCGGGGGAGCCCTCCGCGTGAGGTTGTGCCTTCTGCTTGTCGGCCGTTAGGAGAGTGGCACCAATGATGAACACGATGCCAGCACCACCGCCGATCGTCAAGGCGGTCCGTTGCCTTAGCTTTTTTCGGAACACTTCATCCGAGTCACGTTTGCCCCGTCGCCGATCGGCCGGAGCGATCCCCGCCGCAAGCCGACTCAGCACAAGGCACATCTCATCGGCTGTTTGATAGCGAAGGTTGGGGTCAAACTGACAAGCTTTCATAATGATCTTTGCCAGTCCCTCGGGAACATTACTTTGAAATTCTCGCAAGTCCGGCAATGTCAACTTGTCGCGACCACCAACCAATGACCCAGCCGTGCGATTTTCCCAAATCTTCTCGCCAGTGACCAATTCATACAGAGTGGTCCCCAGCGAATACACATCCGAGCGAGCATCCGCCAATCCGCGCGACTGCTCAGGAGCCATATACCTTGGTGTTCCAATCACATCACCCGTGCGGCTGAGCGACGAGGAATGATCGATCAGTCTGGCCAGACCAAAATCGATGATCCAAATTTTCCCGGTACGATCGAGGATCAGGTTTCCTGGCTTGATGTCGCGATGGACCATCCCCTGCATGTGAGCGTGGTGTAAACCGTTAGCAACCGCCGCGCCTAAATTCCCGAGCGTTCTCCAGTCTCTTCGCAGTTCGTCGTAATGTGCCTGCTGCAGAATATCCCCTTCCCCACGGTGAAGACAATCTAGACTCTTACCATCAATAAGCTTCATAACAAGGTAAGCTAAATCGTCCTTGCGTCCACTGGAGTAGACTGGCACGATATTGGGATGCTCCAGGCGAGCCATCGCCTGCCGCTCTAAAATGAATCGCTTAGCAACCTCCGACTCGAGCGTGATGACCTTCAGGGCAACGCGCCGGTGCATCTCCTCCTGGAGTGCTTCGTAAACCACCCCCATGGCCCCTCGGCCGAGCTCTTTAACGATCTTGCACCCCCCCAGGACATCATCGATCAGCGTTGGCGCTCGTTCCGGCTTCTGTCCAATCGCCTCATCTATCATCATGATCGCGGGGAGCTTTTCCCTGATTTCACCGGCCAAGTGGGGAAAGGCACGCTCCAAAATGCTAAGCGTCAACAAATTCCCACGACGTCGCTCCTTCAAATACAGATCGACAACGTCATGCAACGAGATGTCTGTCGGTTCTAACATCCGTTTCGAATTCGCAAGGGACATTTAGGTGTAGAATGCGCAACGCAGATGGCTTTCGCTGCTCGAAGCCTAGCACGTAATTACGTGGTCTATACCGGTCAACAGAACCAGTAGAGACGAACATCTCGATGATTCGCAATCAAACTTTTTCATTAGACCGATTCTAACGATTAGTGAGGTTCGACCTAATAGTCGAGTGATGCCTCAACGATCGGCTAACGCCCCAATTTGGGCGTTGATTTAGACGAATCTCAACGCAACTCGTTCTAGATCGGCCATCGTGCGGCACCGTATCCAACCGGGCTCGGCATCCAACTCCTGATCACCGTTGGTTGTCAGTTCCATGGCGTGCCGCCCGCCGATGACAAAAGCCGTTCCATACGAGGCGGCAATTTCGGCTAATTTCAGGACCTCGAGCTGCTGCGTGCGGCTGCGCACCGATTCGTTCACACTCAACCAGATCAGCTGAGGCCGCTCGTCAACCACCGCGTCAGCCAACACGTCCAGTGGTGTATTCGGACCAAGGTTTGTCTCTTGAAAACCACAATCGTGCAACACCAGTGACGCGATCAAAGTCGGTAACAGGTAGAAATCGCCCGTCATGGCGGAACCAATCGCCTTTGGCGCATCTTCCTCTGGTTCCGGGATCGACATCCGCAGTTGATGCAAACCTCGCGCCACCAAGATCGTAGCGCGATGCTCGATGAAGATCGCCTTCTTATCGTGCTGCCAGCGGTCGCCAATCGTCCGCATGGCGTATGCGATCGGGCCGTCACATAGCCCGGTAATCGTCATCCCCGACGCATAGAGCGATTGCAGCAAACTGGTTACCGCTTTGGCTTTTCCCTGCTCCAAGACAAACAGCATCTCCTCGGCGGCAGAGGCGGGCGGGGTCTGAGCGGGAGCCGAGTCAATTCCCAACAACTCCGGTCGCACCACTTGGCTCCGCGTCTCACGCACGTATCGCACCGCCTCGGTGAGCGGTATACGACGGTGGCCCCCCTGAGTGCGATGTATCTGCAGCTCACCGGAATCGGCCATCCGGCGGACAGAGGAATCGCTGACCCCAATTGCTTTGGCGAATTGCGAGGTGGACAGAGTGCGCTGCATGCGAAAAACGTGCTGATAGTTTTGAGAGTTTTCGGACGAGGAAACAATACCTTCCGTGAGCATCAGGTCAAGTTCAGTTCGGCATATGCCTAACAATATCGGCCAATACCAAAGCGAGCCGGCAAACAAACAGGCAGATGATCGTGCGTATACTAAAAGCGATGATTCGAGCATGAAAACACTTAAAAACTTTCAATGACAGTAAATCCGAGCCTAATTATTGCCAAAACTATCAAATATTCCCAACAACCCCCTTGTCGCAGCTCTACGGTGTGAGCAATGAGAGTTTTGGTGGTTTTTAAGTGGTGGTAGTAGGGTTACCCGTGGGACACAGATGGGGTTCCGCGTGCCTCCACCGCTTTGGCCCATCCCTTCCTTCCCACGCTGTTTCGGAGACTCGTACGGTGCTAGATTCGATTTCGATACTTGGTGCTGGCATGCCCGACTTGTCGGTGCTGCAATACACGGTGGTGGACAACATCTTCTCGATGACGGTCGCCACGATGGGGGCCGCGGCAATTTTCTTATTCTTGTCGCGAAGTTCGGTCGACGCCGCATATCGCCCGGCGTTGATGGTCAGCGGGTTGGTCGTTTCGATCGCCTGTTATCACTACTTTATGATTCGCCATTCGTGGCAAGATGCCTACACGCTGGCCGAAGGTGGAGTCGGCTACATTGGCAGTGGCGCGGCGTTCAATGATTTTTATCGTTACGCCGACTGGATTCTGACGGTGCCGCTACTGATGGTAGAGCTTGTCGCTGTGCTCAGGCTGGAGGCCGGTAAAGCGAGAAGCTTGCTGACCCGGTTGGTGATCGCCGCCGCTTTGATGATTGCCCTTGGCTATCCCGGCGAGGTGATCTCGAATCCAGAAGGTTGGACAATGCGTGTCATTTGGGGCGGGCTGTCCTCGATCCCATTCTTCTACATCTTGTTTGTGCTCTGGACTGAGTTGACCAACTCGCTCGACACTCAACCGGCCGCAGCACGCAAGCTGATCGAAATCGCCCGCTTGGTGCTCTTGATCACTTGGGCTGTCTACCCGATCGCCTACGCACTCGGTGGCACGGTCACTGCGCTCGAAGCGAAGGCTGGCGGCAGCGTTGATGCCAGCGGCATCGTGGGCCTGCAGGTCGGGTACGCGATTGCCGACATGACGGCCAAGGCGGGCTTCGGCATGCTGATCTACTTCATCGCTCGAGCTAAGAGCACTGAAGTGGAGAACAGCGCTGTGGGAGTTTCCCCGGTATCACCAGCAATCGCCTGATTGACAGCCGACTGGATCTAATCTGGCGGAGCGTCAAGCGGTTGACGCTCCGCCCAATTTGGCATTTTAACCGCGCTTACACATAACTTTGTCGGCCACGCAATTTATTATGCACGCATCCATTTACATCACAATCTGCATGCTGATCACGGTTGGCAGTTTCGCCGGCTCAGCAGATTCGTTGTTGGCGTGTGCAATCATTGCTGGTCTAGCCGTCGCTGTGATCGGTGTCCCTCACGGCGGTCTCGATCACAAAACGGGGCGTCGGGTGCTCGGGGGACACTTTCCCCGCAGCTGGTGGCTGATATTCTTCGCCGGATACCTGTTAGTCGCACTCATTGTTACCACCGGTTGGTTTATAAGTCCAGCAATCACCTTACTGACGTTTTTCATTCTGTCAGCTTGGCATTTCGGACGCGAGGACCAATTTGGGGAGGAAGCAACAACTCAATCCGCAAACGTTGACGAAAAACCTAAGCAAGGTGCTTGTTTCCATCCTACCTTAACGAACATCTCACGACACATTTTCGCCCTTGCCACTGGTGGTCTGGTGATTTGGGTACCGGCCATCTTTCGCGGGGGAGAGATGGAATCTCTACTCCAGCTAATCCTGGCCAGTCACACCAGTGATATCGCACCCGTGATGGTGCAGAGCACTCAAACAATCGCCTTCGTTGCACTTCCAATCGCCACCATCGACTGTATTAGAAAATTGTTTGCGGGTTCCAGCAGATCGCTCTGCTACGCAATGATAGCCACAGCTGTTGTCGCCGCATGGGCTCCAATCCTACTCTCGTTCACGGTTTACTTTTGCGGTTGGCATTCCGTTCGTGGACTTGCTCGACTGCGACGCGAAGAGCAAGTATCTGTCGGCAAATTCGCCTGGCAAGTTGCGCCGCTATCATTCCTGGCAATTTTGGGAATTGTCGCTGGCGGGCTGTGGTGCTCGACCCAGTTCGAAACCGACCAACTACTTGCGCGAGAATCAATTTTGTTGCGGATGACCTTTGTGGGGCTCTCGGCAATCGCCGTTCCACATTTATTTTTGCATGAGCTCGCCAATCTGATCCAACCCTCTTCACAATCTGTCGGGGCCACACCATGAGGATGCAGGAGAAATCGGTTGTTGATCATTTTGACTATGTATTAGTTGGAGGAGGGCTGCAAAACGGCCTGCTGGCGCTGAGCATTCGGCATCACCAACCGCAGGCGACGGTCGCGATCATCGAGCGGAACGAAGTGCTCGGCGGAAATCACACTTGGTCTTTCCACGATTCAGATGTTCCCGCATCCTGTCGAGCCTGGATGGCTGAGCTGACCGAGTCGAAATGGCCATCTTATGAAGTCCGCGTGGGAGGCATGCGTCGGCAGATCAAGTTGGGTTATGGTACGACCTCCTCAGAACGCTTTGCCAACGTCGTCACCGCTGCGATATCGGAAGAGACAACTTTCAATCGCATCTATACTAAAGCTATCGCCAAAGAAGTAACCTCCGAACTAGTGACCCTCGCGGACGGACGGCTGATTTACGGGCACGTTGTCATCGACAGCCGCGGTCCTCAACAACTTTCCAGCGAACAGTTTGCGGGCGGCTATCAGAAGTTTTGGGGGTTTGAGATTGAGTTGGAGGCGGATTGGCCTTGCAACCACCCGATTGTGATGGACGACGCCATGGATCAGGCCGACGGCTTTCGATTTATGTACACCCTCCCCTTTGAGCCTCGACGGGTGTTAGTGGAAGATACTCGCTTCTCCAACTCGCCACAGCTTAATCGTGACGAATGTTTGGAAAACGTACGCCGCTACCTTCGTGAGATGGGCAGTTCGGACTGGACGATTTGCCGCGAGGAACACGGCGTACTCCCGATGCCAACCTCAGGCAATGCGCCCGGTAACACCCTGCCGGACCTTTGCGGGGGTTATCGCGGAGGTTGGTTTCATGCCGCGACTGGATATTCATTTCCGTTGGCTTTGGTATTTGCCGATGTGGTGGGGACCACTCCCGCGGAGAAACTCGCGCCAGTCCTGCGAAAGCTCGCTGCACAGCACGCCGGCCAAGCAAAATTTGCTCGGCTGCTGAATCGTTTGTTGTTTGATTTAGTCAAGCCGCAAACCCGCTATCAAATCTTCCGCCGCTTCTATCGCGTGCTCAGCGAACCGCGAATCGCTCGATTCTACGGCCATCGCTTCGGCTGGTTCGATGCTTTTCGGATCGTCGTGGGCATTCCCCCCCGCGGTCTGCGGCCGCTGAATTTCATTAGCTCACTGTCTAGTTCGCGGCGACCCAACTCAATCGCCGAAACGTCGCCCCCGAGTTTGGAGGAGGTGTCCGCATGAATAAGCTAATCCAGGAAACGATCGACCAGGCGCTGAGGGCTCCGGTGGAGAACTTTGTCAATCGACAAGGCAAGCGGATTCGTAGTTCGCTGTTGCAACTGAGCTATGACATGGCGGGCGGCACGGGTGAGTTGCCAACAGCGGTGTCCGAATCGATCGAATGGTTGCACGCTGGATCGCTGGTAATCGACGATGTCCAAGATGATTCGCTGTGGCGACGCGGCCAGCCAACAATGCATCGCGTGTTAGGCATTCCGCTGGCAATCAACGCTGGCAACTGGATGTACTTCCGAGCGCTGGAGTGTTTGGCTCAAGCGGACATCCCCGCGGCGCAACGTGGAGCACTTGTTTCGGCGATGATTACCGCGTCGCGGTGTTGTCACGAAGGTCAAGCACTCGATCTGGCAGCCCGGGTTGACCAAATCTCCGTGGCGGACTGGGCCGACGTGGCATTGGAAATCAGCACGCGTAAGACCGGCGTACTTGTTGAACTCGCGATGAAGTTAGGATGCTTATCCGCCTCGGCTACGCCCAAATTAACCAGTGCGATTTCCGCATTCGGAATCCAAATCGGCATAGCCTTGCAAATGCGAAACGACTTGGATGAGCTCAAGACGGCGTGGAGCGATTCTAGAAAAAACGTCCAAGTCGGTCGAAGCGACGACTTGCGACATGGGCGAGTGACATGGCCTTGGGTTTGGTATGCCCAATTGGCTGGCGAATCCGCTTGCCACAAGTTGACAGATGTCTTAAGCCAGAGCCCTCAACAAACAGCCCTCTGCCAAGTTGCCCAAGTACTATTTGAGCGAACCTTCCAGCATGGAAATCGTTTGATCCAAGCGTTAATCTCCGGGCAAACGCGTTTGCTGGGAGAGTACGTTGTCGACGAGACTCTATTGACTAAGGTGCGTTCGCGGTTGCGGTCAATCGAGCAAGCCGGCACCACCACAACCATCCCGAGCGGAGTGATTTAATGATGCGTGCTTCAACACCCACGCCCGCAGCAGATCAGCTCCGGGGCGACTCAAACAAAATTGCGATGCAGGGTGACGTACGCTCCAAACGAGGGCGCGCCGCAGTGATCGGTAGCGGGTTTGGTGGTCTCGCGGCGGCAATCCGATTGCAAGCAATGGGATTCGAGACAGTTTGCTATGAAGCCCGCGACTTACCAGGCGGACGGGCGTACGTCTACCAAGATGCGGGCTTTACTTTCGACGCCGGCCCAACAGTGATCACGGCGCCCCATTGCCTAGCAGAGCTGTTTGCCGTAGCCGGCGAGTCGATGCAAGACTACGTCGACCTAATCCCCGTTGATCCGATGTACCGACTGCAATGGCCTGACGGCAGCCAATTCGATTACACCGGAAACGAACAGCGGCTAGTCGAACAGATCACCAAGTTATCGCCCCAGGACGTGGAAGGCTACCACCGTTTCGCTGCATACACCCGCAGAGTGTTTGAGAAGGGTTATGTCGAACTCGGCGCCACTCCCTTCCTTAACTTTCGTGACATGGTGCGATGTGCGCCTGACTTGATGAAGCTGCGTGCCGATCGCAGCGTTTATTCGGCGGTATCTCGCTTTGTTAAAGATGAGAGACTGCGACAAGCTTTCAGCTTCCATCCGCTGCTAGTCGGTGGAAATCCAATGGAAACGAGTTCCATCTACACACTGATCCATTGGATCGAGCGGCAGTGGGGCGTCTTCTTTCCACGCGGCGGCACAGGGGCACTCGTGCAAGCCCTAGTGGCACTTTTCCAACGACTCGGCGGCGAGCTACGGCTCGACACTCCCGTCGATTCCATTCGCGTTACTCACAGCAATGGCAAAGCCGGAACACGCCATCACGTTACCGATGGGAATGGTGGGCAATATGTATTTGAACTGGTGGTCTCAAACGCAGACATCCACCACACCTACGCCAAACTCTACGACCAACAACCGGGCGCGGCAACCATGCAGCGCAAGCTGGAAAAAATGGATTGGTCGATGTCATTGTTTGTGATGTACTTCGGCACCCGGAGACGCTATCCGGATTTGGCTCACCATACGATTCTCTTTGGTCAGCGATATCGTGGGCTCCTGCAAGATATCTTCCATGGAAGTCACGTGCCCGATGACTTCAGCTTGTATCTGCACGCACCGACAATCTCCGACCCATCGTTAGCACCACCTGGCGGCGAAGCGTTCTACGTACTCAGCCCAGTTCCCCACATGGGACGCGCGAACGTGAATTGGGAAGAGAAGGCCCAGCGCTACGGCGATGCAATTCTGGAATCGCTGGAATGTCACTTGCCCGGCTTGCGGTCCGATGTGGTCACTCGCCGGCACTTTACACCACTCGATTTCCAGCAGCAACTGAATGCCTACCACGGTTCCGCATTTTCAGTAGCACCCAAGCTTACCCAAAGTGCTTACTTTAGGCCCCACAACAAATGCAGTCGGATTCCGGGATTATACATCGTTGGTAGTGGGACACACCCAGGTGCAGGTGTTCCGGGAGTGATTAACACGGCCAAAGCGACGGTCGGCGTGATCGCCCAAGACTTTGCGGTGGTCTCATGAACGCACAAATCATCAACCACCGGCTCTCGGCTGAAGATCGAGCAAGAGCGAACGACGCTGCATTGACGATCGAAGAACATAGCCGCTCGTTTTCGCTGGCGACTCGTTTTCTACCGCCCCATGTCCGCGACGACGTGAAGGCGCTCTATGCGTGGTGCCGAGAAGTCGACAACGCGGTAGACGAAGCGGCATCCAAGTCGGAGGCGTCGAAGGCACTCTCCATGTTAAAGGAAGATATCTCTCGCATCGCAACGGGTGAAGCCACATTGCACCCCGCGTCCGAGTGGTTAAAACCGCTAATTCTTCAACGTGGCGTCAACCCAGAACATGCGTTGGAATTGATTGCCGGGATGGAGTTAGACTTGAACGGCTTCCAAGTCGGCACAGCAAGCGACCTGCGACGCTATTGCTATCACGCGGCGGGCACGGTGGGGCTGATGATGGTGCGGTTGCTGGGCGCCTCCGACCCACGAGCGGATGCGCACGCGGTAGCTCTAGGTACTGCGATGCAGATGACCAACATTGCCCGTGACGTACGGGAAGACGCGGAGTTGGGAAGGTCGTATTTGCCTGGGATCCAGCGCCCCTTAACCTGTGAGCAAACCGAAATTGCCACCGCTGTGAAGCAAGTTTTGCATTCCGCTGAGTCCGAATACCGCATCGCTATTGACGGGCTAAAGTATCTCCCACGGGATTGTCGACGTGCCATCCATCTAGCACTTGTCTATTACCGCGAGATCGGCAGGCAAATTAAGAGAAACAACTTTAGCGTCATGGCAGGCCGCACAATTGTCAGCAAATTTCGCCTGGCGGGGCTGACACTGGACATATTGATTGCCGACATCATAGCAGTTCGCTTTTTCTCAATTCCTCAAGCACTGAAGGCGATTACAATGAACGACCCCAACCCTACACCGAGCACGATTAGTCAAGCGAAACAAGTAGTCTACTTGGGGCTATCTTTAACCTCGATCATGGCTGCCGCGTTATTTATCATGGTCTATATGAATCCGAAAGATGGCTCATACGGAATGCTGCCGATCGTCTATGCGGTAGCATCAGTCGTCTTTGCCTTCGTCACCAACCAACTTTCCGTGCGAGTCGAACAAGCCTCGTCGGAATGAGACTAGCGTTAGCGAACAAGCCATCTCTGTCCTTATCACGCTCGAAAATCTGCCGCTCGCAACCGATGTGACCCAAACTAACTTATGGAGTCCTTGTCGAGGCAGACGGGCTTGTCGAGAAGCTTCTGACACATTTCCCTTGTGCATCCGCAACAGTCCCAACAAATATTGGTACTCGGCATTTTTAAGTGCTTCCTCCCGCGACAGATGATGTTGCGTTGCGGACGAAGAGGAAGCTGTTAATTTCCATCGATCGCATCCATGACCCCAGGCTAATCAACACCTCCGGCAGGACCGCGGGGCGTTTCCAGACAATGACGAACCGTTTCCGGCAGGTCGCTAGGCTGAATCAGATTGCCATCACAGAAGGCAACGGTACGCTCGATTGGATTTCGTAATTCACGAATGTTCCCCGGCCAGTGATAATTCCGCAAACAATCGAGCGTCGCTGCAGAGAATCGCTTGGAAGTTGCTTTGTTCGCGGCTCCGCTCTTTAGAAAATCCTCCGCCAACAACAGCACATCGTCCCCACGATTGCGGAGTGGTGGCAACTCTATATGAATCACTCCCAAGCGGTAAAATAAGTCTTGTCGAAAACGGCCTGAAGTGACTTCGATTAAAAGCAACTCGGGAATCGTCGTGCAATCGCTGATTTGGAAAGCTCCCGCCCTGCGTTGACTGTGGCTATGAATCGCCTTGGCTATAACTTCCTTACCGGTGCCGCGCTCGCCAGTAATAAGAATGTTGGTATCAGTCGCCGAGATTCGATCAATGATCTCTAAAACCTCCAACATAGGCGGGCTGGCACCGATGACTCCTGGAAACATTGCCTTGGTGCTAAAGAAGGGTTCGAAGATATGCGGCAGCATATCCTCAGCGATGCCCCTTACCTGGTCGATGATTAAAATCTGGGCGTGATCCGTGACAGTCGAATCGACCTTAATGGTAACCGTTTGACCGCCACATGACGCCTGAATCGCGTTGCGGATCAAGTTGAACAAAATCTGCTTCAGCTCGCCTTCCGGGAGGACAACAACCGTTGTCGAGTTCGGTGGCTTAAACAGTAAACGAACTTGGTGACGACGGCCAATCGGTTCAAGTTAACAAATTACCTCGTTCAACACTTTTTCAATTACGAGTTCCCGGGCTGGCATCGGATTGTGCTTGTAAAGCTGATACATCTGATGAAGGATCGAACTGTTGCGTTCAATCCCTGAATCGACCAGATCGAGCAATTCGAAGTGCTCATGTGAGTGAGTAAAACTGCTTTTAATCAAAGTGAAGGCGTTACGAATACCAACCAACGGATTGGTGATGTCCCGAACACTCGTGCGAAATCCTTGATGCTGTCCCGCATCGTCTTACATTGGCTGCCAGGAAACTGCCATCCAACGCGATTCACCGGTCACCGTGTGAATGCGAAATTTTAACTCGTCATGGGACTTTTTTTAACGATCACATCACTCAGTATTTTCCGCATCTGCGGACGATCCTCCGGCTCCACAATTGGCAGTGGGTACTCCGGCATCGCCAAGCATTCAGTCACGCAGCAGCCGGTCATACGTCGGACCGAATCATTAATCCAGACGATTTCTCCCTGAGGATCGTGCCATGATTCCCAGTCGTACGTATAGTTGGCAACCGTCCGAAAGTAGACACCGTTGCTTTTTTCGTCGCGCAAATGTGAGAAGGGCACAATTCTAAGAAGAGCCAAAGGAGAGGAGCCAAACTAGAGAAACAAGCGGAAACGCTCTTCATGGCACTCGGCGTACCGTACGCTTCCGCTTTGTATTTTAGCAACCATTTGGCCAAACGTCATGCCAATGCGACGATCCCCAGGGCGAGCCTGTCACCCCAGGGTTACACTGTCAACGACAGGTGAAATTCGCTCTCGAAGGCGAATTACCGACCACGCTAATAACGAGGTCCAGGATGATGCACCTCGGCCCGACCACTGTGTTGCCATCTCCAGCTCTGTGCGGGCTGCGCTGGTTGGTAGTGCGGAGCCGATTGGTAACGCGATTGGCCACCGAAGAACCACTGCGGTGTCGACCAGTTGGGCACATTCCAGCTCGGCAGCGACCAGCTTCGCGCCGACGGGGTTGGCGTTACATAATGTCGATGCTGAACCATCGGTCTTTGCACCATGTGCCTTTGCACCGTCTGTGTTCGGTTGTTCTCCCAGAATCCACGTCCTGGATGCTGTCTCCGCTCCGCGGTGCTACGAATTTTCTGAACTTCCGCAATTGTCGCCGTCCCAGCAACGCTTCCCACGATCACAATGACCGCAAGCGTTCGAATAAATTTAGACATTTTGAACTCCTCGTTGGTAAAAGGGGTAATCGCCGTTCCTGCGGCTGAAGAAACCCCTAATGCATCACGAGTGCCAGCGCAATCCAATTTCGACAGCAGGGCAGTTGGATCCACCGCCTGTAGAAGAAAAGATGCCGTATTTTCCCGTGCCTTTTTGGACTTAGGAGCACCAAATTTATTTGCTAGATTTAGTTTTCATCAACGGCATTCTGCATCTAAGCAATATTGAATGTCAACGAACGGCGACGCCCCGCGTTGACACTATCTACTGCTGTTGACGTCGTGCTAAGCACATAGCGTTGTTGCGAAACCGGTCCCCACGTAGGATGCCCAAAAAAAAACCAAGATTATTTCAATCTGGCTGATGGTATGAGCTTACGATCAAAGCTGATCCCGGCGCAACATCGAGAGGATCTCGGCAACGAGCTGGGGATGTTGTTTGGCAAGATCATGCTCTTCACCAATGTCATCACGCAGGTTGAAAAGCTGCCAATCATCGGGATTTACCGCCTCGTTTGACGCGGTTGGAGTAGCCGATCGCCGCTTATGTCGGGTTTTTACTAATTTCCAGTGCCGGTGACGCACGCCGACTGATGTCTCGCCCTCATCGCTTGCCCAATACAAATACTCGTGCTCCGGTTGCTCCGCGGCCTTCCCCAGCAGCGTCGGCAGATAGCTAATCCCATCCAGAACGGTGGCCTCAGGAGAACGCTCCGCACCAGCGATCTCGCATGCGGTGGGCAAAAAGTCCCAATGAGCGGAGGGATGTGCCGTCTCCGCTCCCGGCATGATTTTGCCTGGCCAGCGGGCGATCAGTGGTACGCGAATACCACCTTCGTACATCGATCGCTTGTATCCACGCAATGAACCATTTGAGTTAAAGAACTCATGATCGTGATTGCCTTCGCTGTGTGGTCCATTATCAGATGTGAATAACAAGAGAGTCTTCTGATCGATGTTCAATTCCTTGAGCAGCGCCAACAGACGCCCCATATCGCGGTCCAGATAAGACACCATCGCCGCAAACCCCTTTTCGGGATCGGGCCATGCTTGCTGCGCGTAAATTCCGTAGTTTGGCACCTCCATACCATTCTTTAAGACACGCCCCGCTTCATTATTGGCGTGCGGAATCGTCCAGTGAATATGCAACAGAAACGGTTGAGCATGATTCTCACGAATGAACTCAAAGGCGGCTTGAGTGATGACATCATGTGAGTACGTCACCTTCTCCCGGGAAACCCTGCCGCGAGCAGCAGGATCGTCCATCAGCACGTTGCCTGAAAGCGGAACCTGCGTGGAGTTGCGCCACAAGAACGGGGGATAGTAGTTATGAGCGTTACTTTGGTTAAGGTATCCAAACCAAAAATCAAATCCGTTTCTATTGGGGTGGCCGGAGTTGTTGATTTCAGCCGGAGTGTCAACGTTCCCCAATGCCCATTTGCCAACACCACCCGTCGCGTACCCAGCCGCTTTTAATCGCTTGGCGACTGTTAACTCGGAACCGGTAAGGTTCCGCGGCTTGTTTCCCTGCAAGCCTGTGTGCCCAACATGCTGGCCAACCCAGAGACTCAGCCGGGAGGGACGACAAACGGTGTGTCCTGCGTAATGATCGGTGAATCGCAAACCCTCCTCAGCCATTCGATCCAGATGAGGAGTTTTAACAACTTTCTGTCCGTAACACCCCAAATCTCCATAGCCCAGGTCATCGGTCATCACGAAAATAATGTTCGGCCGCTCTTCAGCCACTGCAATGGAGGAAGGCAGCACCACGAACACGCAGGCAAGAAATCCTGAAAACGCTCTCATTACTGCCCTCCCCGGCATGAATCAACAAAGTTCGCGCACAGTCACGGGGACAAACACGCAAGCACACATTCTGAACCACGGAACATGATTTCGCAAACGAAGGCTGGCCCGAAGAATTCCGCCAGTTTTTGGGATACGCTCAGCCACCGCCGCCAGCTTAGTCGACCCCCAAGCCCAGGTCACGATCTGTGGCAAGCGAAGTTTCCCAGGCAACCCGCTCTAAATAGCGAGCGGTTGCATCACCAAGTTTGCCTCGGAAACCCGCACCGGCGTTGCGACGCATCCATTCAGGCAGTCTTGACTGATAGGCATCCGGGAGGAACTTTTTGAATGCCGCATCCAGTTGCTGTTGTTGTTGCTCCCGCTCTGTTTGATTGAGGTGTGGCCAGACGTGAAAATTCCGCATTAGTTTGCCCTCTGGAGACTGCTGTACCATGACGGAGTAAAAACAGGCCAGATTGAGGAAATGCCCCAAATCACCGGGATGCGTCGAATCGTTGGGATGTTGTAGTTTGATCTCAGGCCGCTCCGCACGCACCCTCGCCCAGGCTGTCGAACATGGTACATAAAGTCGAATCTTCTGCTCGCGAGCCAGATTCATAAGTCGATCTCGCCCTTGAGCCTCGCGTTTTGATGTTCCCCAGCCCATTTCATAAAACACCGGTTCCGATCCCGATGCGCGAATCGCTTTGCAGTACTTCGCGATTGCCTCACGATGCGCCTCTCCATCCGAATTGCCCTCACCATCGCCCATGATGAAACGGCAAACCGTCATCAGCACGACAAGATCAAACGGCTCGTCTCGTATTTTATCAAGGAAGCTTTGGCCCGGCTTAACCCCGTACTGGTAGTCGCAGTCCGGATCAAGATAAACCCTTATGTCGCTGCCACTGCGTCCGACCAACTCGGCTACTGCCTCTCGCCCCCGGACATAACCTGCGGGGACGCCAGAAATACTCTTGGCAACTTCATTTGGCAAATCATTCCAATACGTAGAGCTACTTCCGGCAAATAGTAGACGGAAGACTTGGTTATCCTGTGCGTGAAGGACTACCGTTTCACACAGATTGTCTTTAACTGGCTCACGATCATTGTCAAAACTGCCTTGCGCAAATGCGTTGGCCAAAAAAAATTGCGACGCAAACCACATTACGCAAGTAAGCATCATTGAAGCACCAAACGCTCCAAATCTGGCTAGGTGTATCGTTGTGAAATTAATCATGAGCCTACTCATATCAAGCAAGGATATCGCTGACGACCCGACCATAAACGTCGGTCAAACGAAAATCGCGACCCGCGTAGCGGTAAGTGAGCCGTTCATGGTCAATCCCCAGCAGCCGCAAAATAGTGGCGTGTAAATCATGCATATGCACTTTGCCATCGACCGCGAGGTAACCGAAATCATCAGTCGTACCATGTGCATACCCAGCCTTTACGCCGCCACCAGCCATCCAAATGGTGTATCCGTGGGGATTGTGGTCACGTCCAGGTGCGCCGCGATCAATTTGTGCAACCGGGGTTCGCCCAAACTCACCCGCCCACACAACCAAGGTGCTATCAAGTAATCCACGTCGATCCAAATCCTCAATTAACGCCGCAGCTGGCTTATCGGTTTCGGCCGCACTCTTGGGAAGATCCCGTTCAATGTTACCGTGATGATCCCAGTGGTAATCGGTGGATACTTGGATGAACCTCACCCCAGCTTCCGCCAATCGACGCGCCAAGAGACATTGACGTGCAAAACCATTGGTTGGCTCTTGATCAACGCCATACAAATCTTTTGTCTCCTGAGTTTCCCGTTCAATATCGAAAATGTCTGGAGCGACGGCCTGCATCCGATAAGCCATCTCATATGATTCGATTACACCCTCCAGATTGGGATCATGTCCAGCCTGTTCGACGTGCAACCTGCTGAGGGCCTTGATGATGTCAACCTGCTCCTTCTGCCGCACATTACTCAAGAGATCGCTATTTAAATTGACGATCTGAGCCAATTTGGCGGGTGACTTTGCTAGCTGGATCTGCATTGCTTGGTGTTTAGCCGGCAGAAACGAGCTACCGTATAGACGAACGCCTCCGTGCATTGTCGGTGAGTCCAGGGCCACGAACGCTGGCAGATCCTCATTCGCGTTCCCCAAGCCGTAACTGACCCACGCGCCAACACTTGGACGCTCAAAGGCAGCTTCACCCGTGTGCAATCTCAGCACAGCCTGACCGTGCGCTTCACCTTCAGTGTGGAGACTCTTGATAAAGCAAAGTTTGTCGACAACCTTCGCAGTGTTGGGGAAGAGCTCAGAAACCCACTGACCGCACTCGCCATGCTGAGCCCAGTCCCACTTGACTCCGAAGACCTTACCGAGCCGATCTGGACGAATTAAACCGGGAAGATCAAAAGGGAGTGGTTTGCCATGCTGCTCATTCAAAACTGGCTTGCGGTCAAATGAATCCATCTGGCTCACGCCGCCGTGCATGAACAGAAAGATCACCCTTTCGGCGCTGGCGGGAAAATGTGCTTGACCGGCCAGCGCCGAACGCGAGGACATGCCCGCAAGTGCCAAGCCACCGAAACCACAAGCCGCCGACCGTAACGCGTTACGCCGGGAAATGGTTTTTAAGTTCATGGTGATTCGGCGACGTTTCGTCACCCTCCTTAGGTATAAAGTTGAATGGTTCGCAGCAAGCTTTTCGGCCACTCAATCAAGAAATTGAAACTGCGTGCTACCGATAATCGCTTGACACACCTTCAGCATGTCATGTCTTGTCAAGCCCTCCAGGCCGTCAGCTTGATCTTCAATGTATTGGCTCAATACCCGACGTTCGTCTGGCGTGGGCAGCCTGGCAACTATCATCAGCATAAGATCGTCGAGCAAGGAATCCAGAACTCGGAGGTACTCCTCCCGAGCGAGCGAAGGCCTCCCATCAGGAACGAATCGCTCCAACAGCTTTGAACCAATCGCTTCTGCCGATTCCTGTACGAAGGAACTGTTCAGAAAATAGAGCGATTGAGGTGCTACAATCGTGCGTGGCCGATCTCCCGTTACCATTGTGTTGCTGGCAGCGTCAAATAGCTGTAGCACGTTGGGTTCGAGAGTGCGAATCACTGGCTGATAAACGGTTCGTCGATTGTCTTGCAACTTCAGGTATTCGCCTAAATTACTGGCGTCACCAATCGGCAACGTTCGCAACACATGTTCGTTTGGCCCCCTGATCAGGCGGCCGCTGAGTTGCAGCAACGTGTCACGAATCTCCTCCGCCTCCAAACGCCGTCGATGCTGGTGAGCAAGCAAGCGATTCCCAAGATCACCTGAGGCTGAAATACCGACAGCACGCCGGTAAGCCTGTGACAAGACGATCTCTCGAACCAAGCGTTTCAGATCCCAGCCGTTGTCAATGAATCGAAAAGCCAAGTCGTCCAGCAACTGCGGATGCGTCGGCAGTTCCCCAGTGGTGCCGAAATTGTCAACGCTGCGTGCAATCCCAACCTGAAACAGGTGTTTCCAGACGCGATTGACGAATACCCGTGCCGTGAGAGGATTATGCGGTGAAGTTATCCATTGTGCCAGCTGCAATCTACCGCTCTGTGCCTCAGGAACCTCTGGTTGATCGGGGTACGACGCGACACGCAAGAAACCTCGCGGCACCAGTTTACCCTTGCTTGAGGCCACACCACGGATGCGAATTTCAAGATCTGAGATGACCTCCGTATCGCGCACAGCCATCGCGTGCGGAGGCATTTCAACCAACAAGTCTTGTAGTTTTTCCTCTGCCTTCCGCAGCTGTTTCGCAGCATCCTCGTGGAGACGCTGCAGTTCAAGAAGTGCTTCTGAGTTGCTCGATCTCCCAGGTATCGATACCGGATCTGCCGCGTACGATACAGTGGATAGTTTCTGATCCAACTCATCAAGTTCTTTTCTTGCTGTAAACCGCTTGCCAACGGCTCGGACCCACGCGTAGCGGTTTGATTCGAGAAACTTGCTAAGTTGATCATCACCTCCCGGCCCCAAACCACGACGCTCCCAGTCTGACTCATCGTCTTTGGGTCCACCAATGCGATCGACCAATGTGGAAGTGCTATGCAGAATGCCCGCTAAAGCGTAATAGTCGGCCTGTGGCAAGGGGTCAAACTTATGGTCATGACAGCGGGCACACCCCAGCGTCATACCCAACAAAGACTTACCAATAGTGTCAACTTGCTCGTCAATCACGTCGAGCGTCAACTGTTGCTTGTCAAAAGTCCCGAGAACTTTTGATCCCAACAATAAATAGCCCGTGGCAATTAGATTTTCATCCCGCTCTGCAATGGAACTGGCTGGCAGCAGATCGCCAGCGAGCTGCTTTTGGATAAATACATCAATTGGTAGGTTTCGATTCGTGGCCTCGATTACCCAATTGCGATAACGCCAAGCATTGTGGAAGGGGACGTTAAAACTGGACCCATTGCTATCCGCATACCGTGCTACGTCTAACCAGTGTCTACCCCATTTTTCTCCAAAGCCTTCGTCCGCAAGTAGCTTGTCCACATATAATATGTATTCCGCATCGCTGAGCGGCTCACGTTTTGCCACCCATTGCAGGTCAGGTGGCAAGCCGGTCAAGTCATAACTGAGTCGCCGCAGCAAACTTGTCCTGGATGCTGCCGGAGCGGGGGGCAGCCCAGCGGAGTCCAGCTTAGCATCGATAAAACGATCAATCCTGGTAGCCGAAGCCCCAGGGGAATCCGGTGGCTCTTGCGAGCGTAGCGGCCGGAATGACCACCACTGCTTGCCGGCTTCAATATCGATTTCAGATTTAGCAGCCGCTTGCCCATCAACACGAGGATCAACAGCTCCCGTTTCAATCCATGCTTTTAGGATCAGCAATTGGTCATCGCTCAGTTTCCCATCCGGCGGCATCTCCAAACCTGCATCGAAATGATTGACGACTCGCCACAGCAGGCTCTGAGGCAGATTTCCCGGGACAATTGCAGGCCCTGAGTCACCACCAACTGACCAGCCCGCTTTTGAATCGAGCACCAGGCCGCCACTCGCCTCACCCGCGTCATGGCTGTGGCAATCAAAACAGTGCTCTTGTAACAGCGGCTCGACATACTCTTGAAAGTAGCTTGCGGCGTCCTCCCGCGCTGTATCGCCGGGGCGGGGGCTATCTTCGGCGGAGACAACTCTGACCGCGAGCAACGCCATGAAGATTGACCAGCGAAAGGGTGCTAATCCACTCAAGCGGAATTCGCCGTAACGGCCGGCGGTTGGTAGTTGCGGAAGGAGGAGACGTTTCAAACTAAACATCAGAAATCACTCCCGTGCTGTCAGCAAACCGATCCAACTTCAAACCGCCGCGGCGAGCCAGCGTCAGCCAAAGGTCGGCCAATGGCCTTAAACCGGTCACCCGTTTAAAGCCAAATGGTTTTGTGACTCCGCCGGCTAGCAAAACCTGCAAGTCGCCATAGTTGTGTTTGTCGCCATCGCTGATTCCGCTGCCCATGGCGATGCAGCAATTATCCAACAACGTTCCTGCACCTTCCGGATACTTGGCTAACTCGGCCACGACATGAGCGTAAAAAGCGACGTGAAAGCGATCAATTTGCGTGATCTTCTCTTTTGCCTCAAGCCCCTTGGTGTGCGTCAGTACATGATGATTCTGAGCCGCATCAAATACGCCATCAAACCGTCTCGGACTGTCCCATCGCTCCGGGTCGATCAACAACGTGATCACGCGAGTCAGGTCCAAGCGAAAAGCGTGAACCAACAGATCGCCCATTAATCGCAGATATTCGTCCCTGCGTTCTGGTATGCCAATCGGTTGGGGGAAGGGTGCGGAACCAATGCGTGCGGTCGCTTCCTCGGCCAATTGTATCCGCCTTTCCGTTTGCCGCACGCTCTGCAAATACTCGTCCAGCTTCGCTCGATCTGCCGCCGACAGTTTCAATGACAATTTCTTTGCCGAACTCTGCACGCTGTCGAGCACACTCTTATTCATCACATCGGAGTTTGGTGAGCCAAATAGTCTTTGGAAGACGGCGCGCGGGTTTTTTTCGGTTTGAGCGGCGTGTCCAGGACCGTACCAAGAGATCGATTCAAAATATTTGGTTTCCTTGCTGTTAGTAAAATCATTACAACTTAATTCCAGTGATGGCAGCGCCGTATTGAATCCGATCTGTCGCGAGAGCATTTGATCCAACGTGATATTTGTCGGAAACGCACCATCGAGCGTTTCCTGTGGAGCTGAGCTGGTAAGCCAGCAGGAGCCACACTGCGCATGAACTCCGGTGCCAGGCACAAACTGCCGATCAAGTCCAGAGATCAGCGAAACCTGCGACCGCACCGGCTCTAGCGGCGTGAGAGCGGGAGGAAGTTCCCCGGTTGGCCCCTCCGCGGCAGGCAGAAAAGTGTCCTGGTTGTAGCCGTTGGGAGAATAAATGAAGGCAAACCGCTTGGGGAAGCCACTGTCCTCAGCTGCCCGGCCAAGGGAGTTCAGCCAAGGTAGTGCAAACAATCCACCACTGAGGGACCGCAGGAAATGCCGACGTGGCAAGTTGCCGGAAGATGATTGTTGATCGCGCCGATCGCTTGAGGATACAAATCTCATCTGACGTTCCTAATATTTCGAAAGGGGTACGATAAGACGATCGACTCGATAACCTTTCCGATGCGGTAGCCACTCTCTTCCGCATCCAAAACAATATTGTCGACCGTTTGCATGTCATAATGACGCAGTTTTCGGCCCAGTGCATAGCTGAGAAGATGCTCCGTAAAGCCCCTTGCCAGTTCCCGCTCCCTGGCCATTACCGCAGCCTTAAACTCCGCGGGACCATCGAACTCCATACCATTCCACTCCCCCGTCGCGTCGACAGATTGTGTCCCGTCGTGTGTTCGTATGGCACCAATTGCGTCAAACACCTCGAGCGAAAAACCAGGTGGATCGATACGACTATGACACGCGTAGCAGTTTGGATCACTCCGGTGCCGCTCAAATCGCTGCCGCACGCTTAGAGTAGAATCAGAAGCAGTGTTACCGTCCTCTATTTTCCCTTCGTCTAAAACAAAAGCAACTTTGGGCTCGCTGGGTGGACGATTGAAAACAGTTTCCAACAACCAAGCACCCCGTTTAATCGGGCTGGTACGATACGGCAGGGAAGTTAACAACAGCGGTCCCGCCATCGTCATCAAGCCCCCGCGATTGCGATCAGAGAGATGAGTCCGCAGCCAGTACTTATGCGACAATTTCTCAGCCTCAGTCTGCGTAATGAGTGATTCACGCACCGCGTGCTGAAGTGCATCCTTGAAACTCTCCTGCAAGCCGTAAAGATCGGCAAGCTGGCTGTTGAGCCAGGAATACTTGGAATCAAAAAGTTCCAAGAGTGATCTGTTTTCCAGCAACACCGTCTCGAAAAGCAACAGCGGCTCGGTCATCATCGGACCATGCAATGTCGCTTTATCTTGTGGCCCTGAATAGAATCTTTTGTGAATTCTTTGATCAGGACGAGCACTGTAAAGCTGATCGAGCCGCAACCACTGGGCCGCGAACGATTCAGAAAGCTCTCTGGAGCGACTGCGAACAGCCAGCATGCGACGCACTTGCCGACGAAGCTCTTCTGGCTCTTTCAGCATTCCCAATTCAGCGGCAGCCAGTAACTCGTCATCAGGCATCGATGACCAGAGAAAGTAGCTCAATCGGCTGGCCAACTCAAACGGGGTGAGTGGCCGCACCTTACCAGCCACATCGGCAACTACGCTGGAGACTGCTGGTTCCGCAGGCGTCACCGGTTCGGCAAGGAAGAGAAATTCGGGAGATGCTAAAACTCGCTGAACCAAGCGGCGCAGGGCCAGCAACTCGGAGTCATTCGCATTGGTTCGCTGAGCGAGAATGTTCATCGCGTCATCCAACTCTGCCGCGGTCGCTGGC
Source organism: Kothea flammea (assembly GCF_052161645.1). Classification (GTDB taxonomy): domain Bacteria; phylum Planctomycetota; class Planctomycetia; order Pirellulales; family Pirellulaceae; genus Laterigemmans. The sequence goes on from NZ_CP197414.1 coordinate 4,320,378, forward strand.
CGCCGATAGGCACGTTGTAGAAAGCGTTCCACACGTACTCGCAACGTGAACCTAGAGACGTCCGCATCACTAGTTCCGATTTCTGGCCTATCGACATCATGACGATCAACAATGTCTCCCGAGGCCATCGTACTTTGTGGCCCAAAAATGAACCCCAGATCATCCAATAGGATATAGTCACCTGAATAGCCAGAGCCATCGACGGTGAGTTTCACAATCGACGCGCCGGCAGGAACAGCCCAAGAGAAAAATGTGTTACCCGTTGCTTCGCTAATCGCAGCCTCTCGACTCAATTTGCTTCCGTTTGACAACCCCACGGTCAACCGAACGCGCCCGCTCTGCTTGCGTCGCGCTAGCACGCAAACGCCCAGCTCTTGGATCTCCGGCCTGAAAGCATCCTGCCCGGCAAACGTCAGCTCGAAAGTTTTCTCACCCTTGACATGATTCGTCAGTAGATGCTCACCAGATGTTTCATCAGCCGTTGCGAAGGTGGCAAGCCATAAGTCGACATTCGGGTTGATAGTCAAAATGTTTCCCTGTAAACCCAGCTTCAACAATCCTCCCTTGCCAGCAACCTTTTGATTATTGAGGGCTGAAGATATCTCGCAGGTGCCACCATACCCCTGCAGGTAGGCCGCCTTTAGCTTAGCAGCGAAACCATGATAGCTTCGATCGTTTCTGGCAGCCTCGCCGCCGATCCGCTCCGCCACCGCGTAATCACCGCTCATTGGGGTTGCCTGGGAATCACGTGCGGCAGACTTTGCCAATGGCGGAACCATCCCCAGCAACGACTGCATCACTCGACTATCACGCCAGAGTCGTTCACTAAAGGCAATTGCTGAGGCCAATTCCAAATACTTTTCAAACAACAGCGGCGAGAAATTTAGAGTGTCGCCACGATTCGCAAAACCATGCTCCGCGCGACTATCGCCTGGAAGTCCCAATTGAGGTAGCAGCACATCATACTTTTGCCCGTACTCGCGCATGGAAGTTTGGATAACAAGCCCCAATGACAATGCGTCACTAGCAAACGCTTGCCCTCTTTCCTGATGGGCTGTACTGCTTGCACTCTCAAAACTACGGGCGACGTTGCCAGACTTCGATTTCTCGATGGGTATCTGCGACTTCTGCAAGGCGGGAAGCATCTGCGTAAAATAACGCTTCGTGGCAAAGGGCAAGCGTTCTGGAAACATAAACACGTCATAATCAATTTCAAATAAGTCTCTGACCGTGTTGTTGTATTCCAGCCGCGTTAGCCTGCGGAGTATTGGTTTGCCAGGATCGACAGCTTGCAAACCTCGGTCGGGCCGCCTCAAAACGGAGCGGGTAAATTCTAATAGGTCTGTGCGTTGTGAATCGCTGAGCTCATAACCAGACTGAGGCAGCGGCATCTGCCCGGCGTCGACGACATCAAAGATTGTCTTCCAAAGCTCCCTATCTTGGTCAATGTCCGCCGGCATGCGAAAACGACTCAGATCAACAGTCCCTTCACGCTTGTCAGAATTATGGCAATCAAGACATTGTTCTTCAAGAATGCCGGCAACTGTCCGGAAATCGATTTGTGCGGCAGCGACGCTGGGACAAAACAAGACAAGCAAAACAAGTTGACGGGTAATGAAAACGAACCTCGCCGAGTATTTGACCTCGAAGATCATGACGCAACCTCCTGAATACGATTCGGCGTGGTGGTCGATGTCGCGGGTTCAGGACAGACGGTCCAGGGATAGCTCCCCGGTTTAACCAAGTACAACGGCGAAGATTCATCAAGAGCTTTCAAAGCGACTACGCCATCCCCCACGTTGCCAGTCGCCAGTAAACGTTCGTAACCAAGGTCGCGGATTAGCAACGAAGCGGTACGTCCACCCTCAATCCAAACCTGGCTGGGACGGCATGAGGCGAGCACGCGGCTGGCGATATCGGAGATCCGCCGGAGTCGATCAAGCGGAGCACCGTGCACGAGATCACTGGCGAGAATTGCGGCACGTCCATGCGTTGCCAACGTCTCACATACGCTAGCCGCGCAGTCGTCGGTGTGCTGTGATGCCGCAAAACTTACCAACGGCCAGCCACCGCAGTCGCCAAGTAATGAGCCGCTGATCAACAGCGAATCCCCCGATGCGAAAGAGGAAAGTCCAACGCTTACCCCAAAAACAAAGCTGTCGACAGGCTGCGCTCGTTCGGAACGGATCACGTTGAGCACCGCCTCAAAGAACTCCGCACCACCCGCCGCCAACGTGGTGCTATTTTCTAATCGCCAATGCTGAGCGTAAGCCTCTAAGTCAGCTGAACAGTTGGCATTGCCGAGAGATACCGCTGCCACGGTGGACTCTCCAGGGTTAATGACCCGGACTTTGCCTGGAAAATTCGCCGCTGTGTTGGCTAGTGAAGAATGCTTTTGATCGGTTAGTAAGTCGATGACCCGATTGCTGTTACATGGATGCTCGGGGTCAAGCGCAAAGACCGTGCGGTGCAACGGCTCGCCAGCGATCAAAATTCGACCGTCAACCACGGTTCTTCCTTTCCGCGGATTGGCATTAACCAGCAGACAGCGATCAAGCTGGGCCACTGATTGCATCGCCATGATCTCATCAAGTACGTGGCCCCGCAGGATCGAATCAACTTTTTTGAATAGCAGGCTGGGACGGAACGCGAGAGCTTGACGAGTCAGCTCGCCGAGCGTTACAGCTGCGTCCTGGGCACTCAACGATCGGCTGTCAGCATCGACCACGATAACGTCCGCGTGTGCTCCATAAACTCGTCCGACCTGAACTTCGGCCGACATCCCAAATCGCAAGGCGGCTCCCGCGATCTCAGCGGCGCCAGTCAAATCATCGGCGATCACCACAATACTCATTGCTGGTTCCCCGTTAAGGATGGTTCCTTTTCACCTGCTAATTGCACCGCCAATCGCAGTGCCTCCAGCATGCTCGTTTCGTCCGCCTCGAATTGCTTCCAAGCGATATCCAAGGCGGTACCATGATCGACGCTGGTGCGGACTATCGGTAAACCGAGCGTAGTATTCACCGCAGACTCAAAACTCAGCGCTTTCAATGGGATGTGGCCCTGGTCGTGGTACATACAGATAAACGCATCGGTACGCTGCCGCCGCGCTGGCAAGAAGGCAGTGTCAGCCGCTAGTGGGCCCTCCACGCTAATCCCACTCGCACGTGCCACGGCGATTGCCGGAACGAGAAAGTGTTCCTCCTCTTGATTACCAAATAAACCGTGCTCACCCGCGTGAGGATTTAGCCCACAAACGGCCAGCCGCGAAGGTCGCCCCCGCATCTTAAAAACGGCTTGATCGGTCAACTCAATCACGTCGAGTATCCGCTTAATTGATAACAACCCGGGGACTTCACAAAGCCCGACATGCGTTGTCACAAACGAACATGTCAACTGCTCGGAGGTGAGCATCATGCAAGCTCGCTTTGATGACGTAAGTGCTTCGAAAATCTCCGTATGACCAGCGTACTCAACGCCCGACAGTCGCAACGCCTCCTTGTGGATCGGACCGGTGACGATGGCATCAACATGCCCATTTCGCGCCGCTTCGATCGCCGCAGTGATGTACCGGTAAGATGCTTTACCGGTGTCGGCGGAAACGACCGCCGGCTGCCAAGCTGAATTCAGCGAATCGAGATGCCAGATCGCCGAACCGCCCGCGCGAGCTAACGCGATCGCGGCAGGCAAGCTCGTGGCGTGAGGTGGCAGCGGCAAGTTGGCAGCCTGGCTGACGCGGAGGAAAACATTGGCATCACCGCACAGCACGATAGCATACGGAGGTTGACTCCAGCCCCGCAGAGCTTTCAGACAAACCTCGGGGCCCACCCCAGAGGGATCCCCCATCGTAATCGCGATAACTCCCGATTTTTCCAATCGTCTCGCTCCCGTTCGTCGCACGCAGAACCATGAATCTGCATGCAGTTTATCAGGTCCATACATGACTGTCAATTATGCATGCAGTTTGTTAAGCTCTTCCACGCTGGTTTCGTCAATTGCCTGACGATCGTACGGTTCACTCATTTATTCACTGGGAAACATCTTCGCATTATGAATCGAACCAGCGACACGAGGAAACAACCACAGCCTGTTGAGATTAACGGCAAGGCGAAGCCCGAGTCGGGTTTACGACTGAGCGAACAGGTCTATGAGGCGCTCGTCGAAATGATTGTTCGCGGCAAGCTGGAGCCAGGCCAGCCAGTCAGTGAAGTCGAATTGGCGCGTGTTTTAAACGTGAGCCGCACTCCGATCCATGAAGCGATTAAGCAATTAGTGAAGGACGGCTTAATCGTGCAAGCTGCGAATCGGCGTCCCGTGGTCGTATCATTTGGTCCTGACGACGTTTGCGATGTCTATGAAATGCGGCGCATTTTAGAAAGCGAAGCCGCTGCCAAAGCCGCCCAGCGGATTGACCGCCCCAGTTTGCAAAGGTTGGAAAGTGACTTGCAGGCGTTTCGCAAGAGTAAGCAGACAGCGGCATCCATCAATCAGTGGGTCAAGCTCGACGATGAGTTTCACTCCGCCATCGCGAACGCAACTGGCAGCCCACGGTTGGCGGCCGATATTGATCGTTACCGGTTACTGCATCGGATCTTCAATCGTTCGCACACCGACGTGACTGTTTTGCAACAAGCGATTAGGGAGCACGCCGACATCTTGGCTGCGTTAAAGCGCCGAGATTCCACAGCGGCCCGCGAGAAGATGTGCATTCATTTGGAAGAGTGGCAACGCTTTTTCGCCAACCACCTGCGTTAAAGAAAGCGCACTATGTTCAGCCGGTTTCGGAGTGTCCCTGGTGGCTTGATGATCATTCCGCTGTTGGCGGGAGCGATCTTATCCACAGTCGACAAAGCTCACCTGGAACCTGTTCAGGAACTGCTGAAGTTCTTAGGAGCCCCGCCGATAGCAAACGAAGCAGGCACTGAAGTCTATGAGTTTTTAAGGATTGGTGGATTTGCGACAGCACTGACCGGGCCTGGGGCGACCACCCTGATTGCCATGTTTCTAGTTTGCGTTGCAGCGCAAATGGATTTTCGCGTCGGTCAGCGGGCGATCAAAAAAGGCATCATCATTACCACGGTGAAATTGCTTGTCGCAATTGGCTGCGCCTATTCCATTGCGGCCACGTCAGATCCATACCACGGTTGGTTTGGCCTTTCCATTGTCGCCGTCATTGCCGGCATGTCGAACGGCAACGGGGGATTATATCTTGCCTTGACCGGCGAACACGGAGATCGCAGCGACGTGGGAGCTGTCTCGGTGATCTCCTTAAATGATGGCCCGTTCTTTACGTTGCTGGCTCTCGGCATCTTGGGCGAGCGCTTTCCAGCCGCTGCCTTTATTGGCGTACTCTTACCGATGGTCATTGGCTTCGCCATCGGCCAAATCAGCGATGCCGCAAGAAAATTTTTGGCACCCGGTGAAAAACTATGCATTCCTTTCTTTGCCTTCGCTCTAGGCACCTCAATGAGCTTCAGCGTGTTTCTGGACGCCAGCGTGCTGGCTGGTGGCTTGGCGTTGGGATTGGCCACGGCGTTGCTGACCGGTCCAGCCGCAGCGCTGGCACTCCATCTGAGCGGTGAAAAATCTTTGGTGGCAGGATTCGCGGAAGCCTCCACTGCCGGCAATGCGGTCCAGACTCCCCTGGCAGTGGCCTTAGCCGCGGGTCTTGGTACCGCGAGTGACAACCCCGCCGACAGCATGTATCGATCGATTGTGCCAATCGCCACCGCCCAAATCTCCATCTCGGTGATTGTCACGGCAATCCTTTGCCCGCTGTTGGTTGTCCTCTGGCACCGTCGCTATGGCCAACAGCGAGAGCCTGACACACAATCGAAATAGCAGCGATCCGCCAGCCAGTTGCCACCTGCTGATTTGCCGCCAGCGTCCGGTTCCATGGAAGCATATTCTCCGATTGCAGCAATTACCAGCCAGCGAATCTGTTATGATTAGCAGCTTAACAGTCCCTCGTCGCACGCCAGAGCCTGCTCATGTTCAAACACTACTTGTTACTGCTCACACTCGTGACACTCTCGCTTCACACGCAAGGCAACGCGCTGGCACAAGGGGACGAGGATGCGAAGCCACGTTCCCAGATCTTAGCTGCCCAGATGCTGGAAGCTCCGGCCCCCATTCCAGCTCACCTTCGTGACTTATTCGATCGCATGGAGGCGGCAAATCGCCGTTCGCAAGATGTCTTTCGAAAATTGTCTGTCGAGCAGATGAACTTTAAGCCGTCCAACGGCAGCCACACGCCGCGCTGGAACGCTGAACATATGGCGGGACGCCAATTGCTCTTCTTCTCGCAGATTTACAACGCGCTCGATCCGAGCATTCCGGTCATCGACTGGAATCCGAAACAAATGCCGCCGGACTATCAAGCGCGACACCCCGAATGGAGCGGTGCTGATGAAGCGCGTGCCATGCAACGCGTCGATGATTTTTGCCGTCGGTACGCTTATCTGCTCGAGGATGTCCAACTGAGAGACAAACCACCAGCCACCTTTTGGCCCTCGCTCGAGGCCTTGCTGTTGCAGATGGAAAAACATTATGGCGAGCATACGGCCAACGTGGAGAAGAAATTTGAGCTGCCGGATTGGCCTTCGGCAGCACCCGCTGCAAATTAGTTTGACTCCAAGATATCGCTTACTTTGAGCTACAGGCCTTGTTTTAGGTTACACCATGCGCTGCTCTCGTTTTGCTCTTCTGCTGTGTACCGCGAGCTGCTTTTTATTTCAGCTCAATCTCATCAGGTTAAACGCGGAGGAAGTTAGTCAGGATGCTGCCCCAGAAAGCACTCAGCAGGCATCCACAGGCAACTTTCGTGCGGGTGCGGTCGCGGTGGATATCTCTCCCGAGTCGTTTCCGGTGCGAATTGCCGGTGGATTTCTGGAAGGACAAACTGGTCAGTTGAGTGACAAGCTGTTCGCCCGCGCGATCGTGATGGACGACGGGACGAGCAAGCTGGTTATGGTGGTGGTGGATACCTGCATGATGACGCAGAAACTGATCGATGATGCGAAGCATCGCGCAAGCTCAGCGACGGGGATACCCGTCACACAAATGATGGTATCGGCTACGCACACCCACGCTGCCCCGGCGGCAATGGCTTGCCTGGGAACGCGACAAGACGAAACGTATGCCGCCCAGCTGCCCGGCAAGATCGCAAACGCAATCATTGCCGCTCATGACAACCTACAACCAGCGCGGATCGGATGGGCAGCGATTGATGACTGGGAGCACACCCATAACCGACGTTGGATTCGTAAACCAGAACACAACATCGTTGATCCCTTTGGCGGGGCAACCGGTCGCGCTCACATGCATCCGGGATATGAAAGTTCCACTGTCATCGGCCCATCGGGGCCCGTCGACCCGACGCTGACGGTCGTCGCCTTGCAAACGACCGCCGGGCAACCACTTGCCGTGCTAGCCAACTACTCCCAACACTACTTCGGCGCGGCAGCCGTTTCGGCCGACTATTACGGCTTGTTTTGCAAACATGTCGCGTCTTTACTGGGGCAGCCGGGCGAAGGAAATGGACCATTCGTCGTCGCTCTCTCGCAAGGAACAAGCGGGGACTTAATGTGGATGGATTATGGCGTCCCCGCCAAGTCGATCAGCATGGAGCGATACGCCCACGCGGTAGCCCGGTACGCCGAGACGGCGCTGGGGAAAATCGAATATCGTGACTTTGCCTCCATCGGCATCGTGGAGCAAGACATCACACTTAAGTATCGCACCCCTGATGACCAGCGACTGCGGTGGGCAAAGCCAATCGCAGCGCAAATCGAAGATGATCGTCCCAAAACAATGACCGAAGTCTACGCCATGGAGGCCATGATTCTGCATCAGCGTCAACAGGCTAACGTTAAAGTGCAGTCGATTCGCATCGGCGACTTGACGATCGCAACCCTCCCCAATGAAGTATACGCGCTGACCGGACTCAAGCTGCGGGGACGCTCACCTGGACAGACCCACTTCAACATTGAATTAGCGAACGGAGCGGTAGGCTACATCCCGCCACCCGAGCAACATGTGCTCGGGGGTTATACGACTTGGCCAGCTCGAACCGCCGGCCTTGAGGTTGCGGCCGAACCACAAATTGTCGAAACGCTTATCGGCGGACTTGAGAAAGTGACCGGAATGGCGCGCCAGGTTATGCGAGATCAACATGGAGTTTACGCCAAGGCGATCCTGGAGGCCGGCCCAATCTCCTATTGGAGAATGAATGACGAGGATGGGGAAATGGCTCGTAATTCCGTTCCCGACGGGCCTCCTGCGAGGCTAACTCCCGGTTACGCCTTATACTTACCGGGAGTAGGTAGTGGCTCAGGCATTGGCGACCAGGAACAACTCATCTCCGGAAACTTTTCAGGTCCAAAGCAGATTAATCGCGCGATCCATTTTGCTGGTGGTGAACTAATTGGACAAGCCCCAGGAGTCGCTGCCGATTACTCGGTTGTTCTTTGGTACTGGCTGGGAGAAGCGAGCGGAGCCAGCCAACGCAGCGGTTCCTTATTTATGGGCCCGTCTGGGGAGAACGTAATGGTTCAACAAGGTCCTGATCACCTTGTTAACCTCGTCTGCGGCGAAGCTAAGACAACCCCGCAATGGGCCGCCAACCAGTGGAACATGGCGGTCATTTCCAAGACAGGCGCCCAGATTCACGTGACTATGAACGGAGCCAGCGAACCCGCCTTGCAAACTAGTTTCGAGCTGGCAGACCAAGGGTCAACGGAAGTTCGTTTGGGCGTCGGACTGCAAGGAAAGCTGGACGAGATAGCCGTCTTCGATCGCCAGTTAACTGCTGAAGAAATCAACCACTTTTGGGAGTTATCTGGAATAGAACAGAAACGAGTGCGGCAAGCCGCCGAGCGGGAGCGGCTAGCGAGGAAAGCCGCGGCCAACATCGAACCACTTGTCTTGCCTATAGGTTACGCGAAAGTCGTGCAATCGCTCAAGCCGCTTATCGCCAGCCCGCTGGCAACCGCACCGCCGCAGCTTGAACGCTCCGGCAACGTCTCATTTACTGATAACACCTTTGCCAGATTTTCCGCCGGTCGCTTAGCTGGCAAGGGCCTCGCCTCGGCTCCTGCCTACTCCGTCTCTTTCTGGTTCCACAATGAACTGGAAACCCATGTTCGGCCCGTCACCGCGTACATCTTCTCGCGAGGTGAACCTGGCGACGCGTTGGCTCCGGGTGATCACGTCGGCATCGGCGGCTCTTATCGAGGCGATCTGACCGGTAAGTTGATTTTTTTCAATGGCAACACCAGCAATCAAGTAGTGGCCGGTCGATCGACCATCGAGCCGCGAAGCTGGAACCATGCGGTAATGATCCGCGACGGAGAGCGGGTCCAAGTCTTTCTGAACGGCGACCCGCTAGCTGAGATTGACACCACGATCGAAGTAACAACCCGCAGCGACGAATATTTCTTCGGCGCACGCAGTGATTTCTTCGCACCGCTGCGGGGCAACGTTGCTCATCTGGCGTTGTTTGATCGCGCGCTGGATGCTGCTGAGATTTACCAGCTGAATGCGGCAGCTCAAGATGCTATTTCAAATGCTGAAACCGCCTCCGACAACGCCAAAGGTCCAACCCGCAAAGACGAACCTGCCCAAGGAGCGCCCGCACCCGATAGCCAACCGCTTTCGATCGAACAATCCGTGGAAAGGCTTCATGTTCCCCGCGGTTTTCGCGCAGAAGTGGTGGCGGCGGAACCGGCAGTGGTTGATCCCGTCGCCTTTGATTGGGATCAAGCCGGGCGACTTTGGGTCGCGGAAATGTCAGATTATCCCTTGGGATTGGACGGTCGCGGCAAACCGGGCGGACGTGTGCGTGTGCTCGAGGATCGCGACGGTGACGGAAAGTATGAGACAAACCAGATCTTCGCCGATGGTTTGCGATTTCCAAACGGCATCCTAACTTGGCGAGAGGGCGTGTTGGTCACGGCTGCCCCGGAAATCTTATACTTAGCGGACACCGATGGCGATGGTCGCGCCGACATTCAGGAAGTACTGTTCAGCGGGTTTAACGAAGGGAATCAACAGCTGCGCATGAACCATCTGCGTTGGGGACTTGATAATTGGGTTTACTGCGCCAACGGCGGGCACCACGCGAATCATGGCTTGGGTACTCAGGTGACGTCACACCGCACCGGTGCCTCCCATACTTTAGGTAGCCGAGATTTTCGTTTCAAACCCGACACGGGCGAGCTGGAACTGGAATCGGGACCATCCCAGTATGGACGCAACCGCAACGCTTGGGGGCATTGGTTTGGTACTCAAAACGCGAACCCGCTATGGCATTACGTGCTATCAGATCGCTACCTGGGGCGGAATCCACACGTACCAACGGTGACTCCGTTAAACCATTTGGTCGGCCCCGGCAGCCCCAAAGTTTACCCGATCAGCGAATTGCAAAAACGCTATCACAGCTTTGAACAGTCGGGACGATTTACATCGGCCTGCAGCGGCATGATCTACAATGATGCATTGCTGTTTGGAAGCGACGCGTTGGCTCACGCGTTCACGTGCGAGCCCTTTCACAACCTCATCCAACACAACGTGCTGATCGATGACGGAGTGAGTTATCGAGCACGGCGTCCACTGGCCGAAGGTGCTCACGACTTCTTCGCAAGCGAAGATCGCTGGTCCCGCCCCGTCATGGTAAGGACCGGGCCGGACGGTGGCCTCTGGGTGGCCGATATGTATCGCTACATGATCGAACATCCCGATTGGTTGCCCAAAGAAGGCAAAGCGGAGCTGGTACCACATTATCGCCTCGGTGATCAACATGGTCGGATATATCGTGTCGTGCCCAGCGGTGGCGGCGAGCGACAGAGTTGGTCTCTGGAGCAAGCCACCACGCCGGAATTAGTGGCCGCTTTGCAGTCGGCGAATGATTGGCAGCGCGATAAAGCGCAGCAGCTGTTGATTTGGAATCACGACCCAAGTTCCGTGCCGTTATTGGAGGCTTTGGTTGCCACGAGCAGGCGTCCAGAAACCCGCCTGCAAGCAATCTGGGTGCTGGCGGGAATGGATGCCCTGGAGCAGGATACTTTGCTCACTGCTCTGGCCGACCCGCATCCGCGTGTGCGGGAAAATGCGATTCGCGTGGCAGAGAACTATCCATCTGTAACCGTGCAGGCTGCCGCTTGTCAGCTCGCGCATGCCCCAGATGCCAAAGTCTGTTTGCAGCTGGCCTTAACTCTTGGTGAATGGCGTACGCCGCTGGCGAGCAATGCCTTGGTCACCTTAGCATCACGCTTTCCTGACGACTCGTTTATGGTCGCGGCAGTCATGAGTTCCGCGTTATCGCATGGCGGCGGTTTCGTAAGCGGAGTCACTCAATCAGGCCCCCAAGTCATAGCCGCATATCGCTTGCCGCTGCTGCGACAGTCGCTCGCCGCAAATGATCAAGACTCACTCGCGGCGTTGCTGCGGGGTGCACTTGGGCCGAAGGAGGAAGCCCCTTGGCCGGACTTGGATGCTTTTCTACTGCTACTCCAACAATTGGGAGTCGACTTACACGCACTTTCCGCAATGGATCCACAAGGTCCGCTGGCCTTGCAAGTTGCTCGGGTGGATCAGTTACTTGTGGCGGCTGAACGATTGGCAAATAATGAAGATCAGCCCGTAGCTTTTCGACTGAGTGCCGCGACGCTGTTATGCCGCGTGGATAAGTCACGTTCCGCCGGTGTCCGCTTGCTCGCCGCATGGCTCCGCCCCCAAATCGATCCGGCTCGGCAAGCCCACGTAATCGAAACTTTAGCGCAGAGCGGCGATCCAACTGTACCGGAGGTTTTCGCAGAGGTGTGGTCGGAACTAAGTCCTGAGATTAGAACTCTTGCCTTGCAAGCTTGGTTATCTCGAAACGCTTGGATACACGACTTGCTCGACCGTATCGAGTCACAAATGATGCCGGTAGCTAGTCTCGATCTCACCCAACGTAATCGTCTGCTGCAGCATCCCGACAAGTCCACAGCCGCTCGCGCCACGCAATTACTGGAAAGCAGCCGACTGTCCACCCGCCAAGAGGTTATCAACAAATATCGCGGAGCCCTGCAGTTAACGGGAAAGCCTTCTGCCGGCCAGTTGGTTTACAGGCGCACGTGCGCGAACTGTCACCAGCGGGGCGACGAGGGCCATAACGTTGGGCCAAATTTAGCCACCGTGGCCGCACACTCCAATGAGAAGTTGCTGAACAATATTTTTGATCCAAATATCGACATTCAGCCCGGATATCAAGCTTACACATGCTTGCTCACAAGTGGTGAAGTGTTGGCTGGAATCATTGCTGGTGAAACGGCGAACAGTATCACGATCAAGCAAGCCAACGGGCTAGCACGCACTGTTTCGAGAGCAGAAATTGAACACTTGCAGAACACGAATCGCTCGTTTATGCCTGAGGGTTTAGAAACGGAACTAACGCCGCAAGATTTTGCCGACTTACTAACCTATCTCCGGCAACCTGTTGCAGAGAATTGAGCCGGCCGCGTCGTCGCTTGGAACCCGTTGGCCAGCGTATTGTTAACGCTGTTTGACGAACTGAATAATTCCCGCTCAAAAGAAAAGTGAACAAAGATCATGCAATCGGAAAGCAAGGTAGCCATTGTAACGGGCGGTGGCACAGGAGTCGGGAAAGAAACTTCTATTGCGCTCGCCGAACTCGGCTATGACGTGGTCGTGAATTATTCGCGATCAGAAGCCGAGGCGGAGGAGACCAGTCACCTAATCAGAGATTTGGGCAGGCGAGCTTTCGCCTATCCAGCCGACGTGGCGGACGATCGTGCTTGCCGCGCGATGGTGGATCGGGCAGTCAGCGAATTGGGGCGAGTCGATGTGCTGGTCAACTGTGCCGGGACAACGGAATTTATTCCCTTCGCGGATCTCGACGCCGTTTCCGATGAAGTCTGGGAACGGCTATATAAAGTCAACGTGATTGGTTCCTTCCACTGCGCGCGTGCCGTTCAGCAGCCGATGCTGGCAGTGGGTGGTGGCATGATTATCAATGTTTCCAGCGTGGCGGCACAGTTGGGACAGGGGAGCTCCATTCCTTATTGCTGTACAAAGGCGGCGCTGGATAACCTCACCGTATCCTTGGCGAGAACGCTCGCTCCGCATATACGCGTCAATGGGATCGCTCCCGGATTCATTGAGGGTCGCTGGACAGAAGCGGGACTGGGTGAGCGTTACGACCAGATCAAAGCAGCCTGCCAGCGGACGCTGCCTCTCGGCCGCGTCTGCCAGCCCAAGGATATTGCCGACGGCATCATCAGCCTAATCACTGGCAGTCAGCTGGTTACCGGGCAAACACTCACGGTGGATGCCGGAATGATGATTGCCGGTTTCCAGGTGAAGTTTTAAACCCAGCCAAATTCCTCTCTTCTCAATTCCACATTTCACATTTTCCGGAAACCGGGTGTTGCTCGCGGTTGTTCAGCCATGACACCGCGATGAAATCTAAAGCAAAGAACGTATGGTGAAGGTAAGTGGAGAACTCATGCCGGGTTTTCGACATGCATTGCTTTTTCCGCTAACCAACCACCGATCAATTCGTTTCCCTCACGAGGCAAACGTTCCCACTCCGCTCCGCAAAGACCGCAACGATTGGTATCGATTCGCCGCGGCTGATCACATTCCGGACACCTTTCATAAACCAATTTGGCATGAATCACGAGGATCGCCGGCAACGCGACGACACCAAAGGTCGCACCCAACACTGACCACCAAAACTTAGCGGTTCGCGATACTCCTCGATTCCCAGCGATCCAAAAAGCTAACGCCGCGGCCAACAGCGCGTGAATGATCACACCGCCAATAAAGATGCGTACCGCAGAGCTAAAGCCTCCCGTCTCGTCCCAAGCGATGTCGTCTCGAATGAAGTAGGCAACCGCCGAACTCAACCCAATCACCCCCGGTGGCATGAGGTACAACTCGGGACCGATGGAATACGCGGTGCTGTTGACGCTGGTCCGAACGATTCCTGACTTGGTCACCTCCGAATCAACACTCACACTTTGAATATGGTATTGAAAATCACCGGCCGGGCTTTTCACCACAACATTTGAGTCGTCAATGACAGCAACCGTAGCCAGTGACGGATCCTTGATCGGGTTGATGGCAAAGTCCTTGACCATTTCCGCGTTAAGCGACGGCAGAGGGTACAGGAAAGTCTTGCTGATAATGGAATCGTTCGCCGATTCCAAGGGTTCATCAGGAACCGTGGAAGTGAGACGATAGCGTGACAATCGATCGTGGGTGATCGTCCATAGGGAAGCGACATCACCCTTGGTCTCGGGTAGCTCAATTGCGGCCGAAGCGACCTCTGCATCGACCAATCGCGTTAATTTGCGACTAGCGAGCTCGATTTGAAAAACCCCGCTATCGGCGATCAAGAGTGGATTGCGTTCCAACTGCAGACGAACCTCGACCCAATTGGTAGGACTGGAGAGCACTTTGGCGTCGCGAAATCGTCCGGTGGGTCGATCTTCCGGATCAAAAACTCCCTCGGGAGTAATGATGTACTCGACACCATTGCGTTGACCGTAAACTAAGACTTTGCCTCCGTGGACGACTAAGTTGAAATAACCAAAAGTCGCATCGCCGTCGATAATTTGTCCAATAAAGGCGAAGCGATCATACCACTTTGCGGATGCGTACGGGACAAAACCGATAAGGTTAGCACGCTGCCAATCATCAGGTAACGAGGCAAATGCATCATCCTGCGATTGGCCGATGAGAACGGGGCGCCCGAGTTTCTCCGACTCTTTCCCGACAGTCAAAACACCTTGGCGATACACATTCTGAACTTCCCACAGGTTACCGTCTTTTTCGATTGCCAATTCATAAGCGACGAGATCTTGCTGGGTATTGTTCAGCAAAACTTGGGACAACGTGACAGAAAATACTGTTAGCAGGGCGACGCAACCGACAAACAAACCGATCGCACGTGAGGCTGAGGTGGCTTCGCCCGAGGCAGGCGTGGGCATAAAGGTCTCGTGGGAAAACGCGCTCCAGGCAGCGGATATGGTAACCAAATACCAAACCGCGACGACCAGCGGAAAGAACCCGAGCAACCACCAGCCGCTCGATTCCAACATCAGCACAACAGCCAACAGGATGCCGCAACCCGCAAATACCAGTGGTAATGTGCGAGTACCAAGCCAACGTGCCGTTCGGTAGATCGTCCACATCGCGGCCGGATGGAGCAAAAAAATCACCCAGCACGACAACACAAGGGGCAACAAGTCCAGCGGGCTGACTGGCACTCGATCTGGCCCGAGGATAGCCAAACGAATGGCCGTCACGATCAGGGGCGGTGCCAAACAAATCCAATAGGCAACAAATCCCGCAAGCAGTTTTGTCGTGAAAATCGAACGCAGGCTAATCGGTCGATGCAATAAGAACCCCCGCGCATCGGTTCGCGAGTCGCCGAGTGATTGCAACAAGCCAATCGCCAGAGCAACCAGGCCGGCCCCCACGCCCGCAAACCTTACGTACTGGACCGCAAGGCTTCCATAGAGGTTGAATGAGGTGGGGGTCGATTGCCAACACAAGAACCCGACGACAATCATCCCAATTGGGGTCCAACGGAGCGTCTCGCGCAGCTCCTTGAAAAACAGTGGTTTGCAGACTAGCCCGTTAATCATCGTTCCGCTCCCGCTCGCATGGCATTAAGAAAAGAGGACTCGCCACCAGCACGAGTCAGGTAAGACAGCACCGAATCAGAGAACGTCAACTCGATTGGTTCGACCGAAGAACCACCGAGGCGATCCACCGCCGCTCGTGTCTCTTGGTCGGCATCGGCAACCGTCAACTGCAACCGCCGACCGATTCGCCGCGCCTCGATCAACCCTGGAACCGCAGCCACTTTTTGGGGATCGACAACATCGACCTCCACGGCAAACCCCGTCACGCGAGTGGCGAAGTCTTCCATCGTTGTGTCGACTTTCAGTTGCCCCTCGGTGAGTACCATGACACGATCGGCCACGCGTTCGACATCGTCCAGCAAGTGAGTGCTTAGCAGCACAGTTCGCTTGCCATCCCCCGCGAACTCAATCAAGGTTTCATTCAGGGCCCGGCGGCTGACCGGATCGAGTCCCAAAGCTGGATCGTCCAATACTAACAACTCGGGATCGGGGGCGAGTACTAATGCCAACGACACGCCGGCTCGTTGCCCGCGGCTGAGTTCGCCGATTCTAGCGGATCCGCGAATTGAGAAATGACGAACAATTTGCTCGAATAACCGGTCATCCCAGTGCGGATAACCGGCTCGTTGAAACTGGGCGGCTTGCTCAACTGTCATCCACGAAAACAGGAAATGCCCCTCCACCATATATCCGACGCGTCGGCGTGTTTCAGGGGTGAGTGTGACGGTGTTCTCGCCCCACACGAACGCATCGCCGCGAGTTGGCCGGAGGAGGCCCATAATGATGCGAATCGTCGTCGTCTTGCCAGCACCGTTAAGCCCCAGCAACGCCGTGACTTGGCCAGCAAGTATATTAAGGTCCAGGTCGCGAACCACCGGACGACTGCCAAAATAGCGAGTCAGCCTGGATGTATGAATGACGGGATCAATCATTGTTCTAGTTTCTCCTCGGTATTGATGAATCAGAATATTTGTCGCCGATAGACGTTTCAGTCAGACCGGCCCAGGCTTAGATTCCGCATTCGCTTTTGGATTTCCTGCACGATCTGCGACTCGTCAAACCCCAGCGATACGGCTTCGGCCAAAAACGGGTCGATGATCTCAGCAAGCCGCCGCAGGCGTTCTTTGCGGGTATAAATTTCCCTCTGCTGAGCGACGAAATAGCCGCGTCCCTGATGGCTTTCCAAGACGCCGTCGCGAACCAACATCGCATAGGCTTTTGCGATCGTGTTGGGATTGACAACCAACTCGCTCGCCAAAGCCCGGACGCTGGGAAGCGGAGCGCCAACAGCCAACTTGCCGGTCGCTACCGCACCGCGGATCTGATCCACCACTTGGCGGTAGATCGGCAACGAGCTGCCGGTGGTGATTTGAATACGAAGCATCTAGCACTCTCCACTACTGTACTGCGGACCATAGTACAGTACGCGAGTAGATCAAGCCCGTCAAGTCTTTTTCTAGAATTTAGGACCTAGCCGAAAACCCACAAGAGCCGCCGGCTAGCGCCAAAGCGGCTAATGTTGTTCGAATAGGTTCTTACGGCGTGAACAGCGGGACGGGAGAAAAGTCGCTCGTACTCGCTCGTACGCGAAGGGGTCATACCATGCCAGATCGCCCCTTGTGAACAAACGAGGCTAGCCGATCAACGCAGTTTAGCGTGCAATGATTCTCCAACAGCGATGGATGCGACGGTTACGATAGTCGGCCGGTACGGTCTGATTGCTGATCTCATGGATAGACTGCGCTTGAATCAACTCTTCGGCAAACTTGAAGCGACGAAAATTGTTAGAAAAGTAGATCACTCCACCGCTGAACATGCGGAGCATCAGTTCATTCAATACGGCGATATAACCTGATTGAACCTCCCAGTCTTGGTCGGTCTTTTTGCTATTGGAAAAGGTGGGAGGATCAACCACAGCCAAATCATAAAGTGGTTTGCGTGGCAGATTGGTGAGAAACGAAAGCGTATCTGCGCGGACGACTCGATGGTTATCACCCGTAAAGCCGTTGCTGCTGAGATTCCTTTGCGCCCATTCCAAATAAGTTGGTGAAAGGTCGACGGTGGTGGTTTCGATCGCACCGCCGTGGGCCGCGTAGACGGAAAACGAGCCCGTGTAGGCGAAGAGGTTTACCATCCGCTTTCCCGCCGCTTCATCACGCACCATGCCGCGCGTGATGCGATGGTCGAGAAACAAACCGGTATCAACATAATCCGAGAGATTGACCCAAAAGTTCAGCCCCCCCTCGGTGACTTGGACTTCATTTCGCTGCTGGGCCACCCGCTCGTGCTGTGTGGAGCCTCGTTGCCGTTGGCGACTCTTAAAAAAGACATGCTGATGTGGGATCTGCAGCGTCTTTCCCGCCGTAGCCACCATTAAGTCTAGCCAATTGGCGTGCGTTGCCGGGTCGCGGTCATGGGGACGCTCATACTCGGTGATGTGCAAGTATTGATCGTAGCGGTCAACGACCAAGGGAATCTCCGGAATGTCGCGATCGTATAAACGAAAACAGCTGATTCCTTGGCGAGTGGGCCAACGGCGAAAATGCTTTGCGCGCTTTATTAAACGGCGCTCAAACAACCCTGCCTGTTCGTAGGCTTTCTCCGTAAGGTTCCCAAACGCGGCCCGCTGTTGATTCACGGCACGCGGTTGGCCCTCAGCAAGCGGCTGTTCTTCAGTATTCGGCTGATCTGCGGGAACGACGAACGTATAAAGCATGCACTGTCGTCGATCGTTATAAAGTTTTCGCCGCCGGTCAGCGCGCCGGCCAAAGACCTTTTCCAGACTTTTGACGTCGGACAGAATCGCGTGGGACCACGTTTTCAGCGTCCTCAACACGACCGGCAATTGTTCGAGTATTTGAGTCGATTCACGACCGGCAGTTGCCCACGGAGGAGTCGTGATTACCCAACCGCCACGGCGACGCGACGTTAAATCTGTGAACGATTTGGGCTGGAAGTGAACTGAATTTTCAACACCCGCTCGCGCGGCGTCTTCCCGCGCTTGACGCAGCGCCGGCACGTTCGTGTCGACACCTACGATTCGATCGGGAAGGTCATCCAGCGCTGCGCTCGCCGCGGCCTGCCGAATTTGGTCCCAAACTTCGCTGGGGACTGTCGGCCAGCTTTCAGCGGCAAAAGTGCGGTGCAGTCCGGGAGCTAAGCGGCGGCCAATCATGGCGGCTTCGATTAGGATAGTGCCGCTGCCGCAGAAGGGATCGAGCAGCGGTTGTTCGCGGTTCCAACGGCTGAGCATAACTATACCGGCCGCCATACTTTCCTTGAGATCGTCACGTCGGTATTTCAAACGGTATCCGCGTCGATGCAAACTGGGACCGGTCGTATCGAGCGTCAACCATGCCTGGTCGGCGATCAAGGCCACGCGAGCTTCGTAGGCGGTTTCCGTTTCGGGCAGTGCGTCGACTTGAAGGACTTGGCACAGTCGATCGACAATGGCCCTTTTGACGGCTCGTTGAATCGCGGGAACGCTATGCAGTTGGGAACGCACCGAGTGAGCCGTGACGTGAATCGCATCTAAGGCTCCGATCCAATGTTCCCAAGCTGCCCGCTTGGCACCCTCGAATAGGGCGTCAAAATCTGCCGCCGGAAACTGGGCAAGCTGGATCAGCACGCGATCCGCAGTTCGTAGCCAAATGTTCGCTCGGCAAACTGCCTCAGCAGTGCCTTTAAACGCAACAAATCCTGGCGAAACGACGCGACCCTCGTACCCCAAAGTGCTGAGTTCGTAGCAAATCAACTTTTCCAGCCCGAAACCGCAGGTGGCGAGTAAATCAAACGTTGCGGAGGGAGGAGCTGAAGAATCTGAGGGCGGAGAGCTCGGTTGCATGCGAATGTACGCTGCCGCAAGGGGCACGGATGAGGATTCGATTCCATTGCGGCTTAACAATCACCGAACGCGGTGCCCGCAAGATCCTGAACATCTCGCAAGCTTAGTTGAATAGCAAGTAGGCACACGGGCTCCACGGAAGGCCTAGGTGCCGACGCGACGGCCAAAAATCAAGCTCAGCACGAACAGCACAATGAAGACGATTGCCAGAATTTGGGCCACGCTCGCCAAAGCGCCTCCGATGCCTCCAAAGCCGAGGGCAGCGGCAATCAGTGCCAGCACAAAAAAGATGAGGGCGTAATAAAGCATTTAAGATCTCGCTTTGCAGTTTGTGAAAAAAATATCTCAACTAGCGGCTTTCCAGTGGTTTTCCACCTCTGCCCGTAGGAAGAGCAAACCCCGTGCCGCGATCTTGATCTCGACACCCAGCGGCCAAATTTGATAAGCAGGTTTGAGAATGTCGACTCCGCACCCTCGCGAATCAAATGGATGCTCCGATGAACCCTCATGACAGCCGACCCACACGCTGGCCGGGTATCTGCCTGCTACTTTGCAGCGGTTTGTTGATTGGTTGCTCGAGCGAGTCCGCGAAGCAAAGCGAACATCCGGCGGAGGATCCCACAGCAACCATGCTGCCCGCGGAAACCCCCGACAACGGGGCAACCGAATTACCCGCTCCGCTAGCCAACGATGAACCGAACCGACCTAGCGCTGGCAGCTACGGCGGTAACGTCGGTATTGGTGATCTGACGGGCGATGATACCGGTAGCAGTGAAACAGCCAGTGGTGGCGGATATGCGATAGAGCCATATCGCGGAGAAGCGGCCTCAGATGGTTTCGCCGACACACCACCACGAGTCGTGCGTTCGGGTTCTTCGATCATGGCACCGTCGGAGCAGCCGAGAGCCTTGACGCCAAAAAAAGCCAGGACAAACAGCCTGAGCAGGCAACCGCAACGTGCGGAGGCGGCCAGCCCCAGTGATTTACCGAGCAACCCACCAAACGCTTTACCCGACGATGCGCCCTTCGCAGGCTTGCCCACCGGCGCGACCTACTCTGCGGATGACGAATACGCCACGGTTGCCGTCTACTATGCCACCGACCGAGCGCCGGATGCCGTGCCGCTAGGGTCCTACGGCATGAGTGGCGAGCGAGCGCCCGTGTTGGCATTGATCGGATTCGGCAGCATCTGCTTTTTTGTCACCGTGTTCTCTTTATTTCGCGGGCGCAGCAAGCTGGGAGCTGCGGCAGGTTTAGCAGCCGGTGGCTGTGCCTTGATGGCAGTAACGATGGTCAGTCGTGGAGTCGCCAACATTGAAAAAACTGGGGTGACCTACACGGCAGAGCGGGGCGTGCTCACGCAGGGCATCGCCGAAGTCACGGTCCCGGCGAGCCACGAGCGGGGCAAAGTCGAACGGCCCAGCATCTTGCGATTTGAGTTTGCTGAGGACCAGAGCAAGCATATCGTCATGACGAGCGCGACGGAATTAAATAACAATGATTTTTATCGTCGCATGCAAGCTAGTTTAAAAGAGACTTCCGAACGCGAGTTGATGGTCTTTATTCACGGTTACAATGTTGACTTTGAATCAGCCGTGAGAAGGACCGCGCAATTGGCCGTGGATCTACCTTTTCGCGGCGTTCCGGTTTGTTATAGCTGGCCCAGTCAAGGCACGTTGCTGGGTTACAAAGTGGATGAAAACAACGTCGCCTGGACGGTCAGTCACCTGCGTGATTTCCTTACCGACTTGGCTGCCAGAAGCGGGGCCCGTTCCATCAACTTGGTTGCCCACAGCATGGGGAATCGTGCACTGACCGCGGCGCTGAGTGAAATCAGTTTAATCCGCGGTAATAACTCCCCGCCCCTGTTTGATCGCGTGGTATTGGCGGCTCCCGATATTGATGCCGACTACTTCCGCCGCGACTTGGCGAATCGCGTCCTTAGCATGGCAGAGCAGGTTACGCTGTACGCTTCGTCGAATGACCGCGCCTTGATCGCATCCAAACAAGTCCATGGTTATCCGCGGGCCGGAGACGCGGGAGCCAATATCGTGGTTGTGCCGGGAATCGAAACCATTGATGTTTCGGGGATTGATTTATCACTGCTCGGACACAGCTATTACGGCGATAGCCGAGCGATCCTCACCGACCTATTTGAATTGATGCACCAGCGCTTGCCCGCTAGCCAACGGCAGATGTTGATGCCGCAGCAAGCGGCCAGCTTGATTTATTGGCGGATCGTGGGCGGGGACATGGCAGCCGGTGCCAGTCCGCCAATCAGATAAGCTCGCCAATCAGATTGGCTGCATAATTAGATAGGTTGAGTAATCGCGTGGCACTTAAACTCCCCGCTGTCCTTCCGCGACAAATTGGCAATAGTCGGGGCGGTCGGCTGCGGTGTCATGACGTTTCGCCGCCAACACCTGATTCTTGTACACTAAGAACACGCCTGGCATCTGAAAACCATCCCCCACCAGTTTGCCAACACCATGGCGGCCCAAGATAGCCGCTTTGAAACCTCGCCACCAAACTCGAGGCCCCAATAATTGCTGAAAACCGCCGCGATGCAGGTCGTAGGCCCGGTAAAGCAATTGCTGAGGATCACTGACGCGATGCACGTCGTCGACTCCATAAGCGGCAAAGAAACCTGCTTGCTCTTGATTATCTCCCATGTGGACCAGCACCGGCGTGACACCCTGGGACTCTAATTGCTGACGACTGCGGGCAAAGTCGCTGAGCGCTTCGCGGCAAAACGTGCAACCCGAATGCCTCAGGAACAAGAGCATCACGGGGCGTTGGGATGCAAGTGCGGCAAGCGTTACGTCATGTTGCGTGCGGAACCGCTGGTTGGCCTCAGGAATACTGAGTGCCTCGTTCGACACGTCTCCGGGAGCGGTGTGGTGGCGAAAAGCGGCGATCAAAATTGCCGCAAACGGGATCCACCAGATAAGATCATTGGTGATCAGCGTCAGCCCCCAGCTCAGCGGCAACTGGGCTGTGTCGGCTGGGGCGGGCATGATCTGAGTTAACAGAAAACCGAGTGGCCCAAACAGTTTCCCCAACAGTCCAACCAGCACGATTGGCCAATGGCGATAAGGATCACTGGCGGCAATCGCGTAGCCAATGCCATAGACCCCCACGATCATTCCCACGCATTGCCAGATCCCCGGGTACAAAGGAGCGGTCGCCCCAGTCCAAATGAACAGATCAAGCGGACGTAGCACAACCCAACCGCCCCACAGCAGATTATAGCAGGCCGCCAAAATCAACACGTTGCGAGCCATCAGGTCGGATATCGCCTGCTGTGGCAGCGTTGATAACGCTTGTAATTGGTGATCGGATGGCGTGACAGCACCCACCGGGGAGCTGTTCGTGGGCGGTGGAGCGGCTGTCATGCTGGGTACCATCTTGCGAGGGCTAGAGGGCGATCAATCGGGAGTATCCAAGTAGGGGTCTTGGCCGATTTCGCGTTGCAATTTCTTGCGTTCTTTTTCATGGTGCAACAACACCATACGATCTCGAAAATGCTTCCGCTCGACACGCATTTGCGCTTTGCGGAAGGAGCCCGCCATGCTGTGAAAGGGACCGTTTGAATTTTCCCCGAGCTGCTTTAGCTTGGCGGCCTTTTCAGGGCCAAAACCGTTCTTCAGGATATCATCGTCGAGTGACAAGTACTGACGATAAGAACCGCGGTCACCTTGGCGTCCGCAACGCCCGATTAGCTGGCGGTCAATCCGGGCGGCGTCGTGCAGCTCGGTGCAGATGACGTGCATCCCGCCAATCTGTTCGACTTCGGCCAGCAGTTTAACGTCGGTACCACGCCCCGCCATGTTGGTTGCGACGGTGACTTTGCCAGGCGTACCGGCCCGCGCCACAATCTCGGCTTCCTCGGCAACCTTATTGGCGTTCAGGACTTCATGCTCGATCCCTTCGGCGTCGAGCAGTTGAGAAAGCAACTCCGATTTATCGATCGACCGCGTCCCGATCAAGACGGGCCGACCCTGTTCGATCATCTCCTTGACCTCCGCCACGATCTCAACAAATTTTTCCTGCATCGTACCGAAGACTCGGTCGGACAATCGCACGCGGCGGGGAGGGCGATTAGTGGGAACGCGGATCACGGGGGTGCGGTAGATGCGACGCAGTTCGCGAGCACTGGTGGCGGCCGTACCGGTCATCCCGGCCAACTGCTTGTAACGCAGGAAGAGGTCCTGCACGGTGATGCGAGCGGCTTGGCCGGTGGGTACGGAGATCGTGATATTCTCCTTTGCTTCAATCGCTTGATGAATCCCGTCGCGCCATTTTCGACCCTCGGCCAACCGACCAGTAAACTCATCGACGATAACAATTTCGTCCCCTTGTTGACCGGGGCGAATCACGTATTGACGATCAAGCAGAAACTCTTTGTAAACCTTAATCGCCCGCTCGGTGTACTCGTACAGGTCGACCAAGCCCATGGTCCGCACCAAGTCCGATTTGGGCAGCGAACGGACGAGGCTGCGACCGCGACCGGTCAATTCATATTTCTTCGTTTCATCATCGATTTCATAGTGCTCATCTTCTTCGTACTTGGGGGCGTTCTCCGCTGCCCAGTGGTATGTCTCCACAATTTGATCGCGAACGGTATCTTCAATTGAACCGATAATTAGGGGCGTACGGGCTTCGTCGATGAGAATGCTATCCGCTTCATCGACCAAACAGAAGTGCACGCCGCGCATCACTGGTTGGTCGCCACTGGTGGCAAATTGGGACTGCACATCGCCCAAGGAGTTGGAGCCAAGACGATTTTGAGCTCGGAGCAACAACCGGTCGCGGAGAAAATCAAAGCCGAACTCTTTCGCGGTGCCGTAGGTGACATCGCAGGCGTAGCTCTTCCGGCGACCGCCCTGGTCATCGGGAGTCTGAATCACACCAACCGAGCAACCGAGGAACTCAAACAGCGGCCGCATCCACTCGGCATCCCGGTGAGCCAAGTAATCATTGACCGTTGCCAAATGGGCACCCTTGCCCACGAGGCTGTGCAAGTACAAAGGCAGGGTGGCGGTCAGCGTTTTACCTTCACCGGTCTGCATCTCGGCAATACAGCCCTCGAACAACGACATGCCGCCGACCAGCTGCACATCGTAATGCCGCATCCCCAGCGCTCGCCGCCCCGCCTCGCGAACCAACGCGTAACTTTCCGAAAGCAGCGACTTGAGCGACTCGCCAGATTTCGCGCGATACCGCAGCGCCAAGCTACGTTTTCGCAAATCGGCGTCCGACTCATTCCGCAGCGTCGGTTCGATTTCCGTAATCTGCTGCAACCAACGCCGCCAACGGAGCAGACGCGGACGCATCCCGACCGACACCCACGTGCCGAATGCCAAGCCAACATCGTCACGGATCACGGCCAACGGATCAGCCGTCGTTAACTCATCAGCCACGATATTTGCGGGGGGCAATTCAACGAGAGCCGGAGATTGCGCAGCAGAAGTCGACTGCTCCTCAGAGGGTCGTCCTCCGGCAGCCGTTTGGTTCACGCTGAGCGAAACAGGGGTACCTGGTTCGGTTTCTGGCGATGACATCCAACATTTCCTGAATATTTCGAGGCAATCCGCAAGTTCTTCTCATGATATCGCCCAGCCACAAAATGGGCAGCCATTTTTCCTACGAAACCGAAGGAAGCTAGGGGGTTTGCGAAGACTTTTCCGAGCTTTCCGAGTCTTCTACAATTACCGGCCAAAGCGGTCGATCCTGTAAGGGCAGTTGTGCCAGCAAAACACGGATCGATAGGCCGTCATAATGAAAAGCTCCATAACCACGGTGACTCTTGCCATGCTGCTCGTGGCAGCCGCGAGAGTCAATGCTCAAGATCGCGGGACCCCCAACCTTCACCCCCCTGGCGTTGATCAAGGATCAACCTTGGGAGATGGAGCGGTGGGCATAGTCGGTGATCTAGACTTCGACAGTGAGATCACTCCCGCTGCAGCCATTGATGACGACTTTGTCGGTGACATGTCGTTCGTCGGGGATATTGCCTCGGAACCTAGTTCCTTGCAAGCTCCGCAACCGATGCCCGTGTCGGAAATCGCTGACGCGGCCGCACACGACACCAGCTATACAGAAGCATACCCTGTATTTGCTAGTGGAACAACCAGCGGTTCCCGAGTCAGCAGCAGCCGAGCTCGTCCCAAAAAATGGTTCCGGGCGGAAACCCTGTTATGGTTTGCTGGCGAACGTGATTCACCGCCGCTGCTGACCACCGGACCAAACTTTGATAACCAGTTCGGTAACCCGATCGATAGCGGCTTCGCTCCTGGTTTTCGATTGGACTACGGACACTTCTTCGGTGACGGAACCATCGGCATCGGTGCCCGCGTTTGGGGTCTGTTCGGCGACGAGGAAGACTTTTCGGCCAGCAGCACGAGCTCGGCTAACACCATCGGTCGTCCCTTCTTCAACACTACGGCTCTCGGCGGTCCCGAGTTCCAGCAACTGTTGGTCTCCGGTCAACCCGGCAACGTCACGGGAGATTTTCGGGCGGTTTCCGAACTCGATTTGCTTGCTACCGAAGTGTACGGCCGTTTGAACTTCGATACCGGTTCTAACTACAGCATCGATCTGATTGGCGGTTTTAGCTCTTTCGCGATCGATGACAAATTGACACTCGAGAGCCGCTCGAATTCAAACAACTTCCAACTGCGTTCCTTCCGCGATTCCTACGATGCGGAGAATAGGTTCTACGGCGGACAGTTGGGTATCGAAACGATGTTCAACCGTGGAAAATGGTCGTTGACGACCCTCTCCAAGGTCCACTTGGGGAACATGAACCAGCGGGTTCGGATCGCGGGTTCGTCACGGAATGCAGTATTCCCTGACCCACCCGGGCCTGGTAATAACTTTGCCAACGGCTTCTATGTGCAAGGGCAACAAGGTCTGCACGAGCAAGATGAGTTCAGCTTCGCTCCCGAATTAGGCATCCAGCTTGGCTACTCACCTCGCAAGCAAGTGAACTTTACTGTCGGCTACTCGTTCATCTACTGGAACAACGTCGCTCTGGCGGGCAACCAAGTGAATCCAGTGCTCGACGGCACGCGGGTGCTCTCCGACCTGGCTGGTGCTCAATCGATTGGTTACACGATCGAGAACGATGGGTTTTGGTTGCAAGGTATCGACTTGGGTCTGACTTTCACCTACTAAGTGTTAGTTCATCGTCTGACTTTACAGCTAACAGTGGCTTTCAATTAAATCCTAGCTTTCGCTGGACTGGCACAAAGACTGCGAACAGCGGCTTTTGAATGCGACAAACGACAAGGGCGTGGTTTCTCCGGGGAGCCACGCCCTTGTTTTATTTCCCAACCAAACCTTTAAGGCTTCATAGCATCATCGAGCACATCTTCGGACACATAGATGGGCAATGGCGGTTGAAACGTCACTGCGACGGCGATCGCATCGGAGGGCCGCGAATCGATCTCGATCAACTCCCCATCGCGTTTCAGCCGTAATTTTGCAAAGTAAGTGTGTTCTCTCAGTTCCGAAATCACCACCGAGTCGACTTCCGCGCCGAGTGATTCGGCGACGGTGACGACTAAATCGTGAGTCAGCGGGCGGGGAGGCTGATAGTTTTCTTTGACCCGACGGTCAATGTTGGTAGCCTCAAAGATACCGATCAAGATCGGAAACTGACGATCACCGTCGATCTCACGCAGGTAGATCACCTGGTTCTCGCTGATTTCGCTGATGATGATCCGCGCCAGTTGCATTTGCACGGGCATCTGTGTTCGCTCGCAAAGATTAGGAAGGGAGGCATCGCAGGCAATCGCCCGCGACCTCCCCAATTATAACGCAAACCGCCCTCAGCTAAACGCCCCCCAGAAAATAGCTTTCCAGGTCGGTCGCTCAACCACCCTCGTGGCGAAACACCGTCACAGCCAACGGCGGCAAGTCGATCAGCAACGAATCGGGGCGGCCATGATGCCCCTGCCCAGTTGCTTGAGCACCGGGATGCGTGCCCACGTTGCTGCCACCGTAAATCGCCGCGTCGCTGTTGAAAATCTCTCTCCAAAAACCACCCGTCGGCACGCCCACCCGATGCGTCTGACGCACCACCGGGGTCAAGTTACAACACACCAGCAGCGGCGGGTCATCGCGATCCGATTTGCGAAGGTAGGCCAACACGCTGTCGGTGGCACTCATGCAATCAACCCACTCGAAGCCGTCGCCGGAAAAGTCGTTTCGGTACAAAGCAGGGTTTTCAATCACCAAGCGATTGAGGTCAGCCACGCACTGTTGAATTCCCCGGTGGGTATCGAAGTCCAGCAGTGACCATTCCACGCCGCGGTCATGATTCCATTCGTTCCACATGCCGATTTCGCCACCCATGAACAACAGTTTTTTCCCGGGGTGGGTCCACATGTAGGAATACAGCAGTCGCAGGTTGGCAAATTTTTGCCATAAATCGCCAGGCATCTGGCTGAGCAGCGCGCCCTTGCCGTGCACCACTTCGTCGTGCGACAGCGGCAGCACAAAGTTTTCCGTAAAGGCATAGATCAAACTGAAGGTCAGTTCGTTGTGATGGTACTGGCGATGAATGGGATCGTTGTGGAAATATCGCAACGAGTCGTTCATCCAACCCATATTCCACTTCAGCGAAAAGCCCAAACCGCCATCCTCAACGGGGCGGGAAACTCCCGGCCAAGCAGTCGATTCTTCGGCGATGGTCAGCGCGCCAGGATAATCCTCAGCTACCGCCGTATTAAAGTCTCGCAGGAAATGCAACGCTTCGAGATTCTCACGCCCACCGTACGCGTTGGGAATCCACTCACCCTGCTCGCGACTATAATCGAGATATATCATTGACGCGACCGCATCCACGCGAAGACCATCGATGTGATATCGGTCTAGCCAAAACAAGCCGTTGGAGACCAAAAAATTTCTGACTTCGTTCCGGCCATAATTAAAGATATTGGTTCCCCAGTCAGGATGCTGGCCCTGCCGCGGATCACCGTGCTCATATAACGCCGTGCCGTCGAAATGCGCTAAGCCGTGCAAATCTCGGGGAAAGTGCGCGGGTACCCAGTCGAGAATCACGCCAATATCATGTTGATGGCAATAGTCGACGAAGTACATAAAGTCTTGCGGCGAACCAAAACGACTTGTGGCAGCAAAATAACCGACCGTTTGATACCCCCAAGAACCGGTGAATGGATGCTCACTGACGGGCATCAATTCCAAGTGGGTAAAGTTCATGCGTTGACAGTATTCGACCAAACGTTCGGCCAGTTCACGGTAATTGAACCAACCGTGCGATCGCGATCCACCTTGCATCCAGCTGCCCAAATGCACTTCGTAGATCGACATCGGACTGGCCAACGCGTCCTGCTCGCGACGCTTCGACATCCAAGCATCGTCTTGCCATTGGTAGTCTGCTAGATCGGCCACGACCGATGCCGTGCGGGGAGGCAGTTCAGCAGCAAAACCGACCGGATCGCTCTTATCAACCCAGTGTCCGTTGGCATCGAGCAAGCGATACTTATAACACTGTCCCGGTTCCGCCTGATCAACGAACAATTCCCAAATGCCCGCCTCGCTGCCTCGCATGCCATGCTGACGCCCATCCCAATCATTGAAGTCGCCAATGATTTGCACGGCGCGAGCGTTGGGGGCCCAGACGGCGAAATTCACGCCTTGCGTATTGTCAACGGTGCGGACCTGGGCGCCAAGGCGATCATAGAGCCGGCGATGCTGACCCTCGCCAATGAGATAGCGGTCAAAATCGCTGAGGATAGAGGGTGTCGCGTAGGGATCTTGCATGGTGATAATCTCGCCGGAGCGTTTGGCTACGCGGATACGGTAAGGAACGGAGTCGTCTTCTAGTGGCCGAATTGCCTCGAAAAAACCGGCTGGGTGCAATCGACGCATCGGCCTCGGCACGCCCTGGGGCCCATCGATCAACCAGGCCTGCTGACTATCGGGAACAAACGTCCGCACCGCAGTCGCCGGACGCCCCTGATAGTCAATGCGGTGCGGCCCCAACAGAGATGCCGGGTTCGCATGTGAGCCTTCGATCAACCGTCCCAACTGAGCGAGCGATACTTCCGTGTGCATAATGACTTTACTTTCTTAGTTTCCAAAGGCTGTTGTTGGCAATTCAAATCTATTTTTCAAGGGGGCGCAAATGCTAAGCAACCGCCAATCCGCTGCCTCTTTGGGCCCCCCCGGCGACAACTCCACATTGAGCAATCAGCCAGCGACGGAGACTATCGGAGACGGTGGACAGCCGATCTGGGCGATCTGAGCGGGAAGCCACCGCCTCGACAGAACCATCCAATTGCGATGACGCCGGAGCGATTCTCCGACCATCCGCCGTGCCCACGCGGGTGGGAGGTGCAACGCAACAAGCGCTCACGGTGTGAATGTTCAACGCATGGTCAATGCGACGCCACAAATTGGCATTCGTGATCGGCAACATCTGTCCAAAATGCTCCCAGTGAAAATCGGCGCTGCGCCAACGCGGCAGACTGTCGCTTAGACTGCGAATTACATACCGACTGCTGGTCAACATGGTCACAGCGGCCGGTCCGGGTAAAGCTTCCAAACCTCGCACCACCGCCAGCAGACTCAACCGATTGCTATCTCCAGGTTCAATATCGCTGGCTTCCAAAAACGGCGTGCCATCGAGATGCTCGATTACAAACCGCCAGCTTCCGCCAGAACTTGCGGGATCCACTGAGGATTCGCAGACCAAGAGAAACTCGTGGTTAAATCGCATCGGAGAGTGCCTCAGGAAGGAAAGGGTTTGGGCCAGCCGGTGTCTCCTTACGCTGATCGCTCCTAAAACGAAGCCCTCGGCTCCGTTAGTGCTCTCTTTCGGTTGCCAAGTGCTTCATGTTTCAGTTTGCCTAGGCCAAATTTATCATCTATCTTCTCAGCTGCCGGAACGAACCGCAGAACCCGAGTAATCATGCAAGTCCCAGTTACGCACTTATCCGAAATCCCAAAATAACCGCGGCTAGCGCCAAAGCGGCTAACGGTTCCCTGGAACCGCACGCTGGCGCGTTGCGGCTGATTCCGTTTTGCTTAACGACTTATGGAGAGGTGCTTAGCGTTGATAGATCGGTAAGTAGTGATAACGCACCGACAGACTGAGCAGGGCCAAACTAGTCGCGTACACCCGTCCCGCGTTACGCTCTTGATTGTCAGACGATTGCCAGGAACCATCTTCGGATTGATGAGCCAGCAACATTTTCTCCACGTTCTGCTGTGACGTGCTGGCCAAGGCACCGCCACGCTGATGCATGCCCTGCGCATAGTAATAACAGCCGTAGAAGAAAAACCGATCCCGCCAATTTAGCTGCCGCTCTTGCAGCCAACTGGCCGCGCCGAGCACCTCGGGCGCTTCGTAACGACCACACACCTGCAAGGCTAGCAAACCAGCGGCGGACATCGTGAATGTTGGACTATTCTGCCGGGGCATATATGAAAATCCACCATTTTGCGCCGCCCCCAGTTGGCCCGCAGCAGTTCGCCCCGTATAGGAACCCTGCAGATATTCCACTGCCAACTCAATCGCTTCCGCGGGCACTTCCAAACCATCATTCTTAGCGGACCGCAATGCCATCAATTGCCACACGGATACGGACAAATCAGCATCCCGCGAATCGGGCTCGTACCGCCAGCCACCTTGAAACTGCCGAGGCTTGGGTACCGCCTGCGCAGCCAACGTCAGCTGCAATGCTCGATCCAACGCTTCATAAATGCGTTGGTCTTGTGAGGAATCGATTCCCATGCCCAGCAATTCAGTTAACATCAAAGAAGTGATGCCATGACCATACATGCGCGAGCGATCCTTGCGGCCAAAATATCCTTGCGGATCTTGTCTCCCCTCAGATAACACAAAGTCCAACCCGCGAACCATTGCCGTCCCAGCCGGCGTCGACTCGCCCGGTTGATGCCCCACCGCAGCCATCGACATCAAGGCCAACGAAGTCATCGTGGTGTCATAGTCACGATCGTGAATTCCACCACTGGCTTGCTGCTGTGACAATAAATACGCCACTCCCCGCTCCACAGCCAACTCCACAGCCGCCTGCTCGCCGCCACCCAACCTGCCTGGCAACGGTCCCGCAGCTGCTCCCGCCGGTTGAGATGGTGGCTGAGATTGGGCTAACGATTGAGCCGCGACCGGTGGTCCCTTCCAACCGAATCCCAGCACCACGATGACGCAGCTTAGCCACCGACCACCCCTCGACCGCCCAAAGTTCACGCCGTTCGTACCGCTGCGGATCATATTCAAACTCCTCACTGCGTTCGATCAGCCAAAGCTCGAAAATAAGCTTCGATCTGTCGCCTGTAACGGGGCGGCAAATCGGACTTTGTCTCCTCGGCAACATCGTCGGGCCGCCGCTCTCGCAGTTCGGCCCAATCTTCACGACTGCCCGCCACCACCGGTGCCCGACGGTTGGTATCAAACCTGCCCATCACGCGCTCAGTCGGCTCACCGAATTCCCCCGCCCCGGTTGCCGCGGGCTCACCCGCTGTCATCATTTCCGCGGCCAACATCGCCTCTGCCAATTCAGCACCGGGCTGACCCGCTGCGGACGCGGGACCACGTACTTGTGCTGCTTGTGCTGCTTGCTGGCGCTGGCTCGCCGCAGCCGCTTCCGCCAACAGCGGTGATTGCTGCAACACGTTCGCTTCAGGATTCTGATTCAGCAAACGGTCAAGATCGTCAATCAACTGTGCCTGGGCTGCCGGAGGACCGAGTTCCGCCAACAATTCGTAACCGCCTGCGCTGACCGCGCTGGAGCCGGCGGCGGGACTACCTGCCGAGCGTGCCTGATTTCCTTCATCCCGTGACTGATTGCTTCCACCAGTTGACTGATTTCTGTCACCAGTTGCTTGATTCGATGCGGTTGCTTGATTCGATGCAGTGGATGGAGCCGACTGGGCAGCCGCGAGTTCACTAACACGTCCCAGCTCGGCCGCGATTCTTTGCTGCGCAGTTGCCAAACTGGCCGCCGTCGGCAAACCGTCCACGGCAGCCGGCGCGTTGTTTGCCGAGTCCGCCTCGAGCTGAGCCCCAGCAGCTTGTGCACGTTCAGCCATTCGCCCCGCTGCGGCCAGCGGTTGATCGGCTAACGCTTGCACTCGCTCCGCCGCAGCAGCCAACTGACGCGCCGCTGCGGTACCGCCCAAGCGACCCTCATGCCTCGCCGCACGCGCTAAACTCTCGGCGATTTGTTCCACTTGGTTGGCGAGTGCGAGTTGACGATTCGCGGCATCGCGAGCAGTCTGCGGCGACACCGCCAACGCCGGCGGAGTTTCATTTTGAACGCCGCTATCGGCCTGGATTTGCTGAGCCAGTTGGGCCAACTGAGTCAATTCATCGCCCGCCGTCGCCGCCAACTCGGCGGCAGATTCGGCAGCCGGATTGTCGGCCGTCAATTTCGGCTCCGCAGCCCCTTTCCGCGCGGCAACCGTGGCTTTAGCTGCGGCAACCTCCGTTTTGACAGCTTCCACTTGGCGTTGCAGGATCTCAGCCAATTGCCGTTGCTGGGTCAAATTTCTCTGCGCGTTTCTGACCGCCTGCTGGCGACCGCTATCCTCTGGCTGCTTCGCCGCCTGATTCTCCGCGCGCTCCAAATCCGCGCGCTGGCGATTCTCTTGTTGCTCCGCCCGCTGGCGTTCGTTTTCTAGACCCTTGGCTAAATTATTCCATTGGCGTTCACGCTGCTCCGCGTAACGCACTCGCTGCGTTTGTGCACGTTGCATGGTCGTTTGCATCTGCTCGCGCGTCCGCTCACGATTTCCTTGGTTATCTTCAATAGCATTCTCTTGTCGTGTTGCCGCGGTCTCCTCGGCTTTTTGTAATTGCTGCTTCGCGGCCGCCAACTGAGTGCTCGCATCCTCAGCGAGTTCCGCCAATTCGGTCATCAACTTATTCCCATTGGCTTGGCTGGTCGCATTGGCCAACTTTGACATCCGCTCGGCCACTTGCCCAAACTGCTCGGCAGCCTCCGGCACCGCCCCGCGGGCAGCGGCAGCTCGCGCTTGATCGATTAGATTCTGCCGCACGTCCTCAGCCTGTCGCCCCAAATCATTTAGCCGTTCCGCGAGCAGCCGCTTGGCTTGTTGGACTTGCGGATCATTCTGTTCCAATTGCCGCCTAAGCTCATACTCCCGCCCTTCAGCTTCGGCCAAACCGCTGGCTGCTTGCTCAACAATTTGCTGCGAGACAGCGGAAAGTTCCGCTTGCAGCGGCGGGCTCTTGGGGATCTCACGCTCTAATCGCTCCAACAAACTTTGCGCAGATTCCTCACCAGCGGAAAGCGCCGCGGCCAACTCTTGCAGCAATGTCTCAGAACTCTCAGCCACATCCGCAGCAGCCGGGTCAGCGGCTCGCTCAGCAGCGAGGTTCTCCTGGCCATCGTTCGCGGCCAACTCCACGGTTTCAGCGCCCGCCTCACTGAGACTCTCCGGCAGATACTCCCTCAAAACTTCACGCGCAAGCTCCATCGGCTCGGCTAATTCACCCGTGGCAGCTAGCCAACGGTCATGAATCGTCGCCAAGTCATCGGCCACGCTGGAGCTCGATTTTCCATCCCAACGACGGTTCGACAAGCCTGGACCAACGACGTCAGCTGGCGAATCGTAACGAACGCGATCGATCCGACCGGCGATGCTTGACATGCTTGGCGTGGTTCTTAATTTTCGCGCCGCCTCATCGATCAACACAACAAAGTAGTCCCAACGTCTGGGGTTCTCCAAACGTCGCAGCCGCGGCAATTCACTCCAACGCTCATCAATTAACAATGGCCTCCAAACTGCTTCGGCGGCGCGCACTTGTTGACCAGCCAACAATAATTCGCACGCTTTGGCAGCTCGCAACAGGTGTTCGTAGCGGGCAACTGCCTGCTCAACATCATCCGCCGCGACGACACCCCGCAAGGTCTCAAACTGATCGTTCGGCAGCGAAACAATCGCTGTGACCGCCTGTCTACAAAGTGTCAAATCAGCCAACAATTCGGGAGAAAAATCAGGCCGCAAGCGGTGAACTTCATGGTGCTGCTCGACACGCTCTAAAAAGTTATTCAACGTCTCTTCCTGTCTACGTTCCCATCGTGCCAGGTTATCATCAAGTGAGGCTAATGCCTTCGCATCGGTTAGTTCGCGACGTTGTTTTTCCAGCTGGCTGGCTTTTAGTTTGGCATCGGCAAGGGCCAGTAAGACGCTTCCTTTCGATGCCAACATGCCATGTAGTTTTCGCAACGCATCGTTGGCTCGGTGGGGAACTCCGCCTTCAAGAATGAGGTTACCACTGCGTCCCAACAGCTCATTGTGCAAGTTGTTCATCTCAGCCAACCAACGCGTTGGCTGGTCCGCTTGCTCAATTTGGTCCTCCAGCCGATCAGCCAAATCGCGATACCGCTGGGCAAGTCCTCGCAATTCACGAGCTGTTGGTTCGGGAACCTCGTCGAGCACCATCCCAATCTGCTCCGCATTATCGCGAAAATACTCTACGCACAACTCACCTTGCCGGCGCAGCCAAGCGGGCGGTTGACGCTGGCCCGCCGCCAGCACACGTTGCAATTCTGCATCCAGCCCCAACAGGTCCCCCGCGAAAGCATTGATCGCCGTGAAAGCGTTGAAAGCCCTGGCCGCCTCCACCAGTTGATTCCGCTGTTCCAGCACTGATTTATCTCCTCTCTCATCTCCTGTCTCTCGATTCAACTCGTGAAACAGCTGCCAGATCCACTCCAGTTCCACCAAATCTCCGCTGGCCGGTTTGCGTTCGAGCAACCAACGCATGGTGCTCTCAATCGCCGCTGGGAGATTCTCTGCTAGCGTTGATTCCGGTCGTTCGTCCGCGTCCGCTGCCCACTGGTCCAACAACGCCACCAGTTGACTGCGGCCTCGCAAAAACAGATGCCGATCCGCGGCAAATCGATCGTTGGCGATTCGCAACACCACTGGCTTAGTCTCGGTGGATTGCCCGTTCAAATCGCGGACCGTCAAGCGAGCTTGCAGCAGATCACCAGGCTTAAGCGATAGTTGCTGGAGGTCCCACTGCCAAGCACTCCTGCTGATTACGCGATAGTTTTCCGGTTCCGACATTGCCGCATCGATCTCAATGGCCAAGTCAGTATCCAATTTCTGATACTGCCCACCATTGATGGCATACTCAAATGTTACGCTGGCGACATCGAATTCATCTTCAATATATGCTGTCCAACTGAGCAGATCACGCGCTGCGCATAAGGCGGCCGGAATCCCGACTCGCCGTAATTGCACTTTGGGAGCAACGTCGGGCACAACTTGAATTTGATACCGCGGCGGGAAAGGGTTGTCGAACAGCGTCTCCAAGGCGGTCATTGAGATCTGATAACTTCCCGAGTTTTCCAACAACATATTAGCTTGATAAACAGCAGGCCCGCTCCGCGAGAAACTAGGTTGCTCCCGCTCGTCGGTTTCGCCCTCTGTGCCGGAGGTTCTCATTTGTAATTCGAGATCGATATTCGCGAGCGGCTGATTGACTTGCACCTTTAAGTTCGCCGTCGCACCATGAATCGCTCGCAGATCACCGGTTTTTGCCGCAACGGCGTAAGGCGGTAACCCGGTGTAAGCAGGCAGCTGATATTCGATCTCGAACGCGTCGATCGCGGGACGCGGCTTCGGCTCCAACGCTCGCCAAGCTGTTATCCCGTCTCCGGCCACCACGCGAAACCGCATCGGTTCGCTGCCGATGGCAACATTCACGCGGTAACGTTGTCCCTCGAACCCTGCAGCGGGCAACAAATCCAGTGTGGAAATTTCGCCGTCACCGTGCTGTAATTGAACAACCGGAGACAGATTCTGTCGCGGCGGACTAATGCTGGCCAGGATCTCCACAGTCTCATCCGCCGGCACCCAAGACTGGTCTTGCTCTGGTTGCAAAATCGCGATTTTGGTCGCGGAAACACGAGCTATATTCGCAGTCGGTAAAATCGCCCTGGCAAATAACTGGCCCCAGGGCGAGCCGGGAAACAACACTCCGACCAGCAGCACACATGCCAGCCCGCCAGCCCAAATCAGCCAGGTTCGGATCAGCCTCCAAGGCAGCAAGCTGGCAACCGGAATCACTTCCAACACGCTGGTCACCCGCCGCCTGAGCAAATAACGAAATTGAGGCGAGTCATGTTGAGCTTGATCACTCGCCTGCGATAACTCAACCGCCGCCATCAGATGATCTCGCAACTCAGGCACGGAACTCTCCATGCGAGCCGCCACCGCAACGGAACTCTCGCCGACGACGGCTGGGAAAACCACGGTCAGCCCAAACGTCACCAGAATAACTACATAACAGGCCACCGCAGCGAACAGGCGAGCTCGCTCTTCCAACAACCAACCATAGTCGGCGATTGCCAGCAGGGAAAAACACCCCAAGCCGACAACCAACGTGATACATAAGCCACGCACCAAGATCAGCATCTTGCGGCGGCGGGCAAACTCATCTATCGGCTTTGCTAACTGAGGATCAATGATACCGCTCATGGCAGCCCCACGCGTTTCCTGGTCCACCATTCGCAGCACAGCAGCACAACCAATGGCACAAACCAATAATAGGAATCCCACAACGAAGTCTGTGATCGTTCCAGTCGCCCCGAGCTCCGCGGCGCCAGAAAGTCCACCAGCTCATCCAGTTCGGCTGCTAACGATTCTCCACCACCAGCCGCGGCGATTCCAGACAATAGTTCTTGGTTGCGAGCCACAAAAACACCCTCTTGTGAAAACGCATCGGCAACGGTGAACTGGGTCGTCAAGCCGGCCAATTCCGGACCATAACCGCTGGCGGTCAGCCTGGTTTCATAGTTGCCCGCCAGTAGGCTTTCGCTGAGCCCCTGGTACAAGCCGGGCACGTGTCCATCGGCAATCAACGGAACTGATTGTACGATCTGGCCATCGCTGAGCAAATCAACTTGCACGGAACTTTCCGATTGATAGACCCCGCTTGCGTCCCGCAAACGAACTCGCAGGGCCGCCTGTTCGCCAACCGTGTATTGGACTTTGCCGCTATCGAGCGCACCGACATCGTTGCGGACGGCCATCGGTGGTGGCATCAGCGAGAGGGCGAGTTGATTCCAAAATTTGGCGTGAATGGTATCACCGACCAAATAACGCCACCGCCAAGTCTCTCCCGCAGCCAAATACAAGACGCGACCACCACCAAAGTTCTTCCTCACTAGTAAAGGATAGTTGAGATTGGCCACGCCGGTCGTCAGCAAGACTTCCGCATCTTGCCGCGCGCTGGTCATTCGCACTTGATGCGGGGGTGGCAGAGAGCTCCAGTCGAAATTATTCACTTGCTCCGTTCCGCCCATCAATTCCGGCTCGGCGGAAGCAACAAGGTTCAACCAACCCGATTCAGCCCCCACCGTGGTCGCCTCGATGCGTTCCGCATAAAATCCCTTGGTGCCACCTATCCAACGGACCGGCATCAAAGGCTCTAATTGATTTTCCGCCAGCATCCACAAATGATCGCGAGTGCCATCGATCATGACTAAGGCACCGCCACGATCAACGTACCGGACAAACCAGTCAGGGATCTCATTTGGCAATAACGTCGCATCGACTTCCCCCAACACGACCAAGTCAAAATTCATCAACTCGTCAAAGGTAGCGGGGAATTGAGTTGCTTCCCCACCTCGCGGAAGCTGCTGGGGATTAACGGTACCGGGGCCCAACTGGACGTGCGTGACATCCCAATTAGGATCGCGTCCAAACAAATTTTTTAGATAGCGAAATTCCCAACGACTGCCGGCGGCTAACAGCAACACGCGGTACTCAGAACGAATGACAGCGATCGAAAACTGGCGTTGTTGATCATCAGACCGCAAATCCGTTTCCTCGATCCGACCGCCAGCCAAATCGGCTTCGGTGGCGATCGAAGCGGTGAACTGCAACGCTTGTGTGTCTCGGATGGCACGTCGTGACAGGGCGATCTCCGAGTTGGCCTCCTCGGGCTGGGCAGCTTGGTCATCGATGTCAAATTCAAAATTCAACTCACCCAAGTTGGGAGCCGTGGCGGGCAATTGCTGTTGCCACACGATCTTACCTCCGGCGTCCGTAATGCGCACGATCGTCGGCTGTGGATTGGACATTACGCGTTTGTAACGCACTTTGCCCCGTAACAGATTCTGTGGACTCAGCTGTTGTGGATGTTGCAAATCGATGATTGCTAGGTCGTCAGGTTCCCGCTCATCCCCCACGCCGACGGTGGCCACGACGATTCCACGCCGCGCCAGCTCCTCGGCCACCTCGATCGGCGAATCGCCCAGATTGTTTCGCCCATCCGAAAGCAGCACCACCGTGTGTTGCTGCGGATCGCCAGATTCCACGCCGCTGGTGTTATTTGGCATTGCTGCGGTTTGCGTCCGATCACTTGGCACCCCGTCAGCTTGCACACGCCGCAAGAGTTCCGCCAAATCGGTCTCTTGAATTCCCGGCGACGAAATCACTTGCAGCTCATGCGTATCAGCTAATCGACCCAACAAGCCCTCGCCGCGTTTGGGATCGTCATCTTCTTCATCCTCATTGGGCAGCTCACCCAGCAACCGGGCGACCAAAGCGGCCCGATTCGCTTCCCCGGGGACATCTTCGGTTTGCATGCTTTCGCTGGCGTCAACAACGAACGTCACCTTTCCGAGCGTACCGACGCGACGTTGATGCAGCAGTTGCGGGCCGACCATGATCAAGACCACCAGCATGACAGCCAGGGCCCGCATCAGCGGCAGCCCCCAGGCCGGCCAACCGTTCAGTCCCCTAGTTTCCCGTCGATATAAGAAACCCACAAACAAAGCCAGCCCGACGGCTAGCGAAAAGCCGATGGTCAACGACAGGTCACCGTTGGCTTGAAGCGTCGTTTGGCTTTGCGTTCCGTCGATCACGCCAGTCTCCCCAAAGACCAGACAACGATCCGCTCGATGACGAGCAGCGACAACACCAACCACCACAGCCAACGCCAGATTTCGCGACCCACCATATTCTCGCGATAACTCTGCAAGTAATCCGCCAGCGAATCGGTGGTGGTAGCGCCCCATGACTCGGCAAAACGAGTCAACTGCGCGGCATTGAGATACTCGCGCTGCGATTCCACCGCGGCGCGGGGTGCCAGAAACCAACTCCCGACATTCTCACCAGCAATATCACCAGCTTCCACGCGATACAAACCCGCCGCACGCGTATCGAGCCAGCGGACCCGAGAAAGCTGGCCCTCGCTTTCAATCTTTAAACCACGAACCTCAGCACCCGACACGAAAGTGGCTTCCGGCGAAGTCGTTTGCTTAGGCAATAATGAACTGCTGGGAAACGTAAATCGCAAATCGTCTTTCTGCCACTGGCCAGCTAGCACCACTTCACCAGGCTGTCCTGGAGGAGCTGTCTGCGATTGCGAAACGGCGGGGGCGACATGTTCAACCAAACGTTGCACGAATGGCAAAAATGCGGGGCGAAGAGGAAGGTTGGTCCAGCTCGGATCGGCGGTGGTGTTCACCCAGAGAATCGCTCCCGAGTTTGGCTGTCCCAACGCCGAACCGCGGGGCAACTCCAACACGAAAGGTATTCCATTCTCAAAACTCGCCACCACGCGACAACCATCCGCGCGGCGCGTCACATCGATGGGCAAAGCCGATTGCACGTTGGCCGCCGTGAGTGGTGCCGCCAAGTTGTCATTAAAATAGCTCAATGCTGGATGCTCCACCCGCGCTCCGCTCACTCGCGTCGGCCAACGATTTTCTGCAAGCCGAATGTCAGCCGGCAAGTTGTCAGCCTGTGACTTACCAGCCGCAGCAGGCAATAATCCGTTGCCATCACGCCACAGTTGTTCATTAACCCAAGCGATATCTGCCAACATGCGCGAGCCTGAGAAAATCACCACCCCGCCACCCGCGGCAACAAACGCATCGAGCGCTCGCAACTCGGCCTGTGCTAATTGTGTCGCGTCAGCCAAAATCACAACTTCACACTGTTCCAAACGTTGCTCCGTCAGTTGACCAACTTCGCATTGCTCGGCCTGCATGGAATCGACGTTGACGTTTCCCTCTCGTCTACCACCGGCGAAGGCAAAGGGACTGAGGGCGGCGAGCAGAAAATCAGCGGAAGCCTGCTCGCGATCTGCCGTGGTCTCGCGCGAATTCGTGACCACGACCACATCTAACGGTGGTGCGATTGTGGCCAGCAGCAAAGCGAAATTGTCGGCAGCGATCGCATCCTCACGACGCAGTCGCACCGAAACGGGAAAATAGTTGGCGGGCTGCAGCGTATCGAGAGCGACAACGGCAGGTTGAGTTGTCTCAATGGGAACAACTGTCTCAGGAATCTGATAGGTAAAAGGCACCTGAAGCATCCCCCGGGCTGGTACATCCACAGCCACGCGGTGCAGCACTTTATCATCCCGCAGAAACTCCACTTGAAGCTCATCGCAGACTTGATCGCCATCGTTGGTCAAGACGGCAACGATTTCCACGCGGTCACCGGCGGTCCACCGTGCGGGGCTTACCTCCAATCGCTCGATCGCCACGTTTGCACGCCGACCCGCGAGATCTGTCTGCTCCACTTCGCTGGCCAACTGAGTTGAAAACAACGTGATCATCGGAGGCACAGCGAACTTCGCGCGAGCCGCTTGCAATTGGTCAATCTCGGCTTCACTCAAACTTCTCCACTCAGCAGCTTGGAAGTCAGACACGACCACGATGTGATGGGGGCCGCCGGGATAGCGTGCTGCCGAATCCAACACCGTCAACAAAGCGTTGATGGGAGCGATTCCACTACTCAACGGCTGAAGCTGTGCTAAAGTCTCTGCGATCTCATCACTGACAGCGACCTCGCGCGTTTGACTGCCCAGCAGAAATAATCGCGGCGTGGTTTCGGGTAACCTTGCGGGCAATTGTTGAAGAAAATCTGTGGCGCGTTCCCACGGACTTTCGCCATTTTCCTCAGCGGCCGCCATGGAGATGGTATCGTCGAGAAGCATAATGGCCGCTCCGGCGCTGCTGCCACCCTCCGCCCACTGACTCACGAGCAGGGGTCGGGCGAGACAGAGGGCCAACACAATGGGGATGGCACAGCGGATCAACAGCAACAGCCACTCTCGCCAGCGAATCCTTCGTTGATTGTCTTGAATCACCCTGTCCAACAGGTGCATCGCACCCCAATCAACAATCTGAAACTTGCTACGATTCAGTAGCTGAATCACCAGGGGAATGGCGGCTGCCGCGGCACCGAACAATAGCAAGCCGTTGAGGAAAGTCATCCGCGGTTTCTCCCCGACGTCAACAGTTGGGCGAGCACATCGGCAACTTCTTGATCGCTGGTTACGGTCATCCAGTTGACACGACTACGTCCAAACGCCTCGCCCAATTCCGCCTGAAACTTTTCAAAGCGTTGCAGATAGCTCTTGCGCAGCCTGCCGGAATCAATCCGTTGCAGTAACTTACCCGCTTCCAATGAACGAAACTGGGTCATGTTCTGAAAGGGAAAGTCCACTTCATCAGGGTCCAGAACCTGGAACACCAACACATCGTTTTTGGCTTGTACAAATTGAGACAGTGATTGTGCCAACTTGCTAATATCGCCAAAGCAGTCCGAGAACAACACCACCAAACCACCGCGGCGAAGTTTGGGCACCAACGTGTGTAAGGCAAAGTCTTGCGGCTCACCCCGCTCCACGTCCGCCGGTGTTGCCTTCAGTTCACTTAAACATGTCGCCACGGCACCCAAGTGCGTGACCAAGCTGCGTGGCGGCAAGTAGCGATGAATCGACTTATCAAACGATACCAAGCCAACGCTATCTTGCTGATGAATCATTAAGTACGCCATCGCCGCTGCCAACCGACTGGCATACTGCAGTTTGCTTTGCCCGCCACTCCGCGAACCGCTGTACGCCATTGAGCCGCTGGAGTCGACAACTAAATGGCAACGTAGGTTGGTCTCCTCTTCGTATTGGCGGATGTATAGGCGATCACTTTTGCCAAACACTTTCCAGTCGATACCTCGCAGGGCGTCCCCTTTGGAATAGGG
This sequence comes from Kothea flammea, assembly GCF_052161645.1. GTDB lineage: Bacteria > Planctomycetota > Planctomycetia > Pirellulales > Pirellulaceae > Laterigemmans. The sequence goes on from NZ_CP197414.1 coordinate 4,362,912, forward strand.
TCGATGTTCGCGAAAATCGACGCTTTGTCCCTTGTTGGGTGAACGATGCAGCCCGCTGCAAAATCCCTCCACGCGATGGCGAACCAGGACTTGCAAGTTGCGCAACCGACTTAAATCATCGGGTTGTAGCAAGTCGGTGATCACAACGGTTTTACCTTAGGACGCGGCATCTCTGCTAACAAACGCTCGATAAGATGATCCGAATTGATCCCGTCTGCTTCGGCAGCGAATGTGGGTACGATGCGATGGCGGAGAACTGGCAGCGCCAAATGCTCGATATCTTCGATGGTCACATGAGTGCGTCCCAGCAACAACGCGCGGGCTTTACCGGCTAACACTAATTGTTGGCTAGCCCGTGGCCCGGGGCCCCAATCGACGCCGCTTTTGACCCAATCCTTTACGTCGGGATTCCTGGGTCGAATCCCGCGTACTAAATCGAGCACAAAAGCTTTCACGTGCTCAGGCAGCGGCACCCCACGAACGGTTTCTTGAAAAGCGATGATTTCATCACCACTGACCACGGGCTCCAGTTTAGTGGCATAAGTTCCCGTGGTGCGATCAATGATCATCCCCTCTTCTTCACGATTGGGATAATCGACGACAACGTGAAACAAGAATCGATCCCGTTGCGCCTCGGGCAATGGGTAAGTCCCCTCTTGCTCGATCGGATTTTGCGTTGCCAACACAAAAAAGGGTTCACTAAGCGGATAAGTGACGCCACCGATCGTGACCTCATGTTCCTGCATCGCCTCCAGCAACGCCGCTTGGGTCTTCGGCGGCGTGCGGTTGATCTCATCGGCCAGCAACATCTGGGTGAAAATCGGTCCTTTCTCAAACACCAGCTCGCGATGTCCAGTCCCCGAGTTCTCTTGGATGATGTCAGTTCCCGTGATATCTGCGGGCATTAAATCGGGCGTAAATTGGATGCGGCGAAAATCGAGATTCATCGACTGCGCCAAGGAGCGAATCATTAACGTTTTCGCCAGCCCCGGCACTCCCTCGAGTAAACAGTGCCCACGAGCCAAGATGGCGACCAGCAATTGATCGATCGTCTCCTGTTGACCGACCACAATCCGAGCGACTTGGCTGCGCACTTGGCGACATTTTTCCACAAGTAAACGAGCCCGCTCGGCATCGTCCATTTTCGTCAATTCGGCACTATTCACGCGGGTTCTAGCTGCTGTGAGGTATAACGGCGAAGTACGGACGGGGGCCCGTATCGAGGTTCATGCGGCGCTTTCTGGCTCCCATGATAGCTGTCAACCCGTCGCCTCGCGAGCAGCGTTGCTTTAGACTGTTTTGCAGAACCGCTGGCTCAGCTGTAATTTGCAGAACCGCTGTCCCAGCTGTTTGCCGTGCTGCGCAATGTAGAACTGTTGTCCCAGCTGTTTGCGCACGACAAGCGATTGGGGACAATCGCTCTACATTTTTCATTTTTAAAAACTCTGCCTCTTTTGCGATTGGTGTACTGCATGGCCGAGACGATTTTTACAAAAATTATCAATCGCGAACTCTCAGCCGAGATCCTCTACGAAGACGAACTCTGCTTGGCTTTTCGCGACATCAGTCCGCAAGCCCCCGTGCACTTTCTCGTCATCCCCAAAAAACCGATCGTTTCGTTAGCCACTGCCGACGACGATGACACTCATTTGCTAGGGCATCTGCTGCGGGTTGTCGCCAAGGTGGCGATGATGGAAGGCCTCAGCGACGGGTACCGCGTGGTCACCAACATCGGCCAAGATGGCGGACAATCAGTCGAACATCTTCATCTGCACATCCTCGGCGGTCGATCGATGAGTTGGCCACCAGGATGAGCGATGAAGAATTTACCCGCGCATCAACTTGGGTGGAATCGCTGCTGTTAGAGCGGGCCGAGCAAGTGCTGCGCGGAAACGAACCTTCTGAATTGGGTGATAAATCGATTCATGTGCTGGCGGCCACGACAGAGTTGGGACGATGCGCCGCGGCGTTGCATGAAGCTGGTCATCGCATTGATTTGTTCGAGCCCGAGCATTATCGATTTCGCTTGCTGCGGGAAGCCTTACAACTGGAAGTCCATCCGATCGGGGAATCTCTAGCAGAGCAAACGACCGCCGTGGCGGCACGCGAGCAGCTGACCCTCTATTGTCAAAGCGATCCACCAGCAGAGGCCGCTTATTCGGTTGGTATTTTGGGACTTCGTCGGGATGGTTCCGCGGAATGGAGTCGTGATCTAATCCAGTTGTTTTGCTCACGTTTGCAGCCCATGGGTATTTTGATCGTTGCCGTCGATCATCCAGACGACCAATGGCTGGGTGATCAATTGCGTAAACTGGCCCGCTCCCCAAAAGCATTAAAGCGTTATCGTTCCGTCGATGAGAGAGCATTGCATGGTGCAACCGCCTATGTAATTCGCCAAGATGACTTAGACTTGCGAGTCCGCGATTTTCAATGTCAATTTGCCTTTCGGGATGCGGGTCAATTGATCCAAGCCATCAGTCGGCCCGGTGTCTTCTCACATCGCCGTCTCGATCTTGGCGCGCGACGCTTAATGGATGAAATGGTGATCCCAGCAGGCAGCCACGTGCTCGACATCGGTTGCGGCTCTGGGGTTGTCGGTTTTGCTGCGGCTCGACGCGACCCTACGGTTCGCGTGACTGCATTGGACAGCAGCGCGCGGGCGATCGCGTGCACTCAATTAGGAGCGGAGTTAAACGACCTGACAGCCCAAATTCGTGTCCACCTTTCCTCAGATGGCACGGTTCCGGAGGGGCACAAGTTTGACATCGCGTTGGCGAACCCGCCCTACTTTGCCAATCTCCGCGTGGCGGAAATGTTTCTCGCCGCATCGCATCGCTCATTGCGCCCCGGCGGAAAGATTTTTGCCGTGGGGAAGCAACCTGATTGGTACCAGACTCAGCTGCCACGTTGGTTTGATCGCGTCCAAATACACACGCGTGGTGGTGGTTATTGCTTGGCCACTGGGACGCGTGCCGAGTCAACTTAAGTCCGCCCAGATTTGAACACTGATAAAGCCACGTTCGTGAGCCGCTTTCGATCCAATTCCCAGTCCCAGCAGTCTGCCGACATGTTTGGCTGGCTGTCAGAACGGCTTGACTCGCTCGAAGACCAAACGCTCCGCCGAGGCTTGATTGCCCGCGACGCACGCGGACCCTGGTTGCTGCAAGGCAAACGCCGCTTGCTGAACTTTGGCTCCAACGATTACTTGGGAATTGCCATGCAATCGCGCGAACCGGCAACAGCATCGAGCACTGCGGAAGTAGATAACGAAGCGCGACGCACAACGACTCTGGCAGCAACTGGTGCTGGGGCGAGCCCGCTGGTCTGCGGATTCTCCACGCTGCACGAACGACTTTGCTGCGTATTGGCTGGCTTGGAAAGAACCGAATCCGCAGTGTTGTTCCCCTCCGGCTTTGCCGCCTGCAGTGGAGTCATCGCCGCTCTCGCCGAGGCGGGAGATTTAATCCTCAGTGACGCGCTCAATCACGCCAGTTTGATTGATGGATGCCGGCTCTCAAAAGCCGAACGCTTTATCTATCCTCATCGCGACGTGACGGCGGTTAAAGCATTGCTGGAGAGTCACCGTCAACGTTTCCAACGTGTTTTCCTCATCACCGACAGCATCTTCAGCATGGATGGCACCCGCGCTCCGCTGTCCGAACTCAATGAACTGGCAAAACAATATCAAGCAATCTTAATTGTCGATGAAGCGCACGCCACCGGTGTCTTGGGCGAGCACGGCGGGGGCCTCTGCGAAGAGTTAGGCATCGCCGCCGATGTTCCCATTCGGATCGGCACCCTCTCCAAAGCACTCGGTTGCCAAGGCGGTTTCGTTGCCGGGCCTCGCGTGGTCACTGATTACCTCCTGCAAACCGCCCGCTCATTGATCTACAGCACGGCCGCCCCACCTGCGACGATTCAAGCCGCGCTCGACGCCCTGGAAATCGTCCGTGATGAACCACGCCGGAGACAGCTGGTGCTGCAGCACTCGGCTCAACTCACCGCTCGGCTGCGCTCCGCCGGTGTGAAGGTTGGCGGTGAATGCACCCCAATCGTGCCGGTGATGCTGGGAAGTCCGCAATTGGCCCTTCAAGCGACCACCGCACTTTCCCAGGCCGGCTTTTTCGTCCCCGCCATCCGCCCACCTACGGTACCCAGCGGCACATCGCGGCTGCGAATTAGTCTTTCCGCAGCCCATCCAACCGAAGCCATCGACCAATTGTGCGAAGCGATTCTCAGCATCATCACATAGCCAGTCAATCTTCCGGCGCTGAGCGCGGGTTTCATTAACCCAGCGCTTCGCGAGCAAACCGCAAGCGAGCTCTTCCTCGCTTGATTCGGTGCTTTCCCGCTTAGAGCTTCGCGGGAATGAGCAGACTGGCAAACCATTAAATCACCAGCAATTACCGCCATCCCCCCTAACTCAACACACTACTCAAGAGGGGCTTGGTACGCAATAAACAATGGGTATTCATCTTCATTGATTATTCATTTTTCGTTCGCGATGCCTTAACCAAAAAATCACGTTTGATTCCTACACTTCTGAAATTCCTGTACGCGTCCGCCGCCCATGTAACGGGTTGAGTGGGCCCCACTGACCATATTTTTACATCAAGAAGAAGACGTTAATGCGCAAATCGATTTCTCGCCCCGGTTTTACTTTGGTTGAACTCTTGGTTGTAATTGCAATCATTGGGATTCTGGTGGGCTTGTTACTGCCTGCTGTGCAAAGCGCCCGCGAGGCGGCACGCCGGATGCAGTGCACGAACAATTTGAAGCAGTTTGGACTGGCGATGCACAACCACGAAAGTGCTTTTCAGGTTTTCCCCGAGTCGCGTCCACGCGACCTTGCTGGAAACCGCATGAGCTGGTGCATTGTGGTGCTCGATTTCATTGAGCAGAGCAATTTGGTCAACATTTATGACAAGGAAATCCCTTGGAATACGGGAACCAACGTAATTGCTGGGCAAACCCCTCTATCGCTATTTATTTGCCCATCCTCAGCCTCCGGTACAAATCGGTTGCCTGCCAATGGAACTGGTTCCGACATCGACGGCGTAGTCATGGGGCCATCCGACTATTTGGTTATGCACCGCTTACGTCACCGCTTCCTCGCAGCCCACAACATCCCTAACCCATTGGGTACGGCCGACCACGATGGTGCGTTGGTTCGCAACAGCCCAACGCGGATTGCTGAGATCACTGATGGAACCAGCAATACGATCCTGTTCATGGAATCTGGTGGACGACCGGACTGGTACGTTCTCGGACGCGCTCAAGGCACTCTCCTGCCACGCCCCGAAGGTTTCGGCTGGACCGACCCAGACGGTGGCGCTGGTTCAATGGACGGTACCGACCATCTGACCGGAGCAATCAACGGAAACGGCGGCACTGGTCGCTGTATCATGAATTGCAACAATGACAGCGAGCCTTACAGTTTCCACACCAGCGGAATGAACGTGGGTATGTGCGACGGCTCGGTGAGATTTTTGCAAGAGACCGTGGATGCGGCAATCTTTGCGGCCCTCGTGACTCGACGTGGTGGCGAAGTAGTTGGTGCAAACTTCTAAGTGGAAATTGCTGACCGGGTGCAATTGGTTCCCTGTCACTTGATTCCTCAATCACCAACATCTCGTTTCGTTTAATCTTTCGCAGCATTCCTAACTAGCTATCAAGAACTGAATTTCCAACCATGAGTGCCAAACGTTTCCTATTTTTAGCGTCCCTGTTCATCATGGTTACGGCGGGTTGTGGACCGGGCGGTCCGCTGCCACGCCCCGAGGGAGTTCAAGTGAGTGGCAAGGTGCTATCCTCAAGAGGAAAACCACTCTCAGGCGGAACTCTAATTCTCCGCCCGGAAGCGGGACTCTTCGGAGCGACAGCCATTATTCAGAGTGATGGCAGCTTTACCTTGCGGAATAGCAGCGGTAGTCAAGAAGTAGTGCCTGGTAGGTATCAGGTGTTTGTCACCTTCCCAAACCCCGACCACCAAGCACTCATAAAAACTGTGAACGAACGATACCAACAAAGCGAGGATGGCAACTCTGACGTGTTTGTAGATATCCAGCAAGCGACCTCCGATTTAACGATCGAATTGAAGCGATAGCTTACAGTAAAGGTCTGCTACCCAGATTAATCGCTTGGGGGCCGAACCGAACTTCGTTTCCCAAGACCTTCATGTTGGTTAATCGCACGCCAGGCGTTGCAACATCCGGGTATCGCCAGCTGACTCGACACTTATGGAGCACTTTCGCCGGCACAGCTGGCGGCGGGAGACGTCGCCCTTGGGCACACCGAGGAAATTAGTACTGCTTCACCAACAAGTGGCCTTCCAGAACAGTCACCGCGTTTCCACTCAGCGCAACGCGTTCCCCCAGAAGTTCACAACAAACTATCCCGCCTCGTCGCGACGCCTGAAAACCGACTAAACGGGATTTCCCCAATTGAGCTCCCCAATAGGGAGCGAGAACGCAATGCGCCGACCCGGTGACCGGATCCTCGTTAATATTGTGCCGGGGCGCGAAAAAACGCGAGACAAAGTCAATTCCCGCATCGCTGGAAGGCCCTGTCACGATGACGCCTCGCGTTTCAATTTCCCGGATCCCATCAAAGTCTGGTGCTAGCTGTTTGACGGTCTCCGCGTGATCGACGATGACAAGCATATCAAACTTCGACAGCAGCACTTCTGCGGACGTCAAACCCAAGCTCCAGCGGACTGCATTCGCGAGCACTTCCTCCGCCTTACCGAGAACAGGCAAAGCGGGGAAGTTCAGCGTAATCATTCCGTCATATCGTTCGCAAACCAATTCACCGCTGCGAGTGTGGAAATAAATGGGTTGGTCGGGGAGGGTCAGCTTGTTCTCCAGCAACGCATGAGCCGTCGCCAACGTAGCGTGACCACACAGATCGACCTCCTCAGCGGGTGTAAACCAGCGAAGCTGAAAGTTCCCCGCCGGTTCCTGAGGAACCACAAACGCAGTCTCCGACAGATTCATTTCAGCGGCAACGCTCTGTAGCCAACCGTCGCTAGGGTAGCCATCCAATAGACAAACAGCCGCTGGATTACCAGAAAAAGGGGCATCCGCGAACGCGTCGACCTGCCAAAGCGGAATGCGTTGTCCCGATTTCATCTTGCTCTCCTGGTCACCTAATTGAAAAGTTCTTCAGCACGGCTTCGCACTCGCTGCCATTGCTCCACCCTCAATACTAGCGATTGGGGCGAGAAACAGACAGTTTGCCTGGCGTCGATTTCGTTAACGTGAAGAAGTCCTTTAACTGTCCATTTACGTCAAACATTCGCATATTCATCGAATCCTTCACAATTTCAATAGTTAGATAATGATGGCCACGATGTGTCTTAGCGCTGAAAAACGCGGGGGTGGGGGCAAAGTCTTCAAGATTTCCGCCACCGCCACCTGCCAACAGGTGAACCACCCCGTCGGCAAAGTCAACGCTGCCCTCTCGCAACGGGTAGGACCGCTCATAGAGATGCAAGTGACCAAACATTACCATATCCACGTTGTGTTTTTCGTACAAAGGGATGATTTGCTTGACCCATTCGTCTCCAAACCTGGCCGGCTCCCGCCAACTATCCCCATAATCATCTTCCTCACTGGTCACCGAAGCGTGGTGGTGACAAACAAACTTCCACTTTGAACTGCATTTTTCTAATTGCTGATCCAACCAGACATACTGTTTGCCCCCAGGCAGAAAGTCCATTTGCCGCTGGTTGCTATCAAGCATAAAGAAGGTAGCGTCACCATAGGTAAACGCGTAGTAGCCTTCGGGCTCTGGATAATGATGGTAGTGGTTATACCAATAGAGATCCCCCTCACCATTTCCTGGCACCGCGAACAAAGGAATGCGGCTCGTCAGTTGCGTCATTCCAACAAAGTACTCGTGCGTCCACTCGTAACGATGTGGCTGTTTACCCGCGTCGGTCAGATCACCCAAGTTGACAACAAAATGAGGACGCTCTCCCCAAATCTGTTTCGCCAATTGGTCGTTAATGTGAGGGCGTGATTCCGTGTCGCCAACAACGGCAAAGCGAAATGGCTGCCCTTTCTCCACGGCCGTTTTAAAGGTCAACAATCCGCTGTCGATCGTTTCCCCTTCAGAATCCTCCGCGGTAATTCGGTAGAAATAAGGGGTATCTGGTCTCAACCCCGTAATCGTGAACTCGTGCAACCGATCCCGCGTGGGTGAACTCAATTCCTCTCCCAATTGATCGGTACGCCCCCATTGAATACGAGCCGCGGAGGGGCGATCTGCCTCACAAACCACGGCAATGCTAGTAGTGGTAGTGAAATTCAGGTAAGGGCCCGCTGTAAAGTGGAAAATATCTGGATATAACTTCCCCGCTTCGACATCTTGCTTGAGTCGTTCAAAGTTGGCGACAATCTCATCACCACTCAACGAATGATCATAAATTCGAACGCTGTGGACCAAGTTGGCCCATTGCATGAACGGCTCATTCTGCATGTAGGCAGCAAGCTCGAGCTGCATCTCAGCCGGCCAATTAAGCTCTTCGTGGTGCATATGCCCCGAAGCAATGCGTGCGCCGTTGACATACAACACTAGGTCGTGTCCGTCATAGGCAAGGACTTGATGAACCCACCGCTCCTTAAAGCCAGCATACTCCTTCATCTTGCTGCTCAATTGCACATCGGCACCGCCGGCTCCTCGCAATTGAAAGACGGTCTCCCAGTTGTGAAAGCCGAAGGTCCAGGGCAGTCGTTGCTGCGGATCACTGCTGCGGGCCGTCATGATCGCCGCAACGGGTTGGTTGACGTGATGACAGAGCCACATTTCCAAAGTAAACGCTTCTGTCGGCAGAGTCCCGGCAGGCATCAAATGGGTCAGTCTCTGCGTGGGCACCATGCCGCGAAATTTCACCGGTGATGCCTCCACTTCGACGAGCGGAAAGTCGCCACGCGGATGTGGAATGCGCGGTCCAGGCTGATTTCCCGCTCTTTCACCGAGCACATACTCAGGGACAAACACCCACTGGCGAAGGGGTTCTCCTGCCTCAGCCACCTCCAGCATCAGCAGCACGAAATAAAACAGCAATAGAGCTCGTTGTGTGGGCATAACCGATCGCAGGCGATTGAAGGGACGAAATCAAAGATGCGCCCCTTCAATTTAGAAAGCCAGGAACGTTTGTCGTGAGCAGTTAACCGGAAATTTATGTTCGCCTCGCGATTCCTGCGTCACTTTGCAAACGATAAGTTGCCATGGGAAAGCAACGAAACCGCTAGCGGCCAAATACGTGACTGCGCAACTCATTCAATTCTTCCCGCAACTTTGACATTTCTCGGTGCAACTCTCGTACTTGATCCGCTAGACGCTCTGCTAACTCCCGCTCCTCGTGTTCGCGATGTGGAGCATGATCAGGGTGCTGTTCGGTATGATGTCCCTGGTGGTGCTCACCCCGTCGTTGCAATGCCTCGGCTCGACGCCTCAACTGGTGTGCCATATCGGGCATATCGGCTTGTTCGAGATGCTCTGCGGCCATACGTAGATGCTCGACGCGGTGCACGCCCCCTACACCCGGGTGTTCAGCTCGCAATCGATCAAGGTCGCGTTCGACATTCTGTATTTGCTCCTCAATCTCAGCTCGGTGCGCCTCCGGCGCGCCAATGTCTCGCAGACGCTCACCCTCGCGGCGCAACTCACCGAGCGCTCGCTCGTGTTCTTCAATCAATTGTGGGTGACCCGGCCGCGGAGTTTCCATCTGCCGTCGCGCGTTCAGGTCACGACTCAGCTCCTGGGCCTCTCGCTCCAATCTTTCGGCATGATCATGCAGTCCCTGCTCGGCTAGTTGCCCAGCGGCGTGACGTAACTTCTCAACGCGATGCTGCGGTTCCTCTCGTTCATCGGCCGAACAAATCGTGGAGGCTAGCAGCAAACTGATAGTAATACACAGCGAGGAAATTAGCATTCGCTTCATCGATAATCCTTAGAGGATGGGAGGGTAGAAACAGCAGCGGTGAACAGCCACGCGTGTGCTAAGCACCACCGGCCTCGTGAAAAATCCACCGACGACGACGGAATTACCACCGCAATCAGCCACGAACATTGCTCAATGCGTGCATTCGCCAGCAAAAATTCACGAGAAATTTTGCCGTTAATCCATTGATTCTACCACATGAAAACAGCAAGCGGGTGGCAAAAGATTGACGGCGATTCACTGAATGGAACGACGGTTGCAAATGGGGCGGCCATTGACCAATTCTTCCATCCTCGCAATGAAACGCACTATGCTTCGACATCGCAACGTTCCAGATCGCCGATTTGCAGGTTTCACATTAGTTGAGTTATTGGTGGTGATCGCCATCATTGGAATTTTGGTGGGTTTGCTGTTGCCAGCAGTTCAGTCGGCCCGCGCCGCGGCCAGGCGGATGCAATGCCAAAATAATCTCAAGCAAATTGGCTTGGCGATGCATAACTATCTGACTGCTCATAATCGCTTTCCCTCAGATCGGCTGGGGCGGCCACGCCATGGCTGGAGTTCGCTGCTGCTACCTTATCTTGAGCAAGAAAACGTGCAGAACGTGTATAACTTTAACTTCGACTATTGGGATCGTGAAAACGAAGCGGCAACGCAGATTCCGATTGCCGTTTACGGCTGCCCCTCCACACCGGGAGGCCAAAGATTGATCGCCAACGACACGGCACAAGTGATAAACGATATTGGCTCACCACCCACGCGAAGCATGTCGGGCGACTACTATTCGCTTTCGGGATACTTCGATCCGATTCAAATATCTCCCAGCTCCAGCACAGGGATGTTGCACGCCCGCAACGGGCGGCCCCGAGACGTTACCGATGGGCTTTCAAACACGATTTGCGTTTCTGAATTGGCGGGACGCCCCGACTTTTACGCCAGACGCAACTTGAGACCAGACAGCGACAAACCAGGTTGGTTCAACGAATGGGGCCCTTGGGCGGCACCACCGCGAATCTTTGTCAGCGGTTTCACGCACGATGGTTTAACAAGGTTCGGGCCGTGCGCGGTTAATTGCTCGAACCTAGAGGGAATCTACTCATTCCATCTGAGCGGTGCCAATGCACTGTTAGGAGATGGTGCCGTTCGCTTTCTATCAGAAACCGTGCCCGTTCAAATCGTCTATCTCATGGTCGGCTGTCGCGACGGTCAGGTCTTTGAAAGTCCGTTTCGGTGAGTTCCGCTCGCAGCCTAGCATTCGTTCATAACAGGCGAACCCTTCACGAACTCGGAACAGATAGTTAGCCCGTGAGCAATAATAAAAAATCTATCCAAGAACCACAAAAATGCCCGCAGCTAGCGCCGTCGGCTCAGGGGTCTTGGATAGGTTCTAAGCACCTCCGCATAAGTCTTTCAACAAAAAATAATCAGGCGAAAGACTTACGTCGAGGTGCTCATCATGAAGATCACTACCTTTGCTTCCATCCACTATTATATCCAAAATGAAGCCAACTCTGCTATCGATTCTTGCACTAGGAGTCACGCTCGCCTGCGGTTGCTCGCGAGAAGACTATGCGGAAGTGCCGGTGCACCCGCTTCAAGGCTCGTTGTTCATTGATGGGGCACCAGCTTATGGGGCCTACGTAACCTTTCATCCCGCGGCCAATGTTGGCATGACAAAGGGCAATAAGCCGTTTGCTCGAGTTGACAAAGACGGGCGTTTTACGGTCACAACATACAACAGTGGTGATGGTACACCGGTGGGCAGTTACCAAGTGACAATCATTTGGCCGGAAGACCCGGAAGCACGTGGGCCCAGCCCAGATCGGCTAAAGGGACGCTACGCCACGACGGATAAATCTGAACTATCCGTGCAAGTCGACGCGACCACGAAGGAGCTACCCAAGTGGGAGCTAAACAAATGAGGGCTGTCCGCAGCGGCAGCGTGCTACGACTGATTGCGATGACCATGTTCCTGCTTTTCCCGCTGTTCGTTAACTCATCTTTTGTGATTGGACAGCAGACAGGAGGCGAGGTAACGCGGGCAATCAACTTGCACTTTGGCAACTTGGCCAACAAAAATCAAGTTGCTGAGAGAGTGCCAGTTAGCGATCAAGTAATGTTGCGTCGGGTAACTTTGGACATCATTGGCCGGGTTCCCTTAGAGGTCGAAGCCAGAGAATATTTTCGTCGCACCGGTGACGAAAAGTATGAACGCCTCGTCGAGCGGCTTCTCGCCTCTCCTGAGTTCGGGCATCACATGTCAGTCCAGCTGAGAAATATCTGGCTGCCCCAACTGGAGACTCAAGAGTTTCAGCATCTGATTGGTGATTATCAAGGCTGGTTGCGTACCCAAATTAATCAAGACACCCCATACGATCAGCTCGTCCGCTTGCAGCTCACAAGCCCGGTGGGAGCGGCGGTGATTCCAACAAAGCCGTTGGATGCGAACGTCGGGTCGCCAGTCTTTCTAGCCGCCGCCGATTTCGATCCCGCCCAGTTGGCCGCCAACTCAGCCCGCAGCTTTCTGGGGCTGAACATTGATTGCGCCCAATGCCACGACCATCCGTTTGCTCGCTGGTCTCAAGAAGACTTTTGGCAGACCGCAGCGTTCTTTTCACGGCGACAGGCAAGTTCTCTGGAAAACTCTTGGTCGATTCAAATCGAAGGCACCGACCGGGTGGTGCGCGCAACGTTCCTGGATGACACACCGGTCACTCCACGGCAAAGCGAGCTTAATCAATTCCAACAAGGTCGTCATGTTATCGCACAGTGGATTACGGCTCCTGAGAATCAATTCTTCGCCGCCAATGCGGTAAACCGCATTTGGACGACAATGTTTGGACAACCGTTGGTTTCCCCCGCCGACGACCTCACAGAAGCGCCAAATCATCCTCATGGCGACTTGCTGCGGGAACTCGGAAATCGATTTAAAAGCGGCGGCTATGCCATCAAGCCGATGGTGCGAGCGATTGCGCTCAGCGACATCTACCGTGCCCCAATAGTGTATCCGCTTGATTCTAGAAAACGCCCGTCGGCAGAAGTTGCTGACACCCCGCTCGCACCTCGCTTCCTAACCAGGACACAACTCGTCAACTCCATTCGCGTTGCGAGTGGATTGACGCAGCTAGCCCCAGTTAGGCTGCAGCAATCGGAGTTCGCGCGGGAGTTTAGTCTGGCCGGTTCGCTTTCACCACCCCGCTCCACGGTGCAAGCCTTGATGATGATGAATGGCGAGCTGATTGGGAAAGCTTGTAATCCTCGTTCTAGCCCGCTTATTCAAACCATCGCCTCATCGCCGTTGCTGAATCACCAACAGCGAATTAGGGCATTTTTTCTGCGCACATTGACACGCTATCCGACCACGGAAGAACTGCAAGAGGTGCTACGTCTCGTAGAAGATCAGCGGGCTCAGGGGAGCGATGTGGCGACGATCTATGCCGACTTATTTTGGGTAATGCTGAACACCGTCGAATTTCAGACGACACGATGATGAATTTCCCGCCCGCACGTCGTTGATTGGCTTTTTGAAATGAACACGATGCGACTGAACTCTATTTGTTTGCTGTTTTGTGGTCTGGTTATCACGCTGTTGGCTTCTCCAGTGATCGCCACTCGGCGTGCGGAGTCACGTCGACTGCAATGTGCTGACAACCTCCGCAAGCTTACGCTGGGACTTGATAACTATGCCTCTACCAGCCAATTTTACCCCCCTGTCATTACCCGCACTCCACGCCGACACGGCTGGCTGGCAAGTATCCTACCTTACGTTGAGCAACAGAGCCTTCACGAACGATATGACTTTTCGGTCCATTGGTGTGATCCCATAAATGCTGACGTGATTGCTCAGCGGGTCCCGATGTTTGAGTGCCCCACAGCCAGCTATGAGGGCCGATTTGCGGAGGGTGAAACGGCCTTCCCCTACCGCGGTGGCGTACTCGATTACTTGGCCACCAACCGTGTCTCTCCAGTCATGATTCGTGACGGGTGGCTACCGCGATCGACACGTATCGATGGAGTATTAACACGCCAGCGTGCTTGCCACCGCTCTGAGGTGCGAGACGGCCTATCAAACACAATTCTGCTTGCGGAGGTAGCAGGTACGCCAGCGAAATACGTCCATCGCCAAAGGGAGCCGCGACCCATGTACGGGGCACGCGGTTTTGGTGCATGGGCCGATGCGGGAATTTATATTCAAGGTCATGGACACCAAGAGGATGGCCGCGATTGGCCAGGACGATGCGTCGTCAACTGCACGAACGACGACGCCATCTATAGTTTCCATCGAGGTGGAGCCAACATATCGTTTGCCGACGGCGCAGTTCGTTTTCTCAATGATCGAGTCGATCTCTTAGTGTTAATGGCCGCGATTACCCGAGATAACGGCGAAATCTTATCCTCACATGACTTCCCCACCAGTAGTCCCGAGATTCCCATCGCCGACGAACCACCGATCGCCCCAGCGGACAGAGCCGCGTCACCGTAAGAGAGCCCTGCAAATGGAAAACTACGTCAATCATCCAACCCGCCGGGGTTTCGTCAAAGGTAGCCTAGCCCTGGGAACCGCGGCTTCCGCTCAGAGTTGGCTGGGAGGCTGGTCGCGGGCGATCGCCGCACCCGCGCGAAAGCAGTCCAAGTCCGTTGTCATGATCTGGCTGGAGGGCGGACCAGCGACGATCGATTTATGGGACATGAAACCGCAGCACGAAAACGGCGGTCCTATCCGCCCAATCAGAACTAGCGTACCCGGAATTTTGATTTCGGAGCACCTGCCACTTCTGGCCCAACAGATGGAACACGTCGCGTTAATACGATCGATGACCAGCGGCGAAGGAGACCACCAGCGCGCCCTCCATCTTCTCCGCACAGGCTATCGTCCCGCGGGGGCAATCCAATTTCCAGCGTTCGGTTCCGTGCTGGCCAGTGAGCTCCGTCAGCGAGACGCGATCATTCCTCCTTTTGTGAGCATTGCCGCGACATCACGATTGAAAGAAGTCAGCAACGGCTTCCTGCCTTCCAAATTTGCCCCACTCGACGTCGTCGCCGGCAACGCCAATGGAAAATTAGTCGTCCCCGGTTTGATTCAGCAAACGCTCCAGCGAAACCGACGTGCCGACCGCATGCGACTGCTAGATAAACTCGATAAACGGCATTTGGATGCGCATGCCAGCGAGGTCGCGAGCTCAATCAATGAGGCTCGAAAACAAGCGAGCCAATTGCAGGATTCCTCCGCCGCCGAAGTGTTCAATTTAGACTCAGTCCAAGCTAGCACGCGGGATCGATTCGGCCGCGGACGTTTTGGTCAAGCCTGTTTGATGGCCAGTCAGCTGGTACAGCAGCAAGTTCCCTGCGTGGAAGTTACCCTCCCCGGCTGGGATGCACATCGTAATAATTTTGAGACCGTCCAACGTCTTGCGGCCAATCTCGATCGAGGACTATCGGCGTTGATTGACGACCTCGCGGCCCGCGAGTTGTTAGATTCCACACTCATTATCTGTCACGGTGAATTTGGTCGCACACCAAATATTAACGGAAATCATGGACGCGACCATTTCCCCAACGCATGGTCCATGTTGTTGGCGGGTGGGGGCGTCCGAGGAGGAAATATCATTGGGGCGACCAGCGACGACGGCATGGAGGTCACAGATCGGCCCGTAAAGGTTCCCGACGTGATTGCCAGCGTCTGTCAATGGGCTGGGATCGATTACAAAAAGCAAAATCTTTCCAATGTCCGTCGCCCGATTCGCATTGCCGACGTAGATGCGGAGATCATCGATGACCTATTTACTTAAGAACCTATCCGAAAACCGTGAGCCGACGGCGCTAGCCGCGGGCCTTCTTTCCGAGAACCGTGAGGCGACGGCGCTAGCCGCAGGCCTTTCTTATGGTTTTCGGATAGTTTCTAAGCCGTCGAGGACGACCCTCCGGTTTACACTCCTGGTTTTCACCGCTATCTGCATTACTTTTTCAACCGGCATTAGTCTTGCGTTTGGGCAAGCCTCCAACCATGTGCAACCTCAAGCAAGCTTGGAAAGTGAAAATGTTGACGAGGTGGATAGATACTGTCTGCGGATAACATCAAAGCAACAGCCGGAAAAAGCGGTCGCCATCTATGCGCAAATCAATGGCAGGAGCATTGAACAGCTGGAGCAAGCCGCGATGACATCGCTGTTTACCTTCTTTGACTATAATCAGGACGGTCTGCTCGCTGGCATCGAGACGCACCATCTACCAGATCCAGAAGTGTTCGCTCAACATCTTTTCAGCCCACTTAATCCCTCACTGGCAGCGGAGACGGTCGAACTAGCAGGAAGCTTCACTTCAGAGCAACTCACCAGTTGGTACAAAGCCGAGGGCATAAGCTTTGTACACGTTGGCTGGGGACTCGATACCTCCTGGGCCGACCTAGGAAACAGCATGCAGGAACTCATCAAAGATTTGAACCTGAATAAAGATAGCACCAATTGGCAACCGCGTGCATTGAACGTTTATCACACTCTTGACGACAATTTCGACGGCGTGTTGAATGCGGCTGAACTGCAACCTGGGATAAGCTATCCTTCAACAACGGCAAGCATGCGATTGCAACACCGGGAACTAGTTGTTTCCGCAAATCACGGGGAATCGCGGCAACAACCCAATGATGGTGAATGGCTCTATCCAAACCCGCGCGGAGGGGAGTCCTTACCGAATGCAGTCATGCACACCCTGTCGTTGTCCAGTGCCGATCCTGATGAGCATTCTTCGCGGAAGCGTAGGTTCGCTGGTCAGCGTAAGCTTGCAACCATCGCAGCAACCGATATCCTCGTCCGACTTGACGAAGGGAATCTTGAGCGCCAACTGGTGGAAGCCACGGAAAACCTGGAGCGCCTGCTGGCTGAGAGTGATCTGAATTCAAACGGAATTCTTGAGACCACCGAATGGAATGAAAAATCTGCCCGCCTGATCCGTTGTCTGCTTCCCCAAGCCGACGCCAACCGAGACGACGCGCTAAGCAAGCGAGAGGTCGAGCAGTGGTGTGAATTATGGAAAGAGATTGCGCGTTCACAGCTAGTGCTCACCGTCGTTGGACAGAGTTTGGGCGCATGGGAGCAGTCCGATGCCAATGGCAATGGAAAGTTATCCCAAGCGGAATGGTTGCAGTTTCTCTCATCACAAATGCCAATTGTTAATGGCGAGTCGGCAAAAAATCAGCCTGTCGAGCGTCAGTTGCGGATTACGGTCAGCATCGGCAAGCCCGGATCGCTGCTGAACACGCCAAGCCTGGATGGACCGGAGTGGTTTCGAGCAGCCGATGTCAACCAAGATCATTGCCTACAACGTGAAGAGTTTGTTGGGCCGCTGCACATATTCGAGAGCTTAGATAGCAATCAAAATGGCTTTCTTAGCAGTGACGAAGCAGCGGCAGCGGCAGAACGATGAAGGGTCACAGGTGAGAGCAGCACTCCAACTGCAACTACCAAGAACCTATCCGAAAAATGTGAGCCGACGGCGCTAGCTGCGGGCCTTTCTTATGGTTTTCGGCTTGCTTCTAAGCAGTGGGCCCGCGTTGAACGGTGACACCGACACGTTGTTCGACGATCTGCAAATGATGTTGCAAATGTGCGGCCATGAGCCAAGCGATCGCACGCACGCTCAATAAAACACCATTCGCTTTGGCAGTCCGATCCCAGGCGGTCGGTTCGATGCGTCTGAGCAGAATATAGTTGGACCTACGGAGAGCGCCCCACTCTTCGATCAACATCCCCAACGTGCCTCCCAGGGCGAAGCGAGCATCCGCGTAGGCATTTTCATCCCACGGAGGCAGTTCCGTCGTGTCGCCGGCAGCGATTCGCATCGCCCGATAACCAAACACCCGCTCCGCATCCGCACAGTGGTCAAAAACTTGACGGATCGTCCACTGGTAAGGTGGGTGAACTTGATCCGTCAATTCGGTGCTAATTACCGATCCCAATTCGCAGAGCCAATAAAGTTGGTCCCGCAAGATCGGCATTACATCATCGCCCGGAACCGCGGAGATGGTGTTGGAGTAATATTCCAGCGGTCCGTATTCCTCGGGCAGCGGCCGTCGCGAAGCAACTTGCATTAGAGTGCTAGCAACAATCGACTGGGAGCTTCCAAATAACCGATCACGTCATTGAGGAAACGAGCCGCCGTACCACCATCGACTAGGCGGTGATCATAGGAGAGGCTAAGCGGCATCATCAACCGAGCTTGAATCGAATCGTCTGGCATGACGACAGGCAGCTTGCGACTGCGGCCGACCAAGAGAATGGCAACTTCGGGAATGTTCACAATGGGGGTGCTGTATTGGCCACCGATTGCTCCCAAATTGCTGATTGTAAAAGTACCGCCCCGCAAGTCGCTGACGGCAAATTGGCCGCCGCGGACGTTGGCAGCCATCTGAGCCAGCTTGCGAGCAATGTCTGGGATACCCATTTGGTCGGTGTTGTGCATGACAGGCACGACCAACCCCCGATCGGTATCGACCGCTACGCCAACGTTGACGTAGTCCTTATAGATCAACTGTTCATTCTCTTGATCAATCACCGCGTTAATGCCCGGATGGTGCTTGAGCGCCGTGGCGACGGCTTTGATCAAGAACGGCATCGTCGTCAGCTTGATGCCTTGAGCGGCATAATCATCTTTGCTGCTTTTTCGCAGCCGCTCCAGGTCGGTGATATCGGCATCGTCGAAATTGGTAACGCGGGGAACGGTCGACCAACTGGCGTGCATTTGGTTGGCGATCGTCTTGCGAATTTTGCTCATCCGCTCGACCCGGATCGGGCCGTAATCATCGGTCGACTCGGCCCCTGGGCGAGCGGGCGAAGCTGGCTGGCTGGCAGCCGCTTCGGTGGGAGCGGTGGTTGCGGGAGCGGCTGGTGAAGCTGACGGTGCGGCCGAGGTAGCTTTGGCAGCCTGATTGGCTTGCCGGACGGCGCTGAGCACATCGTCCCGAGTAATTCGGCCCGCTTCGCCAGTACCCGATATTTGCGAAAGATCAACACCCACTTCGCGAGCGAACCGCCGGATGGCCGGGCCAGCGGGAACGATCTGCCCGGGCGCGGTGCTAGCCGGTGGTGGAGTGACGGGAGCCGGAGGCGGCACTGGCAGGGGTTGCTTGGCAGCTGGAGGCTGACTGGCTGGTGCCACTGGCTGGGCAGGTGGCGTGGCAGCAGCCGAGGGCTGCGGCTGTGCGGCTTGCGGAGCGGGCGGTTCCTGAACAGGCGGTTCCTCTGCCGGTGGTTCATCAGCGGGCGTTTCCGCAGCGGCAGGCTCAGGGGTTGGGGCGGGTGTGGCTTCCGCGGCAGCCTCGTCAGCCGCTTCCACTTCGAGCAACAAGCCACCGATCGCGACGGTGTCACCGCTGCTGACGTGGATCTTTGTCACTTTACCCCCGGCCGAAGCGGGCACAGGGACCGTGGCCTTATCGGTTTCCATCTCGATAATATCTTGTCCGGCGGAGATCACATCTCCCTCACTGACCAAGATTTCCAGCACATCGCCTGATTCGATGCCCTGCCCCAGTTCGGGCAGCTTCACTTCGGTTGCCATAAATTTCTGCTGTGCGTTCTATGAAGTGTGCCCGCACCGCTGCAGGCGAGCGGGCACGAATTGTTAGGAAGTAAGACGAACGAAAAGGGGGGCGATCAATTAAGCAAAATAAGGATTCGGCTTATCAGGGTTATAACCCAGGTCGGTAATTGCTTGAGCAACTTCCTGGTTGCTGAACACACCCTGACGGCTCAAACGATATAGAGCGGCGATCGTAATACTTTCCGCATCCACCTCAAAGTGGCGTCGCAGGGTTGGGCGAGTTTCGCTGCGTCCCATGCCATCGGTACCGAGCACGTAATAATCGCCAGGAATCCAAGGGGTTAGTTGTTCGCCCAAAGCGCGAACATAATCGCTGGCCGAGATAAACGGTCCAGAGACCCCGTCGAGCACCGACTCTAAGTAGCTGACGCGTGGCTCTTCGGTGGGATGCAACATGTTCCAGCGTTGGCAATCGGCCGCTTCGCGTCGCAGTTGGGTGTAACTGGTTACGCTCCACACATCGCTGGCAATGTTGTATTTCTCTGCCAGCAGAGTTTGGGCTTTGAGGGCGTAATTCAGAATCGCGCCGCTGCCAAACAATTGCACCCGGCCCTTGGGCGAATCGACTTCTTGCGAGCGGAAGCGGTAGATTCCCTTGATGATCCCCTCTTCGACTCCCTCTGGCATATCAGGATGGACATAGTTTTCATTCTCGGCCGTGATGTAGTAGATCGCTTGTTCGCCATCTTGGTACATCCGTTTGAGGCCATCCATCACAATCACCGTGGTCTCATAAGCCCAAGCGGGGTCGTATGCTCGCACGGTTGGGAAAGCAATGGCGTTGAGCAGGCTATGACCGTCTTGGTGCTGGAGCCCTTCGCCATTGAGCGTGGTCCGGCCCGCGGTACCACCGATCAAAAATCCCTTGGCCCGCATGTCGGCAGCGGCCCAAATGAGATCCCCAATCCGCTGGAAGCCAAACATTGAGTAATAAATATAGAAGGGAATCATGTTGATGCCATGAGCCGAATAAGCGGTCCCAGCAGCACAGAAACTGCTCATCGAACCGGCCTCGGTGATCCCTTCTTCGAGAATCTGACCGTCTTTGGCTTCTTTGTAGTAGAGCACCTGCTGACTATCGACCGGTTCGTACAACTGGCCCGAGTGTGCATAGATGCCAACTTGGCGGAACATCCCTTCCATCCCAAAGGTGCGCGATTCGTCAGGCACGATGGGAACGATATGTTTGCCGATCTTTTTGTCGCGACAGAGAGCGGTCAATAGGCGAACGAAGCCCATTGTGGTGCTCATCTCTTTATTTTCGCTACCCGCGGTGAACTTTTCATAGTCGGCCAAGCCGGGAACTTCCACCGTGGGGTGTTCGGTCGGCCGCGAAGGCACCGAACCGCCCAGGGCGGCGCGTCGTTCCTTGAGATAACGAATTTCTTGACTCGACTCGGGCGGCTTGTAAAAAGGCGCGTTGCCGACTTCATCATCACTGATGGGAATGCCAAAGCGGGTGCGGAATTCGAGGCACTCTTCTTCGTTCAATTTCTTTTGGTTGTGGGCAATGTTGCGGCCCTCGCCGGCTTCGCCCAAGCCATAGCCTTTTACCGTTTTGGCCAAGATCACCGTCGGCTTCCCGTTGTTCATCTCAGTCGCTTTCTTGTATGCGGCAAAGACTTTTTCCGGGTCATGACCGCCGCGACGGAGTTTCTCCAGGCGTTCGTCGGAGTAATTCTTTACCAAGTCCAACAACTGCGGGTACTTGCCGAAGAAATGCTCGCGGATGTAGCTGCCCGGCATGCCCGTGTACTTTTGGTACTGGCCGTCAACAACTTCGCCCATCCGTTTGACCAACAAACCGGTCTCATCGCGTTGCAGCAAAGAGTCCCAATCGTCGCCCCACACGACCTTGATGACATTCCAGCCGGCACCGCGGAATAATGATTCCAGCTCTTGGATGATCTTGCCGTTGCCCCGCACGGGGCCGTCGAGTCGCTGCAGGTTGCAGTTGATGACAAAGATGAGATTATCAAGATGCTCACGGGAAGCCAAGGTGATGGCGCCGAGGGACTCGGGTTCATCACATTCACCATCGCCCAAGAAGGCCCAGACGCGTTGCTGGGAAGTGTCTTTCAGGCCGCGATCGCGAAGGTATTTGTTAAAGCGGGCTTGATAGATCGACATGATCGGCCCGAGCCCCATCGATACAGTGGGGTATTCCCAAAAACCGGGCATCAGCCAAGGGTGAGGATAGCTGCTGAGTCCGGGGGTTTCTTGCAATTCACGACGAAAGCAATTCAGGTTTTCTTCGGTCAAACGACCTTCCAGGAAAGCACGACTGTACATCCCCGGCGAGGCGTGCCCTTGGAAGTAAATCGTATCGCCCGAGTAACCATCTTCGCCACGGCCGCGGAAGAAGTGATTGAACGCAACCTCGTACAGCGTTGCGCTCGAGGCGAACGTGCTGATGTGCCCTCCCAAGCCATCGAACTTTTTGTTGGCTCGCGTCACCATCGCCATCGCATTCCAGCGGATGATCGACTTGATGCGACGTTCCAGCTCACGGTTGCCCGGATACGCAGGCTGTTCGGAAACTGGGATCGTGTTGATGTAGGGCGTGGTGGTGGTGCCAGCCACATCGACACCTTCCTGGGCAGCGCGATTTCGCAGCTGTTCGAGCAGAAAACGCAGGCGTTCCGCCCCTTTCGTCTTAAGGACATAGTCGAGCGAACTGAGCCACTCGGATGTCTCTACGGGGTCAATATCAGCAGCATCCGTGGTATCTTTCAACTCACCTAACTGCTGTTTTACTTCGGCCTTGGCAACCGCATGCGAATCGGACATAGAAGTTTCGTCTCTTCCGTTGGAAGCTATTCTTTATAATCCCAAAGGGCAACCGACCGATCGATTCGGGAGGCTACCCGGAAGCCTAGCGGGAATGCTCCCTTTTCGGCAAGGGTGAGCAATCCCTTTCACACATCTGAACTTATCTAATCTCAGTCACTCGAAATAGCATAGTCACTCGGCTTCCTGCCCTTTTGGTACCCACCGAACCCGTACTCTGTCGGGTTAAATGTTCCCACGACCTCGATCGACAAATCGGGAGTGATTTTTTCTTCGAGGCCAACCGCCCAGAAGGTGGCATTCACCAGCAGACGCCTGACACCGGCGTTTGGCAAATCAGTTGCTGCTCCCATTGTTGTGCAGAAGACTCGAGCACCATTATAGGTCTTAACCCAAGCGATGGGCATCATGGGGTCATTCTTTTTGCCATCAACCGGTTGGTCCTGCGGAGACATACCTTGGAGGACTTGCCCCAAAACCAGTGGTTGGCTGTCGCCCGGCAATGGCAACCGTACGCCATAAACGTCGGTGGGGCCCCAGATATCCCCCGACTCAATGCCGCTCAGCAGGGGATGCGAGCCGGCTTCGGCGGGAATGATTCCGCGGGTGCTTTCGACTTTGTGGTGACCGTGGTGGTTAATCCAGGTTTCCCCCAGCACTTGGCGACCGAAGCCTTGGCGGAAATCTTCGTCACGGGAATTGAAACTAAATTTGGCGAATTTACGATCCCCGGGAATATTGAATGCGTGGGTGGCGGTTCTCAGGCCAATGACTGGCTTGCCAGCAGCAAGATAATCGGCGATGTGCTGCATCTGATCGTCGGGCAGGTTGCGGAAGCGGGTCGCGATGACCATTAAATCGGCTGTTTTGAGTGCTTCCAGGCCGGGGATGTTGTCGCTCGTGTCGGGTGAGATTTCGCCCGTTTTGGGATCGATGGCGAAGAGCGTTGTGCAACGAAAACCGTGCCGAGCTGAGAGGATTTTGGCCAATTGGGGCAAAGCTTCTTCGCTGCGATACTCTTCGTCGCCGGAGATCAAGACAACGTGTTTCCCCTTGCCCGGCCCGTCACCACCGGGAAAATCGAGCCACTGGGCGTCGGCCGCCGGCAGCGGCTGTGGTTGCATCCATCCCAGCAGGCACATCAGAACAAGTGTTAGCCGACGAGTAAAACGCAGCTTGATGCCGCGTGGGGACCGGGTGGAACCGTTATTTTCCGCGCGAATGCATTGCATGACCGGCAACCAAATTAGGGGAGAGGGTGATCGGAGGGGAGCGTTGACGCTTCGCGATTATAACCACTAATTTCGCCCAGGGGGATTGCTGGATAGAACGTTGCAAATCAATTTCCGTAAGATCGCTTATCCGCCTAGTGGCCGCTGGCTCTATCGGGCAGAATAGAGGTCGGCAGACCTACGACATCCCTCACTTGGAAATGGCTTGACTGATGGCTGCAAAGCCCGTTACTCAAACGCAATCGCCTGCGACCTTGATTGAGGTGGACGGTCGAATCGTAAACTTGCGAAACCGCAACTTGGCCGCCTTGCTCGCTTGGCTTGTCCCCGGAGCGGGCCATTATTACCAGGGGCGCCGGTCCAAAGCGGCCCTCTTTTTTCTAGTCATCATGACGACCTACTTTGTCGGTTTTGCGATCGGCGGCGGGCATGTGGTGTACGCTTCGTGGGTGCCCGGTGACAAACGCTGGCATTATGTCTGCCAATTAGGAGCAGGAGCCGTTTCCTTGCCGGCACTGATTCAAGCCAATCATCTCAGCAAGAACACCGATTTCACCAACCCCGCTGGTCAAACCCGCCGCGATTTCAAACCATATTGGGGCGGTTTCATGGCCCCGCCGCGACGGCCGGTACAGGAAGACAAGGCAGACGACATCGCAGCTTGGTATGCCAGGCTGGGGGCTGGTTACGAAATGGGTACTTGGTACACCATGATCGCCGGGTTGCTAAACATTTTAGTCATTTATGACGCCTTCTCCGGCCCGCTTTCGACACCGATCAGCGGTCGCAAGCGGGACGACAATACGCCGGCCGACGAGGATGCGGTGGCGGAAAGTTCCCCAGCGGCAGCGAACTCGGCGGAGACTGGCCCGGCGGAAAAAACTTAGCATTCGTCGAACTGGCATTCGTCGAACTGGTATTCTCTCGCTCTCAACAACTCCTTTTTTACCGACAACACGACCGATGCTCTCCCTTTCCCCCACTTATCTGCTTTATTACTTGCCCCTGCTGATTGCGATCAGTGTTGTGTATGGGGGCACGCGGCACGAGGAGATGGGCATCATTATGCGTCAAGCCGTGCATACCGCTTATTGGGTCACAGCCTTCATGGGGGTGATTTTTTTGATACTGCTGGTTGTGGGGTGGCTGATTTAAGTCGAGCGGCCTGCCGGAGCGGCAGGAATTCGCAGATCGAAGCGACACGAATTTGGAGATGTCGCCAGATAGCTCTGTGTGGCGTCGCGTTGGCGAGGCAAAACCGCTAAAATCTACAGCCGTGTCTATTTAACCGAACTTCTCGTTCACAGACGACCATCGATGAGTGAAGCTGACAAGCCAGAATCCACGGAACCTTCCGACTCCTCAGTCCCTCAACCGTCGTCCGTATCGCCGGATTCCAGCCCATCAGTGTCTGACAGTTTGCCGATCGCCAATAGCGAATACACATCGACTGACCTCCAGCACCTCTCCGATTTGGAGCACGTACGTGAGCGGCCGAGCATGTACATCGGCGATACCACTTCGCGAGGGCTGCACCACTTGGTTTACGAAGTGGTCGACAACTCGATCGACGAAGCGATGGCCGGTTTTGCCAAACACGTCTCGGTTACCGTGCACACCGACGGCAGCGTCACGGTGGAGGATGACGGCCGTGGGATTCCGGTCGATTTGCACGAGCAATTAACGGAAGAATTCGAGCGCGACGTGACGACGCTCGAAGGCGTTATGACCGTGTTGAAGTTTGGTGGCAAGTTTCAAAAAGGCGCTTATCAAACCTCCGGCGGTCTGCACGGTGTGGGCGTGACCGTGGTGAACTTCCTCAGCCAGTGGGCGGAAGTCGAAGTCAGTCGTGACGGCTTCGTGTACACGCAGCAGTATGAACGTGGCGTCCCGATGGGACCGGTCAAGAAAGGCCGGGAGACAAAAAAGGTGGGGACAAAAACCACCTTTAAACCTGACCCGCAGATTTTCCAAGTCACCAAATATAACTTCGATACTTTGTTCAAACGTTTACAAGAGCTAGCGTTTTTGAACTCGGGAGTGCGAATTAAGTTTCACGACGAGCGGAATGGCGAATCGGGCGATTTCCATTACACCCGCGGGATCGTGGAATTTGTCGAGCACTTGAATCGGGCCAGCGACACGCTGCACAGTGACGTGATTTTGTTCAGCGGCACGCGAGAATCGATTCAATATGAAATCGCTTTGCAATACAGCACTGAATTTACCGAAACCGTGCAGTCTTACGTCAACAATATTCACACGATCGAAGGGGGCACTCACGTTAGTGGTTTCCGCTCCGCGTTGACGCGAACCCTGAACAACTACGGCCGTAAAGAAAATTTATTCAAAGGCATCACCCCGGGGGGCGACGACTTTCGCGAGGGGCTGACGGCTGTCATCAGCGTCCGGGTTCCGCACCCACAATTCGAAGGCCAAACGAAAACGAAACTTGGCAATAACGATGTCGAAGGGGTGGTCAACCAGGCTGTCGGCGAATTGTTGTCGAAGTACTTGGAGGAAAACCCACGGACCGCTAAAGCGATCGTCCGCAAAGGGCTGCTCGCGGCCGAGGCCAGAGAGGCGGCGCGAAAAGCGAAAGATTTGCTGCGAAAGCGAAAAGACGCGCTTGGTGGCGGCGGTTTGCCTGGCAAACTACGGGATTGCATTAGCAAAAAAATGGAAGAATGCGAAGTCTACCTCGTCGAAGGTGACTCGGCCGGCGGGTCGGCCGAGGGGGGACGGATGCGGGAATTCCAAGCTATCCTGCCGCTGCGCGGAAAGATCATCAACGCTTACAAAAGCCGTGAAGATAAGGTGCTGGCGAATGAAGAAGTCCAGTCGATGATCCAGGCCATCGGCACGGGGATTGGCGTCGATCAAGATCTTACCAAACGGCGTTACAACAAAGTCATCATCATGACTGACGCCGACGTCGACGGCAGCCACATTCGTACGCTGTTGCTGTGCTTTTTCTACCGGCAAATGTACCAGCTCTGCGCCGGCGGACACGTATTCGTCGCTCAGCCGCCGCTGTATCGCGTCGTGCACGGACAGAAGCGATATTACGTGCAAACTGAAGATGAAATGCGGACCCAACTGTTGGATCGTGGTTTGCAAGATTCAGCCCTCGAATCCGACACTGGCCGGCGGCTCGATGGGGACGAAATGCGGCGACTTTGTGCGGCCCTCGCCACCATCGAAGACTCGATCATCGCTTTGGAACGTCGGGGGATTAACCTCAAGGCCCATGCGGAGCGGCAAGACCCGGTCAGCGGTCGGATGCCACCCTACCACCTGTTTGTCGGCGTGGAAGATTTCTGGTTTGCCGACAAAGCGGAAGTTGAGCAATTGCTAGAGTCTCGCGGGTTATCTTTGGAACCGGACGAAGAGCCGGAGACACCTGAGGATGGGAGTGGTGAAGCCGATGGTGCGGCCAGCGGCGAAGCACAACCGCCCAAAATTGATAAGCCAGCCGTGCACTTGGTCGAGTTGCATGAAGTGCGAACGATCAATTCGGGTCTCAAAGATTTGCGGGAAATGCAGTTTGACGTTCAAGATCTGATCCCCGAAGAACGGACCGGCATGACCGTGCCCCGCTTCGAGCTGGTTCGGGGCGAATCACGACGCGGCTTGGAAGACCTCCGCGAATTGCTCCCCGAAGTGCGTGCGGCGGGTGAAAAAGGCTTGCAAGTCACTCGCTTTAAAGGTCTCGGCGAAATGAATGCCGAGGAATTGCGGGAAACGACCCTCGACCCGGCAAATCGAACGCTCGTGCAAGTAAATCTCAATGATGCCGGTGCGGCCGACGAGATGTTTCGGCTATTAATGGGCGACAAAGTCGAACCACGACGCGACTTTATTGAAAAGCATGCGTTGGATGTCCGCAACCTGGACGTTTAATTGCGAATTCCCCCCTTGGCGAAAATTCCTCCGGTGTGCGATACTCACCGATTCTACTAACCGAACATAGGAGACGTTTGACGTGTACAAGAATTTTTCCGCGCCCCTGTTAGGAATTTCCGGTCGCCAGAGCGAACTGATCGAACTGGCGCTGACCTACGGCTTCAGGGGTATCGACGTTGACATGACCGACATGGTCAAACGCAGTCAGCGGACTGATTTTGACGATGCGTCTAAGTATTTGCGAGCTGCCGATATTCTCATCGGCGGCTTCAATGCCGACGTCAACTTAGATGCCGACGACGCCACCTTCGCGACCCAACTGGAAGGTCTCCAAGCGGTTGCCGAAACTGCCGCGAAATTAGAAGTCAAACGGGCATTCACAATGCTGCCCCCAGCGACCGATCGCATGCCGGTCACCGAATTTTTTGATATTCTCCGCGATCGCCTCGCCAAGATCGGCGAAGTGCTCGGTCAACATGGCATCAAGCTGGGCGTCGGCTTCAACGCCGCCAGCGAAGTCATCGATGGCAAACAATTCGAGATCATTCGCAACGTGGATAGCTTCTTGTCGCTCGTCGGCAGTGTTTCTTCAGAGCACGTTGGCTTCATCATCGACAGCTGGCACTGGCACGTGGGTGGTGGCACGCTGGAACAATTGCACGGTATCGATCCGTCTCGCGTGTGCATCGTGCGGCTGGCTGATATTACCCCCGATGTTACCGCCGCCGATGCCAAATTGAGCGACCGCAGCGTCCCAGTAATTGACGGCACGATTGATCAAGTTGCCATCATCAAGTGGCTGGCCGAGAACAACTTCGCTGGCCCAGTGTTGGCTTGTGCCTCAGCCGCTAAGGCTAAAGGCCAAACCCGCGAGTCGATCGTCAACAAAGCCCAAGAGGGTATCGACAATATCTTCCGCGCCGCTGGATTGACCGTCGAACCACGACCGATGGACATGATCCAAACCATGTACAGCATGGACGACGATGACGCCTTGGAAGGTCGCAGTCGCGCACCGCGAGTCAAAGCGGATGACGACAAAGCGGAACTCGATGGTGTCGAAGATGAAATCAGTGAAGATTCCGATGACGAAGCTTCGGTGCCAGGCGTTTCCCTGTAAGTTTCTTAGAGCATCTCCTCGACTCTGCTAACTGGTTACCTTCCCGCTGCCGCAGGAAGGAACGCCACAGCGGTCGCCACACGCAACTCATCAGTGCCAGACGAATGGGGGCGCGAACCAGATCTTTGGAGGCTGGTCGCGCCCCCATTCGCGAGCGGTGCTGAACGGGGCGAACGCTGAGTGGGGCAAGCAAGTGAGTTTGTGAGCGCCAAAACGCGTGATCTTCAGCGGCGAACGTGCGAATTGAGTGTGCTAAATCGTTAGCTTCAGCACCAGTCGCCTATTCATTCGCTGCCGCCGCTGTCTCCGCCGAATCGCTAGCGGTACCTCTGCGGCGAGTTCTTCTGCGGGGCTTGTTCGCACCCCATTCCTTCGTCAACGATTCGAAAACCTCGGGCGTTTCATAGCGGATGATATTTTTGCCTTCGGGCATTGGGCCGATCAATCCTCGAAATACCGGTAATCCCCGCAAATCGAGATCAGTGCTGCAATCGTCAATACCGACTTGAGCGTGCGTGCGGAGCAGCGATTCAGAATCGGGGTAATCTCTAATCATCAGCGTGCCATCACCCGCACGAGTGACGACGCGAAACGTATCTTTCTTAGCCATGGATGCCTCCGCAAGCGGGAAGGGGAGAGGCGAGATTGGGAATCGACACACAACGTGCGGCGGGCGGTCTTTCTTTAAGCCATCTACGAAATTGGAAGGGTACGTAGTCAGGGCATGGCTCAAGTAACCGCCCGCGACGGGCTGGTGACGCAACTCGGGGCAACGAGGCGACTCGTGCTCCGAAAGTAACCATCGGGCGGCCAAGCCCCGGAACACTAAAAAAGAATCGCCGCGCGTCTTGGCGGGAACATCGCTCGCTACGAGCATATAGGGAAGAACGTGAACCGTCGGTGCGAGCGTCAACACCGCCCCACGCCGTTAGGACCCTAGCGGCCGGAACAGCCCGGATGATAGGACACCTGCGAAACCCGGACGACAGGAGGCGACAAGTGCGATAGGATGGCGTGTGGACGGGCACGCGTCCCGAACGGTTTCATCATTCCCTCGACCCCGCTAACGCCGAATGTCCGCATCCATGGGCACGTACCTTAGTTCTTTCGCCTGGCAGGCCTCCCTCTTGGGCCAACCGGACGCCACACCAGACTCCGCGGCTGCGCCCACGGGGGGCGGTTTGTGGCAAATTGTCTTCAGCGGCGGGATCACGGGGATTCTGATTTTGGTGCTGTTGGTGACCTTGAGTATCACCGCAGCATATCTGGTGTTTGATCAAATCATGACGCTGCGGCGCAACGAGATTTTACCCGCCGGATTAGCCGAAGCGGTCCGCCAAGCTTTATTGACCGGTCGCGTCAAAGAAGCCGACGCCGCTTGTCGGCGTTCTCCCAGCGTGCTCGGTTTCGTGCTGCACAACGGTCTCACGGAACTGGAGTTCGGCTGGTCTCAAGTTGAAAAAGCGATGGAGGATGCTTTGGCCGAGCAGTCTTCACGGCTGATGCGGAGAATTGAATACCTGTCAGTGATTGGCAACATTGCTCCGATGGTTGGCTTGTTGGGCACCGTCACCGGGATGATTTTTGCTTTTCAAGAAGTAGCCGGTTCTCAAGGTGGAGCGAGCGCTGGCGATTTGGCCGAGGGAATCTATCAAGCCTTGGTGACCACGGTCGGTGGATTGGTCGTGGCGATTCCGTCCCTCGGTGCCTTCGCAATATTCCGCAACCGGGTCGACGGTTTGATTGCGGAAGCAGCTTACGAAAGCCAACACGCTTTGGGACCGATTAAGCGGCGACCGGGAACCAAACGTGGCGGCACCACACAACCGCCACCAAAAGCTTGAGGAACCCATCCCCTTGCGATTACCCCACAACGGCCAGAACCGAGAGCTCGCCAACAACATGACGCCGATGATTGACGTCGTGTTTCTGCTGATCATTTTCTTCTTGGTCAGCAGTCATTTGGCCCGTCAGGAATCGCAAATTCCGTTGGAACTGCCCGAGGCAATCAGTCACCAACCACTCGACTTGGAAGCTTCCGCACTGACCGTAAATATTCTCCAGGATGGCTCTTGGCGCGTCGCTTCTCAACAAGTGGACGTGGCTGGATTAACCGCCGCGTTGAGTCGCTATCAGCAGCGGCAAGGGTCGGGCGCGCTGGTGCGAGTGCGAGCGGCACGGGCTGCTACCTACGATCGCTTGGAGCCAGTTTTGCGAGCGGCCGCGAAAGCCGGTTTGCCAAACGTTTCGATCGCCGTCTACCAGCCCAGCGGAACAGCCGCATCGCGAGGGGGACTCTAATGCGATTGCCCAACCATAATCGGGGCGGCTCGCTGGAGTTAAAAATGACTCCCATGATCGACGTCGTTTTTTTGCTGCTGGTGTTTTTCCTGTGGACCAGCAGTTTCGAACTACCTGAGTTTGATCTTCCCAGCTCGTTGGCCGAACCGCCGGCTGGCCTCAGCGATCAGCCATCCACAGCCCCCCCGCCCGATGCCTTTGACGAATTAGTGATCACCGTTGCCGGTTCGGCGGAAGCACCCCAGCTGACGCTGAACGGCAACCCCATCGCGGACGTAACAACCTTGCGTCAACGTTTGCGGGAGATCGTCAGCCTGGGGGCCCAACCGCCGGTGGTCGTTGATCCCGATCCCGCGATCCCGCTGGGGACCGTCATCGATATTTATGACTTGGCCCGCGCCGCGGGATTAACGCGGGTGCTTTTCGCCGCGGAGGAATAACCAATGCCGTGTGACTCCTGGCTGATCCAGCGTGCTTTGCAACCACCTGGCGCCGTCAAATTTGGTGCCTCTCGACTTGGTGGCCCGCGAGCGAGAGTGCTGTTGTTGTTCGGCTGCGCGGTTGGGCTGTTGGCAGCGGGCCCAACGCTAACCGCCAAAGGCCAAGCTACCGCGGGCCAAGCGCCGGGGCGCAAGACAACTGATCGTGAAGCTGATTTGATCGAGGCCTGCTTACAAGCAGGGTACTTGGAAGATGCTGAAACTATTTGTCAGCGGGAGCTGAAAACGGCGGCTCCCGGCACGCTCGACGGGGCGGTCTGGGCAATGCGGATGTCGGCTGTCACGGTAGCCAAGTTACGTAATTCTGCTGAGGAGTCGGACGCACAGTGGGAATTGGCTGTGCAACCTCTGCAGGACGCCTTAAGAGGTTATGAAGATCAACCAGCCGCTCCGTGGCTCGAGCTGCAACGGCTATTGGTGGGTTTATCGCAAGCCGAACTGAGGTCGTTGCTGTTGTTGGCAAACCCGGCCGATCAACAGCTGCGTGAACGGTTTGCCGCCGGGCTGCGCAGCACCTTAACCGACCTCCGCGCGCTGGAAGCAAAGCTCGATGAATTGATGCCGCTGGCTCCCCGGTTGCGAGCCGATCTCAACGACAATCGCTTGGCCCACGCCAACGATCTGCTGCAATTGCAAAGGACGACGCGGCGACGAATTACCGCTGGTTTGCTGCTGCAAAGCAAGACCTTTGCCGAGGGTTCGGCGGATGCGTTGGCGGCAGCCACCGACGCCACGCGAGCTGCTCGGCGCATGTTGGAATCGTTGCCCGCCGATTCGGCTCAACGAATGGAAGTGGTGCGGATGCTGGCCCGCGCCACGCGGTTGTCCGGCGAAGCACGGCAAGCAGCCGCCTTGTTGGCTCCGCCGGTTCGCGAAGGCGTTGCGGATGCTGCCACCGTTGCCGAGTGGCTGCGCGCGGAGTTGCAGCTGGGCAACCGAGATCTGGTCCGCCGCTGGCTCGCTGACTACTACGGAGACAGTCCCCAAACAGCACCCCGCTCATTGGAGCTCGATCTGACTCGCCTGCAATGGCTGATTTCCGAAATGACGGCGCCCGCCGGCAACCAGAATTACAATCAGGCGACTGCGGAACGCCAGATCACCGACTGGGTTACCAGCATTGGGCGCCGCAACGGTGCATACGGGCGTCGCCTCGGGGAAAGCGTCATGCTGCGATCTTTGCGGGCTAATCCCGAGCAAGCAAACGCAACCCTGCTGGCAGCCCAAGCGGGCCAATTAGTCCGCAGTGGCGATGCCAAGGGACTGCTCGAAGCCGCGAATTTGTTTCAACAAGCTTCCCAGTTAGCAGCCAACACCAGCCAACCCGACGAAGCCTTTCGTTTCGGCGTGCAAGCTGCTGCCTGTTGGTACAAAGCGGAACGCAACAAGTTGGCGGCGGATCAATTCGCGGCAATCGCCAGGCAGTTTCCCCGACGACCGAGCGCCGAAAGAATTCACCTCGAATCAGCTCGCATCTTGTCAGAATTGATCGCCGCGGAACGGGACCGCAACTCACTTGCAGGCAACTCCGCTGAGACCAACGCAACGACACCACCATCGAGTCAGCAGCAACTGGTGGGGCAACTCGAAGCCACTCTGATCGATCAATTGCTGCTGTGGCCCAGCGGAGAAAAATTGCTGCTAGTTCGCGAGTGGGCCAGCAAGCTATTTGCCGCTGCTGATCGTCCGGCCGTGGCTGCCATGACCACGTTGCGTTTGCCACCCGACGCTGTTGAGTGGCCAGCCGCGATCGAGCAAGCGGGAATTCTTTGGCGGCAATCGTTGCTGGCCCTTCCCAGCGGCGAGCCGCGGGCCGCATGGGGCGCCAAAGCGATCGCTTGGTTGGACTTTACGCCGTCCCCGCAGCTGTCGTCCCCGCAGCCAACTTTGGATACGCCTGAAACCACAGCCTCGGATCCGAACCGTAGGGCTGAAAATCAAACCGCTGAAAATCAGACTGCTGGTCAGGAGCAAACAGAGAGCGATCAGATTTACATCGATCGCTTGAGCCGTGGGTTGCAGATTGGCGACGCTGAACAGCAAGCTCGCTTGCGACAAGAATCTGCCCTGCTGGCAGCCTTGACGTTGTCGCCGTCGGCACTCAAATCTTATTGGATCGCTGCCCCCGAGCAACAATCAGTGGGTGATGCATCACCACAAGCATTTGCTCACGATCTCCGCCGCGTGCGGATCGACGGGATCAATCCTGAGGCGCTGGCGCTCTCCCCGCCGGCACTCCCCGATCGCGATCAAATCGAGCTGCTGGCGTTGGAGCGGTTGCATGAAGATGCCCGCAATGCCGCTGAGTTGAGGAGCTTATTGGGGCGAGCAATGTTGCGAATTTCAGCCACGGGAAAATCGACAGCCAGCGAAACGCTATCGCCACGACTCGCCAGACGTTACCAATTGATCCAGGCTGACGCGTTGGCTTGGTCGGGTGACTGGCAAGCGGCGTTTGACAAGTTCACGGGGCTGCTCAGCGAAGCTCGACAGCCTGGCGAAGTCCTGTCACACGCGGGGGAAACTTTAGCGAACTTGGGCAACCCGGCGGCCGCCGCCGAAGCGGTGAAATTGTGGAATCGCTATGCCACTGGACTGCCGCCCGGCTCTGATCGTTGGCACCAAGCGAAATTGGCCACCGCCGCGGCGTTGCGTGACGCTGGTGATTCCGCGGAGGCCAGCAAATTGGCTAGATACATCTTGCTCACTTCGCCGCCAACGTCGGCGGAGCTGCGGAACCAGTATCAGCGGTTCGCCGAGCAAGCACCATGAACCCGCCGGCGCGAAGACCGCCGAAAAACCAGCCGGCGGGCAGCTGCCGATCTCCTTCGATCCGCAACGGCACCATCCGCTCAACCCGCAATCCGGCCGCTTTCAGGTCGAGGGCGAGTTCGCGACGGCCAAAGCTGTGCAAATACATGTTCGGCAACCCGCGATAGGCGTAGGTGCGATCGCCAAAATCGGCCACTGGATCGCGTCTGGCATGCCACCAAGAGCGCCACAGATGCGCCATTCCCCCGGGATCCCGCAAGGCGGCCCAGCGATTGTGGCAATGGAGCAGCAACCTGCCTGCCGGTCGCACAATTCGAGCCACCTGCCGCAACACCTCGCGACGGTGAGCACGCGAACGGACCATCCCCAAAGTGCTGAACAAACAGATCGCGTGATCAACACAGCCGCTGGCAAGACAATCCAAAGTAACCAAATTCGCGCGGACCAATAACGGTCGCATCGCGGGGCTCCAAGTCGCTCCCTGCTGCGCCGCGTGACGCAACATTTGTTGACTGAGATCGATACCCAGCAAACGATAACCGAGCTGGCGCAAGGGCTCCGCGGAACGCCCGGTGCCGCAACCCAAATCGGCAACCATGGCTGCGGGCCGGTCAGCTTTCGGCAACATGTCAGCCAACCAGCTTAAATCCAATTGCGCAAGCGGTGTGGATGCTAAAAATGCCTCGTAATCGTCCGCGATCGAGTCGCTGTGGGCATAATCCCAGGTGCCGGGGGCCACGCCGGGGGGCAATTTCCAGTCGGGCGGACGAACGCGGATATTGACTTGCGGTGCTTTCGACAAACCGTAGGGTCCTGCAAGGGAGGATATTTTCACTGTTGGCGTACAGACTTGGCTGCCGCTTGCCGTTCGCCAAAAGACTCGAATGTGTGGGGGCTGGAGTGAGTTTCCCTTGCGCCGCTATAATTCGCTAGCCTGGCGAGGTGCTAGCTCTATTTTGGAGATCATCCCTGCCTCGCAATCAACCCCCGTGCTCGCGATCGGCCGGTTTCATCCGCTGTAGCTTCGCGTCGCATTCCCACAACCATGAATTTTGGAGTTTAGGAAACCAGTGGCAATTCGAGTAGCAATCAACGGTTTTGGGCGCATCGGCCGACTTACTTTTCGCAAGCTGATGGAGCGCAGTGACGAATTCGAAGTCGTCGCGATCAACGATCTGACCGACAATCTAACCCTCGCCACTTTGTTGAAGTATGACAGTATCCACCGTCGTTATAACGGCACTGTTGATTTCAACGATAAGGCCCTGATTGTCGACGGGAAAGAAATTCATGCCTTGGCCGAACGCGACCCTGGCAACCTTCCCTGGGCTGAACACAACATCGACGTGGTGATTGAATCGACTGGTTTTTTCACTGGCCGAGCAGCCAACGGTAAACCTGGATATGACAGTCACTTGACCGCTGGCGCTAAGAAAGTTGTGCTCAGTGCGCCGGCCAAAGATGGTGCCGACCTGACCTGCGTGTTGGGTGTCAATGATGACAAGCTGACCAAGGATCTGAAGTGCGTCAGCAACGCCAGTTGCACAACCAACTGCTTGGCTCCCGTCGCCAAGGTTTTGCACGATACGTTCGGGATTGAATCGGGTTTAATGACCACGGTCCACGCTTATACGAACGATCAGAAAGTTCAAGACCAACCGCACGGCGACCTTTATCGCTCGCGGGCCGCCGCGCAAAACATCATCCCCACTTCAACCGGCGCCGCCAAGGCTGTCGGTTTGGTGATTCCCGAGCTGCAAGGCAAACTGACCGGAATCGCGATGCGAGTTCCCGTGCCGACCGGCAGCGTCGTCGACCTGACTTGCAACTTGGGCAAAGCGGCCACGAAGGATGAGATCAACGCGGCCATGAAAGCAGCCGCCGAAGGTCCCATGAAAGGTATTCTTTGCTACACGGAAGATGCGATCGTCAGCGGTGACATCATCGGTGACGCCCACAGCAGCATCTTTGCCGCACCGTTCACCCAAGTGCTGGGCGACAACGGCAAGTTTGTCAAGATTGTCAGCTGGTACGACAACGAATGGGGCTACAGCTGCCGCACCGCCGACTTGGTGGCGATGCTCGGCAAAATGCTCTAAGCGATCCTGCAGATTGAATCGTATCAAAGTTACCAACCTCGCCCCCTGCACCGGGGCGAGGTTTTTTTATCTGCTCGGCACAATTAGGTTAGCGGTTTTGGCGCTAGCCACCGTTTGGTTGCAGGTGATTAGTTCCGCTCAAAACGAGAACCGCGGCCAAACAGCCAAACGGCTAACAGCTATCACTTGGCCATCTTATCCAAATCGGATAACTGCAAGCGGACGCTTAAGATATAAGGCGGTTGGCCCTCGTCCCAATGTCCGTACGTTGTGGTAACAATCGTCCCATCAGGCAGCACTTCCACACCCGGGTACGCGGTGTCATAGGCCTTGGTGTTGTCTTTCAGCCGTACGCTATACTGGCCATCGGCACCCGATATCAAATCTTCCCAGGTCCCCACCCAGCCGACCCAGTCGCCCTCGAATTGACGTTGCTGCCGGGCGTCGACGGGGGAGTTACAGCGGAAACTTATAAACAAGCGACCGTCAGGGGCGTACTTTCCCACATGCCGATCGCCAGTCAAAGCCAGCGGCAACTCCCGCGGCTCCGACCAGGTTTGCCCCTCGTCTCGCGAGAAAATAATGTGCGAATTTTTTCGTCGCAAATTTTCTCGCAGTAACACCGCCAAAGTCTTGCCATCTGGTGAACGAATGCAACCCGGCTCACAGAGATGCACCGCGTCCGACTCATAAACCACGGTGGGTGATGACCAAGTCAGCCCCCCGTCGTTGGAAAAGGTTTTGAACAGTCGAAACTCGGGGGTTCTCGCTCCGTTGCTAGCAAAAAAACGACCATCGTCGTGGAACATCGCCAAATAGTTACCCGCCGATTTCCCCACCGGCTCGACGAAACCCATGACCACAATCCCGCCCCAGTCGCCGGCCGGCTTCAGCTCACTCCATGTTTCCCCGTCGTCTTCCGAGACTGCCAGACGAGCCGGATAAAGTCCAGACCACATAATCAGTCGCTTGCGTCCCTCTGCATCGACCACCCGATGCAGCGTCGGCACTTCCCGCGAAGTGGTCCAATTGGCGGGCGTGGGCAACCGCTCGCTCCACGTTAAACCACCGTCGTTGCTGCGTTTATAGACGATCGCACCACGACCGTGCCCCTGCGGATAGACACACAAAATCGTCTTCCCATCCTCCAACAAGCAAGTCGTGGGATGTCCCAAATATTGCCCCGCTTGGCGATCGACCACAACTTGCCCCGACACGCGATCATCCAGATCAAGGTGCTGCAACGGAGGTTCCATCGCCCCCAGGTGACACATGCAAGGACCAGCCAGAACAGCTATTACAAGGGGAATCCAATTAGTCAATCGTCGCATCAGAATCAACTCCTGGGGTTCGCAAACTGTCAATCAATGACGGCATATCTTACACGTTGCCGCTCTCCAAAGAGAAATTCGACACTTATTTTCCGATCGCTCCCGAGGAGTGCCCAAATGCTTTTCCGCGATAGAGTTGACGCTGGTAAACAGCTCGCCGCCCACTTGGATGCTTATGCCGACAGACAGGACGTAGTGGTGTTTGCCTTGCCACGCGGTGGTGTACCTGTAGCCTGGGAAATTGCCCAAGTGCTGAACGCGACGCTCGACATTATCTTGGTTCGCAAGGTGGGAGTGCCGGGCATTCGGAACTAGCCATGGCGGCCATCGCCAGTGGCGGCATCCAGGTGGTCAATCAATCGGTTGTCGAGCAATTTGACATTACCCATGAACAGATCTCCGAAGTGGCCGCCACGGAGTTGATCGGACTTGAGCGACGCGAACGAGCCTATCGAAGCAATCGGCCCGCACCACAGCTCCGCGACTAAACGGTAATTCTCGTTGATGATGGTCTGGCAACGGGCTCGACGATGCTGGCGGCCGTGTAAGCGGTCCAAGGGCAATCCCCAGCGCGGGTGGTGGTTGCTAACGAACAACGCACGTTTCGTTAACCTTGGAGGCACCTACGTTAACCAAGCAGTGCTTTTACCACATGAGCTTCTTCCACTCCCGTCAAACGAAAGTCGAGTCCTTGGAACTTATAAGTCAAACGCTGATGATCAATCCCCAACATATGCAGCATGGTGGCGTGAAAGTCACGGACATGGACCTTGTCCTCAATCGCGTTGTAGCCAAACTCATCGGTCGCCCCGTAGCTGGTACCGCCCTTGACGCCCCCGCCAGCCAAGAAAATTGAAAATCCTTTTATATGGTGATCCCGTCCGCTTCCTTGTGCCATTGGCGTGCGTCCAAACTCCCCGCCCCAAACAATCAACGTATCCTTCAGCATATCACGTTGCTTTAAGTCCTGAATTAAAGCGGTGGTGGCTTGATCGACCAGCTTGGCCGTTTGCGCGACGCCATTCTTGACACCACCGTGGTGATCCCATCCCCGATGATACAACTGAATGAAACGGACACCGCGCTCGGCCAACCTGCGTGCCAGTAAACAATTACTGGCAAACGAGCCATCACCAGGGGTGCATCCATATTGCTCCACAATATGCTGCGGCTCGTTTGACATATCGGTCAATTCGGGGACTGAAGCTTGCATCCGAAAAGCCATCTCGTAACCGGCCAGGCGAGTCGTAATCTCCGGATCTTGCAATTCCTGATTACGCAACGAATTAATCTTACTAACGGCGTCGACAATGTCTCGCTGCTGACTGGTCCCCACGCCGGCGGGATTATTGACGTAATGGACGGGGCTGCCCGTTGAGTACATCTGCACTCCTTGGAAGCGACTCGGCAAAAACCCCGAGTGCCATTGGCGGGAGCTGATCGGTTGACTTTGGCCGCCACCTTCGCTGGTCAACACAATAAACCCGGGTAGGTTTTCGGTTTCAGCGCCCAACCCGTAGAGTACCCAGGAACCCATTGAGGGCCGCCCGCTGATCGCCGTGCCCGTGTTGAAGAACGTGTGCGCCGGGTCGTGATTAATTTGCTCAGTGTGCATCGATTTAACAACGCACATTTCATCAGCTACTTTGCCTAGATGACTAAACGCATCAGAGACCAACAAACCGCTTTCCCCACGCGGGGTAAATCCATGTTGGGGCCCCATCACCGTCAACTTCTGGCCCTGCAGCTGGGCAATCGGTTGTCCGGCCGTGACCGACTCGGGCATTTGTTTGCCGTCCATTTCGGCCAACATCGGCTTATAGTCAAACGTCTCCAGATGGCTCGGGCCTCCAGCCATGCAAAGGTGGATGACCCGTTTGACTCGCGGTGGATGATGCGGCGAGGCCAGCACTCCGCCGATGCCACCCACATGTTGCTTTGTCGAATCATTGGCCTGGGAAATCGCTTCTGATTTCAGCAACGATGCCAAGGCAATTGAACCAATACCCGTGCGACGCAAGAACGTGCGACGGGCGAGTTGGTTGAGTAATGGTGACATGGCTGGGGCTCAATAACGAGTGATAGTTTCGTGTAGATTCAACAAAACGCGAGCGACGCTGGTCCAAGCTGCCATTTCGGCGACTGGCAAATCTTGGGGAACCGCGGCGTTGCCCGTGGCGATCAACTGCTCCGCCGCCTCGAGGTCATTTTCGTAATGCGCCAAGTGTTGCTGATGCAGCGCCAACAAGGTTTCCCGAACCGCTTCGCTCGGGGCGCGAGATACAACGGTGCGATGGGCCCACTGCAAGCGTGCTTCGACCGTCTCACCCCCTTCGCTCATAATTCGCTCAGCGAACACGCGAGCGGCTTCCACGAACGTGGGATCGTTTAACAGCACCAGCGATTGTAACGGAGTATTCGACTTGGCCCGCTGAGCGGTGCATTCTTCACGGCTGGGCGCATCGAAGGCTTTCAACATCGGATGTAAAAATGTCCGTTGCCAATGCGTGTACAGACCGCGACGATATTGAGCGTCACCACCATCGGCTTGGTAGGTGCGACGGGGGAAATTCAGCTGAGCGTAATATCCTGCCGGTTGATATGGCCTGACGCTGGGGCCTCCAATTTGCTCCACCAACAGCCCACTGGTCGCCAACACCGTGTCCCGCACCATCTCGGCATCGATCGTAAATCGCTGTTGCCGGGCGAATAGGTCATTATAAGGATCTTGTGTTTGCAAACTTTGACTCGGCAGCGAAGATCGCTGATAGGTTTGACTGAGTACGATCGCACGTACAATGTGCTTGATATCCCAGTCCGAATCCACAAACTCAAGCGCCAAGCCATCGAGCAATTCCGGATAGGAGGGATAGCTGCCCTGCCCTCCAAAATCATCAACGCTGGCACAGATACCGCGACCAAACAGCAGACTCCACAGCCGGTTTACCATCGTCCGCGCGGTTAATGGATTGTCGTCACGACACAGCCACTGGGCGAAGTCCAGCCGGTTGGCACGACGATCCGAAACCGAAAGGGTTCCTAGGAACCCGGGAATTGCCGGTTCGACGATTTGCCCCGAGTCATCCATCCAGTTCCCCCGCGGCAGCACCCGAATCGTGCGCGGCTCAACCGATTTGGAAATGACCGTTTCAGGTGCTGAATCATAGACCGCTTGGCGTTGTTTTCGCAAACTTTCAATCTCAGCCTTGAGCGCCACCATCTCGGCCGCTTGGCTGAGATAGTGTTCGCTAACTAGGCTCGCCTGCTCGGCAGTTCGTTCTCCGCTGGCAACCTGAATCGCCTCCACGACGGCTTTGGGCATCCCTTCCATTAACAACACACCCGCTTTATCCCAATAAGCCGAACCGCCGAATTGGGTGAACGCCATGCCGTTTACTTTCTTGCCAGCGGCCAAACCGACCTCGGTAGCGGAGACTTCCAACCGGGCCCAAGTGCCTGGCTTCGGCAACCCTCCGGCTCGGCGGTAAGCCACTGTGCTTTCAGGCGTGCGACCGTAAACAATTTCATCGCCCCCCCAAACTTTACGATGACTCCAATCACCATCGTTAAACTGCAACATGATCGCTGCTGGCGGGTTGTTGGGGTCGAGATAAACCCAAGCGTAAAACTTGGAATCTTCCGCCACCGTATGATTCGTCTCAACCCCTTGGAAAAGATGCTGCACCAAGCCGTCGCTCTGTTGGCGTCGCGACTGGTGACCGCTGTGCACAGGCCCCTGCCCCGTCGAAATATACTTCCATGCTCCATCTTTTGCCCCGGCGACACCCTGGTCATCGTCAACCCAGACCACCTCGACTTCTTGTGGCTCGGCTAGCCTCTGCAAGGCATCGGCCTCCCAGACTGCTTGGGCTGTTAGTAGACGCTTGCCAAGCGGGTCGATTTCCGCTTCCTTGCCGGCAATCCGCTGATCAAAATCGGCCAGCTTGGCCTCCAGAATTTGGTCCGGCACACGGATCATCGGCGGGCGGCTGCGGGCACCATATACTCCACGCTCTTCCAAGTCGGCGAAAAAAGCACCCAAGGAGTAAAAGTCGCGCGTCGTATACGGATCATATTTATGATCATGGCATTGAGCACAACCTACCGTGGCCCCCATGAAGACTTGCGAAACGTTCCGCACGCGATCGGCGAAGTAGATTGCCAAATATTCTTTAGTTTGCGAGCCCCCTTCCTCTGTTGTCTGATTGAGCCGGTTATAACCGGAGGCGACCAACTGCTGCAGAGATGCTCCCGGTAATAAATCACCGGCTAACTGTTCACGCACGAACTGGTCATAAGGCATGTTCTCATTGAATGCGCGAATAACGTAATCCCGATACGGCGACTGCGACACGTTTTGGTCCCCGTGATAGCCAACCGTGTCGGCGTACCGCACGAGGTCTAACCAGTAAACAGCCATCCGTTCGCCGTAGCGAGCCGAGGCCAACATGCGGTCGACCAATTTTTCGTAAGCATCCGCCGAGTCGTCGTGCAGAAATCGGTCCACCTCCTCGACAGTTGGTGGCATGCCTGTCAAATCGAAGGAAAGCCGACGGATCAACGTGATTTTGTCGGCCAGCGGAGTTGGCTCAACACCCTCCTCTTGCAAACGAGCCGCGACGATTGCATCGATCATCTCGCTCGGGCTTGAGATCTCGGCTGGCAGTTGGCTCGGTCGACGCATCGGCGCGTAGGCCCAGTGAGGCTCGTACTCGGCCCCCTGATCAATCCATCTTTGCAACAGCTCTTTTTCCGCCTTGGTCAGCGGCTTGTGCGTCTCTGGGGGCGGCATCACTTCGCCCGGTTCTGCAGAGAGAATTCGCCGCACCAACTCGCTGGACTCCGCATCTCCTGGCACGATCGCAGCAGAGGTCTCCACAGCTTCCTCCCGAATATCGAGCCGCAGCCCCCCTTCCAAAGTCTCCGCATCAGGTCCGTGACAGGCAAAGCATTTGTCGCTCAAGATCGCGCGAATATCGCGATTGAATCGAATCTTCGCGTCCACGGCGAAACACGCGCCGGTGGGAAAAGAGACGACGAGGGCAACAAGCAAACATCGAAACATTGTGCGAGTCCGCAGGTGAGGCGAAGGTGAGGCGTGGGAGGGGGCGAAGCAGTGGAATGCCCGCACCTTCCAGTTTGACGGAAAATGTCATGAAATCAACTGCCCGACCAACTTAATTCCACACCGTGGTGCTGCAGTTGCCGTTGAAAATCCTCCAGCCAGGCCTGCTTTGCCCGCACATCGCTGGGATTCCGCCGCTGCTCAACGCAATAAGCGAGCAAACTCCCGACCGACTCGCCAATGTTCCACTCGACCGGATGTAACCGATAACAGCCGTTGGTAACATGCGTGGTGCCGATGTTTTTGTTAGCGGGTAAGAGGTTTCTTGTTTCCCGCGGCAATAAAGCACCCAGCGGTATTTGGAATGGCAATGACGGAAAGTCAATATAATTATCACCGCCGGTGCTGGGATGCAGATCGATGTGATAACTGCCCACGCCAACTGAGTCGGCATACTCGGCAGCAGTAACTTGCGCTTCCGGTTGCCCCGTCACCAAAGCTCGGTTCTGCCGTCCGCAGTGTTCTTCCAAAACAGTGAACTCAGCAACAATTCGCCGCGATTCACGTACGTAGGGATACTTTGCCATACCATCGGACGTCCCCGTCACATCGGGCCTAAGTCGCAACCCAGACCATCCTTGACCACCATCGGGTCGATCCGCCTCGGTTTGCATCCAATACAATAATGACAGACTCAGCTGCTTGCCGCGGTCGACGTGCTGCTCAGCTTGCTCCTCAGAAACACCGACCAAGTTACCGAGAAAGTAATCATTCTGCGGCCAATTGACCAAAGAAATATCGCTCTCAAATTCACCTGCTTGGAATTTATCACGAGCGAGCAGGCGGCGATACATCCACAAGTTCAAGGCGCCGGGCGTGGTCGCTTGCGTGGGATCAAAGCCCAGCCGTTTCGGTTGCAGCGAAGCGGGATGCGTATAGGTCCAATCTAATAAACGCCCCGGCCAAGCTGGGTTCAATTGCGGAACATAATTTTTCCAAAAGTCATATTCTCGGGGACGTTCAATTGTCCAATCG
Organism: Kothea flammea; assembly: GCF_052161645.1. Lineage (GTDB taxonomy): Bacteria > Planctomycetota > Planctomycetia > Pirellulales > Pirellulaceae > Laterigemmans. The sequence goes on from NZ_CP197414.1 coordinate 4,406,606, forward strand.
CCCGCCGGGTCATAGTCAACCGCAAAGCAGCAGGTGAATGCTTGCTGGTTCTCCGGCTTGGCCTCATCCGCCGCGTGCAATTCACCCGTATCCGCTTTGGACTCGGCTCCCGTCACAAAAGCGGTTCCCGTCATCGGCAGCAAATCCCCCAATTCCGTCGCGTCGACATACCAGGGGGCAACCAACTCTATTTCTCGACCGGTGACATCGTTTCTAACGCGAACACTCTCGACCAAATGCTGATCTGTCAAGGCTTTTATGGGCCGGTGGTTGAGCAACACAGTCAGCCGCCCAGCACTGCGGTAGGGGGCCAGCATGGCTTCCATCACAGCCAACGCCACTCGCGGTTCATGGCACAACCGCGAGACAATCCCACCGCCGGGATTCAAATTCGTTAACTCGCGTTGGGCCGGAGTTAAAGGATAATGTTGGCGATAGTACTGACGAATGGAATCACGCAAACGACGATAGCTAGCCGGCGCGCCGTGCGTCTCGATCCAACGATGTTCATCCGGTGGCACGGCTTGCTGAGTGAGCTGGCCGCCGATCCAATCGGTTTGCTCGGTCAGTACAACTCGCAATCCTCCACGCAAGGCGGCGAGCGCCGCGCTCACACCACCCAGTCCGCCTCCAATTACGACCACATCGGCCCGCAATCCTCCTCGCAACGTATTGTCTTGCTGCGCGCGAACCGTGGCGGGTAGTAAGCTGCTGGCCACAGCCCAGCCAGCGGTTGTTTGCAAAAAACTACGTCGACGCATTGGATGTGTTCTGTGTGGGTAAGAAATCATACATTGCTCCCGGGCTCCAGCCTGGTAACACACTGCCTGGGGAGGCTCCCGCCTCGGCTCTAAAAAATCAACCCTCCGGGCCAAACCTCAGCACGGCACGCACGGGTATGTGATCCGACAGCAGCTCCGTCCGTTGATCACGCAGGATGTCCGCGGACTCAAGATGGGGCTGCATATTAGGGCTCACAAAGATGTAATCCAGCCGCCGATCGGTACCATGATTTTCATCGCTGACAAGCGAAGTGGGAAACGTTCCCACGAACGGTTTCGCGTCATCTCGAAAACCAGCCACAGCGTCGAAAAAATCTTGGGCCATGATCGCTTCCAAACCACCGTAATCGAGCTTGCCCTGGTTGAGATTGCGAGCGCTGGTACTGCGACCATCTAGCATCTCAAAAAAGGGCACAAGTTTATCATCGCTGTCATACCGCCGCCGATCTAGCGGCGAAAATCCATTAAAATCACCTGCCAAGACGATTCGTGGGTCGACATCGGGCAGCGTGGCAATATCAGCCTGCAAATGCCCGGCCTCCTCGATCCGCCGCGCAAAGTTGGACGGATGAAAGTGAATCACGTAAAACCATATACCTTCGATGCGACATCGTAGCAAACCATGATGCATGCCCTGGCGAATTTTTGCCACGTCCGTAATGGGGTAGCGCGAGGTGATCCCCGTGGGAAAACCTTCCTCCTTCAAGAGCACACTGTGCGGGTGCCCCCAGTTCTTTGCGTCAGCCGCTAACTTTTCCGCCGTGTATCCGTTCAACTCCTGCAAAGCGACCACGTCGGGCTGTTGAGTGGCCATCCACTGCAACCACTGTTCGTGCCGCGGCTGACCCTTCTTAGTGAAACCATACCAAACGTTATGGGTGATAATCTTCAATTCGGCGGGTCTCTCAGCGCTGGCCGATAGACCGTTCAGCGAAAAACCCAACAACAGTATTAGTATCATGATGTGACGCACGTTCGCAGACTCCTGTGGCAATAAAATCATCGGCAAATCTTTAACCAACCCAATCTGGTTCCCAGCCGGAAAAATAGGCTTTCGTCAAGTATTGATCGGCTAATGGTGAGTTGGCGATTTTCAGATTGGCCGCGTCCCAGGTTAACGTTTCTTGGGGGAACCGTAATGCAATCGTCCCCAGCAAGACCGTTTCGGTTAACGGTCCCGAATAAGCGAACGCTGACGTTGTAACCGCCATGCCGCGGCAGGCGTCAGCCCATTGGACATAGTGATCGACGCTTTCCACCGGAACAATCTTATGGGCACTGAGGTCCAACACATCCTCTTGGCCTGCGAGAAACAATTTGGGCATATCAACGTGGGGAATTACCAGAGAACCAAGCTCGCCAATCAATACCGAGCCGGCTGCTGGCAATTGGTAACTTATTGGTATATGGGTTAGTGATTCCCGAGGAGGTCGAGCACCCACCGCATCATACCAAGTTAGCTGAAGGTGCTGGCCCAGCGTGCGAATGGTAGCGGGAAATTGATAGCGCACCGTGGCCCGATCGCTCCACGTATCGGGCTTCAGCACTGGTGCTTCTGCCGTCAGATGGTCCGGCGCGGTCAATTCCAAAGCTTTAAACACAGGGTCCAAAATGTGGCAGCCGAAATCGCCCAGCTGTCCAGTGCCGTAATCCTGCCAACCTCTCCAATTGAAGGCATGATAAATACGTTGTTTATAAGGCCGACGCGGGGCAACTCCTTGCCATAGGTCCCATCGGACATGACCAGGAACCGCGTCTCGGCCGTGGGGCCGTTCAATGTCGCGCGGCCAGCTCGGGGTGCCCCCTTGCCAAGAGTGGACTGCGTTGACTTTGCCCAACAAACCATCGTGCACAATCTTCACGGCCGTGCGGTAAGCGGTATGCGACTGGATTTGATTCCCCATTTGCGTCACGACCTTTTGACGTTCCGCGGCCCGCTGCATTTGCCTGGCCTCAAAGACGGTATGCGTCAGCGGCTTTTGGCAGAAGACATGTTTTCCCAATTGCATCGCCGCCAAACTGATCGGCGCGTGCATAAAATCAGGGGTGGAAACAATCACGGCATCAAATGCTTGCTGCTGCTCCAGCAACTCTCGCCAATCAGCAAATTGCCCCGCCTGGGGAAACTGTTCCGCAGCGCGTCCCACATGATCTATGGAACTGTCAATATCGCATAAGCCGGTAACATCGACCGCAGGGCTCGCCGCCACGCCCATTAAGTCGCTCCAGCCTTTGCCACCGGTCCCCACGCTGGCAATCCGCAAACGATCATTCGCTCCCCAAACACGTGAATAGCTGGCAGCCGACATCGCCATCGCGCCACTGGCAATACCGACCCGCTGCATAAAAGCGCGACGTGTTGATTGATTTTTCATGTGCAGACGTTCCTGGGGCTAGTAAACAAATAAACCAAAAGAGTCATCGTGATTGCCGTCAATGCAATCAACGTGCCTCATTGGACTCTCCGAGAAAATGTTGGAAGAACGCATAGATGATCGCGTTGGAATCAGCATTGGGCGAATGGTCTGGACGATTCGTCATGGCAACCCGTTGTTCATAACCGAGCAGGCGATTGATCTGTCGAGTATGATTCAGCGCTTCCCAACGTGCCGGTGGATCTTCCGCACCACCCGATACCAAGAAAGGACGCGGTGCCATCAGGGCATGTAGTCCATGCAGATCGCGTCCCGCAGCGGTCAATTGGGCGTACAGTCCGCGGGCAGGATTCTCCGCCGTGATCATGCCCCGCTTCCGCCATGGCTGAGGATGATATCCCAGGTACCAAGGTTCCCAGTAATTGACATTCGAACGACTCTCGTCAAAGACAATCCCCGGATCGGACACTGCAGCGCAGGCGAATTTATCAAACAGACAAGCGGCGAACATTGCCCATTTTCCACCAAACGAATGCCCCACAATGCCAATTCGACTCGCGTCCACGTCATCACGATTGGCCAACAAGTACCATCCGCTGGCCGCGGCGTAACCTAACATCGATAACGGAGCGACCTCGGCGGACTCGATACTCGGATAGTAAAGTGCATACGTCTTGGCTGCGGTGGCGCGTGTGGTGCCGAGTGAGAGCGTTACAAAACCACGCTTGGCCAGTTGCCAAGCAAAATCGCGATAGGGCCCACTCCCCTTGCCGATGGCTGTCTCCGGTTCATAAAAAACCGTAATCACTGCGGGATGCGGACCGCTGCCGGGCGGAATTAACAAGTACCCAGTGGTCTCTTCGTTGGGGGTCCAGGGAAATGTAATCCGATGCTGGGTGATCCCTTGACGCTCCGTGGTTTCCAGAATTCGTATCGCAGGATGCTCATTCAGTGGAGGCCAACGCCCTAGTAGCGCTTCCCACTCTGCGTGCAATTCCGCGCGACGTCGCTCCCAGTCGTCACTGGTCTCAACTACCGAGCCATCATTAAAAACCAATGGAGAACGATAATCACCAAACTGCTCTTCCCACCGCGCTGGCGGAGCAAAGTAAGGGGAAAGAATGTCGCCAGGGGGTAATTGAACTGCGGAAGGCTCACTCGCGTGCCGCGGCTTCTTCCACTTTAACTTGGCGATAAAAACGCTGTTATCGCTACCATATTTTTCCACGCCAATCGGTTGCATCCACTCCGCCGCGGTTACCCATGTTTCATTCGGTGTCACGTCGACCACACCAAAATTTCCCAGCCTGGCCCCACGCTCCGGAATCAGCACACGCTCGGTGCGGCGCACAACACTTAGACTTTCTGGGTCGACGCGAGCCATGAATAGTGGGGCTCGATGGCGAAAGACATGGTCGTTGTCCGCTCCGCGACGGGTGTAAACCAAATACAGCCCCTCGTCATTGGCAACCCAATGTTGCTGGGTATTGTAGTTGCCGAGCTGACTGCCATCGTCAAAGCTCCAGGGGCGAGCCGGACCGAAGTTTAGACCATCCTCACTGACGCACACGTATCCCTGTTGGTCATTCCGCATCGTCAAATAGTAACGCCCTTGAAATCGCACCAACGATGGCTCATACAACCCACGGTTAATCGGCACGGTCATCGATGGACCATGTTCCACATATTCCAAGGTGTGACCATCAAATCGACAGCGACAGACGATGACGGAGAATTGACTGGCGCTGGGTTGCTTAAAGGAGCACGGAATTAACACGTCACCGCCAGGTAGATCAACCCGCTGCCCACTCCCCGAGCCGCAATTGAGAAATTCCGCCTTGTTGGGCAGTTCGACTGTATCCCAACGTGTCCAACCCTTTTGTTTGGGGTCAAAAACAGCGTAGGCGATCCCCCGGGGCCGGACGGACAGAACTTGGTTGTTTCGATACCAAACGGTGTGACCTATTCCCAGCAGTCGTTGACTGGCCGCGTGCCACTGGGGGGTAAAATCGCAGACGGTCGTTTCGTCTCCGCTCTGCAATAGATCAGTCGACACGTGCATTCCCTTTGGCAACATCCCCTGCTGGGCATTGTACTTCGACCGGGCAAAAGCTTGTACCGCGACCGGCTCCGTCCAACTGCGTCCGAGGTCGATGGAGCGTAACTCAGAAAGTCCCGAGAACAGATCCGAACCACTGAGCTGTAATTTCTGCATCGTCATGATGACCAGAGGCTGTTGGCCTTCATTTCCTGGGGCCCCAGCGGGTATCACGCCAGCTCGCGCATGAACCCAACAGTCTTCGCCATTGAATCCCTGCTGCGCCGCAATTCGCTCTACGGAAAACGCCGGTTCCTCACCCTGCAAAGCTGTTAGGCAACAGACCGAGAACAGCGAAACTACCAGTCCAGATTTAGGGTTCATGATTTTAGCTTTCGGTTATATCAGCCGTTGAGCGCTAGCTAACAGTTCGTCGGAACCGGAAGCTAGCGAGTTTCAGCTGGTTTCGTGCTTACCAGATTCGACAGCACTATTCGACGCTGTTGCCCATCGCATCGACCACGTTAATCATCTCTATTTGATCACCGAGTTGGTTGATCAAGTCCTGCAGATCATAAACTCGGGCCGCTCCGTGGATGCAATTCACGAATTGGTCTTGCGAAGTGAGGGAACTGAAAATCGTTTCCCAAGTGTTGATCGAGTTAAAGATCGTGACTTTAGCGAACATGCTCGGCTGCAACGCGGCGGCATGGAGGGCGACGGGCCCCAGTTTGCCAATGGCGACCAAGGCGAGTGGTGTAACGTTTGCCCGATCATTCGCCTCGACAGACGCTTGGGTTTGCAACCATCGCGCTGCAATTAATAAATCCTCCGCTCGCATTCCGATATAGTTTTCCCCGAGCAAGTAGGCGATCGCCAGATGCTTGCCATCGGCGCCGAATCGAGGGTGATACCAAACGGCATCGCGTGGTGCCGTCTCGCCGATCCCCCGCACGTCCAGGGCAAGCACCTGATATCCCAACTTTGCGTAGTGGAGTGCCGACAGCGGCGTGTCCTGCTGCTCGATGCTGGCCTGCTTGCCCGCTTCATGAAGATAAATCAACTGCCCTTTGAGCGGAGTCGTTACAGTCGGCTGGTAGAGCAGAGCTGGCAAGGGCACTCCCGCGTCGCCCGTCAACACGAGCGGTTGGATGGCAATTCCATCCCGCTCGATCGTCTCAAGCTTCCGAACCGTGGGTGCCGGGATGTCGTCCAGCGGGCGGATGTTACTTAACTCTCGCACGCGAGCCAGCGCAATTTTTGGCGTTGCCCAAAGTTGTTTGCGAGCTTGATTCAACTGTTGAAACTCTTCAAGCTGCAACGTACCGATACTCTTAGCCCCCTCGATCTGCAACACTTGCCCCGTTGGGGTCACTTGCAATTCGGCGGCGGAAAGCAGTTCTAGCTTTGGTTCGCGGATGAGTTCATCGCGACCGGCGAGCCAACGTACCATCCACTGGACTGCGGCTTCGCGTAGTGGGCGGTGCCAGCCATGTGGCTCATCCACTTCCACCAAACCGATACGTTCAGGGTGCCCAAGTCGACCGAACAGTCGTTTGCCACGACGGAACGAGGTCCAAGCTCCTTCGATTGAAAAGAAATCTTGCGTTGCCGTGCACATCAAAATTGGAGTGGGGGCCCGCATCAACAGATAGTCGGAATGCTCCATCCCCCAATCTAATTGGGCGAAGATGTTTTGCTCGGCATCTTGCGGGCCGATGGTGTTTAGTAAAGCCTCAAACGTCGTGATGTAGCAGGCGGGAGAAGCCGCTTTGATACGATCATCCAGAGCCATTAGATAGGCGGTCTGCGTGCCACCGCCGCTGTTGCCCATGCAGCCAATCAGCTCCCCATCGACGTCGGGGCGTTGTTGCAGGTAATCAATCGCTCGCATTCCATCCCAGATCTCCGTCGTCGCGGTATTCTTTCCTAATAAGATCGCCCCCAACCCCAACAACGTGTGGCCTTGCGTGGAACTCGCCACGCGAACCGAACCATCGGGATTAAAGTGCTGCAGTCGCTCTCCTTGGCAAATCGGATCGATAATAAATCCAACAATCCCATGCTTCGCCAGCATCGCGGTAGCGGTCTGATAACCATCGTATCCTTTACCATTGGCGGAATGCCCGCAGACAACTAAAACGCCAGGATAGGGGGCCTGAAAACGCTCCGCATCAGGGACAAAACAAAGACCCGAGACAAAGTTGTGAGGCTCGCTCTCGAACAGCACTTTCTCCACGCGGTAACCGTCCCGCTGGACGGTACCCGTGACCCGCGCGTTGAGTGGAGTCCGCTCGGGAAATCCACCCAGCGCGTCGACAAACTGCTGACGCATCTGCGTTTGATACGCGGCGATCTGCGCAGGCGTCTTTAAACTCTCATAGCGAGACTCCCAGCGACCAAAGGCTTGTGCGGCTCGCTGCATCAACCAAGTTTGCATCAATCCGGCGGGATCAGCATCACTCACTTGGGGCAGCACGGCAATCGACGATTGGGCGGACAAGTTGGCAGATAAGCCAACGAGAAAACTCACGAGCAGGAAACACATCCGAGAATTCATGGCGAGAGCTTTCCTTGGGAAAGTCGAATAGGCGGGACAGCATCGGGGGTGGGGCCCAGTATAGCAACTTTGACGGGCCGGAGCGGATTGGCAATGGGCACGTCAATTGCAACCTGTCAATTGCAACCTGTCAATTACCACCGCGGCATTACCACCGCGGCGCCGCGCGGGCCCAACTTATCCGACTACTCGCCCCGCGTCGCACCCGCTTGCCCAACTGCCCATTCGCAAACACTGGATAAATGATGAACAACACGTTCGATCAGGCAACTCCCCCGCGTTCTTATCAGTCAGCCACCGCTAACGTGGAAATAACAGATCACTGCTCGGCCCGTACGGACCAAAACATCAGCCGCGGGGAACAGATCGCGTCGATGGCCGGCGGCATCGGCCTAGCCCTCTTTGGTCTCGCTCGCGAAAAGCCGTGGGGATGGCTGTGGACGGCGATCGGTGCCAGCCTCGCCTGCCGAGGCTACAGCGGTCATTGTTATACCTATCAGTCTTTGAGGATCGACACCAGCGAAAAAACCCAAGGAATTAGCCAGAACGCGCCAGCGTCCGGTTCCTCGAAACCGTGAGCCCGCGCTAAACGGCTGATCACGCCGAAAACCTTATGTCGAGGTGCTTAACAGAACAGTAGGCACCATATGCGAAGTGCGTCATTGTCACTTTGACAATAACCCTAAAATCGCTTTCCCCATCCCTTGGCCGATCAAATAATAGGTCTCCGCGTTGTTATTCCAGTGATAGGCTTGGCCCGAGGGGGAAACCTCTTTCGGGCGATAAAATCCCTTGGTCTCGACGAACGCGACATTGCCTTTGAATGCGTCATGAGTGGCCACAGCCGCTTGCGCTTTCATCAGCGACAGCGCGCGAGGGTGCGTTTCCTCGTAGCCGCTCATCCCGGTCTCGGCAATCACGAAGGGTAGGCTCGGCGCTGCTAGATCACGGCGTATGTCGCGGATAAAGTGGGCCATGTTCTCTTCATATTGGTCGTTAAATTTTTGATTGACGCGATCGTTCCAGCCCTGATGCCAAGCGAAACCACTCAGCTCCAGCCGATGACCAGCATATTGAGGAAAAAGCTCCGCGGCGTCGCTCAATACTTCCTTGGTCAATTTGACTAATTCCTGGTAATAAGGCCCAACATCACCTCCTGCGGAGGGCGGACGAAAATCGGCTCCTAGACTTTTGCCGCCCCAGGCGAGTTTGATCAACAGCACCGGTTGCTCGAGCGCATCACCAACGACATGGCCGAAGCCCAACTCGGGACCAATGAAATCCTCTTTTGCTCCAAAGCCAGGTGCCAGATTACCGCTGCGACCCAAGTACCAGATCTGAACGTCGGGACGCGTGGTCCAGCTTCCCTCGGCATCGACCAAATGTTGATAGTCTGCCTTTGTTTCCGCAGCTTGCACTAATGATTCCAGCGAACCTCGACCGGCATTCGACTTAGCTTCGGCCACTATCTTGCCATGCCCCTGCATGTTGGATTGCCCAGCTAAGATGAAGACCTTTACGGTTTCTTGTGCCGAGAGGGTGCTGGCTGAGGCTAATGCGACACAGCAGAACAGCATTCGAATGGTTTGCATTTTTATACACACAAGTTGAGGGAAAGAGTGACGCAGAAGCGTGAGCTAGCGCTCAACGGCTGATATCGCCGAATGACTTATTTCGAGGTGCTTACAGTGGGATAAACGGGAGTCTCGCTGCTGTGGGTAGTCCATTGTTGGCACGCATGGCATTAGCCCGCACCCAGCCCAATGGATGGCCACGCCACGTTACCACAGTCCAACCAGCCGGTCCGGTGGCGAGGGGATGGCCTTGCAAAAATTGCCGGGCGTCATCATCGCTTAACGCCATCGTCCGTTCGGGTCGCCAGTTTGGATCACGCCGCATGGCGAGGGCATGGGACGGCATCCACTGCTTAGCAGGTTGATATGCTAGCTCCAGGCCGCGTTGAAACAACGTCTGAACCCAAGGCGGCGAGTCGCTGACAACACCAAACATCTGCTGGCCGGCAGACGTTAACTGAAAATCGCAAAGCGTGCCAATGGTTTCACCAGCGAGTTCAAATGGCTCGCAGCACTGGGGCTTATCCCACTGTGGTTCCTTGAGCAACGGCGAAGTCTCAGAGTTCGCTTCGGGGTCATTAACTGCATTGCTGCGTTGCAACAACACGGCGTAAGCCCCCGCACACCGATCGCGATGAGGAAATAAGCGGTAGCCCCCCGGCTCCAATCCGCTTCGCCAGGCTGCCAAGTCGGGGATGTCTCGCACGCGCCATTGCGGATGCTCGCTCAGGAATGCAGCGACTACATGCTCGTTCTCTTCCACCGCAAATGTACAAGTGGAATAGACGAGTCGCCCACCTGGCCTGACCAACTCCGCGGCGGCTGCTAGGATGCGACGTTGGCGAGCGGCAGCGTGTGAGATCTTCGTGGCGGAAAATACTAATGATTTTTGCTTACCCCGCCCCAACAACGTTTGCCCGGTGCAAGGTGCATCCACTAACACGCCATCAAACTGTTCGACTAACTCTTCGGCCAATGCCTCCACATCATAGGAACTAACCGCGAACCTGGGAAAACCGACGCGGGCTAAATTCCACGCGAGTGCTGGGAGTCGCCCTCGGATCGGTTCGTTAGCCAGCAGAAATCCCCCGCCCGGTCCCACCACCTCGAGAATCCCGCTGGCTTTTGCGCCTGGCGCCGCGCATAAATCGGCGATCTGTTCGTGCGGCTGTACGTCCAGCAATCGCAGCGCGAGCAAAGACCCGGCATCCTGAACAAAGAAACATCCAGCCGCGTGCTGGAGAAAGCGTCCAGGCTGGTGCGTCTCAACGGCAAAGTGCCCACCCGCAAACCACGGTACTGGTTCCGTCGCAAAGGGACTCGGCAGCGGCTCGGCGCCTCCCAAAGCGGCCGTCGGTCGCCATCGCACCGCTTTGGGCGGTTTCGCCAACAAAGCGGCCTGGAGAGCGGTCCATTCATCCGCAGGCAAGACATCTTCTGGTAAAGCCTCTCCGGCGCTGGCGCTACCAGCCGCGAGTACTCGCTTGCCCTTACGTGACATCAATCATTCCGACCAATAAAAGTGCAAATTACAATCACAAGCTCCCACCGACAACGACTAGATTGGTCGGGCATTCGGCCGCAGCGAAATCAGGCTAGCGCCTCGCGAATTCGATCCACCAAACCATTGTCCCGATCACCACTGCCGGGCAACAGATAAGCGGCTGCGGCCAAATAACTATCACGGAACTGGGGCGAGACGGCGCGATAGTCCTCCAGCACGGCCGAGCTAAACTTATAATCATGTGAGTCCGTTCCCTTGAGGAAGACTAAACGTCGAGCCCCCGTAATGACATCTTCCGCACGACCGCCGCTAGAAAGAAAATGTAACAACTGGTCGGCTGCACCAGGCCGATTGTTACTGATCGTGGCGAAAATTGTGTTCACGCTGGGCTGCTGAGCATGCTCTCGTGGCTGCGCAAATTGTTCAATGCGTTGCTCGCCAACATCGCCACGCGACTGCATCGATTGCCGGAAGTGCGGCATGAAGGCCGCATTTTGTAATAATAACCGCAGCCGCGTCTTACGGTTATGGGCGGTCCGAAAAGCATATTGCATGGCATTGGTGGTTGTTGATGAATGCAAGGAAATGATTCCCGGCTGACGCATCAGCATTTCTCCAGCCGATAGGAACAACGCATCACTAATCGACTGAGGATGTAAACCACCTTTAATAAGCTCAGCAGTTGCCCGCACGGCTTCCTCCGGCGAAGCCTCTCGCAGTAAGGCCAAGTGATCGACGACGGCGGACTCATTTTGAGTGCCGCTGTTCCACTCCCGGTCAAAACTGTCAATCAAACTATTGGTTACTCGCCAAGCTGCGTCGGCTGGCAAATCGCTTTCCGCAGGGTTGTCTTCGCCTTGATGATTCAAGAGAGCGTAGGTCAGCGACCGCAAGACCGGCTCGGCGTATCGCCAACCGATACATTGCAAAGTGCGAAAGCCATTGGCTACAAAGATCGCCTTGTGACCGATGCTGCGAAAATCTCGGCAGCCATAATGGGCCATCAATTCAAATACTTCGTTCGCACCGGCCGAACGCACCAGGCCAGCGATCGCCACATCGGCTGCCTCCACGTCCCACCGCTCCATCGCTTGGCGGAAAGCTTGGCGCGCTTGATGAGGTGGTGGAACCCTGGCTTCCCCGACCGCAGCCATCGTCCAATTGCCCTCCTGAACGTCGCGAGCCTGGGAGGATTTGAAGTAATCGAGCGCCCAGAAGATTGGCAGCCAACGATCCTCGGCCGGCGATGCCAAGCTGGCAAGGTGCGCCGAATTTACGACCAACACGGCGTGAAATTTGAATCCCACGCTCGGACGAGGCTCCACGTTTCGCACCCCCGCCAACAACAGCGCGGCGAGCACTTCACGATAACTGGTGCCATCATGAATCTTGCTGGCGAAAGCCTGCACAACTCGCTCGCGTGGCGTTTCTTCCAACAATCGCACGAGTGGTTCGATATCATCATCAAACTTGACAAACTGCTGATCTAGCACGGTATCTGCCGCTGAGACGGCAGGCAGATTGCCAAGCATTTCCAGTTCCGGCAGAGCGAGCGCGGCTGTCACGCCACCGCAAGCACGGAAAAATTGGCGACGCCCGGCGGGATGTTGAGGCTGTGACATGCGGTTACTCCGTCCAATGAAGTCGAGTGAAAATTAGCAGGCGGCCAAAAAACCAAGGGAGTACGCGACTTGCGGCCGACGGTTTTTAGATCGCAGCCAAGTCGCCGGCAGAGACTCCTCCAACTCGTGCGACCCGGTGGTGATATCCTCAATTGTACCCGTTCCTGCCCCTCAACTCCCAACACACCCCTCAAAAGCGGCGCACCTTGAAAGTAAGCCTTCGTTCTCAAGGCTTACTTTCGTTTTACGGCTTTGCGGGGACTCGCTCAAACTTCATCAAGACAACCGATTTGTCTTGATCTGCCTCGAACGCCTGTGGTCGCTCCCCTGAGTTGTTTGCGTTGCGAAAGCAAATTTCAAGCTTGCCATCCTTGAAGCGAAGAATCCCCAACACCGCGTTATCCTCGCCCGGAGGCATCAGATCGAAGTGCATGGGTGACTTCATCGCATCGAGCTTATACTTACAACTGACTTCGCGTTCATCTTGAAAGTTACCACGCACCAGCACTTCGTCTTTTTTGAACGTCATCCGCATCAACTTCACTGCTTCAGGTGGTGCTTCTTTACCAGCCTTCATAATTGAAGTTGCCTGCCAGACGCCAAGAATTTTCTCGTCGAACTTTGGTTCTTCGGCCAGGACTGAGCCAGTGGTTGCAAACGGCAAGCTCACCGCGGCAAGCAACAATAATGCGAGTTTCATACAATCATCCTTTGCATACGGTTTCAGGAAATGAGAAATATCAATCACTGCATGAAAGATATCTACCATACGTTGACAGATATCTTCCAAGCATGCTAACAGTTAGCCGCAGGCGTACTTGTTGCTACCGAACACTTCTGTGGCGCAACGTACGCCTGCGGCTGACGGTTAAACGAATAGCCGCTGGCGCACTCGTTCCTACACAACACTGCTGCAGAGCAACGTACGCGTGCGTCTTACGGTTAATGGACATTTATGATCCTGCTCGAAGCTAGTTTTATGGTCGCACGTTGAGCCTAGGTTGGCGGGTGCGGATTAGGTCACTTTCATAAGCGCGTCGATGAGAAGCTTGGCGTGCCGGAGAATCGGTGGGGAAAACGTGCAGTTCCACGGTCAGATCTTGGCCGCCATGTTCTTCCAAGTAATCTGCCAAACCTTGGCGATCGCTGGTGCGCAAGTGTTCTCTCAACCGCTCGCGGAGATTCTTAGCTTCGCCGATATAAAGATAGCCGGTCGCGTCACGAAATAGATAAACACCAGGTTGTGCTGGAATAACTGTTTCGCTTTGTCGCAGTTCTTGGTAGCTGCGGGTTTGTATTTCACGTTGCCAGTCGACGACGCGCGCCACCAGTTCCGGGCGGAGCCGACGCGACTTTCGCAGATTCAGCACCCATTTCAGCGCCGCATACGATTCCACTTCCGGACTGATGCGTCGCGCTTCGCGGAAAAATTCGGTTCGCAAGCTAGGGTCAGCCACGATCATGTCGGTGGTGACTTGCAGATCGGTCGTGGCTTGCCGGCGGTCGATGACGAGTCGGGCGGCAATTTCGGCTGCGGGGCGATAACGTTCCGCGGGAGGTTGTCCGCGACGAGTTGATTTTATTCGCAGCTTGCCTGCCTTTCGCAGCCGCAGCAATGTCTCATTGATTTCCTGTTCGGATAAATCGGCAGAGTGTTTTCTGACTGCTTCGAGAAAGCGGGCGCGACGTACGTCATCGAGCAGAACTTCGTCGGCGCTCCAGCCATCATGGGACTGGCGAAAAGAATCCAGTACGATTTGGTCGGTGGAGAGCGCGGGAGGCGGAGCTTCCTGTTGGACAAGGGGAATGGCCCAAAAAACCGGCAAAAAAACGCGACAAACCAGCGAAATCATGATGGCATCCAGGAACCTAGCCCGCGTTTCAGAAACCGCGTTTAACGGGGGGGCCGATCCCGTTCGATCTGCGATGCCCCTCAGAACAGATCGCTAATCTACCACCAAAATAAACCGCCGCCAATCAGTTGCTGTATACTGCCCAGCAGCGAGTGGCGACCACCCCTCGGGATTGATCGCGATTTGAAGGTAAGAGCGCGATTTGAAGGTTAGCGGAAGAGAAGTGGCTTGAAAGCCACGAGGATAATCCAAAGCAAGTTGGCTCCTTGCGAATCATCTGGGGATCGATAGGATGCCGCGTCGGAAGTATGTTAAGAATTGCTGGTCTGGTTGCGGCTTCGAGTTTCGATGATGCGAATCGTGCTTTGTTTTCCCGTCGAACCTGCTCACATCGAGAAAATTCGGGCCGCCGCCCCGGCGGGTGCCGAGATCATTGACGCCGGGCAAGAACGAATTGCGGAGGAATTGCCCGCCGCCGATATTTTCGTCGGCCATGCAAAAGTCCCCGTGGATTGGGGGCGTGTGCTGGAAACCGGTAGGCTAAAATGGATTCAGTCTTCCGCTGCTGGCTTGGACCACTGTTTGGTTCCCGGGGTGATTAACTCGGAGATTATCGTCACAAGTGCCTCCGGGTTGTTCGCGCCACAAGTCACCGAACAGACATTAGCCCTGCTATTTGGGCTGTTGAGACGTATACCGACGTTTATTGCGGCCGCCGCAAAAAAGGAATTTATTCGCCGACCGACCGATGACCTCCGCGGCAAGCGGGTGGGAATCGTTGGCCTGGGGGGGAATGGTCGGGCGATAGCCCGGGCACTGCGTCCGCTGTGCAGCGATATCGTGGCGACTGATTACTTTCCAGAGTACGCCAGCGAACATGTGGACGAACTGTGGCCTCATGATCAACTGGAGCGGTTACTTTCCAGCAGCCAAGTCGTGATTTTGGCATTGCCCCTTAACTCGCAGACTGAGGGGATGTTCAACACGGAGCGATTCGGTCAAATGCAACCGGGCAGTTATTTGATCAACGTGGCGCGGGGCCAGGTGGTCAAGGAACAAGATTTGGTTTCCGCATTGCAGAGTGGTCACATCCAGGCGGCTGGTTTGGATGTGACTGAAATTGAACCATTACCCGAGCGCAGTGCGCTTTGGGATTTGCCCAATGTGTTGATCACCCCTCACGTTGGTGCACAATCGTATCGTCGAGTTGACGATACGGTCGAGCTGGTCTGCGAAAATTTGCGGAGATGGCAAATAGGCCAGCCGCTATACAATCGAGTTGACAAGCGACTCGGTTTTCCTCACCCGGATGCGATTTGGAACGCAACTACATGACACGGATGCGAGATGTCGCGGGTACTACCCGTCATGACCCGAATGCGACGCTGACCTTTCATGGTTCACCGAGCGATCAAGACAAACACAATGAGTTGGAAGGTCCTTATCAAGAACTCGTTTCGCGGCGGCGATTAAACTGGACGACACACCACCGATTGGGAAAACTGCTGGGGTCGGGTGGTCAAGGCCGAGTCTTTCTCTCCGCCTGCCGTGGCACGGACGCCTTTACTTTGCCGGTCGCCGTAAAGGTGTTTTCGCCGCAGCGTTATACCGACGTTCGGCAGTACGAAGAAGCGATGCGGCGGATTGCCGGGATCGCGGCGCGGGTGGCCGTGATCCAGCACGACAACTTGCTCGACGTGCACAACTTTGTCGACCGCAATCGGGTGCGGATCATGGTGATGGAGTGGATCGACGGCTTCGACTTGCGGAAACTGTTGAGTCCCGATCACTTGGTAGCCCTTTGCCAACGAGTGGAACCTCGTCGCTGGCGATATATCAATGAGGTGATTTTGACAGCCGGTCCCGAACAGTCGCGATTTAAAGCGGGTGTGGCGGTGGCGATTGTTCGCGAATGTTTGTCGGCGCTGGCCGCTTTGCATCGCGAGGGCATTGTGCACGGCGATATCAAGCCAGCGAACTTGATGTTGAAGCGAACCGGTCACTTGAAGCTGATTGACATCGGTTCAGCCTTCGACTTTCGCGCTCCGCATCACGATCGCGACTGCACGCCGGTCTACGCCGCTCCCGAGGTGCTGGAACATAACGAAGCGACTCCGAGGAGCGACCTGGCCAGCCTGGGATATGTATTGATTGAAATGCTGGCAGGACGTCCCCCTTTTTCCAGCGGCTTGAGCTTGCGACAGTTATTGGTAGCCAAACGCGAGCTACCGAATCGCTTGAACGAATTGCTGCCGGCCGAAGTCACCTGCAATACGCTGCTGATGAACTTTTGTCGCGGCCTAATTGCTCCCGATGCCAACCGCCGGTTCCCCAGCGCCGAAGCGGCCGAACATGTCGATCAAGGGGCTGCCGCGTTTCATCGCCAGTTAGTACTCAGCGATATGGCGACCGAATACGATAACGACATTCGTTTGTGGTTAGAGGAGTTCGGTGAACTCGAAGCGCTCGCTGACAAAGATCACGAGACTGGGCAGCAACCCGGTGAAGGTGAAAATCGCTAGGTATCATGCGGCTCTATTACACAGATCACTTCGAACTGCCGCTCCCCGCCGGCCATCGATTTCCGATGAGCAAATACCGGTTGTTGCGGTTACGAATTGCCGCCGATGATTACCATCAAGCCGATCCCCTACTGATTCCACCGGCGGCAACCGACGACGAAATTTTGTTAGCTCATGATGGCGATTACCTGCAACGTGTCCAGCAAGGGCGACTGACGCAAGCGGAGATTCGTCGCATCGGTTTTCCTTGGTCGCCCCAGATGGCCGAGCGCAGCCGTCGCAGTTCGGGAGCCACGATTGCCGCAGCCAGAGCAGCACTTCGTGAAGGCATCGCAGCCAATCTGGCGGGAGGCACGCACCACGCCTTTGCCGACTGCGGCGAAGGTTACTGCGTCTTTAATGATGCCGCAATCGCGTTGCGAGTGTTACGTCATGAAGGTTTGATCCAGCGTGGGATCGTCATCGATTGTGACGTTCATCAGGGGAATGGAACGGCCAGCATCCTCCATGGCGACGATAGCGCTTTTACGTTTTCAATCCACGGCGCCAAAAATTTCCCCCTCCGCAAACATCCCAGCGACTTGGATGTTCCGCTGGCCGATGGCAGCGATGATGACACTTATCTGACTGCCCTGCGGCAGGGACTTGAGCTCGCCTTGGCAGCGGGGCCTTTTGATTTAGCAATCTACCTTGCTGGAGCCGATCCCTATGAAGGCGACCGGCTGGGAAGACTGCGAGTCACCAAGCGGGGGCTGGCGGCACGCGATACGATGGTTCTGTCGGCTTGTCGCCAAGCCAATTTGCCGGTGGCGATCGCGATGGCTGGTGGCTACGCACCTCACGTCGAGGATATCGTCGACATCCACGCAACGACCTTGCAAATTGCCTCCCAATTTTCCCGAGAAACCGCCCCCCCATAAATACCACGATTCCAGTCGCTGGGCTTCAGTCGCCGGGAAAAATTGGTTTTTTAGGATTCCATGGTAAACCCCCGCAGCCCGCCCCCAGTGGTTAAACTATGGTTAACGCTTCATTTCTCCCCCGCCTCTCCCACCTGCATTATGATCGCCACACTTTACAGGCTGAGCCTGATCTGCGGAGCAGTAATTTACAGCTGCTGGTCAACGAATCTCGCCGCGGCCGGCGAACGACCTAACGTGGTGCTGATTTTAGTCGATGATTTGGGACTGCATGATTTGTCGGGAGAAGGCAGTACGTTTTATCGGACTCCGCATATTGATGGGCTGGCCCAGCAGGGAATGCGGTTCACCCAGGGCTACGCCACTTCGTGCGTCTGCAGCCCTTCACGAGCGAGCATCCAGCTTGGCAAATTTACCGCTCGCCACGGAATCACCCAGTGGATTGGTGCCAGCAGTGGGATGGCCTGGAAACGTGACGATCGCTTGCTGCCGGCTGAGTACCTGCGTGCCTTGCCACACCAAGATGTGACCTTGGCCGAGTCGCTGAAAGAGGCTGGTTATCGCACTTTTTTTGCGGGCAAGTGGCACCTCGGCGGGGAAGGTTCTTTGCCGACCGATCATGGTTTTGAGATCAACATTGGCGGACACCACCGCGGCAGTCCCCCGGGCGGATTTTTTGCACCTTATAAAAACCCAGTCATGAAAGATGGGCCGCCGGGGGAATCGCTGACCATGCGACTCGCCAACGAGACGGCTGAATTCATTCGCGCGGAGCATGCCAAGCCATTCTTTGCCATGCTTTCGTTCTACACGGTGCACGCGCCGGTGCAGACCACCGCCGCCAAATGGGAGAAGTATCGCCAGGCGGCACCCCAGTTACCAGAAGGTGCGGAACGCTTTAAAGTCGACCGCACACTCCCGGTGCGGCAAGTTCAGGACCACCCCGTTTACGCAGGTATGGTTGAGACGCTCGACGA
The DNA here is from genome assembly GCF_052161645.1 of Kothea flammea. Taxonomy (GTDB): domain Bacteria; phylum Planctomycetota; class Planctomycetia; order Pirellulales; family Pirellulaceae; genus Laterigemmans. The sequence goes on from NZ_CP197414.1 coordinate 4,425,333, forward strand.
GGCGGTGGGCACCGTCTTGCAAGCTCTAGAGCAGCGAGGAATCAGCGACGATACGATTGTGATCTTCACCAGCGACAATGGTGGCGTTTCTTCGGGTGACGCCTACGCGACCAGTAATCTGCCGCTGCGTGGTGGCAAGGGGAGACAGTGGGAAGGTGGTATTCGTGAGCCATTTTACATCGCCTACCCGGCGAAAATTCCCGCCGGTTCGACTGCGGATACTCCCGTGACTGGTGCTGACTTATATCCGACCGTGCTGGAGCTTTGCGGTCTGCCGGCTCGGCCCGAGCAGCATCTGGATGGCGTCAGCTTGGTCCCGCTGACGCGTGGTGAATCGATCGCCCCGCGTCCGCTATATTGGCACTATCCGCACTACGACAACCAAGGTGGTGAGCCGAGTTCGATCCTCCGTGAGGGAGATTGGAAACTAATTCATTACTATGAGGATGGACGCAACGAGTTATATGATTTGTCGGTCGATCCCGGCGAACAAAGCGACTTGGCGTTAACGCATCCCGTTCGCACCGAAACGATGGCGGCTCAATTGCATGCGTGGCTGACCGAGCTGGGTGCTGAGTTTCCGCAACCCGACCCCCGTTATGATCCGGCCCGCACGGAGGCGAAATTTCGCCGCCAGCAAACTCAATTGAAACAGAACTTGGAACGCAATCACGCCGCCATGCTGGAGGCTGATTGGCAACCAAATGCAGATTGGTGGGGTAGCCAAGTGACCATTGATTGAGCTGAGAACTGTAACCTGAGAACCGATTGTTGTCCCGCATGCTTGTCATGTTTCCCCAATTACGAGTAGTAATATCATGAAGAAACGTCCCGTTGTCGCATCGCCGATCGCTCGCCGAAGCTTCCTGCAAACGACCGCTGCGGCGACGATTGCCGGTGGGTACTGGACTCAAGCCCAGGCCCAGCAATCGAATGCGGCGAACCAAAAGCTGAAGATCCTCTGCATCGGCACCGCCAATCGGGCCGCCGAAGATATTGCCGGCGTTCAAGGTGAAGATATTGTTGGCCTTTGCGATGTCGATCAAAACTATCTCGATCGCGCCGCGATGAAATTCAAGGATGCGAAAAAGTATGTTGATTACCGTGAGATGATTGCCAACGAAGCCGACAAAGCGGACGCGGTCGTGATTGGCACCACGGACCATCATCACGCCCCGGCAGCCATGCGAGCGATCGCCGCTGGGCTGCACGTCTACTGTGAAAAGCCACTGACACACACCGTTGCCGAAGCGAGAATGATCGCCGAAGCAGCAACCGCCAAGGGTGTGGCGACGCAAATGGGCACGCAGATTCACGCCGGTTCCAACTATCGCCGCGTGGTGGAAATTATCCAATCGGGTGCAATCGGTGATGTCGGTGAAGTCCACGTTTGGGTCGGCAAAGGCTGGGGTGGTGGCGATCGTCCAGAGAAAGGTGAAACGGCACCCGCTTATCTAAACTGGGAGCAATGGCTCGGACCCGCACCCACCCGCCCTTACGCGGCCGGTCGCTATCACCCTGCCCAGTGGCGTCGGTGGTGGGACTTCGGCCAGGGAACACTCGGCGATATGGGCTGTCACTATATGGACCTGCCGTTTTGGGCACTCAACCTACGCCACCCAATATCTTGCGAAGCGGAAGGTCCCGAGGTACATCCGGAAACGTGCCCCTTGGGTCTAACAGTTCATTATCAATTCCCCGCCCGCGACGGAGGCTTACCGCCCGTCAAGTTGACTTGGTACGACGGCGATCACACGCCGCAAGAAGTCACCGGCGAGCGAGTACCGAGCAGTGGTGTGATGTTTGTCGGTAGCGAAGGAAAGTTGTTCTCCAGCTATTCGAATTACAAATTTTTCCCCCGCGACAAGTTTGCCGATTTCCAACCACCTCCGCAAACAATCCCCGAATCGATCGGCCACCATGCTGAATGGATCTTGGCCTGCAAAGATGGTTCACCGACCACTTGTAATTTCGATTATTCAGGTGCCTTGACCGAATCTGTCTTGCTGGGCAACATTGCCTACCGCACCGGCATGAAACTCGACTGGAATGCAGCCGAATTGAAAGCCACAAATTGCCCACAAGCCGACGCGCTGATCCACAAGGAATACCGCGCTGGTTGGGAAGTTACCCCGCTGGCCTAAAGCCCGAAGGCAACTTCCACATGATCAGGCCGCCAGTCCATTGACTTGCGGCCCATCGAACATTGAAACCCCTGGAGTATGTCACTTGGCTCGCCCACACGCTTCCGCGCCGCGATATCGATTAAAGTTAACATCTTTGCTGCTAGCCGGCGGGGTAACGACCATCCTGATGGTTGGTTGCGACAGCAGCGTGAAGACGCCCCCCGTTGCTGCGGATTCCGAGCCAGGAATCTCTGCAGAAGACGCCAGGGCAGCGGTTCCAACCGCGCCCGATGATCCCGCTGCAGTCGCAAGCGTCGAGGCAATCACCGAGAAGGTAACTCGCAACGCGGCGGGAAACATCACCGGTCTTGATTTCCGCGACACGCAAGTCACCGACGCCACGCTGGTTAACGTGGGCCAACTCGCCTACCTCGAACAACTCGATCTGCGTGACTGCCCGATCAGTGACGATGGACTTGCCCATTTGACTTCACTGGAAAACCTCAAGGCACTGCGACTATCGGGCCGCAATGGCGAATGCAGCGTCAGCGACGACGGCATGGCTCACGTCGCAAAGTTAACCAACCTCAAACTACTGGCACTCGATTTTTTGTGGGTCAGCGAAGAGGGTATCGCTCAGTTAGGTGAGTTGGCAAATCTACGCGAACTCTACATGGCTGAAACCACCATTGGTGACGAAGCCATCGCCGTGATGACGGCGTTTCCTGAGTTGCGGAAACTGCGTCTATCTCGCACCCGACTGGGAACCGCAGCCATGGTCGAGCTGCCCAAGTTATCCAACTTGGAAGAACTCGATCTAAGTGAGTGTGCTCAGTTAAGCGACGAGTCGATGGCGCCCCTCGCGGAGCTCAAACAGCTCAAGAAACTGAACCTTTGGCGTGTCAATTTAACCGATAGTGGAATCGAGCCGCTGAGCGGTCTGACGAAACTTGAATGGCTAAACCTAGACAACACGCGGATGACTGACGCCGGGATGCAATCGCTGGCTGGCATGACGAACATGAAGTTCCTGCACTTAGGATCAACGTCGATCACAGATGCGGGCCTGACTCACCTAACCGGAATGTCAGCCTTGCAAGACTTGGTCGTCACTCGCACGGCCGTCACGCAAGCTGGGGTGGATCAACTGAAGGAACAATTGCCGGAAATTAAAATTCAACTGCTCTACACGGGTGGTTGATCAACTCAAGAGACAAATGCGTGATCGAGGGGAGGCAGCCGCTGGCTGGGACTGGCCAAATTAAAGCGTTGCCCCAGCAATGCTTGGAATTGGTCCGAGTCAACGGCGTTTGCGAACACAAACCCTTGTCCGTACTGACACCCCATGGCCCGCAACATCGTCAATTGGTCGAGGTCTTCGATCCCCTCGGCCACCACTCGTAAACGCAACTGGTCGGCCATCGTTAACAGAGCGGTCAGCAAGGCGTTTAGTTCAGGCGTGTCTTTCACCTTGCTGATGAACGATCGGTCGACCTTCAAACAGTCGACTGGGAACTCGTGCAGGCAAGCCAGCGAGGAATAACCTGAGCCGAAGTCGTCGATGCTGATCTTCACGCCAATTTCCTTGAGGCGATGAAGTCGATCAATAACTTTTTCGGGGTTATCCATGATGGACGCCTCTGTTACCTCCAAATGCAGGCAGCCGGGAGGGATCTCGTGCTCACTCAATGCTTGCTGAACGATGTTGAGCAAATCGGGAAGCAACAACTGTAGCCGGGAAACGTTAACGTTGACGCAGAGTGGCGTCTTCATTTCCGGATAAGCTCGCTGCCAACGGGCCAATTGACGGCAAGCTTCATTGATAATGCGATCTCCAATTGTGACGATCATACCTGTTTCTTCAGCCACAGGAATGAACACATTGGCGCCCAAGCGGCCGCGCTCTGGATGCGCCCATCTGGCCAGAGCCTCAGCTCCCTTGATTTCGCCAGACTCCAGGCAGACAATCGGTTGGAAATCTACGACAAACTCGTCTCGCTCCAGCCCCTCGCGCATTTCGTTCTCGAGTCGTAGTCGAGCTTTCACTTGCTCTCGAAGTGCCGCATCAAAGAGCGTGAATCTCGCCTTGCCATCCGCCTTAGCTTGATACATTGCCAAGTCGGCATCACGGAGCATTTCGCTGGCAAACTCAAATTCATGATCGCTAGTTACGAGTCCAATGCTGGCTGTCGAATGAACAATTTGCCCTCGCAGATTATAGCTGGCAGATAAATTATCGAGCAAACGCTGCGCGATCGTCGTGGCATCATCTAAACTGGCTAGGTCATCCAACAACACGACAAATTCATCACCTCCCAGACGTGCCGGGATCATGATCCGGTCAGTTGTTCGCAAAGATCCGCGGATTCGGTTGGCAATCTCTTGTAACAGTTCGTCGCCCACCTCGTGACCAAGGCTATCGTTGATCAATTTAAAGCGATCAAAGTCCATGAACAGCAAAGCAAAGTAGTTGCCATCCCGACGGTCAATCGCGTGCTGGATGGAGCGGAGGATCGACGCGCGATTGGGCAACCCCGTCAGCGTATCATGAAAAGCGATTTGCTCAATTTGCTGCATCATCTGCTTGCGGTCCGTGATGTCATGCATCACCAAAATACCCGCCGTGATCACTCCATGAATATCCCGCAACGGCGCCGCATTCGTGCTGATCCAGCGTGTTTGGCCCTCCACGTCGCGGAGTATAAACTCTTCGTCTCGTACCGCTTCGCCGAAGCGCACGGCTCGCGTTAACGGCAGTTGCTCGGTGGGGCACTCCGTACCGTCAGCCAAATACAGTCGCCAGTCACGAATATCGACAAGCCGCGAAGAGACGTCGGTCGACAGCTCGTGACCGTAGAGAGCGATCGCCGCCCGGTTTCTGAAACGAACTTCTAGAGTGTTCGCATCTGCTATCAAAATACCCGAAGGGCACTGCTGTAATCCGGCTTCTAAGAATTCATTCGCTTCGCGAGCTTCATCTTGAGCAACTTGACGTTCAGCTATCGCTTGCAGAATCTTCTGGTGATAACAGCCAAGATCCTCACCTAGCCGATTTAACGCTTTCGATAAGTCTCCGAACTCATCTTCCCGCTGATTGACGAGCCGATAGTCAAAGTTCCCTTTGCCGAATTCATTGGTGGCATGGATCAGTTGCTGCATCGGTTTGGCAACCGACCACTTGATTGCTTGGAACAGCAGCAGACTGGCTGCGACTCCAATCAACACGGCAACACATTGCAGCGGAAAACTGCGACTGCAGATTGCCACAGCAACCACGGCCCCCGCAATCAGCGTTAACCCTAAGATGATCTTTCCAGTAAGCCCCATTCACCCTTCCCCAGCCAAAATTCGGCAGGCCAGCAGACTTGATAGTCTCGATTAACGCTGACCCCATCTTGCTTCTTAATGAAGTCTAGAACTAGGAAATTCCCGATGCGGCCATTCGCGGCCTTAGTTTGGGTGAAACACGCCGGACGAACTGCACTGAACCGCATAGTCGTCATAATGAAATGTTGCCTGGCCTGAAAGCATAGCACTACTTTTGGGTGACAATGCAGCTCAGCCATTTAAAAAGCCGAAGATAGGGGTTTCCCCCGATCCATTGGGCGGACTTCTAGCACTCATGATCAATGTTACAAGGTCGTCGCAGCAGGCCTGATGCGATCGCCATGGGGAGCGGCAGCAGCATGAACAGCAACAGCACGGGGTGAAATCCACCCGACAAATCCCGGCACAATCCCACCAGCAGCGGACCAAGACTGGAAATCGCCACGTTGGTTGCCATTTGAATTCCTCGCAGTTTCCCCAAATTGTGGCGGCCAAAGTAGCGCGCCCATAAGGGCTGAGCGGAGGCAAAATAGGTTCCCTGAGCGCCCCCTAATACAACGCCCGCAGCCAAGATTGAAGTTGCTGAATGGGCGTGCCAAAGCAGCGTGAGGCCGCCAGAAAAGATCAACATCCCGGCAATTAACAGCAGGCGAGGCGGACAACGATCAGCCAACCATCCACCAACGATTTGATGGACTGCCAGACTCACCGCAAACAACATCAACATCGACGCGACATGCTGATCATTTAAGCCTGCTTCCTCGAAAATCGGTACAAGATTGAAAAACACCCCGGTTTGAATCATGCCGAACAAGGATGTCCCTCCCAGCACCAACCAGAAAGCACTGGTCGCGAAGGTTTGCTTTAGCGATAGCGGTGGGATGGTGATAACCTCGCTAGCAGGTAGCGACCGTTTCCGATTTTCCGAGAGGCTATCTCTCTTTACAGCAGGCGACGGTTTGCTCGGCTCGCCGTCAATCTGCTGTCCCACTTCGCAGGGTTCGCAGCGAAAGAATCGATAGAAAACTGGAAACAACAACAAGAACACCGCACCGCCTAAAATTGCAAATGCGGTTCTCCAACCAAAGCTGGCGACCAACCAAATGTTAACTGGCGGAATGATTGCCATCGCCACCGCCATCGCCGTTTGGCGAAATCCCTCGACAGTTCCCAAACGACGCGAAAACCAAAATGGCAACACGTTACCACTGAGCAAGGACAACGCCCCCGGTCCCAACATTCTCAAAAAGGTGAAGCACAGGACCAACTGCAGCCAGTTGTGGACAAACGAGGTCGCAACGCAGGCGATACTAAACAGGCAAATCACAACCAACATCGTCGTCCTGATCCCACGACGATCCATCTGAGCCCCAATCCAAATGATCGGCGCGGCTCCCAATAGGGTGCCCAGCATATAGGCAAAACCCAGCTGGCCGTGTGAAAGCCCTAACTCAATCCTCAAGGGTTCATTAAATATCGAGATACCAAAGGTTTGCCCGGGTGCACTGGCGATCGCCGCAGCCATCGCCATCAGCAGCATGTACCATCCGTAGTATAGATTGCGTTCCTCCCCCGCTGACGCCGCAGCTCCGCTCGCTGCCTGTAGCAAGGCCAGGTTTACCTCATGCGGACCAGAATCATGCGGACCAGAATCAACGCGCGGACGGGTGACATTCACATCCGCCAATCTGCTGGACTTACTGACTGTTACTTGACTCATCTGACTACATCCTTGCCTATTTCGCCGGTCGAATGCTCGAGTGATGCAAATTTGAGATATTGGCAGGATGAAGAATTGCGACTAGCGAAACGTTAGCGGTTTTGGCGTCAGGCAACGCTTCATAGCGTTAACCAAGTCGATCAGTTGCCACGTGATAATGAGGATCCTCCGAAACATTCACTTCGACCAACTCGCCAGCGCGATCCAACAACGTGCGGCACTCTGCGCTGAGATGAGTGAGGTGCAAGCGCTTGCCGCAACTCAAATATTTCTCCGTCAAACTGTTGATAGCTTCCAGCCCCGATTGGTCATAGACTCTGGTGTAGTAAAAGTCGATGACGACATCTTCCGGATCGTTTGACACGTCAAAAAGATCACGGAACGACGTCACCGAGGCAAAGAACAATGGTCCGTGCAACTGATAAATCTTACTGCCAAACTCGTTATATTTAACGTCAGCGAAAATGTGGGTGGCGTGTTTCCATGAGAACACCAACGCTGAAACTACAACTCCCAAAATGACAGCCGTCGCCAGATCGTGCATAAATACGGTATAGCCGGTCACCAACAGCATCACCAAAATATCAGCCCGAGGCATCCGCTCGAACATCTTAATCGAGGCCCACTCAAAGGTACCAATCACGACCATAAACATGACTCCCACCAAGGCAGCCATCGGAATTTTCTCAATCACGGGAGCCAAAAACAACACGAACAGCAACAGGCTAACCGCAGCAGTTATTCCAGAAAGCCGACTTCGCCCACCCGAATTAACATTGATCAGCGATTGACCAATCATCGCGCAACCTCCCATTCCACCAAACAACCCGCAAACCAAATTGGCCGTGCCCTGACCAATGCACTCGCGGTTTCCTTGCCCCCGCGTGTCAGTGATTTCATCAATCAACGACAACGTCATCAGGGACTCGATCAACCCAACGCCACACAGGATAATCGCGAATGGAAAGATGATTTTCAGTGTCTCGAACGTCAGCGGAACCATCGCGTATTCGAGAAAAAACGGCATTGGCAAAGAACCACTCATCCCGGCCTCCGCCGTGGAACTCGATTGGCTCACAGAGGCTAACAATTCCTGCGAACTATTTTGAGCGGTATCCGCGTCGCTAGCCAAGTCAACATTGCCCGATACGTTCGTCAATGCGACCGCGTCGGAAGGTGTTTCGAGCGCCCGCATGCTGCTGATCTCAGCCGCTTGTGCGTTGGTCCGCAACATATCACCAACGGTCGCCAGTGCCTGCTCGCCGTTGACTGGCTCAAGGTTGCGATTGATGGCAATCGACAACAGTGTGACGACCAAAATAGCCGCCAACGAGGAGGGCACCGCTCGCGTCAGTTTCGGTAAAAGCCAGATAATCGCCATGGTTAACAACACCAGCGCAATCATCACGGCCAAGCGAGTACCGCCGAGATACTCGAGCGTCCCGTCACTGCCCAGCGTGCGGAAGCTGCCAAGTTGCGCCATCCCGATAACGATCGCCAGCCCATTCACAAAGCCCAGCATCACTGAGTAGGGAACCATCCGAATCAGTTTTCCCAGCCGCCCCAAGCCAATTACGATTTGAAACAAGCCGCACAGCATCACGGTGGGGAATAAATATTCCACCCCATGGATGGAGACCAAGGAAACCACGACCACCGCCATCGCACCCGTGGCTCCGGAAATCATTCCAGGTCGTCCGCCAACGACCGCGGCGATTAAACCCATAAAAAAAGCGGAGTAGAGGCCAATCAGCGGCGAAACACCAGCGACAAAGGCAAAGGCAATCGCTTCAGGGACCAATGCAAGGGCGACCGTCAACCCCGCTAGTAACTCATTCTTTATCGAGCCAGACTGTTGACGAAAAAAGTTTAGCATATTCTTCCGAGCAATAAAAAAATGCAAATGATAACGTGTGTGAACAGGCAACCAATTGGTGGACCACGCATTGCGATCAGACACCGGCAGCCAACAAAAAAGCCGTGGGCTTCTCTAAGACGCACGTGTTAACAACTTAAGAAGGCATGGACGCAGACCGCGTTCACGCTTGATGGAAACCGTTCACGAGACCTTCGCAAAGGAAACGTCGGTAGCGATGGTTGTTAAGGTGGATAGTGCATGTCGATAAACTAGCCCCTGTTCGCTACCATGACAAGCTTGACTTGTGATCCGCATAGCTGGGTTATCTAGGAAGCATGCGAGATTGGTATCGATGTTACCCTCGCCTGCCTACAAAGGCGAAGAAACCGCCATAAGACATGAGAATATTAATCTTGTTATTATTGCCAAATCTGCGGCAAATCAAATCAAACTTGCCGTTTAGGCTTACAGAATATCTGAAAAGCGATAACGGCAGCCACCGCGGCGGCTACGGAGAACAGAAACTGGACACTATCAGAGATTGGCAAATTTAATGAGCTGATCCCAACAGCGGCGAATAAGGCAATCCCCACCGCCGTTAACGCCTCACCGGCAATCACGCCGGATGAAAATAGGATACCGCCACGTACGGTATCTTCATGCTTTTCGGCGGGTATTTTTCGCGTGTGCCAATAGGAAAGCAAACCACCGATTAGGATCGGCGTAGCCAAGCCAAAAGGCAAGTACATACCCACCGCGATCGGCATTAAGTAGAGACGAAAGCTCGCTTGGCGAACCTTCAAGATGGTATCAGCGATCAAGATTACCGCGCCCACGCCAACCCCGATTCCAATCAAGTCCCAAGGCAATTCTCCTTCACCAGAGAAACCTCGGGCCAACTGGGCGAACAAATTAGCTTGTGGGGCGGGAAGCTCTCGGCCACCAATTCCACCCTCGGTGTTGTTGTGCAACAGATTCAAGATTGGTGCCATCACGAACGCCGCCACGAAGACGCCGGCGATCTGCATCAGTTGCTGACGGTGTGGCGCGGCACCGACGATTGATCCGGTTTTTAGGTCGTTGCAAACATCACCACTGGTGCAAGCGACGCAGCAGACCACTGCGGCGATTCCCAGCGTTGCCACCATCGCCTCCATACCTTCATAGCCGAACAACCAAAGTAAACCTCCCGACACCAGCACGGCGGTAATCGTCATGCCAGATACGGGGCTGTTCGAGTTGCCCACAAGTCCCACGATGTAGCTGGCCACCGCGGTGAAGAAGAAGCCCATCAGCAACATCACGCTGGTTGACAGGGCGCTGATGCCAATCTGCTCGGTGAAATGATAATTCACCAATGCCAACAAGGCTGTACACGCGATGCCTAGGGCCAAAATCAGTAGCGAGGGAATATCGCGCTGTTGGTCATCTTCTTGCCGCTTCGTACCGCGGAGGCCGCTCCACAATTCGGAAACGGCGGCTAACAACCCGGCCCGCACCGAGATCAACGAGCTGAAGCCGCCCAGAACCATCGCACCGACACCGACAAAACGAACTTGCTCGCTCCAGATCTTATAAGCCTGATCGACTGCAGGCTCATCCCCCGCCGCGGTGCCGAAAAGAGGTATTCCGATCAACCAAGCCAACGAGCCACCGATGAAAATCAGCAAGGCCACATTCAACCGCACGATGTATCCCACCGCCACCAGCATGGGCGAAAGGTCACCACCGAAATACAGCACCTTGGTGCCCACGATGCGGGCCCCCTCCAACGATCCTGAAATCAAACCGAGAAAGCCACCAACCACTTTGAAAGCAGCTCCCAGCAACCCTCCGAAAAACAGTTTCACACCCTCACCACCGGAATCGGTTTCCAGCGAGTCGCCCGCGTTTCGACTGGCGTCTCCCGCTTGCAGCACCGCTGCGCAAGCCACCCCTTCGGGATAAGCTAGGTCCTTGTTGCCAACGACGAACACTCGTCGCATGGGGATCATAAACAAGATTCCCAGCAAGCCGCCCGTAAAGGCCACGATCGTGACGGTCCAGAAATCGAAAGCATCCCAAAACCCGATGATGATCAGAGCTGGCATCGTAAAAATAATACCGGCCGCCAGTGACTCACCGGCCGAAGCACAAGTCTGTACTTGATTGGCTTCGCGGATGGTCGAATTGCGAAACAACATTCGAAACAACAGCATCGCCATCACGGCGGCCGGAATCGAAGCCGACACGGTCATGCCAGCTTTCAGTCCGACGTAAACGTTAGCCGCTCCCATCACCATCGATAGCAATAAGCCGAGCACGAGCACCCGCGGAGTCAATTCTCGATCGGGCTGATCCAAAACCTGCACGCGTTTCGGCTCTGAAGAATCTGAGGAGACAGACATGCAACTGCTTTGTTGGTAGAAAACTTGGGATTCCATCAAAAAACTACCACAGCCCGCCGAGCTGTGGTAGTTGAGTGTTTGAACGGTCCTCCAAATTTTCAGCGACTCACTGCTTTCCGCAATTCAGCCCACCTACTCGAAGTCGAGTTCCGTGCCGAATCGCTGCCGGAAGGCAAGGAAATCAACCAGGTTAATCACCTCATCATCATTAAAGTCGACCGGATCGAAGTAATTCACGTCACCTGCCGCAGAGTTGAATGCCTGACGGAATCGCAAGAAATCTGACAAATCGACAACGCGATCGCCTGTGGTGTCGCCAAAATGGCGGAAGAAACCATCGGCCGCTTCGGCACCAAACACCAGGTCACCTCCTGGCGTACCATCGCGGTCACCGTCCAGATCGTTGCCAAGCGAATCGCGGATCTGATCCGCCACCACCCGCAGTTCGTAGTTGCCATCAACTAACGAATTATTGACGAAAAACTCACCAGCGAAACTCAACGTGGCTACGGTACGGTTCTCAGCATCCTGCATCGTGGTAAAGCTAACCTCGACCGAACCGCCATCCACACCACGCTTGGTGACTTCAAACGCGTTCGGATCGATAGCAACCGCCGAATCAAAGATGACAGTAACCTGTTCAACGCGACTTCGCTGCGACCCGGTACCGACGATGATCGTTTCAACTTCACCGCGGTTAATCACATCAATCTTTAGTTCTTCGGTCACAGTGTCGCCAAAGCTGTCCGTCGATTGCACACGGATTAGGTATGAATCTTGTGCCTCGAAATCGATCTCTTCGCCCTGATTGAGGAAAAGTTGATCACCAACAATGGTAAAGGTCCCGTTATCGACATCCCCTTTACCACTGACTAACTCATATACATGCTCATCCAAACCATCCGCATCATCGGTTGAAAGTGAACCGATCAGCAACGGTTCCGCGGAGGTGTCCGTGTTCTCGAAGACAACATTGGGAGCTAACAAAATACCAGCGGGGACATTGTTGACCCACTCGGAGGTCTGCACGATGTAGTTACCTTCGCCTGACTCCGCCCGCACGGCAACTCGATAAGTGCCGTCAGCCGGCGCGATGAAGCGAATCAGACCGTTCTTCCCATCCGCCGCAGAACCGCTGTCTTCGACAAGCAAATTATCCTTAGAATCGTAGATTTCCATTCTAGGGTCGAGCAAATTACTCATTTGCATACCGGAGGCATCATAAGGAGTCATTGTTTCCAGAATTACTCGGTCGTCGACCGTCATTTCAAATTCATAGAAGTCGACCGGATCAGGATCCGCTGACAGTTCATCGGCCAGCGCGCCGATGGCACCCGTAACGGGCGACAGTTTCCGTAACTCCGGCGAGCCGACATCGTTGTCTTCCGTGTCAAAGACCCCAGAGCGAGTCACCAACAACATGTAATCACCGTAAGCTGTGTCGCTGATCTCAACGCGATAAATACCGGGTGCGGTGACCTGAAAGTTGGGAATACCAATCGTGTAATTCTCAACGTTAATATTAGCCGGGTTGACGCTGCCGGTCGCGTAGAGCAAATCGCCCGGGCCATACAACTCTAACGAAAGGTTCGTGAAGGTGGTGCCATCTAAACCGGCAAGAATAATATCAATTTCCTCGTTGCCAGCGTCCGTCAGATCGAGAGTATAGGAGTCGACCTCCGTCGGCGAGCGGATCTCCAGCACTTCTCCGTCATCAAAAATCACTTGGTTATGACTGAACTGCCCGAAGAACGACTGAGGGTTTACCTGCGCACCGATCGTAGCAGACGCACCGAAGTTTAGCGTCTCGGTGCCGAAGGTAATGTCATTATAAACATAACGGACCCTTAACTCACTTCCGTCGTCCGGATAAATCTGCGCTTGAAAAGTAACGCCTTCACCCGTGGGCAAGTTGAAATGCATACGATCTTGCCACTGGACAATCAACGTGGGAACGTCATCAATAACAACCTCTTCCCAATAGACGTTGCCAGTACTGTCAGTTAGGTCATCCCAGAAAGGTGCCAAGAAAGTATTTAGCGAATTGGTGGGTATGCGGCTGTTGACATAGTTGGGAATACCGGTGGTCCCAGAAACAATCACCCCGTTGTTGCTGATTCGCACATCGCCCGCCGGCATCAAACTATTGCCGATCGTGGTTGTAATTTGGGCTACGCCATCATCCACTAAATCGAGCGGAGTTCCCGTTTCGGAAATATCGACGAAGAAATTCGGGGCCTCATCAATCAAAAGATTGAATTCCAGGGGTTGCTCCTCGAGCGTCCCCAAGACGGCAAAGCGTGATGGGACCGTTCCAAAAACCGACCTGTCCAAAGCACGTGGTGCCGCAATCGAAGTGTCTCCATCCCAAGCTTCGATGATGGTGGCCGAATAGAGGTCGATGATAACGTCCGTTTCCAAATCGGCTGTCACTCGCAACGAGTGGATGCCTGCTTCGGGTAGGACGAAATCATCGAGCCGGATACTAGCCCCTGCCCCTGGGGAGAACCAAGGTCCAGCGATCGAATCACCAACCTCATCAAACAGTTCTAATCGTAACGTCGCGTCCTGATTGCTGAGTTCGGCTAGAAAACTGATTGGCATGCCCTGCTGTCCCTCGAATGTGAGGAATTTCAGGTCCAAGTCATTTTCAACCTCGATGAGGTTATTTAACGACCTGGCTACCAACGATCCCTTGGGGGCGAGAAAATCCCACGTCTCCGCGGGAAAGACGCCGGGAACGTCGTCATTGATGATGGTTCCCACCACGGCGTCAAATGGCACGCGTGCGTTAACCGGGTCTGTCAAAGCCAACCAAAAACTCTCATCTGGCTCCTCGACCGTGTCGTTTATCAGTTGAACCGGCACAACGACGCTGGTCGAACCAGCGGGGATCGTGAACTGCACCGAGTCCATCGCCACATAGTCTTGGTCAAAAATACCGAACGATTGAGCGGTATCATCCATGGTATCTACGGCGAAAGTAATATCCTCCGAGATTGGCGCTGGAATCGATACTAGAAAATCCATGAAGGTACGATTTTCGGGCACCGATACATCCGCCACCGACAGCAAAGGTACGTCGGATTGAATTTCACGGCCATACAAGGTCACCTGGATCTCATCCACATCGCCTTCAAAAACAGCCAACTGATCGGAGATGTTCAGCGACCAATCCCCAAACGTCCATTCATCCCAGTGCCTCGCCGAAGTGAGCGGATTGTTGAAGGTGAATTCGGCCGCATCATTCAAGCGCAAGTCGGTTAGCTGCGAAGTTGTTCCCGCCGGGCTGGTGAGATTTAGGACAAGATCGCCCGACCATTCGTGCGTGGTCGCCAGTTTGACTTCAACGTACTCCAACTGGAAATTCACGGGCACTTTAAAGTCCACATTCACGCCGACAGCATCATCGTCGGGAATCGCCAAGTCCGTCGTGATCACACCCGTCGTCCAGCTGACTTCGGGGCCGACGTTTTCCCACGTTTCTGCCAACTCGACCGCCGCCATTGCATCAACGGTGCCGAACCCGTACTTATGATTCACAGGCTTGCCAGCACCGTTCATCTCCCAGTCAATGTCATCTGGGTCGTTTTGACGCGCCGAATTTACCAAGACGTGCTGAACGTCACGATAGGATAGATTTGGGTTCGCCTCGAGCATTAAGGCGACCACGCCAGAAACGAGGGGCGCTGCCGATGAGGTCCCACCAAATTCACTGGTGTAGTCCGTCGTGCTGTATCCTAAGACATCAAAAATATCGGTGGTTGTGATCCCCAGGTTGTCATTGCTCGATGGAGCAACAACCAACAACGGTGCGCCAGGTTCACTATAAGGTGATTGCAAACCATCCGCCCCTACAGCGCCGACCGCGATGGTATGACGTGAGTTCGCGTAGCGATCATAATTAACGTTATCATCGATCTCAGCTCCGTTGCCGCCCGCCCAAACATAAATCACCCCCAGGCCGCCACGCCCATTGAGGACCCCATTTTCCAGGGCTGCTGCGGCTAATGGTCCCGGCTGACCGATCGCATTTAATTGACCCGAATCGACCGGCCCCCAGCTGTTGTTGTAGATGTCGACGTCGCTCAAAGCATGATTCAATGCCGTCGCGTCTTGCAAATCGGAGGTGGAGGCACCGAGCAGGCGAACAAAAGCCAAATCGCTCAACGGCGCAGCGCCAGTGACTCCGATCGAATTGTTATGCGAGGCAGCAATCACCCCGGCGACGGCCGTTCCATGTGGTTCGGAGAATGGGTTGGCAAAAGGGTCGGGCTCATTATCGTTGTAGTCAAAGCTCAAGTCCGGTCGATACCGATCTTCCAAATCGGGATGCGTATATTCAAGCCCGTCATCAATCACCGAAACGACAATGCCAGAACCCAAGTAGTCTGCCCATACGGGCGTGACATTGGCATCTTCCCCAGCCACCGTGAAGGCCTGTGAACCATCGTTCAACAGATGCCACTGCTCGGGGAACAACGCATCATTCGGCAAAGAGCGAGTGGTGAGTTGCCTAGCGATCAGCGGATAGGCCAACTCAAGCGGTTCGGCGAGACCGAGGTGTTGCTGGGCTTCCACAGCGCTGAAGGCTTGTTGGAACCTCACCAGGAAAGCATCTTGGATCAGTGGCGCGGCTTCAATCGAAGTCACCACGGAAGGACCGTATTGGTCAGCCGTATCGAGCTCCTCAGACCAGCTCAACAACCAATGGTCATGCGTAGCTACAAGCTGCGGTTGGCTGCGGGCCGCCTCAAGCCAAGCCTTCGTTCGCTGAGGCGTGCTCAGATCAATATCAGCCGCTACCTCCGTATTCGTGGCCGAACTCAACGTCTCGACTGCTTGCAAGCCAGTCAAATCTGCCGCTAGCAACTGGCGTTGAACTAGCTGTTCCAAGCGAGCCCGTCGTTGCTTGGCCGAACTTGAGTGACTCGGCCGCACCCAGAGAGCTCGCGACTTTTCCCCACGAAAACGTCGGATCAAGGAATAACCTGTCATGATAATCGCTTAAAATTTCGAAAAAAATTCGGCCCCCGGAAAAGGGGTAATCAACTTGAAACTTTAATCCGGCCCTAAATTGGGTTCAACCATTGGGACCGTAACAACCCTAATATTCGCACAATATTACTCCAAAATAGGAAAATTTCTCTCTGGCTGGCGAACCAATTCACGGGCCGTCACAATGGGCAAAATGCGTCGTGTTGATTCGAGCGCTCGCAACCGCTCCAGCGACCGCAATCGTTTTTGTTGGGACAACGGGGAACCGCGACTCTTTGAGCCTCTCGTTATTCGCTCGCTAACTTGATGGCATCTCCACAGCTAAGCGGTCATAATGCCGACCGGTGAAGTTCGAGCAGGAGCTGACCCCCGCCTCGCTCGCGCACTTCAAGTCCAAACTTCTTTATTGCCTAAGCATCATGGTGCGCCGTATGAAACGCCTCTTTTACTGTCTGTTGTCGATCTACGTGGGGGTGGCCTGCTACACGGGGATGTCAGGCACGCGAGCCTATTCGCAAACGCCCGAGGAATTTCTTGACACCGACGTGGTCGAGGCCATCAAGGCTGAGGGACTGGAAAATTCCAAAGTCATGGAAACGATCAGTTACCTAACGGACGTTCACGGCCCGAGGTTAACTGGTTCTCCGTACTCGAAAGTAGCCGCCGAGTGGACGCTTGCCCAGCTGGCGGAATGGGGGATTGAAAACCCGCGTCTGGAAGATTGGGGACCATTCGGTAGAGGTTGGACCCTGCAGCGCGCTTCATTCGACCTGCTCGAACCGACGTACGCGCCGCTGATTGCACACACCAAAGCGTGGTCCCCAAGCACGGCTCGCACGGTGCGCAGCGTTCCGATCTACATGGATGTCCAGAGCGAGGAGGACCTGGAAAAGTACCGTGGCAAGTTAGGACGCGCGATCGTGTTAATCAGCCCGCCGCGAGACTTGGAAGCGCACTTCGAACCACCGGCGGTTCGGAAAACTGCTGAAGACCTGCTGAGATTGGCCAACGCCAAACCACCAGCCGCTCGCAGAAACACACCCTCACGTCCAACTCGCCCGCCTGCTGAAGAAAAGCCTGCTGAAGCAAAACCGACTGAAGCAAAACCGACTGAAGCAAAACCGACTGAAGCAAAACCGACTGAAGCAAAACCGACTGAAGCAAAACCGACTGAAGCAAAACCGACTGAAGCAAAACCGACTGAAGCAAAACCAGCTGAAGCAAAACCAGCTGAAGCACCAACCACCACGCTGCGACGCTCATCGAGCGATCCCAGAAACGCTCGGCGGCTCCAAGCCGAAAAATGGGACTTGGCTTATTCTGAAGGTGCTGCAGTTGTGCTCGAACCGGGGCGTGGTGATGGTGGGAACGTGTTTGTTTCGGCAGTCACAATGCCCAGGCTGAGCGAGGATACCGGTGCGGTGCGAAATCCATTCAGTCGGGGGCCGCGTCCCTGGAATGTGGAAGCGACCACGATTTTACCCCAAGCCGTGATGGCTGCGGAGCATTACAACCGCCTGGTGCGAATGATTCAAAAAGGATTCGCACCAACCGTCGAAGTCGACATCCTCACACAGTACTACGAAGACGATCAAAACACGTTTAATATCATCGCTGAGATCCCCGGGACTGACCTAACAGATGAAATTGTGATGCTGGGCGGTCACTTTGATTCTTGGCAAGCTGGCACCGGTGCCACCGACAATGCGGTCGGCTGCGGAGTCGCAATGGAAGCGATGCGGATTCTGAAAGCCATCGAAGTGCAGCCACGCAGAACGATTCGCCTAGCGCTGTGGACTGGGGAAGAGCAAGGTCTGCTGGGCTCGCGCGCATACGTTAGAGAGCATTTCGGAGAGATTGTTTATGAGGAGTCCGAGGAAACAGAGGGGCGGCGTCAACGGTCGAACCCGACATTTCATTTGAAGCCCGAGCAGGGACGCGTTTCCGCCTATTACAATCTAGATAATGGCACCGGTGCGATCCGTGGTATCTACCTGCAAGGAAATGAACAGCTAAGGTCGATCTTCAGGACTTGGCTTTCACCGTTCGCGGAGATGGGAGCATCCACCGTGTCTGCTGGCAACACCGGCGGCACCGATCACCAATCCTTCGACTCAATAGGCATTCCAGGATTTCAATTTATCCAAGATGAAGTCGAGTATGACACTCGTACTCACCATTCGAGCATGGATGTTTACGAACGGGTACAAGAAGAAGATGTCAAACAGGCCTCGATTATTATGGCGACTTTCGTCTATCACACGGCGATGCGTGATGAGATGTTGCCCCGCAAACCGTTGCCGGGACCAACGGTCAACGTCTCTACAGAAAAGGAGCAACCCAACCAACCGGTCTTGGAGCAAACGGGCACGGCCAACTCTGAATAATTCGCTCTGATTGCGTGCCCCCTTTGGTTCGTCACCAGCGCATGCTGGTGTACCGGCTTTAGCCGGCCAGTTCCTGCGCCGAATCGCCTAAATGCTAGACACCAGCGCACGCAATGCATCAAAGCGGCTTTGCCTCTTTAATGCATTGCGGTAAAGCAAGCGATTGGGGACAATCACTCTACATTGGCATTAGCGTTGCTGGATTGGTTGCTCGGCCCGGGCTACGCGATGCAGTGAATTGCCCCAACGTCTTAGGCTATCAGCGAGGGATTCGAGTTCACCGGCTGCCGAATGCAAAACGGCCGCCGCCATCGTCAATTCGCTGACTTGAAATTGTGGCTGCGGAGCGGCCGGCAGAGGTGCTTGCGGTGTTAAGGAATGCGTCAAGATCGGCAAGGCGGGACGAGCCCAATCTGCCACCGAAGTCACCGCTTCAGTTGACAACTCGGCCAACTGCTCGCCCCACAACCTGGCATCAAGCCACGGTCGCAGGGGGCCGTTGTTGGCCAACCAACGCTCGCCCGTCCATACTAACGAATCGATCCAACAGGTTACAGGCACATGGAGTTCCGCCACCACATGCTGCTCGACAGGCGGCGTTTCGCTGGCAACTGGAGCGGATGCCAACTGACACGACTTTGGCACGCGAACTCCGAGCAAATCAATCCGCACCACTGGCGGCTGGGTGTAATCGTAAGCGCGATATTCTTCTTGCAACAACGTGATCGTGGGAGACGAACCGACCAGCGGATTGCGCTGCAAACTCGCCGGCGCGGGAACTTCGGGGGCAGCTGGCACGACGACCAAGTCGTTGGTTGCTGAAATGCGTGCTTTCGGCCCGCTGCTGTACTCAGGCATGCAGTCGAATTCGAACCCGCAACGGTAATCTAACTCACAACTGTATTCGGGCTCACAACTGTATTCGGGCTCAGCAATATATTCAGGCGCGCAGCTGTATAGAGGCAAACCGCTTGATTGCGGCAAGTCGGCGGGATGTGACTCTGTAGCCAGTGGCCGGTCTGGCAATCCGGGGGCGCGAAAAAGTGCGACTCGCGGATCGCGGTCTACAATTGGGGTTTCGCTGAAATCCGCATCGAGCGGCTCTGCGGCAGCCAATTCAGCGTAGGGGCAGAAGTGCGATTTTGCGGCAATCGAGGGGGGTTCGACCAGCGCTGAATTTACTTTCGCACCAGCCTCCGCAACCTCAGCTTCAATTTCCACAACCTTGTCGACCGTCAGATCTTGCTCGAGCACCAACGTGTGCAAGGGGTCCGAACCAAGGGAGGCCAAGTAGAAGGGACCATCAAGCATGCTGTCAGCAAATCGGCAACGTGCTTCGAGTGCCACCGGGGCCAAGCGAGACTGGCCGATCAACGTTTGGGCGCTGGCCATGGTCGGCGCCGCAATCAGGGCGAACGAAGCGAGCCATTTACATAGTGAACGTGTCATCTGAAGGTCCTCCTGACCCCTTACCGGCAAAAGTTCCGAAGACCGCGGGCGCGGTCGCTGGCAAGGCGGAAATGAATGATGAAGTGAGGTGGGTAAATAATTGACCGGCAGGCCTGGGGGCGTTCCCGATAATTAGAGTGGGAACCAAACCTACCCGCTGGGTTTTCTTATCGGCTGACGCAGTTTGCCCTCGCTACCTTGCCGGTTGGTTAAACATGAATGATTAGCCAATTGGAGGGCGATTAGCCTTACCTTCAGGGTTGATCCGCCTGTGAGGGAAAAACCAATCATGTGAAATGCTTGGTTTGAAATCCATGTTGAGCGCGAGATTTGCAGCGATGTATTCTGTTATTTCAGTTTCGCCTACTTGGCATACCGCCTGTTCCATCCACCAACACGATCACGAGCGAACGAACCAATGAAGTTGCCAGTGACGATCGCCATCCTGTTGTTTATCACCGCCGCCGGATCAGCTGGCGTGACTAGCTATTTGATTTTTCAAACGCTGCCTGCGGCGAACGACTCCGCTGCTGCCACTGGCGGCAATCAACCGGGGAATCGATTAACCACCGATCAACAACCAAAAGAACCTGCCTCAGAACCTGCCTCAGAACCTGCCTCAGAACCTGCCCCATTTTCTGCCGATAAACAGCCATCATCGGCTGGCGGAACCGCTTTAACCTCAACCCCCCTGCCGGATCAGCAACTGGGGATTGATGGCGAGGATTATCTGACGGCGGGCGAAAAACGCAACATTGCGGTTTACCAAAGCAATTATCGTTCGGTTGTCCACATCTCGACCGAAGCAATCCAGATGGACCGTTTTTTTCAGACAGCTTCGCAACAGGAGGGCAGTGGCAGCGGCTCGATATTGGACAAAAGTGGACATGTATTAACGAATTACCATGTGATTGAGGGGGCCGACCGCCTAACGGTGACGATCTTTAATGGTGAACAATTTGAAGCCCAGCTGGTCGGCCAGGATCCCCCCAACGACATGGCCGTCTTAAAAATTGACGCCCCACAAGAACTGCTGTTTCCGGTCGAAATTGGCACATCAAAGGAGCTGGTTGTGGGACAGAGCGTGTATGCAATCGGCAGCCCTTACGGCCTCGAACGGACCATGACAGTGGGTGTTGTCAGCGGTTTGGGACGAAAGATGCCGTCTCACAATCATCGCGTGCTGAAGTCGTTGATCCAGGTCGACGCTGCTTTAAACCGGGGCAATTCGGGAGGACCACTGCTCGACAGCCGGGGGCTCTTGATCGGCATGAACACCGCCATCGCGACCACCACGGGCGGCAACACCGGCGTTGGATTTGCAATTCCGGCCGACACGATCCGCCGTGTCTCGGCACTGCTGATTCGCGATGGCCGCGTAGTGCGGCCCTCGCTCGGTATCGCCGCCTACATTCAGCTCGATGATGGCCTGTTGATTGGTCAAGTCTTGCCGGGCGGGCCGGCCGACAATGCCGGTCTTCGCGGGGTTCGGATCGTCCGGCAGCGAACTTATTTCGGCGAACAACGACGCGTCGACTATGAGTATGCCGACCAAATTTTGGCCGTTGAGGGGAAACCGGTCAGCACCCTGGACGATCTGATGAGCGTGATTGAGACCCTGGCACCGGGCCAGCAAGTGCGATTGTCGGTGCTACGAGTTGGTGAAGCGATTCCGGTCATGATCACTTTAGGGGAGGATGACAACGCGGCTTAATTTCCGCTAAAACATTCGTACTCAAGTCGGCGATTCGAGCAGTTTCTGAATTCGGCAGCTTTTTCCCCACATTACTCTCCGCAAAGCAATCGATCCATGGAACAGAGTTTTATCGCTTGGCTACGGGGGCGGTGCGCATCGCTTCCACAAGTTGAGGTGGGGATCGGTGATGACGCGGCGATCCTGCAACTGCCGACCGCTGGTGAATCATTGGTGGTGTGCACCGATCAAATTGTTGACGGCGTTGATTTCTTGAGCTCCCAGCATGCTGCCGCCGACATTGGCCGCAAGGCAGTCTTGATCAACTTGAGTGACATGGCTGCGATGGCCGCCACCCCCACCACGCTGCTAGTAAATTTATCGTTACCCACATCCGATGCGACGCAGCTTGCGGCTGGCGTCTACGAAGGCATTTTGGCGGTAGCCCACGAATATAATTTGTCGATCAGCGGCGGTGACATCACCGTTTATGATGGCCCCCTGGCGATTGCCGTCACCGTGCTCGGCACAGTTCCTCAGCAGCGACGCTGGCTGCGGAGCGGAGCTAAAGAGGGAGATGCGATCGTGGTCACCGGCGCATTCGGAGGCAGCATCTTGGGCAGACATTTAACTCCCACTCCTCGTCTGCATGCCGCTTTGCAAATTGCCGAAGCGTTCAACGTGCACGCCGCGATCGATGTCAGCGATGGTCTTTCCCTCGATCTTGATCGTCTCTGTGCCGCCAGCGGCGTGGGAGCGGAGTTTGAATTATCAGCGATCCCGCTGCACGCAGACGCCTACCGCTTAGCGGAGCAGGATGGCCAAACAGCGGTCGAACATGCTTGGGGTGACGGCGAGGATTTTGAGTTAATCTTGGCAATCCCACCCACTGAAGTTGACAGGCTGTTGGCGATGAACTTCGATGTGCCGCTGACCCGCTTGGGTACTTTTACCGGGCGGACTGGGCTGTGGGCGCGAAAGCCGCTGGACACTGAATCAGCCGGCAAACCGCAGACGGCGGCCAAAGCCAAGCCAGGCCAGCAGAAGGCATCCAGCCAACTGGAAAGGCTCAGTCCACGCGGCTTTATTCATGGACGCCGCTCGTGAAATCGACTTATACCACATTGGCGAATTGGCAACTCTCCTCACTGGACGATACTGATCGACTGGGGGAATTATTGTTTCGCATGCTTCCCAGCGACAGCTGCGTGGGCTTGGTCGGCACCTTAGGTGCCGGCAAGACCCGGCTGGCCCAAGCCATCATCTCGGCCGCTGGAATTGCCCGTGACGAGATCACCAGCCCAACTTTTTCCTTGATAAAAAGTTATCCGATTGACGAACGCTTGATACATCATTTGGATGCCTATCGCATCGTGGATGATGACGAATTTCTGGAGCTGGGGGTCGATGAATTCATTGGTGCTCAGGATAACCTCAGCTTGATTGAGTGGGCTGATCGAGTCGTCAACGTACTGCCTGAGGAAACGCTCTGGATTGGGCTGGAATGCATCGACTCAACAAACCGCATTATCTGGCTGCAGGGTGAGACTCGACACTGGGGTGAATTGGCTCACCAACTGGTCAGCCAATTTCGGTCACCCAGCAGCTAGTGCGCAACGTGTCCGGCATCACGATCCCAGCGGCAGTTTCCCAGTGGTGGTTCGCACCTGGTGAAATTATAGAGGTTGTCACTATCTCAGGTGGACTCAGTGGATCGCAAGTTTGGCGCGTCGGCTGCGTGGATGGTTCAGTTTGGGCGCTCAAGCGCTGGGGTGCCAGCGTATCGCAACCTCGCTTGGAGTTTATCTTTAAGGTCCTACAGCGGGTTCGAGCGGCACATTTTCCATTGATCCCCGCAGCAAGGTCCCAATATTTTCCTGCGTCGGAAACACGGCAAACAGTAGCGTCAAACAGACGGCACATGGCTGGCTGGATTTGGTTCGACCAGGTTGGCTGGGATTGTTGCCAGTGGGTCGAGGGAACGGAGCTAAAGCCTGATCAGGAACTACTACAACCGGCCGAGCAAGTTGCCCAAGCTGCTGCCGAATTTTCTCAAGCGGCGGAAGCAGGCGAATCAACCAGCTTTTTGGCGAGCGCGCAGGCGAGCGCCCCTTCACCAGCCATTCTCGCGCGCCGGGAGCGTATCGAATGGCTCGACGACACGTTCGCCCGCGTGGGGCCGCCCGACCAAAGGAGATTGATCCTCGGAGAACAGCTGCGGCGGCGACAGTTATCGCCGCTGCTGGAACGCCAAGCCTTGACCGCGTTGCAAGTTTGGCAGTTGGGCTGGATGCGGCAACGTGTTGAGTTGCTGAACCAGTTACGATCTTGGAGCGAAATACTAGTACCTCAGTGCCACGTGTTGGGAGACCTCCATCTTGGCAACTGTCTGTTTCGCGATGGAAACTTAGTGTCGCTGGTTGATTTTGACGCCGTCAGGGTGGACTCCGCCGCAGTCGACTTATCACGCTTGCTCAGCAGCTTAGAATTAATCTATCAAGGGGCCGATTGGCAGCAACGCGAGCCAGAGATTTGGCAGCGTCTGCTGGCGGCTTATGGGGCGATCCGTCCATTCAACCAGCAGGAAGTGGAATTAACCCGCTGTTTGGTCGCCTGCTCGCCACTAATTAACTTGGGAAACTGGGTGCATTGGTTGTTAATCGAGCATCGCGACTTTCCAGGCCCTGAAGCAATGGTATGGCAACGGATGTTTGGCTGGAGCAGGTTGGTTGCTTCACGCCTGAACATCTGGTCCGATATGATATGATTGACCTCAAATTGATGAAAACCCTAAAATTCAGCTGGTTATCCAGTCACTTTAGTCGGAAGGCGTCGAAAGCAATGCTCTCAATTGGTGCTCACAGACCTCCTGCCGCTGGTAGGCGGAAATACCTTGGCAGCCAGCTGTCTGTCTTCATGGTGGCCCTCGCCGCGTTAGTTACCGGCGGCAGTTTGGGGGGCACTCAAGCGTTGGGGCAAGATGCTTTCTTTAATGAATTCAACGCCTTCGACCCCCTCGCTCCGCAAGACGGGTTGAGCAACGACAACCCGATTGGCATCGACACCTCGTTTGAGGTTGCCGAAGGAACCGATCGCGGCCGTTTGAGAGTCACCGCGCGGTTGGCTCCCCAGTGGCACATTTATTCGCTGACTCAGCAGAAGGGTGGCCCGACCAGAACGACGATCAAAGTCTCGGAGCCGGAAGGGGTCAGCTTACTGGGACCGTTCGTTCCAGACCAACAGCCCCATAAAACGATTTCAGATGTCTGGGAAGACTTGCCGGTCGAAGAACACTCCGGCACGGTGACTTGGTCGGCCCCCATCCAATTTGCGGATCCAACGGCTAGCAAGACCGTCGAGATTAAAGTTGATCTAGAAGGCCTCACTTGTCGCACCGATGGCTCATGCGTCCCCTTGGCGGACACTTATCTAGCCAAGTTCGCGGGCACTTACCCGGCTCCCGCCGCATCGGGGACCTATCGCGCGAAGCAAGGTGTTGTCGCTTGGAAAGGATCACTGGTGCCTGGCACAGCGGCACCTGGCGAGCAGGTAAAACTGCAATTGACCGCCACTCCCGATGAAACCTTTCATGTCTACAAAGCGGTCACCAATGCCGAGTTAAACTCCACCAACTTTGTGATGACGCGTCTGGCTGGACTGCGTGCCGAAGCACCGCAGGCTTCAACCGAGCCGATCGTCGATGCCAAGGGGGGCAGCGTTGACCCAGTAGCCTATCATGAAGGTGAAGTGACCTGGACGATTCCCCTCACCATTCCAGCCGATGCCGCTGCTGGCGAATATGAGATTGGCGGTGCGGTGGTCTATCAGGCTTGTACGGATTCCAGTTGCCGCATGCCGCAAGCGTTTGAATTTTCCGGCACGCTGCAAGTTGGTTCAGCGATCAGTGACCAGGCTGAACCATTAGCGTTTGAGAAAGCTTCCTACGGTAAAGTTCTGGAGCTGGCGGGCGAAACCAAATGGGTTAGCAATCCAAACGGCGAGGAGAGCAAAGACGCCAGTAAACTGCAGGGCGGATCTGGGAATCAGGAATCGTCGCTCGGCGTGATTCTCGGCATGGCGTTGATCGGCGGGTTGATCCTCAACCTGATGCCTTGCGTGCTGCCAGTCGTCGGCCTGAAACTGATGGCGTTGGTCGATACGGCTGGTGACGACCAGCGCAAAATCTTCAGTCACAATATGTGGTATTCCTTTGGTCTGTTGAGTGTCTTCTGGCTGTTGGCCGGAATTGCCATTGCCGTGAAGGTTGCCAGCGGCGACTCCTTTTCATGGGGCCAGCAATTTACCTACTGGCAATTCCGCTTAGGCTTAACGTTGCTGGTATTTGCGATGGCGTTGAGCTTTCTGGGAGTCTGGGAAATTCCCTTACCAGGTTTTGCTTCCGGAAAAGCATCGCAACAGTTGCAGAAAAAAGAGGGGCCCGCGGGCGCTTTCTTCAAAGGCATTTTCACCACCTTATTGGCCACCCCATGCAGCGGTCCGTTGCTGGGAGCCGTGTTCGGTTTCACGCTGGCCGCCTCGCCAGTGGTGACTTGGTTAATTTTTACCACAGTCGGATTGGGCATGGCTCTGCCTTACATCATCATCGGCCTGATGCCACACTTGGTTTATTGGCTGCCCAAACCGGGCCCCTGGATGGAGACGCTTAAACAACTAATGGCATTCGTGCTGCTGGGAACCGTGGCCTTCCTGTTTGCCGGGTTCTCCGATCAATACCGAGTCTTCGTGTTTGTCACCCTGATCGGTACTTGGTTTGGATGTTGGTGGATTGGCCAAGTGCCGAACTGGAAACCATTTCACCAGCGGTTCACCGCCTGGACCGGTGGCATTACCACGGCTTTGCTGGTTGGCTTTTTGGCCTTTCGCCTGCTAATCCCCGGCGCTGAGAAAATGCCATGGGAACCATACAGCGAACAACGTTTGGCACAGTTACAAGCAGAGGGTCGTACCGTGATGGTCGATTTTACCGCCAAGTGGTGTGTCAACTGTATTGTCAATTACAATCGCGCGTTGAACACGGAAGAGACAGCTGAGATGTTGGAAGAACTCGGCGCGGTCCCCATGTTGGCTGACTGGACCGATCACAACGATGAGATTCGCGACAAATTGAGCGAGCTCAACAGCAACTCGATACCCGTGTTGGCGATCTACCCAGGTGGCCGGCCCAATGACCCCATCGTGCTCCGCGATTTAGTCAACCAGCAGGAGGTACTCGAAGCACTCAAGCAGGCGGGCCCGTCGGCTAAAGGTTCGGTTGCCAAGCGTTAGCAGTGCATTACGAAGCCGCCGTCCACGTTGATTGTTTGGCCGGTGACTTCGCTGCAGCGGTCGCTCAGCAGAAAGACGATCATGTTGGCCACGTCGCGGGGTTGTTGCCAACGCCCCAGCGGCACGGCGGCCTTAATCTTAGCCCCCGCCCACTCCTCGTAGGACAACCGTTGATCGGCGGCTTGCGAGTCATGCCAAGCTTGCCAGACACTGCGGTTCAGCGGCGTTTGCACCATCCCGGGACAGACGCTATTGACGCGGACCGATGCTGCCGCCAAGTCCTTAGCGAGACACTGGGCAAAGTTAATGTTGGCCGCCTTGGAAGCACTGTAAGGCGGGTCTGTTTGCGACCCGATCTGCCCCGAGATGCTGGCGATAAAAACGATCGCCCCCCGCCCAGCCGTTTGCAGTGCGGGGCCGAAGACATGAGCAACGTTGGTCATCCCCATCACGTTTACCTCGAGTACTTTGCGCCAGTCGTCAGGCTCCAAACGGCTGAAGGGGAAACCAAATTTTCCCGAACCAATGGCTGCCGCGTGCACGAGTCCAACCGGGGTGCCGAAGTCGCTGGCGAGACTCTCATAGGCGGCCGAAACGGAAGGCAAATCGGTGATGTCGACTTGCCAGCTGGCACAGCCGCTATCCGCCGGCGGAGCCTGCAAATCAAAACAGACCGGAATGGCTTTTTCTTCGCTGAGCAGGCGGATGGTGGCCAAACCAATACCGCTGGCACCACCGGTGACGACGATCACCTGACCCTCAAGTCCTAGATCCATGAACGACTCACTCGCGGAAATTATCACGGTTGAAAATAGCGGAAGACACCGACTGGTCAGCCAGCAAACCGGAGCTGAAACTTTTGTACACGCTTGCCAGCTGATAAAAAAGGTGTCAATGCGCGATCGGGACCACACGTTTGCCGATCGGGCAACTATATTCAAGCGGTGGAGATTTCAGCAGCCGCTGGCAATGTGTCATGAGAACTTTATTGAACTCTGCCCCCCCTTACTCATAGCCTGTCTTCTTGTCAACTACTTTTGCTTCCCTTGATTTACTGGCGGATCTAGCTGCATGACCAAAATTTTGCTGACCGCTTTTGCGCCTTACGATCAGTGGCCGGAGAATAGCAGTTGGCTAACTTTGGTGGAATTGACGCGTTGGTTCGATTCCGGCGGGCAAGTCGTCACGCGGCGTTACCCGGTTAATCTGGCCGAGACAACGCATCGGCTCAGCGAAGATTTACTCGCTGGATATGATTTTGCTTTGCACCTTGGGCAGTCGCCGGGGGCTACCGCCATCAAACTGGAATCGACCGGCCTCAACACCACCGACACTGGTGCGCCATTGATTGAAAGTGGGCCGGCCGCTTATCGCTCGAATTTGCCGCTGGAGGCGTGGCTGCAGAAATTATTGGCGGCCGGCATCCCGGCTGAAGTTTCGCACCACGCGGGGACTTATCTTTGCAACGCGATCTTGTTTATGAGTCAGCATCTGATCGCTCAACGGGGGTTACCCACCCGTTGCTGCTTTGTCCATTTGCCGCTGGCCCCCCATCAAGCCGCTCAAGCGGTAGCCGGCCGTCGGCCCCTGGCATCGATGAGTTTGCAGACCATGGCCGCAACGCTGGCGATCCTGTTGGGCGAGCTGCTGCATGGAGTTCCGGCAATACCGGACCAGATGGGCTAACTTTCGGGTAAAATTTCGAGAAATTCACTGCCTCGTGTCCATTCGCTTCCTTTGCGAAGTGTTCAATGTCGGGTACCCTGCAAGGGTGAACGTTCGTTGTCCAACAACCCCTTAGTCATCGACCGCAATGCAGTTACCAATTGTCACCGACCAGCCCGGCCTCCAACCTTCGACCGCAAGTAGCGAACATGCCGTCCGCGGGCATTACGCGGTCATCAGCTTGGGATGCCCCAAGAACTTGGTCGATACCGAGCAGATGCTGGGACGCCTGCAGCACGATGGCTATGCGCTCACGCATGACGCAGAGGGTGCCGATTTCGTCGTCGTCAACACTTGTGGTTTTATTGACGCCGCTCGCACCGAGTCGTTGGGAGCGATCGACGAGATGTTGGCGCTCAAGCGAGCCGGCAAGATTCGCGGCGTCATTGTCAGCGGTTGTTTGGCCGAGCGTCAACGGGAATCGTTATTGACCGAACGCCCTGACATCGACGCGCTCATCGGCGTCTTTGGTCGCGATGAGATCGTGGCGGTTGCCGATCGACTGATCGGTGGTTTGGACGAGCAACGCACGGTGTTCCGACCGGCCCCAATTCGCGCGTTGCCTGACAGTCACCGCTTGGCTGTAACTCCCCGACACTTCGCTTACTTGAAGATCTCCGAGGGCTGCGATCGGCTTTGCACTTTCTGTGCGATTCCCAAAATGCGAGGCAAGCACGCTAGCAAACCGTTTGAACAAGTGATTTCCGAGGCCCGCGCGTTGGCTGCTTCGGGGGTTCGCGAGATGGTGATCGTGGCTCAAGATACCACTTACTATGGCCTCGATCTGTACGGCCGCCCTCGCTTGTCCGAACTGCTCAAAGAACTCGATCAAATCGAGGGTATCGAGTGGATTCGCTTGATGTACTTTTATCCGATGTACATTGACGACACGCTGATCGATACGTTGGCCGGTGCCCAACGCATTATTCCTTACATTGACATGCCGCTGCAGCACGCCAGCGATGCAATGCTTAAACGCATGGCCCGACGGGTCAACCGCACCGACACCGAAAAATTACTCGACAAACTTCGCAGCCGCATTGATGGGTTAATGCTGCGGACCACCATGATCACCGGCTTTCCCGGCGAGACTGATGAAGATTTTGCCGAGTTGGTGGACTTTGTGAACAAGTGGCATTTCGAGAGGCTCGGTGTCTTTACCTATTCGTTCGAACCTGATACCCCTGCAGCTCGCCTACCGAACCAGATTGACGAAGCCACTAAAGAACATCGGCGTGAAACGTTGATGCAGGTCCAGCAAGAGATCGCCTTTGAGCATAACGATGCGATGGTCGGCAAAACACTCGACTTTCTCATCGACAGCCCGCTGGAAGGCCAACCGGGCGTGTGGTTGGGGCGTTCATTTGCGGACGCACCGGAAATCGATGGCGTGGCCTACATCTCTGAAGGAACCGACGAACCATTGGCCGTGGGACAAATGGTGCCATGTGAAGTGGTGGGGTCACAAGGTTATGATTTGATTGCGGTCTCTGTTGATCAAGCACACTAACCCGCCACGACTCGATCATTTTCTTCAGTCCGTTGGGAGCCACTCATGACCACTGCGACTAGCGGTAAAGCCGTTTCTCCGTGGAACGTGCCAAATTTGCTGACCTCCAGCCGGCTGGTGCTGTCTTGCGTGGTGTTTGGGCTGATCGCCTACGAGCTGTTTTTCGCCGCTTGTGTTTGCTTTGTGATCGCGGCATCGACCGATTGGATCGATGGGTACTGGGCCCGCAAATACGGGCAAGTGACCAAATTGGGACGCATCTTCGATCCCTTCGTTGACAAGATTATCATCTGTGGCACCTTCATCGCCTTGGTGGGTGTCAGCGAATCGGGAATCGCAGCGTGGATGGCAATCGTTGTGGTGGGACGCGAGTTGCTTGTCACCTCGCTCCGCGGTCTGATTGAAGGTTCCGGCGGGGATTTCTCCGCTCGCCAACTGGGCAAATGGAAAATGGTGCTGCAATGTGCAGCCGTGATCGTCGTCTTAATCGACTTGATGACGCCCGAAGCGCCAAACTGGTTGTCGATGTCCAGCGTACTCACGGTGTGGTCGGCCATCCTGCTCACGCTGGTTTCCGGTTTGGACTATGTCTTCATCGCCGGTCGCGTTCTCAGGACTGTACCCGCTGAAAATAGCTAATGCTCGACTCGAATCTTACCCCCGACGCGCCCCCCAACGTTCTGCTGTTGTTGCTCTCGATGCTGGCGTTGCTGTGGCTCAGCGGCTCCTTTGTGCTCTGGACAGTGGCGGGAGTCAAACTGTTTTTGGGAAAGCCAATCTTGGAGCCTGAGAAACGTTCTGGAGTCGGCGCCAGCTTTTCCGACCTGCTCCTTGCCGTTGGCATCTTTGGGTTGACCGCCGCGCTCTTGGCCCCGTTGCTGATCCCACCGGCTGCTGCCCCACCCGCTGTCTCGGTAACCTCTGACTCAGGCTCCACCTCAGACACCGAAAGTGCCAAGGCAGACACGGAGACTGCGGCTGAGCTCGAGGCGAAAACAGAGCCGGAGACTGAGGACGCTGAGGCCGTAGAATCCGCTGCGGAACAAGCGGAAAATCTTCCGCAAAAGCCCGTTCAACAAATCGATTTCGATCGTTTGATTCCCTCGATCGCCGTGCAAGCGATTGCGACCGTGCTCTCCACCACGCTCACTCTGCTTTGGATTTCCCTGCGCGGGATCCCGCTGAGTGCTTACGGTTTTCTACCTTGCTGGCGCGATCTGCGAATTGGCATAGCGGCGATCGTGATGCTGCTGCCGCCAGTCTATATGCTGCAGTCGATTTTGGTCTACTTTATCAAATATGAGCATCCGCTAATCGATGTTTTGAATTCGCCACAGACTTGGGGCGTGATTGCCATCATGGTGACCAGTTCCACCATCGTTGCCCCACTCACTGAAGAGTTTTTTTTCCGCGGTCTCTTTCAAGGTTGGCTGGAACATCTCAACTTTCGCCCTCAACGAAACGATGCCAGTTCGACCATTTTAACCCCAGATATAGCGAACGAAGCAGACTCAGGCGTTGATGCGGAATCAGACGGTGACATCGCAGCGTCCGATCGAGTCACTGAAGACGAATCAAAACCCTCCACACCGCCTGGCGAAGCGAGTCAGGGAATTAGCCGAGATGGGAGCACGATCCAGCACGTGGCACGCTGGCCCCTGGTTATCTCCAGCTTGGTATTCGCGGCAGCCCATGCCGGTCAAGGCCCAGCACCGATCAGCCTCTTTTTCCTAGCGCTCGGTCTGGGCTATCTCTACCGACAAACTGGCCGTATTTGGGCCAGCGTGGTTGTCCATGTGTTCCTCAATGGCCTAACCACGATCGTCACCCTGGCTGCCAGCCAATAGCGATCCTCGATCGCCCAGCTTAACGGCTGATATAACCGAAAGACTTATGTCGAGGTACTTAGCATCAATTTGTGCGGTAACCGATTTTCTGCAATGAATCCCGCACGACCTGCACATGGTTTCCTTGCAGCTCAATGAGATTCTCCTTGGCTTTCACAGTGCCTCCCGTGCCACATGCCAGCTGAAGTTTCTTGAGCAGCTCTGGCAAATCGTTCGCCACGGCCGTCAAACCCTCGACGACCGTTGCTTGCCGTCCCCCTTTTCGCTTCTGAGCACTCACGCGAGCCTTCTGTTTCCCAGGCGGCAAACGCAAAGCCTCGCGTTGCCGCAGCTCCGCGGCTTCCGCTTTCTCAGCCGCGGAACAGGTGCACTCCGACTCGGTCTCACCGCAGTCGTCACAAGTTGGCGGAATATCAAACGGCGTGCCGGCAAATAGGCGAGTCATAACAGAATTAAAATGCGTTCGAGGAGAACGGTCGGGGCGAGACCGCTATTGATCTGAATTTCCATACAACAGATATTGTTGTCGTGTTCTTTGAAACGTCGCTAGGCCCTCATGAGCTAGTGGCAAGATGTCTTTCATTGGCTTGCCGGCGACGATTGCTTCATAGATTTGCTCGTTACCCAACAGCCGGTTAAAATTCTTCAGCTCCCAGGCATCCGGGTAGAGTTTACGCAAGCAAACGGCGATTTCCAAACCAACTCGCACAGGTTGCAACTCGGCACGATCAGTCACTGCAATGTTCACGCCATGGCACAACGTATCAGCGTGTTTACTCGAAGCTGGTGTAAACTCAATGGGTACAAACACAACTCCGGGAAGCTCGCGTGCGTTCAGTTCAGCGGCCAATTGACGCGCGTCCATCCAAGGAGCGCCAATCACTTCGAAAGGAGTGTCTGTACCACGTCCCACGGACAGATTTGTTAGCTCCAGCAACCCGATACCGGGATATAAGATCGCTTGGGTCAAGCTTCTCATGTTTGGCGACGGGTTTACCCAAGTCAAATTAGTCGCCTCCCAATAATCGTCCCGTTGCCAGCCCTCGCAGCGGATGACCTCTAGATCCAACTCAAGGTTTAACTCGGCTTTCAGCAGCAATGCCAATTCCCCGGTGGTTAAACCGTGCCGGACTGGCAGACGATGAAAGGCGACAAATGATTCGGCTCCCGGATCGAGCATGGGTCCCGCGATATCACGACCGTTGATCGGATTAGGCCGATCCAGCACCACAAACTTTTTTTGCTGCTCGGCGGCGGCCTGCATCGCTTCACCCATGGTCGAAATATACGTGTAAAAGCGGGCCCCCACGTCTTGAATATCAAATACGACGGTATCGATTCCCGAGAGCATCTCGGCGGTTGGTCGTCGGGTCGCCCCGTACAGACTGTAAATTTTCAGACCCGTCGTTGCGTCTTGGCTATCGCTGATCTTGCTCACATCGAGCTGCCCTTTAAATCCATGTTCGGGACTGAACAGGGTCGCAAGTTCGACCTCCGGAGCTTGATGCAATAGCTCCACCGTGCTTCGGCCCGCATGATTACGACCGGTATGGTTTGTGATCAGCCCCACGCGACGACCCCGCAGCTGACGAAACTGATCTCGCACCAACACGTCAATGCCAGTCAACACTGCGGGCTTTGCCACGCTACTAGTTGCCGCAGTCGAGGTACCATCCAAAGAGCCAACGATCACATTCAGAATCTGGCCGGCCAAGTGATTGACGCTCCCTTTGCCATCGGGATGCACGCGATTGCTGAGGAAAATAAAGAAGAGATCGAGTTTGGGATCGATCCACAGCACGGTGCCCGTAAAGCCGCCGTGCCCAAACGCCTCGGAGCTCAACAGGTCACCACGATTGCTGGAGAACCCAGTTTGTTTGTCCCAACCGAGGCCGCGCAGACCGCTCGATACCTGATAGGGCGCGGCCATTTTTGCAACCGTCTGCGGGGAGAGCACACGTACCGAATCAGCGGCATCCACCTCAAAGGTCCCACGCCCGAGCATCATCTGTGCATACACGGCCAAGTCGCCAGCGGTGGAAAATAACCCCGCGTGACCGGCGATTCCGTTGAGGAGATAAGCTCGCGGGTCATGCACTTGGCCGCGCATCCATTGACCATCACGCTGCTGCGTGGGCGCCGCCCGCCGGGCCAGCGGCTCCGCAGGAACGAAGCTGGTTTCTCGCATCCCTAAAGGCGCGAAAATCTCTGTTTGCGAAAACTGATCGACGTTGCTGCCGGTGAGCCGCTGAATGATCTCAGCCAAGACAATAAAATTGACATCTGAATACTTAAACAAGCTGCCCACGGGAGCGATGAGTTGCAACTGACAAATCTTATCCCAGGCAACCTCTGGCCCCTGCTGATAGTCGGCGAGCGCGTTGTCGGGAATCAATCCACTTTGATGGATCAATAAGTCTTGGACCGTAATCACCTCTTTGCCATGCGTGCCAAATTCGGGAATTAAATCAGCCACACGCGTCCCCAGGCGAAGCTGACCAGACTCGATAAGTTTCATGATGCAGGTGGCAGTCGCCACCGGTTTCGTTAGCGATGCTAAATCGAACACCGTATCGGTCGTCATCGGCACAGGCTCTGGGAGCAACTGTTTGTTGCCAAACGCTTCCAGCAATACGATGCGGCCCTGACGACCAACGCAGACTACGCAGCCGGGAAGCTTATCCGCGGCAATACCTTGCTCAATTAATGGCTGGATCCGCTCAACCAAATCATCCGGCAAGCCAACTTCAGCCAGCTGTTCACAGGCGGGCAGTGGTTCGCCACCGGGCAGTGGCGCCGCGGGCAGCGATCTCCCACCAGCCGCAAAACTAATCAGCAAAGCGAGTGCCGAGCAGAACCGTAGCACAGCCCTGGGCGTGATTGAATCGATGAAGTGGGAATAGCCCATAATGCGAAAACCTGACTACTGGGGAGAGGATGCGGGACGAGCGGGGGCAACAAATGAGAACAGATAGCCAAACAGAAATGTAATGGAAGCACCAATGAAGGCAAACCATGGCCAGGCAACGCGTAGGCCCAATTCGGGCCACAGACGATCTGCCAGGGGAGGCACGAGGAACTGACAACTGAGCAGCGCCAGCAACCCACAGGCAGCACCGAGCATCGCGGCAGGCTGAGCAACCCGCGTGGTCAACGTTCCAAGGGCAAACAGACCCAGCAGCAAACCGGCGGCGTAACCGGCAATCGTCAAGGCATTGCTGACCACGGTTTGGTCGAGCGTGGTTGCCCAAATTCCGATGGCCACCTGCAAAACACCAAAGCCGACGGCGGTCCGGCGCGTCAAGCGAAAGAGATGGTCAGGTTCCGGCTTGGTCTTTCGCAGCGGCAGATAGAAATCATTGATCAAGGCGGAGGCAGACGCATTTAAGGAGCTCGATAACGTGGACATCGCAGCGGCCAAGATCGCCGCTAACATCAATCCAATCAGACCGACGTTTTTGGGAAACCAGTCAACGATAAAGCGGATATAAACCTCATCCGGACGGCCAATTTCCACGTTCGGCTGAAGGGAAAAGAAACAAGCCAGTTGAACGCCGATGACGAGAAAAAGCGAAAACTGTGCGCCGACAACGATTCCACTCCAAAAAATCGCCCTCCCGGCATCGCGCTGACTGCGCGCGCTGAGATAACGCTGGACCATCATTTGATCCGTACCATGCGTGCCCAGTGACAAAAAACAACCACCTACGATACCGGCCCACAGGCTGTAAGGCTCTGTCATCAGCCAAGCCAACAAGCCTCGGCTGGTAACTTCCGTGTGTGGACCGAGCTGAATGACTTGCAGCTTGCCGCTGTCTTTAGCATATTCCCAAAAAGTCGCGAATCCATCGGGCAGTAGCGAATTGATGATGAACAAGGTCGCTACCGCGCCAAGCATGTAAATCATCAACTGAATACAGTCGTTCCAGACGATTGACCGCATCCCACCGAAATATGTGTAAAAGATGGTGACCCCACCAATAGTTACCGCACTAAAGAAAAAGCTCCAGCCCAACAGTTGTTCGATCACCAGGGCCGCCAAAAACAGACGCAAGCCATCACCCAGATTGCGAGTCACCAGAAATAGCAAACTCGCCGACCGCAAGGCCGTCATGCCAAACCGCCGCCGCAAGACTTCGTAAGCGCTGAATAACCGCCCTTGGAAAAAGAGTGGCAACAACAGATAAACGACGATTAAGCGACCCAAAAAGAAACCGATCGCGAGCTGCAGGAACCGCATCCCGGTCGCCCCAAAAGCCTGGGCCGGCAGACTGAGCACCGTGGCGGTGCTCGTCTCGGTTGCTACAATTGAACCGAGGATTGCCC
This sequence comes from Kothea flammea, assembly GCF_052161645.1. Lineage (GTDB taxonomy): Bacteria > Planctomycetota > Planctomycetia > Pirellulales > Pirellulaceae > Laterigemmans. The sequence goes on from NZ_CP197414.1 coordinate 4,461,972, forward strand.
ACCAGGGAAGATTCCGATCACCCAGCAAGAAAGCTTCCATCGATTGGCTTTTGCCCCGCGCTCGCAGGCCCACTGCGATTACCAAACCAATGGAGGCGGCCAACACGGTGGCATCGACCCACCCCAGTTGAAAATCCATCGAATAGCCTTTTGAACGTCATTGGTTTGCGGGCATGTTTTCACCATTCTTTGTCACACTTTAACAACTTCACAATCACAAGTCCCGCCCCCCATGCTCCAAGATTTGACAACTGAACAGCGGAATCCGAACTCACTTAACTTGGATCGCCTTTCCGCTGCTGAGATCGTGAACCTGATGAATGCGGAAGACGCTGGGGTGGCGGCTGCCGTCGGGCGTGAACGTCAAGCGATTGCCGCTGCGATTTCGATCATTGCCAACAGTTTCCAAGCCGGTGGGCGGCTGTTCTACATCGGCGCTGGGACATCGGGACGGCTGGGAGTATTGGACGCTGCCGAATGTCCGCCAACATTCAATACGCGACCGGAGTTGGTTGTCGGTTTGATAGCCGGTGGGCCGCAAGCGTTAACCAAGGCGGTTGAGGGAACCGAAGATTCTACAACTTTGGCCGCTGATGACCTCCGCGCGCACAATTTTTCTTCTGCCGACGTGCTCGTTGGTATCGCTTCCAGCGGACGCACTCCCTACGTGCTCGGTGGTTTAAAATATGCCCGCCAAGTAGGAGCCAAAACCGTTGGCGTCACTTGCAACCTAAATTCTGAATTGCACAAGCACGCGGAAGTTATAATTGCCCCCATCGTCGGTCCTGAAATTCTCAGTGGTTCCACCCGTCTCAAAGCGGGGACGGCAACCAAAATGGTGCTCAACATGTTGACCACCGGTGCCATGATCTTAATTGGAAAAACCTATGGTAACTTGATGGTTGATGTCAGGGCCAGCAACATCAAACTACAACATCGCAGCCGACGCATAGTTAGCGAGATCACGGGATTGACTAGCGACCAAGCCTCAATGCAGCTGCAACGTTGTGATGGCGAAGTTAAGACCGCGATTGTCTGCAGCCTCCGCGATGTGCCGGTCGAAACAGCACGAGAAATGTTAGCGAAGTGTCACGGTCGCTTGAGTGATGCCCTCCGCGAAGCTTCGGAATGACTAAGATGCAGACGATAACGCCCGAGCTATTCTTGGGCATCGACGCGGGTGGCAGCAAGACAGAAGCCTGGCTGGGATCGCGGAAGCAAAATCAATTACAATTACTCGGCAAAGGACGCGCGGGGCCCGCTAATCTGACTATTCATGGCCTGGAGGAATCCGGCCATCAGCTCTTGCTCGCAACCGAGCGGGCCTTTATTGAGGCCAATCTGTCGCGCTCATCAACGACGCGGGCCTGCCTCTGCTTGGCTGGATGTGGCCGCAGTGAGGAACGTCAACAGGTTGAGCAATGGGCGTTGGCCAGCGGAATCGGCCTCCAGGTGATGGTCTGCTCCGATGCGGAAATTCTACTCGCCGCCACGCGGTCGATCGAATCGACGGAAGTTGTCAGCGAAGGAATTGGCCTAATTGCGGGAACTGGCTCGATTGCTTGGGGGCGAAGGCACGATGGTCAGACGATGCGATGTGGAGGCTGGGGCCCCAAGCTGGGAGATGAGGGAAGCGGCTATGCGATTGCTCTGGCGGCGATTAAGGCGGCCTGCCGCATTGCCGACGGACGGGCCAATGATCAACTGTTTTTCAACACTATTCTGTCGGCAATCGGGCTCGATTCCAGCCATGAACTTGTTCCCTGGGCGTACGCTGCCGAACGAACGCGTGAGGAGATAGCCAGTCTGACCCCGACCATTTTTGAACTCTTTAAGGTCAGCCGTATCGCCCAGCGGATTGTTCACGAAGCAGCTGAGCAACTCGCCCAACAAGTTGCCATCCTGGTACGGCGATTGCAGCTATCAGGCTATCCCTTAGCCATGGCCGGTGGAGTGCTGGTGCATCAAGATCGTTACCGCAATCTTGTTAACCAACAATTACACAGATTGTCTTCGGCGCCAACAGAAATCACCATCGTATCGGATCCTGTCCGCGGCGCCCTGCGCCTCGCGTCGATCTCCCATACCGATAATCGATAAGATCAATTTTATCGGCCTGCCAATTGATAGTTTTCCAATATACAACCCCTTTTTTTGCTGAGCATCGTTTTAGAGTTGTTAGCCTCCTGTCTCATCGGGGGACGCGAACACTCCATCCGCATTTGAAAATCTCCCGATCATCACTGGCCGACCTATTGGCTCAACCTGGCCAATAGGATCGCCAACGCGAGATCTGCTTTCTCTCGGGAGCGAAATATGCAACATCAAATACGTCGAGCACACGTTGTGCTGTTAATCGCGTCTTGCTTGTCATTTACTAACCAAGCAATTTCTCAAGAACTTAAAATCTCATCCGGCAGCGATACCGCGAGACATGATTTCAGCAACTGGCCAACCGCTTCGCCCCAAGCATGGCTAACTGTATCGAGTCCAAAGTCAAAACCCGACGCGCGGCAGATTGGCCGAAGTCTCGATTTCCGAATGCCGTACTTGGCGTCTCTGCCAAACAACGTCGCCGTTAACAGCGAGGCAACCACGACGGACCAACGGAAGTTGCAAGAGGCCTTGCAAGCATTCCAAGACCAGTGGACCGAAGCGGGATTTACAAAACCCAAACAACTGGGCCTGATGCGTCCGATGTGGCACCTGCCGGTGCGCCATCCAACGAAGCCCTACCTGCCGACCATTCAGCAAGAAAATCAGGTATTGGACATGTTGGACGCGGAGCATGCCGGGTTGCTGAGGAAATTTCGCTTTACGGTTTGGTTTCGACTCTACGGTCTCTCGGCGCTGCTGGAAACCGAACTTGGAACACATCTCCCTTGGGAGGCTGAGACCGCTTGGAAAATTGGCCTGGCTGCCGCAGATATCTCTCGACAGTTCCAAACCTGGGACTCGCGAGTGATGCCTTTAATTGTCTGCCAACGGTTTGAGCAGAAACTGGTCGATGACGGCATCGCCCCGAAGCGTCTGCGAACGGTCCGTCGCTTTGCCGATTGCTACTCCCGACTCTTCCTCGATCCGCAACTTAATGCCGAGGGAAAATTCATTGTCGGGGCGGAAACACCCTCGCTCGTCTATCCAGCAAAGCTTGTCGACATCATTGGTGACCGGAGACTGACGCATCTGACTTCAATCAACCCGGAACTATCACATCGAGTTTACACCCAACGTCGTGAGTATGCACGAACTCGCAGCGATGCTTTGGACGTTCTGTTTAGGGACCGGGGCAAGCAAGCCGACGTCATGCGGGTCACTGAGTTGGAATGGAAACAAATTAAAGAACTGGAAGAATCGGTAGAGAAGGTGGCCGATCTATCTGCCGCACGAATTGTGCAGATGGCGATTCGAACCCACATCTTCGACATCAGTCAATTGACGATCAATCCTCAGTTGCTCTCAGAAGTCGCAACATCCAAAGAACACCTCTCCAGCATGCTAGCTCAATTTGACAACTTGACTAAGGCGGCGAAACTCGATTTACAACGACTGTTCCTCAGCATCAGCGATCAAACTTTGGTGGATCTCTTAACCGCAGATCAACTGACATCCATACGTGGTTTGTTAACGGATGAGTACTTACTGTTTAGCTAGCTTAATTAGTGAGAAAGAAGCATGCACAAGAAAATTCTTAGTTTAGTATTTGGTTTCTTAACTGCCGTACCCGCAATCGCGGACGACTTTCCCCCGATCGCATTTCCCCCAAGTGTTAACCCGCCAGTTCTGGCGATTGAACATGATGTTGAATTAATGCACATTCATCATCGCATGTTGGACTTCGAATACTACACTTACCCAGGGGAACAGCATTTCTGGATCGTAATGAGCAGTTGGGGCGCCCCGATCGATCCAGCGTTTGATCCCGACAAACTAGACTTTGCGTTAGACGGCTATCTCTACGAAGGTAGCTTCTTCGAGGGCTGCGTCGGTCTCGGGTCGCAGATTGACTCCATCGAGAAAACAAATCTTAATCGTGGTTCGGGAGACGAAGGCGTTATTCATGTTGGTGGGACTTGGACTGTTCCCCTTCCCTTCAACGCGGGTGGACTCGTCTTGATCGGAGATACCCGCGTTCGTGACCGATCGTTCTCAAATGATGCGCCTTGGAATTACTATGATCACGAACTGCTCTTTTTCCCAAACGTTCCCAATGGTAACTGAGCGTGGTTAAGCACTCCGACATTAGTCTTTCGGTTATATCAGCCGTTGAACGCTAGCTCACGGGTCCGAGGAACCGGACGTTAGCGAGTTCCGGCTGATTCCGTTTTGTCTTCTGACTGTTCCGGAGGTGCTTCGACGATTTACTTTCTTCTGCTCAACCGCTGTTCAGTATATTTTCGAGAACACGAATCAAATGCCCGGTAAGCTGATTAGTGCCGATTAGCGGTTCACTTCACTTAGCTGACATTTCCTTACATGAAACGTTTTTTTCGAGCCGATTAGGATTGCTGGTTCAATTTTCGCGAGCCAATCTTTTCATGATTGCCTCACGTTCCGCCACCGGGTCGAACTGGGGATTTTTCGTGGTTGGAATTGGCGCATCTGTTTGGGCTTGCCAATTTTGCAATAAGGCCAGCAGGCACGCCGCGACCTCGGGTTCCTGGTCGATCAAGTTAAACTGCTCGCCGATGTCCGTTGCCAAATCGTAAAGCTCCAAACCGTTATCCTCAAAATACTTATGGAGCTTCCAGCGGCCTTGACGAATAATGCTGCACGGCCTGGAGCGAAATAGCGGATCACGCTGTTCGCCGCTAACGGCATAGGACTCGAGGTAAGCCGGAAAGTGCCAGAATAGCGCACGTTCTGACAGCTCCCCGGATTCACCCTTGAGCACCGGCACCAAACTGATCCCGTCGAGCGATTGCTGATCAGATGCCGGAGCTTCAGCAATCTCACATAGCGTTGGATAAATATCGACGCCCGATACTGGAACGCTGGATGCGGCTCCCGGCTCAACCACCCCCGGCCATGACACGACTAATGGGACTCGAATACCGCCCTCGTAATAGGTGCCCTTGTAGCCCTTCAGGGGATGCATGTCGGTGGCGGGACCATAGCCACCATTGTCAGAAGAAAAAATGATTAAGGTATTTTTCCGCAAACCGAGTGCATCGAGTTTTGCCAAGATACGGCCAACCCCCTCGTCAACAGCAGCGATCATCGCGGCCATCACGGCGTGCGAGTGGAGTTTGCCTTTTGGCTTTCGTTCAAACTTTGCCAAGAGCTCGGGTTTCGCCTGCAGAGGTGTGTGCACGGCGAAATGAGGTAAGTAGAGTGCCCAACGTTGGTCGTGGTGGCGATCAATAAAACCGAGAGCTTCGTCGGTGAGTCGATCTGTGAGATATTCGTCAGCCGCTGCTGTGGCCAACCCCGCCGCATTCGGATGGGGTGGAAAATAGCCGCGTGGTGGACTGCCACTGTGATTGCCGGCAATATTTTCGTGAAACCCGTAGCCGGTTGGATCGTCACTTAGGTGCCACTTGCCAATCGTGGCGGTACGGTAACCTTGCTGCTGTAGCCGATGAGCAAAGGTAATGACCTCTGGCGCGAGTGTATCGGTGCCCGGCAGGTGCTCGAGCCTGCGGAACTTGGCCTTGCCGCGCGGCTTGGTGCCCACGTTGAAAATTTTGTGTCGCGGCGAATACTGACCAGACATGAGACTGGCCCGCGCCGGCGCGCAATTCGCCGCGCAGGCGTACGCATCACTAAAAACCATCCCCGAAGCAGCCAATCGATCGAGGTGCGGAGTTTCGTAAAAGTCTGACCCCATAAATCCAGCGTCACGCCAGCCAAAGTCATCGAGATAGATGAACAAGATGTTCGGCGGTTCGGCAGCCTTTGATGTTGGCAAAGCAACCAGGAACGCGAAGATGTAGGTTGGCAACCAGAACTTCATGATATTCGGTCAGCGACGAGGGAAGATGGGGCACAAAACTTATGGCATCCGCGCGGGAGAGGCCGACGGCGTCGAGCCGATTTGGCTATAATACCACGCGAGCAAGACGAAACCTGCGGTGCAACTTACCAGCCACGAGCCACTCATGCAGACACCTCTGATTTTTGACATTCATCTCGATTTGGCCATGAATGCGTTGGAGTGGAACCGTGATTTACGTTGGTCGCAAGAACGCCTGCGACGGGCGGAGCACATTCAGGCGATGGCCAGCGGAAAGCGCGATCGCGTCGATCGGTCGCATAACACCGTTTGTTTTCCCGAAATGCGGCGAGGTAGAGTCGGTCTGTGCGTGGCCACACAGATTGCTCGCGTTGCTAACGAATATCATACCCTACCCGGCTGGCGCTCACCCGAGCAGGCCTGGGCGCAAACGCAAGGTCAGTTGGCGTGGTACAGGGCGATGGAACGGGACGGTCAGCTAACGCAAATTCGTGATCTTGAGGGATTGCGGCGGCAGGTACAGCTTTGGCTGGAGGAACCCGTACGGCCGGAAGGACTTTACACGATCGATTCCCGCGGCGCGGAACCGGAGCCACCGATTGGCTATGTGCTCAGCCTTGAGGGAGCCGACTCGATTGTGCACCTTGATTACTTACATGACAGCTACGAGGCAGGGCTGAGGGCGTTGGGACCGGCCCATTATGGTCCAGGTCGTTATGCGCTGGGAACCGACGCGCGAGGTCCCCTTTCGGCTGTGGGCCGTGATTTGCTCCGAGAAATGAATCAACTCAATTTAATACTCGACGTTACCCATTTGTGCGACGAGACATTTTGGCAAGCCATCGATATTTACGAAGGACCGATTTGGGCCAGTCATCAAAATTGTCGCAAATTAGTACCCTGGAATCGCCAGTTCGCTGACGATCAAGTCACCGCCGTGATCCAGCGCGGGGGAATCTTAGGAATGGCGTTCGACGCCATCATGATGGTGCCTGGGTGGAAGCATTTACATAGTTCGCCGGCTGATTTTAATCTAAAAATCGAAGCCATCTGCGACCACATTGATCACGTTTGCCAGTTAGCCGGCAATAGCGCGCACGTTTGCATCGGCACCGATCTTGATGGAGGCTACGGCACGGAACAAACCCCGCTGGACCTGGACTCGATCGCCGATCTGCAAGGTTTACCGCAGCTGCTCGAGCGACGCGGTTACACGGGCAGCGACATCGAGGGCATCATGTGGAAAAACGTGGTCAACTTTCTAGAACGCTGCTGGCGGTGATCATTTTGCCTCGGGCAAAATGGCGTTGTGATAAATGTCCTGAACATCATCACAATCGTTCAGCATGTTGATAAACTTCTCAAACATCGCCACATCTTCCGCCGCGATCTCGGTGCGGGTCTGGGGCAAAAAGCTGATCTCATCGACCTCCAATTCGACCTCGGGTATCGCTTCGAGCAAAGCCTGTTTGGCTTTGTAGAATTCGGTCGCCGGAGCGAACAGGGTAATTTGGCCATTTTCACATTCGATATCGGTCACATCGACCTCCGCTTCCAGCATCGCCTCTAACACTTGCTCCTCTTGCTCTCCTTTGAAAGACAGAATTGCCAAATGATCAAAGGAATGAGCAACTGACCCCGGGGCTCCCATTTTGGAACCCGTCTTCGTAAAGCAATTGCGAACGTCGGTAATTGTGCGGTTGGCGTTATCCGAGAGACAATCTACGATCACCGCGCAGCCACCCGGGCCAAATCCCTCATAGCGAGCCGAGGCAAAATCCTCTCCGCCGCCACCGCTGGCTTTTTCAAGCGCTTTGTCAATCACGTGCGCGGGCACTTGCTCCCGTTTGGCTTTTTCGATCAGGCTCCGCAGCGATGAATTTGCAGTGGGATCGGCACCGCTGTTCTTTGCCATCACATAGAGCTGTTTGCCGTAGCGGGAATAAAGTTTTGATTTTTGACCAGCAGTTTTGGCCATGGAGACTTTACGAACTTCGAAACTTCGACCCATTGCGGTGCTTCTTTTGGTTAAGTGACTGGAAAGTTGCCTGGAATCGTCTGCTGCGGCAAGTGGACATAACGGCACGCCGCATTTCAGGTAAGCCAAATTCTGGTGTTTTCGCGGGCTTAAATTCTACCTCAGACATCGCTCGACGTAATCAGCGGCAGGCACGGAAAATTGGTTTCTGGTCGCTCGGCGGTTGGGATTCAGCGGGCGGAGGCCCTAACGCTTGCGCCCGCGGCGTTGCCCACCCGCTCACTGGAGTGATCTCGCTTGAGTAAGGTTGATTAAAATTACCAAAAAGCCCTTCTCTTTTTTACCTTTCACTGCGTACTATGTGTGACGAAGACCGATTCAGGTCTTGACGAGTTGGTTTAGGTGATCTCGGCTCCGCTGGGATTCACTTTGGACGACCGACCGGTGTGTGTGTCGAACTGACGTACATGCGAAAACCGATGCCAAACCCCAAGGCAAAACCCCAAGGTCAACGCGGTTTTAGCTGCATGAAGGCGGCAAGATAACTGCTCGGAACAGTCGGCCGACAATTTTTTAATTTTGTTGGTTGTAGTCTCTGCGTTTTCTGACCTTGGGTAGATAATAACAATGCAAATGGTGGAATGTGTGCGTCCGCAGTCGCTGCGGCAAGCGCGGCCGGTGATTGGTTTTGAACAAGCTCGCAGTCTGGTTGCCGAGCATGGCTCACCCCTGTTGGTGGTTGGCAAGTCAAAGCTGATTGATACTTACTGGGCGATGAAAAATGCCTTGGTGGGGATCGAGTTATATTATGCGGCTAAAGCGAATCCCGACCCTCACATCCTCTCCACGCTCTGTGCGGAGAACGCTTTCGTTGATGTCTGCTCGGAGCGCGAAATGCAGGCTGCTCTGGAAGCTGGCTTTTCTCCCGAGCGAATGCTGCACACACATCCTTGTAAGACAGAGAGCAACTTTCGCAGCTGCTATCAGGCTGGCTTGCGGTGGTTCGTATTTGACAACGTCAACGAAGCGGAAAAGCTTGCTGCTTGGGAACCCGGCGTCTCCTTGCTGCTCCGCGTGGCGACCCCAAATTCTTCCAGTCTGATCAATTTATCGGCCAAGTTTGGCGCTCCGTTGGAGCAGGCTCGCGAAGTGCTGGAGGCCGCTCGTCGGCTTGGTTTAAACGTCCGCGGTTTTTCCTTCCACGTCGGCAGCCAATGCCTTGATCCGCAGGACTACAGCATCGCCTTGGGCAGCATCCGCGGGCTATGGGATGAAGCGACCGAGATGGGTTTTGCGTTGGAGGTGCTCGACATTGGTGGTGGTTTACCCGCGCCTTACCGGACCGATGTACCGCCGATCGAAGTCTTCGGTGAAGCGATCACCACGGGGCTGGCTCAGCATTTTGGCAACCTGGGAATCCGCGTAATCGCTGAACCTGGGCGAGGGCTGTGCGCCGAATCGACGACTTTAATTACGCAAGTGATCGGCAAGAGCCGCCGCTGGGACCGTCCGTGGTTCACGATTGACGATGGACTATACGGCTCTTTTTCGGGGAAAGTCTTCGACCACTGTGATTTCCCGATTTGGTATGAGGGGTATGGTCAGCGAGCGGTCGAGCCGTGCGTGGTAGCCGGTCCAACGTGCGATTCGGGAGATGTCATCTCAAATGATCAAGCGTTGCCCGATTTGGAAGTTGGCGAGTTGCTGTTGATACCCTGCATGGGCGCGTACGCGGGTGCCAGTGCTTCGCCGTTTAATGGCTTACCAGTCGCTAAGTCAGTCGCCATTTTCTAGGGCACCTTCATGCTCACATTTGCGGTGCTTGCCTACCTATTGGCGACCATTTGCGTGGGGCTGATTGCTTCACGACGGGTGCATGGTGCCCGTGACTTCATGGTGGCCGGGCGATCACTGCCACTGTACATGAACTTTACTTGCGTGTTCGCGACATGGTTTGGGGCCGAAACGGTGCTGTCCGTTTCGGCCACTTTTGCCAAAGACGGTTTGGTCGCCATTCCCGGCGATCCCTTTGGTTTTTCAGTTTGCCTGATCTTGGTTGCCCTGTTTTTCGCTCGCAAGTTCTATCGCATGGACTTGCTGACCATCGGTGACTTCTATCGCATTCGCTTTGGAAAAGGCGTTGAGATTGGCACCTCGTTAGTAATCACCGCCTCCTATTTGGGTTGGGCGGCGGCTCAACTGACCGCACTGGGGTTGGTTTTATCGGTGCTTGGCCAGGCGGGCGGCTGGGCTTGGCTGACCATCGACAACGGCATTCTTTGCGGCGTTGGCATCGTCTTGGTCTACACAGCGTTGGGTGGCATGTGGGCCGTTGCCTTGACCGATATGGTCCAGACCGTAGTCATCGTGATCGGTCTAATCACCATCGCGGTAATCATCGGCGATCAGGCGGGTGGCGCCAGCCACGTCATTCAATCGGCTGCGTCTTCCGGTCGATTGCAATTGTTTCCCCGCGGGGGAAGTGAAGTCTGGCTGCCCTTTCTTGCCGGCTTTATCACGGCCGCGTTGGGGTCAATTCCACAGCAGGATGTGTTTCAGCGTGTGACCAGCGCCAAAGACGAAAAAACCGCGATCCGCGGCACGTTGTTGGGCGGGAGTTTTTATTTTTGCTTTGCCTTTGTCCCGATGTTCATCGCTTTTGCGGCTCTATTAATTGACCCCACTTACCTAGAGTTGTTTCAGTCGGGGGACGAACGTGAGGTGCAGCGGGTGTTGCCGGAACTGATCCTGGCGAGAACCCCCTTTTGGGCGCAAGTAATTTTCCTCGGCGCCTTGGTCTCGGCAATCCTCTCGACCTCCAGCGGGACGCTGCTGGCGCCGACCAGCTTGATCGTGGAAAATGTGCTGCGACCATGCTTTCCCAAATTTGTCTCCGCCAACATGCTGCTGCTGTTGCGTTTGGTGCTGACTTTGGTCGCGGGTGCCGCGACGTGGCAAGCGGTCAGCAGTAACGCCACGATGTACGAAATGGTGCAAGGCGCCTATAGCGTGCCCTTGGTCGGTGCTTTGGTGCCGCTGGCGATGGGGATGTATTGGCGACGAGCGACCACCACCGGCGCGGTCACCTCGATGGTTGCCGGCGTGTCGACTTGGTTAAGCGTGATGTATGCCGCCCCGGAATTCGCGATTCCCCCGCAGCTCTGCGGGCTATTTGCCAGCCTCGTTGGCATGCTGCTGGGCAGTTGGGCCACGCCGCCTAATCCTCCCGCCGCCAATCCGTCGGAATCCGCCGCTGACCCGTCGGAATCCGCCCCTGTCGCTCTGTAGGCAGCGGGACGGCGGCGCTGAGTTTAACGATTGGGTAAAATATTCTGATTTTAGGTTCAGGATTTCGCCAAGCCCTGCCGATAACGAATCATGTCCGAAGGATTCTGGCTGATCGTGAGCCTTTTTCCCAATTTTTTGGAAGCCGGGGGGCATTCCAAGAACAACTGCCGGACGCACCCATTTCTCCCGCGATGGTGTCAAAGTGCTCCAAATTCGATTCGCCCCCCACACAGTCTTGCCACTGCTGCTGCTCGTCGCCTCGACGGTTGTCGCTGACGAAACTCGGCGCCCCGCCATTAAACGCAGCGAACGCATTGCTCGGGCCAGCTGGCAACCAGTTAGGGCCAGCGGTGCCAATCAATCTACGGTGATCCGTCAGGTTCAAGACCTCGAGACGCTGCCTGTTCCTCAGGGGACAGCCGAAGCGACTCCAGCCAACCCACAACCGGTTCCGCTTTCTGGTCCCGTTGTGATGGATGGCGGTCCCGTTGTGATGGATGGCGGCCAGTATTTCGACGACGGTGGGTTTTACGGAAACCAGGGCTTCGGAGGCGATTTAGCCTGCGACGCGATGGTTTGCGGAGGTACCGGCTGCGGCGGTTGCGGCGGGGTGGGCTGCGATTCGGCAGGTCACTGTGACAGCATGGGCTGCGGAGGAGGGGTTGGCTGCGGTCATCGTGGTGGCTGGCGTCCTTGCCTAACGATTTGTTTTCCTCAAGACGGTTGGTTTGCAGCCGATTACTTGATGTGGTCACAACGCGGCATGGATTTACCACCGCTGGTGACGCGTGGAAACGCCTTAGGCACCCAGCCCATCATTGGAAACCCCGGGGTGGATGTGATCTACGGTAACAACCCCGATCATTTGGACGGCCGCTTGGACGGAGTTCGATTGAACTTTGGGCTGTGGTTGGACCGTTGTCACGAATGGTCGATTTCGGCCGACTATTTCGGCTTTGAAGAGATTTCCGAGAGCGTGCGATTTTTTGGAAATGGGGTATCGAGTTTGGGCCGACCAATTCGGGATGTTTCCCGAGCGGGTGGACCGAACGGTGCCGAGTTGGTTGAGTTTAATGATGGGACAATTGATATCACGGGCAACGTGGGAGTTTTCAGCCGCAGTCAATTGCGATCGGGTGGATTTCAGTTTCGTCGCTTCCTGGCTTGCAAAGACGGCTGTGGAGAGACGGTATTTCTGCGGCTGCCAGCCAACTTCCGCAGCCGTTTTGATCTTGGCATCGGCTATCGCTACACCCAGCTCGACGAAGGCCTGATCATTGATGAAAACTTGAACTCCCGTGGTAACACGTTTTTGCTGACCGACAATTTCGACACCCGAACTCAATTCAACGGATTCGATTTCGCGATCTACTACACGCGGATGCGTGGCAACTGGAGCTTGGACCTGCAGGGTCGCATGGGCATCGGTACGAATCGTCAAAACGTCACCATCGCCGGCGGCCGGATCGAGAACGGGATACCAGCAAACGGTGGTTTGTTAGCTCAAACGACGAACATCGGCAGCTACGCTCGTGACCGCTTTGCGGTGTTGCCAGAGTTTCGAGCAACGCTGGGCTATCAATTGACTCCACGCTTGCGGGCCAACTTGGGTTACACGTTCCTTTATTGGTCGAACGTGGTGCGACCGGGTGATCAAATTGATTTGGATGTCGACCCGAATTTGCTCGGCCCGGTTCCGCCAGCCGGTGCCACGCGTCCCGCGTTTGCCTTTAATGAAACCGATTATTGGGCACAGGGAATTAGCTTTGGTGGCGAATACCGCTGGTAATCCACCGTCTAATGCCCACCGATTAGGGGCTCAACTTGCTAGCAGCTGACAGCCGATATTGAATCTTACCGGCAAGGCTGGCGTTATTCTCACAGCCAACTTTTCATTCAAGGATGAGTCGCATGTTCTTTGATCGTTTTTTCGGTCGCCAACCCGCCCAGAGTAACGTTCGCAGCCCACAAAGCAAACGTGCTCGTCAGCGTCCCGTAAACGGCGGTCGTCCAGGGCCGCGACGTTTGCGGTTAGAGCGACTGCTGGCGCGAGAACTGTTGGCTGGTGACTTTGCCGCGATCTCAGGCAACGTGTTTACGGACTTGCAAGACAACGGTCTGGATGCGGGCGATCCGGCTGTGGCCGGCGTCACCGTAAGCCTCTACCGAGATGGAGGCGATAACGTTTTTAACTTTGGCCAGGTCGGCAGCGACGATGCGCTGACCGCCGCCGATATCACCGACGCCGATGGGAACTATGAGTTCACCGGGCTGAACGCGGGAACCTACTTCGTTCAACAGACCGCGGCCGTCGGTCGTCTGCAACGGGCGGCCGACGCGTTAGTTCAGGTTGTCATCGATGAGGCTCTGGCGAGCGGTGATTCGTCCACCGGACAAGTTGTCATCGACACGTTTGATGGAGCGAGACAACAAGTCGCCGACCCCAACGTTGTTGGACCGCCTGCTATCAACACGACCGATTCAGCAGCCGCTCCCGAGGCTCTCGGGGGTGAGCGAGATTTACGAGCGGTACGAACGAGCGGCACTGGCTCGGTAGCAATCGACATAAACGGCGTTGAGACCGACCTGGTGGTGATAACAGCCAGTCCGTCTGGAGAGGGAACCGCTAATTTTCAGTGGGACGGCGCCGATGGTGATGCAACTAATCTGGATCCCGTCGGTCTCCGAGCTGGCGGTGCCGCGGGTGTGGATCTCACCGTGGCCGGCGCGGAAGGCATTTTGGTGCAAGCACGCTCCGATCAAGCGGGCGATCAAGTGGTCATCACGGTCCATACCGATGCCACAAATTTCTCGACCGTAACGCTGAACATTCCCGACCTCTCCGCACTGCCGGGCCTGACAACCGAAGCCTTTACCATTCCGTTTGACGATTTCTCAACCGGTGGTGGTGCGGCCGGACCAGCTGATTTTACCAACGTCGGCGCGATTTCGGCTGAAGTCTCGCTGAGCAACAATTCTCAAGTTTTGTTCAACGTGGTTGGTGCAGTTACGCCTTCCGTAACCACGATCAACTTTCCCAGCTTTCTCCCTTTGACGGTCGGCAACCTAGTATTTAATGACCTCAACAATAACGGTGTGCGTGACGTCGGAGAGCCCGGTATTGATGGAGTCGATGTCAATCTGTTTCTGGATGACAATGACGGCGTGTTCGAACCAGGCGTCGATCAACAAATCGGCGGCACGGCAACCACCGCGGGTGGCGGGTTATATTCATTTGACGGCCTGTTCCCCGGCACCTATTTCGCACAAATTCCGAACGCCGAGTTTACGTTAGGAGCCACGCTATCAGGCTTCCAGTCCAGCCAATTGGGCACACCAGCACCGGACCCGAACAACGACGTCGACAACGACGACAATGGCAACGCGGTGGCCACGCAGGGTGTGGTCGCCGGCCCGCTGACGTTAGTCTCGTTGAGTGAGCCCGATGGCGCGGGTAACACAAATAACCGTCTCGATATCGGTGTCGCGCCGCAGGTCGACGTCGAAATTCAAAAGTCAGTCTTTACGACGACACCTCGAGTCGGTGCGCCGGCAACATATCGTTTGATCGTCAGTAACAACGGACCGCAAGCGGCCACCGACGTGGTTGTCGTCGACACCTTGCCGGCCGGTATTGATCCGACTGCGGGTGGCCTCGTCAGCGTCACTCGCGATGGTGTTGATATTACCGGCCCCGGCGTGGGTACCGTGACCGTTGCCGGGCAAACCTTGACGATGCCCACGATCGCCACGCTAGCGGTCGGCACCGACGTGATCTTCGACATCACAGTCAATGTTCCAGCAGATGGTGTGGGCGCGTTCAACAACCAAGCCACAGTCGCTTCCGGTGGTGCCGATACCGATCCCAATAACAACGCCAGCGACGTTAACTTAAATCCAGCTCGCGAACTCGATCTCCAGTTAACCAAAGTCGCGTCAGATACTGACATCAACGTTGGTGACAGCTTTACCTACACGCTGACGATTCTCAACGTTGGCCCCAGCACGGGGACCGGTGTGACCGTCACTGACGTGCTGCCGGCGGGCCTCACCTTCAACAGCGGAACGATCACTCGCGGCGGGGTCACCTCGGGAGTCGGCGTCACCGAAGCGGGCGGCACTGTAACGGCGGCAATTGGGGACATTGGTGTCAACGAACCAATCACCGTGGATATCAACGTCACCGCCGGTCCGGCTGCAATCGGTGTCATCAATAATTCGGCCAGCGTCACGACTCCGAACGAAACAGATACGGTTCCAGCCAATAACCAAGCAGTTTCAGCCCCCGTGACAGTCACCGCGATTGTCGATTTGGTGCTTACCAAACAGGCTCCGGCAAACGGCATCGCCGGTGAGGAATTGGTTTACACCTTTGAAGTTTCTAATGTCGGACCGGCCGATGCCACCGCGGTAACCATTGTCGATACGCTGCCCGCTGGCGTCACCTTCGTCAACGGTAGCAATAATGCGACCTTCGACGCTACGACTCCCGGACAGGTCACAATTGATGTTGGCGGCGTGGCCGCCGGAGCAGCCGCGCCGACTGTGATCACGATGACCGTCTTGGTGCCGGCGACCGCCGCACCAGGGTTGATCAACAACACCGCGGTTGTTTCCACCGCCGTGCAAACTGAGTTACCAGCCACCCTCGCCAACAACAACGCTGTCGCGCCGACCACAATTGCGCAAGAGGTTGATCTGGCCGTCACCAAAGCCGACAACATCGATCCGGTCGTGCCCGGCAACGAGCTCGTTTATACCATTGAAGTCCTCAACAATGGTCCAAGTGCGGCCAGCAGCGTCACATTGACCGATCAGTTACCAACGGGCACCTCGCTGGTCTCAATCTTTGAGAATGGGATCAACATCACGAATAGCGCCACTATCAACGGCAACCAAGTGTCACTCGCTCTCGGCACCGTGCTGCCCGATCCAAATCCCCAGGTGTACACCTTCACGGTCGCTGTTGCCTCCAACGTTACCACCCAGCTTTCCAACACGGTGACGGTGAGCAGCGCGCAACAAACGTTTGAAACAAATACGCAAAACAACTCCGCGGTGGAAACGACCCAGGTCACGCCAACTGCCGTGATCTCGGTGACCAAAGACGATAATGTGACCTCGGCCACGCCGGGCGAACAGCTGACCTACACGATCAACGTCAGCAACGTCGGCCCCAGTGATGCCACGAACTTGGTCGTCACTGACACCTTGCCCGCTGGAGTCTCGGTGGTCAGTTCCTCCGTCCCTGGTCCTGTTGCGGGGCAGACCGGTAGCATCACGCTGCAACTCGGTTCGCTCCCCGCTAATCAAAATACGCAGGTCCTCTTGGTGGTCAATATCCAACCTTCTACTCAGGGCACGTTAACTAACACGGTCACGGTGACCGGCGGAGGCGTAACAGCCGGTGTCCTCACAGCCCAACACCAGACACCGTTGTCTCCCGAATTCGATGTCGATTTGCAAAAAACGGCATCCGCCACGGAAGTTGCTCCTGGCGATACTGTCGTTCTGGAAATCACAGCAACGAACTTTGGCCCCTCAACGGCTACGAACGTGAACCTCAGCGAGCTGCTGCCCGCCGGCTTGAACTTTCAATCAGGTACGCTAGACGGTACGCCGATCAACAGTCCGGCTGGTGCGAATCCCGTTATCGTGGCGTTAGGAGATCTCGAGCCCAATGCCGCTCGGACGATTCTGATTAATGCCGTGGTCGATCCCAACCTGGGTGTGGGAACTCAGCTTAATCCGGCAGCCGACGTGCCAGTGGCGCTCGATGAAACAAACCCCAATAACAATCAAGCGGCCGTGCAACTAACGGTTGTGAACGACAACGGTTCGATTATCGGGCGAGTGATCCTCGACAACGACTTGAGTGACACGCTGAATAACACGGGCACCGCAGTAGCGGACACGCCGCTGGCCGGTGTTGTAATTCAACTGCTGGACGCCAACGGAGTGGCTACCGGTGCTACCTCTACGACCAATGCAAATGGCGAATATAGCTTTACCGGACTTGTCCCCGGCACCTATCAAATTCGCCGCGGTTTACCAGCCGGTCTCTACGATGGTGTCGATGAACTCGGTAACGGTGCCGCGGCGCAATCGATAATCGATGCCGCGACCATGCAGGTCACCTTGGGTGCCGGCAATACCACGGCTGAAAACTTTGATTTCGGTCTCCGACCATTCTCGAAGTTGCTGTTCTTCGTCTAAACCGCGGAGCGGTAACAACTGGATTGAGCCCGGGGGGGCTTTTTGGAAAACAAACCTGATTCGATTGCCAGCCGGCGCTAAAAGCGGGAGCCGGTGGATTGGTTGCGGCTGGCAAGCAATCGGTTTGTTGACCAAATGTTTGTGGCCGGGGTCGGTCGTCTCGACGACCGACCCCGCTACACAGCACGATCCGAGATAAGCTCAGCTCAATGCAGTCGTTACACTCTGGCCAACATCCAGATGAACTGCATCAGGCGATCGCGTTCGGGAACCGAATCGACAATTGCATATCCTACGCGTCGCAAGACTTCGACCCAGCGGGGAAAATCAGCGCCGCTGCGTTGAATCAAGATATGCAACGGTGCGCTCGGGTCGTTCTCACGAATCTGCACAGCTGGCGGGCTCACGTCAACCGGCACAGCAAAGCCTGAAAAGGTGGTGGGATCTGCGAACGCGGCGATGATGGCCAACGTCGCTCCCGGACCATCGCCGGTCACACCAACGGCGTGGGGTTGGATGCGATAGCGTTTATTGATCATTGCCACCAAGCGAGCCGCCAATTCCGCTTCTTCGGAATTCCATTTCTCGGCGTCTTTCGATCCCAACATGGCCACGATCACGCGATGCTTCTCGGCCAGCGTTTGCCAGCCCTTCAGCGCCGCGTCAAGCTCCGCTTCGCCCGGCTCGGCAAACACGATCAAGAGACCAAGTGGTTGCTCATTCACCTCAGCCGGGGGCGCCAACATGGCGGCTCTATTCGGCACATCAGGCAGCGTCAAATCCGCCAACTCCCATTTGATCGCCGCGAAGTCTCCCGGCAAAGCGGGAGTCTCCAATGGCCAAACTCCAGCCGCGCTGGCTGCCGTCCAAGTGATCTCTTGCGTTTCCCCTTCGCGTTGAATCTGCAGTTTACTCTCACCACCAGGGGTCAATGTCATTACCTGTTGCCGCAAAGCATCTAATTCGGTGACAGGTTTGCCATCGAGCTGCAAAATCAGGTCGCCCACGCGCAGCCCGGCCAGTTGCGCTGGCGATTTATCAAACACGCTGATAACCTCCAAGGGCTGGCCCTCAGCCGATGCCAGGAGCACGCCCAAAGTTTGTGGGCTAAAGGGTGGTATATCGGCAACTAAAGTTGCCTGCACCGATACCCGCTCCCCCGCACGATCAATGTCGATTTTAACGGGGCTGCCCGCATCGAGCGGGCCAAGAATTTCTTTAATCTGCTGGTGACGCTCGACGAGAACATCATTGATAGCAACAATCTGATCACCCGTTTCGATGCCAGCTTGGGCCGCTGGGGAACCGATGCGAACGGCGGAAATTTTCGTCCCCGAGGCGAGCGGATCGCTGCTGCCAGCCACGACTCCCAACTTGCCAGGCTGGATGTCCGTGCCTTGCATGAGCGTTTCCAGACGAGACAAGACTTGGGAGGCGGGAGCGGCAAAGGCAATCCCCGAATCATACCAGCCAACTTTATCTCCGGTGCCACCAGCCTCGGGCATCGCAGGCACCACGAATCCCAACAACTGACCGCGAATGTTGATTAATGGTCCGCCGTAAAAGGGTGGTGAAATACGGGCGTCGGTTTGCATCGCGCGACCATTCAACCGGCTCAGCGCGCTGACGATCCCAACCGAGCGAGCGGCTGGTCCGGCAGCACCAATTCGTCCCACCGCAATCGCGTAATCTCCCACCCGCACTTGCTCCGCGGGGACCAAGTCGATCGTGGGCAATGGTTCCACCGGTTGCACCTTGAGCAACACCAACTCCCGCGCCGAATCGCGTGCGACAATCTCAGCAGGAAGACGCGTCCCATCGCCGAAGACAACCAAAATGGAAGCAGCCGACCGTTCAGCCACCAAACTCGACGCCAGAATGAATCCAGAGGCATCGACAACCGTTCCCGCCGAGGGTGCATCGGCGGCCACTTCCCCCGCGGCAACTTCGCTGACTCCCACCACTTCGATGCTGACCACCGCCGGCCCCACTCGCTCCACGGCTTGGGCAATCGCGGCCGCCTCGGCAGCAAAAAAATCAAACGCCTCCTGCGCTCCCGCGGATTGCTGAGAAGACAACAGCAGGCTAAAGACGAGCAAACATGGTAAGTAAAACAAGCGCATGGAAAATCGCTTCATCGTGGTAAAAGTATAGATAACTGGTGGCGATCGCCGGTACCTCCCCCCGCACTGCAACTCGTTTCAACTCTAAAAAACCACGGTATGCGAGGAAGCGTTGGGGATCGGTGCTATGGTTTCCGCATCGTCACGGAAACGATTTGGCTGCCTCGCTGGACAGTAACGGTCAAAGGATCGCGAACATCAATCGACCTCAACATTTCAATTAGCGCCTGCTGACCGCCAACACGTTGCCCATCGACCAACAGGATCAAATCATCAGCTCTTAATTCGCCCAAATCGGCTGGCGATTTCGGCACCACACGATCGATGTAAGCGGGCGTATTCTCCAGCACGTTGGGAATCATCACCATACCCAACTTCTCCAAAGAGTGAGCTTGATCTCGAGCGAGAGGCTGAGAACTCGCGGCACGCACCGACTGGCGACCGGCAATGATGTCACCAATCGCACCCCGCATGACCTCGGTGGGGATCGCGTAGTTCAGCCAAACGCCGGTGCGTTCATCACGCAGTTCCTTGCCCAACATACCGAGCAGATTCCCGCGAACGTCGACCAACGCACCACCAGCCGCACCCGGGTTGTTGGCGACCAAATCTAAGATAAAAACACGACCATCATAAGCAGTTTTAAACGTCCCACGACGGGCTGCTAGATTCGACTCCGCGGCAATGTAACCTTGCATCACGCTGGCCGGTTCGTTGCCGGCGGCGATCGAAAACAAATTGCTCACGGCCAACACCGGCATGCTGGCTTCCACTTGCAGATCGCCGCTCATCGGAAAGAAGGGCAAGTCGGTCGCTTCCAGCTTGAGGACAGCTAACTCCAGATTGGGTTCAAAACCGACAATCGTGGCCTCGAATTTACGGCCGTCGTCGAGCACCACCAAGGGTGAATCCACATCCAGCACGTAACTCCATGCGGTCGCCACGTGCCCCTCGGGCGATACCAAACAGCCACTTTGATACGCTTCCAGACCAGCCATACCACCGGCCCCGTAGACTTTCACCACGCGACGTTGAACCTCACGCGTGACGCCGGCTCGCGACGGCGGCTGAGCCACTAGCCATGAGGAAGTCCCCCACAGCACGATCAGCGAGAATAAAACTCTGAGCACTGAATTCTGCATGGGTCTGCTCAGCTTTCCTCAGTCGTAGGTTCGGTATTCCAAGCGGTGATGTTCAATCGCAACACCACGTCGGTGCCAAAACGCAACTCCAAAGCCTGCGGCGAAACGCGTGGGCCATTTGAATCACCTGACTCATCGGCGGGCAAATCGGCAGCGGCAGCTGGCCAAATGATAATTAACTCCGCCGGATCCCGTGAGCTATCGGCCGTCAGCTCAATCGCTTCGAGCAAACCAGCGTCGGGATGGTGAATAAGTCGCGATTCCAATTCACCAGCCGTGCCCACTAAGACGTCTCGCAAAGGACGCTGACCAAGAAACGGCGCAGTGCCCAGATAGTAAACATCTCCAAACTTGTCGGCACCCAGCTCCAACATTCGCCGCCAAGCATCCAGGGCGGGCAGTATGGCACCAGGCGTGGCCTCATCAACCGCATCAAACCGTTCCGCCGTCGACGCCAACCTGATCTCCTGCTCGCCAGATCGCATCAGCAGCTCGTGGCCGGAAATCTCCAAGGTGATTTCCCGTGGAGTGGCTTCGTCAGTCAGACCACGAACGATCCAACGCTGCGGTTGATCTGCCCCCGCCGGTGCCAAACGTCGCAGGCCATCCACCAATCGCTGTTGATGAAGTTGATTAAAATAATAGTTCGCGTATCCGCGTCGCTCTGCAAAGAGGTCGACGACCTGTTGCGGAATCGGTTTCCCATCCGCCCCTTGAGGTCGCTTGCTTCCCTTTTCCTCCGCCGACTGAGCCCGATCTTCGCTCTCCGCACCCGGCTGGTCGTCAGCAGGTGCCGGTGCAGGAGGAGCGGGTGGTGGTGGTGGCAAGGCCATCCCCATTTTCTCAATCAGCTCGTCCTGACGGTGCACGCCAGCAAGACGCACGAGAATTTCTCTCCGCTCTCCACCCCGCGCAAAGGTCAAAGGAATTCGCCAACCCTTCGGCAAGGTTCCTAAAATGTTTTGCACGTCATTGGCGGTCTGCACAATCCGTCCAGCCACTTCCAGCAGTTCATCGTTATAGCGCAAGCCGCGGCGATAGGCATCCGAAGATGGCAAGATGTTGCTGACTCGCACGCCACCATCGGGATCGGTCACCACCGTGGCGCCCAACGTGGCATGGTCAACAATTCGACCGCTGCGTAAATATCCGAGAAAATTCTTGGCTTGGTTAATCGAAATCGCGTAACCCACGCCGACGTTAACGCGGTTCCGCTTTTCAAACGATGCGCGCCCCACAATGCCAATGAGTCTGCCTTGGGCATCATAAATCGGACCCCCGGAATTTCCAGGGTTGATTGAGGCATCGGTCTGTAGGCAATCGGCATACTCCAACAGCGTGCCAGAAGGATATTGATAACGATGCACTCCGCTGAGAATGCCCCAAGTTACCGTCGGTTCCAAATTCATCGCCAGCAAGAAAGGATTACCGACGACGAAACACCAATCACCCGCTTGCAATTGATCACTGTCGGCTAGCTCAGCAGCGGGAAAATCATCGCGCCCCAGCAAGCGAATTAAAGCTAAGTCTCCGACCGGATCGATGCCCACGATCACCGCGTCGTAGATTTTGCCATCGGAGAGGCCACACCGCATGTAGGTTCCCGCCGGGCTGCTGACGTGAAAATTAGTCAGCGCGTAACCATCGGGAGAAATGAGCACGCCACTGCCGCCCCCCGCGCCACCCGGGACAAAGACGCTGACCGCCGTGGGAGTCGCCTTTGCGATCGCCTCAACCCGTTGCTGTTGGGCTCGCAGGACTTCAGCCGCGACATCCACTCCAGCTTCACCCGCGACATCTTCATCCGTCGCATCCTGCGCGGCAGCTTGTTCGCCACCGAATTCCCCCCAGCCGCATCCCCAAACAGCGCCAAAGCAGAGCAAAAATAGCACCACCAGATCGCACCGCTGGCGACTGCCGGCCCAAGGTGGGCAGAGCGAGCGTAGGGCCGAGTTGGCCAAGTCATTCATCCTTCCGCGCATGCATCTCTCCCTAATGGACAATAAACAGTCCTTTTACTGGACCAAGCGGGGTTGCAGGAACCGAATTACGTCTCCGGCGTCTCCCCGAGCTTCGCCCGTCCCAAAGTCTACTTTGAAGGTAACCCTGCGGGAGCCGTTCAGCGGAATTTCTATGCCACGCGTGGCGTCAGCGGGTAAAACCGTTTCTTTCCATACAACCGCGTCATCGAGCAAAATCTGCACGAGTGCTCCGGTCCCCGAGGAAACGCTCGGGTCCGGTGCGATCCGCGCCGTTAAGGTCTCGTAATCTGGATCAAGTCGATAGGTAACCGAAGAGCCGCCGCGGAGGACCAAATGAGCGTCCTCGATCACCCGCACTCCCAACCAAGCGGACAACAGCTGAGCATCCACTCGGGAAGCAATCAATGGTTCATAAGTTCGCTCCACCGGCTCGGTTTTTGCCAATGTCAGCGAGTTGTCAGCAAAACGTAATTCATCGAGTTGCTGCAAATCGATTGAGCGTCGCTGACCATCGGCAAGCTCGAACTGGAAAGTATCGGGCGCGTTTCCGCTGAGCAGTGACTTTACCGCCCACACGGAACCGTAGCTGTCGACAACGGCCGAACCGCGGTCCGGGGCCACGGTCGTGCCGCCAATGATCAGCCCCTCGAGCCGATTGACCGGCGCGGGAATTGAATCACCCCCCAAATCAAACTCTACTTTCGTTGGATCGGCCGACTTAATCACACCGGCAACCTGATCGATCACTGCACCGTCGCGACGAATTACCAACCGATCGTTGGCCTGAGCTTCGCCCAGCATCCCGAGCCAAGCATCGTTGACTTCGGGTGAAGGAGCTCGAAAACGCACCCATGCCAATCGCTTGAGCGGTAGCGTGAATGATGGCTGATCCTTCAGCGAAAGGGTCGCTTGATCCCCCTCAATGCTCACCGATTCGATCTGCAGACGGCTGCCATCGGTCAAGCCGGCAGAACTCTTGGGGCCAACAATGTCGCCAGGAATTTGGCGATTGACGCGAGATAATTCCTCCGTCGCCACAAGCCGCTCTTCCCCGTCGACTCGCAGCTGCAGCCTGCCGTCCGACACGCCGAGCAACTCTGCCGAATAAGGCTCGCCGGTCAGCGGTGTGACGCGAACGGGCAAAGTGGCCCAAATCAGCAACCCTAACAATCCTAACCAAGTCATGCGACGCTTCCCGCAGCGTAAGACAGTACACGCGTTTACCCAACCCTCCTAGCATACGCGGCAAACGGGTCGCGGTCGAGCGCCGCGGAGCATGTCCCGGCAGAAAACAACTGCTCGCCCCCCGCCCCCAACAAGGTGCAGGGATCGGCAGCTCACCGATTAAGAAGCTCGATTAAGAAGTTGCTGTTCAGCTTCGGCTTCCCGAACATGCATGCCAAGAGAAAAGCCAAACAAAGCGGCCCTGCACGCACTTTGGATCACGCGGGAAAAACTACCGGACGCCGCGAAGCAAGCTTGCGTCTGCGGGTGGCAAGCTAGCGTTTGCGGGAGTCGGAATCGCCGGCCGCGAGTTGCGGCAGGGGCATGGCGGCCGGAATGTCACCCGGATATCGCGACCAGACTGGAACCTGGCGACGCAGGTCGGCCATCAGCTCCCGCTTCGCAGCGTCTCGCTTCGCCGCTTTGATTTCCTCGCGAATCTCATCTTGGACATCTCCCAAAGGCCGGATTCCGGCGGGACGACGTTCGAGCACGCGGACCACATGCAACCCGTCCTCATCTTCAATGATGGGGCTGAGACGGTTCAGTGGCAGGGAAAAAATATTCTGGTCCAGCGGCTTGCTGCGAAGACTGCCTTTGCTGGTCCAATCGTGCAAACCACCTTTTGCTGCTAGAGGGCCTTGCGATCTTTGCTTGGCCACGCTCTGCACGTTGCCGCCAAATCGGGCCTCGCGAAACATGTCTTCAATCTCGCTGACCGCCGCAGCGCGGGTGGGAAATTTGTCGAATCGAACGGTCAATTGCTCCCACCGTGCCTTGGCAGTCGTCTCAAACTTGGCACGATTTTGGTTGTAGTAAATGCGAATCTCGTTGAGCGAGACCTCAGGGTCGCGGGGAACATTATCTTGCCAATAAGCCTCACGGATCATCATATCCATGTACTCAGCCTCCATCGCTTTGATCGACGTGCCGTTTTCGACCAAAAACGCTTCTAACTCCTCGTCGGCGACCAATTTCAACTGCTCTTTTAGACGAGGGACATGCTCCTTCCAGAACATCTTCCGCGTTTGCAATTCCATACGGCCTTTCGCCTCGCGTCGCTGCTCAGCCGATGCGGAGCCGACTTGCTCGAGCAAAAACGCCTGCGCCAACATCTTGGTTTCGATCCGATGCTTGAGCGCCTCGCGAATCAACTTGAGCCGCACAATCCTGAGTTCTTCAGGCGGAATCAACGATAAATCGACATTCGCCGCTTGCAAGATCTGCTGGTTCACTTTCGGAAGCAAATCCCCAACCAAGATATGATCCTCACCCACGATTGCCAACACCGCAGCCGAGTCGGTGGGCAATTCCATCTGACGCAGTTTAGCAATCTCCTCGTCCGACAATTGCTGGGCTTGCCCGCGCGAACATGGATAGACCAGTAGCGAAGACGCCAAACTGATCAACAACCACCATCGCCGGCAAACGATTGCGCCACGTCGCGGCTGTGTTTCCAATTTCATAGCGATTTCGAAAGCAGAGGGCGGAAATTGAGGAACGGACTGATCATGAATCACTGAACTAGCCCGCTAGCCAAAAATGACTCGATTTTCAGATGATTGTGAAGTCAAAAAACTCCCGTCTTCCCTTTTAGATCGAATCTCAGCCCGACCGCAAGATCGATCCCAACATCCGCAGCCAAGTATCCCCGTCGTCATCTGACTCAATGTCTCCGAGCGGTACGTAAGCTTTACTCTCATCGACGATGCGGACTGGCTGCGAAGACGACTTCTGCAACTGGCGCACACGCGTCGCGTCTGAATATTTGAGCACTAAAAAGCTGCGTTCCAAGCTGATGCTGTGCAACTGCCAAATTGCCGCTTCGAGTCGCAACTCGGCCAACTCCAAAAGGCGTTCGACCGCTCGCGGTGGGGGTCCAAAACGGTCAACAATTTCAGCGCGAATTTCTTCGATGGCGGGAAATTGATCGAGCTTGGCGATCCGCCGGTACAAATCAATTTTATGACGCATATCGGGCACGTAATCGGAGGGCAGAAAGGCAGCCACGGGAACATCGATGTCGACTTGCGTGGAGACGCGGGGTGGCAAATTCTGGGCGTGACGAACGGCGTCTTCCAGTAATTGGCAGTAGAGTTCATAGCCGACTGCGGCGATAAAGCCACTTTGCTGAGTGCCGAGCAGATTTCCCGCGCCGCGAATTTCCAAATCGCGCATCGAGATGGCAAATCCCGCCCCCATTTGGCTAAATTCCTCGATGGCCCGCAAGCGTTTGCTCGCCTCAGGCGTTAAATACTTGGATCGGTCGAGCAACATGTAACAGTAGGCTTGATGTTTATACCGTCCGACGCGGCCCCGCAATTGATGGAGGTCGGCGAGCCCATAACGATTTGCCTCGTCGACGAAAATCGTGTTGGCGTTGGGAATATCAAGTCCATTTTCAATAATGGTCGTAGCCAACAGCACATCATATTTACGCTGCACGAAATCAATCATCACCTGTTCCAGCTGATGCTCGTCCATTTGACCATGGCCAATGCCAATCCGCGCCTCGGGCACGATCCGCTGCAGTTTTACCGCCAACTTTTCGATGTCGGCGACGCGATTGTGAACGAAAAAGACTTGGCCACCACGATTCAGCTCACGCACGATCGCGCTGCGGATTAAAGAATCGCTCCAGCGGACCACTTGGGTTTCCACACTTAACCGCTCAGCAGGTGGCGTCTCCAAATTACTAATGTCGCGTGCCCCGACCAAAGCCATGTGCAAGGTGCGGGGAATCGGAGTCGCCGACAATGTCAACACATCGACGTTGGAATGCTTGGCTTTTAAACGTTCTTTGATGGCCACGCCGAAGCGATGCTCTTCATCAATGATGACCAGCCCCAAATTGAAGAATTCAACTTGTTTGCTGGCCAGCCGGTGCGTGCCGATGACAATGTCGACTTGCCCTTTGCGAACTTTGGCAATGGTGTCGCGTTCCTCACTTCGCTCGGCAAAACGATTTAGCCTGCCGATATCAACGGGGAATTCGATCATGCGTTCACAGAACGTATGATAGTGCTGTTCGGCGAGCACAGTCGTTGGCACCAAAACGGCGACTTGATACCCGCTATCCACCGCCTTGAACGCGGCCCGCATGGCAACTTCTGTTTTACCGTATCCGACATCACCACAGATCAAGCGATCCATCGGTCGCGTGGTCTCCATGTCGAACTTGCAAGCTGTAATCGCCGACATTTGATCGGTGGTTTCCGTGTACGGAAAACTAGCATCAAACTGTTGTTGCCACTGACTGTCGACTTCAAAGTTAATGCCGGCGCGCGTTTGCCGCTCCGCTTGAACCTCCAACAACTCAGAAGCCATGTCGTGGACCGCTTGCTCGACGGCTTGGCGTTTTTTCGACCACGACTGGCCGCCCACTTTGGCTAAACGCGGGCGACTGCTGCCGCCGCCAACGTATCGTTGTATTAACCCGATACGATGCGCGGGGACATAGATTTTTGTTTCGCCATCGAACTCGACGACCAAATGCTCTTGCGTCTGTCCCTGCTTCTCAACTTGTTGAACACCTCGATACAGCCCGATACCATGCGACAAGTGGACCACCAAATCGCCTGGCTCCAATTGATGAAAGCTATCAATCGGCTTGCCTTTGACCCGCGTTCTAACGCGTCGCACTGGACTACGGTGAAATAGCTCAGCACCGGTTAAAACCAACACGCCGGTTGACTTCGTGAGCCCATGGCTCTCAGCACTATCCGCACCCTCGACACTATCCGCATCACTACCAGACTCACTGATGCGAAAGCCACCGCTGAGGTCTGCGACGGCGATTTGCAACCGTCCGTGCGTTGCCGCATCCGTTTCCCTAAGCAGTTCTCCCATCCGTTCAGCATCGGCGGGCGTATCGGCTACGATCACCACACCATGCCCGGCCGCCACGGTGTCCACCCGTTGCCGAATCCGCTCCAGTTCGCCGCTGAAACCAGCCACCGAAGCGGTTGGCAAAGTCACCGTTGCGAAGCTCTCGCTGCTGGGCAGGTCCACCGCGAACGCCAAACGCTGGGCAGCCAGCGAGCTCAAAAACGGCTCCCAGGGGGTAAACCGATCAGGATCCGCAACCCGCGCCCGCAACGCCTCGGCAACTTTTCCACATTGCTCCGGTTCAACAACCAACACGGCGGTGGCAGCGGCCAAGTATTCCGCCAGCTGACCACGCTCGCCCATCGTCGGTCCCACCGCCGACAACTCAATCTGCGTCAACCGACCAGTGCTCCGCTGGCTAGCTGGATCAAAATGGCGAATTGACTCGACTTCCTCATCAAACAATTCAATCCGCACCGGTTCGGTATTGTCGGGGGGAAAGATGTCGACGATTCCGCCCCGCTGAGAAAACTCGCCGGGCAATTGGACTGAAGTGGTGTGATGAAAACCAGCTTCGGCAAGCCAACGCAGCCACTCGCTTAAATCGATCACCTGCCCGACGCTCAACTGTCGACCAGCCGCCGCCACCGTAGCGCGACTCGGTACCGCCTGGATAGCCGCTGCCACGCTCGCGCAAACCACCACCGGCTCGACACCGGCCGCCGGATTGTCAGTCGCCCGCCGCAAACGTTGCAAAACGCGAAGGCGAGTGGCCAAGTCGTGGTCGCGGAGGGATGCGGGGTCCCCCAGCGATCCCGACAAAGGCAACAGATCGGCTTCAGGAATGCCGAAAGCACCCAAATCGGTTGCCACGATATCGGCGTCAACAGCCTCGGGAACAATCACCAACAGCACATCCAGCTGAGCTTGCTCAACCAGCATCGCGGCGGTCAGAGCACGCACCGAATCGCGAACCCCGGCGAACCAAATTCCACGATCAGAAGACCAATCAGCAAGCCGCCGCTGCAGCTGGACAAGTCGCGCCAACCTCGCCGGCAAGACGCTCAACTCTCGCGGGGCCTGCCGTGGCACCGTTTGGCGGTCGTCAAGTTGCGGGGCAACTGCTGAGGCCTCAAGCGAGCGGGGCAAGCGAATCTCCTTGATTTGCGTAACTTGCGGCGAATCCTTGGTCCGATAACGGGAAGCTTGCTATCTTACGCGTCCAGTCAATTTTTTCCCACCAGTCCCCCGCTTCTGGTTTGCGTTTTTGATGAGCAATTTCCCTCCATCCGATCAACTCGAATCGCTGCTGTTGCTGCTCGCTTATCGCCGAGGAGTGCTCGCTCCCGAATTTAACGAAGCGTTGCGAGGTCAATTGCAACAACAGGCGGCTGATATTCTGAAACAACATCAAGGGAACCTTGTCGAGGCGATCAGCAGTTTGGTGAATTCCGACCAGCCAACCGCATCGCTGGCTGACTTCGAGACGATCGGCCCAAATTCGCTACCTAATGCAGACCCGCTGACTTCCTCGCCCCAGTCGCCAGGGGTCCCCCTGCCGCCGAGCGTGCTCACATCTGCCGACTCTTCCAGCGAACCGCAAACAGCTTGGCAGACACAACCACCGACGGATGCGCCACCGTCGGATGTGCCCCCGTCGCGTGCCAGATCGGTAAAAATGCTGCCTCGTCCGCTGGAGGCCGAGAGATTTGTGCTAACCGGCGAACTGGGGCAAGGAGGACTGGGCCGCGTGATGACGGCGGAAGATCGGCAGCTGGGGAGACGGGTCGCCGTTAAACAAATCCGCGATGATTGCGCTGACGAGCCCTTGTTCCGAGCCAAGTTTGATCTAGAAGCTCGCTTGACCGGAAACCTAGAACATCCCGGTATCATTCCCATTTATGCCTACGGTCAAGACCAAGCGGGCCGCATGTATTACGCGATGCGAGTCGTCGATGGTCGCGATTTGCGTGATGAAATCCGAGAATTTCATACCAACCAAAAGTCCACCGCGAGCAACTTTCAAAGTAGCATTTTCCGAGCGCTCATTGGTCGCTTGATCGACGTCGGACAAGCGGTCGAATATGCGCACAGCCAAGGAGTCTTACATCGCGACTTAAAACCTAACAATGTGATGGTGGGAAAATTTGGTGAAACAATCCTTTTGGATTGGGGACTGGCCAAATCATTATCGAAAGATCATTCTGCAGCGGCGGATGCCCAAACCCCTAGGCAAGTTGCCATTCAACCAGCGGCCAAAGCTGTTGGCGAAACATCGCAAATGGAAACGCAACCCGGACAAGCGTTGGGCACTCCTGGCTACGCCTCGCCGGAACAACTGAGCGGCCAAAGCGATGCGCTCGGCCCGGCCACCGATGTCTATGGGTTGGGGGCCATTCTTTATGAAATGCTGGTTAACCGCCCGCCGATTGAGCTCAGTGATCGAGAGACGATGTGTCGGCAGACCATCCGCGGCGAAATAGCGCCGCCGCGGACAGTGTCGGCTCGCATTCCCAAACCGTTGGCAGCGATTGCCATGCGAGCCCTCGCCACGCAACCCGCCGAACGCTATCCCACCGCCGCCGCAGTGCTTGGCGACCTGGAACACTGGCTAGCGGATGAACCAACATGGGCGCATCAAGACTCCTGGACCGAGCGTGGCGCCCGCTGGGTGCGACGACACCGCGCCGCGGTGTTGGCCTCACTGATCGCCTTGATGGCAATTGCACTGATCACCACTTCCGCCGCCATGCTGATCAATCGACAACGCGTCGCAGCGAAACAACTCGCTGACGAGAACGGCCAACTCGCGGAAAGTAATCTTTCGCTTGCTAACGATGAAGCGGCCGCCCGTGAGCAGGCGGAGTTACGTCTCGAGGAATCCACCGCGGTAACCGACTTTCTCGTCGATGTGCTCGGGCGTCCCGACCCCGAAACCGACGGGCGCAGCGTCAAAGTGGCAGATGTTCTACTGGATGCCTTCGATAAGTTGGCAGACCGAAATCTGACCAACACATCGAAAAATGCTGTGCTCCGCGCAATCGCGTCCAGTCTCTTTGGATTGGGGCTCTACGATGAAACCTTGCCGGTCGTCGATGCTGCCCTGGCAACTTTGGCCGACGAATCGACCAAGCAACTCAACCCTTTAACCCAGTTCGACACGGTCAACCTTGCTGGCAAGTGCTATTTGCTCTCGGGAAAAACGACGGAGGCGGAGAAGCTTTTCCGCCGGGCCCTGACTACCGCAGAAGACTATCGTGAAACGGTACCGCTCACAAAGGTTAATGCCGCGCGATTGAATCTCATCGAAGTGTTGCGGCGAGCTGGACAACCGATCGCCGCCATTGAACAAGCCGACAAGGCGTTGACGCAACTCAGTGCATCCCAAGGCGAAGCAGCCGAAGGAACGCTGGTCGCCCGCAACCTCCTCGCGATTCTTAATGCCGACAATGGTTTTCCCGAAAAAGCGATCCCACTTTATCAACGAAATCTCGAACTCTTATTGTTGGAACTGGACGAAACCGCGGGCATCGTGTTGGCCACAAAAAACAACCTCGCCAGCGCATTTCGGAAAACGAAACAATTCGAGTTGGCAGAGCCCTTGTTCCTCGAAGTACTCGCAACCCGGCGAGAGACCCTTGGCGACGAACACATGGGAACCCTTGGCACGATGAACAATTTAGCCATGCTGTACGGTGATATGGGAGATTGGCAGAAGAACAACGAACTCACCGAGCAAGTATATCAGATCTGCAAAAAAGCTTACGGGGAGAGCAACCGGCAAACGCTGGTGGTGCTGAATAATTTGGCATTTGGTGCCATGCGACTGAATGATTTGCCGCGTGCGACGGAGTTGTTTGAAAGAAGTCTTAATTTACGCAAACAATCGCTGCCGGCGGAGCACCCTGACGTGCTGGAGGCGGAAAATAACTATGGCTTCATTCTTGCCCAAAACGGCGAACATGAATTGGCATTAACGCACTACGAAACCGCACTGCGGGGGCAACAAAGAGTTTTTCCAGCGGGTGATTCGCGCACACTTGACACACTCGAAAATTTAATCGAGACCCAGCAAGCACTGGGTAACCAAGCGGCGGTCGAAGAGTCTCAGCAACTATTTGACACCTTGAGCAAGCAGTGAATTCTGCACCAACAATTCTGCACCAACTTGCGCCGCACGCTAGAACACTGAAAAGTTCTCCGCTGGCAATATCTGCTTGCGATCCGTTCGAATTTCCGCCACGTGTCTTGCTAATCGTTCAAGGAGCTCACTGCCGGCCAATGCTCTACCTGATCGGCGGCCCGGTGCAGCAAATTATCTACGATGCCTCCCAGGTTGACTCCAGTCGGCGTGGTCCGGGTGTTCAATAACGCGACCAAGTTTTTGCCATCGTGACGACGAATCATCACCGCCGTGGTGCCCGGTAACGAACCGTTATGCCAATGATTCACCCGATTCGCGCCAACCTGCCGATTACTCCAACCCATCGAGTAGTAATACGGTTCCGGTTTCCCGAGGAGCGTCTTCTCCGCAACTTGCTGAGGCTGGGAATACATTAAGGCAATACTATCAGCAGTCAATATCGAGCAGTTTTGTGGATCATCAAAGGCGGCGGCAAAACGAGCTAAATCGCTTGCGCTCGCCAACCAGCCACCATGCGCATCCATTGCCTCCAGATACCAAGCCCCATAGGGTGAGGGAACCGCTTGTTCCAGGTCCTGGGAGAACACCGAACGGCCAATCGTGGGATGATAGTATCGCACTTCGTTGGCGGTGCGTTCAATCGCCCGCGTTTTACCGATGCGCATTTGGGTGATCCCCAAAGGGGCCAAAACATGCTGTTGCACATAAGTCTCGTACGGCTGCTCAGTTCGCGTTTCAATCACACGCCCCAGCAAACAGTAGCCAAAATTGGAGTAGCTATATTCGGTACCTGGATCGAAATCGAGCGGCTGCGTCAACATCGCTTGGATCACCATGTCTGTGTCGCCGGGTGGTTGCTCGTCGAGTTGCCGGGCAAAGCGGACCGTTTGAAACATCGCATCAAACGACTTGTCACGATCCCAACCGCCTCGGTGTTGCAACAGCTGTTCGATGGTAATCGATTTCAACCGAGGGTCGATTGCGTCACCCGCTTGTTGAAATTGCTGCTCGTAATCGAGCACGTCAAACACGCACTCATCGAGCCTCAGCTTACCCTGCTCGACCAACTGGAGAATTGCCACGGCGGTGATTGGCTTGGAGATGCTGGCGATCCGAAACAGGCTAGCCGGGTTTACGGGCTGGCGGTTGCCGATGTCAGCAAAACCGTAGCCGCGAGCGAAAACGAGTTGACCTCGCTCACTGACTGCCACGGAAACCCCCGGCAAACGGTGCTCTTCAATCAACTCGGAAAACAAGCGATCAAAACTTTCAAACCGAGCATCAGCCGGTCCGCCGGCTTGACGATGCGCGGCGTCTTTGTCGCGATAACCGGGTCCACGCAACACGCGGCCGGGGCGAAGTCCGGTGTATTCGCCATCTCTTAAAACGAGTTGCCCGTTGACGATGACCAATTCGACCCCGACCGATAATTTTTGCGGGGTCGCGAAAGTGGCACGCTCGGCGATGCGTTTCTGATCGAACACGATCACGTCGGCCGCGAGGCCCACAGCGATCTTACCACGATCGTAAGCCATCACCTCATTGGCGGCGACCGCCGAGGCGCGGGCGATAGCTTGTTCCCAAGAAAGTACTCCCAATTCGCGAACATACTTGGCCAACAAGCGTGGAAACGAGCCGCTGGCTCGTGGATGCGAGGCAATCCGGTTACCGCCCGAGGGACCGACATCAGTGCAAAAGGAAATGAACTCCTGTTGCATCGCCAAGATCTTATTTGCCTCCGTCATCGTTTGTGGCAACACGAACGCCCCGCTGTTTACCAGCGCAAAAAACGTATCCCATGGATCCTCGCCCAGAGCGGATGCGATTGAGGCAATTGACTGTCCATCGTATTCTGCATATCGCGTTGCGTTGCTCTTGCCAACGATGATCTGATCCCAATCCCGACCCGCATGCCGGTACCAATTCTCCCAACCGCTGGATGACTCAATTTCTTCGCGGATCTCCGCTCGCAGCTCCGGCTGCTCTAACCCCATCAACAACGCAGCTCGCCCTTTGGCAAAATGCCGAGGGTGAATCAAAGCGGCGATCCCCAGTCCGTTGTTAATGTAAGGATATATGTCCGCCGTTACCTGCTGACCACCTGCCCGGGCAGCTTGAATACGAGCGATCGCCAGCGGCATTTTTCCCCAGTTATCCTCGCCGGCAGCCTTGAGGTGAAAAATATGCACTGGACAGTTCGCCAATTGACCGATCTCCAACGCCTCGTCGATCGCTTCGAGCAACCGATCTCCCTCGTTTCGCATGTGCGTGAAATAGCGACCACCATAAGAGCCGGCAACTTCGGCCAAAGCGGCAATTTCTCGAGGATCGGCGTAAACGGCCGGTGGATAAATCAGAGCGGTGGAGACACCTATCGCACCCGCCTCCATCGCTTCGCGAACCAAGCTCCTCATCTGCTTTAATTCGTCATCGAAGGGGCGACGATCATCGTCACCAATGACGAGTTGCCTGACCTGCGTGTGTCCGATCGTTTGCACGACGTTAATTGGCAAACCTTGAGATTCCAACGTCGCGAAATACTCCGCCATCGTCGTCCAGCCTCGTCGCGCCCCCTGATCGGGGCCAAGGGGTGCTGCCGATTCGCCCTCTCCCGCATTAATTGTGGTAATCCCTTGGGTTAACAGATTCATTGCTGTTTTCGGGTCATCCAGCATCGGCGTCGCGGTTTGACCCATCATGTCGATAAAACCCGGTGAAATCACTTTCCCCCGCACATCGATCTCCACTTCCGCGGAGGCGTCGCCGAGATCGCCAATTGCCGCGATCCGACCTGTTCGGATTCCCACGTCAGCGACGTACCAGGGGGCACCTGTCCCATCGATCACCCGTCCACGACGAAGCACGATGTCAAAACGACCGCCCGCTTCTTCACCTTTGGCATTGGCGGTCACTTGAGCATCGGTACCGACCACCAACGAGGGGGCAAGCAAGGGCGGCAGCACGGCCAATATGACCACCCCCAAGCATAGCAATCGACGGACCACAAAAGAGGAAAATTCTTGCACGTGCTAGACCTTGAATTCCGCGAGTCGTGATTTCAACAAACTGCCCCCGTTCCCGGCTAACTCGGTCAGTTGGACGATCCCGTTTTCAACGATCACTCCAGTCGCCGGGGCATCCGCCAGCAACACGGCACCATCCAAATCAGCATAGTCCAGCAGAGGCAGCAGGTGCGCGGCACCACTGATGCCAATCGCCGATTCCACCATGCAGCCAACCATCGTCTTCAACTTCAAAGAACGTGCTTGGCGCAGCATCCTGAGAGCGGGTGTTAAACCACCACATTTGCAAATCTTCACATTCACACCGTGATAGCGACGGTAGCACTGTTCCACGTCACCGGCTACTTGGCAATCCTCATCAGCGATAATCGGCAGCGCCGACTGTAGGTATACGCGTCGTTTGTCTTCGCTGGAGGCCTGCGGGGGGAGTGGCTGCTCGATGAATTCCACTCCCAGCTCGGCCAAACGATGGGAATTTGCGATCGTTTGCTCTGCGGTCCAACCACAATTAGCGTCCACTCGAAACGTGGCGGCGGTGTGACTCCGCAAGGCTTGGATAATTTCCAAATCGTTGTCGGTGCCAAGTTTAATCTTATAAATCCCCCAATCAGGACGCTCGCTCAATTTCGCTAACATCGTATCAATGGTATCGATACCAATGGTATAACTCGACTGTGGCACGTTCTCCCATTGCAATCCCCACCGTCTCCACGTTGGCAGACCGGTAAGTTTTCCATGGAGATCATGAGCGGCCATGTCGAGCGCCGACATGGCGAACATGTCATTGCCAAGCTCCGCCAACATCGTTTCCCACTGAGTTTCCGGCATCGATTGGGCGTAAAGATCGAGGGTTCGTCCCAGCCGACCGAGTGATTCCTCCATACTCTCGTATGTGTGGCCGTAAAAATCGTTGGTGGTGACTTCGCCATAACCACGCTTTCCGTCCTGCACCAGCTCCACGATTAAACTTTCTTGGGTGGTGATCGTACCGCGAGAGATCGTGAACGGGTGCGCTAGCGGTAGTTGCCAACGATGTAAAATCATTTTCATAAGCTAATCACCTCGCTGCGAAGTTGCTGAACCGCAGCCACTAATTTGTCGGGACCCTGGCGGTACACATCACAGGCCGGCAGACCAAACTCGTTTTCGGCCCGCCTAATCTCCGCCGCGGCGGCGTCAGGATTCAAATCTCGCGTGTTGACCGCGATGCCGATCACTCTACAGGGGTGCCGCAAATTAGCCAGCTGTTCGTAGGCCGCAATTTGCCGGGAGAGCGGAGGAATGGGAACTTTATCGATACCTTTGACATGCTTGCGACCAGCCTGATAGCAAAAGATGAGGCCATCGGGCGCACAACCATGCAACAATCCCAACGTGACCGCCGAAAAGGCCGGGTGTGAGATGCTGCCCTGCCCCTCAATCAACACAAAGTCGGCTTCATCATACTGCTTAACGAGTTGTTCGACGGCACCATTGACAAAGTCAGCCACCACGCAATCTACCGGGACTCCCCGACCGGAGATCATGATGCCTGTTTGACCAGTGGCGACAAACTCGGCGTTGTGGCGTTGCGCCGTCAAGGCTCTTTGGATTTCTAACGTGGTCACCATTTTGCCAACGCTGCAATCGTGGCCGACCGTGTGGACGCGCAGGGATCGCTTGGAAAAATCAAAATGTTCCGCGGTCTCTTTCCAACGATTACGTCGCACATCGATTAATTGGGCGGGGGAATGCTTGGCTGCGGCGACAAGGTCATCATCTTCGACCAAAAAATCGTGCAGCCCTGAGACGACATCCAGCCCTCGGCTGATCGCTGCGAGTAAAATTGGCTTCCAATGAGTGGGCAATTTGCCACCCGGCGGGGCGATGCCAAGGTACACCGCATCAGCCGCTTCGACAGCACTCAAGTCACCGTAGACGGGAATCGACTCGCCGCTTCCAAACAACGCTTTGGCGGTCTGACCACTCGCTTGGCTCTCCAGCACCGCCACAATATCACTGCTGCGGTAACGAGCCAAACTGATCGCCGTTTTTGCCAAGAAGGGCGTTGAATAACCATCGGTTAACAACACAATTTGGCGGTGCCCGCGAATGCGAGCATGTGCGGCGAGAGTTTCCTCCGCCGCTGGTCCAGCTGCTGCGCTCATGAAGTTTTCTTACCGAAAGGATGCGCCGGCTCGTAAATGCCAGCTTGCTGCTGATACGATACCAAATGTTCTAACCGAAAGGGGTTTGCCGACTAGTGGGCGAATTATTAACGCGAATCATGAGGGAAAGACCGTGAAGCATGAATTGACGCCAGAAAGCAACCGAGCCAAGTTAGGAAGCGGCCCCCGGTTGTGCGATCGCCGGGCTTTTCTGCAAGGATCGACTTTGGTGATTATAGCCGCTGGAGCGACAGCTGCGGGTGCGGCGGCAACTCCCCTTCCCGCCGGTCGATACGCCGAGCAGGAGGCCCCTGAAACGTTGCTGCGGGTCGGGTTGGTGACCGATCTGCACTATGCGGACAAACCGCCCGCGGGCAGTCGGCACTATCGTCAAACGCCTCGAAAATTAGCCGAGGCGAGTGCGGAGTTCCAACACGCAAAGATTGATTGCTTGATCGAACTGGGTGACCTGATCGATGCGGCTGCCGATGTGGCAACCGAGCAGCGTTACTTGAAGAAGATCAATCAGCAGTTTTCGGCGATTTGCCAAGACCGTCATTATGTGCTCGGAAACCACTGCGTCGACACGCTCCGCAAAGCGGAATTTTTGGAGACGGTCGAGCAGGAGAAGTCCTACTATTCGTTTGAGCGGGGCGACTTTCATTTTATCGTGCTCGACTCCTGTTTCCGCAGTGATGGAGTGCCATACGAACGCAAGAACTTCAAATGGACTGATGCGAACCTTCCCACCGCGGAACTTGAATGGCTACAGGCGGATTTACAAGGTTCCGACAAACCGGTGATCGTTTTCGCGCACCAAAGGCTCGATGTCGACAACAGCCATGGAGTCAAAAACCAAGCCGCCATCCGTAAACTGCTCGAAGCAAGTGGTCGCGTGCAAGCGGTCTTCCAGGGGCACAGCCATCAAAACGATCTACAGCTGATCAACGACATCGCCTACTGCACGTTGGTTGCGATGGTCGAAGGATCCGGCGCGGAGAACAATGGTTACTCCGTGCTGGAGATCGCCGCGGATCAGACGTTGCGGGTGCAAGGTTTTCGCCAGCAGAAGGATTATCAAACATTCGCTGGTTCCTAGGCTCCCGGCTTCTTTATCCTACACATCCTGTTTGACCCCAACGAGCTTGCAGGCTGTCGAAGTAATCATAGTCGCCTTTCGCTCCGCGAAAGTATGCCCCCTTAATGCGTTCTTGCGGAACGGCACTCGCCCGTATTTCACTGAGACCGATTACTTCGACAGCCTGCTTGCCTCGTTCGGTGAATCAGGTTGTCGGCTAGGAATGCAAGCCCCACGCCTCTCTCCGCCCTCCCCTACCATTCCGTTGCGCCCCGCCGGCCTGCAGCGGGCGGGGCGCAACGGAGATAGGCTCGCGGGGCAAGTCGAGCGCTAGCCAAGAAACTCCTTCACCGCACGAGGCGAGCTCGTGGGGGTCGTGATGCTCGTGCTCAACGAAGCGGTGCTCTTAATTGTAATTGATTCCAGCATAAGCGCCGCGAGCGAGTACGATTACGAGAAGGGACCTCATTCCCTCATTCCCAGGCTCCCGCCTGGGAATGAGCTGCAAGGCAGGCTCCTGCCTGCCGTGGTGGAACCACGCTCTGTCGCCAGAATCCGAAAGCGAAAGCCGGAGGCAGGAGCCTCTAGGCAGTGCGTTACCAGGCAAGAGCCTGGGAACGAGAAGGGACCTCATTCCCTCGTTCCCAGGCTCCCGCCTGGGAATGAGCTGCAAGGCAGGCTCCTGCCTGCCGTGGTGGAACCACGCTTTGTCGCCAGAATCCGAAAGCGAAAGCCGGAGGCGCGAGCCTCTAAGCAGTGCGTTACCAGGCAAGAGCCTGGGAACGAGAAGGGACCTCATTCCCTCGTTCCCAGGCTCCCGCCTGGGAATGAGCTGCAAGGCAGGCTCCTGCCTGCCGTGGTGGAACCACGCTATGTCGCCGGAATCCGAAAGCGAAAGCCGGAGGCAGGAGCCTCTAGGCAGTGCGTTACCAGGCAAGAGCCTGGGAACGAGATAGAGATGGGCGAGAGCCTGGGAACGCGAACCAACAAATCGGCCCATTTTTCAAAAATTTCAGAATCTTGGCTAATAAACTAGCATCTCGCGGGTCTTTACTTCTGAAGCAGAAGACGTAAGCCGGCTGCAATCGCTCAACTTGCCACGCTGCTTCCACGTCCAACTGCCTCAGCGATTTTTTCTGATTTGGAAAGCAAACAATGAACAAATGTTTCGTGGAACTGACGGCTGGCATCGCTGGTTCGCAGCATTAACGGTGCCCGTAGCGTGAGTCTGTTTTGAATCCTTTACCCACCAATTCAAATTCGCCACCCGATCCGTTCACCAGCCCAGCTGGCTGCGCGGAACCGGAGTCGCTGCGCGATTTATTCGATGCGGAAGAATCAAAACTTTTGCGTTATGCCTTCCTGCTGGTGCGGCGCCGCGAAGTGGCTGAGGAGATTGTGCAAGAAGTCTTTTTACAGATTCATGCTAGTTGGGCGAACGTTGAGTCACCGCGAGCGTGGCTATATCGCAGCGTCCGCAATCAAGCTTGGAAACATCTCAGAAAGAGCCGGCGTGAGACGCTCAGCAGCGATCAGTCGGCGGGAGTGATCGCACTGATGATGGAATCAATGGATAGCACTGAAGACACACCCGACGCCGCTTTTGTCAAGCTGGAAATGGTGACAGCGCTGCGCGAGTTAGTGCAAGCCTTGCCTGAGAAAGACCAGCAGTTGATACGGCTTAAGTACTTCGATGGCTTGAAGTATCGCGAGATCAGCGAGCGGACGGGGATGACGATCAGCAACGTAGGTTATCGTCTGCATCATATCATGCAACAACTGGCCCTGAGGCTGCGGCCGCTGGGAGTCGATGAAGCACAATGAACGAACCAATCTTCTATCTCGATGGGCTAGAGCCTGAATTGCAACTGCGGTTGACGGCGTTGGTCATGGGGGAAGCCTCTGACCTGGAACGCGAACAGTTGGAGGAGCTTCTGCAGCAGCGTGCCGACGCGGCGAGTTGGTATCGACAGTTACAGCAACTGCACGCTGGCTTGGCGGAATTGGCGGCAACGCCCGCTGCGGATGACGACGACTGGAAGTTATCGACCGATCGGCGGCAACAATTGTTAGCAGTATTGGATGGCGAAACACCAAATCCATTGCCAGCCACAGATGAATTGCCAGCTACAGATGAATTGCCGGCTACGGAAAAAACGAAGGCTAAAGTTGCTGAGCAGCAAACTGGCAAACTGAGATCATCGCGAAACTCACAAAGTCGACGCAAGTTGTGGTTGGCTGGTATCGCCGCCAGCTTATTGCTAGTGCTGGGGGTGACGTCGTTGCATCTCCCCCAACGCAGCATGAGATTAGCCGATTTCAGCACCCCAGAATCTATGTCGGGAGAACTCGCTGGAGGCTCCGCCACAACCCACTTTTTTGGCGAGGAGTCAGCTCTGGCGGAGAGCGTGGATTTCGGTCCACGGCAGGCTGGTCTTGCTGACCGATTTGAGCGTGAGGCTGGAAAAGCGCCGAGATTAGCACTACCCGCGGTGAGCACAGCCGACAAGTCGGTTCCCTCAGATTCAAAAGCGGTCGCTACTGTTAACCGTGCCCCTGGCTCGGACGCTACGGAGGGCTTCCGTGGTATGAGTATGGGTGGCATGGGCGACAGTGGT
Source organism: Kothea flammea (assembly GCF_052161645.1). GTDB lineage: Bacteria > Planctomycetota > Planctomycetia > Pirellulales > Pirellulaceae > Laterigemmans. The sequence continues at coordinate 4,502,719 of NZ_CP197414.1, forward strand.
GAAAGCGTGGGCGGCATGAGTATGGGTGGTATGGGAGGTGGTGGTATGGGAGGTGGTGGTATGGGAGGTGGAGGTATGGGAGGTGGAGGTATGGGAGGTGGAGGTACGAGAGGCATGGGAGTTTCCGGAAGCACGGAAGGTATGAGGGCTGGTTACGGTCGTGCTGAACGTGAAGAAGCAGAAGGTGAACAATTTGTTTTCGCGGACCCCGAGACTGAGACACTTGACCGCGATTTCCATCAGTCACCTGCGCAGGTTGGCGAGGACGTTAACCTCTATGCGATCACGCCCAACAAGGAAACAGCCCAACTTCGATTCTCGCCAAGCCAAATTGGTCAGCAAGCCGCTGAAGGTCCCGGTGGAACTGAATCAAACCCAACTGAGGCTGCCACAACTGCATCTGCCACAACTGTGCCTGAGGGTGGTTCGCTCCTGCTGGGCGGTATCCGCCGCGAGGCTCGTCCGCGATTGAATCGCAAGTCGGCATTGGGTGTGTCTGGTGAGGGACTGGGGGAAGCGGCAGCCGCGAGCGAACGTTTCTCGACCTTTTCTCTGCACGTCAGCGATGTGTCCTTTAAGCTGGCCTTAGCTGCCTTCGACCGCGGTGAATGGCCCGCTGCGGAGAAGATTCGTATCGAAGAATTTGTCAATGCAATGGACTATCGCGATCCACTGGCAACGTCACAAGAACAGGTCGCCTGTCAGCTCGAGCAAGCGATCCATCCCTACTTGATGCAACGTAATCTGCTGCGAATCTCATTGCGAACGGCTGCCACCGGACGATCACAACAACAGCCGTTGCGACTGACCTTGCTGCTGGACAACTCCGGTTCGATGGAACGTCCCGATCGACGTCAGACGGTGCGCCGCGCCATTGAATCATTAGCCCAGCTGTTAACGGCTAACGACCAAGTAACCTTGATCAGTTTCGCCAACACGCCACGTCTGCTGGCCGAACGCGTCAGCGGTGCGAAGCTGGTCGAATTGGTGCAATTGGTTGAAAACTTACCGAGCGAAGGTGGCACCAATTTAGAAGCCGCTTTACAGTTGGCCCTGGAAAAGAGTGTCGAGCAAGCACGATTGACGGGTGTCGCCTCTGCCGGTTTGGATCGGATCATCATGATGACCGACGGTGCCGTGAATTTGGGAGATGCCGATCCGCAGCGGTTGTCAGACTTGGTGCTGCAGATGCGACAAGCAGGCATCGCTTTCGATGCGGCGGGGATCAGTGCTCATGATCTCAACGATGAAGTCTTGGAAGCGTTGGCCCGCCAAGGTGATGGTCGTTATTACTTGCTGGACGCCAGCGAAGAGGTGGGGGCTGGTTTTGCCGACCAAATCGCCGGGGCGCTGCGTCCAGCGGCCAAGAATGTCAAAGTTCAAGTTGAATTTAACCCCCAGCGGGTCGGCCAGTATAAGTTGCTCGGTTTTGAAAAACACTTGCTTAATCCCGAAGATTTTCGCAATGACCAAGTCGACGCGGCCGAGTTGGCGGCAGCCGAAGCGGGGGTCGCTCTCTATCACTTTGAACCCCAGCCGAATGGCCAAGGTGATGTCGGCTCGGTTTCTGTTCGTTACCAAGATTTATCGACTGGCTTGATGGTCGAGCGACGCTGGCCAATCCCCTATCAGCCACAAACACCCCGTCTGGAACAAGCCGACCCAAGAGTTCGCGTTGCCACGGTGGCAGCCTTGTTCGCCGCCAAGTTGCGCGGGGATGCAGTTGCTTATGGTACGGACCTAACCGCATTGGCCACGACGCTGGCAGAGCTACCGTCCAACTACGGGAATGAACTCCGCGTTGAACAACTTAAGTTCATGATTGACACCGCGCGTCAGCTAGAAACCCTGCCGTAAGGCCTCATTCCCTCGTTCCCAGGCTCCCGCCTGGGAATGAGATGCAATGCAGGCTCCCGCCTGCCATGGTGGAGCCACGTCTTGAGACTAAGAGTGAAAACCGGAGGCGGGAGCCTCAACGCATTGCGTTACCAAGCATGAGCCTGGGAACGAGATGGAATTAGGCAGGAGCCTGGGAACACGACAAAAACCTTTACTACGAGTGCCACGATGCGATCACTGACCACAATCGTTTTCTACCTAATCATTTGCGGATTCACAGTGCCAACAGTGAAAGGGCAAAACGCACCGTCAACGATTGAAGGCACACCAGCGATCATTCTCAACCCCACGCGGCCACCAAAGCCAGCTTTCTTATACTCGGCAATCGCCCGTGCGACGCTTCGCGTCGATACCGCGGTGATAACTCAAAACATTGAGTTGAACATGAAAGTAATTCAAGGCCAGCCCCGCACGGTGCTGTTCGCCCTTAACGGCCCCGGAGAGGTTGTCGAAGTTCAGGGGGACAGTGTGGAATCATGGAGCGTGCGCACCAAAGAACAACAACGTTATCTGGAACTGACCATCCGCGGAAAGTCACCAAAAGACCAAGCAAATGCCACCGATGCCCAAAATGACGCCGACGAACAGAATGATACCGCAAAGCAAGCCAGGTTGAACGCCGCGGTCGTGCTGCGAACTGAGTTGCAGTCGCTGCCGGCCGAGCTGGAAATCGCTAACCTTGGGCCCGGGGACGCCGTCGGTTTCGATTCAATCGTCCACATTGACTTCGCCTCGGGACTCACCGGCAAAGTGCTGGAGGCGGAAGGCTTTGCACCGCTGGCGGCGGATAATGGCAAACTGCATTATCAAACGGCGACCGGTGGCCGCATGCTATTGCAGTTGCAAAAGCAAAGCACGGCGCCCGATCCCATCGAGCTGTCGAACATGAAAGTCATTGGTCAACTACATCCCAACGGAAAGTCGATCGACTTCCGCTTGACGGGCGAGACCGTGGTGACGGAACCGGGAGCCCGCCTGCGTGTGCTTGCCGGCAATGCGGCGGTCAACAGCATGCCCGGCGATGGCGACTATCGCTTGGAGTTGGTAGAGACGGAAGCGGGAGAAGGTGTTTACGAGTTAGTCTTCCCAGCCAGTGGTCAATTCCCCATCGACTTGCAATTCGTGGCCGCGGTGACAACGACCGAGAACAACTGGCAAGCGATCGAGTTGACGCTGGCAGCGAGTGCGGTGATGCCCATCCAGCTGAGCGGATTTGCGACGAACGTCGAATTTCTGCGTGCTGCCAAAACCATTGTTCCCACCGCGAGCGAAGCAGGGTGGAATGGTTTTTTGCCGGCTAGCGGGCAAGTGCGTCTGCAATGGAAAGACGTTTCCGCAGCCGAAGGGGACAGGAAACTATTCTTTACCACGCAAGCTCGCGTGGAAGCGCAAGTCGGTCCAGGTCTACTGCGACAAACACATCGCGTTGATTATAAGGTGTTGCAAGGGGAATTAAAATCGCTGCAACTACAGTTGCTCGGCCCCGGAGAAATACTCGATGTTGAAGGCAACAATCTGGTTGGCTGGCAGGTGGTAGACGACGCCGACAATGGACAACGGCTGGAGATCACGCTCGGCCAACCCATCGTGGGCGAGGCCCAATTTCGCATCCGCAGCCAAACGACGCTGGACGCGTTTCCCGTGCGTGTTGACGGGACACGTTTGCAACCAATCGGCGCCGTGCGGCACTCCGGCTACTTGCGGATCACAAACGCCGGATCCGTCCAAGTTGAGCCGACGGGATTGCAAGGTTTAACACAACTGGCACCCGAACAATTCCCCGGAGAAACCACTGACGCTCGTCAGACGTTTGTCTATCGCTTTCCCGCCGCGGGGCACGCGTTCACAATGCTGGCCGATCAAGTTCAACCGGAGGTCAATGTCAACGCCTTGTTCGTGTACCAATTGTCCGACTCCGATCGCGTGATCACCGCTGACGTTGAATTCGATATCCGAGAGGCAGCGATTCGAGAATGGGATTTGCAAGTTCCAGCCGACTACTCAATCGTTGCGGTGACCGGGGCGAACCTAGCCGACTATGTGGCCGCATCGGAAACCGAAGATGAACGTCGCAGCCTGAAAGTCATTTTCCAACAAGATGTGCTGGGACGGCAATTGATCAGTTTGCGTTTGGAGAAAAGCCAAGCGGCCGCGGCGGGTGAATGGCAACTGCCACGCATTGACTTTCCTCAAGCCAATGCGGTTCGCGGTGACATCGGAGTGGTCGGTTCACCAGGTTACCGGATGGTTTTGGGAGCAACCGATTTGCTGACCGAAAAACCACTTTCCTACTTTCCCCAACCCCAAACCAATCTCCAGCAAGCGTTCCGCATCCGCGAACCCGACTGGTCAGCCACTGTACAAGTCGAAGCACTTGAGCGCAGCATCCAAGCCGATGTCTTCCATCTCTACTCGCTCAGCCAAGGAACGATTTATGGTAGCGCTCTGGTAAACTATTTCGTTACCAGCTCGCCCACCGCTGATTTGCAATTGACCGTACCGGCGGAGCTGGAGAATGTCACCGTCGATGGTCAAGATGTTCGCACTTGGCGACGCGACGCCGATACGCTGAATGTGAACCTCCACCAGCCGGTTATGGGAACCTATACGTTATTAATTACGTTCGAGCAGAAGCCGAACGAAATCGACGGCTCGTTTGCCGCGGGACTGGTCACACCGCTCAATGTGCAAGGGGATCGAGGCTACATCGAGATCGTCAGCCCCATGCAAGTTGAAGTGGAGCCGCTGTTAGTTTCTAACCAATTGCTAGTCTTGGACCCGCTGGAGCTGCCGGCCGAGTTTCGACTATTGAGCACTGCCCCCACGCTGGGAACTTGGCAGTACACTGAACGTCCATTTGACCTCAAGCTTAAAGTTGAGTGGTTTCAGCCGGGCACGACTGCGGACCAAGTCGTTGAGTATGCCGAAGCGAACAGCCGCGTCTCCCCCGACGGCCAATTGGTAACTGACGTGGTGTACTACGTAAAGTCGCGCGGCCAGCGAACGCTGCGGTTGCAGCTGCCACCCGATCCCGTACGATTGTGGGCGGTGACCGTGAACGGACAGCCGATAACCGCTCGTCAGACCGACACTCAAACACTGATTCCACTCCCCGGCAGCGACGATCCGAACGTCCCGGTGGAGGTCAGCTTGCGACTTGGCAAGCCCGCAGTCGATGAACACCGCGCCGAATTGCTACTGCCAATCGTGATGGCTCCCGTGTTGAAAACCCAGTGGAACCTACAAGGGGATGAAAATCACATGCTCTTGCACAGTGGCGGAACGGTAGCCCCAACGATCCCCGTGCTGTGGCCGAGCGGCTTTGATTGGCTGGCGACACGTGGCCTGCTGCCGTTGGTCAGCTTCGCGGGACTGGTGCTAATCGGTATTTACTGTTCATCGCTCAGCCATCAATTTTTATCGATGCTCTGCTTTACGATCGCTGTCGTGGTCGCGGGCGCAGCAAGTTGGGATGCCTTCGATCGGCTCCAGCCACCAGCACCTTTGCAGTTGAGTCTGCCAGTGGTGGCCGCCGGCGAAGTGGTTGCATTGCAAGTACGGAATCTACCAACTTGGTGGGCCCAACTATCTTGGGTCGGCTTCGGCTTGGTCAGCGGTGGTTTGGGTGTGCTGGTCGTCGAGTTGCTGGTCCGCGCCAACTTGGCCAAACGGATTCTACGTCTCTTGTGGATGGGACTTATCTCCACCGGTATCTTATTACATCCCAACGGCGGCCTCGCCTTCTTTGTGTTGCTGGCGGTAGTAGGATTTTTCTTATTGTTCTTGCCTGCGATGAAAACTTGGTTGCCAACGCTGCACAACTGGCGGGAGACGCGATCCGCTCAATCGCCATCTGATGGCAGTAGCAACTCCACGGGTAGCAACACAGGCGGCGAAAACATGGGGGGCGGAGGGCCCGCTGTCGTCACTAACGCCTTGCTGTTGTTCCTCGTCTCAAATCTGCTGGCTTCGACTTTCGCGGCAACGGTGCGTGCGGATCAAGCATCAGCGGATGGTGAAGCATATCGTGCCGCTGATGCGTTGACTGAGCAATGGCAGGTAACCAGCCGCGAAGCCAAGCTAACAGCCCAAGGGACGATGCAGGTCACTGGCGCGCCGGGCGATCGCTTTGTGCTGCTCCGATCTCCTGCCACGCTGACACGCTTCGACGGTGACGGGATACGGCTCAGTAAAATTCAAGACGAAACTGAAGGGTTGGTTTACATCGTCACCATTCCCGCTGCCGCTCAAGCATCCGCAGATCTCGACTCCGCAGAGCAACTTAATCCCTTCGAAGGTCTTGATGACACGGTGGAGGATCGTGAGGAAATACCGAACGATCAAGTGAATTCATATGGAAAAACCGAACGATCGGCAATTGCGCCGCAGAGCTACACGGCTACGTTTGAATATCAATTACACGCGGTAAGCCCAACGACTGGAATCCCGGTGCTGAGCGGTCGCGCGGCGTTGCATGAGTTGAGTCTCAAGTACGACAAGCCTGGTTGGGAGGTCCGCTGTGCCGCGGCGGTGCGTGTGGAGTCGGTCGCTGACGAGCCATCGCAGACGCGAGCAAAATTGCTACTGGGACCGAAGGCCGTCCGGGCTGAGGTGGTGCTGCAGCCGCAAAGCCGCGACTTGTCGAGCGAGGAGACGGAATTCTTTGTCGAGGGCCAGCATCTGTATACGCTCGGCCCCGGCGTGGTCGACGGCAGCCATCACCTGCAAGTCCGCGTGGCCAAAGGGCGCGTGCGTGAGTTGTCAATTGATATCCCAGCCGGTCTAACAGTTAGCGCCGTCGATGCTTCCGTAGCAGATGCCTTCGATGCTTGGCAATTTGACGCGGACACTCGACGATTAATGTTGCAACTTGCGGGGCTCTCATCGAGCTTTGTCATCCAGATTGAGACGCAGCGCGGACTCGAGTCATTGCCAGCCGATTTAACTCTTAGTCCTCCGCGAGTCCGCGATGCGAACAGCGAAGTTGGTTTGGTCGCTATCGCATTCAGCGGCGATGCCCAGCCGGAAAAAGTTGAATCATCCACGTTTTCGATGGTCAGTCTCCGCGATTTCGACGCTACGCGGTTAAAAGATTCGTCAGCCGTTTTACAGCGAGTTTATCGCTACGGACAAAATGAAGGAAACATCGAAGTGCGAGTCGCTCCGGTGTCGCCCGAGGTGCGAGTTGCCAGCCGTCAGGTGTTATCCATTGGCGACGAAAGAATTGTGCTGGGCGTGAACTTTAGCGTCGAGATCGCCCGCACCGGCCTGTTTCAGCTGAGTTTTCCTTTGCCAACCGGATTGGAAGTTGAATCGTTATCGGGTGAAGTGCTGCATCACTGGTTGGAAACGAGCGCAGGGGACCAGCGGCAAGTCGTGTTGCACCTGAATGGCAAGACGTTAGGAACGCACACCTTCGCCCTAGCGCTGGCCGGCGTGGCACCCACCGATGTCAGTGAATGGTCGGTACCTCGTTTTGAGATCAAGGAAGCGGATCGACAAACGGGTGACTTGGTGGTCCGACCGATGCGTGGTATGAGAATTCGCGCTACCTCCCGGCAAAACGTTTCCGAATCCGATCCGCGTGAGCTGGGTGGTCAAGGCGAAGGCGCACTCGCGTTTCGCTTGCTGCAGCAAGAATGGAACCTAGTCCTCGGGATTGAGAAACTCGATGCTTGGGTGACCGGACAAGTGCTGCACGAGGTGCTGCTGCGCGAGGGGCAAACACGCTCGACCTTGGTCGCTGACTTCAACGTCGAAAACGCGGCCATTCGCTCGCTGTTTGTCGAACTGCCGATTGCCAACGGAGATGAGATCAAAACGGTGCGAGCCAGCGGCAAAAGCGTGGCTGATTTTGTCCGCACGGCGGCGGACTCCAATCGTTGGGAACTGCAGTTCAAACAACGCGTTATGGGACGCGTGCAATTTCAAGTCGAATACGAACGCCGTGGCGAGCGAGCCAACAGTGCCGAATCGCTGACGGTGATCGCATTTCCCGATGCGCGGCAGCTTGACTATTACTATGCCATCCGCGCGGGGGGACGTCTCGAAATTGATCCCGGCACGCTGACTCAAGGTTGGCAGCGAACCGATTGGAATACGGTCCCAGCGAATCTCCGCGAGTCGAGCAATCGCAGCGCTCCGGCGTTGTCGTTGCGGGCGGTTGCCCCAACGACTCCATTGATGCTCAATGTCATTCGCCATTCACTGGCCGACTCACTGAAGCTGCGCGTGGCCAGCGGTACTCTGACGACTCTGCTGTCACCGACCGGTGATCAATTGACCGCCGTCGATGTCACGATGGACGTCATCCAGCGAAGCAGTTTACAAGTCACCCTGCCCGCTGGCGGAGAGCTGTTCAATATTTTCGTTAACGGAGAGAGTGTGCATTCGATCCGGCAAAATAGTGACGCCAACGCATGGCAATTCTATATCCTGCCAGGAATCGACGATCGGACTGCCCAGGTCCGCTTTGTGTATCTGCTAACTGGCGACGATCTCAATGCATTACCGTTGCTCAGCCCGCAGCTGAATGTGCCGCTGGAGAATGTGCAGTGGGACGTTGTCGCTCCTCAGGGCTTTCGTCTGATCGACAACGATGGCGACCTCGAATTGATTCACCAAGAACGTCGGGTCAAGTATGACCGCCAGCGTTATCTAACAAAAGTTAGTGATCGTCAAAAATCACAAGCCAAGCAGGCTGAAGATCTGCTGGCCCAGGCTACGCAAATGCTGCAAGCGGGCCAACAGTCGAAAGCTCAACGCGCGTTGAGCAACGTTGCCAATCGCAATTCACTGGATGCCGCGTCCAACGAAGATGCTCGTGTGCAATTGGAAAATTTGCAAACTCAGCAAGCCGTTGTCGGGCTCAATACGCGCCGGCAACGCTTATACCTTGATCATGATTTAAGCGAAGCGACTGCCGGAGCCGGCCAACAAATGCGACAAGCGGCCGCCATGAACCCCATTCTCCAGCAGGCGGAGGTCAACTATCGCCCGCAAGAGATAAGTCAATTGTTGGCGGGAAACACCAGCGAAGATAATGCCATTCTCCAGCAGATAGCTGGCCGCTTAGTCCAACATCAGCGAGCGACTGGTCCACCGCCACAGGCGATCGTCTTTAGTTTGCCAGAGGAAGGGACGGTCTACAGTTTTAGCCGGGGCGTGCAAGTTGCCGAGGATGCCCCGCTCAAACTCAATCTGCGATTCCGCTCGCAATACTCGCTGCAATGGTGGCAGTGGTTGATGGTCTGCTGCCTAGTTGCCACCGTCGTGTTAGGTGTTGCCAAGAGCGAGACGTGATTTCTCAGATTAGGTCTAAGCTGATCACGATCGGCTTATGCCCCCACCCCGCCGGAGAAGGTCGTTCCAGCTACAAGTGGGCGACACAACCGGTAAATGACTTCACGACCCTATTTTTACGTATTCCCGAGTAATTATTTAGGAAAATTTATTTTGCGGAAGCGAAAAGATCGCCCACCCGGATGTGGTGCTCGACTGGTTTTACCTTTTCCGGCAACTAAACTGCATTCAGATTGCGTTTAACCAGCTTCCCAAATGTTTGCTCGATACGCTAAAGGGACACTCGTGCACAGCCGTTTCCAAACACTCCTTTTGTCCACCGTGCTGCTCAGTTGGCTGCCGCTTGGCTCCGCTTGGACGCAAGACCAAGCCGCGACCGAGGAATCAAAACCAACGGAGAGCGCCGGAGATTCGCTTTCAGTCGACAGTGAATTGTTGGCAGGTTTGAAACTACGGCCGCTTGGCCCCGCCTTAATGTCGGGTCGTATCGCCGATATCGCGGTGAACCCTGAGCAACCGAACACTTGGTACGTAGCAGCCGGCAGCGGCAACCTTTGGAAGACCACGAACGCCGGTACGACTTGGACGCCTATTTTCGAGAACTATGATTCTTATTCAATCGGCTGCGTCACGCTCGACCCAAGTAACCCGAACATCGTCTGGGTGGGGACGGGCGAAAATGTGGGTGGTCGACACGTCGGCTTCGGCGATGGGGTCTACGTTTCCCACGACGCCGGGGGCAGTTTCAAGAATCTGGGGCTGAAAGAGAGTGCCCACATTAGCAAAGTCCTGGTGCACCCTGAAGACTCGCAGGTCGTGTTGGTCGCCGCTCAAGGCCCCCTCTGGAGCAAAGGAGGCGAACGCGGGCTGTATCGCACGACCGACGGTGGCGAAACATGGGACCAAGTCTTGGCTGCCGGCCCCTGGACCGGTTGCACCGACGTGGTTGTCGACCCTGAAAACCCAGAAACCATGTACGCGGCACTTCATCAACGTCATCGAACGGTGGCTGCCCTATTGAACACCGGACCGGAGTCAGGGATCTATAAGTCAACTGACGGAGGCGAAACCTGGAAAGAGCTAACCAACGGACTCCCCGGCCAAGATATGGGAAAAATTTCCCTCGCCGTCTCCCCGCAGAAATCTAACATCGTTTACGCCACCGTCGAACTTCCAGCACAGAAGGGCGGAACTTGGCGAAGCGTCGATTATGGTGCCAGTTGGAAGAAAGTCAGCGACTTTGTTAGCGGCGGCACGGGCCCCCATTACTATCAAGAAATTTGGGCCGATCCGCATCGCTTCAACTGTCTTTATCACGCCAACAATTATCTCTCCCGCAGCCTCGATGGGGGCGAAACCTGGGACAACGTCGAAGGGCAGAACAAGCACGTTGACAATCACGCCATCGCCTTTCATCCCAGCGATCCCGATTTCGTCATCTGCGGCACCGACGGCGGCGTCTATTACAGTTACGATTTTACGACAACCTGGAAGCACGTCACAAACTTACCACTAACTCAGTTTTACAAGGTCGATGTCGACTACGACCTTCCTTTCTATCACGTGGTGGGCGGAACCCAGGACAACAGCACGCAATACGGTCCCGCGCGAACTCGCGAAAGTACCGGGATTGCCAACGGTGATTGGATCATCCCCATCGGCGGTGACGGGCACGATAACGCCATTAATCCCGACAATCCAGACATCATTTATTGCGAATCTCAAGAAGGCTACATTCGCCGGTTCGATCGCCGCACCGGCCAATCGGTCTCCATCCGCCCAGCTCCGGCAGCCGGCGAACCCGAGTTCCGATTCAATTGGGATAGCCCCATTTTGATCAGTCCCCATGATTCGAGTCGCATCTATTTTGCCAGCAATTTCCTACATCGCAGCGACAACCACGGCGATTCTTGGAGCACGATCAGCCCGGATCTCTCGCGAGGTGAAAATCGCTTGGCAATGAAAATGATGGACCGTAAGCATGGGGTCGATGCCGGCTACGATCTGTATGCGATGAGTCAATACGGTAACATCACATCGATCAGCGAATCACCGATCGTGGAGGGGCTGATCTACGTTGGCACCGATGACGGGTTGATCCAAGTCACCGAAGATGGTGGGAAAACCTGGCGTAAAATCGATCGCATCTATGGCATTCCCGAAATGGCTTTCATCAATGACATTAAAGCCGATCGCCACGACGCGGATACCGTTTATGCTTGCCTTGATCATCACAAGTCGGGCGATTTCAAACCCTATCTCATCCGCTCTGCAGATCGAGGCAAGACCTGGGAGTCGATCGCTGGTGATCTACCAGATCGCCACTTGGTTTGGCGGATCGAACAAGATCATCAAACCCCAGAATTGCTGTTCCTGGGAACGGAGTTTGGCCTCTTCGTATCGGTCAACTCTGGAGAGAACTGGAGCAAGCTGAGTGGCGGTATGCCGACCATCCCGGTCCGTGACTTGGCGATTCAAAAACGCGAACATGACTTAGTGCTGGCAACTTTCGGCCGCAGCTTCTACGTGTTAGATGATTATTCGCCACTTCGCAAATTGGTCGAGCCAGTTTCCACTAGCGAATCGGCTCAATTGTTTGCTCCTCGCAACACAGCTTGGTACCGAGAAACCCGAGTGCGTCCCGTCAGCTCTTTGGGCGATAGCTATTTCACTGCCTCGAACCCGCCAGCGGGCGTGATTTTTACGTTGCACGTGGAAGACTGGCCGAAGACGTCCGCCGAGCAGCGTAAAGCGGCAGAGGCCAAGGCGGCCAAGGCGAACGAGGATGTGGAGATTCCAAGCTTCGAGGAGTTAGCTAAAGAGTCGGCGGAAGAAAAGCCGCAGCTCTACATCGAGATCCGTGACCAGCAAGGAAATCTGGTCAAGCGTCTCGACTGTCCCACGTCAAAGGGATTGCATCGCGTTGTTTGGGACATGCGAGAAACGAGCCCCATCATCGGTTCGCCGACAACGTTGGTCGCACCGGGTGAATACACCGCACAGCTCGTCCGCGTTGCCGGCGAAACTGTCGAAGCGATTGCCACCGCTGTCGATGTTCAGCTGCAAGCGATCTACGAATCCAGCTTGGATCCCGTAAAACACGAGGAAGCCCAAGCGTTCAACAAAAAAGTCGCCACGCTGCTGGCTAGCTGGAGAAAGACCAACACCGCAGCAGGCGAGTCAAGTGAAGAGCTAAGCAGTCGCAAGCAGTTGGTCTTGGCCGCTGGGGACGCACCGCAAACGCTATTGGCGTCGATCAGCGAACTTGAATCACTACAACGAAGTTTGGAGCTCAAACTGTCCGGTGACCAAGAGCGTCGCAGCCGCAACACGCTCGACGTGCCCACCGCCGGAGAACGCCTCCAAACGGCACTCTACCAAGCGGCCGGTTCGCTACATGGCCCCACGGGTACCAGTCGTGAGCAAGTCGAAATTGCCCAAGCTGATGTGGCAGCTGCGGAGGCCGAGCTAGCTGAACTTGAGGGTAGACTTGAGTCACTTCGCGCGGAGATGGAATCGGCTGGCCTGCTTTGGGTCAAGTAGTTTGCCTCTGGTGGGGAACTCGCATGTCAAACATTTTTCAGATTGCCATCCTCGGCCCGTCGCGGTTTTTGCACTTGCTACAAACCGCGCTGGTGCTGGGGGTCGTGACGACAGCTCCCGAATGTCGGGCGGCGGATGATCTAAACCGACAGCCAGTGAAAAATGTATTGTTCATCGTCTCCGATGACCTTAAGGCGAGTGTCTTGGGATGCTATGGGGATCAACGCTGTCGTACGCCAAACATTGACGCGCTGGCCGAGAGGTCCATGGTATTTGATCGCGCCTATTGCCAAGGCACTTGGTGTGCTCCGTCGCGACAGTCATTTATGTACAGCCGCTATCAAGGAAAGGGACACCAAACACTGGGGGAACACTTTATCGAGCGAGGCTGGTACAGCGCTCGCGTGGGAAAGATATTTCACATGCGAGTGCCGGGAGACATTATCGCTGGCACCGATGGCCAGGATGTCGCCGCTTGCTGGACCGAGCGTTTCAATTCCTCGGGGCTCGAAGCCCATACGCCAGGCGAATACGCGTGCTTAAACCTAAATATTTTCACCACCGACTTGGAGGGCAGGCAATCAACGCGGATGCCCCATCGGGCTTATGTTACCGTCCAGTACGAAGGTGATGGCTCGGATCAACCTGATCACAAGACTGCGACGAAGGCTATTGAATTACTGCGGGAATATCAGCGGGAACCATTTTTCTTAGCCGTCGGCTTTGTGCGTCCCCATTACCCGATGGTGGCCCCCGAGCAATATTTTGTGCCATATCCCCATCAAGAAATGGAACTACCGGAAGTGCCCCCGGGTGACCTTGACGATATCCCGCCGCTGGGTACCGCCAACGCCCGCTCAGCCACCAACGGTCTCGATAAATATCCCGATAACCAACGCCGCATGTGGTCTGGTTATTACGCGACGGTCCAGTTTATGGACGCCCAACTGGGCAGAATCCTACAAGAACTTGACCGGCTAGGACTTCGCGAATCGACCGCAATCGTCTTTACCAGCGACCACGGTTACCATTTGGGAGAGCATACATTTTGGCAGAAATTGAACCTTCATGAAGAGGTGACACGTGTGCCGTTGATGATCTCAGCACCCGGTTATCCAGCCGGTCGAACCGACTCAATTGTCGAGCTCGTAGACATTTACCCCACGTTGGTCGAGCTCTCTGGAGGTGTCGTCGCCGACAGCCTCCAGGGAAAAAGCTTAAGACCGATTCTAATTCACCCTGAGGGAGTGATTCGCGAGCATGCAATCTCGTTTGCCAACGGAACTTGCCTGCGCACCAAAAACTGGGCCTTGATGCGTTATACCGATGGCGAAACCGAGTTATATGACATGCAAGCAGATCCCCAGCAGTTCAAAAACCTCAGCAAGGATGCCGAATATGCTGACGTGCTAGCAGATCTGCTCCAAGCATTGGACCGCAGACTTTCAGCCGCCGAACTACCTGATCACACGTGAACTGGATTCATATTCCCATTCGCCCTTAACCGGCTTATCCTCCCAGTCGTAGTAGCTCGCGTAGTCATACTCGCCATAGTCATGCCAATCCTCGCCGACCGCAAGCTAATACCAGAACACCGCTCGTTCCTCAGGCACCAGCCGGATGGTCGACATTCTTGGGGCGACCAATCCGCCATCCGGCTAGACGTTTAAGGATTTCAGTTCAACTAGGCGTTTTTGACCGTGGGGTCGCCGGCTTCCACAACAAACGCACTGCGTTCGAAGGTCTTTCCTCCGGGTTGCAACACGTCATCGACAACCATGTAGTCAGACTTCCAGCTGTCGGGCGTGACGGTGCAGCGGATGTACCCTCGCTCCGCATTGTGGAACTTTGTGCATGGATTCGTCGACAACAATTGCTCGAGTCCGCGTGGTTCCGCAGTGCCGTTGCCGCCACTGGTCAGCGATGTCGCAACAAATTCGGTGGCAACGATTTTCTCGTCCGACTTGCGATCATCGACTCGCAATTCATTCACCCAGTTCGAGTGAATATCGCCGGTCAAGACGACAGGATTGCTGATTCGACGCTCGTCCATAAACTGCATTAATTGCATACGTTCGGCGGCATAACCGGGCCACTGGTCCATCGAGTACTGCGGGTTCTCAGGATCGCCCGCCCGATTGACCATGCCCATCATGACTTGTTGTGCCAACACATTCCAGGTCGCGGGGGAAGTGATCAATTTCTGGCACAACCAGTTCTTTTGCTTACTACCCAACATGCTTTGGCGATTGTTGAGAGCTGCCGCGTTGAGCGGCGATTTTCGATCATCATTCGGCTGATCGCTGCGATATTGTCGAGTGTCCAGCACTAAGAACTCGGCTAGCTGGCCGAATGAGGCACCACGATACAACAACATTTCGTCACCCGTGGGCAAACTGCGTCGTCGCAACGGCATCGCTTCGTAGTAAGCCTGATAGGCGTTGGCTCTGCGAACGAGGAAATCGACAGGATCAATGCCCTCCTCTTCAGAGATCTCGGCGGCACAGTTGTTATCGAATTCATGATCGTCCCAAGTCACCATCCAGGGGCACATCGCATGCATATCGTGCAATAGAGGATCGGATCGATACTGAGCGTGTCGCATGCGATAATCGCCTAGCGACTCGATCTCCGGACCATGGTGCGTGCGGACCTTACCATTCCGGCCAGCTTGGTATTCATAGATGTAATCACCCAAGTGAAACACCAAATCCAAATCATCAGCAGCCATTTGCTGGTAAGCGGTGAACAACCCCTGCTCGTAATTTTGACACGAGGTCACCGCGAACTTGACTTGAGCCGGCATCGTTTCAGCAGACGGGAAAGTGCGAGTCCGTCCGACGGGACTGGTCGCATCCCCAGAGCGGAATCGATACCAGTACCAACGGTCCGGCAACAACCCCTCCACTTCGATGTGCACGGAGTGACCAAGCTGGGGCGTTGCGGCGGTATAGCCCGAAGCCACGATTGACTTGAAAGCTTCATCGGCCGCCACCTCCCATTGCACCTTGACGGCTTCGTTAGTCATGCCGCCAAATGGATCCAGCGGTTGAGGCGCCAATCGGGTCCAGATGACGACGCTTGTTGCATCGGGATCCCCCGAAGCCACTCCCAACGTAAATGGATCGCCGCTAAAGTGGGGTGACGCATTGACCGGCGAGCTGCGACCCAGCAACGGAATAGAACTGAGTGCGCCGGTGTAAGCCAAAAACCATCGGCGAGAAATCCCACCCTCGTAGCGAACCGCCGTTGCCACCTGTTCTCTCTGAAACATCTTCTCACCCGTGTTATCGGTTCTGATTTTTTTCTGAAAACTTACGCGCCACCACGATTTCGGTACGTAATTGTATCGACAATTGGGAAACCGCCAGACGGCTTCACCAAAGTTTCACGACTGCCAGCAGCCCAAAGCCCCAGCCACCCATTTCGTTAAGCAACCCACCTGCACACCATCCGAATAGGTTTAAGCACGCCGTGCGATCCTACATCCAACAAGTTGTCTATCGTGTCCAAGGCAGTTACTGGTTTATTCCCTCACTCATGGTAATCGCCGCTATTATCTTGTCGCAACTCGCCATCTGGATTGACCATCGATATGGCAACGCGTGGCTGAAAGAAATGTGGCTTATCGCGCTCAATCAGCCAGACGGAGCACGCGCCATCTTGGCGACAGTCGCCGGCTCGATGATCACGGTGGCTGGCGTCACGTTCTCGCTAACCACGCTCGCGGTCTCCCACGCCAGCAGCCAATTTGGCCCTCGGTTGCTGGACAATTTTATGCATGATCGCGGAAATCAAATCACGTTAGGAACGTTCGTCGCCACCTTCATCTATTGTTTGCTGGTCTTGAGAGTCGTCCGCGGCGAGGATGTTGTCGCCATGGATGGCTTAGCTGTCAGCGTTTTCGTCCCACAATTGTCCCTGTTCCTAGCACTTGTCTTAACAATGGGTAGCGTGGTGGTGCTCATTTACTTCATCCACCACGTACCGAACAGTATTCATATTACCAGCTTATTACAACGGCTAGCGACCGATATGCGAAATTACCTTGACAAACTTTTTCCTGAAGAGTTGGGGACCGGAGCAACCGCGCCGGAATTAGCTTTGCAAGTTACTTTTCAAGCTGAACATTCTATCTACTCGATCTCTCACGGGTACATTCAAGGCATCGATGAAGTCGAGCTGATTGAGTTCGCTCAAGAGCGCGGCGTCATGATTCAGCTATTGCGGCGACCGGGTGATTTCGTCCGCCAGGGTGAATGCATCGCCGAAATCAGCAACTGTGATGAATGGAAAGAAAAGGATGCCAGCAGGGTTCACCGCAGCGTCACCATCGGATTTGGTCGCACACCCACTCAAGATGCTTTTTATGTGCTCAACGAATTCATCGAAGTGGCTGTTCGCGCTTTGTCACCAGGTGTGAATGATCCATTCACAGCCATGCAGTGTATCGATTGGCTATCTGCAGGAATTGTTCAGCTTTCCAAAAAGGAGCTACCTAATCGCTATCGGGCCGACTCGGAGGGCGAAGTGCGAATCATCACCGCTGAGATCACATACAAGCAGTTTGTGGATGCCATGCTGTGGCAACTCGTTCCCTACGTGAAAACCGACGTAAATACGCTCGAATATATGCGTACGTCGCTTGCGCGGACAATCGACATCTCGGAGCGTGCGGAACTGAACAGTTTAATCTCCGACGTGATGCGAGAGCTGAAACATGCTTAAGAATTACAGTTGCTTTACACTCGAGTATCGAGCCGGTATTTTGTCTACTTGTGAAATCAAATTGCAACGGACTATCGAGCCTGCGAGGTGGTGAGTAACCAATGGATGAAATCTTTTTACCCCTCGGCACTCGGCAACTTTGTCTGGCGAGATCATCGCGGCAAGCTCCACCAGTATTGATGCTGCACGGAGTAACGCGTCGTTGGCAAAGTTTCCTGCCTCTGTGGTCCTCATTGGCAATGCGTTGGGGACTCGGTGCGCTCGATTTCCGCGGTCACGGCCAATCCGACAACGTTAGCGGCGGTTACCATGTCTGTAACTATGTCGAGGATGTGATTGCGGTACTGGATGCAGAATATGAGAATCCGGTGGTGCTTTATGGGCATTCGCTGGGAGCGATGACGGCCGCGGCGACTGCGGCTCAACTTGGTGATCGCGTATCCGCCTTGGTGCTCGAGGACCCACCATTCCACACGATGGGAGAGCGGATCAGCCAATCATCGCTATTGGGTTTCTTCCAGGCTATGCAGGAGTTGGCGGGGGATCCCCGCAGTGCAAGTTGCTTGGCGGCCTTGCTGGCTGATACGCACCTACGCGACCCTCGCACCGGAGCAACAACTCGACTCGGTGACACACGTGACGCCGTATCACTGCGATTTACGGCCAGCTGCCTAAAAAAACTGGACCCTGTCGTGTTGTCTGCAATTGTCGCGGGGGAATGGCTAAACGGTTATGATACCGAGTCCATATGCCGAAAAATCACTTGTCCCGTGCTGGTGCTGCAGGCTGATCCTCAAACCGGAGGCATGTTGACGGATCAGGACGCAAATGAAGTGGATGGTTGGTTAGCCGATTCAGTGCGTGTCAAATTCAATGGCTCAGGACATCTGATTCATTGGGCTCAAACCGACAAGTTGCTAAATTGCGTTCACGGTTTTTTGGAATCAGTGCAAATGCGTTAGTTCATCCCGATTCACAGCGGGCATCCGAGGCGGAATCGATGACGTAGGCGATGGACCCATTTTTGTCCACAAGGGTCAGCTAGGCGACGGCACGGGCGGGCAAGCCGTGCCCGCTGCATGCGTGCTGATGGAAGCTGCCACGCCACCTATGTTTAACATCGATGAGTTGCAGCGCCGGCGGTTTAATGGATTGAGTCTTCCATCGCACGCCGGTGGCCGGTCCATCCGCCGTTGGCCAGCTGGCAGTTAGTCACCTACAGGGTTGACCACCGAAGTCTAAAGTTTTGATGGTACGCTGCTTGCAATCAAGCTTGACGACATTAGTTGTCTTGTCGTTACAGAGCGTCCACAATGAACATTTTGAACAAGCGCGGGTACGAGATTGCCGGCTGGGTTTGCCGTGGCGATCGCGGCATTTGGGCTGGCGATCGGTGGACTGTGGGAAATTTTGGTTGGTCTGTCGGGATACCGCAGGTCCAGGTCGTGTAAAATCCGCGTTAAGGTCCAGCAGCACGGACTGTGCGCCGACGGGGCTCAACGTTAGAACTGGATCGCTGAGGCCGTATTCGAAGAGCGTTTTTACAGTTTTGCGGAGTGAAATATGTGGGCCCGGTGGTTGATTGCGAGTCTCTCGATATGCTGGCTGCCGACGGCAGGGGGGCAAGAGGGGGCTGGCAATATCGAGGGAGGATTTGCTGAGAATCTGATACTCATCACGATTGACGGGCTTAGGCCTGAAGAGTTTTTTGGAGGTGCGGACCCAAGATTATTTCTGGAAGATTTGGGCGTCAAAGATCCTCAAAAATTGCAAGCCGAGTACTGCCGTGATACTCGCGAAGCTTCCCGCAAAGCGTTAATGCCTTTCTTATGGGAGACCATTGAGCAAGGGGGCTGGACAGCCGGCGATTGGACTCTGGACAGCAAAGTCCAAGTCACCAACGGTCATTATTTCTCCTACCCGGGATATAGCGAAATTCTGTGTGGGTTTGCCGATAACCGAATTGATTCTAATGATAAAAAATATAACCCCAACCAAACGTTTCTAGAGTGGCTGCATCGTCGTGAAGCGTTTTCAAATCGAGTCATGGCGTTCACATCATGGGACGTTTTCCCTTACATCATCAACGACCGACGCAGTGATATTCCAGTCAACGCGGGTTGGCAACCGTTGGAACTGGGCGAACCACAAGCGCTGGACGCTTATAACTACGTCGCCGATAATGTCTTCCACGAGTGGGAGGGCGTGCGTTATGACGCCTTCACCACCGCGGGCGCTTTACAGGCGATGCGAGCTAAACAGCCGCGGGTACTATTCGTTTCACTTGGTGAGCCCGACGATTGGGCGCACGCTGGGCGGTACGATCGCTATTTACTGACCGCCAAGCAAAATGACTATTTCATTCGTCAACTCTGGGAGCAGGCTGAGGCGATGCCCGCTTACGCCGGTAAGACGACCTTTCTAATCACCACCGACCACGGTCGCGGTGATGGTCGGGAGGGCTGGAAAAGCCACGGCACCAGCTACCCAGGTTCCGACCGGATTTGGGTGGTAGCCTTTGGAAAGGGGCTGTCCAGGCGGGGCATCGACCGCGGTGGAGATTACCAACAAGCGCAGGTGGCTGCCTCCGCAGCCGCATTCTTGGGGCTAGATTACACGCGAGCCAATCCCAAGGTCGCCAAACCACTTCCTTGTGCGCCCAGTCGCTCCAAATAATTCACGGTACGAGGCGGACTCGGTAATATCCTAGTGACCCCCGTAGAGCCTAATCGCACAACTCCGGCAGTTTGTCGATCAGCAAACCGCAGGATGGCGACACCCGCTGGGAATTCCAGACTGCCAACATTTCGATCATGGGCAGTTCTCCCTTGAGCGGGCGATAGCGCACATCGCTACGGGGAAAGCAGACCTGATACGACTGAGGAACGAGCGCGTGACCGATGCCAGCCGCCACCAACGCCAGCTCGGTGCGTTTGGAGGTCGCTTCTTGAATTATCTGAATATTGGCGCCGGCCCGCTGCAAACAGGCAAAAATATCATCATGTAATTCACGCCTAAGTTCCCGCGGCGCCATGATCATGGGAGCTTCGTCCAGCTCGGATAAGTGAATTTGTTTTTTGCCAGCCAACGGGTGTTTTGCGCAAACCGCCAACACGTAAGGCTCGCGCTGAATCAACTTGCTCTGCAAACCGTCCAGGTCGTGACGATAATGGCGGATGAAACCGATATCCAACTGGCCCGTCTCCAAACGGCGTAACTGCTCAGCCGTACGTTGCTCATGGAGCGTGACTTGAACTTCCGGATGGTCTGTCCGCATCTGTTGGATGATGGGCGGCAAGAAAGTGTCGAGTGCCGGGCTGACCGCTCCCACATGCAACTGCCCTAAAACCCCTTGACCATACTGACCGGCCGTCACTGCAAAGGAATCGATCAGCTCCAGAATCAACCGCGCCTCGGGAATCAATTGCTCGCCGGCAGCGGTCAGCTCAACAACCCGGCTGGTGCGGCGGAACAATTGCACGCCAAGTTGCGATTCCATGTTGCGGATTTGTTTGCTGAGTGGTGGCTGGGCGATACCAAGACGCTCAGCCGCTTGTCCAAAATGCAAGGTTTCAGCGACTGTCAGGAAATAACGCAATTGCCTCGTTTCGAGCATCAGCAATTAAGATCTCTTATATATGAATATTGGCCTTTGATATCCCAAAGATCTTAATTGGCCCAGGGGGTGCTCACAAGTCGGCGAACGAAAAAGCAGGAGCGATTACTGAGCGTTTGGGGCATTCGCGTGCAATCCGATTAGAGGGCGCGATTCCTTACATTTTGGTCGTCGGGTCGCGTTTTGTTTTCTTTTACTGACCTGAGGGACGCCAATTGATAGACGGCGGTCCGTGGTTGATAGGAGAGTCGCGCCTCCGGACCGGTGTGCCCGGCCAAGCGGACCATGCCGGCAAAGATGGAAACCGACTCGACAATCACTGGCTTGCGAACGTAGCTGGGGTGCTCGCTGGGGACTGTCACCAAGGCAACGCTGTCGCCATCTTCGTTATCATCCCAGCGAATCTGCAAGGCACTTCTCGCCGCTCGATTGCTTATATGGTTAATAAAGCGATCGAGTGGCAAAGGGAGTGCACCGGCTTTGAGATGATTGATCTTCACGGCCAACACGTTAGGTTCTGGAGTGAGTTGCGCGTGGACTTCGAAGGAGACAACCGTTTCAATGCGAGGATTCTTATAGCGTGCGGCGACCAGTACTTTACCGTCCCGAATTGCTACTCGAGGTTCTTCGACCCCAGCTGGCAATAGGCTGGCGAACTCCAATGGCAACTGGTGGATTAACCAAGCGTTGACCTGTTCTTCGGTAAAGGTCGCCTCCCAGCCGCCAAGTTGCCCGACTCGGTTTGCCAGTTCTTCGACTTCTGATTCGAGCTCACGGCTTTGCGCCGCAGAATTGTTTTCCGGCAGAGCGGTCGCTTGCAGGTAAAAATCGGGGACTTCTTGCGTCTTTTTCAGGGCCCAGTTGCCAGCTAGCGTTACGGCGAGGGCGACGAAAGCGGCGGAGACCAGCAGATACTTCAGCAGCGTCTTAAGCCTGAAGTGTCTTTTCGGGACCGCAGTGTGTGCGGGGGCTAATCCGTCAGAAGGGATGTCATGGCGATCAGATTGGGGGTCGTTCATTACACGGCCTTGTTTTCGTTCGCGACAAAGAATAGCTGACGAGTATGCAAAAAAATGACAAAGCTGAAAGTTTTTTGCCATCCGCTTGGGAGGCACGCCTAAAATCTTAAGGGACGGGGCAGCCACTGACGAATGCGTTCGCTCACAGTGGGGGCCTGCTGAGTCGTTGGATTTGCAGAGTTGCTATCGGCAGCCTGCTCCGCATCGCGTTGCAAAGTAGTATTCGTTTGCCCGGCGGGGTTCTGCGCATCTGACTCTTGGTCGAGCCAGCCGAGATAGTGCGTCCAGTGGGAGTCCAACAAATAACCTGCCGGTCCCAAATCACCATGACGCAATTTTTCGGCAGCCACGAAAGCGTGGCGTTGTAATTCTTCGCGTTCGCGTTGGGTGAAAAAAAAGTCGTAAAGACGCAAGTCATCAAGTGCTACGGAGCCGACCCCCGTGAGGTCGATAGCGACGCGAATTTCTTCCAAATCGCCCACCGGCAAGTGCGGGATTCGCAACCAGTAGGGCTGTTCACCCCAGCCGATCGCCGCCTCCGGCTGGATTTCCACGGCGTACCGCACTGGCTGACCACGCATCGTTCCTTCCACGGCTAACCTCAATTTAGGATTGCCGGACAGGGTTTTGGCGCGAATCGCAACTGCCATCCGCCCCGTCTCCGGCGCGGCAAAAGGCTTCGTTAGCAGCCAAGCTTTGGCGGCCTGAGGTTGTTCATTGCGCAGCACAACAGCTCGTTTGCCCTCCGCGGAATCGTCGCTGAATTGGATACAACCGGGTGGGTGTTGAGCCCGCAGCCAACCTTCAATATTCTCCGCCTGGCCGATTTCAAAACCGGCATTTTCAAGCGGTTGCATATCGCGTGGTCGGCCGAGCACCGCGATCTTCTTAGCAACCTTGTCGATTGCTTGGGCGACCAAGGGAATCATCCTCGTTTGCTCCACGAGACCAGCTCGCCAGTCAACAACACCCCGCGTTGGCCCATCCACTCGCAGGGCAATCAACTGTCCCGGCGCCAGTTCTCCGGCCCAAACTACAGACAAGCCTCGAAATTTGGCGACAGCTGGAGTGATCGGCTGCCCGGCGGATTCCTCAACATCATTGACCTGTCCCCAAGGCTGTGCAAAGCGTTCACCGATCACCCAACTTGAATTTTGACCAGCAGTGTCCGGCGCTCCCAACAGCTCGACGGGAGTACCGGCTGCCGCGTCCGACGCCAGTTCCAAACGGGCTACCCATGGCGACAAGTTGACGGCGTAGATCACCAAGGACTGACGGGTCAAATATTGTCGAACACGGACCACCGAAGCGGATGCGTTAGGACTGGGCAAATCATCAAAGGGGACGTCAGGCAGGGCGGCATAAGACTGCAACCAGGCTGCCGACGCTGCGTGCGGCTGTTCGGCGGCCTGCTGTTCGGCGGCCTGCTGCTCGGAGGGCTGCTGTTGAGGTTGGGATATAGCACCTGCATTTGCTGCCAGTTCGGTCCGCGTATCGCTGAGCATCGCGGTCCAACCGCCCACACTGATGATGCGCGGATCAAAGCTATCGAACAATCGCGCTAAGCGACGTTGAATGACCGCCCCGTCAGGTGCCGCTTGTGGGTACAGCGTTATCAGGCTGGAGCGCGTGCCCGTCTTGTCTGCGTTGCTAATAGCTGGATCATTGAGCTGCATTTCCAGCGGAGGCAGGAATAGCAAACCGCCGGCAGTGGCAGTGATCTTTTCGTCCTCCCGCGCACCTTGACTTCTCAGCGTATCATCCCAGGTGAAATCTTCATTCATCTTGGCGTCATCGATGCGGAGCGCTGGTTCCAGCAACCAACGATCACGCAACAAACGCATCGGGATCAAGTTGGGATCCGCGGCCAATTGCCGCCAATCGAGCCCTTGCGAGGTCGCCCCCACAGCGATACTCGACGCATCTTGCACCAAATAATCAGCGGTCAGCAAAATCAGTGGCCGGCCAGACGTCTGATTTGCCAGACTACTAAGAAACGCGGTCAATTCTGCCGCTCGCCAAACGGCAAATTGTTGACTTCCCTGTTGATCAATCCAATGATTTAACTCCACGTCAGTTGCTGGCAAAACAACATCCGGCTGGGAGAGCGAATAAGGATCATTGGGATTCGGTGTTGATTTAGTGCTACCCATCGCCTGGCGAAAACGTGTCAGGGTGACTGGATCACGTCCCCAAGCGGGCGTTGGTAGTTGTAAATAAGTTTGCGCCCCGGTCTGCAAGCCAACACCCGCGAAAGCCGAGTGATGTGCATAACGATCGACTAGTTCTTTGACCAATTTGGCGACTTCCGCCTGAACTTGCCGGTTGAGGATGTTGTAATAAGGTGCTAGGCCGTGATGAGGTAATTGTCCGGAAAGCAATTCGCGGCCGACGGAATCAGTCCAACTGATCCCCGCGGGTCGTTGTTGAGTGTCGCGCATCCACTGACGCTCCAGAGCGGGCAGGGGCGTGGACAATTCTAATGCCGGAATCAACCGCAACCCAGCGCGGTCGAACAAACGCATTAACAGTTCGAGCACATCTTTGCGGTTGGGATCGCGACCGTCCGAGAAAAATTTGCCCGTGTCATAACGGGGGGTGAAGAGTGCGAAATCAGAAGGATAGAGGGAACCTCCTTCACTGCAAACGTTCAGCACCGCAGCGTTTGCTCCCGAAGCCAGCACATGGTCGACCAGGCGATTGCCAGCTTGCAAGAACGTATTCCAATCATCCAACTCCACATCGGCTGCAGGGTCATTTGCCCGGGGTGCTGAGAAGGCATCGATCAGGAGAGGTTTATCAAGATAGATCGCGGCCATCCGCTGTGAAGAGTTGTGCGGAGGTCCACCAGCCAAACGGGCAGGTCCCGCCGCCACGCTGATCGACTCGATCCGCAACGGATGTTTGGGAGACTGATTATGGATCAACAACGTAGGATTGGTCACGCGAGGCCAAAACCACACGCGATGCTCACCCCACGGACTGGCCGGTGAGAGCGAACTGGAACCGGGGTCAATCGCCGCGGTGTCGATGCCCATCGGAGGCGAGCGATCAACGCGAGTGGGCTGGCGAATACTGACGATCATCCGCACGTCATGTTCGCGCCAATACCGAATCGTGAGCAGATGTGGTCGTCCCAAACTGGCGGTGGGGAGCGTTTGCGAGTAGGTCCCACGGCTGGCCAATTCGGCAACTTGTACCCCAGCAAACTCAGCATTCGTAAGTGGCACGTCGGCTACACCTGCGAACTGATTTCGGCTCAACAAGCTAGCTGGATTCAATGACATCAAAGTGGCATTCGCCGGCGTCCAAGATCGCAACGTCTCAAAGGGGGTTGGATCCGCAGGTGGTGGCGACTTTTCCAGTACCACAAACTGCACGCTGCGAGTGGCCAGCAACTCATCGGATGGCGCCAACACGGAGGGTGTGATGCTGAGCAACAAACGATTCGAAGTGGCCGCTTCGAGACGCAACTCCAACGAGTAGACACCTTCGGTCGAAGGGATGGTCAGCTGACCGCTGCCTAGCGAAGCGAACCGCCCAGCTCTCAACTGAGCTGCTTGCGTGTCGTCCACAGCGACTTCGTTCCTCCAGACGATTGCGCCCGTCGCGTCGTTGCGAATCAACATTCGCACAGCTAACGACTGCCGCGGAACGTTTGTCAATCCAGTTGCCGAGATGTGCCATGGAGCGGTCGCTTCTGCGTCAAACACCAAAGCGCTGCGATCACCCAACTCGGCTCGTAATCGATCGCCGTTGGGCCGCCCGATCCAAAGCCTCACGCCGGGAAGCAACTCTCGATCAATCGTGCCTGAAATCAACTCATCGAGAGCAAACTCATAATTCAACGGTTCCGCAAGCTCCCCGCCAGCGGCGAGCAGTTGATCTGCCGGGGTTACTTGCAACTGCAACCGCAAGCGACTGTCGCGAGGACCTTCGAATTGAAAGTCGACCCCCAAACGATCGCTGACCCCTCGCGGTTTAATCGCCATCTCGCGGCGATCTTCAGACACCCAGTAACTGCCCGTGCTGCCAGCATCCATGCCCAGATTTTCGGGTGCTGACAATGCACCGGAGGTTGCGGTCAGCTGGCCGGAGAACGCTCGCGGCGAATTGCAGATCAATTGCAATCGCAGACCAATTTTAAGCGCTGCAGGCGATGCCGGTGGCGTCGGCACCGGCGTTTCCGCAATTCTCGCGAAGGCGCCGGTCGCTGGTTTTTCAGCGTTAATGGTTCCTGCGTTGGCCGTTTGTGCGTTTGCCTGCCCGGACAATCGCTGCCCAAACGGAAGAGCGTCGCTCACGAGCATGCACAGCAACACGCCGAGCCAAACCCAAGGGATCGGCTTGACCTTCACCAGCGGTGGACGCGTTTGCCAGCTTGGCGAATTCCTGTGGGATCTGCGCGAAGCGTTCCCCACGCGCACGTTTCCGCGACTTGCGGCAACGAACGTCGGCAACGGACTTCCTTGTCCGGCCCTGGCCATACTGCTGCATCCGTGAAGAAGTGAGTACTTTAAAAATAATTTCGATTGCTCCGCTGCGGCCACCGTGCGAATCGTACCAAGCGGCGGGAGGCCACGTAAACCTTAAAAATTCTCACGGCTTTTCCGGTAAAAACTGACGCACCGCAAGTCGATGGCGATGCCGAGCAGCAGCCAAACAAGCCTCCCCGCCTTCCGTTTTGCCGATAATCGGGGTTGTTGTGATTGTTTATTGGCAAAAGTTTGGAAGCGATCAGGGTTTTTCCCTGACAGGCGAGTCTTGAGGGAGCTAGTTTTTGCGGTGGCGTAATCGAGCCTGGATTCCACTGGAGTTCCTTTTGGCAAATGAACTAGCAGGAAGTGATGAGCATAATCGCACTGGTCGTAACCACATTCTGCGTGGCATTATTGTTTGGGCGGTTTGTTTTCAGCACGGTGAAAATACCTGCCTTCAAAAATGCGCGCAACAGCGTGCTCTCCTGCCTGCCGCATGGCCCGGAAAATCAAATTTTGGCGGCCTTAGCACGCAAGACCAAATGTGCCATGGTGCTGACCGGTGCGGACCGCAAAATTGAGTGGGTCAACGAAGGCTACTGCGAACTCAGTGGATTTGCGGCAGACGAGGTAATTGGCCAGTCCCTGGAACAGTGGTTAATTTGCCAACAGGGTGATCCCGTATCAACGCAAGCGATTCGAGATGCGCTCTGCGAGGGAAAGACATTTCGTGGTCGAGTGCTGAATCACACCAAGTATGGGCGGAGATGTTGGTGTGATCTCGACGTCCAGCCGCAATTCGCTTCAAACGGCACGCTGCTGGGCTTCTTCGCCATCGAAGTCGATATTACCGAAGCCGTCTCGGCTCGCCAAAATGCCGAATCGATGCTGCGCGAGACCCGCGCGTTGCGGGATACTATGAACGAGCATACCCTCTTCTCAATCGCCAATCGCGCGGGAAAAATTGTCGATGTGAACGATGGTTTTTGTCGTGTGAGCGGCTACTCCAAAGCGGAGTTAATCGGGAAAGACCACCGAATTCTCAACTCTGGACACCACAACAAAGAGTTTTGGGTCAAGGTCTGGAGGCAGATATCCAGTGGTAAACCTTGGCGGGGAGAAATTTGCAATCGCGCCAAAGATGGCACGCTGTACTGGGTCGATTCGACGATTGTACCGCAACTTGACCACGCTGGAGAATTTGAACGGTATGTCTCGCTGCGGTTTGACATTACACCGCAAAAGCAAGCTGAGCAACGACTCGATTTGGCTATTCGAGCGGCCGGCATCGGGATGTGGGACTGGGATATTCGCTCCAACCAAGTCTATTTCAATGATTCGTTTTTCACCATGTTAGGCTATGCTCCTGGTGAATTACCAATGACGTTAGACACCTGGAAGAATCTTTGCCATCCAGCTGACATCGAGAACATTTGGGGCAAGGTATGCCAATACTTGGCAGGTGAAATCGTCAGTTATTGCTACGAACATCGTTTGCGCACCAAGCGGGGTGATTATGTTTGGGTGCGAGACGCTGGCGAGATCGTGGAACGGGACAAACATGGCAATCCCACTCGCCTGATCGGCTTGCATATCGACATTGATACCGTGCACTCAGCTTTGGAATCAGCCCAGGCGGCCAGTTTGGCGAAAAGTGAATTCCTGGCCAACATGAGTCACGAGATTCGCACTCCCATGACGGCGATCATTGGTTACACCGATCTGCTGGTTGGTGACCATGACACCCGCAGCGACGAACAAAAGTCACTCGAAGCGCTCAACATCATTCGCGCCAACGCGGATCATCTACTCTCCGTGATTAATGACATTCTCGATATGTCAAAAATCGAGGCGGGCAGGATGACGCTGGAGCGGATTGCTATCAACCCACACGAACTGCTCGATCAAGTGGTCGCACTGTTGGAACCACGGGCGCGGGGTAAAGGCATTAAGCTGACGTTGCGTTATGACTCGCCACTACCCGAACGCATTGAAACCGATCCCACACGACTTCGCCAAGTTATCTTGAACCTTGTCGGCAACGCCATCAAGTTTACCGAAATCGGCAGCGTCACGATTGCCGCTTGCTTTCAACCGGAATCGCATCGCTTGCAGGTTCGCGTGATTGACACCGGGATTGGCATGACACCGGAACAAGTCGGCGCGATTGCCGAGTTCAACGCTTTCTCCCAAGCCGACACTTCAATGACGCGGCGGTTTGGCGGGACCGGTTTGGGGCTGCGGATCTCCAACGCGTTGGCCAAGATTCTGGGCGGTGAACTAACCATTGAGTCCAAATATGGTCAGGGCAGCACCTTTGTGGTCTCGATCACGACTGGCGACCTACCCGATGTGCCCTTGATTTCCATGCTCGAGACACCCGCCCAGAAACGCCCCGCCGTCGCCAATCCCCAGCAAAATGGTTCGGAACAGACTCCACAGCCGCTGGCGGGCGTCAAGATCCTGCTGGCGGAAGACGGCCCCGACAACCAACGTCTCGTGTCATTCCTGTTGAGAAAAGCGGGCGCCATCGTGACGGTCGCCGAAAACGGGCGGATCGCTGCGGAAACGATCGAAGCGGCCAGCGAGGAACAACGCCCACAGATTATCTTAATGGATATGCAAATGCCCGAACTGGATGGTTATAAAGCGACTCAACGCTTGAGAAACTTTGGTGTCGAGCAACCCATTATCGCGCTCACCGCGCACGCCATGGCGGGGGATCGGCAAAAATGTATCGATGCCGGTTGCGATGATTACATGACCAAGCCGCTCGATCGCAAACACTTAATCGAAACCTGCACCCAATATGCCATCCGGGATGTCAATCGGGACGCCAACCGGGACAGCCAGGACACTTGCCAAGGCACCGGCAGCCAGTAAGCTTGAGCGGGTGAGAAAACCAACCACCCCCAATTGGTCCCGCCGTCATGAATGCTAGCTCGCAACAGGCTGTCCGCTTATCTGCTTTTCCCAAGTGCTACTTGGACGCCATCTCCCACGAAAAATCAATGTCCGTGGAACAATGGATCGAGGAGGCGCGGGGGCTCGATTGTGACGGCCTGGAAATGTATGAGGGATTTATTTGGCATCCGGAAGACGATAGCTACGTCAAAGGGATCGGCGCGCGAATTCAACAAGCTGGATTTGCCATGCCGATGCTTTGCTGCTCACCCGATTTCACCAATCCCGATCCGGCCGCTCGCAAGCGTGCGATTGAATATCAATTGCAGATGATTCGCATCGCGGCCACTTTGGGCGGCCCAGGAGTGGTTTGCCGCGTGCTCAGCGGGCAACGTTATCCGGAGGTTGAACGCGGGCAAGGCCTGAGCTGGGTCACCGAATGCATCAACGCTTGCCTGCCCACCGCTCGTCAACAGGGCGTTATCCTAGGCATCGAAAATCATTATAAGGACGGGCACTGGAAGTATCCCGAATTCGCTCAAAAAATGGATGTCTTTCTGGAGTTGCTCGCGGGGATCGAGGAAACGGAATACTTTGGCGTCCAGTATGACCCATCCAACGCAATCGTGGCTGGGGATGATCCACTGGAACTGCTTGAAGCGGTCAAGCATCGCGTGGTTAGCATGCACGCCAGCGATCGTTATTTGGAGCCGGGCCATACCCTGGACGAACTGCGGCAGACCGATGGTACGCTCGGCTACAGCCCCTTCCTAAACCACGGCGTGGTCGGGAAGGGACTTAACGATTATGACCAGATTTTCTCAATCCTCTCCGGGGCCAACTATCGCGGTTGGGTCAGCATCGAAGATGGCATGAACGGGATGGATGAGATGGCCCAATCGTTGGCATTTCTACGCGAGAAAATCAAACAACACTGGGGTTGAGCAAGCGGCTGGAAAGATAATCTACTCGCCAAATATCCAAGCTTGCGGTTCGATCGCCGGCAGTGGGCTGTCGTCGCGAGCGAAGAACATCAAATGCTGCATCGGCAAACCATTGAATTCTCGCACCAACTTAAAGCCGTTCGCCTGATACTCCTTCATGATCTGGTCCTTGCTCATCTTGTGCAAAGGCTTGATCTGAACGGTCGGATCCTCTTCGCGATATTCCAACAGCGCCACCACGCCGGTTGGTTTCAAAGAACGGCGAATCCAATACAGCATCGATTGGGGATGTGAGAATTCATGATAGACATCAGCCAAAAAGACCATGTCTAATTCATTCGCTGGCAGGTTGGGATTTGCAATCTCGCCCTGCACCGGTTTCACACCATCCACCCGCGCGCGGGCCGCACGCGCCGCCAGCATCTGCAACATCTCCGGCTGAATATCCACGGCAAACACCAAACCGCGGGGCGCGACTTGGCGAGCAAAACGCAGCGTGTAATAGCCGTTTCCGCAGCCCATATCGCAAACCAATTGGCCAGGCTCAAGCTCTAACTGCTTCATGACCAAGTCAGTCGCTTCCTCCCGTTTGCGACTGTCGCGGATCAACCAGCCAGCCCCCAAGTGCGACATGTACTGGGCTACCCGGCGACCGAGATAAGTCTCACGAGCCTCCTCCTCTGGCGGTGGACCATCGTCACGCTCTGACTCAGCTGCGGTCGCCTTGGCGTCAGCCGCGGCGGGCGGTTGGACGGTGCCGGGCGTTTGGGCTGGCAGCGGCCGAGCGGGCAAGCACACCAGCAAGCCACAGCAGACAAGTAACGCGGCTCGGGCGGGCCAGAGGGACACCGCGCGAGCGGGCGTGGGGAAGAGGGTGGGAGCAGAGCAATTCATGAGGCTTCTTCGGGAGCGAGCAACTCGAATTTAGGTTCGAAGGCATCGGCAAATGAATAAACATTGTCGAAGTCCTCGCGGCGATCCGCCGCACTTTTTCGCATGTGTTCAATCTCAATCAAATTGTAAACAACGTCACCAAAGTCACTGGTCGACGTCAAACCCCAGCTGGCCAACACCAGTGGAGCCAAGTAGCCAAACTGCTCGAGCGCGTGCAACCGGCAAGCCTCACAGAGCTGTTGGCCAGTTAAATGCCGCGCATCTTCGTCATCAGGATCTGGCATCGACTCCGCCGTCATCACCCGATGGGCGAACGCCAGAGCATCGCGAACAAACACGTAGGCTTCGAGTTTGAAGCGTTGATCACGTTTGAGGAGTTGGTTCATCGCACGTTGAGCAGCGTTCATCTTCCGTTCTCTGAGGAGGTCATTGGCCAGACTTCTTCTTCCCGCCCTGCTTGGTCCCGCCGCGACTAATCACGCTCAGGACTTCGCTGGAGGCGATCAGTATACGCCGATTGTCTTCGGTTTGAACCAACAATTGTTGAGACAAAATTTCTTGTTGTAAAACCGTCACAGGCCCACCTTCAGTAACCACGCGTGAGCCTGGTGAGGGTAGTTCGCGACGCAATTCTTCGTACGTGTCGAATTCATATCTTAAACAACATTTCAGCCGACCACAGCGACCCGAAATTTTTGCCGGATCTAAGGTGGCTTTTTGTAACTTGGCCATTTTCATCGATACAGGCGGCATCTTCGACAAATGCGTGTTGCAGCAGACCGGTTTGCCACAATCGCCGTAATCGGCCAGCAGTTTCGCTTCGTCACGAACACCGATCTGACGCATTTCCACTCGCGTTTGCAACGCCGCAGCCAATTGACGTACCAGCTGCCGAAAATCGACCCGTTCTTCGGCCAAATAATAGACAACCACTCGCTCACCACCAAACAACCGCTCAATGTCGACCAACTGCATCCGCAAGCCCAAGGCGGTAATCTGCTGCTGACATTTGGTGAAATCGTCACCACTCACTGCGGTGAGACGATCCAATTCCGCCTGGTCCTGGTCGCTCAGCGGCCGCAGAATCGCACCCGACGGAGGCTCCTCTAATTGCGCAATCGCCTGCTCAGTCGCCAAGCACAAAACTTCTCCCACTTCCGCACCCCGTGGAGTCCGGCAAATCACCCGAGCGGAGTAGGAAAAATCTTGTTTTGCATCCAACACGCAGAGTAGCCGCATCACACCGCAGCGGACGATATATCGCCGCAAGCGATTGGTATCGGTAACCTCGGGCGGCGGGGGGGATTCCGCCGATGGACTGTCTGTCATCCGTTTCTCAAGTTTTCAGGAGATCTCAAGTGTTCTGGAGACCGCTACGCAATAAACCGAAGCAATAAACCGAAGCAATAAACTGGGAGCACAAAATCCCGGGAGCATCAGCACCTGTCCGATATCCAACATGCACCCCACCCAACCTGCACCGCCGCTGCATTGACACGCCCCGCATTGCTCAACGGTTGGTGCGTAAGCATATGGGGCCTCCAACTCGGCCGGTCATTCCGAACTTGTCTCAGCTGCTTCATCCAAATAGGTCACTGTCCAAGCACGTCCTAAACCGGCAATCGCATGCTTTCGCGTTGCCGCCAACAGACTTCCCGAACCGGGCATCAACAACGCCCAAACTCCGCTGGGCAATTCCGCAGCCAATTGAGGCTCGCCACCTTGCGCGGAGAGGGTCATGATTTGCCCAGTCAAGGTAGCTAAGATGATTTCGCCCGACTCTTTGTCGACCGCCAAGGCCGAAATCCAGTCTCCGGTTGTCGCCAGCACTTCCGCCTCGGCCCCCTCAGCCAAGCCGACTCGCCACAGCTTTTGATCTGCCCCACCAGCGATCAGGTGATTGCCATCGGCGGAAAAACTAACTCCCCAAATCGCCTGCTCACCTAACTCAATCGTCCGCTGACTGGCCAACTCGGGCCAGGAAACCAAATGCAAATGCCCGGCGCCATCGGCCGCCACCAACTGGTCTCCCGCGGGTGAAAACGCGAGCGCATAAATCTGCTGCGCGTCGAGTTCAAGGGTCTTGGCGACGGCACCTTTTTCCAGCGACCAGACAAACAGCTTGCCGACTTCGTTACCCGCGACAATCTGCTCACCCGCTGGATCGAATTTCAAACAGCGAGCCCATTTTTCCAACGCGCCCTCATGCATGACCAATTCACCAGCGGCCCGGTCATAGACAGCCAAGTTACCTTGATAGTCGCTGCTGATGATCCGCTGGGCGTCACCTGCCACCGCCCAGACGCTGGAGGGATGCTGATAGAGCGGCTTGCCGCTGGCCAGAGAGCCCAGGGCAAACTCGACCACTGAGGCTTCGCGGTAAAGCAACCCTTCGGCAGTCGCGGCCACAGCGCCAGCATCTCCCAGCGGCGCGAGCGCGGTGACCCACTGGGCCGGCCAGCCCGCTGCGTTACTCGGTTCCTGATCGGCAGCAGCCGCTTGCTGATCGGCAGCAGCCGGTTGCTGGTCGGCTGGGGTTTCGCCGTCATCAGCCGCCCGCAAGCGGGGCTGAAGTGTCAGCAGCAGACTGGCGATCAAACAGACTACGGGAGCAATGCGAAGATGTCGTTGCATGGAAAGCCACCTGGGATTCTAGGATTCAGAGCTAGCAACGAGGCCGCAGCCTCGATTAACTACGAATTCTAACTGGTCTCCCAGGTGGCTGTCGAATCGTCGACAAAAAAGCTACTTTTCTGGTTGGCAATAAGCGAGCGCTAGCAACGCGTAGCCGGTCACCAACGAGCGGTCACCCTCCAACCAACGCGGATTTTCTTGATTCACAAAGGAACCATCAGCCGCTTGTTGGCTGGCCAGCCGGTTAAATAAATCTTCCCGCCAGTTGTGCGAGGTTCCCGCGTCATCTGTCAAAACGTCGATTTCCGCGGCTGCGAGCGCTTTGGCGAAGGTGTGGTAATAGTAGTAAAGCCCCGCCGCCCCCATGCCGGGGTTTTCTTCCAAGCTGTAGTGGTTGCGAATGAAATTCAAAGCCGCAACGACTCGAGGATCATCTTTCTCCACCCCGGCATACAGCATGCTTTTCAGCCCGGCGTAAGTCATCGAGCCATAGCTGCGGAGCCCGCCATCGACGGTCTTACCCGCTTGACTCTCCCCACCCGCCGCCGGGGTGTAGTAAAAGCCACCATCATTTACTTTTGCCGCGTGTGGCGTGTCGTTAGCGGCCGACTCCAAGTTCTGGGTACGGCTGACGAACAGCAGCGCTTTCTGAATTGCTTCGTCCTCCGGACCTCTGCCAAGTTGATGCAGGGCTTCCATCATGAACGCGGTGTTGGACAAATCGGGTCGCTTGTGCCGTCCGTATCCGGCGCCACCGTAAGCCGGATCACTCGACTCCAGCCCTTCGCCCTGATCCCACTGGATACCTTTGACGAATTTCTCTGCGGCTACCAAAATTTCGTCATATTTGCCGTTGCGATTTGCAATTTGCAACGCGCTCATGGCCAGGCACGTTTCGTAGTTGCGATGCGTGGAACCCTCAGCGTAAATGCCGCCATCGCTCCGCACGTTGGATTTCAGGAAAGCGAGCGCCTTCTGGATGGCCGGATTGTCGATCGTCGCCGGTCGGTGCTCAAGCACGGCTCGCACACCGAGACTGGTGATCCCCGTGCCAGACTGCCCGCTCAAAGCGCCTTCACCCGCTTCAGCTTGGCCACGCAAATAGAGAATCGCCCCATCGACGACTTTCCGATAGCGTGCTTCGGTGACAGGCTCGGCTGCTACCGCTGCGGGGAAACCAACTGCACACGACGTAACGACGATTGCTAACGCGAACAACGTCGACCTGAATGTGGACTCCATAACGACTGATTTACCTATTTAGGGGACTACAACTGGACCAGATTCAGCGGATCGGAAACCACAGGACACAACGGCAAATGCCACAATGACTGTTGGCTCTGGAATGGAAGCGGATCACCCAGCGGATTACCGAGCGAAAACCAAACCCATTCCATCTTATCCCACCGCAAACCAGTGGACAGATAGCGACGGAATTTTCGCCTCGTGGCGATCATTTCGGCACAATTTCACCAGCGGGCCATTCCCACAATCGCTGCATTCGTTAGATCCGCTGTAGTTCGAGTTAATCTTCGTAAACTACTCAAACCGGCAAGTTGATTCCGATGTATGAGTACCAGCTCGCCCCGGCCGCACCGGGTCAGCATCGTTCCCCCAGCGCCCCGACGCCATCATGTCCGGACAAAGTTTCCCCCCTACTTTCTTGACGGACTCGCCTCAGGAAGCCGAATTGCCGCTGGGACGCCAACAACGCATCGATACACCGCATCCGCTGCGTAGCGCCGGCAAACGGTCCTTGCAGCAGCTTCCGGTAGCGCTGGCAGCTGGGAGCGATCGGCCCGCTGTCAATCCACCGATCGCGGGAGAGCAAGCCAGCGAACGCGATGAACAATTAGCTTGGGCCGACAGCCTGCTGCGATTACATGCCGCGGACCTCATCTCACAGCTGCAGCACTGGGGGGCGGAGGTCGACGCGCGGGAAAGCCAACTGAATGCCCGCGACGCGCTAGCCGATCTGCGGGAGCGGCAATTCCGCCATTGGCAAAAATCGCAACAACAACAGATCGAAGAGTCGAAGCGGCGAGCCGAGAGCGAAGAACAAGCGCTGCGGGCAACTTTGCGCCGCGCCGCCGCCGCGGCGGCCGTCTGAGCTGAGTCGGTTAAGCTCGTGCTCGTGCTCGATACCCCGACACCGAGTCCAAGTACCATTTCATTAAGTACGAGTTGGCAGCCTGGGTTGCCACGCGGCATAGTTTCTTACAAGCAATTTACGCCGATTAGGTTACTCGACCCCAACTCAGCGCACAAAAAAAGCGTCGGATGCAATGTTCTGCACCCAACGCTTTCGTGATTCTAACGATGCTCTAAGTTGCTAATTCAGCAATCAGTTCTCGGCGTACTTGTCATTCTCTTTGCTGGCTTCATCGGCGAGCCGAGCGGCTTCCGAAGCGACGACCATTGCTTGACGCAACTCAATGGGCGAAAAGAAAGGAATGTTGCCGGTATACTTGCTGACAACGCGATTCTTCAGAGCCAAATCGGTCCAACCCATGTTGTCGGTGTAGTGCCATGCGGCTGCTTGTGCCACGTTTTGCGTGACGCGCCCGTGTGACAACAAACGGCAAATCTGAGCAACTCGCGGATCGGCTGAAATCACTTCCAGGGGAACGATTTGGTAAGCCATTTTCGGACGCGGATCTGGCTTGCCATGCTCGAGGCAAACCGTGGCAACCTTCAGCTTGCGGGTTTTCTGAGGTGCGACACGCATCATCATGCCGCCGCCGCCCATGCCACCCATACCGCCCATGCCGCCGCCACCCATCATGCCACCGCCACCCATGCCACCCATGCCGCCGCCGCCCATGCCACCGCCCATCCCTTGACCGCCCATGCCACCCATGCCACCCATACCGCCACCGCCCATGCCACCCATACCGCCCATGCCGCCGCCGCCCATCATGCCGCCACCGCCCATGCCGCCGCCCATCATTTGCGGATTGACATTCACGGCGCCAAAGGTCTCAGGCAGACGCAAGATGACATCTTTGTCGCTGAGATTTTTGAAAATCACATTTGCGTTGGTAGCGTCTTTGGGGATGAACTTGACATCGACAGTGCCGTCACGCATCGCTGCGAATAGATCGACCGACGCCTCCAGTTGCACATCGTCGGCTTTGACGCCGTCAGCTTTTTCGTCAGCACGAACTGTGGCCGGTGCCGCGGCGAACGCGGCCAACATCGCGAGCGCGATACTTGTGCGGAAAAACATTGTAAATTTCATCGTGTGTGGACCCCTCTGGTGCCTCGTTCCGTTCCGTCGTGACTGGAACGCCCAGCCAACGACTACAAAATAAAAAGGAGCCGAGCGAAGATTCGTCTTTGCTAAACCTAACCGCATCACAATGCGATTGCGGTTTCCCCTAGGAATTGCAGACCCTACCTCCGTTACAGCCTCCTTAGAATACACACTTTGTTGGCCGCGGCCAAGGAAATTTCGCGAATCCCGCCGAGGTTTCAAGCCACTGCTTGACCCATACCAGCGGGGGATCACTCTCCGGGGCTCGCGACCTGAGCAGAAATCGATCAATCCACCGCATTTGTTCTAGCAACTGTTGCGGACTATCGACATTCAACAGCGGAATGCCCATTCGCACTCCGCTACCACCAAAAAATATGCGAAATTCCCCAGTTCGCTCGGCAACCACCCCCATCGCGACCGACAACGGGTGTGAACATCCGTTTGCACAACCGCTGACCGCGACGGTCAATGGCGACTCCACCGAAAGACTAGTCAAACGGCGAATTTCCCCTGCCAACTGATCCGCAACTTCGTACCAAAGTCCATAATCACGTTCCGCCGCCGCGACCGCCAGCGGACAAGTTGGCAAGGCCACGCAGGTTAGCACTCGCAAATTAGCGGTCTCCCGCGGAAAATGCCGTCGCAACCAAGCTTCCGCGGTGACTCGCCCGGCCGCCGAAATATCACCAATCACCAACGTGTGCTGTGGCCCGATCCGCAGCCACTGCCCCAGCTCGACAAGCTCCTGCCAAACTGCCAACGCTGGCAAGCCCTGACCGCTCGCATCACCCAACCGCCCAGTCGGCACCGGCAGGACCAAAGTCCATCGAGCGGCACCCGAAGCATGCCAACCGACATGCGACTGACAGTCTGCAGGCAACGCGGCAGGCAACGCGACGGTGAAATCGTGCGCGGTTGCGGGTCCAAGCAGCTCCCCCACTGCTTCGCGTAACCGGGCAATTCCCAACCGCTGGACCAAGTACTTCAAGCGACGCTGGGGTCGCGGTCCGTCGGCGATTAATCGTTGATGCAAGTCCATCAAGCGAGTCACCAACTGGGCAACCCGCTCATATCGCACCCTGCCCAAGTGAACCGCCAACTGCGGGTACGAACCCACGCGACCGGGACGATAAGCGGTCGAACCTCCCACGTAACAGTCAACCCAGACCTGATCGTGATGCGGGTCTTGCCCCTTATTCTGCTCTTCCCACTGGTCAACGCCGACAACGAGTCCCAAGTCATTGTTGAGTACGTTCACACAATTGTCGTCTCGGGTGGCAACGGCAATCTTCCACTTGTGCGGCAGGTAACCGGCAGGATAGGCGGAATCCACTGACGATGCCACTGACGAGTCAACAGCCTGCGAGTCAGTAGTTATCGAGTTACCAGGCGTTGAGTCAGCTGCCGGGGAGTCGAGCGAGTAGTCCAGCCAGGCAGCTTGAGGCAGAAATTTTCGCGCCAAATCACTGGCTAACTCGCGGGCTTTGAGAGCCGCGATCGATCGCGGCTGCAGCGGACAGCAAGTCACGTTTCTCAGCGTGTTGCCGCAGCTGCCGCGCGAAGTGAGTGCCACGGCGGCGAGTTCCGCAAGCAAATCGCCCGCCCGCCCCCAAGCGACACCATGAAACTGCAACCCCTGCCGCATGGTCAGCCGCAGCGTGCCATCTCCAAACCTCTCCGCCAATCCCACCAAACGAGCGAACTGGCCGCTGGTCAGCGCTCCGCCGGTGGTCTTAACGCGAACCATCCAACGCCGCGCCGCGCTGGAACTGGTCCCACCGGCATGGACGCCTCCAGAAATGCCTCCGCTGGAAATACTCCCACTGCGATCGAGCTCGTTGCGATCCAGCTCGGGGCTTTGCGGCAGCGGTCGCAGCTTTTGGGCGTACGCACCCAACAGCCCCAGGGTCCGGCGATATCGACGAGCCATCCGCAGCGTTTCGCTGGTTGCCGGCTGGCTCAGCAAGCCACTTATGCTGCCGATAGCGTCCACTACATGATCTTCAACCGATAAGGCACTGACCGCCGCCGGCAGCGAAGCTGGCAGCGAAGCCGGCGATGAATCTGGAAGCGATGGCGATTCAGCAACCACAGCTTGCGCGGGCAGCCATTGAATTCGTGACAAGCCGAACTCGGCCGCCAAGTGAGCAGCCAACGGACCCAAAGCGGCAGCGGCTGTTCCCACGAACTGGATGAGTCCCACGGCCCGGTCTAGAGAAACGTCGGTATCGACAACGATCACGGGGGCCGAGCTAGCTGCGGCAGCACGTCGTAAAGCGACCGCCAGTTCGCGTGCTCGAGCCGCTTGAACTTGATCCTCTCGACCGCTGACTCGCAATAATTCGCCACGCAAAACTGGTGCCGAATTTGCAGCAACGTCCTGGGCGGAGCGAGTTGCCGTCGACTCAGCCAGCGGTTGGTGTTCGCTGAGCACTTGCCCCAGCCAACGGCCCTCGGCATTTTGCACGACGACATCCTGGCCACGTTGGCAGTCGACGCCGTGAATCGTGCCAAACCAATCGATCCGCTGCAGATGGCCATAACGGACGAGGCAACGTTTCACGGCGACGATACCTTATTGCAGCGACTCAGCGAAAGCCTGCTTGAGGGCATTGAGACCAGCTTGCGCGTGCGCCGAAGCGATGACCGCGTTGACTTGTAATTCGCTGGTGTTGATCATCAAGACATTGATGCCGACTTCCGCCAACGCGCGAAACATCACGGTACCGACGCTGGTGTGGCTCCGCAGTCCGATCCCACTGACGGTCAACTTGGCGATCTTTTCAGTCCCGCTGTAATCATCCAACCCATGCTTTTGCGCGAG
The DNA here is from genome assembly GCF_052161645.1 of Kothea flammea. Classification (GTDB taxonomy): domain Bacteria; phylum Planctomycetota; class Planctomycetia; order Pirellulales; family Pirellulaceae; genus Laterigemmans. Next base: position 4,542,763 of record NZ_CP197414.1, read on the forward strand.
TTGCTCGGCGACCGCCAAACAATCAGCCAACTCCTTTTCTTTGACCGTCAAACTGATGCTGGTGCGATCATCTTTGCCATCGATGCCTTGCACAATCATATCGACAAAGATGCCCGCTTGGCCGATTGCGTCGAACATGTCGGCGGCGAAACCAGGTTGATCCGGCACGCCTCGCAGCGTGACCAGCGCTTGATCATCCACCATCGCGATGCCGGTCAAAGTCAGTTCTTCCAGGGCATCATCGCGAAGTCGTGAGACGAGCGTCGCCATGTCAGTCCGTTCCACGCGTTCGGCGCGGATCTGTTCCCACGATTTGGCGTCGTCAGGTTTTTGTTCGAGGGCGAATTGGCCGTGCACGATCCGCAGGGCGTTTTGAGCCGCATCGCGGGCCACCATCGCGGAGATCTTAATTTCGCTGGTCGTAATCATCTGCAGATTGACCCCCGCATCGGCCAACGCCCGGAACATGCGGTGGGCGACGCCGGTTTGCCGCGCCATGCCCAACCCGACGACGGAAACTTTGGAGACGTTGTCGTCATGGGTAATGCGTTCCACGCCGATGGTGCCGGCCGCTTCGCGGAGCGCTTCGAGAGTTGCTTTTAATTCTTCGACGGGCACGCTGAAGGAAATATCAGCCCGACCCGCTTGGCCGACGTTTTGGACAATCATGTCGACGGCAATTTTGCGAGCCGCGATCCGCGAAAAGATCTCCAGACTGGTCCCCGGCACATCGGGCACGCCGTGGACCGTCACCCGCGCTTCATCACGTGTCAACGTGGCACCCGAAACCGGCGCTGTCTCGCTCTCCGGTTCATCGACAATCATGGTCCCCTCGGTGTCCGAAAAGCTGCTGCGGACATGAATCGGCACGCGAAATTTCTTAGCGAACTCGATCGAGCGACTATGCATGACGCCGGCGCCCAGGCTCGCCAGCTCCAGCATCTCATCGTAACTAATCACGTCGACTCGCCGCGCCTCGGGCAAGATGCGAGGGTCGGTGGTGTAAACACCATCGACATCGGTGTAGATCTCACAGGCGTCGGCCCGCAGCACCGCGGCCAGGGCAACAGCCGTGGTGTCGCTGCCGCCCCGTCCCAGGGTGGTGATATTTAAATCCTCGTCGATCCCCTGAAAACCGGCGGCGATGACAATGTTGCCGGCGTTGAGCAACCGTTCAATCCGCTCAGTGCTGATCGATTGAATCCGCGCCTTGGTAAAAGTGTTGTCGGTACGAATACCGATCTGGCCGCCGGTGAGACTGACGGCGCTGCTCCCCAAGGCATCGATCGCCATCGCCACCAACGCGACGCTGACCTGTTCTCCGGTCGAAACCAACATATCCAGCTCGCGAGCCGGTGGGCGCTCGTTGATTTGATTCGCCAAATCCAGCAAACGATCGGTATTTTTACCCATCGCGCTGACCACCATCACCACTTTATGGCCTCGCTGCTGGGCGCGAATCGCTTTGCGAGCAGCCGCGCGAATTTTTTCCGCATCGGCAACGCTGGTGCCACCAAACTTTTGAACAATTAAGGACATGCCTAGAGTCAACCTTGGATGAACCGATCCATTAAATCCCAACCGCGCGGCAAACGAAGTTCGCTCTGCTCGGCTTCCCGCTCGCAATACGTCTGCGCTCCATCCGGCTCAATCCCCCGGCCGCACATCGCCAGCGGCACATCGCCGTGGCTATGTTTCTTGGTGGCACACGGAGTGGGGTGGTCGGGAGTTACCAACAGTCGATATTCGCCTTCCGCGGCCAACGCATCGAGCAGCGGGCCGACAATACAACTGTCAATCTGTTCGAGCGCCTCAATCTTTGCATCATGACGCCCTTCGTGCGAGGCCTCATCAGGGGCTTCGATGTGCACGCAGACCAAATCGTACTCCCGCAACGCCTCAATCGCCGCACGCCCTTTGGCGGCATAATCGGTATCCAAATAGCCCGTCGCGCCAACCACTTCAATCCGCGGCCAACCCGCCAACGCGGCGATCCCCCGCAACAGGTCGACGGCGGTGATCATGACCCCCTGGACTCCATATTTGCTGGCGAACGAGGGCAGCGCGGGTGCCCCACCGAGGCCCCACAGCCACAAGTTGGTAACCGGCCGTTTACCCGCTTCGCGCCGGCGTTGGTTCACCGGATGATCACGAAAAATATCGACGCTGCGAGTCATCAAGTCGTTCAGCAAATCGCTGCCCGGCCCGCGCGGGTAATCTTCGGTGACGGGCAAATCGGTTAAGTCGTGCGGTGCTCGCGTTCGCGTTTCGGTGGTGAAAGGCGCCCGCCGCGTCTCGCTACCACGATACAACAGCAAATTGCGATAGCTCACTCCGGGAACAAATTGCAACTGCTCGCTACCCAAAGTCGCCTGCACCGCTTGCAGCAACTCGGTCGCTTCCGCCGTGCTCACGTGGTCGGCGGTAAAGTCGACCATCACCTGGTCCTCGATCGTGACCAAATTACAACGCACAGCCCAGTCGTCCGGTCCCAACTCAATTCCCTGAGCGGCCGCTTCCAAAGGAGCCCGCCCGGTAAAATATTGGTCGGGGTCATAGCCCAACAAGCACAAATTGGCCACTTCCGATCCAGCGGGCAGGTGCGCGGGCGTGTTGTTACTCAACCCCACCATCCCGGTCGCCGCGACGCGATCCATATGCGGCGTGCGGGCAGCTTCTAAAGGTGTTTTACCGGCCAGCTGCTCCATCGGCATGTCTGCACAGCCGTCAGGAATCACAATCGCATACTTCATGACCACTCCGTTCACCCGCTGGGGCGTTTCATATCACAGTTTCCACCGAGCCGCTGCGGCCCAGCACCCTCACAATTTCCACCGAGCCGCTGCGGCCCAGCACCCTGCCAAATCACCTCGCTCGCTGACAGTTTCATAACCGCCCGGAAAATTTGCCACCAGGGGACCACCGCCGCGGAACGCTCAACTTTTGTGTACCTGAAGCGATAGCACCGAGCCATTTATCAACCGAAGTCGCCAGTTTTGGCCCCGCTGCCAGCTGACTCGCGGCTAGGGGCTAGGGGCTAGTGGCTAGTGGCTAGGGGCTAGGGGCTAGGGGCTAGGGGCTAGGGGTTAGGGGCTAGGGCCGTCAGCTCACTAGTCGGGTGGTGGTTGCCGGCAGGTTCCAAAAAAACTCCCCTGTTACTTCCGCAACAAGCTGGGCAAAGTTCTGGTTACAATGTTCAGCGGTCTCGCGGATCGGCGAATGCTTTGATTCCGTTGCTGCTATTTTTCTATTGGCTGCTATTTTTCCTCGCAGAGTTGCCACAACCCTGGCATTGTTTGACATGAGCTCACGTTGTAATCCTGTTTCCGGTACGTCGGATATTTTTTGCCAGCCGCTCCGCAACGGGCGGCCGGATCGGCGCTCTCTATCGCTCGCAGCCAACACGCTGCTTGGCTGCCTGCTGATCGCCATCGGCCCCCTGCCTCAACTGATGGCGACCGCCAGCGACGCGGACGAGCTGGACAACGCGGCAGTGCCGATTTTTAAAGATGGCCTCGCGCAAGAGGTCGAAGGCTTTAAAGACCCCAAGCATTGGTTGCGGCATGACCTCTGGGTAGAGACCGAATTCGACTCCGACGGCGACGGTAAACTCGATCGCGTTCACGTCGCGGTGACCCGCCCGGGGCAAACCGAATCGGCCGGGTTAAAACTGCCCGTGATCTACGTTTCCAGTCCCTACTTTGCTGGCACGGCACCCGGCGACCGTGAATACTTTTGGGACGCGCGTCATGAGTTAGGAGCGGAGCCACCGCAACGATCCTTTCCCCCCGCCTTCGAGCCCAAGGGGAAACGGCCAGTCATCTCTACTTCACATACCCGACAATGGATTCCCCTTGGCTATATCGTTGTCCATAGTAGCTCGCCAGGGACCGGGCTCAGCCAAGGCTGTCCCACAGTCGGCGGCGATAATGAATCACTGGCGCCCAAAGCGGTGATCGATTGGTTGCGTGGACGCGCCAAGGGCTATACCGAAGTCGATGGCACCGAAACGGTCGAAGCCTCATGGTGCTCAGGCAAAATCGGCATGACCGGAACCTCCTACAACGGCACCATTCCGCTCGCCGCGGCGACCACTGGTGTTGAGGGATTGGAGGTCATTATTCCCGTTGCGCCCAACACATCGTACTATCACTACTACCGCTCCAACGGCCTGGTTCGTCACCCGGGTGGCTGGATGGGAGAGGATATCGATGTGCTCTACGATTACATTCACAGCGGCAATCTTGCTCGCCGCGACTGGTGCGATTGCGAAGTTCGCGACCGCGAAATGGCTGAAAATCAAGATCGCATCAGCGGTGACTATAACGACTTCTGGGCTGGACGCGATTACCTCAACGACCTCGCCCCCATGCGGGCCGCCATGCTGATGGCGCACGCTTTCAACGACTGGAACGTCGTCCCCGAGCACAGCATCCGCATCTATGAAAAGGCCAAGGAAATGGGGCTCGTGACTCACCTGTTTATGCATCAAGGTGGTCATGGTGGTGAACCCCCTAAGGAGATGATGAATCGTTGGTTCACCCACTACTTGCATGGTATCGACAACGGCATTGCCGAGTTGCCCAAAGCTTATATCGTTCGCGAAGATGACGCCCGCGATAAACCGACCACTTATGAGGATTACCCCAACCCGGCCGCCGAGCCAGTGACTTTCCAACCAATCGCCGGCGGCCAACAACAAGGCTTGCTGACGCTCTCAAGCCCGGGGCCTCAAGGTCAAGAATCGCTGGTCGATAATTTTTCATTCAGCGGTGCTATCTTAGCGCAAGCGGAATGGACGAATCATCGCCTGCTGTATTCGACTCCCGAACTCTCCGCCCCCTTGCATATCTCCGGAGCGGCCACCTTGCGCATTCGCCTGGCGGCTGACCGTCCGGCGGCGAACCTTTCCGTTTGGTTGGTCTCCTTGCCTTGGAATACTGGCGACAAAGCGAAAATCACTGAGAACATTATCACTCGCGGTTGGGCGGATCCTCAAAACAGCAAATCGATTCGCGAAAGTGAACCGCTCGTACCTGGCCAGTTCTACGATCTCAGCTTTCAACTCCAGCCCGATGATCAAATCATCCCAGCTGGGCAACGCATCGGGTTGATGATTTTTTCCAGTGACAAAGATTTTACTTTGCATCCCGATCCCGGCACTCAATTGACGATTGACCTCGATCAAACGTCCTTGCAATTGCCAATTGTCGGTGGACAATCTGCTTATGAGGCGGCAACTGCCGTCGCCCCATAGGCTGGAGAACCATGAAAACGATACCCTGCTCCTAATGCCCCGACTGTTTATGTCTACGACGATGGCGAGGTGAAGCATGTAATTCCCACCCAGGCATAGCCGCAGGCTATCGCCCAAGTGGGTGGCCATTTCACCGACTTCGCGGACGAACACATTCCCGAGTTGATTGAGAAAGCTGACAAAGGACTGGTTGAGTATTGGCGAAAGGAAATACATCGCCTAATCGATGAAATGGAAGGCTGGGGCAGGAGATTGTTGAAAAGCGACGAGGTAACGAGTCAGGCCTCGAAGTACCGCGAGCGGCTTGAATGATATTTTGAACAAGCGACTACGAGACCTCGAAAATTGAACCGGACAACGACTATGACCAACGACTATGACCAACAAAAAATACGAAAAGCTAAGGGTGTGGTTTCGCGCCGTCTTCGATGCGAAGTGGAATCGCGAGGAGTTGGCGAACTTCGATGATCCGAGGGAGAAGTTTGCTTTCCACATGGCAGACGTTGCCGATAACTTATAGAAACTGGCAAAATCGTATGATGCCAGCGACTGTGACACCGCTTGCCTCGCAAACCAAACGGAGTTGTTCTTCGTTCATTGTGTCCCACACTTGACGGCGGCTGGGCGGATATACGATGAAATTCCGCAGCTATTTGAGGAACAAAAAAGGGTCCATGATTGGAATAGTTTTGTCGATGAGGAAGCAACGAAGTAGCTGATTCGTAGTTGCCCCAGAGGGAACAGTGACCTGAAAGCCAATCTCATGTAAGTTAAGACTTGTTTAATTTGTCGAGCAGGAACCACGCGTCCTGCTTGACTACGGCAAGTTGCCGGCAATAAGGTGTCCGCTCTTGGCAATACCATCGCAATTATCAATTGTAACGTTCTATAAGGTAGCACTGAAGATGTTGAAGACTCGACGCTCGCTGATTGTTGCCTCGCTGCTGTCGGCGGCTTTCGTATTCGCCATCGATGCCAGCACCACCTCCGCACACGAAGGGCACACCAACCCGGTTGCCGTCAAACCGACGGAGATGTATGCCCCCAGTCCCATACCCGACCGCATTGTGTTGACCTGGGCTGACGATCCCACCACCACCCAGTCGGTAACCTGGCGAACCTCCAGCGATGTCCAACAAGCGTATGCGGAGATCGCAGTCGCCACGGGGGATCCAAAATTTGACGCGGCAGCAGTCCGCGTCTACGCCGCTACCGAGGCCCTGGAAACCGACATCAACACGGCCCACTTTCATTCCGTCACCTTTCGCGATCTGCAGCCCGCAACTCGCTATGCTTACCGAGTCGGTGATGGCAACAACTGGAGTGAGTGGCTGCAATTTTCCACTGCTGCAACCGACATCAAAAATTTCTCCTTTATCTACTTTGGCGATGCCCAAAACGACCTCCGCTCGAAATGGTCGCGAGTGATTCGAGAAGCTTACCGCGACGCTCCCAAAGCGGCTTTCTTGCTGCACGCTGGCGATCTGGTCAATCGCGCCGAATCAGATGCCGAGTGGGGAGCTTGGTTTGACGCGGGCAATTTCCTGAACGCCATGATCCCCAACGTGGTCGTTCCCGGAAATCATGAACAAGCACGCTCGTGGTTGGGTGTTCCACGCCTTTCCAATCACTGGCGACCGCAATTCACCCTGCCCGAAAACGGTCCACCAGGGCTGGAAGAAACTTGCTACACGCTGACCTACGGACACCTGCGAATCATCGCTCTTAATTCCAACGAAGACTACGCGGTGCAAGCAGAATGGTTACGCAAAGTGCTCAGCGAAAACACTTCGCAGTGGGTTGTCTGCACCTTCCACCACCCGGTTTTCTCGACCGGCAAGAACCGCGACAACCGTGCGCTTCGCAAAACTTGGAAACCAGTACTGGATGCATTCAAAGTCGACCTCGTCTTGCAGGGGCATGACCACACTTACGGACGCACCGGTTTGACGACTCCCGACGATTTACCAATCACTGTCGAGAACGTACCGACGGGAGTCTCGAAAATTGATGAATCGACAGGCACCGTATATGTTGTCTCCGTCAGCGGTCCCAAGATGTACAGTCTTGATAAAAAACCATTCATGGTGAAAGCGACCAGCAACACGCAGCTCTATCAAGTGATCAAACTCGAAGGTGACACCCTGCACTACGAGGCCCGCACCGCAGTGGGGGAACTTTACGACAAGTTCTCACTGAAAAAGCAACCTGGCGAAGTCAACGAGTTAATCGAATATAAGATTGCCAATCACTAATCGCGGATCCGCCAATTCTTTAGGTAGTTGACCAAATCGGTCATTTGCGGGGGTGTCAATTGTTGCTCGAAGCCCTCTGGCATCAGCGAACGGCCGGTGGCTTGTAACGACTCGATCTGTTCACGATCGAGAGTTTGCGTTTCGCCATTTTGTATCACCAATGTCACTGTGGCGGGGTTCGTGTCCAACAACCGACCCTCGAAAATGCGTCCATCAGTCGTTAGCATGGTATAGGCAAAGTAATCGGCATCGATGGCCATGTTTGGATTTAAGATAGCTGTGATAAGTTCGGCCTCTGTCTCAATGCGAAGGTCTGAGATATTGGGTCCCACGTCATGCCCCACCCCGCCAATGCGATGGCAAGCCGCACAGTGTTGAGCAAACAACTGCCGCCCCGCAGCTAAGGCGCCAGCTGCTAAGTCGCCCGCAGCGGAGCCCGTTTTCATGGCAGCCAGATAAGTGGCTGTCAACTTGCCGCGATCCGACGATTCTATTTTCTCGCTAATCTCGCTCGCCAAGTTTCGGACTTCTGGATTAGCGTGTCGTTTTAATAGGCCCCAAGAGACCGGATCAATGTAACCGACCGGCAAACCGCCGCTGCTGATCGACTCGACTAACATCTCGCCCCAGGCATCTCCGCGGGCCATGGCGGCGATGAGCAAATGGATGCTGGCCGTGGGCAAGTCGGAGAATTGATCCAACAGTGTTTTGGCCGTGTCGGCATCGTCCAGCCGAGCCAATCGCTGAATTGCCGATGCATGGTACTCCGCAGGATATTCCCGCAATACTTGCATGCATAACTCGCTGGCAAGCTGATCGTCTCCGGCTAACGCCAAAGTAAGCGCCCGCTCACGCTCCACCGAGGTTCGCCGTGGATCACCCGCGAGCGGCACAGCGCGTCTTTGGGCTGCCACCCAGGCGGCTCGCGGGAATTCAGCTCCCGCGAAGGGCTCCGTCAAGGACTCAGGCAAGGACTCAGGCAATTTGTCCAACAGATTTGCCATACTGCGGCCCCTTCGATTCATGCCGCTGACATACCGTGCCAGCAGAAAATCGCCGAGTGATGAATCGCTGAACAACTCCGCTTGACTGTCAAGAATCGCCACCAACACTTGCGGCTCCGCTTCCCAACCAGCGCGCTCCACCCAAGGTCCGAGCAGGTCTAACAAAGCTGGTTGTTGAGCAACAGGCAGTCCTGGTGATGTTGCCAGCTCTGCCAACACGGCGGGCAATTGACGTGGGCTAGCCAACGACAAACCGTCGGCCAACCACATGCTATCCTTGTCCTGGACAAGCTCCCGACTGGAACGTCGTACCCATCGAGCCAACTGGGGAGCGGTCGCAGCTTCAGCAAATTGCACCAGCCACTCAAATCGCACGCCGGAATCGGTATCATCACTGCAGCGATCGAGCAACGGAGCCACTGGCGCACTGGCGCGACCGCGAGCCAGCTTTACCGCTTGCCTGCGGACTGCTGGATGCTCATCACTGAAAGCGTTCAGCAAGGTTTGTTGATCGAGAGCATCGCTGGCGGCCAGCAGCCACAATGCTTGGCTTGTGCCGCCGCTTGCTGTGGTTTGCGACTTCATGACACATTCCCTGACATACTGGCGCAAAGCACCGACGATTTGCTCACGCACTTGTGACTCTCCGTCATTCGCTCGTTCATACAACAGCCTTGCCGACGTGTTGCGTCGCCAACGATTCTTATTACCAAGCTGGGAGATCAGTTCGCGAGGCTCGGCATTCTCCAAAGACATACTTTTTAGCGTTGAGTCCGTGGTAGGCTGCGATGTGCCGCTGGGGACGAGTCGATAAATCCGCCCCGCTTGGTCCCCCCAGCGTTTATCGATACTTGCTTTCCAAGCATCTGGCACCCATTGCGGATGCTCAATCACGGCGCGATGCATATCGACGACGTAGATCGCACCGTCGGGCCCGTCCGTTAAATCCACGGGGCGAAACCAAGGATCGGTGGAAGCCAAAAATTCTCGGCCCGGGTGTTCCCGCTTCGTAGTCGGCACCAATCCGAAGCTGGTCGTTCGATAGCGGCAGACGGCGCTGGCGGTCGGTTCACAAACAAAAAAATCATGCTCGAAGTCCGCCGCCAGTAAATCACTCTCATAGCGAAACACACCGCAGGCAGCAGTGAATTGTCCCGCATGTAAATTGCTAGTCGTCCAAGCCTCGGTCAGCGAGAAAACTTGACTAGCTTCCGCGGCCGGAATGACGTCAACAATCCAGTGATCTTGAGGCAACAGCGGATTAGCAGCGACTCGATCTGATGCGGCCAAAATGACTTTAGCCGGATTCCGGTTGGAGCAGACGAAACGATTGCCCAGCGAATCCTGAAAGAAACCAAACTGGCTGTTGCCGGCGACCGCTTGATAACGCCCCCCATCGGGTTGAAATTCAAAATCGCGAGCAGCCAACGCCACGGGCTGCGAAGTCGCTGGCCAACGACCATCGACGGACGTGATCTGGCCCCCTCGCAATCCGCTGGCTACGTGGATCGTATTCTCCAGCGTCCAAGTAGGATGATTCGCGCGCAACTGTTCATTTTCCTCCGCAAAGCCGCTGAACAAATCACGTTGGATATCACACTTTAAATCGCCATCGGCATCAGCCATCCAAGTGACCCGTCCGGCATGCGTGACAACCACGCCGTTGCGAAATGGCATTACACCAGTGGGAAATTCCAAACAGTCCGCGAAAGTGGTTGCTGTTTCATAATGATGATCCCCATCGAGATCTTGCAGCACCTTGATCCGACCACCGAAGTCCGCCGCGCTGCTCGGGCCCGTTGGATAATCGCGCATCTCAACCACCCACATCCGACCCGCCGCATCAAATGCCACGCTGACCGGATCGACGACTTGCGGTTCGCTGGCTACCAGTTGCACGTCAACGCCGGGAATTGAGTTAAATAACCCAACAGCCAGCTGGGGCGGGAAAGCCTGTTGCCGTTGAACTTGCTGAGGCTGAGCAGGTGCTTGCTGGGCTGGTGCTGGTTGCTGATGTAATTGATTCAACATCTCCAACAGTTTACCGCGAAGTTTTGGTTCGGCGTTTTCCTCCAGACAGCTGCTGCGAGCTCGCCAAGTCGTATAACCACCTAGCTCGAAGTGTTCGGGCGGCGGCAAGTAGCCTAAGTAATCGTTCGCCCAACCGATATTCATGGTATCAGGAAACGGACTGTGGCTTTTCAGATGCAAACCGGTGCTGCCATAAATTTCACAAGGGGCGGCAGTGATGGCAAAATCACCAATCCGCAGCGTTTGCAGAACCGCGACGCGAGTTGTCGGCAGTTCGCTGAGCAGAATGGTTTCCCGCGCGTAGACTTCGTGCACATTTTGAGGTAGCCGCTCGTGGAGCCAGGAAGCGGTCACTTCGCGTGCTTTTTCCACTTCAGCGTCGGACGGCATGCGCACGGCCAACGTGAGTTCTTGCTGCGTCATCGCCAGGGGCAGCTGTTGACTCCAATTGTTAATCGACTTGTAGGCGACAGTCGCTTTTTCCATCACCGCGTCGGCCACCTCGGCGGCATCAAAGGGAACCGCTTTGTCTTGACTAAAGTCGATGCAGTTGGCATCCCCGCTGGTGCCGTTGCTCATCAAAGCCACGAATTGTTCATCAACCTGTTGGTCAAGACGGGCGCCGATTTTGCGGCAGAAGTGGCCAAAGTAATCGCTGGAAATGGCTGGTGCGCCGGCGTAATGAGTATTAAAATTACCCAACACCGCCAGTGGTTTTCCAGATTCGGGTGCGCGGAAAGCCAGCACCATCACATCGGTATCAACAGGTCCCACTTTGCGCACTCGATTGGCGTTACCATGACCTGGGTTCATTTGGACTTGATTGGAGTCGCGGCCGGTGAAGGGAATGGTCAGTGCCGTCCCAGGTTTCATTAGCCAGCGTCGACAATAGACGAATCTATCCAAGGACTGGCGGGCCCAACCGACTTCGGCGGGACGCAACCGACGGTTCGCTTCGATGATGGAGTCGGCCAATTGCTGCGTGAGTTGTTGGCGATAGGTTTCCGATGCCTCGCTGCCATGAATTCCCTGCACGGCGGGGACCGAATGCGCGTGGGTCGCCGACACCATCATCTGCTCGACCGGAATGCCCGTTTGCTGCGAGGCGATCGCTTTGGCGGCGTCGACGAGATCGCGGGGCAGCAAACAGGAATCGACGACGGTCAATGATATTTTGATGGCACCCCCTTCGATCACTAAGCTGCGGGCGGCCAGTGGGTCAATCACGCGGTTGGCTAACTGTTGGACAAAGCCGCCATTGACCGGGACCGGAAATTGGCGAGGATCCACATTCTGGACGTATCCACCGACTCGCAAACCGGTCGCTTGCCGGGCGACCTGCTGGACCTCCTCAACTTGGTCAGGTCCCGCTTCACCACTCGCCTCTTGGGCCATGCTCAGAGAAGCGCCCAGCAAGATACTTAGCAGCACGACGGGGGGTAGCAAGCAGGTGAGCAGCACGCAGCGTAGAGTGCGGATCGGTAACATGGTGGGACTCCGTGCGAAGGTGGAAGCGGAGGTTACGGGGTGGGAGTGAGAACAAATGCGGATCATTGTACCCACTCGCTGAGCCTGAAGTGCCTGCGTCGCCCCCCCTCCCATCCGCGGAAACATCCTGGTTACACTGGTCAGCCGGTCCGAAGCGGAAAATGGTGAACAGCTTGGTCGCGTGGTGAGCAACTATTTTTTCGCAATTCAGCACTTCAAGTCAGACAATTTGTGATAGCTCGAGAACGATTCCGACGCCGGAGAGCGGTGAACCGCTGGAGCATCGGTCGTGGTGGCGGAGCGCCGATTTGGCAGCGGATCACTCCGCCCCAGCTCTTTGTGGGGTCATTCGCCTTGGTGATCGCACTTGGAGTGCTGGCACTGAAATTTTTGCCGGGCCTGTACACGGGCGAGCCGCTTGGTTGGCAAGATGCGTTGTTCACATCGACCAGCGCGGTATGTGTCACCGGGTTGATCGTCGTTGATACGGAGACTTACTTTACGATCCGCGGCCAAGCGGTGCTGTTGATTTTGATCCAACTGGGCGGGTTGGGAATACTCGCCTTTACCAGTTTGATCATTTCTTTGTTGGGGGGCCGGTTGTCGCTGAGGGCCGCTTCGCTGACAGGTGAGTCTCGCAAGACTGGGCCGCATGTCGATGTCAGGCGTCTAGCCCGTGACGTGATTCGCTTTACTTTCATCATCGAAGGTCTGGGGGCTTTGGCGTTGTGGCTGCGTTGGGGGCCCAAGTATGGTTGGCAGGAATCGATTTGGCCGGCCGTGTTTCATGCGATCAGCGCCTTTTGCAATGCTGGCTTTTCGACCAATGCAAACTCGTTGATGGGCGAGCGTGAAGATCCCTTTGTGCTCTCCTTCATTATGCTGTTGATCGTGATTGGTGGTATTGGTTTTGTCACGCTGGAAGAATCGTATCTGAGATTCTTAGTTCCCAAAAAGCGTCAGATACGGCGACTCTCCGTGCAAAGTCGCCTAGTCTTAGTAACCACCATTGTGTTGTTGGTGGGAGCTTGGCCAGCCTTTGCCGTGTTTGAATGGAACGCCGGTCTGGCCGGGCTCGAAACGTCGGACAAAGTGATGAATGCTTTGTTCATGAGCACGACTTCGCGAACCGCTGGGTTTAACACCATTGATTACGGTCAAGCAACCGACAGCACCAACTTTTTAACGATCTTGTTGATGACCGTGGGCGGTTCCCCCGGCTCCACGGCGGGCGGCATGAAGACGACCACGTTTGCCTTGATCATGTTGCTTGCTTGGTCACGGATGCGTTCGCATGAGACGACCATTTTTGGCAATCGTTCAATCCCCGAGGATACGATTCAACGGGCGGTAGGTTTGGGAGTGGTGGCCTTCACGGTGGTTGCGTTGGGGGTTTTCGCGTTAGCCACGACGGAACAATATGGCGAAGTTGAGGGCAAATTTTTGCTGCGGATGTTTGAGGCGGTCAGCGCTTTCAACACCGTGGGACTGTCGATGGGTATGACTCCTGATATGTCGGGTGCTGGTAGATGGGTCACGATCGTGCTGATGTTTTTAGGCCGTGTTGGGCCGGTAACTTTTGCCGCGGCGCTGATGGTGCATCGTCCGCGTAAAAGTAACTTTCGTTTTGCCTACGAAGACGTGGTCGTCGGCTGATCCCAATCAATCAACTCAGTAGATTTATAAGATCCGGAGTGACGATGAAAAGATTTGTGGTAATCGGACTGGGAAACTTCGGCGCTAGCGCGGCGGAGTCGTTGAATGCAAAAGGTCACGAAGTTATCGCTGTCGATTTAGACGGCGACGCCATTGATCGAATTGCCCCCTACGTGGCCAAAGCGGCGATGGGTAACGGCACCGACATTCAAACACTCGAACGGATTGGCGTTCGCGATGCCGACGCGGGCGTCATCTCAACCGGAGACGACATCACGGCTAGCATTTTGGCAACGATGGCTCTGCATGATCTGAAAGTCGCCGATGTGTATGTCAAAGTCATCTCCCGCGATCATGCTCGCGTGATGGAGCGGATCGGAGTCACCGAAACGATTTTTCCGGAACGCGATTCGGCCATCAGTTTGGGGACTCGCATTTGCGGTACGGCGCTGCTGAACTATGTGCAACTCGGCACCGGCTTCAGCATCCAAGAAATGGCCGTCCCTCAAGCTTGGAGTGGCAAGAGCATTCGGGATTTACAATTGCGACAGAACTACGATATCACGGTGGTCGCTTTGCACGACGTGCTGACGGACGAAATCTCGTCCTCGCCCGACCCCGATTCGACGCTAAAAGATTCCGACACCCTGTTGGTCGCCGGCAGCGACGAGGCGCTCTCCAAAGCGGCTCAGCTGAAATAGTGCCGCCAGCGAACCGATCTGAGCTTGGACCGGTTTGCAGCGAAACGTTTTTTAGGAACAATTGTTCGCGGACGGGCTGAATCGTTGCGGCTCGCGGTTGCTCATAACTCGTTTACGGTTTTCTGACCACGATGCGTGTCCTTTCTGGGATTCAGCCCACCGGCCGCCCGCACTGGGGCAATTTTTTCGGCGCCATTCGCCAGTATATTGCCCTGCAAGTCGAGCACGATGGCTTTTATTTTGTTGCCGATCTGCACGCCCTGACAACGATCCGAGATCCGGCTGTTTTGCGACAATATACGCTCGACGCCGCACTCGATTTACTAGCCCTGGGGCTCGATCCCAAACAAGCGACGCTGTTCATTCAATCGCATGTCCCCGAGGTCTCCGAGTTGTGCTGGCTCTTGATGACCGGCACCGGAATGGGGCTGCTGGAACGCTGTCACGCTTATAAAGAAAAGAAGGAAAAAGGCATTTTGGCCGATGCGGGATTGTTTACCTATCCGGTGCTGATGAGTGCCGATATCCTGGCTTACGACGCCGATTTGGTCCCCGTTGGCCAAGATCAAATTCAACACATCGAAGTTTGTCGCGACCTGGCTGGCAGCTTTAATAATCGCTATGGCGAGGTCTTCGTGCTCCCCAAAGCCAACGTGCTGAGCGATGCCGCCAAGGTTCCGGGCACCGACGGGGAGAAAATGAGCAAGAGCTACGACAACGTGCTGCCCCTGTTCGGCGAAGAGAAAAAAATCCGCAAGATGATCATGCGAATCGTCACCGACAGCCGCCCCCAAGAGGAGGCCAAGGACCCCGAAACCGATCACCTGTTCCAACTCTTTCGACTCGTCGCCGACCCGGCCGCCGTGGCCGAAATGGCGGCCAAGTATCAAGCGGGTGGTTTTGGTTACGGCGAAGTCAAAAAAGCGTTGGCCGATGCCAGCGAGCAATTTTTTGGCCCCGCTCGTCAACGTCGTGCCGATTTGGAAAACAATCTCGACTACGTGCACGAGGTTCTCGCCGCCGGGGCCACGCGGGCGAGGGAAAAAGCAGCCGAGGTGCTGCTGCGAGCGCAAACGGCCTGCGGACTGCGATAACCAGCGAGTTGCCGTCAGAAGATCATTGTCGGAATCATCCATCAACCAGTGAGGCTCGTCAGCAAGCGAGCCATCCACCCGCCAACTCATGTCACTATGAAGATCTTTGGAATCGGAACCGACATCGTCGAATGCGTGCGGATCGCCAAAATGATCGAGCGGCACGGCGAGTTATTTCTGGATCGAGTCTACACCACTAACGAAGTCCTATACTGCAGCGAAAGAAAAGCAGCCACGCAGCATTACGCGGGACGCTGGGCAGCTAAAGAAGCAGTTCTCAAAGCGCTCGGCACCGGTTGGACACGGGGCATCCAGTGGACCGACATCGAAGTTCGCAACGAACCAGGGGGGAGACCCAGTATCACGCTGGCCGGGGTCGCTCGTGAATTAAGCATAGAAATGGGCATCACCGAAGTGCAAATCAGCATCTCGCATTGCCGCAGCCACGCAACTGCGTACGCGCTCGCTGTGGGGGATTAACCACACAACCGCTGGAGCACGCTTCACCGAGGAACCGGAGGGATGTGCGCCTGCGGCTGACTGTTAAACGCAATACCGTTCAATGAAGCATAACCACTGACTGGTCAAAGGTTTTCGTCAACGGTTCTTGGTTTCGATGTTCGGGGCGGCATTTGTGCCAACGTGACATTTTTCGTTTGATCACGCGTGGGTTGATGCGGTTGCGGCGCGGCGGGATTCGCTCACGACTCATTTCCCAGACCACAGCTGCATACCACTGCGAGAAACTTACTTCGTTGCTCGGATCGCACTCCGGTAATCGAGTCTTGAGTATTTGAAAAGAACCCTTGAACGACAACCGATCAACGTCCATGTTCGCTTCGGTAGCCGCTTCAAGCATTAACGCGCGAACCACGAAATGACCTAGCGACATCGCATACAACTCTTGCTTCAGACCGTCGGTCGTTTCGCTGCGAAGATTCGTTGTCTTCTCGGCCCGACAAGGATCTTGGTGAGTCTTCTGCTCATCAAAGACCATTTCTTCTTCCCAGCGTTCGTGGTACTCCATAATCAGTTCCATGGCCGGAAACTCCATCGGGTCCATCAGGTTGGTCATCAATCGATGAACTTCATCGTGACCGACACGCTGAGGGTCATCAAGCTTGTACTCGATCACTCGGACTAGGATGCCTTGTTTGTCATTTTCGCGATACCAGTTGCTCGGATAAACCTTTGCCAAGAAGGATCCATCGTCGAAGCATTTGATCGGTTTGAACACCATCGACTTTTGAATGCGAACAAGCAATTTGTGCTTCTCATGCAGTAATTTCCAGTGTTTGTAGCTAAAAAAGCCCCTGTCTTCGTACAGTAACGCGTCTTCGGGAATACGATCCCATAGCTGCTCGACCAGCTTCTTTTCGGAGTCTTTCCAACCGCCGTAAACAAATGCGAACTCGATGTGAGTTCCGAGTTCGACAAGACTGACTTTACGGACTTGAGGAAAGGGGGCTGCGCCACGACTTCCTGACGAGCGTCCAAGATGCTGATGCGCATCGCAATCAGGCAACTCGAGAACCGTACCATCGATCGCGACCCGGCGCATACCGCGATAGAACGCACCAGGCGTCTGCGGCGTGGCCAATGGGCGGACCACTAAACTGTGCAAGGCAACGAGTGGTTCGCTCCCAAGTCGTTGACGCGCTATACATAGGCTGGACCTAGCTGGCGATTCTTCTCCGTGCCGCAGCCGACGGCAGGCTTTGAAGACTTGACGGATAGGAAGCTCAGTGAAAAGGCCCATTGCCAATACGACCCAAATCATCACTTCGTTGGTCAGCGTGCAGGACCGCTTGGTCTGCTTGCCGGTATCGGCGAGTGCTCGCTCTACAAGTTCAGGTGCAATGATCTTTTCAAGTCCAGCAATCCGATCTAAAATCCTACCGTTGACTTCCGAAGAGAGGTCAGAGCATCCTTGCCCGTTCATGTCGCGGCTCCTTGCGAGGTTGGTTGGTGAGACAACCTAACTCTAGCAGGAGCCGCGATTTACATAAACATTGAACGGTATTGCTGTTAAACGACTCATGCCCAGATTGCGGTTGCCGCCTGAGCGATGATATGCGCGGAGGAATGCATGACTTTATCGCGCCAAACCTGGTCGCGCGGACAAAAGCACTCTAACAACTCGGCCTTCGCTGCCCAATACGTTTGCTCCCCCCGAGAACCATGATGATGCGCCCGGTTCTCCTCCCGGATTGCTCCCAGCACGCGGAGCACGCCGTAGGTGCCAAACTCGGCGGTCACAAAACGGTATTCGCGGCTGGCAAAATGGTGCTGTAGCCACTCACCAAATCCTCCCGAAGTGGCGTAAGCAGTGGGGTTGATTGAGCTGGGAGCATCAATCACCTCGCGGCCAAATGTTCGCGCATACCAGGAGTCAGCCGCAGCCTCAGACGAGTGATCAAGCAAAAGCTTGTAGGTTGCGAACGGTCCCAATCCGGTGTGAAAATCGAGGTGCACGATCCGCGCTGCGTCAGCTATCCAATCATCGCAGTGCGCGGCGATCACGCGCGTCGATTCGGCGGGCCCCCGCCCGCCAAAGAAAATGCCCCGAGGATACTCGTACTGCCCTCCCGCAATCGCCTGCTTCAATGCTTGCAAGCCATGTCGCCAAATGCTGCCTATTGCTTTTAGTCGAAACAACTCAAACTTCGCCGGAGGGGTGGTGGGATTTAAGAAAGGGTCCAGCCGCGCGTAGCCAGTCGGCGACCCTCGATAGCCATCTCGCTCAAGCAGAAAATTGCGATTGAGATCAATGTTCTCTTCGTTGAAGCGGCGGAGTCGGGAGAATCCGTACGGGTTCACTCCATGAATCAAGACGTACCGCAAATCGCCAGGTAAACCGGCCGCCTGCAGGTGGGTCAGCAAAGCGACTTGAGCGGCCGACCCCAGAAAGCCCTCGACTCCGTGAACCCCCGAAGAAGTCACCAAGGCGGGCGCGTCGGCTGGTCCTAGCACGGCGACGTCAATGGTTAAATCTTCGCAGTGTTCTGCCGCGACTGGGTACGAAAATAAAGTCGCGGCAACCGCTTCCGCCGCAGCTCTAAATTTGCCCCGCGCCTCCACATATGTGGCGGAAAAATAACTCGTACTCATCGACGCCCCTCCCCTCAGATGCTGATCCGCACCAGCATACCCATCTTATCCGCTAGCGACGACACCACGACTAACCGCCGCTTGGCGGATTGCCGCATTCCACAACCAGTCGCTGAAATCTGCATATTGACGTGCCGACACAAAATCTATACCTTTTTGTGTATATTTATTTAAGACTTATCCAGCGACCGGGCGGTTTTACAAGCGGATGTTTGCTGGGAATCCGGAGGTCAACGCCTTCTTTAACCTGGCGCACCAGCACAGCGGGGGCCAGCAACGGGCTTTGGTAGGGGCAATCTGCGTTTGCGTTACGCACATCGAGAACTTGGAGACGTTATTGCCGGCGGGATCGGTGTGACGCCCTTGTTGTCGATGGCAAAATCGTCAGTTGAGCCAAGTCGGTTTGCGCTCACTTTATTTTCGACGCGTCTTTGGAAAACGACCTCGCCGAGGGGAAATGCGATTCGGTGGGCACGATCTCTGAGAAGCTATTAAGCGATCTGTTGCCCAACTGCGAAGCTGACTTTTACCTCTGCGGACCCGCCCCTTTCATGGCAAAAATGCGTGCGATCCTTGGTTCGCTCCGCGTCCCGGCGGACCGCACGCGGTATGAATTTTTTGGACCGCAGCAAGCCTTGGCTTGATCGTGATTTCCAAAATTGTGATTCTATCCGGCCAACTTGACTCGACACCACCGGGACATGTGGTCTATCACCCCCAACGAAGAGAGCGATACACTTTCCATGTGCTAAAGTTGCAAATGACAGCCGGTACGGTTAGCACGGGGCCAGATTGAATCATCAAAGAGCGCAGCGGATATGGAATTCTCGAGGAATCGGCGTATGCGAGCCAATGCGGCAATGCTGTGTCGCCCCACGCATTGCCACGCGATGCTGGTGGCTGCCGAAGCCTTCACCTTCACGCGGCTGACAACGAACTCGCGGATTCCCGCAGTTAGTTTCCCGCTGGCCGCGGACGTAGCGAGTTTGACAATCATCTTGCTCGCTATCGCTTGCGGCGGCTTGTTCGCGGCCCTCGGCGTAGTCACAGTTTTGTGGCTCCGCACCCGAGGAAAGGTGGCCGTTGCCAGCGAGGCTGGCCTGCCACGGGAAGCGGTACTCAAAGCGGTCCCGGACATGCTGTTTGTGCTCGATCGCGAGGGAGTCTTCCTGGAATATCGCAGCGGCGTGGGGACGGCCGATGGCGAGCGAGTCTGTTTGGCGGGAGATTCCGAACAGATCATTGGCAGGCATTTTGAGGAAGTGCTGACTGATGACGCGGCATCCCAGCTGCGGACTGCGATGAAGCAGACACAACTTTCTGGCGAACTGGTTGTGATTGAGTACACGATCGATCAGGAAACGGGCCGTCGCTTTGAGGCACGCGTTTCTGACCTTGGCGATGGTCGCTCGCTCGTGTTGTCTCGTGACGTGACCGATCGGCGGCGAATTCTCGAACAATGGCAGGAACTGCAGGCCCTGCGACTGGCGATTAACGAGCACACCTTGTTTTCCATCGCTGATGCGCGGGGTCGCATTATCGACATAAACGATGGTTTTTGCAAAATCAGCGGCTATGCCCGCGAAGAGTTGCTGGGCCGCGACCACCGGATTCTCAACTCGGGGCACCACCCGAAATCGTTCTGGGTGGAAATGTGGAAGACGATTGCTGCGGGCAAGCCGTGGCGAGCGGAAGTATGCAACCGAGCGAAGGACGGCTCGCTGTACTGGGTAGACTCCACCAACATCCCGCTTGAAAGCGACGATGGCAAAGTGAAGCGATATATCTCGCTGCGTTTCGACATTACCGAACGCAAGCGATTAGAAACTGAGAATAGCAGGGCGATGGCGCGATATTCGGCACTGTTCGACGGCTCTCGCGACGCCGTGCTGATGCTGAACGAGACCGGCTTCATCGGCTGCAATCAAGCGGCGTTTGAACTTTTCGGCGTACAGTCGTCTCGAGCACTTCAGCAGGTGCATCCCGCTGAAATCTCGCCCGAGTACCAGAAAGACGGAAAACTTTCCCGCGTTGCGGCGGACGAGCACATTCAACGCGCATACCGCGACGGGAGCGATCGATTCGAATGGGTTCACAAGCGACTTGATACGGGCGAGTCGTTCCATGCCGAGGTGTTGCTCAGTGCGCATCCCATCGATGGGGAGATGATTCTCCAAGCGGTCGTGCGCGACATTAGCGAGCGGGTCGAATCACGTCAACGTTTGACTTCGATCTACGAGGCAATGTCCGAGGGGATCGTGTTGCATGATGTAAGTGGAAGAGTGTTGGAATGCAATCCAGCAGCGGAAGCGGTACTGGGGATTCCGCACGAAGAGATTTTCGGACGCTCGTTGAACGACCCCCGGTGGACTGCGATTCGCGAGGATGGCAGCGTATTGCCGACAGCTGAAATGCCTGCCGCGAGAACCCTGCGAACGGGCAAATCGGTGCAAGGGTTTGTGCACGGATTCATTCGTCCCGACGGCCAACAGCGATGGTTGTCAGTCAGCTCCGAGCCGGTGTGCGAGAACGATGGCTCACTCCGGGGCGTGGTCACCAGCATCGCCGACATCACGACGCAGCACGAACAACGTCGCGAGCTGACTACGCAGAAGCGCATTCTCGAAGCGGTGCTCGACTCGCCCACCACCGGGTTTTGGGATTGGAAGATCAGCGACGGTGTTGAACACTTCAGCCCGAGCTGGCTGCGGATGTTTGGTTATGAACCGGGTGAGTTGCCTGAGACTCCGGAGACTTGGCAACAACTGATGGACCCGGACGATCTCCGCGAAACGATGCAGCGGTTCACGACCCACGTCGAGTCGCGGGGAGGTGTCCCGTTCTATTCCAAGGTTCGCTACCGACACAAGAACGGCTCGACCGTCTGGGTGCTTTGCATCGGACGCGTGGTCGAATGGTCTGGCGAGGGTGAGCCACTTCGCATGGCCGGTTGTCACATCGATGTCACAACCGCCTGCGAAGCCGAACTGCAAATCGAAGAACAAAAGCGTGAGTTGCAAGCCATTTTGGATGCCATCCCGGGTTTCGTGTTTTATAAGGATGGAAATAACAAGATTCTTGACTTGAACCGAGCCGCCGCCGATTCGATCGGTCTGCCCAAAGAACAAATTCGATATCGCGCGGCCGAGGAATTCTTTCCTGCGGAGGATGCAAACCGATACCTCGAGGACGATCAAGCTGTGCTCCGTTCTGGGCAGGCGAAACTTGGCATCATCGAATGCTACGAGACAGGGGGTGAAATCAAGCACATCCGCACCGATAAAATTCCGCTGCGAAGTCCTAACGGCCAATACGATCGACTGGTCGCGATCGCCATGGACATCACCGAAATTGTCGAATCACGTGAACGGGCCAGCGAAGCGCAGCACCGTTTAAATATGGCGCTGCGGGCCTCAAATACGGGACTTTGGGAATGGGATATCCAAACGGGCAGCGCGCTGTTCAGCGATACCTGGTATTCCATGCTCGGATATGAGCCTGGAGAGCTGCCAATGGAGGTCGCGGTGTGGAAAGAGCTCTGCCATCAAGATGATTTCGAGCGAGCAAGCCAAGAACTCGAGCGACACTTCCGCGGTGAAACCGATGTCTACAAATGCGAGCATCGCCTCCGCCGCAAGGATGGCTCGTGGAGTTGGGTGCGAGGTGTCGGCGAGGTGCTCGAGCGAGCCGACGACGGCACACCGCTGAAAGCAGTCGGTGTGAATATCGACATCCAACAACTTCGCGAGTCGGTGATTCGCATGGAAGCGGCGAGCCAAGCGAAGAGCGAGTTTCTGGCTAACATGAGTCACGAAATCCGCACGCCAATGACGGCGATCCTCGGCTATGCGGACCTGATAATGGAGCCGACATCATCGCCTCAAGATTTTGCGACGCACGTTCGCACGATCCAAGCCAACGCTGGGCACCTGCTGACAATTATTAACGACATTCTCGACATGTCAAAAATCGAAGCTGGTCAAATGACGATCGAACGGATCGACACCAACCCAGCTCAGATCGTCGAAGAAGTCGCCTCGCTGTTGCGGCCACGCGCGATCGGCAAAGGCATCACGCTGGGCATCGTTTACGACACCCCGATTCCACTGTCAATTCATTCGGACCCCACCCGACTTCGCCAGATTCTGCTCAATCTCGCCGGTAACTCGATCAAGTTTACCGAGATCGGCTCAGTGACAATTCATGCCGCTTGTGACGCGGGCGCCGAACGAATGACATTCCGCGTTGTCGATACGGGGATCGGCATGAGCGAAAAGCAACGAGCGGCGATCGCCCGCTTCGAAGCCTTCAGCCAAGCTGACACCAGCACCACGCGAAAGTTCGGCGGCACAGGATTAGGACTCCGTATTTCTAACTCGCTGGCAACGATGCTGGGAGGCGGAATCGAGGTCGCTTCCACACTGAACGAAGGTAGTGAATTCACCGTTACCATCGCCACGGGCTCATTAACAGGGGTTAAACTCCACACTCCCGCTCAAATCTGCGAACTGGCTGACAGCGACGAACAGGAAACATCCAGCGAGCGGCTCGCGGCCAAGAAAGTCGATGGGCAGCAACTCCAACCACTGTTGGGACTGCGGGTTCTGCTGGCCGAGGATGGGCCTGACAACCAACGACTGATTAGTTTCCATCTCAAAAAAGCAGGTGCTGAAGTCATCTTGGCCGACAACGGCTTGATCGCTGCGGAAACAATTGAATCAGCCACCGCCGACACGATGCCACATCTGGTGCTGATGGATATGCAGATGCCAGAGCTCGATGGATACGCGGCTACCAAACGACTCCGTTGCCAAGGCTACCGGCTACCGATCATCGCACTGACCGCACACGCAATGGAAGGTGACCGCCAAAAGTGCCTGAACGCCGGCTGCATCGATTACCTCACCAAGCCGATCGATAAAGCTCGACTCATCGAGTGCTGCACACTGTGGGCCACGATCAGCGACCAGCCGACACCGGACACGACCAAGCTGGAAGAATTTGCACGCCAAGCAAATTGCCCGACTAGCTGCTAAGAAATCGTCGACCGTAGCAACCCGACACCCTCTTGCTTCAGCAAAGCTACTCGAGCCACTCGAATTGGATCGCGGCATCAATATCAGGGTGCAAACTTTGATGCACCGGGCAGTGCTCCGCTACCTTCTCGATCCGCTTTCTCAGCTCCACATCGGCACACAACCCACTGGGGATGGTGATGACTGATTTCAAACTTCCAATGCGACGGATCGGTTGCTGAATCATCTCCTTGACGACGCGGACTTGAGTGCCAGTTAAATCGACACCATGCCGCTCGCCAACCAACGCCATGATGGTCATCAAGCAACTTCCCAACGCTGTGGCGACCAAGTCGGTGGGTGAAAACGATTGGCCTTGGCCGCCATTATCGACCGGCGCATCGGTAACCAGCGTGCGACCACTTGGTTGATGAGTCGCTCGACAAGCCAATTGGCCTTCGTAAACTGCGTCGATGATGACACCCATGGAAGCCAATCTCTCCTCAATAGAATGAGGCTTGTGGAGCAAAGAAAGAGGGTGCGCCGGGAGTCAAGCTCCGCAGCGCACGCAACAATACTGTGCATTATACATTGGGCTGGCAAACATCCAGCCTTAACAGCAGCCTAACTTCAGCTGGCTGGTGCATCCGCTACCGAAGATACCACCTTGTCGATCAAACCGTACTCGACCGATTCCTCTGCCGACATAAAACGGTCACGGTCGGTATCTTCTTCGATTTTCTCCAGCGTGTGGCCGGTGTGTCGGATCATGATTTCATTCATCTTCCGCTTGACCCGACGCAACTCAGCGACGTGAATTTCGATCTCCTGTGCGCTGCCCTGCATACCGGCCAGCGGTTGGTGGATCATGATTCGCGAGCTGGGCAAAGAATAACGTTTTCCTTTGGTCCCAGCGGTCAGCAAGACGGCACCCATCGAGGCCGCTTGACCAATACAGTAGGTTGCCACGTCGCAAGAGACAAACTGCATGGTGTCGTAAATTGCCAACCCGGCGGTGATACTGCCACCGGGCGAATTGATGTAAAGATGGATATCCGCTTTGGGATCTTCACTTTGCAAAAACAGCATTTGCGCGACCAGCGAATTGCTAATGTCGTCGTTGACTTGCTGGCCGAGAAAAATAATTCGGTCTTTGAGCAGGCGACTATAGATGTCGTAGACGCGCTCTTCACGACCGCTCTTTTCGACAACGTAGGGAATCAGGGGCATCGCAGGGAAACCTGAACGTGGATGATGACTTGCGGTGAAGGGGAAAGACGAAGGCTGCGAGGAACGGCCCAGCAGCTCCGGCAACCTTTAAGTGGTTTCTTCTTCCTCGGCGTCGGGATTAACCGGCGGCTTGGTGAGGATGTCGTCGACGAGGCCATACTCTTTGGCTTCGTTCGGCGAAAGGAAGAAGTCGCGATCGGTATCTGCGGCGATCTTCTTGATGTCCTGCCCAGTGTGCGAGGACAGAATCTCGTTGAGCACATCGCGATAACGCAAAATCTCGCGAGCTTGGATTTCAATGTCGCTGACTTGACCGCCAACACCGCCCAATGGCTGGTGAACCATCACGCGACTGTTAGGAAGAGCAAAACGTTTGCCCTTGGCACCGCCAGCCAACAAAATCGCCGCGCCACTGGCAGCTTCACCGACGCAGTACGTTGCGACGGAGCAAGACAGCATTTGCATGGTGTCGTAGATTGCCAAAGTTGCCGTGACCGATCCACCTGGCGAATTTAAATACAGGTGAATGTCCTTGCGGCGATTTTCGCTCTGCAAGTACAGCAGCTTCATGACAATTTCATTAGCATTGCCGGTATAGATCTCGCCTTGCAAAAAGACGATACGATTTTCCAGCAACAGGTCTCCGAGCGTCATTTGTCTTTGACGCTGGTAACTCTGGTAAGAGTAGCTGTTCGACAGCTCTTGGTTCATCTCGCGTGCCTTACCCGGGACTATACGAATCAGTACGAACCTAAGTGTTCGCGAAATCGCATTTCGTGGCAAGCCCGGAATCGGCTCGCTTAGTCCCGAAAAGGTGGTGAATGCCAGAAAAATCGGCATCTACGAGCAAAATTTTGTCCCAATTTGATCCGCATCAAGAGGTCAAACCAAGCCACGCACCCCACAGTGGGCGGGAAAAGCATCCCCTCCAGCGGCCCACTGTGGTTGAGTTAAAGCATTCAATCCCCGCTCGACGCTTAGCCGTTCCACCACCAGGTAGTCGCCTGCTCGGCTTTGGCCCGAGCATGTACTTCAGCCAATTGATTATCGAGCGTTTGATTTTCCACAACGTTAAACGGTGTGACCTCAACGCCACCCGATGCCGTCACGGTCCAACCCGCACTACCTTTGACAAAGCTGCATTGAGGAGCAACCGCTTGGGGTACCTCATACGAAGTCGTGGGGACTTCGACACCCTTGCCCAACATCACCGACAGGTCGCAGCCGGCCGTCTGGTCGAGGCCTTCCTGCATGATCAAGGTAGCCACAACGCTCATGTCCATGACGTTTCGCAGATCGCCAAAAATCGATTGTCGCGCGGCCAACTCGTTGAATCGATCGGTCATCAATTCGGCCCATTTCTTGGCCGTCTTGTTCTCCCGCTGACTTGCCTGAGCTTGTCCGGCGGCATCGAATTGATCCTGAGCGGTCAAAGTTTTCACTCCTTGCCCGCTGAGTTGCCAAGCCAAACGGCCCTGATCATGCTTGAGTGAATCGTAGTTACAGGCCATCCACCAGCGTGGGTTTTCGTTGCCCAATTGGCGCTCGTTGCGAGCCATTTCCAAGTAGCTTGGCAAACCGGCCACGGGCGAATCTTCCAACGCCATCGCAATCCGCTTCATTTGATAGTCGGCGGCGAGCAACACGCGAGCGTAGTGGCTGTCGGTGGGAATACCGGCCAGTTTAACGATCTGCGGACCGTAAGCTTCCCGCATCATCGGCTCGAGATTTCGCGGATCTTGTCCTGATTGCAGGCGCACCCGTGCGAGCATCCGCTGCAGACGTTGACGTCCCTCAGCAGTCGGTTCAATCGAGCAACTAATGCCCCCCTGACGCGATGGCTCGACACTCTGGAAAGCGGTCAACAAGTCGCTCAACAGCAAAGTCGGACGCCCACTGAACTTGCCGACGACCGATGCGTCCTCGCGAATCACCCAAGGTTCAGCGGGTCCCGCCAAAACAATATCATTCCTCTCCGGATAGACAAATACGTACTCGATGCGTTGCAGACCAGCGAGCATCTTCATGTCGGCGGGAATTTCCTCACCCGTCTGCAGCTCGCGAGCGATCGCCGCTTGCAACTTTTTAAGCGAAATCATTCGCAATTCGCTGCCAGCTGCCAAATCACCTTGCGGTTCGGCTAACTGGGTTCGCATGCGGGCCAGCAAATCTGCTCGTTCTGCTTGTGTGGCAGAACGCACCAGTCCCGCGGCATCAATCATGATACCACCCACCGCGTTTCCACCGAGGTTTCCCAGTCCGGCAATCGCCTTGGGTAACCACAGCATTGTGCCAACAAGGGCGAAAGCAACCAACAGACGGCTAGCCCAGCCAAAGGACTGACCGGCTTTGCGACTCGGCGCGGGGAAGCGTTTCATCAAACGGCTCCGAGATTCCCGCGTAACGTGCACAGCGGGAGTTGTAGTTAACGGGACAAGCAACATTCGAATCGCCACCTGCATTACAGTAAGACAGCGACAATCATCGTACAATAGCTGCCAGCTCACCCGCTTTCAACCAAATTACTCCCAACCAAGTGTTTTGAAGTTGTCCGATTCTTCCGCTCGTGACGGCGATAACGCCTATTTGATCATCCGCCAAGGCGGAAAATGGACAGATGTGCTCCGCCTGCTGCCAGGCAAGGCCTTCGTGATCGGCCGCTCCTCGCAATCGCAAGTTGTGATCCGCAGCGACCAGTGCAGTCGAGCGCACGCCGAACTCCAACATATTAAAGAACAATGGATCGTCCGCGACTTGGGCAGCCGCAACGGAACGGTGGTCAACGGGGAAACAATCAAAACACCGGCAAAACTACGTGAACAGGATGTGATCTCGGTCGCCGGTTATCAAATGACGTTTGTGCGACAAGTGGCCGACGCTTTCTCCTCCGACGCAGCGCCGCTGCCACCACAAAATCGTGGCCAGCCCACCGAACTGGCGGATACGCAAGTCCGAGTGAATCCGGCCGATTCACTGTCGAACGCCGAACTCGAAACACTGCGACAAGCAACCAATTCGCAGCCGAGCCAGCCGTTGGTGGCAGCTGCCGACGGCCAGAGGTCCCAAAATGATCGGGCCCAAAATGATCGGGCCCAAAATGATCGGGCCCAAAATGATCGGGCCCAAAATGATCGGGCCCAAATTCTGGATCGCCGCCGCCGCAGCGCGATTCTCGAGCCGGGTGATCTTGAGCTGTCGCGCAGCGCGATGGCCGCCAGCAGCGAAGCATCATTGCTGCGGACCGCTTTCGCCCTCGCTCGTGGCGAAGCTCCCGAACAAGTCTCGCAGATTGCCTTGGAAGCCTTGAATCGAGCCAGCGGGACCGCCGCCGGTGCCGTATTGGTGGCGACCAAAAAACAACAGGCTGCCAGTTCCGCTTTCAATGGCCTGACCGCCTTGGCGACATCTAGCCGGCCGGGCCATTCCTATCGCAGCCTTAGCGAAAAATTGGCCAGCACCGTATTGACCAGTGGCGAAGCGATTCTGGCTCGCAACATCGAGGACGATTTGGCGCTAGCGAGCCGCGATAGCCAAGGCGAATTAAGCACGACCAGCGCGCTCTGCGCGCCGATCGTGATCAGCCAAAAGGTAGTCGGGCTGCTGCACATCTACTCGTCGAAGGATGAACCCGAACTGACCAGCCAGCACCTCGAACTGGCGTTGGCGATCGCCGCCAATCTGGCTTTGGCGTTAGAACATTTATGGCGCGAGCGTCAATTAAAAACCAACTTGCGGCGGTCCGAACAACAACTGGCGAAGCTTCGCGAACAATTGGGCGAACAGGTCTTTATCGTCGGCGAGAGCGAACCGATTCTAGAGATTCAACGACAAGTCGCCCGCGCCGCGCCGACCGCGGCGACGGTGCTCGTGCGGGGCGAAAGTGGCGTTGGTAAGGAATTGATCGCGGCGGCAATCCATCACGCTAGCCCGCGGCGCAACGGCCCCTTCGTCTGCTTGAATTGCGCCGCCCTGTCGCCCAGTCTGCTAGAAAGCGAACTGTTCGGGCACGAGAAAGGTGCGTTTACGGGAGCCACCGAACGCAAGATTGGAAAATTCGAAGCGGCTGACGGTGGCACGCTGATGCTCGACGAAATCGGCGAGATGAGTCCCGAGATCCAATCTAAGTTCCTTCGCGTGCTGGAGGGCCAAGCGTTCGAGCGGGTGGGCGGGAATACTGCAATTCGAGTCGATGTGCGAGTTGTGGCGGCCACCAATCGTGACTTGGAGGTGGCGGTCCGCGAGGGAAAATTCCGCAGCGACCTCTATTTCCGCCTGAACGTGGTCGAACTGCGGGTCCCCCCGTTGCGTGAACGAGGTTCTGATGTGCTGCTGTTGGCCGAGCACTTTCTGACCCGTTTCCGCAGCGAAATGGGGCGACGGTTGGACGCGTTCAGCCAAACAGCCAAACAGAAACTGATGGCCTATCACTGGCCAGGAAACATCCGCGAACTAAAAAACGCTGTCGAACGTGCCGTCGTGCTCTGCCCCGGTCCAAAAATCGAAGCGGACGATCTACTGCTCTCGAACCTAACGGTACCCGGCCAACCGAGTCATAGCCAACCGAGCCAATCGCCAGTATCCAGCGAAGGGGCTCAATCGGCTCAACCGCTAACAGCCAATAGTTCGCCCCCGGCATCGACGGCGGCACTTTATGATGACGATGGAAATCCTCTCACGTTGGCCCTCCTGGAACGGCAACATATCGAACGGGTGTTGCAGCACACAGCGGGCAACAAAAGCCAAGCTGCCCGGCTTCTGGGAATCGAGCGGAGCACTTTGGATCGTAAAATCAAACGCTTTGAGTCGGAATAATTTCAATGCCTGCTGTTCTCGCCGTAGCCGCACACCCTGACGACATCGAATTTGTAATGGCCGGGACGATGCTGCGTTTAGCCGAACGTGGTTGGGATCTGCATTACTTTAATTTGGCCGATGGCTGTCGCGGCAGCATGACCATGGATCGCCAACAGACTGCCGCCACCCGTTTGGCGGAAGCCAAACGAGCGGCCGAAGTTCTGGGAGCCAAGTTCTATCCACCCATCTGCCGCGATATGGAGATCTTGTATTCGTTTGAATTGGTCGCCAAGGTCACAGCTGTGGTCCGACAATCACAAGCCTCAATTTTGTTGACCCACGCCCCCAGCGATTACATGGAAGACCATGAGCAAGCTTGCCGCTTGGCCGTGTCGGCAGCGTTTTCCCACGGCATGCCGAACCTCGATTCCGAGCCCCCGGTCGCTCCCTATTTTACCCCGGTGACCGTCTATCACGCCCAGCCTCACGGCAATCGCACGCCGCTCGGGGAACCGGTGCGACCCGACTTTATTGTCGACACCAGCCCGGTGATGGAAAAAAAAGTTGCCGCCCTAGAATGCCACGCTTGCCAAAAAGAATGGCTCGACGAGAGCCAAGGCATGGATTCGTATGTCCAAACGATGCGTGACTTGACCGGAGATGTGGGCCAAATGGCTGGCTTTGCATTCGGCGAAGGCTGGCGGCGGCGGCAACACTGGGGGTTCTGCGGCCCCGCCGATGACCCGCTGCGGGATGCCTTGGCCGATTGTATCGCGTTGTCGGAAAATTCATAAAAAAACTTGCCGACGCAATTTCGCGTGGTCTGATTTCTAGCTTCCTTCGACCGCTGTGTTAAAATAAAACCCACGGGCAACGAGAAAAAAGCTAGTCTCTAACTGATCTTTTCTGCGACGCCACCAATCATCCGTTGGCGTCTCCGCGACTGAATGTTCTGGCGAGGTCCAGTGATGGTAGATAACGAGATGTTCGGCGAATTGGTACCCACCGGTGGTGGCGACAATATCCCGTTGCTGAAGAAAAGGCTGCTGGTCGGACGTCGCGATTCTTGCGATATCGCGCTCAAATTTTCCAATGTCTCCGGCAAACATTGCCGGCTGTCATTGGAACAGGGCTACTGGTTTGTCAACGACCTAAACAGCCGCAACGGGACCAAAGTCGACAATCGCAAAATTATTCGCAAGCGGCTCGATCCCGGTTGCACGCTGGCAATCGCCAAGCACGAATATCGGATCGAGTACGATCCCGAGACTTTGGGAGCCTTTGGACCTCCACCACCCGATGATGATCACATTGAAGAGTTGCTGCGTCGCAGCTTGCTGGATCGTGCCGGTTTGACTCGCCGCAGCAAGGTCGAGTCGGAAGATGGAGAATTCGAGTAATAGCCATCGGCTCGACTTCCGCACCGCGACGATCTGATTTGGTAGTTGTGGAGCCGATTCACCAGACTGGCCCAGGCGCAAAACCGGCGCGGGCGACTGATCGCCGCCGGCGCATGAAACAGATGTGAGTTCGCTCAGCGGACCGACCGTCACCAGACGGCTGACTATTATGAGTACGCCTGCGGCTGACTGTTAAACGAAAATGGTGCCGAGGGGGCTTCATGTAAAGGCCGCTAAGCAACCGGCTTTTTCATGTTTTCCGTTTCCTTGGCGATGTCGCTGCCATCCGGAACTTCGTCCGAGTTGACCTCGAACCATTCTTCCTTAAATTCCAAGTAGCCGCCTTTGCCTTCCGCCGCATTCTTGAGGGCCACGTTGGTCCCCAACGCGATGACAGCATCCCCCATGGCGACTTCTGGATAACAACGGACGCGATTGTTGGGATCAGGATTGCGGATGCAGTAAGCCCAATGCTCGATCTCCTCGCGGTACCCGCGGCTGACCGGCCCCGCATCGGCGGCCTGTGCCAGCGGGGAGGCGTAATCGCCACTGGCCGACGTGTCGAGCGCGTAACCACCTCCCGGTTGCTGGCTAACGCCCACCTTTGCTGAGGTATTACTGTCCCGATAAAGATAAACGTCAGTCTCTTTGTCGAGAATCAACGTCCCCTTGGTGCCCAACACGACTTCGCCCCAACCACCAAAACCATTGCCGTTGATTGTCGAGTAAGTGACGACGACTTTCTTGTTGGGATCGGTTTCGTAACCAGGCACGGCGCCGTCCGGGTAATTCTCCACTGGATCACGGTAACCCACCTTGCCCGCTTCGTATTCAGGACCGGGGAACTCGAACGTGCAATAAACGTGGTCTTCCACTTGGCGATCGAGCGGCATCAAGTGACGTCCGCCCACCGCATGCACGCTGAGCGGATGGACTTTCTTACCATCATCACGCAGCGAGCTGAGGAAGATGCTGACAGCGTCTAACTGGTGACTGCCCAGTTCGGCCATCAAACCCGCGCCGGTGCGGTCGAACAGCCGCCATCGATGCAATTCTTCCATGGCCGTGAAGAGTCGATCACCGATGCTGAGGTCTTGGTAGCCAAACTCTTTCGGATCAATTTCCTTGTCGGCGTCCCAAGCTTTCCACTGGGCCAATTCCATTTGCAGTCGCTCGATCTCCGACGGGTCGGTGGCATTCTTGAGCGCATTTTCGCGGTAGCGAATGTCGCCGAGAATTTTCTGATAATCAGAACCGTCAGAGCGTTTTTCGCCACCCGGGATAGGCATTTTCCAGCTATCTTTTCCGGGCACGTTGGAGCGATGCCACTGGGCGCGAATATGGTGAATTTGCCCGAGCAAGCCCCAGCGAATGATGTTCACGGCATTGTCGTACTTGACGTTGTAATGCCGTTGGTGACCGGTCGCCAAATGGATCGGGTTGCCCGCTTTGTCTTTCAGCTCAGCGGCCATCCGGGACATGACTTTGCACTGGGCCACGTTGTGGGCCATCAGCTTTTCAGTCAACACGTGCAGCCCCTTCTCCATGGCTTTCGCCGCGACCACGGCGTGTAACCACAGCGGTAGAGCGATGATGACTGCTTCGATGTCGGGATCGTTCAAGCAAGCCGTGATGCCTCCGTTGCTGGCATCATAAACTTTGACGTTATCACGAGCTTCGGCCTCGTCCTTGTAGCCTGCCACGCTGATCAGCCCCGGACGTCGCTTGAGTGAGCTGGGTGTGCTCCAGTCACCATGAAAAGCCCGAAAGATGCTGAATGGACGGATATCGCAAATCGCTTTTACGGCGACATAATCGGGATTGCACCCGCCGATCAACACGTTGCCTTCGTCCCCGGTGCCAATCACGGCCACGCGAACGGGATCGGCAATTTTTTTGTCATACCCAAAGTACATCGCACCTAGGCCAGCACCACTGACGGCACCGGTGGAAACGATACCTTTGAGCAGATCGCGCCGCGACAGCGGAGTAATCATGCCCACCGCGTTGTAGTAGTTGCTCTTACCAACTTCTTGTTCTTCCGCAGACAGCTTATCCATTTGATGTTCGCTCCGAGTTGGCAGGCCACAAGCGGGCACTGATGGCGTAGAAGATAAAGTCCAAACCGGCAAATCGGCCTGCTCCGGTGCCAGCCAGCACCAAACATCCGGCCGCTTCGGCCAAGTGGTAGTAGGTCGATCCGGGACCCGTCGTCGGCGGGTATTGAGACATAAAGACAGAACCGAGAAATCCAGCGGCAATCAACGCGGCGGCCGGGGTGAATAACCCCAGTAGCAAGCAGATACCGATGGTCATGTCAAAGTAAGGAATGATTGGGTTTATGACGCTGGTGTCGACCAGCACGTCACGCGGTTTTCCCAGCTTTAGCGTTCCGCGTTCGGACTGCTCGCTGGTGGCGACCCCGTTGGCTTCCGTTTCCAAGTTGGTCCAAATCTTGTCAATTTGAACGAACACGGGGCTAATTAACTGCTGCCATTCTCGTCGCACCGTGTCTCGCTGTCCACCCAAGCTCGTCACACCGCTCCGCGTGGCGTCCTGTTCGAGTTGCAGAATTCGCTCGCGGCCCAATTTAAATTGTTCGATCTCATTGGCGTTCGACTGGAGTACCCACTCCAGTTGCTTAATCGCCCTGGCGTAAGCTTGTTCGACTTTGTCCCGTTGGGCGTCATCCATCTCGTAATGATCTTTGACGGCTTGACGATAATTGGCCCAAGTCTGAATCGTGCGTTCGGAATCTAGCCGAATATTGCCGTCCCAGTCCCACACTTGACGCTGGAAATGCCCCGCGAAGGGGCCTCGCGCCACGGAGAAAAATTTGCCGGCGTCGAAATCGCCAGACATCTTGTCGACTCCCTCGCTGTAAAAGTGGAAGCCAATGCACAGTCGCAACAGGATCAAGGACATCACGCCCATGAAGCCCAGGGACCGTGGCGATCGCCCCCAACCCGTGGCGAGTCGCAGGGGCACGAGGATAATCCGGGCAAACACTCCCGGGGAACGCGCGTCACTCATTGAATTCCTAAGTTCGAACAAGCTGTCGGTCAGCAAACAAACCCTTGAACGTTTGATTATGGCCGGAGAATCGACTTTCGCCAAGCGTTAACTGAGCGCCAGGAAGGTAACTTAACGGCGGCACTCAACAAGTGGCGCGACGGTTAGACGCCAAGGGGCCCGTGCAACCAGCGGTAGTTTAACCAAAGTGCGCACACGTGTCCACGCATGTAGCAAGCTGTGTCGAATTTAACGATTATCCGGATTGTCTCAAGTTTGCTGGTGCGGGCTGCCGATTTCTACAGCTGGACGATTGCGATTTCGCAAACGATTTCGCCCAATCACCAGACTACCTCCCAGGATGGAATTTCGATGCGCCCTGTTTTGCAAATGACCGCCCTTTTTTCGATGTTGGCGGCAGCCCTTTTGTCGACCGGCTGCTGTGGTCCGCTGATGTTCCACGGCGGATGCCAGTCGGGCTGTGGCGAATTGTATGTGGATCCCTGGATCAATGATCCCGCAGAATGCTGTGATCCCTGTGATTCCTGCGGCAACTACAACGGACAAAGTTGTGGATCATGCCGTCCGATGCTGAGTGGCACCAAGTCGATTTGGGGCTACCGCTACGCCGGCGGCAGCGGTTGCGATGGCTGCGGCTCGTGCGGCGGCGGCGGCGAAGTCGTTTGCGGTTTGGAGCCGAGTTGTGGGTTCGAGCCTGGCTGTGGTTTTGAAGGCTGCGGCGCATGTGCCGATTGTGGTGGGCACGGCCATCAGGATCATTTTATGGGGGCAGGCCAGATGGGATACGTCGGACAACCTACCCCCATCGGCGACTCGGTGGTGACAATGAGCGATCCGCTGGAATCATCACGCGTTGTCGTGCCCCCGAATGCTCGACGCACCACGGTGGCTCGCCCGAACGGCCAGTTCCGCAATCGTTAACCGGCGGTTCCGCAATCGCTAATTGGGCTCAGCCAAGTTCAATCCGCCGGCCTTCTCGGGCGGACTGATAAATCGCTTCGATTAATTCCACACTCCGTCGCCCTTCCCGACCATCGATCGCCGGCTGGCGATCCTCGGCGACGGAGGCGGCAAAGTCTTGGAAGACCATCTGGTGCCCATGATGCCCGATGGCTGACGGGTCTGCCGCACCACCACCGGTTTGCGTTTGCCCTCGCATCTCCTCGCGAATCGTCTCATCGTTCGCCTCTGGCTGAGCAAAATCCCACTGGATTAAGTCCTCTTCTTCCAGAACGGCCGCCCCGCCGCTGCCACAGATTTCGATCTTTTTCAAAGCTCCGGGAAAAGCAGTCGTCGTCGCTTCGATGACTCCCAGCGCACCGTTTGCAAATTTGAGCGTTGCCACCGCCACGTCTTCCACCTCAATCCGCTCGTGCGTCGCCGTGTCGACCATCGCGCTAACAGTGCGAACAGGTCCCATCAGCCACAGCAACAAATCAACAGAGTGAATTGCTTGATTCATCAAGGCCCCGCCACCGTCGAGTTCCCAAGTGCCGCGCCAAGCTCCGCTGTCATAATACTCTTGGCTGCGGAACCATTTCACGTACGCGTCTCCCAACGTGATCCTCCCGAATCGTCCCTGCTCGACGGCAACTTTCAATAACTGGCTGGAGCGATGAAAACGGCTTTGAAAAGTGACGGCCAGTTTCACTTTATGCTGTTCGCAAGCCTCAATGATCGCGTCGCAACGTTGCGTGGTCACTTCCAGCGGCTTTTCGACAACCACGTGTTTACCAGCCCGAGCGGCTGCCAAAGCGGGATCTAAATGAGCCCCGCTGGGGCTGCAAATCGAGATCGCATCAATCTCCGGATCGGCCAACATCGCGTCCAGCGAATCATAGCCGCGACAATCGAAAGTCTTGGCAAACTCAGCGGTCGTCTCCCCGCGACGGCTCCAAGCCCCCCCCAACGACGTCGTCGGGTTGTCGCGAATCGCGTGAGCGTGAAATTTGGCGATCATTCCGCAGCCAACGATTCCGAAGCGAAGTGTCATGCAGCAGACCAACAGCGGGAGTAAAAGAGTGAAGCGGTTCTTTCGCCATTAGGATAAAGGTTCTGCCGTCAGAGAACAGCCCCGACTGGCAGATCAGAAATTCGCGTTTCAGGTGTCCTACTCCGCCTCCCGCCTCCAGACTCCCGCCTCCCAAGCAGACAGGCAAAAATTTTGTTAACTTGTCGCTCCCGCGGCGATCCTTGCCCGCCGGGCCTGTTTCATCGTCCCGACAATTTAAGTCTTGCAGCAAGCAGATTCTGATGAGAATAACTCGCATTTTTGCCCATCGTGTTGAACTTCCCCTGGTCGAAGGTTGCTATCGTTGGTCGGGTGGCAAATCAGTCACCACGTTCGACAGCACGATCGTGGGAGTGGAAACGAACTCGGGGTTGATCGGGTACGGAGAAGTCTGTCCGCTGGGCCCGTTCTACTTGCCCGCCTACGCCGCGGGGGTGCGTGCTGGAATTGGCGAACTGGCTCCGCACCTAATTGGCTGGGACCCCCGCGAAATCAACAAGCTCAACGATCACATGGACGCGGCTCTGAAGGGCCATCCTTACGTAAAATCAGCAATAGATATCGCCCTCTGGGATCTGCTGGGGAAACACGTCGGCCTGCCCGTTTGCACTTTGCTGGGGGGGCGTTACGGCGAAGAGGTGCGACTCTACCGAGCGATCTCCCAGGAATCCCCCGAGCAAATGGCTGCCAAAGTCAAAGGCTACCGAGAGGAAGGCTACACGCGATTCCAATTGAAAGTGGGTGGTGACCCTGACGAAGACATCAAGCGGATTCACGCCGTTCGCGAGATGCTCGGCGATAGTGATCGCCTAGTGGCTGACGCCAATACGGGCTGGACACAACACGAGGCAGTTCGCGTGGTCCGGGCTGTGCGAGATCTCGATGTCTACATCGAACAACCCTGCTTAACGTACGAAGAATGTTTGGCCGTGCGAAGACAGACTCAGCAGCCCTTTATCCTCGACGAAAACATCGATTCGCTGGCGATGTTAATGCGAGCCAAAAATGACTTGGCAATGGATGCCGTGAATCTAAAAATCAGCAAACTGGGTGGCCTGACGCGGACCCGCCAAGCCCGTGATTTGTGTGTCTCGATGGGGATCGCGATGACGCTGGAAGATAGCTGGGGGGGCGATATTGTCACCGCCGCGATCGCCCACCTGGCACACAGCACTCCCGAAGCACTCCGCTTTACCAGCACCGACTTTAACAGCTACGTGACGGTCAGTAACGCCACGGGAGCTCCCCAACGCCTGCTGGGCATGATGCGCGCAGGCGAGCAACCGGGGCTGGGGATTCAGCCTAACTGGGAGGTGCTGGGCGAACGGGTGCTGGAGATCACCGCTCCCGCCTGATCGCGATGGCCGGCTTACTGCCCGCCAATCACTGCTCGCGGGCTCACAACGGAAACTCGTCGTCCGCGGCAGAGTCTGCGTAGAGTGGCATGTGGCGATAATAGACTTCCAGAATCATCGTGGCGAAGGAAGTCGAGCACAGCCTGCCCCCTTCTCGCGGACCGCGGTGCCCCACGCTGTCAGGCCAATGCCAAGACCCTTCCGCATGCCCGCTGTCGACTTGCGAATCGACCAACCAATCTCGCAATTCGGCATTAAATTTATCCCACTGCGAGCCGCCGAAGTGCCGCAGCACTTGAGCCGCATAGTAGTTGTAATAGATGTCGTTCTTGAGGACGCCCCGCTCAGACAATTGGGAAACTCCCTCGATGATTGACGGATGCGTCTTGTCCCAACCCATGTACATCCGGCTGAGCAAGCCGATGGGCTGGCAGGGCGTGTGGCCCCCGAGGTCAGCGTGCTCGGGAATGTATTTGTAACTGCTGCCGTTGTCGTGCGCGACGAGATTGAGAAAGTTGTTCGCTCCCACGATCGTCTGGGATGAGATCAACAAATGGCCCATATGTCCACTTTTCAGCGCCATGACCTGCCACCCGGTGACCGACGTATCACCGCTCGCTTTCGGACTGTAACGCCAGCCACCCGAGCGCGGGTCTTGGGCGTAGGCGATAAAATTCAATGCTTGCTGGGCCGGCAACATCAACATCGGATCTTGCGTCATGGCGTATGCCTCACACAAAGCGATGGAGACCAGCCCGTGGGAGTACATGTTGCCGCCCGGTTCGGTAAAATCGAGGCATACCATGCCACCGAGTCGCTTCTGCTTGCCATTGGTCAACAGAAAAGCCAAAGCGGTTCGCACGTTGTCCTTGTGCACACCGGTCATGTGTGTTTGACCAGCACCCAAGAACGGCAAGATCCCCATCGCGGTGGCGGCAAAAAAGGACTGCGACCGCGACGGATCGCAAGTGCCATCGCAACCATCGAGCCCCCGGCAAACCGCGACGTGATTAAAAGTCCAGGCTCCATTGCGCAGCTGATGCAGCGACAACCAACGCAAAGCTTTAGCCACCGCCGCTTCACTCGCTTCGGTCCCGCCGTAACGCTTCAGCAACTGGCTCTTCGTCGCACCACTGCGGCTCGATAAATTCTGACTGTATGACTGAGAAACCGATTGCAACAGTTCACTCGAAGGTGCAATGGTCGAAACCATGTCGGTCATTTCCGGACTGATCGCGTCGACCGATAAGGGCTGATCGAATTCAATCGGCTGCAGCTCCTGGACCGGTTCGGTCGTCGGCTCCATCTCTTCAAAAGTGTCCTCTTCACTCTCCAACGACTCCCCGGGATCAATCTCAGCCAACGTGAATTCTTCAATTTCACCCTCGTTCTCCGACGAGTTGGAAACTGACAAAACATTGATGAAATCCTCGGGAGTGGCAATCGTCAGCAAAGCCAACACCATTAACGCCAGCATGTGCACCAACATGCTGATTAGCCAAGCCGGTACGGCTTGAAATAACAAAAATCGCTTGCCGGGAACCGGCAATACTTGGTCACCCCCTGCCCCGTCGAGCTGGAGCGCTGCGACCGATCTGCTAGTACCCGACCTGCTGGTACCCGGTCCGCTAGTACCCGGGCTCCTAGCGCCCGCGTCACCAGCACCTGAATCACCAGGAGCTTTTGGTGCGGGTTGGCCGTCTGCTGAGTCGTTGACTACTGCCATCAATTCGCCCCGCATAGTGGGTGCCGCTCTGAACCGCGTCGATTCAAGATAAGCCGTCGGAGGGTAGATAAGACTGGAGTTGCGTTACCGGAAGAGCTGTCGAGGAAACGCTTCGAACATGGGACTTCATAATCTAAACGCGTTTCCGCATTCAGTGTACTCAATTTCGCCGACCGAGGCACGTGAAATGCCCCACCCATTGCAGCACACCCTGAAATAACTAGTCGCCTTCCTCAGTTTCCGTGCTGGCGATTCGAGTCTTTGCGGGTGTCAATGAAATTGCGGATTGCCGGGCGTACGCGGTCGGTGAAGGGAACTGCCCCGGCCCCTGTGAGCGGCCCCATCCAACCTGAATTAAGCTCCAGTAATATCTCCACGGGCTCGAGAGGAGCCGCCACCGAGGTCGGTGAATCGGGAATCTCACCAGAAATTTTTACGATGGCGTAGCGGGGATCGGTCAATTTTAACGACCGTAGCGATTCCGACTCTTGCAGATCCCAGCGGAAATGCCCTTCGCTGACGAGTGCCTTGCGGAAGAGCCCCAATCCCGGACTGCCGCTGAGGTCGGTCCAGGCAACATCGGCAGGGTCCACGGGGGTTCCTTCCACACATAGCCCGATTTCAAATTTGGTCCCCAGTTGCACCGCTTGCACTGCCTCGGCACCGAGAAATTGCTTAGTCTTTTCAACTTGAGGCCGGCGGATATAGACGCTGGCCGCGGTCATCACCACTGCAAACAAGGCAATCGCCAATCCAATCAGCACCCCCCGCAAACTGAAGGCGCGTGGCGGGAGTTGAGCATCCATTGATAATAAATCCGAGTGAGAAAAAGTTCGTGCAGGTACGCGACCGTAAGTTTAGCCAAGTTGGCAACATTAACGAAACCAGAGAGTTTATCATTAACGAGACCAGAGAGTTTATCGCAATTCGCCCTAGCTTTGTTCTCCCCCCCCTGCCCCAACTTGGGGCGAGCAAACAGCGATGGATCGGCTATATTGCAGTTCGAGTCGCAAATCAATTTCTCGTTCCGCGAAAAAAATCATGAAGCCCAACTCGCTGCTGTTGCTTGTAATCTTGGCCGCCTCACCGCTGGCATGGTCTCCATCTGCCGCTTTGGGCCAGGAGCATTGGCCACAGTTCCGCGGTCCCAACTCAGATGGGGTCGGCCACAGTGCCCAACTGCCC
The DNA here is from genome assembly GCF_052161645.1 of Kothea flammea. Taxonomy (GTDB): domain Bacteria; phylum Planctomycetota; class Planctomycetia; order Pirellulales; family Pirellulaceae; genus Laterigemmans. The sequence continues at coordinate 4,583,109 of NZ_CP197414.1, forward strand.
GATCGCTGGTCTTCGACTGAAAATGTGGCCTGGAAACGCGACATCGCGGGCCGCGGTTGGTCTTCCCCCGTGGTTTGGGAAAACCGGCTGTTTCTCACCACGGTGATTAACACCGGAACCTCCGAGGAACCCAAAAAAGGGCTCTATTTCGGTGGCAATCGTCCCCAACCACCCGCCTCGCCGCATCAATGGATGGTCCTCTGCCTCGACCTCATCAGCGGTGAATTGCTCTGGGAACGGCAAATCCACGAAGGCTTGCCCGAATCTCCGATTCACCTGAAGAGCAGTTACGCGTCGGAGACTCCCGTCACCGACGGCAAACGGGTGTATTGCTGTTTTGGAAACTTGGGCATCTTTTGTTTCGATTTCGAGGGCGACGAAGTCTGGCGACGCAAACTCAAACCACGCGCGACTCGCTACGGCTGGGGAACCGCGGCGTCACCAGTCTTGCACCAGGGCAGGCTGTACTACGTCAATGACAACGAAGAGGATTCCTATTTGCTGGCCCTGAGCGCCGCAACCGGCGAAGAAGTATGGCGAGTGACGCGGGATGAAAAAAGCAACTGGTCAACTCCTTTCATTTGGGAAAACAGCGAACGAACTGAGATCGTTACGCCGGGTACCGGAAAGGTCCGATCTTACGACCTGGATGGCAATTTACTTTGGACGCTCTCCGGGATGTCCAGCATTACCATCGCCACGCCGCAAGCGCATGATGGCTTGCTGTACCTAAGTTCCGGCTACGTGATGGATCCGCTGCGTCCGATTTATGCGATTCGCCCGGGTGCCTCTGGAGATATTTCCCTAACCGGCGACGCGACCAGCAACGAGTTCATCGCTTGGTCCCAGCCAAAGTCGGCCCCATACAATCCGACGCCCCTGGTTTATCAAGACCAAGTCTTCGTGCTGTTGGATCGCGGCCTAGTGAGCAGCTATGACGCCGCCAGCGGCACAGAATCTTATGGTCCCAAGAGACTGCCCAACGGCCGCGCCTTCACCGCATCGCCTTGGGCCTACAACGACAAGATCTTCTGTGTCAACGAAGACGGTGTCACCTTTGTTTTGAATGCGGGAGCAGAATTCGAGTTGCTCTATGAAAACAAACTAGCAGATGACGACATGTGCATGGCCACCCCCGCAATCGCCGGCGAACGCTTGATTATTCGCACAGCAGCTCGCGTCTATTGTTTCCGGAAGACATCCGTTGGTGGTTAGCGGTTATAAGTACGCAAGAAGGTGGACCCCACCAAACTTGCCTCGTGCGGTGAACCAGGTTATTGGCTAGCAACATTCTCATTCACTACGGCGCTGCAAGCACGAGCACGCAAACTTCTATTAACTCAGAATTTCCTGAATGATATGGCCATGAACATCGGTTAGGCGACGGTCGAGCCCGTTGTGGCGAAATGTTAAACGCTCATGGTCGATTCCCATCAAGTGCAGCAGTGTGGCATGTAAATCGTATCCTGTCGTCACATTTTCGACCGCTTGGTAACCAAATTCATCACTCTGTCCGAAGGCTGTGCCGCCGCGAATTCCGGCCCCCATCAGCCAGCTAACAAAGGTCCCCGCGTTATGATCACGTCCGGTGGCCCCTTGGGTGAAAGGCATGCGACCAAACTCGGTTGTCCAAATCACCAGCGTATCGTCGAGTAGTCCGCGTTGTTTCAGATCGGTCAGCAAGGCGGCGATCGGTTGGTCGACTTGCCGCGCAATGAAAGGTAACTCATTGGGGATATCGGTGTGGTTATCCCAGTTTTTGCTCGGCCCACCCTGACCGCTCCACACTTGCACGAAGCGAACTTCGCGTTCAATCAACCGCCGCGCAAGCAAGCAATTTCTCGCGAACGCAGCGGTCGGTTGTTGATCGACTCCATACGCTTGCAACGTCGCCGCAGATTCATCGCTGAGGTCGAGCACTGCCGGCGCGCTGGCTTGCATCTTGGCCGCCAATTCAAAGGAGCCAATCCGGGCAGCCAACTGCGGATCGTAATCGCGATCGGCCAAATGTGTTTGGTTTAGCGTTTCCAGTAGTCGCAGTCCGTCAGACTCGCTGGCAGCGGTGATCTGCGCGGCATCGGCCGGCGGATGTAAATTCGGGATCGGCGTGGGAGCACTCGGTTTAATGATCGTCGCCGAATTCGAGGCGGGCAAAAAACCGGCGGAAAAATTGCCCGTATTGTTGTAGGGCAATCCTTGGGCATCGGGCAAAACCACGAAGGTCGGCAAGTCGTCGGTGAGGCTGCCCAGGCCATAGCTAAGCCAAGCTCCCAAGGAGGGAAACCCTGGATTCACGAAACCGGTATTTTGCAAATAACTGGCTGGCCCATGCACGTTACTCTTCGATTTCATGGCCATTAGGAATGCCAAATCGTCGACGTGCGTGGCAAGCTGCGGAAATACTTCGCTGACCCAACGCCCCGATTCGCCATACTGGCGAAACTGAAAGGGAGATTTCATCAAAGGTCCTGGCGAACTGGTGACGGCCGACGCCAAGCCAAAATCAACCCGCTCGCCATCCCGCTTGGTGAGTTCTGGCTTGTGATCGAAGGTGTCCATTTGGCTTACCCCACCATTCATGAACAACTGAATCACGCGCCGCACTTTGGCTGGATGATGGAGCGTTTTATTCCCCTGCCCTGCACTGTTCCCTTTCGCCTGCTCGCTCCCCTTTACCTCGCTGCGCAACATTAAATCGAGCAAAGCCACCATGCCAATTCCACCGCCGAGCTGCGCGAGCAAGGAACGACGTGCGGCGGTTGTTTTCCAGGCATGATTCATGGCCAAACTGCTCAGTTGAATTGTTTTGAAACATCAATCGACAAACATGAACTCGTTTGTATTGAAGAGGAACCGACAAGCGTTTGCCAAGCCATGCTCGGCGGCATAATCACGGACGGCGGCATGCTCTTCAGCCGTCGGTGGCCGCGAGAAAACGCGTTCGTAGGCAAGCTGAACCTGTTCGTCGAGATCCGCAGACTGGCGAGTCAAGAGCTCCGCCATTAATTCACTTTGGCGGACTACAAATTTATCGTTCAGCGTGGCCAAGGCTTGCAACGCCGTCAGCGAAACATTTCTGGTCGGAGTCAGCTGCGAAGCGTCGGGGCAATCGAGCGACTCCATAAACGGATCGGGTATCGTGCGAAACAGAAAGCGATAGACGCTGCGGCGATAATTACTGGGATCGTCAACATCAAAGCTTTGGTAATCGACCACAGGTGTCACGTGCACGCCGGGGGACTGGATGAATTGTTTCACCGATGGGCCACCCATGCTGCGATCAAGCGACTGGGTGAGCACCAGCAGCGCGTCGCGATACGATTCCGCGTCCAGGCGGCGGCGGTGCATTTTCCACAGCAAGCGGTTGGCGGCGTCGTGTTGTTGTCCATCGACTCGGTCGGCCGACGATTGCCGATAGGTGGCACTGGTCAGCAACAACCTATGCAGATGCTTGATCGAGCCATCGTGGTCGCGTAATTGAACCGCTAGCCAATCGAGCAATTCCGGATGCGTCGGCGCGGCTCCCATCAGCCCAAAATCATTGGGGGTGTCGACAAGACCGTTTTGAAAATGCACTTGCCAGATGCGATTGGCCATCGATCTCCAAACCAACGAATTGTCTTTATCGCTGAGCCACTCCGCCAGCCCGCGACGGCGTGCCGACTCGTCAGCCAGATCGGCAATCTCAAGCTCACCGGGCATCCCTTGGACGCACGACAAAGCACCGGCCGAGGCTTCGCCGAGCGGTTCACCGATCAGTCCCCGGCGCAGTATCTGCACGCTCCGCGGGGTGACGGCGGGACGAAACGATCCCTCGGGCTGGAACTGATTGCTGCCTGCATACACCAGGCTGGGCTGGGGAAGTTTGTCAAGTTTCGCTTGCAAGCTCCGCCGCCGGTGCCAAACCAGCAATTCCGATCGCTCGGCGAAACTCCGCGACTCCGGTGGGATCGCCAACAGGTTCGAGATGTTCGCGGGTAAGTCTTGATGCTGCTTCAGCTGCTCCCGATCGGCGTCGCTGGCAGCCAAGCGAAAACGCCCGATGGTGTGGGCGCCCCCATGCAGTTGGTGCAATTCGACTCGCAGAGTCAGCTCCCCCTCGTCCCGCTCGCCCCCCAACTGCTCGCCCGCCAACTGCTGAGCGGTCGCCGTGGTTCCAGAACCGGGACGGGGATTTTTGCTGGGGCCTTTGTCCAAATTAAAGACGGCGTGATGACTCTGACCCACTTCGGGAAAAATGCCCCAAGCGGTATTTGGGTTCTTGTCGATCGCTCGCTCAACACCCCAGTCCGCTTGGTTAAAGTCAGCCCAGGCAGCAGTGATGGTTCGTTCTCGCAGAGCTGCAGAATCGCCGGCGAGTGCACTGAAGACTCGAATTTGCGTCAGATGTAGATTCCCGTTATCGGCTCTGCCGGGCCCGGCCGCTGGCAACGAATCATCAGGCAGTAATTCGAGCCGCAACGCGTTGATCTGCTCAAGTGGCAAACGGGTTTCGATGACATACACGTCTTTGTCGGGGCGCGGGCCACTGACCAGCACACTCGCATCCTCTTGCACTTGTAGACTGCTGCCAGCCCAAGAGGTCACGGCTTGAGGTTTGAGCGTGGTCCAGCCAATCGGTTGGCTCTGTAAAGCGGTCAGCCATTGCGTGAACTCGGCTCTCACCTCCGCGTCTTGCCACAAATGGTGATGCGCTGCGGGATTCGCGTTGTCGAGCGCTCGCAACTGGGCAGTTAATTCGCTGCGTCGCCGCGCGACTTGGGGATCACGGTCGTAAGGGCGATTGGCTTTGTCGATACCCGCGAAGACGGCTTGCAGGCCGTAGTATTCAGCTTGCGAAATTGGATCAAATTTGTGGTCGTGGCAGCGGGCGCAGTGGATGCTGGTGCTGGCAAAAGTCGACATCACGGTGGTGACGATATCATCGCGATCGAGGTAGCGACCGACTTCGCGATCGAGCGAATTTTCTTGGATGTCACGCAGCGAACTTTCATCCCAAGGGCCGGAGGCCAACAAACCCGTGGCGATGATTGCTTGCGGGTCATCGGGGGCCAACGCGTCACCGGCAATCTGCTCGGCCATGAATTGGCCGTAGGGTTTGTCTTGATTGAAACTGGTAATCAGATAGTCGCGATAAGGCCAAGCATGCTCACGCGGTCGGTCTTGATCGTGGCCATGTGTCTCGGCAAAGTGCACCAGGTCGATCCAACGTCTTGCCCAACGTTCGCCATAGGCCGGGGATGCCAACAGACGCTCCACAGCGGCCGGCCAAGCAGACGCGGAATCATCCCGCAAAAATTGCTCGATCTCCGAGTCGCTGGGCGGAATCCCTCGCAAATCAAACGACGCTCGTCGCAGCAACGCAAAACGGTCCGCCGGGGGATTTGGCTCAAGTCCCTCGGCACGCAAACGAGCGGCGATAAATTGGTCGACCGGATTTTCGCCCCAGTCTTCCCCACGCGTCGCGGCGTTTGCCGCAGGAATCGCCGGCAGCTGCAATGGTTGATAAGCCCAATGCGCCGGCCACGCTGCGCCCTGTTTGATCCAAGTTTTAAAGATGAGTTGTTCGTCTGCAGTGAGCGGCGGGCCGGTCGGGGGCATCCGCAGCGAGTCATCCGTCGAGGTCACTCGTTCGACCAGCGTGCTGGCGGCAGGATCATGCCGAGTAATGGCACCCAGCTCCAACCCGGAGGCTGGACTAGTGAGATCCAAGCCACCCGCCAGATCATCAGGGCCGTGGCACTTCAAGCAGTGTTGCTGCAGCAAGGGCCTGACTTGCTCGGTGAAGCGAACCCGAGGTGCGTCCGCTGAAGTAGGTGCGTCCGCTGAAGTAATCGCCGGCGGTGACGATTGCTGCGCCATAGACTGCTGCGTCATGAAATGCTGCGTCACGCAGGCAGTTACACAAGCGAGGCTGCGGACGCACCAGAGCCAACGGACGAGCCAGACATTGCGCGTCATTGCTTTTCCTTTGTATTGAGGCACCAGCATTGGTTTCATTATGCGCCAGAGGCGTGGGCTGGCCAACTTTGTTCCCTGAATAAGGTTTTACCGACAGCCGAAGGCGAACGCGCTCCCGTTATAGGTACGCCTGCGGCTGACTGTTTAACGAGTACGCCTGCGGCTGACTGTTTAGCGAGTACGCGTGCGGCTGACCGTACAAGTCTCCGGATGGTAATTTTTCGCGGCATTCGCGCGAAGCATTGCCAAGCCTGATTGCGGCAGCAACGAAGGTAGAGGAAACTGTTAAACTAACTCAAAGGGGGTTTACCCACCGCGGGTTCTCCTGGCAATTTCACGAATGGTATGGGATAATAGTTTATGTCTGCACAAAGACCGACAACTTGTTTTGCTGTCAGCACACTGCTAGCCGGGATGCTGACCTGTTCCTCCACTGGATTCGCACAAGATGAAGAAAAAACAGGCCCCGGGGGAGCGAAACCGGCTGGGATTTCGGTTCAACTAGCACCGCTCGACGGAGAAGAAGCCGCCGCCACCACCGCCGCGTCGGCCGAGCAGGATGATCGCAACAATCGCTTTGCCCGCTATTTGACCGGGGCGAAGTTTACGGGTCGGTTTACGGTTTTGGGCAGCGAAAAAGACGAAATGCCCCCGGAAGAATATACGATTACGAAATGCGAAAAACTGCCCGAGGGCAACTTGTTTCGCTTTACGGCGCGGATCAAATACGGCGATACCGATACGGAAGTTCCGATGGACCTGCCGGTGATGTGGGCCGGCGACACACCGGTGATTTCCTTGACCAATCTGTGGCTCCCCGGGCTGGGAACTTTCTCCTCCCGCGTCGTTGTCTACCAAGGTTCCTATGCGGGCACTTGGAAACACGGTGACAAAGGCGGACACTTGTTTGGCACCGTAGAATCTGTATCCGCTGATGCCGCTTCAGGGGAAACTCCCGCGGCGGAAGAACCGGCATCGAGAATTTCCAAAGATTTACCCGCGAAACCTGTCACCGTTTCCAATTCAGGAAAATAATCCATGAGCGTCAGCGCCCAAGATCGCCGCATTGAGTCAACTCGACGTGTTACCGCCAATCTGTCGATTGGAGATTATCTCATCCAACGACTGCGAGACTACGGAATCCACGACGTGTTTGGCATTCCCGGGGATTACGTGCTCAGTTTCTACAGCATGCTCGAGGAGAGCCCGATCAACGTTGTCGGCTGCACTCGCGAGGATTGTGCCGGCTTTGCCGCTGATGGCTATGCTCGACTGACCGGCATGGGCGCCGTTTGTATCACTTACTGCGTCGGCGGGCTGAGCGTTTGTAACAGCATCGCCGGCGCCTTTGCGGAAAAATCTCCGGTGGTTGTGATCTCTGGTTCCCCCGGACTGAATGAACGCCAAAACAACCCCCTCTTGCACCACAAAGTGCGTGACTTCCGCACCCAGTTCGAGGTCTTTGAAAAATTTACGATTGCCGCCACCGAGATCACCGATCCGGTTACGGCATTTGCCGAAATTGATCGCGTGCTCGATGCGGCCGATCGTTTTAAACGCCCCGTCTACATCGAACTGCCACGCGACATGGTACATGTCGTACCGCCGGTAACTCACGCCTATCGCGGAGCGACTTGGGAGGCGGATCCACAAGCAACCGCCGAAGCAGTTGCGGAAACGGTGGAACGCTTTAACCAAGCCAAGCGGCCGGTAATCGTCGCTGGGGTGGAATTGCACCGGTTTGGTCTGCACGATCAATTGATGACGCTGGCCGAAACGACGGCCACGCCAGTTGCCGCCACCATGCTGGGCAAAAGTGTAATCAGCGAACGCCATCCGCTCTATTTGGGACTGTACGAAGGCGCGCTGGGCAACCCAGAAGTCGCCGAGTTCGTCGAGTCGAGCGACTTGATCATGCTGCTGGGCACCTTTTTGACGGATATCAACCTCGGAGTTTACACGGCCAAACTCGATTTGCCGCGTTGCGTCTATGTGACCAGCGAACAGATGCAGATCTCTTATCACCACTTCCACAACGTGGCGCTCGACGGTTTCCTAAATCTGCTGAATAAGCAATCGCTGAAGCGGACCGACCGACCGATTCCTGCGTCAATCTTGGCGCGGCGACAACCGGCCCCCTTCAGCATCGAGCCTGAGTCGCCGCTGCGGATTAGCCGCATGATGGGAGAAATTGAACAACGGCTTGATAACAATACGATTGTGATCGCCGACGTCGGCGACTCGCTGTTTGCCGCCACCGAGTTGATGACGCACGACCGGGGTGAATTCCTCAGTCCTGCGTACTATACGTCAATGGGTTTCAGCACACCGGCAGCCGTGGGCGCCTCAACCGCGCGGCCCGACCACCGCGTCCTCGTTTTGGCTGGCGACGGTGCTTTCCAAATGACCGGCCAAGAACTCTCCACATTGACCCGCTTGGGGCACAGTCCGATCTTCATCATTTTCGACAATCATGGGTACGGAACCGAGCGATTCCTGCACGAAGGGACTTGGGAATACAACGAAATCAACCCTTGGGCTTACCACAAGTTGCCAACCGTTTACGGCGGCGGCACAGGATATTTGGTGACCACCGAGGCTGAGTTCTCCGAGGCGCTCGCGGCGGCTTGGGATGACCGCAGCGGTCCGCATTTGATCCAAGCGAAACTCGAGGAGAACGACGCTAGTCAAACGCTGATGAACTTGGCAGAACGTCTGGGCCAGCGAGTCGGACCGCAGGGTAAATCATCGAGCTGAGCAGACCTTTGGCTCAGCGTAGAACCGCTGTCTTCAGCTGTTTGCAGTGTAGAACCGCTGTCCCCAGCTGTTAGCAGTGTAGAACCGCTGTCCCCAGCTGTTTGTAGCGTAGAACCGCTGTCCCCAGCTGTTTGTAGCGTAGAACCGCTGTCCCCAGCTGTTTGCAGTGTAGAACCGCTGTCCCCAGCTGTTTGCAGTGTAGAACCGCTGTCCCCAGCTGTTTGCAGTGTAGAACCGCTGTCCCCAGCTGTTTGTAGTGTAGAACCGCTGTCCCCAGCTGTTTGCAGTGTAGAACCGCTGTCCCCAGCTGTTTGCAGTGTAGAACCGCTGTCCCCAGGCTGTTTGCAGTGTAGAACCGCTGTCCCCAGGCTGTTTGCAGTGTAGAACCGCTGTCCCCAGCTGTTTGCAGCGTAGAACCGCTGTCCCCAGCTGTTTGCAGCGTAGAACCGCTGTCCCCAGCTGTTTGCAGTGTAGAACCGCTGTCCCCAGCTGTTTGCGGTGTAGAACCGCTGTCCCCAGCTGTTTGTAGTGTAGAACCGCTGTCCCCAGCTGTTTGTAGTGTAGAACCGCTGTCCCCAGCTGTTTGTAGTGTAGAACCGCTGTCCCCAGCTGTTTGTAGCGTAGAACCGCTGTCCCCAGCTGTTTGCAGTGTAGAACCGCTGTCCCCAGCTGTTTGTAGCGTAGAACCGCTGTCCCCAGCTGTTTGCAGTGTAGAACCGCTGTCCCCAGCTGTTTGCAGTGTAGAACCGCTGTCCCCAGCTGTTTGCAGTGTAGAACCGCTGTCCCCAGCTGTTTGCAGTGTAGAACCGCTGTCCCCAGCTGTTTGTAGCGTAGAACCGCTGTCCCCAGCTGTTTGTAGTGTAGAACCGCTGTCCCCAGCTGTTTGCAGTTCCACAAGCGATTGGGGACAATCGCTCTACATTGCGCGAGCCCGCAATCGATTGGGGACAATCGCTCTACATTGCGCGAGCCCGCAATCGATTGGGGACTTGCGCTCTACATTGCCGGCTGCCTGTCCTTGCTACTGAGAATCAATCTCAGTAGCATAGCTTAGGGCCTCTATCCGCAACCACTGTGACTGGCATGGCAACGTTAATGGACAACACCAATGACGCACCGCAGCAGAGTGATCTGCCAACCGTAGCGATTAACAGCCAGGCAGCTCAGGAAATCGAGTCGATGAAGCACCTTCCCAAGGTCATACCTTTCGGCGCGCTCTGCCGTTGCGGAGACGAGGTCTGGATCGAAAATGGTGGACAAATCTATCGCCTCCGCCGCACACGCCAAGGCAAGCTGATTCTCACCAAATAAGCCGACCCGGGCCCCGCACCCCCCAGAGATAGGAATGGCCCCCGGTGAGATTTTGCGATTGAATTCTCGCCAAACCCCTTGACCACTCGAACCGTTTTCATATCATCTTCAAATTAATGAGACTGAGTCTCAGTATTGTTGCCGACATTTAAGCCAGCGAGCGGTGCGGACTTCACGTTTTTCGGGGAAGTCGCTCCTAGCCAGCCACGTTCGGTTCCGCCTGCAACGTTCGTCGTGAACGTTGGGTTGTTCCCCTCGGTGCTGCTGCTTACAAGGAGCTTCCGCACATGCTGTTATCGCCCTCTTCGAGTCGTCGTCGGGCCCGTTTCGCCGCTTTCACGCTGGTCGAATTGTTGGTCGTCATCGCCATCATAGGCATCCTGGTCAGCTTGTTGCTGCCCGCCGTCCAATCGGCGCGCGAAGCCGCCAGGCGAATGCAGTGTTCCAACAATCTCAAGCAGATTGGCTTAGCACTGCATAACTACGAATCGACCTACCAAAGGTTCCCTGCCGGTTCGATTCAAAGCAATTTCATCAGTGCGTTTGCCGCCATCCTGCCGCAAATCGAACAGCAGAACGTTTACAACGTCTACGATTTCTCACTGCATTACACGCTTCCCTACAACGCGCAGATTTCTCAACAGAGAATTGACACCTTCCTTTGCCCATCGATGGTGCTCCCGCGAGATGTCCCCGAAGTTCGCGGCAATGAAGTCGGCGGGCCGAGCAGCTATTTGCTCAACGAAGGTTCCCGCAATTGGATGCCTCGCAACGATGGTATGTTTGGACTGAGTTGGCCCGGCTTCGGCTTCAATAACCAGCACCTTGGTTTTCGTGACGTACTGGATGGCACCAGCCACACGCTGGCGGTTAGTGAAACGACTTACAACTATCCGAACTACGTTTGGAGCAGCCGCACACCGGAGCCTCTTCGCGGCACCGTGCGGCACGGGCTGGCACGCTGGGTGGTCGGATATCCGATGGTCTCCCTCGGTACCACATTGCACCCCATCAACAACTTTACCAACGCCACGCTGTCTGGTTACAGCAGCCAACACCCGGGCGGAGTCAATGCCTTGCTGATGGACGGGAGTGTGCATTTCATTCCAGAAACCATTGATCCCTTGAACTTGCAGGCACTCTCGACGCGAGCTGGACGGGAGGTCATTCCTGATAATGTTATCCAATAAACAGCTGCGACGAACGCGGCTCGCCTGCAAATCCCGACTCGCCAATTGGTCGCTAATCGCCACCTTACTGATCGGCTGCTGTGGCTGTTCACCGGCTGGACCGGCGCGTCAGGCAGTCTCCGGTACTGTTTCGCTGGATGGGAAAGCGGCCACCGATATCAAATTGGTTTTCATCCCGCTTGGCGGAAACCAAGTCGGCGCGGTGGCTGACGTGGAAAATGGCCAATTCCAGTTATCCGCCGAGCACGGCCCCTCGGCTGGCGCTTATGATGTGGTAGTGGAAACGGTGCAACCTGAGCTGGAAGATTTCGAGTCGCTGCGTCAAGCTGGTGAGACTCCGTTTTCGACCACTAAAATTGCGAACAAATACTTGAAACGTGGCGAGCTCCGGGCCGACGTGCAAGCCGACGGAGCGAACGCGTTCACTTTCGAGATCACCAGTCGGTAACCCTAGAATCAACATGCAACACGCTTAAAACGAGCTGTGCAAAATTTACATTTCAAACTTTTTCCGGAAGGATGTTTTTCATGATGCCTTTGAAGAAGAATTTTTTGGTGCTGGCCACCCTGCTGGCCCTGAGCTCGGCGACGCAATCCGCCGTGGCACACTTTCCTTGGCTGGTGCGGGGTGAGGATGGCAAAGCAGTGTTGTTCTTCAGCGAGGACCCATCGGACCGCAGCTACAAACTTCCCCCCTCCATCAAGGCAGCGGAAATCCGACAGCTTACCGCTGGCGGAGAGATGAAGGTTTTGCCTGCCGAGTCTATCGAGCAGGAAGATCTGTTCGGCTTGGTCAGCAAGCAACAACTGCCCGCCGATGCCACGCTGGTGACTCAAGTCACTTTCGGCATCTACCATGGGGCACGCCTCGATTATTACGCGGCACATCTCGGCGGCTCACTCCCCCAGGAACGTCAAGCGGGCTTCGTCAAGCAGACGGGGCTCGACCTAGTCGCTGAAGTGGTTGCCAACGGCAAGGGAGTTGATGTCTTTGTCACTTGGCAAGGAAAACCGCTGGCCGACGTCGAAGTTCAGCTATACTGCGATGCGGGGCATCAAGAAGGTGTCGCAGACACGGATGCTGAGGGCAAGGTTTCCTTCTCCGACAAAGAGGTCGAAGAGGGAATGAACGCGATCATGTTGGGACACAAGCTGTCGCAGGCAGGATCGCTCGACGATAAAGCATACGAATCGGCGTCCCATTATTTGACGATGACATTTTTCGCTCCCGAATCTGCAGACGACGATTCAACCGCATCGTTGGCTCCGCTGCCCTTCGAGATCACCAGTTTTGGTGCCGCTCGCACGGCGGATGCGATCTACGTGTACGGTGGCCACACCGGCAGCGCCCACTCCTATTCGACGTCAGCTCAATCCAACAAGCTGCTGAAATTGGACTTGAACCACCCCTCCGTTGCTTGGCAGGAACTAAGCGAAGGGCCCCGCCTGCAAGGCTTGGGGATGGTGGCACACGACCAACGCTTGATCTTGGTAGGGGGCTTCACAGCTAAGAATGCCGAGGGCGAAGAGCACGACCTGCATTCCCAAGCGGATGTGAAAGCTTTCGATTTGACAACCAAACAATGGAGCGACTTGCCAGCTTTACCCGAACCACGCTCCAGTCATGATGCCGCTTTGATCGGCGACACACTGTACGTTGTCGGCGGTTGGCAATTAGCCGGTGATGCCGATTCGACTTGGCACACCACCGCGTGGTCTCTGAATTTGGCGGACAAAGACGCTCAGTGGCAAGCGATTACCGAGCCACCTTTCGTGCGTCGCGCTTTGGCCACCGTAGCTCATCAAGACAAGTTATTTGTCATCGGTGGCATGAACCAAAAAGGAGGCCCCACCAAAGATGTGGCCGTCTACGATCCCAAAACCAACTCGTGGGACCAAGTTACGGAACTCTTGGGCGAGCAATCAATGGCCGGATTTGGCGCCGCCGGCTGGAGCCACAATGGCAAATTGGTTGTCACCACCTATGAAGGTGACATCCAGTGCTATGATGATGCCAAGCAGATTTGGCGGCAACTCGGCAAGACCGCCGATGCCAGATTCTTCCACCGCTTGCTTCCTCTCGATCAGACCCATCTCGTCTCGATCGGTGGTGCCAACATGGAAGCTGGTAAGTATTTAGATTTAGAGACGGTACCGGCAGGAGAATGAAATCAATCGGCTGAGTAGCCACCCATGTATCGCACAGCAAAGCCGCGGGTTGACGTTTCGTCGTTGACCTGCGGCTTTGTCAGTTCTTCCTCCCCTTATTTCCCCTCCTCATCACTCTCACCTTTGGGGTGCAAATCAATGCCTCACTTATCAATGAAATGGTTCGCCTTAAGCGCTCTGTTCATCGCGATTCCTCAGCCGCTTGCCGGCCAGCAACCTGCCGTGGCGGAGACGATACGTTGGCACGATGTCACCGAGTGGGGAGTGGAAGGCAGACTGTTGCCGGAGGAAACTCGCCAGCATTGGTTTGATCGCTTTCCGGCTGCGGCCAGCGACAAGGTAACCAAAAATGTCTGGAATCTCAGTCGCGACAGCGCCGGAATGGTATTCCGTTTTACGACCGACTCTCCCGCGATTCATATCCATTACAAATTGCGAAAAAAACAGTTGGCGATGCCACACATGCCAGCGACTGGGGTCAGCGGAGTTGACCTCTACGCCCGCGACAAGACAGGAAGTTGGAGGTGGGTTCAGGTTACGCGACCAACCCAGCAAGAAATCAAACAGCCATTGATTAGTGGATTGGCGGCCGGAGAACGAGAGTACGCCGCCTACCTGCCGCTCTACAACGGTGTGGAATTCATGAGCATTGGCGTGGCAGCTGGAGCCAGTTTTGCGGGCCAGCTCCCCCGAGAAAAGCCAATTGTCTTTTACGGAACCAGCATCACGCACGGTGCCTGCGCGAGTCGCCCCGGCATGGTGCACACGGCGATCCTCGGCCGCTGGCTTGATCAGCCAGTGATCAATTTGGGCTTCTCAGGAAATGGTAAAATGGATCTTGCCGTGGGGGAGTTCATGAGTCAAATCGACGCTGCCGCCTACGTCATTGATTGCTTGCCGAACATGCGGCCCGCTGAGGTAACACAAAAGTGCGAGCCGCTGGTCCGCGCGCTCCGTGAGGCACGCCCCCTAACACCGATTATTCTCGTTGAGGATCGACGTTTTACGAATGATTGGATTTTGCCAGCGAAACACCAATTTCACTCAGAGAATCACGCCGCCCTGCAAACTGCTTTTCAAAACTTGAACAAAGAAGGCATCAAGGGGTTGTTTTACATTCCCGGTGATGCGTTATATGGTGATGATAGCGAAGGGGCCACCGACGCCTCACACGCCAATGATCTTGGCTTTATGCGGCAAGCTGAGGCATTCTTGCCAATCCTTCAACAAGCTTTACAAAATAATCAATTAACGATCAGCAAATGAGAGTCGTCGTCCGCTTAGCAAAAGGCAACTCTGAAGCACCCAACAGGCATTACACCATGAATGATTTTTTTGCCCGCTTGCCATTTCGCGTGACGCTGTTCATCTTTTTCGCGGTAAATATTATTTTCGCGCCGCAAACCAGGTCGGCAACGGCCGCCGACTGGCAAATTCCGCTAGCTGGCAATGCCTTTCGCACAGCCCCCGCTGCGGGAAACCAAGGGTTTAGTCGCAACGGGACGCTCGCTTGGAGTGAAACCGACGAGGTCTTCACCGTTTACTTTCATATTGATCGTCCCGCTAAACTACAGTTGGCGCTCGACGCGCGGGTGCTCGCGGGAAGTTCGACGTTGGTAATTGAGTGTGGCGAGGAAACTTATCAGCAGCAGCTAGCGGGAGCGGAATTTGCCAAGCATCCTTTGGGAACGGTTGAAGTTGCCAACAAAGGTTATGTCGCTGTTGCAATTCGCGGCTTATCGCGTGAAGGTGACCAATTCGCCGCGCTGCGAAATTTGGTGATCGAGTCGGAAACAGCCGATCTTGCCTTGGACTACGTCAAGACCAACGAGGGCAACATGTTTTACTGGGGCCGACGCGGTCCCTCGGTTCATCTGCGATACGACGTTCCGCGAGCGCTCGATATGCAGTACGCCTACAGCGAAATTACCGTTCCTGTCGGGCAAGATCCGATTGGCAGTTATTTCATGGCAAATGGTTTCAGCCAAGGATACTTCGGTATCCAAGTCAACGGCCCCGAAGAACGGCGCGTGCTGTTTTCCATTTGGAGTCCTTTTCAAACCGATAATCCGGCTGACATCCCAGCAGACCAGAGAATTGTCTTGTTGGCGAAAGGCCCCCAGGTGCGGACTGGCCAGTTCGGCAACGAAGGCTCTGGCGGGCAGAGTTATCTGATCTATCCATGGAAAGCGGGGCACACTTATCAGTTTCTCACCGAGGTCCGACCCGCTGGCCAAAACAACACAATTTACACATCTTGGTTCGCCGACAAGTCCGATCAAAAGTGGCGATTGATTGCCAGTTTTCAGCGCCCCAAAACCGACACACACCTGACTGGTTTCCACTCCTTTCTAGAAAATTTTGCCCCCACCACCGGCCATGTCGGACGACGGGCCTCCTACGGAAACATCTGGGTCTGCGACACGGCTGGCAATTGGCACGAAAGCCTGCAAGCGAAATTTTCCGTGGATGCCACCGGCGGTGGACGTCATCGCTTAGATTTCAACGGCGGCAGTGATGGCGAGTCCTTCTTCCTGCAAAACTGCGGCTTCTTTGACATCACCGGTAAGCCGGGAGCCGAATTCCGCCGCAATTCCACAGCGGGTCAGCAACCGAAAATTATGTTTGACTCGCTACCCAGAAGTTAGAGGTTTACAGAGCCCGCAGCCAACGACAACTTTCCAACCGTTCCCTTTAAATTTCCAGCCTAAGGCAGGATCAAGACGCGGTCCGCCGGAAGTCAGCATTCAATTACTCGGTCGCGACGGGGATTGAGTTTGTTCGAGGAACTTCAGTTGCTCGTACAACATGCGAACTTGTTTTGGCTCGTACCCGGCTGCCTCGGCCGCGCGGACTGTTTCACCGAAAATGGCCTCGACTTCCAGCGGCCTACCTGCCAAGTAATCGAGTCGCATGCTGCTATCGTACGGCACCATGCGGCGGGTGTTATTGAGCATCTCATCGATGGTTTCAGCGGCAACCTGTCGTCCGCAAGCGGCAGCTGCGGCACGAATTTCCTGCATCAACGAGGCGGCCAATTCGCCGCTGTGAGGATTCTCAATCAGGGCATCACTTTTGGCGTTGAGCACGACGGAGAGCCCGTTGAAGGGAATATTCCACATTAATTTTTGCCACCGGGCGAGCCACTGATCGGGGGTGCAGCGGGCATCAATTCCGTGGCTGCAGAGCAAATCACAGAGTGATTGCAAGTCGTCGGGGACACCGCGTGCCGGATCGGCGGCGGGGCGATGTTGGCCAATCACGATCCGTCCGTAATCCAAATGGGCGATATGAGCGGGGCCAACTTTGTTGCTACAGAGAAAACAGACACCGCCGTAAACCCGTTCGGTGCCGATCAGTGCGGCCACGTCGGCTTCCGGGCAAAGTCCATTCTGCAGCACCAAAACGCGTCCTGAATCGCCCACAACCGGGGGTAAAAGCGTTGGCAGCAAGTGATTTTGAGTCGTCTTCAAAGCCAGTATCGTATAGTCACAGGGAGGCATCGCCTCGGCACGGTTATAGGCTTGAATTGCGGGCAAATGAAAGTTGCCGTGCTTGCTGTCAACCCGCAGCCCATGCTGCTGGGCTTGTCGGTAATCGCTCCGCATCAGAAAGTGAACATCCGCACCACCGCGGGCGAGCAACCCGCCGTAGTACCCGCCCAAAGCTCCAGTTCCGATTACTGCAAACGAAGCGGATGACATGGGTTCTCCAGCGGGGTAGAAAAAGGGTGCGCGAACCAACGGTACACCAATTGCCTATGGTAGACTAGCCTGTGGTAAACATGTCAAACTGGCACCATCGCAAGACGGCAAAAATAACCGCGGCCGCCTAAATTTTGGGCGTTACGGTCAAAGTTTGCCGACAGTTTATCGAATACAGAGCAGGCATTTAGTCACCCCCTCAAACTGTGAGCACTGCCGTGTTTTTCGGTTTTTTCATTTTGGACCCGGTTTATTTCCTGTTCGTGATCCCGCCCATGTTGCTGGGATTTTACGCTCAGTACAAGGTGAAATCGTCCTTCGCCGCAATGTCGAAAATACCGACTCGGATGAGTGGTGTTGACGCCGCTCGACGGATGCTCGACTCGGCAGAGCTGCAGCACGTCGGTATCGAATTAATTTCGGGCGAATTATCGGATCATTACGATCCGCGTGCCAAGGTGTTACGGCTCAGTCACGCGGTTTATCAAGGCCATTCGATGTCGGCCGTCGGTGTCGCCTGCCACGAAGCGGGGCACGCGATTCAGGACGCGCGGAATTACGCGCCGCTGGTCATCCGCAACGCGGCCGTTCCGGTTGCCAGCTTCGGGTCGAACATCAGCATGTTTTTGTTTATTGGCGGGATGTTTGCCCAGATGCCAATGTTGATTTGGGCTGGGATCATCGCCTTCAGTACCGTGGTCTTCTTCCAAGTGGTAAACTTGCCAGTCGAATTCGACGCCAGCAACCGAGCCCGCCGCCAATTGGTGGACTACGGCATCATTTCGGCACAAGACGAACAATACGTGGCCAAGGTTCTGAACGCAGCGGCATTGACTTATGTTGCCGCTACGCTGCAATCGATCATGACCCTGCTGTACTTGTTGCTGAGAGTTTCTGGCAGTCGCGAATAATTTCATTTCGCTCGCTATTGCTGAAACTCCATGACCGACACGTCAGACATATTTTTTGACGCACCCACCGTGCCGATCGCGACAACCGCCGCGGGCCCGGTGGGCAGTTTGCCCTTGACCGACGAAATGCTCCGCACTTGGAGCAGCGGCGATCTGTTTGGGTTGACTCAGGGGGCCGGCATGGGATGGGCTCCTCGCGATTTGCTGGGGGACCAATTTCTGATTCTTTCCACGCAGGGTGGTTTGCGAGCTGAGAATGGCGAACCGGTAGCCTTGGGGTATCACACAGGACACTGGGAAGTTGGCTTGCAAGTGCGAGCGGCAGCCGAAGTCTTTACCGCCGCCCGCTGCGTCCCCTTTGCGGCTTACTGCAGCGATCCTTGTGACGGGCGCACGCAGGGGACCGACGGGATGTTCGATAGTTTGCCATATCGAAATGACGCGGCCGTCGTCTTGCGGCGATTGATCCGATCGTTGCCCCGCCGCCGCGGCGTGATGGGCATTGCGACTTGTGACAAGGGGCTGCCGGCTATGATGTTGGCCTTGGCCGCGATGCGTCATTTGCCCACAGCGATCGTACCTGGGGGAGTGACTCTGCCGGCCACCGTGGGCGAGGACGCGGGCAAAGTCCAAACGATCGGCGCTCGCTATTCTCAAGGTGAAATTACTCTTGAAGAAGCTTCGCTGGAAGGTTGTCGAGCTTGCGGAACCCCGGGAGGTGGCTGTCAATTTCTAGGCACGGCCGCGACGGCACAAGTGGTTGCCGAAGCGTTGGGATTAACGGTCCCACACGCCGCCTTGGCACCCAGCGGCTCGGCAATCTGGCTCGATGTGGCAAGGCATACGGCGCGGGTGCTGCGTGAGATGCATCAAGCCAAACGGACCACGGCCGATATCCTGACCCCCGACGCGCTGCATAACGCGATGTTGATGCACGCCGCCGTGGGAGGCTCCACAAACTTGCTGTTGCATATCCCGGCGATCGCCCACGCGGCCGGTTTGACACGTCCTTCTGTGGCCGACTTTCAAGCTGTCAACGCGGCGGTTGCCCGTTTCGTGGATGTGCTGCCCAACGGCCCGACCGGCCACCCCACCATTCGCTTGTTTTTGGCCGGAGGTGTCCCCGAAGTGGCTTGGCATCTCCGCGAACTGGGTTTGCTGCGGAGCGATGCGATCACCGTTACAGGCATGAGCTGGAATGAAATTCTAGACCGTTGGCACACAAGCGAGCGACGCCGCTTTGTCAGGGCGCGGCTGCTCGAGGCCGATGGTGTCGACCCCGACGAAGTTATTTTGCCGCCGGCGACCGCGCGGGCGAGAGGCTTGACCAGCACCGTTTGTTTTCCGCTCGGCAACCTCTGTCCTGAAGGCTCGGTGATCAAGGCCACGGCCATTGACCCCAGCGTTGTTGATGCTGACGGGGTCTACCGGATCCGAGGCCCAGCCCGAGTCTTTGTATCCGAGCGGGCCGCCATCGCGGCCGTCAAAGATCGACAGATCGATGCGGGAGACGTGATGGTCTTGATCGGACGCGGACCGCTTGGCTGCGGCATGGAAGAGACTTATCAGATTACCTCAGCCCTGAAATATTTGCCTTGGGGCAAACATGTCGCCCTGATCACTGACGCACGTTTTTCCGGAGTCAGCACGGGCGCTTGTATCGGCCACGTGGGACCGGAAGCCTTGGCGGGCGGACCGATCGCCAAAGTTCGTGATGGCGAT
This sequence comes from Kothea flammea, assembly GCF_052161645.1. Taxonomy (GTDB): domain Bacteria; phylum Planctomycetota; class Planctomycetia; order Pirellulales; family Pirellulaceae; genus Laterigemmans. The sequence goes on from NZ_CP197414.1 coordinate 4,602,834, forward strand.
ACGATCGCGATCGAAGTCGACACCGTGAATCTAGCAGGTCACGTCAACTTGGTTGCCACGGTCGCCGAAGGGGAACTGGCAAGCTCGCGATCCCAACAAGTACTTGATGAGCGTCAGCCACACCCAGCCTTAGGAGCGGATGCTAAGATTCCTGACGACACACGACTTTGGGCCGCGCTCCAGCAAGTGGGTGGCGGAACTTGGGGAGGTTGTGTGTATGATGTCGACCGCATCATTGAAGTCCTTGCCGCTGGCGAAGCCGCCCTCCGCAAACAAGCGGAACGGGAAGCACACACTCAATAGCCAGCAACCTGAAAGTCGAGATCAAAAGAAGGCCGGCCAGAATAGCGGTCGGCCGTCAGTTTTCCCAGGCGTTTCTTTGGGAAAACGGTAGACTTTCCGGGGACTAACTAGTAAAACTCGGAGCCTATCATGACTCCCCCCCTTCCAACAGCACTTTGGCGAACTCTGATGGCCGCGGCAACCTCTTCACCACTTGTGGCTGTCATCATGGGAAGCCGTTCGGACTGGGACACGATGCGGCATGCGGCGGAATTACTTGACGAACTCGAGATTCCCCATGAATGCCGCGTCGTTTCCGCACACCGCACTCCGCGACATATGATGGAATATGCCGCCTCCGCTGCCTCCCGCGGATTGCGAGTGATCATCGCCGGAGCGGGGGGCGCTGCTCATTTACCCGGCATGGTCGCTTCCGAAACATTGTTGCCCGTCATTGGCGTGCCGATTCAAAGCCGAGCACTACAAGGACTTGATTCGTTGCTTTCGATCTGCCAGATGCCCGGTGGTGTTCCCGTCGCCACGATGGCAATTGGAAACGCTGGTGCCAAGAATGCAGCCCTGTACGCGGCGCGAATATTGGCGGGTGGCGACGCGGCACTTTTGACTCGCTTAAATACTTTCGTGGAAAAACAAACCGCTGCCGTGCTGGAGTCGGCTGAGCTATGAGCCAACCGACGACAACATTACCTGGCGGCACAATTGGAATGTTGGGCGGCGGCCAGTTAGGCCGCATGTTCGCCCAAGCAGCGCATCAGTTGGGCTATCACGTTATCGTCTTCGACCCGGAAGCCACCGGTCCCGCGGCCCAGGTAGCGGATGATTTCGTGGCTGCCAAGTATGACGACTTGGCGGCGTTGTCACGATTTGCTTGCCGCTGTGATGTGGTCACGCTCGAATGGGAAAACATTCCCACCGCGGCTGTGGAACGCGTGGCGCTCGAATGCCCCGTGCATCCATCTCCTCTAGTATTGTGCGTCGCCCAAGATCGTCGCCGAGAAAAGGCCACGCTGGCCGGGTATGGTTTACCGGTAACACCATTCATGTCGGTCGACACGCGTGATGAATTGACGGCTGCGGCGGAAGCATTGGGGTACCCCTTGGTTCTAAAAACCTCGCGGAGCGGTTACGACGGTAAGGGACAGCTCAAAGTTAACGCCCGCGAAGAGTTGCTCGCTGCTTACGAGGCGTTGGGTGGAGTTTCCTTGGTCGCCGAGCAATGGATTCATCATCGCCGTGAATTATCGGTCATCGTCGCCCGCAGTTTGACCGGCGAAACAGTCGTTTACCCATTGTTTGAGAACCATCACGCCAATCATATTCTCGACACCACGCTGTTTCCCGCTCCGGAATCAGAGCATTTGACAGCATCCGCCAAACAGATAGCCATCGGCGCTGCCGAATCGCTCGATGTAATCGGACTATTGTGCGTAGAACTGTTCGAGACCGAAACGGGCGAATTGTTAATCAATGAAGTCGCTCCTCGGCCGCATAACTCCGGACACGTCACGATCGAGGCCGCCGAAACGAGCCAGTTTGAACAACACCTCCGAGCCATCTGCGGGCTCCCTCTGGGATCGCCTGCTGTCCGCCGCCCCGCTGCAATGGTCAATTTGCTCGGTGAGCTTTGGGAAGATCACGTGCCCGATTTCGCCAAAGCGCTTGACCAACCCGACGCCCATTTGCACCTGTATGGAAAACGCAAAGCTCGTCCTGGTCGCAAGATGGGCCACGTAACCGTGCTGGCTGATAGCGCCGAGCAAGCAGCAGTGCGGGCTAGAGCGATTCGGCAATTGCTATAGAAAACTTATCCGAGCGGTTTACACCGTCATCGAAGGACTTCAGCAACCGGCGCGCTGCTCGCCCCGCTAACACCCAACATCATTGCCTCACGATCCGTTCCCCCAGATCATAGGGCACGGAACTTGCACCCGTGAATGCCGTAGGTTTTAGCTGTTGGTTCAGCGGCTATATTGAGCAGCTATATTGAGCAGCTCAGCCGCCAATCCGTTGGCGAACCCTGTTTTCATTCCCCCGCCTTGAAGTCGCATGTCCACTTTTGAGATTACCGCAGTTGACCCCGTTTGTGGGATGCAAGTTAAACTCAACAGCGGGTTAAGCGCCAAACATGCGGGTAAAACCTATTATTTTTGCAGCGAATCTTGTCGTACAAAGTTCGAGCAAGACCCAGCCGATGTGCTAGCCAATCCGGCTGCCAGTGCATGCTGCTCTGGGCATCAGCCAAGTGGTAATCGTCCGCAGCTCGATCCCGAAGAAGCTGCCGGCGCCGTCTTTACCTGCCCGATGCATCTAGAGATTGAGCAGATCGGACCGGGTGACTGTCCGATCTGCGGGATGGACCTTGAACCCAAAGACTTTGACCCCAACTCGCCGGAAGATGATACCCAGCTGCGTGATATGCGGCGTCGCTTCTGGATCGGATTCGCTTTAAGCGTCCCCCTCATGATCCTCTCGATGGGCCCAATGATTGGCATTCCCATCAACACTTGGATTGGAGTCGGCGTCAACCATTGGATACAGCTAATCTTAGCAACTCCGGTTGTCTTCTTGGCTGGGCTCCCTTTGTTGTCACGCGGTGTGGCATCATTCAAGACCTGGAACCTCAACATGTTCTCACTAATTATGGTGGGAACATTAGCAGCGTACCTATTTAGCGTTTTCGTGCTGCTCTTTCCTGGGCTCATACCGGCTGCGTTTTATGAGGCCGGGCAATTACCTATTTACTTCGAGGCGGCCGCCGTAATCACGACCTTAGTTTTGTTAGGTCAGTGGTTGGAACTGCGAGCTCGCGCGCAGACAGGCGGGGCGATTCGCGAGCTGATAAATTTGAAACCGGAAACCGCTCATCGCCTCGGCGAGCAAGGCGAACAAGATATTCCGCTCGCTGAAGTCCGTCGCGGTGATCGGTTGCGACTCCGGCCCGGTGAAAAGGTACCCGTGGATGGACGCGTGCTGAGCGGCAGTTCCCGCGTTGACGAATCAATGTTGACTGGCGAACCGGTGCCGATTGCCAAACAGGTTGGCGACCAAGTTACCGGCGGCACTTTGAATCAGACCGGCACGCTGGAGATTGAAGCGGAAGCGGTTGGCGACGAAATGGTGCTCAACCAAATCGTGCAGATGGTCGCCGCAGCCCAGCGGAGCCGAGCTCCGATTCAGCGATTGGTCGACGTGGTGGCCAGCTACTTTGTGCCCGCTGTGATCGTGTGCGCCGTGGTAGCCTTTTTGGGCTGGGCTATCTTCGGTCCATCCCCAAAACTGGCGCATGCCTTTGTTGCCGCAGTCGCCGTGTTAATTATCGCCTGCCCATGTGCGCTCGGTTTGGCAACACCCATGTCTGTCATGGTGGGTGTCGGACGTGGCGCGCGGGAAGGAGTCCTTGTCAAAGATGCCGAAGTGCTCGAGCTGCTAGAAAAAGTCGACACGATTGTGATCGACAAGACTGGCACATTGACTTTGGGACGCCCCTCAGTGACTAAGCTGATGCCCGCAGCGGGCTGGACCGCAGACGAACTGTTAAGACTCGCCAGCGGGGTCGAACAGTTCAGCGAACATCCGCTAGCGCAGGCCATTTTGCGGCATGCACGTGAAAAACAAATCGAAATCCCAGAGGCTGAAGATTTTCTCAGTGAGGTGGGAGGCGGAGTACTAGCTCAAGTGGAGCAACAACGCGTCGCCGTGGGAAGTGCTCAATATATTGCCGGTCTCGTCGACTCCGTGGCAGCGACCGAGCTCGATCAAGCGGCTGAGAAATTGCGCAGCACCGCTGCCTCCGTCGTGTTTGTCGCAATCGCTGACCAGTATGCCGGTATGATCGCTATCGCAGACCCCATCAAGCCGAGCACCAAAGCTTCCCTGGAACTCTTGCACAGTCAAGGGAAGCGGCTAGTGATGATGACGGGGGATGCCGAATCGACCGCTCGCGCGGTGGCGGAAGAGTTAGGTATTGACGAGTATCACGCCGGTGTCTCACCCGAACAGAAACATGATTTCGTCCTTAAGTTGAAAGCTGCCGGAAGGATTGTGGCAATGGCCGGTGATGGCATCAATGACGCACCCGCGCTGGCCGCCGCCGATGTCGGCATCGCGATGGGCACGGGCACTGCCGTCGCAATCGAGTCAGCGGGAGTATCGCTGATCGGAGGCGATCTTCGCGGCGTCGCGGCGGCGATTCAATTGAGCCGCAAAACGATGGCTAACATCCGTCAGAATCTGTTCTTCGCCTTCTTTTACAATGCGTTGGGAATTCCGCTGGCGGCGGGCGTGCTTTATCCTTTCACCGGTCTGCTGCTCAGCCCCATGTTGGCCGCCGCGGCGATGAGTTTCAGCAGCGTTTCGGTGATCGGCAACGCACTCCGATTACGATCTGCACGCTTAACCGATTAACGTTGGCTCATTGTAGAACCGCTGTCCCATTGTAGAACCGCTGTCCTCAGCTGTTTGTGGTGCTGACATTGTAGAACCGCTGTCCCCAGCTGTTTGTGATCCCGCAAGCGATTGGGGACAATCGCTCTACAATAAAGCCCGCAAGCGATTGGGGACAATCGCTCTACAATAAAGCCCGCAAGCGATTGGGGACAATCGCTCTACAATAAAGCCCGCAAGCGATTGGGGACAATCGCTTTACAATAAAGCCCGCAAGCGATTGGGGACAATCGCTCTACATTTCATCCAGCAGTTCTTATTTATTTTCCTTTTGAAAGGAAATATCGGCTTCAATCCTGACCGCTTTCTTGCCTTTAAAACTACCCGGTCGACCTTTCAACTTGGGCACATCTTGAATGGAAACCTCCAACGGCTTTCCGGAATCTTGCTCGGTAGTCACGATATCGCCGACGTTGAGATCCAACAGTTCGGAAGTCTTGATCCGTGAGCGGGCAAGAGTCACCACGATTTGAACCGGTGCCGCATCAACACTTTTGGCAATCGATTTTCTGGTTTCGGCGGTCGCATGGTTTCGCGAGTAGCCGACCCAACCGTTATTGGAGAGCTGAGAGTTAAATCTTTCGACCGTGTTAAAAGGAATGCAAAGGTTAATCATTCCCCGATTTTTACCTAGCGTAACCTCTAGACCGACCAAGATGACAACTTCGTTGGGCGGTACGATCTGTACGAGTTGCGGATTGCTCTCGACCCGGTCGATTTCAAATTCCAAATCGACAATATTTTCCCAGCTCGTTTTTAATTGGTTCAACAGCACCCTAACTACGCGACCAATTAACCGATTTTCAATTTCAGTCAGCGGGCGGCGAATCACGTCATTGGGAGACGGGTCGCCACCCAGCATGCGGTCGATGATGGCGTAAGAGAGCGACGGGGAAATATCCAGAATCCAGTTACCCTCGAGTGGCTCTGGCTTAACCACCGTAAAACAACTGGGATTATCTAAGCTGAAAATAAATTCGCTGTAAGTCAACTGGTCCGCACTGACCAATTTCACCTCAATCATGGTGCGAAGCATGCTGGAAATAGATGCCCCAAAAGACCGCGCCAGGCCTTCGTGCAATGAGTGCATCGCCCGCATCTGTTCTTTACCAACCCGCTCGGGACGTTTGAAATCGTAAGCGGTGGTGCGAATCCGCCGGTTGTTGGGCGCAGCGGCTTTCTTGGCGGGGCTCTTCTTGGCTTTAGCAACGGCAGCGGGTTGTTCTTCCTGTTGTGGCGCTGCGGCAGCCTCGGGCTCGCTATCTTGCGATTCCATCGCCCGCAGCAAGCTTTCCACTTGGTTCTGGTTGAGTACTTCGTCGGACATTCCTGAGTCCCCTATCGCGACTGGTGTCGCCTATTGGCGAATATGCCCAGTTCCGGTAACTATGTACTTGTAACTGGTTAACTCCCGCAAACCGCACGGCCCCCGAGCGTGAAATTTATCGGTGGAAATACCGATCTCGGCCCCGAAGCCAAACTCGCCACCATCATTGAATCGGGTGCTGGCGTTAACCATCACCGCCGCGCTGTCGACTCGACTAGTAAATCTCCGTGCGGTTTCCAAGTGCTCGGTAACGATCGCGTCGGTATGATGCGAGCCGTATTGATTGATGTGCTTGATTGCCATTTCCAGATCGTCAACAACGCGAATGCTAATGATTGGCCCAAGATACTCGGCTCGCCAATCCTGTTCGCTGGCCGCGTTTGCTGCCGGCCAATAGCTTTGTGTTAACGGGTCCCCTCGCATTTCGACGCCGGCGGCAGACAATTCCGCAGCCACGCGGGGAATAAACTCAGCGGCGACTGCCCGGTGAATCAACAAAGATTCACAAGCGTTGCAAACCCCCATCCTCTGCGTTTTTGCATTCAACACAATCTCGCAGGCCATCTCCAGCCGCGCGTGTTGATCAACGTATACATGGCAATTGCCGTCGTAATGCTTGATGACCGGCATGGTAGCGTCTTGAACAACACGACGAATCAAACCCTCGCCACCGCGGGGGATGGCAACATCGATGCAATCATTCGCCTGCAAAAAATATCCCACCGCATCGCGGTGTGGAGTCGCCACTAACTGTATCGCGCCCTCAGGTATTCCTCGCAATTTACCTTGGGCTTGCAGAATTTCAGCGATTGCACGGCTCGACTCGGCCGCTTCCTTGCCGCCCCGCAAGATCACAGCGTTACCACTCTTGACGCAAATCGCCGCCGCATCAGCGGTCACGTTGGGGCGGCTCTCATAGATGAAGAAAACGACCCCCAGCGGCACGCGAACTTTTTCAATCTTTAATCCATTAGGCCGCACAAAACCCTCTAGCGTCTGGCCGATGGGATCATCCAGACGAGCGATTTGGCGCAGCCCGCCGGCGATGGCATTGACCCGACTCTCATTCAACCGCAAGCGATCACAAGCGGCGGCTGATAAATTAAATTCAGCAGCCCGTTCCAAATCGATCGCGTTGGCAGCCAACACCGACCCAACTTCCGATTCCAACGAATCTGCCGCGCATAGCAACCAATCGTTTTTAACCGCCGTCGAAAGTGTAGACAAATGCCCAGCAGCGGATCGAGCTGACTCGGCCACTCGGCGGCAATACTGACTTAAGGCCTCGGTTTCGGAAGCGGTCATCAATGAACTCACTAGGCAATTGCAGATTCTCAGCAATGATGGCAACCGGCCATCTGGGAGTCAATGTCAATGCACCCCTAGTGATCGGCGCAATCGTTTCAACCATGACGGGCGATTGAAGAAATACTGCCATCTGCTCCTAGCAAGTTTGCCCCTCTGTGGATGGATAGCAAACTTCAACGATTACCTCCCATTTGCATCACCAATGACTCTCGGCAGATTTCCGCAATGCCATCACGCCTCGCCGAACAGACACGCTGGATGCTCGTCGAATATGCCGAAGAAGGGCAAATTGGGCAGCGCGTCGAGCTGGCTGAAGGGCCCACAACGGTGGGGCGATCGTCGCGAGCGAAGCTGACGCTGACGGCCAACGCGATCTCGAAACAACATGCTCAACTGGAACCTGCTGGCAGCAAGCTCTTGGTACGAGATTTTTCCAGCACAAACGGCACTTACGTCAACGGACGTCGGGTGCATGGTGATACCTTGGCGGGGGACGGCGACCTCGTCCAGTTCGCCACCGTTGTTTTTCGGATTTCAGCAATCGATGAACCCGCCTTGAGTGACTCTGCCGGTGCCATGACGGTGACGGGGGAGGACTTTCTGTGGTCCAGCCAGCTGCTGATGTTTGAGCGAATGATGAGCGAACGATTGGTTACGCCACACTTTCAACAAATCGTCGAGTTGCGGCGACGGGCCCCACTGGCGTACGAAGTGTTAGCGCGGGGTAGCCTTCCAGGCCTCGAGCAGCCTTACTCAATTTTTAGCATCGCCGCTCGCGTCCAACAGGAACAGGCTTTCAGCGAGATGATGCGCACCATTGCCATCGAGCATCACGCTGTCGTCAACGCACGGCCAACCCTATTTCTCAACACACACCCTAAAGAAACTTCCACCCTGCGGCTGCTCGAATCGTTGGTCACGTTGCGAGAAGCGGCTCCCGAACTGAAGATCGCGATTGAAGTTCACGAGGGAGGTGTAACTGCGATCGACGAAATGCGTCGCTTGCGGGCCGCCCTGAACGAGTTGGGAATGCAGCTGGCCTACGACGACTTTGGTGCGGGGCAAGCGCGTCTGCTGGAGCTGACCGAGGTGCCCCCCGATGTGCTCAAGTTCGACCGAAAACTGATTCAGAACCTTGACACAGCATCAAAGCCACGCCGAGAAATCATTCGCGGCCTCATCGCCGTGGCCAAGTCGATGGACATCATCACCCTCGCCGAAGGTGTGGAAACCGAAGCAGAGCACGAAGCGTGCCTCGATTTGGGGTTCGAACACGGGCAAGGCTATCTCTACGGCCGCCCCAGCGCTGCACTCGCCCCAGCTTAAACCGGCAAACCGCAAGTAGTTGCGATCGGCCAAACGCTAAAGAGTCCCCGGCACCCAATCTCGACGCCAGGCGAGCCAAGAAGTGCCCCGGAGAAAACGCTAGGGCCGAGGATAATGCTGACTATCTGGCAAAAAAATGCCGCATTCCGGTGCCGAAAAGCTCTGGTGATAGGCCAAATATCGAAAAAACATTTGGTCAACCAATTGACCATATTCTCAACATGATCCAATAGCGGAAGAGGGATTCGAACCCCCGACACGCGGATTATGATTCCGCTGCTCTAACCAACTGAGCTATTCCGCCAACAAACGTTCCGCAGAAGATAAAGAAATCGCCAATACTCGACAAGCCGTCTTCTAAAATTCCCAGATGCATATAACCACGGTTCCCCTGGCCAGGTTCGCAGCCGTTTCTCAACGTGAACTCAGCCTTGCCCCAACTCAAATCCTGCATCGCCCGCCAAGGCTGCGAATACAATAGGGTTCATGTGTATACATATCGCACTCGCGTTCCCGTTCAGGGTGGCGGAAAAGCTTTCGAGTCCCATGTTCGAGTCGCAAAATTCACCGACTACTTATGACTCCATCGCGTTGACTGATGGCCTTTTTGATGGTTGAATGGTGGCTCAATTGAATGGTTGTCCCTTTCGACGAAATGCCATGAAGACTGTCTACACGATTTTGGGTCAACAAGCTGGCGAAGACATCTCTTGCGCCCGCGTTTTTAAAGTCTTGGCCGACGAGACCCGTTTGGCAGTGGTGGAGCAACTCCTCGATGGGCCCAAAACGGTGTCAGAAATCAATCAATCGCTCAGCGTAGAACCGACGTTGCTGTCGCACCACCTAAAGGCGCTACGAGACGCTCAAATCGTGACTGCCACGCGGACCGGTCGTTATGTTTCTTACTCGCTTGCCCCCTCAGTCATCCGCGACCGGAACGTAAGAGCCATTGAACTGGGCTGCTGCCAACTCTCCTTTCCATGAGCACTCCGCACGTCATCCAAAACAACAAGCTCATCGCAGTCAGTGCCGATCCTCATCGGCCGTTTCATCGTGCACTGACCAAAACGTCTGGCGAGTTCCGTTACGACAGTCTCATCTCTCGGTAGTTTGCTTCATGAAACATCTTCATATCGCCCTATACGTTTTTTCCGTGGCATGCTTGTCCAGCGGATGCGATGGGATCGCGACTGGCGAATTGAACGGCACGCACGCTGGACAGTTGAGCGGTAAATTAACGCTGAGCGGATCGAGTACCGTGGCACCTTTGGTCACGGAAATTGCCACACGATTTGAATCGCAGCAACCGGGCGTTCGCGTCGACGTGCAAACTGGCGGCTCGGGCAAAGGGATCGCCGATGTGCGTCTCGACATGGCAGATATCGGCATGGCTAGCCGCCCGCTGAACATCGAGGAAGCGGATCTGACAGCGCATCAAATTGCCGCGGACGGCGTGGGGTTAATTGTCCACAAATCAAACACAGTCCAAGAATTGACTACCGAGCAAGTGCTGGCGATCTACACCGACCGGGTCAACAATTGGCAACAACTCGGTGGCGCCGACGAACCGATTATCGTCGTTCACAAGGCGGAAGGCCGGGCGACGTTGGAGGTATTTCTGGCTCACTTTGCATTGCGGAATCCAGTTATCAAAGCGGACGTAATTGTCGGGGACAATGAACACGGCGTGAAGACGGTCATCGGTGCCGCGGGAGCAATCGGCTATGTTTCCATCGGGACGGCCGAAGCGAACATTGCCTTGGGCGCGCCAATTCGACTGTTGCCGCTTGCCGGTGTCCCCGCGAGCACGGCACGGGTAGCGAGTGGTGAATTCCCCATGAGCCGACCTCTAAACTTGGTGACCAAGTCTCCGCCCTCGCCGCTCGCCGAAGCATTCATCCGCTTCTGCCAATCCCCCCAAGTCCATGACCTTGTCGAGTCACAATACTTTGTCCCGGTTGCCAGAGAGACCGATGTTACAAAGTGAATGGCCACTGAAGTACATCTCGCGCACATTGGCCTTGATCTCAGCGACGATCGTGATCTTGATCTTCGTCTTTTTGGTGCGAGAGTCGGCACCCACCTTGTTAGAGTTAGGATGCACTCGCTTTTTCACTGACAACAGCTGGCACCCGCTATCCGGCCAATACAATTTGGTTCCCATGATTGTGGCAACCTGTTTAACCAGCGTCGGTGCGATAGCAATTGCGACCCCACTGGGAATTGCGTCTTCCCTGTTCATGCATTTTTACGCTTGGCCCGCGTCGATGATCTGGCATCGTCGGCTGTTGGAAATCTTAGCGGGCATCCCGTCGGTGGTATTTGGTTTGTGGGGCTTGGTTGTCCTTGCGCCGCTGATTGCCAATCTGGGCGGCAGCGGACAAAATCTGCTCACTGCCACGATCGTGCTGGGGCTGATGATCTTGCCCACCGTGGCGTTACTTTCGGATGTGGCGATTGCTGCTTTACCACGGGAATCGCATTATGCCGCGGCAGCCCTGGGACTGGGACGCGCCGCGATTATTGCCACGGTTGTGTTGCCGGGCGCGCGGCGTGGAATTGGCGTTGCCGTGGTGTTAGCTTTCACCCGCGCCTTGGGTGAGACAATGGCGGTGTTGATGTTGGCCGGCAACATCGTGGAGCTGCCCACGTCATTGCTATCACCAGGCCGAACGTTGAATGCCAACATTGCACTGGAGCTTGGCTACGCTTCTTCCGGCCATCGTTCCGTATTGTTCGTCAGTGGTTTGCTGATGATGTTCGTCGTAAGCGCGATCGTGATCGGCATCTCATGGCGGGGGAGCCACTACAATGCGAGGAAATAATCTAACAGCGTCGAAATTTAACAATCGACAACCGCATCAACTCCGTGAGTTCCTGGTCGCAACGTTGATTTCAATCTTGGCCGCCTCGGTGGTCGCCCTACTCGGCTGGATTCTGGCTGATATTGCGGTCAGAGGACTTTCACAAATCAGCGTTCCCTTCCTAATCGAGAGTGTTGAGGATGCGGGAAGAGCCGGTGGTATTGGCCCGATCATTTTGGCCACGACGTTGATTCTCGTCGTCACGCTGTCGACTGCCGTTCCTCTCTCTTTGGGAACCGCCATTGCATTAACCGAGCAAACAAGCGGTGGGCATTCCCGGTTTGCAGCGTGGCTGGCAAACAACGTGCGGCGCAGCCTCGACGTACTGGCGGGCGTGCCATCGATTGTGTTTGGGCTGTTTGGAAACGCTTTTTTCGCGATCAGTCTGGGCCTCGGTTACTCGATACTCACCGGTGGCCTGACGCTTGCTTGCATGGTGCTGCCGATCATGATTCGCACCTCTGAACAAGCGATACTCGCGGTCCCAAATGACTACCGCCGGGCAGCCGCGGCACTTGGTTTGGGCGAGACAGCGACCATGTTCCGCGTGGTGTTACCAGCGGCCGCACCCGCTTTATTGGCCGGCATCGTGCTTTGCATCGGCCGTGCCTTGGCGGAAACGGCCGCCTTGATCTTCACCGCGGGATATGTAGCGCGAACACCGACTTCGCTGTTCGATTCCGGCCGATCATTGAGTGTTCACATTTATGACTTGGCGATGAATATTCCGGCTGGTGGCTCGCGAGCCTACGCGACAGCTTGCGTGTTGGTCGGGCTGTTGCTGTTGATCAACGTGATTACCGGGCTGCTATTTGGCATGGCTGGTTTGCCCACGCGATCATCGCTGCGGGGGCGAGCATGATCTCGACCATCGATCTCTCCGTTGCTTACCATGGCCGCACCGTGCTGCGGAATGCAACGCTGGTCGCCCAGCCGGGAAAAGTGCTGGCTCTGGTCGGGCCCTCCGGTTGCGGGAAGAGCAGTTTCTTGGCAGCACTGAACCGCCTGACCGACTTAATCCCGGGTGCACACGTCAGCGGGCAAGTCAAGTTTGGGGATCAATCTATTGAAACCGCTTTTGCCTCGGCCAGTGAACTTCGTCGACAAGTTGGCATGATTTTCCAGAAGCCCAACCCGTTTGCGATGTCGATTCGTCGCAATATTGAATTAGCACTTCGCGAACATGGAGTTCGCCAACAGGATCAACTACGGAAGGTCACCGAAACGGTGCTACGAGAAGTGGGCTTGTGGGACGAAGTCGCCGACCGCCTCCACCAATCTGCGATGGAACTTTCGGGCGGCCAGCAACAGCGGTTGTGCATTGCGCGGGCATTAGCACTTAGGCCGCAAGTGTTCCTAATGGACGAACCTTGCAGCGCGCTCGATCCGATCGCAGCGGGACGTGTCGAGCAATTAATTCGATCGATGCGAGACAAGTATACGCTTATCATCGTGACGCATAATTTGGCCCAAGCTCGCCGACTGGCAGATCACACGGCAGTATTCTGGATGCGTGACGGCGTCGGTGAGGTAATCGAACATGGTGAAACAGCAACAATCTTCACCGCATCGACTAACGACGTTACCAACGCCTATCTATCAGGATTGAGCGGGTAGAGAAGCTGAGGGAAGCGAGCTTTCCGAACTGGTCGCGTAATTCACCAAATTGGACTCTTGAGCCTCAGCGTCGGTTTTGGCTTGCTGCCGATCAACTTGACGCCGGTCGATCAACTCTCGCTCCAGATTGCGTCGCCGGGCACAGCGGTCGTATTGTTGTTCCACGAGTTCCGTGTATCCATTAACCATTGCCGTCAACGAACCGCTGGCCTCCACCAACGTTCGCCCGCGTGCTCCCATTGCCGCGTAAACCTCGGGGTTGGCCAGCAAATAGATTAACCGTTCGGCCATCGCGTGGTCATCATCCACTGCCACCAAAAAGCCCGTCTCACCATCGATTACCGATTCGCCAACACTACCCACGCTCGTGGAAACGACGGGAACTTGGCAAGCCAAAGCCTCAAGAACCGATACCGGGCTCGCTTCGTTAAGCGAACAGAGCAGGAAAGCATCCATGATGCTCAGCAAATCGGCCGTGTCAGCTCGGGTGCCCAAGAGTTTTACGGACTCCTGCAAATGCAGCTGCTCGACAAGTTGTTCAATCCTCGCTCGCTCCGGCCCATCACCAATAATCAGAAACTTGGCGGCGGGGACTTGATCACAAACCTGCCGCGCGACCCTCAAGAACATGGCGTGGTTCTTCTCGGGACGCATCGCCGCAACGATGCCGAAAACAGGTGCCGACTCGGCAATCCCCAACTCTGACCTTAGTCGAGCGAATTGCTCGGGCTGTGGTCGAAAACGCTCGATGTCGACCCCGTTGCGAATCGTAACAACGTGCTCTGCCGGCAACCCTTCGGCGGTGCGCAAATGGTCGGCGTGCTGATCGGCAACGGCGATAAAACCATCGGTGATACAAGTCAGTTTGCGGTTGAGCTTGCTAATTCCATCTGGCCAGCCGGTTGAATGTATGGCGCTAAAGATAGCGGGCACCCCGGCGATCCACCCCGCCAGTCGTCCCCAAAACATTTTGTCCCCCGCGCCCACGGTGACAACCGCGGCCGCTTCGTGTTTCCTGAACAGTCGCACCAGCTTGGGCAACACCCTCAAGTCCCATTTTCCACACAACAATTTGGCATGAACGGGGCAGTCCACGGCGAGCTGCTCACCCAAAGGCCCGGCTTCTTTCAGACAGACTAGCACCGGCTCGATTCGCTGGCGGTCGAAACCTCGGATCAAATTTGCCAGCAACACCTCAGCGCCACCCACTGGCATACTGGTGATCACAAACATCACCGGCAAAGGGCCGCGGCGAATTCGCGGTTGCGGACGATAGCGTGGCCAACAGGAGCCAATTTTTTTGGAAATACGTTGTTGGATTGGCTGTGTCATAAGTTCGTGCACCGGGCGTAGGCCGAGGCGGTGCCAAGCGTTAGCGGAGAGAATAAACCACGGGTATCCGAAAATGATCGTTCATTTACAACCGTAGGTTATTATTTACCAGGCGTGCCGCAGACTTGCGGAGCAAACGCCGCCGGCGTGTTGCCGCAAACACCTAGTTCTTGGCGCTCACGCTGCTGTTTCCTGAACTTATCGGGATCAAGCATCATCCAATTGCAAAAACGGGCCATTTCATGATCGCCATGAATTCGGCGAATGTGAAACAGATCATCCGTGGGTAAATTGTAAGCACCGAACGCGCTGCAGTAGCCCAACATTCCGAGTTGTTTGAGCGCCGCGACCACTTGCGGGCTGAGTTGATCGACCAAGCCGTAAGGAAAAGCAAAGAAACGTGGAGGTTTACCTAACCACTCGGTTAACTCGGCAGCCGCGCTGATGATCTCCGAGTCGATTATCTTTTGGTCGTGAGGTTTGGAAAAATCAAAATGCGTGCGCGTGTGTAAACCGATCTCAATCCCGGCGGCTGACCAGCGACGGAGATCGTCGATGGTGTTGGGGGCAAACTCAAATCCCATCTCCAAATCATGAGGAAACGGTATTTGGTGTTTGACGTTGTCGATCGAAACAAAATAGGTGCAAGGCAATTTGTGCTCTACCAGCAAAGGGAGCGCAAAAGCGTTATTGTCGGCATAACCATCATCGAAAGTGATCGCCGCAAATCGCTGATTGCTGGTTCGCTGACGCGAATGCTGCTGAGCCTGGGCGAGATCGATTACCTGAAACCTGCGCCGCAGAAAACGGATATGTCTTGCGAATCGCTGGGGTGTGATTGTCACCGGGGTTAGCAAATCGGCAGCTACGCGATGATAAAACAGCACCGGAATGGGGGCTTCACCGCGAGCGGCGAGGCTGCGATAAAGTTGTCCACCTCGCAACCAATTGCAACCAGCTCGGACCGTTTGGAGCGTCGATTTTAGTAAGGTTACGGTCATGACAGCCAATTAAAGGTCGCGGAATTAGCCCTGATTCCAGCACAAACATGGGTTCCAAAAGGAGCGTCAGCAAGGCAAATGGCTTTGCGAAGCGGTTGAATTGATTACAGTGTGTCGAGCGAGGTGATTGGTGTGAGGATAATAGCGATGGTGCGGCCGCGGCGGTTGGCAATCGAGGGCCATGGGCCGAAGGGTAACTTGATTTAGTGCGTTAGTTTTCTCACCAGCAGACAAGATTGATGGGTGCGTGGCGAATAAGCGGCTAGGATTCGGCCACAGAGATATTGAGTTTCGCAACAGGTCAATGCTCTGATGAGCAAGATGTCAACGCGCCGGGCGCGCAACTGGAACTGAGGAATCAATTGGACGAGCGACCCATCATTGAGCTGAGCGAGGTACGTAAGCACTACGGCAGTCAGCTGGCACTTGACGATGTGAGCCTTCAGGTTGGCCCGGGAGTAACGGGACTGCTGGGCCCCAACGGATCGGGCAAAAGCACGTTGATCAAGTCGTTAATGGGACTAGTCGCGATTGACTCTGGACGCGGCAACATTCTCGGCCATGCTTGGCCCGAACACGCGCGGGCGATCCGCGACTTGGTTGGCTACTTGCCGGAAGATGATTGCTATCTAGCCGGACTGCAAGGTATCGAATCGATGCAATTAGCGGGCCGTCTCTCTGGGCTACCGAGTCTGGAGGCACTCCGCCGAGGTCATGAGGTCATGGACTTTTGTGACATTGGCCAAGAGCGATATCGACAAGTGGAAACCTATTCGACCGGCATGCGGCAAAAGCTTAAGTTTGCCCAGACGTTGATCCACGATCCTTCCCTTATCATTTTGGACGAGCCGACGACGGGGCTGGACCCGGGCCAGCGGGACGCGTTGCTGAATCGCATTCAGGTGCTGGCCCGTGAGCACGGGAAGACGATTTTGCTGTCGACACATATTTTGCCCGATGTCAGGCAGGTTTGTGATTCGGTGATCATCTTGGTGGCTGGAAAAGTGCGCGTGGCGGAGCGACTGGAAGTATTAAGTCGCCCAGCGGAGCCGGGCTTGAGCGTCACCATCGTGGCTGGCAGGGATGCATTTATCGCCGCATTGGCGGAAGCCGGAATCGCTTGGGGCGAACTGCCTCGGGGTGAACTGCATTTACAGCGCTTGGACCCAGCCGAGACGACGCGTGTTTGGCAGCTGGCCCACGCGGCGGGAGCAACGATTGGTCGGTTGGAGCCCGCCCAGGCATCGTTGGAACAGATCTTTATGGGAGCGGTGCGACAGAATCAACCCGCAGAGATATCGCCAGCAGCCAACCTGGAACGACAACATGCCGATTATTGATCTTGGCTATCGCAACTGGGACGGTGAGCGTTCGCCACGTTTCCTTAGGCCGTTGGCCATCACGGGTACAAGTTTACGATTGGTGTGGCGGGCCGTTTGGCTGCGGCGTCTTTTGATGATCGCAATGCTTCCCATGATCCCGGTTGGCGTCTGCTTCTTTATGTATGAGCAGATACCCGAGAGTGATGGGTTAAAGCGGGCAGCGTTGGAGGTTTCTTCTGAGCTTTTTGAATCCAATCCACAACTGAGGGACGCCATCGTCAGCGACTCCCCTGAAGCGAGGCATTTAGTTTGGGCCAACTTACTGCTTGGTTTCTTTCGCTATCCGCAAGCCATTTTGATGGTCGTGCTGTTTGGTTTAGTCGCGCCCCGAATTATTAGTTATGACATTCGCAGCCGCGCCTATCTGTTGTACTTTTCCCGCCCCTTAACGGTGGTCGAGTATCTAATTGGTAAAGCGCTAGTGTTAATCGTGCTGTTGGCACTCACGTCGACCATTCCAGCTCTCGGGGTGTACTGCTTGGGGCTGGCGTTTAGTCCTGACCTCTGGACCTTCTTCGAAACTTGGGATTTACCGCTGAGAATTATCGCCGCCTCGGTCACTCTGGCGTTACCGACCGCAGCATTAGCCATCCTCTATTCTTCTTTCACCAGCGAAAGTCGTTATGCCGCATTCGCTTGGTTCACCACCTGGGGTCTCGGCTGGGTGACCTATCTGGTGTTAACCAGCAGCGCCTTGTTTAGCAACGATTTCACCGCGGTTCCAAAATATGTCACTCTGGTATCTCCCTATCATGCACTCGGCCAAATCCAAGCGGCAATCTTTGGGACGCTGGCTGACAATGGCGAAGCGTCGGGGGCAATATTACTCGTGTCAGTAGTCACGATTTGTTCAATGATGATCGCCTATCAACGCGTCGCCGCACAGCTGAGGATATAATGGAATTAACGGAAGCAGGGGAGCGAGTGCCAGTTATCGAGTTGTGCGGTCTGACGCGTCTGTATGGAACCGTAATCGGCGTTAATGACCTGAACTTGAAACTGAATCCCGGCTGTTATGGCCTGGTTGGTCCCAATGGTGCCGGGAAAACAACCTTGATCGGCTTGCTGACAGGATCTTTGTTCCCCAGTCGTGGTGAGGCTCGCATCTTTGGAGCAAACCCGATTCAGCGCCGCTCGCTATTATCGCGTGTCGGTGTATGTCCGGCCAGCGAGTTGCTGATCCCGCGAGCGTCGGCTCGTGACTGGTTGGTCGAACTATTAATGATTGGTGGTTATTCGTTTCGCAAATCACATGACATGGCGGCTGAAGCATTGGTCTTGACCGGCATGAAAGATCGCATGGACTCTCCCATTGGCTCTTATTCTCTAGGCATGCGTCAGCGAGTCAAATTGGCTCAGGCGATCGCGCATGACCCCGAGCTGTTGATCCTCGACGAGCCATTCAATGGGCTTGATCCGGTCGGCAGATTTGAAATGTCTGAGTTGCTCAAGGAATGGTCCAGTCGCGGCAAAACGTTGATTCTAGCCAGTCACGTCCTGCCCGAGGTGGAAGCCGTTACCGATGCATTTATTTTGATCTACGGAGGTCGGTTGCTGGCGACCGGCAGCGCCAGCGAGCTGCGTGCCATGGTGAATGACTTGCCACAACAGATTACCCTCTATGGTCCTGATGTGGAAAAATTGGCCGGCCGGATGGCCGAACAACCTTGGGTAGATAGCGTGCGTCTCTCCGATGATCGCAACCGGTTACGAATTGAAGCTCGTCTGGCTGATCAACTCGCGCATCATGTCACCCGCTGGGTTGCCGAAGACAACTTACGGATCGATCGAATGGTCGGAGCCGACGGCGAACTGGCATCACTATTCGAAGTCTTGACCCGCCGTCACCGGGGGTACGCCAGATGAATCTTTGGGGACCGATTGGGGTTGCTTGGTTTGAGATGCGGCGTTCCTTTACCCCGGGGCGGCTGTTGTTATGGGTGTTGATGGCTGGCTTTCCGGTCATGTTGATCTTACTCGTCAAGTGGTTGGAGGACCGTCAACCGCCCGACGAAGCTTTCACTTTGGTTCTGTTCGCCTTGATCGTCCGCGTATCCTGCGTAATGGGATTGTTGTTGTGGGCCACGCCGGTGATCAGCAGTGAGATTGAGGGACGAACTTGGTTGTATGTCGTCTCGCGGCCCACCGGCAGTCGCAGCATGGTGCTGGGTAAATTCTTGGTAGCCATTCTGTGGGCAATATCGGCCGGCGTGATGGCAACCAGCGTCGCCGTGCCAGCCTCCGGGATCAGCGAACCTTGGCGGTTGTGGTGGGTGCTCTGCTCCCTAGTCGTGCTGGGCAGTTTGGCTTACGGGGCCCTGTTATCGCTGATCGGTACCATTGTGCAAAAGCGAGCGATGGTGGTCGCGATTATTTACTTGGTGTTTATCGAAGGTTTGATTTCGATTATTCCAGCCTCGATCAACCGCCTCACCGTCGGTTACAGGCTGTTGGGCTTATTAACTCATTGGATGGGACTGAGACGCGAGGATGATTACCAATTGGAGATGCTGTTCGGAACCGCTGGCCCCCTCTTTAACGTGACGGTCTTGCTCGGCTATACGGGCCTACTCGTCGTCTTAGCCATTTTTCGCGTGCGGCTCGGTGGCTATCTGACCGCTGCCGAGGATTGAGCGAGTTGCGTCGATAGGCAAAAAACACCAAATTGCCTTCTGGTTGCCGACGGTATTCTCGAGAGACTATAATTGGAACGAATTCCCCAGAAATTGACGCACTCGAGTCGTTAAGGCTCAGTGGCGTCATTGCTGTAAACCTTCTCCTCGATACGCTCCTCAAGGATCTCCAGATGCCCCAAAAATTCCAGCGATCCCGACGCCAATTTCTGCAAGGTGCAGCGACATTGGGTGCCGCCAGTTTGTTGCTGCCTTCGACCAAACGGGCCTTCGGTTATCAAGCCGCCAACGATCGTCCCGTGTTCGCCACGATCGGGTTACGAAACCAGGGCTGGGCGATCACCAGCAAGTCATTTGGCTATGCGGACTTTGCGGCGTTGGCCGATGTCGATGCAAACGTCTTGGGCGAGAATGTTGGGCGCGTTAAGGATAGTCAAGGGAAAGCACCTGACGCCTACAAGGATTATCGCAAAATCTTGGATCGCCAAGATATCGACGCGGTAATGATTGCCACTCCCGATCATTGGCACACCAAGATCGCCGTGGAAGCGATGTATGCTGGTAAGGACGTCTACTGCGAAAAGCCGCTAACACTGACAATTGATGAAGGGAAGCTGATCGAGAAGGTCGTCAAAGAGACCGGTCGCGTTTTCCAAGTGGGAACGATGCAGCGGACTGAATCTGATCAACGCTTCTTACAAGCGGTAGCCTTGGTAAAGCATGGCCGCATCGGTACGGTCAAGAAAGTGACCTGTGGAATTAATGGCATGATCCCCTCACCGGTAATTCCAGAAGCGCCACTGCCCGAGGGACTCGACTGGGATTTCTGGTTAGGTCCAGCCCCGCAGGTTGCCTATCGGGCGCTGCCAGAAATGCGAACCGGCTACGGTGGTGGAGTCCCGCTATACAGCAACGCCCACTATTCGTTCCGAAATTGGCATGAATACTCCGGTGGGAAGTTAACCGACTGGGGTGCACACCACGTCGATATCGCTTGCTGGGCGCTCGGTGCCGGCGATACCGGCCCGAGCACCGTGACTCCGTTGGATTACACGTTGCCAGTCGAATACCGCGACGGACACCCCTTGGTTGCTGATCAATACAACGCGGCGACCAAGTTTAACATTCGCGTTCAAATGCCGAATGATGTGGAGATGATTATCACCAGCGAAGGCGACAACGGTATTCTGTTCGAGGGGACGGAAGGGCGATTCTTCGTAAACCGCGGCAAGATCACCGGCTCGCCGGTGGAAGCTTTAAAGTCCAATCCGCTGCCCGAAGGAGCGATCGAAGAGGTCTATGGCGGACCGGTTAGCGCCAACCATACGGCCAACTTCACTGACGCGATGAAGTCACGGAAGCAACCAATTTCCGACGTCTGGACGCATAATCGGATGTTGGAAATTTGCCATCTCTCCAATATCGCCATGCGACTCGGTCGAGAAGTCAATTGGGATCCCAATAAACGTGAAATCATCGGCGATGATCAAGCGAACGCATTCTTGGCTCGCGAATATCGCAAAGGTTTCGAGATCAACATGTAGGGCTCTCGCGGGCAGCTGCGTCTCAGCTTGTCGATTATTTTCTACGCCCGGCCGTCAGGTCGGGCGACGAGCACCTCACGTTTACCGCCGGGAGGACCGGAACGTCGTTCAACTTGCAGTCCCAAACGCTGCAAGCTGCGACGGACTTGGCTATTGACGCAATAGCTGACCAAGCGACCTGCGGGACTCAACAACGCGGCGATTCGGGCCAGGTATTCCTCGCTCCACAATTGCGGATTGCTGGCGGGACTGAATGGGTCGAAATAAATCGCATCAAAGCTTTCGGTCGGCTCTGGCTGCCATCGGTTGGCGTCGCCAATGAGCATCAACAGCTGACACGCGGACGTCAGCTGGATGGGTAATTGCCGGGGAGCTCGCGACTGTGGCTCGTTCGTTGCTCGCTCACCAATTGGTTGCTTGCGAGCAACATGCTGAATAAGCGCCGGGATCGCTGACTGCCAAGCGTTTAGTAGGTTGGGCAGCAAACGCTCGGCGGCATCGCGTTGCGAATCGACAAGTTGCTCAATCCTTGGTCGCAGACTCGGCTCTAACACTTGCCGCATTAGTTCGACACCAAGTGGTCGCGCTTCAATGGCCGTATATTGCAGAGGAGCTTGCTGCGTGAGGGCCTCGAGGGCAGTGACGGCAAAGGCCAGCCCGGTGCCGAACCCCAATTCGAGCACCCGAGTCGGTTTACCCCGCGATAACCTTGAGAACACGTCACTGTTTCGCAAGTAGACGTGCTCGCACTCACTGATCGCCCCGCAGCCGCTGTGAAAAGTATCCCCGCTGGCAAGTTCTTCGAGAGTCAACGAACCGTCATCAGTCTGCAATAGTTGGAAGCGAGTGTCAGCTGCGGGGAAGCGGGGGCGGTCGGGAATCGGCATGCGGTTACCCTTGTGCGACGCTGGCTTCGCGTTCCCACGCTAGCAATGACTCGGCAGCAGCGGTGATCGCGGCCAGCTCTTCAGCCGGTGGTTCCGAGAGCAGTGGGATAATGGGACCGGCATCGGCGATCCCGCTGGCCGTGACCGCGGCGTGCAACACGCGGATTGGGTGAATGCGATTGCGGAGATCTTCCAACATGGAGAACTTTTGGCGAATAAGTTCGGCGGCTTGAAAATCTCCCGCTTGAATCGCCCGCAACATTTGCATCGAACGAGTGGGGGCGACACAGACACAGCCGCTGGTAAAACCAGTGACGCCGAAATCACGCAAGTGAACAATGGCCGGTTGCTCGCCGATGCCGCTAATTATTCGCTCGCCACCCACCGCGTCGACCAATCGCCGCAGTTCATCATCAGCAGCCGGATCATCGTGGACCACGGCGTACTTAATCCAGGAGACCAGCCCGTCATCGACTAGGCTTTTGACAGCCGCGGTGGGAAGCCAGTTCTCAAATTTTAGGTACAGCACCACTGGTTTGCCGTAGGCGTTGGCAAAGGCCCGAATGCCATGCACAATGCCTTGCGGATCGGTAATGTCGCGTTGCGGCAGCACCATCACGGTGGGGAACTGAAAGTCCTGCAGCACTTCGGCTTGATCCATCATCAATCCGTAGGTGGGACCGACGGCGGGGACGACAGCCGTGCTGGGTGCAGCCGTTTGCACTAACAACTGTAAGACACGCTCATATTCAGAGGGTCGCAGATGATAGAAAACGGCGTTGCCCCCGTAAAGCAAAATGTTAATGCCTCCCCGCTCCAGATGGCGAATCAGCTTTTCATTTTCAGCGGCAGCCAAAGTGCCATCCGGGGCTCGAGCTAGCGGAGGTACGGCAATGACCGATTGTCGTAAACGATCCACACTCGGCGGGGAGATATCCATAGTTGCGACGTCACATGGGGTAAAAAAGTTGGAACGTTAGCGGTTTTGGCGCTAGCCACCGTTCGGTGGCGGGCAAAAAATTTGGTTCAACACGAGAACCACGGCTAGCTACATTGTCAAAAAATATCAGGCTCCTGATTGGGAGTTCCACCATGCAGAAAATCGAAATCACAGCCCGCGTTGGATTGTTGCACATGCCGCTCGTAGAGTTGCCCATACCCTCTTCCAAAACGAGGTTCGGGAGCCTTCCAGGCGGCCCGCCGGGCGGCGATCTCGTCTGCTGAAACGTGCCAATGCAGTCGGCGTTGCGTCACGTCGAGTTCAACCAAGTCACCATCGCGAACAAGTGCCAGCGGCCCCCCAGCCCAAGATTCCGGAGCGACGTGCAGGACACACGCTCCGTAGCTGGTGCCGCTCATCCGCGCGTCACTGATCCGCACCATATCGCGAACTCCCTGAGCTAGCAACTTTTTCGGAATTGGCAGCATTCCCCACTCGGGCATCCCCGGGCCACCGACGGGCCCGGCTGAACGCAGAATCAAAACTGAATCGGCAGTAACATCCAGATCGGGATCATTAATCCGTTCTTTGAGTGTCGCATAGTCATCAAACACCACCGCGGGGCCAGTGTGCTTTAACAACCGGGGCTCGGCAGCAATTGCTTTGATCACACAACCGTCGGGAGCGAGATTACCCCGCAAGACATACGTGCCGGCATCACTGCGGAGCGGCAGGTGTCGCGAACAAATAATGGTTTCATCGACCACTTCGGCGGAGGCCACTTGTTCGCCAAGTGTCATCCCGCTAACGGTTGGACAATCAAGATTTAATAAGTCGCCCAAGTTCTTCAGCAGTGCAGGTAGGCCCCCAGCATTGTAGAAGTCTTCCATGAGATGTTGACCGGCCGGACGAATATCAGCCAGCAGCGGAGTAGAGCGTGAAAGCTGATCAAAATCATCCAGCGTCAGTTCGACATTGGCGCGACCGGCAAGCGCAATGAGATGAACAATCGCATTCGTGGAGCCCCCAATCGCCAACACGGTGCGAACAGCATTTTCGATCGATTGCTTGGTCACCAGCTGCAGTGGTTTCAAGTCTACCCAAGCCAGCTCGACCGCACGACGCCCAGTGGCAACGGCCAATCGACTATGCTCAGCCAACACGGCTGGGATGGACGAACCGCCGGAGAGCACAAAGCCCAACGCTTCGGCAGCCGCAGCCATCGTGCTGGCCGTTCCCATCGTCATGCAGGTGCCAGCCGAACGGGCGATACAATTTTCAATCTCAAACCAGTCGCCGTCGCACAGATTGCCGGCACAGCGTTCGGCCCAAAACTTCCAGGCATCACTACCACTGCCGAGCGTCGTATCTTTCCAACGCGCTTTCAGCATGGGTCCGGCGGGGAAAAAGATCGCCGGGATGTTCGCTGAAATGGCTCCCATTAACATCGCGGGGACGGTCTTATCACAGCCTCCCATCAGCACGGCGGCATCGATGGGGTGGCACCGCAACACCTCCTCGGTCTCCATCGCTAACAAGTTGCGATAGAACATCGTCGTCGGCTTCATCAGCATTTCGCCGAGGCTCATCACGGGCACTTCGACCGGAAATCCACCGGCCTGCAAAATGCCACGCCTGACCTCTTCGACTCGCGATTTAAAATGCGAATGACAGGTATTGAGGTCACTCCAAGTATTTAGAATACCAACAATCGGTTTATCGCGGTAATCGGCGTCGTCAAAGCCCATGCCTTTCAGACGCGAGCGATGACCGAATGAGCGCAAGTCATCGGGACCAAACCAACGATGGCTGCGCAGTTGAGTAGGATCGTTCAAGGCGAAACTCGCGAGTGGTTTAAATTTGGGAGCGTAATTCGTAGGCCATCAAGCGGTTCTGCTCACGCAAGTAGAATCGCCCACCGGCGATCACGGGATGGGCCCATGATTTCCCTTCTTGAACTTCCGGCATGAAGGAGTGCTTTAGTTCAAACTTTTCTGGCGTGGCGACCACGAGCATCACCGTGCCATCATCTCGACGAATCACTAAATGTCCGTCGGCGTAAATTAAGCTGGCTTCTCCCCGCCCTTTACCACGTTCGGGACCCCAAGCGATTTCTCCGGTTTGCATGTTTAAGCAAGTCGGCAGGCCTTCACCATTACCTGTGCCGCAATAGATGTGGCCATCGACCAGCACCATCCCACCATGCTTATTCTGAAGCGTCCGAGCATCTAACCAATAGACCTCTTCGGCTTGCACTTGATTGCCCTTTTTGGTTAACCGCAGCAGAGCTGAACCAGTACCGTAAGCAGTGCTGGTGAAAACCAAATCTCCATCAACAACTGCCGTGGGAATATTGGCAGTACCGTTAGCAACTTTGCTGTAACGCCAGAGCGGGGCGCCATCGCTGGCTCGGATTCCAATCAGTCCGCGACCGACCAATTGAATATATTGTTTCACACCGGCACCATTCGACACGACCACCGAACCGTAACCAGCACCGTCGCTCAGGTTATCGCCGTTAACACCGGTCTCCTGCGGGAAGTTAGGTAGCTGAGAGGCCCAAATTTCCTTGCCGTTGACTTTGTTGAGCGCTACGATCGTTCCTTTGTTACCGCCCGGTGTGCAAATCACGCGATTGCCATCGACCAGCGGCGATTCGCTGAATCCCCAGCCGCTCATCATCTTGCCGTTCCAATCAGCGAAATCACGCTGCCATACGATTTTACCGGTGGCGGTTTGCAAACAGATAATACCACCTGAGCTGGTCACCACGTAGAGGCGATTGCCATCGACCGCGGGGGTGCAGCGGCTGCCTTCATAGCCATGTTGTGGCGGCTGTCGCGTCACCTGTTGTTGCCAAACGAGTTTACCGTTAGCGACGTCGATCGCGCTGACAACTTGGCCGTTTGGTAAATTGCCCGTTGTATAAATCCGATCCCCGACCACCGCCACGCTGGCGTAGCCTTCCCCAATCCCCGCGGTTGTCCAAGCCAGCGGCGGGCCATCCGCGTCCCAATTGCCGAACAAACCCGCTTCGGCAGATTTGGCATCCCGCTGCGGGCCCCGCCATTGCGGCCAGTCGTCCGCCAGCAACAAGCTCGTTGGGGAGAAGATGAGCAAGGAAAATAACCAGCGTTGAAAATTCATGGCCGGAGCGTCCCGCGAATTGGAGGCAGGTTGAGTGGAAATTTAAGGCAGGTCTTTCGTGCGACCAGCTTAACGCATTCAATGGCAACTTTCGACTAGCCCGCACCCCACTTTTCGGACTCTGCGGGGAATTCAGACGGAAGGGCCAGAGTCGCAAAACACAAGCTCCGCCGAGCTGATAAAATAGCACTCCACGCAGCAAAACCACTGGTTGGCTACTGCTCTTTGTTTTGCAGCCCTCGTTCATTTCCTTCCCCACTTGATTGCCCACCACCGCTATGCAGCCCCACCAAGCGACCCGGCCCCACCAAGCGATTGCCTGTCCAGCCAGTCCCACTGCCACGGCCCGGCACCCAACGCGTCGACAGTTTATCCGCCAAGCGGCGATCACCAGCGGGGTGCTGGCCAGCGGCGCAATGTCCGCCGGAACGGTCGCAGGGGGCTATTGGGCCAACCCTCAGCCGATCGCTCAAGACAGTTCGGCCAGCCCCAATTCGCGCCCTCGGATCGGAGCGATTGGGCTGCGTTATCAGGGCACCGTGATTACTGAAAAGGCCAAGCAGTACGGCGACGTGGTGGCGCTGTGTGATGTCGATCGACATGTCTTGGATCAGGCGCGTGCGAGTTTCGGTAGCACCGCGAGAATTTTCGGCGATTACCAAGACCTGATCAGCCGTGATGACGTCGACGTGGTCTTAATTGGTGCTCCCGATCACTGGCACAGCAAAATGTTGATCGATGCCTGCCGTGCCGGTAAAGATGTGTACTGTGAAAAACCATTGACGCTGACGATCGACGAAGGCAAAGTCATCCGCCGCGTGGTCGAGGAGACGGGCCGGGTGGTGCAAGTCGGCAGCTGGCAACGCAGCGACTCTCGCTTTCGATTAGCCGTTGAAATGGTTCGCCAAGGACGCCTGGGGCAGCTGCAAAGTGTTGATGTTGTCTTGGGCAAAAACGTCCAAGGTGGTCCTTTTCCGGTGCGTGCAGTGCCGCCCAATTTCGACTGGGAGCGGTGGCAAGGCCAAACGCCCGACCGCCCTTATATCGCCGAGCGTTCCCATTACACCTTTCGCTGGTGGTACGCGTACTCCGGTGGTCAAATGACCGACTGGGGTGCGCACCATTTGGATATCGCTCAATGGGCAATCGACGAATATCCGCAACGCGTTGAAGCCCAAGCGAAATATCCGCAAGTCGACGAAGCCAGTTATGATGTGGCGATCGATTACCAAGCCCAATACACCTATCCCAGCGGCGTCGTGTTAACAGTCGGCGATACGGGGCGCAACGGTATCATGTTGACTGGTTCGGAAGGGAGAATCTTTGTAAATCGCGGCACCATTTCGGGCGCTCCCGTCGATGCCCTGGCAACACGTCCACTGACGCGAGAAAATTTCCAAGTCTATGATCGTGATAACCTGCAGCGGCCCGAGCGAGCCGGCAAGCTCGATGCGATCATCAATCATATGGGAAATTTTTTCGATTGCCTTGCTACTCGACAACAACCGATTTCTGATATCGAAAGCCAGCATCGCAGCGCGACGACCTGTCATTTGGGAAACATCGCCATGCGCGCGGGCAGACCGTTGACTTGGAATGCCGAGTCAGAGACCTTTGGAGACGACCAAGAGGCGAACGAGCATTTGAGTCGCGAACAACGTGCGGGTTACGAAGTTGTTTAGTCTTGAGGCCCTGTCCATTTCTTTCTGGAACTCACTTGTGGTGACACTAAGACCATTTTCAATTCGTGTTTCTTGTTTTTGCTACATGCTGCTGGTTACCAGTAGTGTGGTTGCCACAGGCAGGGCGAGCGCTCAGGTGCCTGGCCAAACGGTTCCCGGCAAGCCATTGCAGATCGAGTTTGCCAGCGTCGAAATGGGCGTGAAAATCCTTTCGACTGAGGATGATTTCCTCTCCCGCCTCAGCCCCTTTGATCTGCAATCCCGAATGCAAGCAAAGCAGTCTGTCACGCGTGAGCAATATTTAGATTTTGTTGCCGCTGAGATTCGGCCCTGGACCGCAGCACAACAGCAAACGGTGCGGGAGGCATTTGCATTGGTGGAGCCGGCGATCCGGACACTGGTCCCGCAAGGTTTGCCAGCGATTCAGATGATCCATTCCAGCGGACGCGAAGAGGCGGGGGCAGCATATACCCGCGGGACCGCGGTGGTTTTGCCGACGGCCCGTTTGCAATCTGACCGAGGTGATTTGGCAAAGCTGCTCGCACACGAGTGTTTTCACGTGATCTCGCGCCGCTATCCAGTGCTGCGCGACGGACTGTACGCGACAATTGGCTTTCGCTTGGTGGGCGAAGTCTTGCTGCCTAAGAATTTGCGTGACTTGCGAATCACCAATCCCGACGCGCCGATCATTCAACACATCATTGAACTGCGCAACACTGGCGAGCAAAAAGTGTTTGCCGCACCAGTGTTGTTTGCGGACAAATTCTATGATCCAGAAAAGAGCCGCCGGATGTTCGCTTATCTGCAATTTCAACTGATGGAGGTTGCCCGCGATGATGAGGACGGCAGCTATCAACCTGTCATACGCGATGACATGGTCATTTTCCACTCGCCCAACCATCCCGACTTTGGTCGCCAGATCGGACGAAACACCGGCTACATTATTCATCCCGAGGAAGTCTTAGCAGACAACTTTGCCGATCTTGTCACGGGGCGAAAAAATGCTCCCGACCCGTGGATCACCGAAAAAATGCGAGGCGTGTTCGCCGTGCATGCGGAGCGTTAAGAACAACCTACGTAAGGTTGTGGTCGGTTAAGCCGCCACCGGCTGGTCACGCTGTTGTTGTCCGAGCAGAAAGCCGCCTTGCTCCTGCTGTAAAACCTCTTCGGCTAGATTGCGATAGTCCTCGGCCCCGTTGCTGGTCGGAGCATATTGAAAAATAGCTTGACCAAAACTGGGGGCTTCGGCCAAGCGTACATTTCGCCGGATCTTGGTGTCGAAGAACTTGGCTCCGCTCAACACGCCCGCCGTATCCTGGTTGGCTGTGAAGAAGCTTTGCACGTCATTGCTAACTTCCGCGGCCAACCGCGTGTTGGAATCATACATACAGAGCACGGTGCCGGAGAGACGCAGCCGGTTGTTTAAACGCCGAGAAACAATTTCCACCGTACGCAGCAGCTTGCTTAACCCGTGCAACGCCAAGAAGTGTGGCTGCAACGGCAGGAAGACTTCATCGACGGCGACTAGCGCATTGATCGTCAAGACACCTAAGGACGGGGGGCAATCGAGGATCAAGTAATCGAAAGGTTCTCGATCGACAGCCAATTTGTCGCGGAGAATCATCTCCCGGCCGACCTCACCGGCCAACTCCATTTCGGATGCTGCCAAATCAAGGTTGGAGGGGACGACCGAGAGGTTTTCGGTTATGTCGCGACGGGCGTCAGCAATCGAGGCGTTCCCACACAGCACTTCGTACATGCTGTTTTCGTCGATCACCGACAGGCCGAGGTGCAGCGACGCATGCGCTTGGGGATCAAGGTCCAAGACACAGACGCGTTTCCCTGCGTCGGCCAAAGCCGCTGATAAGTTAACGGCCGTCGTGGTTTTGCCTACGCCACCCTTCTGATTGATGACCGCGATTGAACGCATCAGACACTCGCCTGGCTAGAGTTGATTCTCGGGCGGACCGACGTCGGTCTACCGTAGCCAGTAGCATTACCAAAAAGTGCAAAAAAATAGCTAGTCCGATTCCAAGGCGATTTATGCGGCGTCGCAGCGACGAAGTTGTTGATAGGCCAACAAAATGTCGTAGAAATCGGGGGACACTTGAATTTGCTCCTGGCCAAAATCTTTCAGCCAAGTGCGATCGGATTGAAAAGCGTCGACCAACAGGGGCACGAGATCTCGTACGGCAACCGGCATCATCGGCGCTTGCCGATTATCGGCCGCGTTGCCTGCTCCAGACGGGCCTGCGATAGCAGCCAACTTGGCTGTCGGCTTGTCAGGGCCGGCGACTGGCTGGCCGGCGGTCGGTTCCCCCGACTCTCGCCTCTCACTTTCTGGCGCCCCAGACTCTCCCTCGGGAGTGGACGAAGCGGACGGCGAGTAGAGTCGAAATAGTTTTAGTCGTGGCGTTTTCATTCAGCTCATTCCTAGGGCGATCAACGCCGGTCTGATTAACTCAGATTAGTCGTTCGTGCCAAGCCTGAAAGTTTCGTTTGGCGAAAACAAGGCCCGCAGCAGAGGACTAACGAAAACCAGATATTGGCTTTGTCGGTTCATCGACCTCCGCGGTGGCGAAGTTTACTCCAAATGTGATGAATTTGACGATTGTGCGGCTTTTAGCGTCTGGCGAGTTGTTTGTGGTCTCCGCTCGATCACAACCCGCTTGACGCCGACGCAATAATTAGCAAGCTGACCGCAGCTCGTGTTTTCAATCTCTCGCAGACAAAGAAGTCCGGTTCCTGTGTCAAATTCACCGCCCCCCTACGACTCCCTGCTGTTCATTTCATTTGGTGGACCCGAGGGTCCCGACGATGTGATGCCCTTCCTCGAGAACGTCTTGCGGGGCAAGAATGTGCCCCGAGAACGGATGCTGGAAGTGGCCGAGCACTACAACCATTTCGACGGCGTCAGCCCGATCAACGAGCAGAATCGGGAGTTGATCGCGGCCTTAAAATCAGCTTTCGCCGCAGCAGGTATCGAACTGCCAATTTACTGGGGTAATCGTAATTGGGACCCGCTACTGCCAGCCACGCTGGCGGAAATGCGTGACCAGGGTCATCGCCGTTCGCTCGCTTTTTTCACCAGCATGTTCAGCTGCTACAGCGGCTGTCGACAGTACCGTGAGAACATCGCCGCGGCGCAAGCCGAAGTGGGCGAAGGAGCTCCCGCGGTGGAAAAATTGCGTTTCGGTTTCAACCATCCGGGCTTCATCGAAGCGATGGGAGACCGCGTGCGGGAGGCGATGGAACAATTGGCTGCGAAAACTCCGCAGGGACCCCAATTGGTATTCACCGCCCACAGCATTCCTTTTTCCATGTCCGACAACGCCGACTACGAAAAACAACTTCGCGAGAGCTGCCGGCTAGTGGCTGAGACGGTGGGCGTGGCGGATTGGAAACTGGTTTATCAGAGCCGCAGTGGCCCGCCACAGCAACCTTGGCTCGAACCGGATGTTTGCGATTATCTCAAAGAGGGGCACGAGTCGGGCGAGCTGAAAGCCGTCGTGGTCGTGCCGATTGGTTTCATCAGTGACCACATGGAAGTCATGTTTGACCTGGATGAGGAAGCGGCCGATTTGTGCGAAGCGATTGGGTTACCGATGGCCCGCGCGGGAACGGTGGGAACACACCCCGCTTACGTGAAAATGATCGTCGATTTGGTTTGCGAGCGTCTGCACCCCGGCCCCGAAAATCCTCGCACCGCTTTGGGCGAGCTCGGCCCCTGGCACGACGTTTGTCCTTCAAATTGCTGTCTTTATCCCCAACAACGACGCCCTGCCACGGCTGGTGCCGGTGCGCCCAACGCTGGTCATGGGCCCGGCAGACCGGCACCAAGTAATTGATAAGTAAGTAAAGGAGCGTTCGTAACAATCAGCGCGGCGTTAGCGAGAAAATCATGCTCATTTTCTTCGCTAACGCCGCGAGTCAGTGTGGGAGACTAGGGAACTTCGGGCTGTTCTACGCCTGCAGCGTCATCGCCAGGTAAATCACCCAGATCGACATCAAGGGGGTCAAGTCCCTCTGCGGCATCGACCGCGGGGGCAGCGGTATCTTCGATCGGAATCTCGACCACTTTGCCATCTGAGAGTTCTAGCGTAGCCTTGGCGATTTTGTTGTTGCTGCCCGGTTCGGCAATCAGCACGCCGCTGGCCTTGGGGCCTTCGACGTTAAATACGATGATCTGCTTGCCTTGATTTTCCTGAGCTCTCCGGCCCGTTTCCATCAGGTCCATTTTCAATGTAAAGTTTTCGCCGACCTCTGCTTCCAGCGTCGGGTTGCCCGCCAGTTGTTTTTGGAACTCTTCGCCAGCGGCTTGCTGGAGTTTATCAAAACCGAAGTAGGTCAAGGCTGCGATACCGCCACAAGCAAGGATCCCCAAGCCGAAGAGGACGAGCAAAACAATCAGGACAATTTTCAAGCCTGAAGTCGACTTTTGGGCGGCGGGTAACTGGTCGGACATGTTTTAATTTTCCTATAGATTTGGATAGCGAGAGAGGGGCTTGATCAGTTCAGCGACAATTGTGCCGCATTTACTACCACTTACAAGCCACCCACGGTGGAGATTTTTGAGTCAAAGCTAACATATCAAACTCTACAACGCTGCTGGCTGACCATCGCCAACATGGATTCGTTCTACCGACGAAGATCTTGCCAATCGGCACCTAACCGGGGGCGGGAAAATCCAGAAGGGATTGCAACCGTGGCACGACACGGCTTGAGAAGACGCGAGACAATGGCGTAGAATGATCCTTGAAAGCGTCTTTTGGTGGTGAATCCCCGCCGTTGACCAGCTTCTGTTTCCGGAATTCCCCTCAACCGAGAGTGATCTGCGATGTCAATCATGACTGAACCAACTGCCGTACAGGCTAAAATCGATCACACCGAGTGTTTTATCGATGGCGCATGGGTACCGGCTGCCAGTGGAAAAACATTCGCCACAATCAATCCGGCGACCGAAGAGGAGATCGCTCAAGTCGCCGAGGGGGACGCCGAGGACATTGACCGTGCCGCCAAAGCGGCTCGTCGGGCCTTTGAAAGTGGGCCTTGGCCGAAGATGGACGCTGCCGATCGGGGGCGGCTGCTCTATCGCTTGGCCGATTTAATCGAAGATGAACTGGACGATCTGGCCGCCCTGGAGACACTCGACAATGGCAAACCGATCAAGGATAGTCGCACCGCCGATTTACCCTTGGTGATCGATGTGCTGCGCTATTACGCCGGTTTCGCTGATAAAATTCAAGGCAGCACGGTGCCCATCCGGGGAAATTACTTCTGCTACACGCGGAAGGAACCGGTGGGTGTTGCCGGGCAGATTATCCCTTGGAATTTTCCCATGCTGATGGCGGCTTGGAAGTGGGGCCCCGCCTTGGCGGCCGGTTGCACGGTGGTCATGAAACCAGCCGAGCAAACGCCGTTGACCTGCCTGCGAATGGCGGCCCTGGCTCAGCAGGCCGGTTTTCCCCCAGGCGTGATCAACGTCGTGCCCGGCTACGGCCCGACGGCCGGGGCGGCGATCGTGAAGCATCCTTTGATCGACAAAGTCGCTTTCACGGGGGAGCATCGAACGGCTCAAGTGATCACGCGTGATTCGATCGACACGCTCAAACGATTGACGTTCGAGTTGGGTGGCAAAAGTCCCAACGTGGTCTTTGCCGATGCCGATTTGGACGCCGCCGCCAGGGGAGCTTATAACGGCTTGTTCTTCAATCAGGGACAATGCTGTTGCGCTGGCAGTCGAGTCTTTGTGGAAGAATCCGTGCACGATGCTTTCATGGAAAAATTGGTAGCTCTCACGCAGCAACGTCGCATCGGCGATCCCTTTGATTCCACCACCGAACAAGGCCCTCAAGTCGACCAGGCCCAGTTTGACAAGATCATGTCGTACATTGATCAAGGCAAACAAGCTGGCGCGAATTGTGTCGCCGGTGGCAAGCGGGCGGGAGATCGTGGCTATTTCGTCCAGCCGACCGTGTTCGCGAACGTGACCGACGAGATGGCGATCGCCAAAGAGGAAATCTTCGGACCAGTCCTCAGCGTGTTAAGTTTCAAAGACACCGATGAAATGATCCAGCGTGCCAACAACACTTGCTTTGGCTTGGCTGCCGCCGTCTGGACTAACAATCTCAGTCGCGCCCACGACTACGCAGCCCGCGTGCGAGCCGGAACCGTGTGGGTGAACTGTTACAACGTCTTTGACGCCGCCGCACCTTTCGGTGGCTTTAAGATGAGTGGACACGGACGCGAGTTGGGCGAAGAAGGCCTCAAGCCCTATTTGGAATCGAAAACAGTCACTATCGCACTTTGAGAAATCGTTAGCGGTTCTAACGCTAGCCACCGTGCAATCGTTAGCGGTTTTGGCGCTAGCCACCGTTCGGTTGTGCGCGACTAGTTCGGCTCAAAACGGAAACCGGGCCTAGCGGCCAAACGGCTAACAACTAACACCAATTAGAACGCCAAAATATCTTTGATTACGTGGCCATGGACGTCGGTCAAACGACGTTCAAAACCGTTGTGATAATAAGATAAACGCTCGTGATCGAGGCCTAATAAATGTAAGATCGTGGCGTGGAAGTCATACACCGTCGCCACATTCTCCACCGCTTTGTAGCCGAATTCGTCCGTCGCGCCGTAGGTAAACGGAGCCTTAACCCCAGCGCCAGCAAGCCAGGCGGTAAAGCCCTCGGGGTTGTGGTCGCGTCCGCTGGCCCCGGCTTGAAAGGTTGGCATACGGCCGAACTCCGTGCACCAAACAACCAAAGTATCTTCCAACAGCCCGCGTTGTTTGAGATCTCTCAATAGCGCGGCGGTCGGTTGATCCATCACCGGACCATGTTTGCTGTATTGTTCCTTCAGTTGTTTATGTCCATCCCAATTGCTGACCCCTTCTCCGCCCGTTTGATAAGCACCATTGAAAAGCTGGACGAATCGCACGCCACTTTCAATCAAGCGACGAGCCAGTACGCAATTGCGTGCGTAACCTTGCTTGATTGGATTGCTGCTGTCGTCGGCACCATAATCACGCAGCGTGTGGGCTGATTCTGTGGACAAGTCGGCAACTTCCGGCACCGACAGTTGCATCTTTGCCGCCAGTTGATAGCTGGCAATCCGGGCCGCTAACTCACTGTCACCGGGATAGAAAGTATCCAGATGATGTTGATTCAGCTCGCGCAAGTACTCGCGGGTGCGGCGGTCAGTGGCATCATCGAACGCTGCGGGGCGTTGCAAATTTCGCAGCGGTTGACTGGCGTTGAAATCGGTCCCTTGAAAAGCGGCGGGTAAAAAACCGGGCCCCCAATTATTGACGCTCGACTGCGGAGTGCCACGCGGATCGGGAATCGCCACGTAAGCGGGCAAATTTTCATTTTCGGTACCCAACCCCCAAGTCACCCAGGCTCCCATGCTGGGAAAACCGTCCAAGGTGTAACCGGTCGACATGAAGTTCTCGCCCGGGCCATGCGTGTTGGTTTTGCCGGTCAGCGAATGAATGAAACACATCTCATCGACCATGTCTCCCAAATGCGGAACCAAGTCGGAAACCATCTTGCCACACTCGCCGCGGGGCCGAAACTCCCAGGGGCTTTTGGTCAAGTTGCCCTGCGCGCCTTGGAACGTGACCAATTGCTCGGAACCGGGCATTGGTTGTCCATCGAGGCGAATTAACTCCGGCTTATAGTCGAACGTATCAAGTTGGCTGCAGGCGCCCGAGCAAAAGATCATCAGCACTTTGTTCGCTTGCGGCGGAAAATGCGATGGCCGTGCGGCGAAGGGGCGTGAGGCGTCAATGTCAGGACGCAAGGGAGTGCGCTCGGCCGCCCCCAAGCCCTGCTGATGGAGCAAACTGGCCAGCGCGATGCCGCCTAAACCGTTGGCCGTGTTGAGCAACAGTTGACGTCGTGTGGTATGCATAATCTCAGCTTCATCAGGGGATAAATACAAACTCGTTGGCGTTCAGCATCGCCCGCGCGAACTGCGTCCAATTGGTGGCGGCGATGAACTTCAAAGCTGACTCCACTTCATGATTTTCCGGTTCCCGCGAGCAGCAGAACTGATATGCCAAACGAACGCGTTGAGCGTCATCCGTGGACATCGCCGCCAGCCTGTCGACGAAGAAAGTGGCTTGCTGCAGAACAAAGTTGCTGTTTAACAAGTTCAACGCTTGCAGCGGCGTGGTGGATCGACTGCGTTTGGGAACGACTTGGTTGAAATCCGGGCAGTCAAAAACGCCGAACACCGCATCCCGCTCTTGCCGAACTTTCGTCATGTAAACCATGCGCCGCCAATCCGCCGGACCGAATGACTTCTTGGGGAAATAGTGACGCACGTTTTCCTGTTCGACCTCGAAGGCGCTAAATCCGGGCCCGCCGACGTCGACCCGCAGTTTGTCCGTGACGGCCAAAATGGAATCGCGAATCGCTTCGGCCTCCAAGCGCCGCGGAGGAAATCGCCACAGCAACCGGCTGGCAGCATCCACGGCAATCGCCGACTCTCGCGGACGGCTATCTTGTTGCCACGTTCGCGACCGCAGCAGCAGGCGATGGATATGCTTGAGCGACCATCCCGAAGCGACAAATTCGGCCGCCAACCAATCGAGCAACTCGGGATGCGACGGGGGCGTGCCATTGGTGCCAAAGTCGCTGGGCGTGTCGACGATGCCAGTGCCAAAATGGTGTTGCCAAAGTCGATTTACCAGCACGCGGGGCGTCAGCGGATTATCATCAGCGGCAATCCAGCGGGCGACGGCCAAGCGACGTTCTCGTTCGGGAGTGTCGGCAGGAAGCTGCAGATCACTGAGCGAGCTGATCGCTGCTGGAAGAACAGTTTCCCGCGGTGCGGTTGGCTCGCCACGGTAGAGTCGGTGAGTGGGACCGGGTTGGCTAAAAGTTCCCACGTAGGCCGTGATCGGACGGGTCAAATCATCACGTTCTCGTCGTAAACCGGTGAGCCGCGCAAGCTGTTTTCGCAACCGCTCGCGAGCTGCTTCCGCCGCATCGGCAATCACGTAGTCGGAGATTTGCTCGGGGGGTGTCCCCGGGGGATGGCGATCGTCGTCGCTGGCCACCAATTGCCACTGCTGACCATCTAGGGAAACCTCGATTTTGTAATCAACAGCCACGCGATCCGCAAAATTACCTTCGCGATCGCGCGCCCAGCGGATGTGGTCGATCTGCTTCGGTGCGGGCAAGCTAATTTGCACCCAGCCTCCCGAATCTTGCGCGGCGATCCAACTGCGCGCGTTGCCGAAGCGGCCATCGTTAATATGTTCTAACTTGTGGAACGGATGCTCAAAGTCACCTCCCGACGAGGGCGTTGCTCCGGCAGTGGCGAGCGCCACGTTTTCTCCCCGTGAGAAAATCTCCAGTTCATCCAGGCAAGGTTGGCTGGCGTTGGTGGCCGAGATGGTAAAGCGAATGTGTTTCGCCATAACCGGCTGCAAAAATTCATCATTCAGCTTGGCGTTGACTGCCGGGCGGGCGACGGGGGGCGGCGAACCGTCAGCAGCGGCCACTTGGGCTTGCTGTGGCTGACGCCGATACTCGGCCAAGGCCGTTTCCAGCTCGGCAATTTCGCTGGTGATTTGGCTCAGCTTATCGCCACCACGCTCTTCGGCAGCCAACTGGCGATCGCCATGGTTAACCCCCGCAAAAACGGCTTGCAAAGAGTAGTAATCGGTCTGTGAAATGGGATCGAACTTATGATTATGACAGCGGGCGCAACCGACGGTGAGCCCCAGAAAAGCGGTTCCCGTGGTATTGAGAATGTCGGCCAGTTCATCTTCACGTTGCATCAACCCCAGCAATTTATCTCGGCCCTTGACGATGTCGTTGGGGCCGGCCACCAGGAATCCCGTCCCCAGCGGCGCACCGAGCGCGTCGCCAGCCAGTTGTTCGAGGATAAATTCGTTGTAAGGTTTATCTTCGTTGAACGCTTTGATGACCCAATCACGATACCGCCAAGCGTGCGGCCGCTCGCGATTGGTTTCGAAACCGGTCGTCTCGCCGAAACGAACTAAGTCCAACCAGAAATTACCCCAACGCTCGCCATAGCGAGGGCTGGACAGGACCTCTTCGATCAATCGCTCCCAAGCGTCTGGGCGTTGATCAGTGACAAAATTTTCAACTTGGGAGAGCGTGGGAGGGACACCATGCATGACCAAATACAGGCGTCTGACCAACCGCCGCCGCTCGGCTGGTGGGGAAAAATCGAGCGACTGAGCTCGCAAACTCTGCCACACAAACGCGTCCACGGGCTGCAGCGACGCGGCCTGAGCACCCCCCCCTGGCAGTGGGGGACGCGCGAGCGGTTGGAACGACCAATGGGTGAGCGTCTCTTGACCTAGTTGTTGCCGAGCGTCCGTCCACGTCGACTCGTCGTTAATCCAACGCTGGAGCATCTCAATGTGTTCGGCCGACAGCGGCTCGCCGTCGGGTGGCATCCGCTCCGCTTCATCGTCAGTCATCACTCGTTGGATCAAGTAACTGTTCAGCGCCTCGCCCGGGACGATCGCCGCTTCCCCGGAATCGCCACCGCGGAGTGCTTCGAGCTGGCTATCGAGCGCCAGCCCAGCTTCGGCCGACTCGCCGCTGTGGCAATCGAGACAGTGCTCGTTCAAGATCGGCTGTATGTCTCTGGCAAAGTCGAGTTGCTCCGGTTGGGCCGCGCAAATTGCGTTTGGCAGCGCAGAAGTTTGCCACCAAGTTAACAGGGCCAAGACGAGCAGCACCCAATGAGACACGGCGCTGAGGAAATCTGCGCTCGCTCGTTTCTGAGGCATCTCGGAAACTTTTTCTAAAAGGCGGGAAGCAAAGCTGTTGGTGAAGCCAAAGATGCTCGCCAACAGCCTCGACAGATGAATCCGAAGGGACCATCAGTTTAGCCGATGTCGCCACGCGGTGCACGCAAAATGAAACAACTCTCCCCGTGGGGGGAGAGTTGCGTCGTGATTGGTGTCGTTAACGGCTTCGTTGATAGCCTCGTTGAGACTTGGCTAAGCGTTAGCGTTTTGCTTTCTTGCTGGACTTCTTGGCAGTCGCCGTTTTCTTGCCCTTCACAGCTTTGACAGCCACTTTTTTCGTCGCCGCTTTTTTAACAGCCGCTTTCTTGGGCGCCGTCTTCTTAGCAGCAGCCTTCTTCACGGCTGTCTTTTTCACGACGGCCTTCTTCGTCGACTTTTTAGCCGTTGACGTTTTGCCAGCCACCTTTGCCGGGGCCGATTTCTTGGCGGCTGTTTTCTTAGCTGTTTTTGCTTTGGGCTTGGAGCCCGTATTGCCGCCAAAAATGTTTGCCCAACCGTCAGCGTACTGCGCGTTACTACCAACTCGAGTGATGGTCATTTCCTTAATCCTCCGCGAAACTTGCGATCAATATAATTAACTAGGAATGAAAAGATCACAGCTCGACCGGCCAAGCCGAGCAGCGATCGGTAAACTGATATCTTTAGCCACGAATACTCTTGTAACGTTGACGATCACCGCCACCGGACTCCAATCCGAGACGTTCGCGACGGCTTGCTTCGTAGACTTCGAAATTGCCTTCGCACCAATAGACGTTACCGTCACCTTCAAAAGCCAAAATGTGAGTCGCCAAGCGGTCGAGGAACCAGCGGTCGTGGCTGGTGACGACGACGCAACCGGCAAAGTTCATGATGGCTTCTTCGAGAGCACGCAGCGTATCGACATCCAAGTCGTTGGTTGGTTCGTCCAACAAGAGCACGTTGCATCCTCTTCGCAAGAGCTTTGCCAAATGGACGCGATTCCGTTCTCCACCGGAGAGAACGCCGACTTTTTTCTCTTGGTCGGTCTTTTTGAAGTTGAACTTCGAGACGTAAGAGCGAGCGTTGACGGAGCGACCACCCATGTCAAACGTTTCGTGTCCGCCGCTGATCTCTTGGAAGACCGTCTTGTCGGGATCAAGCGAATCGCGGCTCTGATCGACGTAACCCAATTCGACCGTGGGGCCGAGTCGGATATCTCCTTCATCGACAGGTTCTTGGCCCGTCATCATGCGAAACAGCGTCGTTTTGCCAGCCCCGTTGGGACCGATGATGCCGACGATCCCGCCAGCTGGCAAGCGAAAGTTTAGATCCTTAATCAGTTGCTTGTCGCCAAAGGCTTTGGAAAGATGCTGGGCTTCGATGACCAGTTCACCCAAGTGCTTACCGGGTGGGATTTGGATTTCTAGATCATCGGGAGTTTCCTGGAACTGTTCGGCCGCCATTTGCTCGTAGGCATTGATCCGCGCCTTGCTTTTGGCTTGCCGCGCCTTGGGGCTCATGCGGATCCACTCCAACTCCCGGGAGAGCGTGCGATCGCGAGCTTTCTGTTGGCGTTTTTCGAGCGAAAGTCGTTTCTCTTTGGCTTGCAACCAAGCGGTGTAGTTGCCC
Organism: Kothea flammea; assembly: GCF_052161645.1. Taxonomy (GTDB): domain Bacteria; phylum Planctomycetota; class Planctomycetia; order Pirellulales; family Pirellulaceae; genus Laterigemmans. The sequence continues at coordinate 4,642,955 of NZ_CP197414.1, forward strand.
TCGAAAGGAATCCCCTTGGTGCGGTCAATTTCTAGGATCCACTGGGCCACATTATCGAGGAAATATCGATCGTGGGTAACCGCGACGACGGTTCCCTTGTAGTTGTGCAAGTGCTGTTCGAGCCAAGCGACCGACTCGGCGTCGAGGTGGTTGGTCGGTTCATCAAGCAGCAACAGATCGGGTTGGCGGATCAGCAATTGGCAAAGCGCGATGCGGCGGCGTTCGCCCCCGCTGAGCTTGGTAACGGGTGAATCTCCGGGGGGGAGATTCATGATGTTCATCGCCGTTTCGACTTGGCGATCGAGTTCCCAGAGGTTGCCTGCGTCTATGGTGTCTTGCAGCACGGCCATTTCGTCGCACAGCTTTTCCATTTGATCGGGATCCTCGATCTCGCCCAGCAGAGTGCTGATTTCATTGTAGCGATCGAGGATGCCCTGTCGTTCGGCCACAGCCGTTTGCACATTTTCGGCAACGGTTTTTTCAGGATCGAGGTCGGGCTCTTGGGAAAGGTATCCGACGGTAAACCCGGCAGAAATTTTCGCGGAGCCTTCGAACTCGGTATCCTGGCCAGCCATGATCCTCAGCAGCGTCGATTTTCCCGCGCCGTTGGGACCGAGGACACCGATTTTGGCCCCGGGGTAAAATGCCAGGCTGACGTTGTCGAGGACAACTTTCGGGCCGTGTTTCTTAACAAGATTTTCGATTTGGTATATGTACTGTTTTCCCATCTTAACTCGCTCTAGCTCACTCCCATTCGATCGTGGCAGGTGGTTTGCTGCTAATGTCGTAACAGACGCGATTTACGCCTTTAACTTCGTTGATAATTCTGGTGCTGATGCGTGCCAATAGATCATACGGCAAACGGCTCCAATCGGCCGTCATAAAGTCGTCAGTATTTACGCTGCGGATGGCGATGACGTTTTCGTAAGTTCGGGCATCCCCCATGACGCCGACGCTTTCGACAGGCAACAACACGGCAAACGATTGGCTGGTTTGCCGATAGAGGCCGGCCGCCTTAATTTCATTCACCACAATCGCATCGGCATCCCGCAACACGGCCAACCGTTGCTCGGTGACTTCGCCCAGGCACCGTACGGCCAACCCGGGGCCCGGGAAAGGATGTCGCCAGACCAGCGTGTCGGGCAATCCCAACTCGGAGCCCAAGCGGCGGACTTCGTCTTTAAACAAATCCCGCAACGGTTCGATCAATTCGAACCCAAGTTGTTCGGGAAGTCCACCCACGTTGTGGTGTAATTTGATCGTGGCCGCCGGTCCATCGACGTCGGCACCACTTTCAATTACGTCGGGGTAGAGGGTGCCCTGGGCGAGGAAATGAGCGCCTTCGATTTTTTCCGCTTCGGCTTTAAAACACTCGATGAACTCGTAGCCAATCCGCCGCCGTTTCTCTTGCGGCTCGGTAATGCCCTCCAGTTGCTGGAGAAATCTCTCGCGAGCGTCGACGACGTGCAGTTCGGTTTGGAAATGATTGCTAAACTCCGAGATCACGGCTGCCTGTTCGTCTTTTCTCAGCAGCCCGTTGTCGACCAAGATGCAGGCCAACTGGGGACCGATTGCCTTGTACAAAAGCGCTGCAGTGACTGACGAATCAACCCCCCCGGAAAGCCCGCAGATGACGCGGCGATCACCAACCAGCTGACGAATATGCTCGATTGCGGCATCGGCAAAATCACCCAAGTGCCACGTTCCCTCACAGCCGCAGACGTTCATGACAAAATTGTGCAGAATCTGGTTGCCCAGCGGCGTGTGAGTCACTTCGGGGTGAAACTGCATGCCGAACACGGCCCGCTCGCGATGACGGACGGCGGCGAACGGACAGGTCGCCGTGGTGGCCAAGGGGATGAATGCGTCACCCACTTGCGAGACCTGATCCCCGTGGCTCATCCAGACGTCGGTCTCCGCGGGCAAGCCGGCAAACAATTTATCGTCTGCGACAATTCGACAGCTGGCTCGACCATACTCGCGGGAGGGCGTATGCTCGACCCTACCACCTAATGCTTCGCAGGCCAGCTGCATGCCGTAACAAATCCCCAGCACGGGAATCCCCAAATCGAACAACCCCGGATCACATTTCGGCGCGCCTTCCGCGTAGACGCTGTTGGGGCCGCCCGAGAGGATAATCCCTTGGGGCGCAAGTTCGGCGATGCGACTGGCGGGCAAGTCGTGGCGGACGATCTGGCAATAAACGTTCTGCTCGCGGACCCGACGGGCGATCAGTTGTGCGTATTGACTGCCAAAGTCCAACACCACCACCCGCTGGTCTGTCAGCTGTGTCTCGGCGATTGCCAAATCATTGGGCATACGAATCAATCTCGCTGCGCGGATAGTTGTGAAGAAGGGATCTTGCTCCGCAGGAACGACGGAAGCACCCTTGCGATCAAACGGTGATAGCGGGAAGAATCACGAAGTATAGGAACGCGTCCCCGGGCACCCAAGGGGTTGTGCCCTGATCGTAACGAATTACCCGATCCCCTTCGCCCCCTCCTCAGCTGCAAAACGGTACCGTGAAAATTCTGCTGACTAATGACGACGGCGTATACGCACCCGGCTTGGCCGCCATGGCTGCACAACTGCACCACTTGGGCGAAGTCTTCGTGGCGGCACCCACGACCGAGCAAAGTGGCGTCGGCCACGCGATCACTTATCTGACACCGCTGATCTGCAAAGAGATTTTCCAAGATGACCGCCAGTGGGCCTGGGCGGTCGACGGTTCTCCAGCCGATTGCGTCAAACTGGCGATCAGCGAACTCTGCCCGGTGCGTCCCGATTTGGTGGTCAGTGGCATCAACAATGGTCTCAACGCCGGCATCAACGTGCTCTATTCGGGAACTGTCGCGGCAGCCATCGAAGGTGCTTTTTTTGGCGTTCGCAGCATCGCGGTCAGCCTCGAGTACGACCCGCAAGCCGATTTCCAAGCGGCTGCCGTGGTGGCTCGCAACGTGATCGGCGGGCTGCTGAAAAAAGATACCCAGCCCGGCAGCCTGTTCAATATCAACATCCCTACCGCGGCCACGTTGGCGGCGGCCGAGGTCAAGGTGGTACCGATGGGGCTGGACCAATATGGTGGCAAATATGAAAAACGGACCGATCCGGGCGGTCGCGATTATTACTGGGCGCTGTGGACGCCTCCCGGTGAACTCCCCAAAGATGAAACCGACGCCACGGAACTCCGTCGTGGCCACGTTACGGTGACGCCGCTGCATTTCGATTTGACGGCACGTGGGCGACTCGATTCGATGCGAGCTTGGGATCTCAGAGCCTAAGAGCAATTCCCGATACGCCAGCTTTTTTTATTCCCCGACTCCGCCGGATTACTAACATGTCGACGACCCAACCAATGTTCGCTGGTCCCCGCAGTCAGGCTGCATTCGCGCGCGCCGGCAAATTGATGCCGGGGGGCGTTAACAGCCCGGCCCGTGCCTTCGGTGCCGTGGGTGGCACGCCGCTGTTTATCGCCAGCGCCCACGGCCCCTATTTGACTGATCTCGATGGCCAAAGCTATCTCGATTACATCGGCTCCTGGGGACCGATGATTCTCGGACATGCGCACCCGCAAGTGATCGAAGCGATCACCGCGGCGGCCGCGCGAGGCACTAGTTTCGGCGCGCCGACCGAGGCGGAGAGCGAACTGGCCGAACGGATCATCGCGGCGGTCCCCAGCGTCGAGAAAGTCCGTTTGGTGAACAGCGGAACCGAAGCCACGATGAGCGCACTGCGGGTCGCTCGCGGTTTTACCGGGCGGGCCAAGGTGATCAAGTTCGCGGGAAATTATCACGGTCACGTCGATGCGTTGCTGGTCTCAGCCGGCAGCGCGGCGGCGACCTTGGGTGTGCCCGATTCACCCGGCGTCACGGCCGGAGCCGGGGGTGACACGATCGTGCTGCCCTATAATGACGCCGAGGCGTTGGCGACCGCCTTTGCCAACTTCCCCGACCAGATCGCCGCCGTGATCGTGGAACCGGTGGCTGGCAACATGGGCTGCGTGCCGCCTCGCGAAGGCTTTCTCGAAGCGGCCCGCCAGTTGACCGAACAACACGGCGCGGTGCTGATTTTCGATGAAGTCATGACCGGCTTTCGCGTCGCCTTCGGCGGTGTTCAGGACCGCTTGAAGGTCACGCCCGACATGACGACTTTGGGCAAGATTGTTGGCGGCGGGATGCCGCTGGGGGCTTACGGCGGTCGCGCTGAAATTATGAATTGCGTGCTGCCGGCCGGAAAAGTTTTCCAGGCCGGGACGCTCAGCGGCAACCCGGTGGCTGTGGCGGCCGGCAATGCCACGCTGAAAATTTTAGCCGAAGATCCGCCTTATGAATATCTCGAACAATTTGCCAATCAACTGGCTGCTGGCCTAGAGTCGGCAGCCAGCAACGCTGGCCTGCCGCACTGCGTCCAGCACGTGGGTGCCATGTTGACGCTGTTCTTTAATCCCGGCCCGGTGACCGATTGGACAACGGCCGCTCAAAGCGATACAGCGCGGTTTGGGAAATTCTTCTGGGGCATGATTCGGCACGGCGTTTATTTGCCTTGCAGTCAGTACGAAGCGATGTTCTTCAGCCGTACGCACACACCGGCTCACATCGAGGAAACGATCGCGGCAGCCCGCCAAGTCTGCAATGAGATCGCCGCAACGTAAAGCGATTGTCCCCAATCGCTTGCGGGACTGCATTGTAAAGCGATTGTCCCCAATCGCTTGCGGGACTACAAACAGCTGGGGACAGCAGTTCTACATTGCAAACAGCTGGGGACAGCAGTTCTACATTGCAAACAGCTGGGGACAGCAGTTCTACATTGCAAACAGCTGGGGACAGCAGTTCTACATTGCAAACAGCTGGGGACAGCAGTTCTACATTGCAAACAGCTGGGGACAGCGGTTTTACAATCAGTTCAACAAAAAGGTCGCAATCGGGTCCAACTCCAGCTCGATCAACAACGTGCTACCGGCAGCATCCTCCGCAATCACTTTTGGTACGGCCGCTTCGATCTTGCCAGCTAGCATTTTGCCTCGCACGGTGTCGCGGTCGACGTTGGACAACATCAACGTGCGAAGGCTTTCAACGGCGACTAGCATATCGGCTGTTGCCACTCCCGGTTTACCGGTCAAGCCGATGCGGACGCTGACCAGCGGCGAAGTCGGGTCCAAATCAATACCCAACCCGAGTGCAGCAAACTGATCGGCCACTTCCAAACTGGTTTGATACTCTTGCGTCAATTCGGCGTCACCCACGTCGGGAATCGGCGGGGCCTTGGCCACTAAAGTGATCGCTCCACCAGCAACTTGCTGCCAAAGCAGCGCCAGCTGGGGATTCGGCTGGCTGCTGTTTTCCCCCGGTTCATCGCAACCAATCGCCAACTCCTTTCCAACCGCCAACTGGGAGACCAAAGCATCCCGATCGGCAACTGACACCGAGGGGCCGAAGTGTTCGACGCTCAACGCCTGAACCAAAGCGGGCCAGTCCACCTCCTGCGTACTCTGAATCACCCCACCGCTGGCTCCCATCTCAAATGACATGGGGCGTTCGTTGCGCGGCTCAAAGCTGAGTGTTAATGCGGGGGCGAATCGCAGCGTCTTCAGAGAGGAAAGCCGCAATCCAAAGTCGGCCGCCGCGGGGCGCGTGCCATCAGCCCGCGGCTCGCACAGTGCGTCCAACACTTCCTGGGAAACAGCTGCCGAAACCAACGGGTGCTGAAATAACCTTTCGATGTCAACTTCCCACACACCCTCGCTGAGCGGAAAGCGTTCGTCGGTGTGCGCTTTGCTGCCCTGAAAAAATGGCGTCGGGGGAAGCGACTTACTATCCAGCGGCCGTGTCGCCACGCGCACCGGTTCATCACCCTGCTGCGGTTCATCGGCTCGCAAAGTCCAACTGCCGACGACCAGCGTCAACATTGTTAAGCCAATTGCCGCACCGGCGGTCGGCCAACCAAGCCCACTCTTGGCCTGCAAACGCTGATTGCCTTCTTGTCCGTGAAGCATCTTGATCCTCCTGATCAAACCATTGGAAATACCGGAAACTCCGATACAGAAACGAAAACGAGAACGTAAACTGGGCTGACCTTGATCAAGCCGCAGACAAAGTTGCACGAGCCCCCGACGATATCCTTGAGGACTCCGCAACAGCGTCGCCGCCAATTGATCCGTGGCCATCTCTTGTGCCAAAGTAAATTGCTTGCGGACCAGGTAAGCCAACGGCTGCATGGCCAACAGCAACATCCCCAACTCGCTGCAAAAACGCCACAACGGATCGCGGCGAAACAAGTGGGCCACCTCATGAGCGAATGCGGTTTCCGACTCCAACTCGCTCCACAGAAAAAACTCCGGCGGCACGTAAACCACTCGGCGAGAAAACGCGTGCACACAGGGTGACGCGACCGCCAAGTGCACACGCAACTCGACAGCGCCGAAGCGAGGATGCCGTTTGACAAACTGCTGCACACCCGCCGGCCACTGAAACTGCGGCACCATCACGCTGCTGCGATACAGCTTGAGCGCGGTGAAAATCCCCAGCACGATCCGAAGCCCTACCAAAGCGGCAAAACAGCCGGCCACCAACAAACCCCAACCGGCCGCACGCGGCAACCAACCTCCATCTGCCACCCGCGCCCAACGCGGCAACCAAGCGAGCGCGGTCCGCGCGTCAACTCCCAAGCCCATTCGCGAGACCGCAGAGTTTTGCTCGCCTGCCATGCCATCCACGTTCGCCGGATCGCCAGCGGAAAACGTAGCATCCGTCATCACCCCATCCGTCATCACCCCATCAGCCATCATCCCATCAGCCCGCGTCAGCTCGGCACGCGCGCTCTCGGCTGAAGACTCGCCCCAGCCCGCCCCAAACCAGTCGACGGGGACGGCCACAGGTCGCGGCAAGGGCAAAAAACTGCCGCCAATCAACAAGCTCGATAGCAACAACCCGCAACCGCAAGTCCGCGCCGCAACAGCCGGAGCACGATCCAATTGACGCTTCGCCCAAACCCAAGAAATGGCCAAAATTACGGCCGCTTGCAAACCACCGCACAGCCAAATCACAGCCAACCAGTTCAGTTCAAAATGTGTCTGCATGTCCAGCTCCCAAGTCCTTTCCAGAGCCATCGTCGTCGCTATCAACGAATCCGTACAAGCTACCGTCTTCAGAGTCCGGTTCACTAAGCAGCGTTTGCAAAAACGCCCGCTCATCTTCAGACAAACGCTGGCGTGCCAACAGCTGCACCAACATCGCTTGCCGCGAGCCCGAGAACAGTCGCGACATTAAATCGGAGAGCAAGTTTTGCGATACTTCCTCAAACGTTTTGGCGGCCCGAAATCGAAACGGTCGCTCCTTGTTCAACTGCCGCAGCACCCCTTTGGCTTCCAAACCGCGAATCACGTTGGCCACCGTCACGTAAGCCAGCGACTCGCCCCGAAGTTCCAGTTGCTCGCGAGCCTCCTCGGCGGTTGCATCCGCACAGTCCCAGAACACGTGCATGATCGCCAACTCCCGCTCGGTCAATTCCCTCGCTCGCGGTCTCGCCATTGTTAACCTCACAGCTCAAGTTTGTGGTCGCATGCTTTGCTTAACCAAATTCGGTTTTCCAAAACTTACAGATAAACTAAAAAGTGGGGCAATAGCAATTAATTTTCTGAGTGACTTGCAGACGCTGGCCGCGATGCGTCAGACTGTTGATTGCCAGAGAATCGTAAAACTCGTTAAAAACAGTCGTAACCGTAAGCAAAAACCACACATACCGTGTGGAAAAACCTTATGGTCACCAAGGATGGAGGCAGGGATGCATGTGGACGGAAGACGTTAAATTTGCTGGTTTCGGACCCAATTCCCTCGATCCACACGCGCCCCGCCAGTTGACTGAAGTGGGGGGCAAACTGCCGGGCGAGCTGCGCAAGGCGGTGCGGACTTCGGTTCCCAAGTTGCCCGGCGTGTACGGCATGCTGGACCGCGACGAGCGGTTGATTTACGTGGGGAAATCGAAGAGTTTGCGGAATCGTTTGCTGAGTTATTTCAATCCGGCGGTCGCCGAGGAGAAGGCGGGCCGGATCATTACGGCGGCTGAGCGAATTGTCTGGGAGGAGTCTTCCTCGGAGTTTGCCGCATTGTTGCGTGAGCAGCAGTTGATTCGGCGTTGGACCCCACGTTGGAACGTGCAGGAGATGCCGCGTCGTCAGCGGTCGGTTTACCTTTGTTTGGGGCGTGGACCGGCGGCTTATTTTTTTCTCTCGCGGGTTCCCCCCAAGGACACGCTCGCCTGCGAGGGGCCATTTCGCGGGGCGGGCCGGATGGGGCAAGCGGTCGACGCACTCAATACATTTTTTCGCTTGCGCGATTGCAAGAACAGCCAGGGATTTCATTTTTCCAATCAGCTGTCGTTGTTCGACGTGGACCATCGGCCGGGCTGTTTGCGATTTGAGATTGGCACCTGCAGCGGGCCCTGCGCGGCGGCCGTGTCGCTGGAGTCTTACAACTCGCAGCTCAATCAGGCGCGGAGCTTTTTAGATGGTTTCAATGCGGAACCATTGATGCAGGTGCAAGAGTCGATGGAGCGGGCTGCGCGTGATTTGAACTTTGAACACGCGGCCAAGCTTCGCGACGACTGGCGTTCGCTGAACTATCTGTACCGTCAACTAGCCTGGCTGGCCGAGGCCCGGGGAAAGTACACATTTGTCTATTCGGTGCCGGGGCACGACGGTCTGGGGATTTGGTATTTCATCAGGGCCGGCGAAGTCAACGACGTGGTCTCAGCACCGACATGTCCGGCCACTTACGGGACGGTTCGCAAGACCGTCAAGCGTTGGGCAGTGGCTGCGGAGCAAACGGTCGATCGCGGTCACGGCCCGTATCCGCACACGTTATCGTTGGTCGCATCTTGGTTCCGCAAAAATGCGGCTCAGCTGCAGCGTGCTTTTCCGCCGGCCGAAGCGGGGCGAAAATATCGCGGCTTGGCACGCTCGGCAGTGGCTTAGCAGGCGACTATATTAGGCGCTATGAAACTCCACTGCTTGGGTACCGCTGGTTACCATCCAAACGATCAACGCCACACCTCCTGCTACTTTTTGCCGGCGGCCGGTTTGGTGTTTGACGCGGGCACGGGGATCTATCGTTTGCCCGCGCTGATCGAAACGGACCACTTGGACATCGTGCTCAGTCACGCTCATCTGGATCACGTGATGGGGCTGACTTTTCTGTTGGACATCCTATACCAGCGACCGGTTGAGCAGGTGCGAATTTGGGGCGACCCAGTCAAGCTCGAGGCGATTCGAACTCATTTGTTTAACGAGCATATTTTCCCGGTGGCCTTGCCGGTTTCCTGGTGTCCGCTGACTCCCGCCGCGACGATCACGATTGGCTTGGGGGGCGAACTGAGTGCTTTCCCGCTGGAGCATCCCGGAGGATCTTTAGGCTTTCGCGTCGACTGGGGAGCCCGAACCGTGGTCGGCGAGCACTCGTTTGCGTACGTCAGCGACACGACGGGGGACCTGCACGCCGAATATGTGCAGCGGATTCACAACGTTGATCTGCTGTTACACGAGTGTAACTTTCGCGACTCGGCCCGAGAGTGGGCGATCAAGACGGGGCATTCCTGGACGAGTCTAGCAGCCGAGATCGCGCGGAAAGCCGAGGTCGGGCAATTATTGCTAGCGCACATCAATCCACTGGAGACGACTGACGATCCAGTCGACGTGGCTGTCGCTCGGCGGTTGTTCGGTAACACCGCGTTGGCCACGGACAACTTGGTGATCGAGTTTTAAAGTAAACTCGTTTAACAGTCAGTCCCAGGCGTACTCTTCCCTAAACAATACTACCAAACAACGTACGCCTCCGGCTAACGGTTAAACGAATGGCCGCCAGTAATCTCGTTTAACAGTCAGTCCCAGGCGTACTCTTCCCAAAAAAACACAACCAAATAACGTACGCCTCCGGCTAACGGTTAAACGAATGGCCGCCAGTAATCTCGTTTAACAGTCAGCCGCAGGCGTACTCGTCCCTAAACAACACAACCAAACAACGTACGCCTCCGGCTGACGGTTAAACGAATGGCCGCCAGCAAACTCGTTTAACAGTCAGCCGCAGGCGCACTCTTCCCAAAACAATAAAACCAAACAACGTACGCCTCCGGCTAACGGTTAAACGAATGGCCGCCAGTAATCTCGTTTAATCGTCAGCCGCAGGCGCACTCTGCCCAAAACAATAAAACCAGACAACGTACGCCTCCGGCTAACGGTTAAACGAATGGCCGCCAGTAATCTCGTTTAACAGTCAGTCCCAGGCGCACTCTGCCCTCAACAATACTGCCAAACAACGTACGCCTCCGGCTAACGGTCAAACGATATACCCCTCGTGCTACTGAGTGAGCACGATATCCTCGACCCAATCGGTCCAGCTTTGCAGTTGCTCGGGCGACAGCAATGGGGCTGGGAAATTTGGTAGCCGCGAGGTTTCGCCCGTGCTGCCGTTGCGCAGCCGCAGCGTCAACAAGCCATCGATGTTGACTTCGAAGATCACCTCCAACGGCGTTTCCGGCGGCAGCTCGGGCAAAGGCTGTGAACCGAGCGATCGCCAAGGATGATCGATGCCTCCCGCCGACTCGACAATGGTAAGCGAACGGGTGTCGGCAGAGGAACTATTGCGATTCAACCGGCGGCCGGTACGGGCTGGCAGGGCGGTACCTTGAGGAATGACTGGGAAAGTGCTCGACTGTGATTTACCCGGCAGGTAGGCCAACAACCCCAAGTCATAAGTCGCGGCGGCCTGCGGTGGTCTGGCGGCTCCTTCACGTCCCGGCAATTCGGCGGCAGCAACCAGCGCCGCGCCCTGGGCCAGCGCGCGACGATCGACGGGAATAATCTCAATCGCCGCGTGGTCATCGTCTCGGCTCAGCAGGTCAAGCAGCGCCTTACGCACGTGCGACAAGCGTGTCAGCGAACCGATCGTCAAAATTCGCTCAACCTGATCAGTTGTAATGTTGGCTTTGGCAATCGCTTGGCTGACCGCTTCCAACAGGCTGGTAATTAAGCCGTTACCCGCGGCAATTAACATGGCTCGCGAGACGGGGACCGTGCGAGTTTTTCCGGCAGCCCGAAACTGGACGTCAATCTGCTCGCGGAGCAGCAAGTCCTTGATCGCTTTCTCGCAAGCTTGTTGCAGACGACTGGCGTCTCGCAACCTTTGACGAGGATCGATCCCATGCAATCGCAAACACTGCTCGGCCACGAGGTCGATTAAACGTCGTTGCCAGGTTAACGCACCGGCCAACCAAGTTCCGGCAGTTGCAATGGTTTCGAGCCGTCCCCCGATGTGCCGCAGGACCATTGCTTCGCAGCCCAGACCGGTCAAACTCGCCACGACCCAATGTTGCAGATCCCCAGCGGCTGGCAGCGGCCCGGCGGCCAAGTCGGGATGGAGTTGACTTTGCCCGGCCGCCAAACCTCGATCGACGAGGCGGATCGAGTGAAAGCCAGCGATTTTAGCAGCATGCAGGATGGAGCGGCGATGCAATTGATCGTAACAAGCGGGGACCGTGAGCGCGACGACGGCGGGGCGTCCTTTGCGCTGCCAAGCAGTCACGCGAACTTGCCTGAGCATCATCGCCAACAAGACTTCCGGCGGGCACTGGCGATCCATCACTCGCCGATCGACCCGTGACTGGCCCAAATAGAGATGCGCGCTGTGTACCAATGCCTGAGGATGATCAAGCCGATGCTGCATCGCCTCTTCGCCATACACCAGCCGGCCAGCATGGCTCGACAAAGCTGCTCGCAAAGTAGGATTTTGCGGTCCACCCGCTGAAACGAATTCCAACGCGCCAGTCGGGTCTGAAATCGCGGCCGCGATGTGAGTCATGCCCAAATCGATGCCGAACGCTAAGTGAGAATTAGAAGTCGTGGATGGCGCATCGCTGGCCGTTGGCATATCGCCGCTTGAGAAAACGGGACCAATCCCCGCAAGCCAAGAGGGCGTTCCGCCGGCGGCCATCCAAGCGTTGATGTCTTCCAGCGTTTCCGCCAGCGAGCTATAGCGATCCTGCGGACGCTTGGCCATCATGCGTTGGAAAATGTGATCGAGTCGCAAGTCAACGTCGCGGCGAACGCTGAATAAATCAGGGATCGGCCCTTCGCGGTGCTGTCTTAGTTGTTCCAGCATTTCACCCGCGTAGGGCGACCGTCCGGCGAGCAGATAAAACAGTGTCGCGCCGAGCGAATAAATGTCGGCGCGACTATCAACCGCGTCCGGATTCTCCAGTTGTTCCGGCGCGATGTATTGGAACGTACCAACCAAGAACCCGCGTCGCGAAGGCTGCTCCAGATCGTCATGACGGATGGTTGCCAACCCCAAGTCGAGCACTTTCACGGTGCCATCGAGGGCCAGCATCAAGTTGCCAGGTTTGACATCACGATGCACGATCCCGGCAGCGTGTGCGAACGATAAACCGGTCGCCGCCCCGCGAATCCACTTGACCGCTTCCAACACCGGCAAAGGCCCGCGTCGCCCGACGAGCTGAGAAAATGTTTCCCCTTCGACATACTCCATGGCCAAGTAATGCGAGCCGTCAATCTCTCCCGCATCAAAGGCCGTGACGATATTGGGATGCAGCAGACGGGCCGCCGCGCGGACTTCTGAATAAAATCGCTGCACCGCTTCTTGGGCTCGCATCCGTTCCGGGGACAACGTTTTTAAAGCCACCACGCGAGCCATCCGCACGTGCTCGGCCTTGTAAACTCGCCCCATCCCGCCAGCACCAATCAACGATTCGATGGCGTACTCGCCGAGTTGCTTAGGGATTTCCGGGACATGCAGATCGAGCTCGAAATCGTCGCTCCCCCCTGACCCGCCAAATTGACTCGAAAACCCCAGTTCCTGGGTGACGGTGACATCGAGCGGAATTTGATCGGCGGTCACCTGCCCTTCCAAATTGATCCGCGGTCCCGACTCCCCACTGGTCGCAGGTTGCTGGTTTGGCGTACCATGACCAACGTCGTCAGCCAAGTCGTCCGCCCGTTCTCGGGGCTCCCCCAAACCGCCATCGCGATCCGCCGGCTGGCTCGATTTGTTGGCGTCACCATGATCACGCGACGTGGCGGGATGTTGCTCCGCACGTTCTTCGTCATGATCGCCTGGCGGTCCACCGCTATTGGAAACCACTGAGGGGATTCCCGTACCAAGAGAGACAAGTCAAGATTCAGACTTTGGTCTGAGCCGAATTTCTGCGACTAACACTTTAGCATTATACGCAAAGCGAGTCGGAACTACCATTCCCAAAGGATGAAATCCACGATCTGTGGATGGTGACCGACAACGTGATTGCTGCTAAACATTCTATAGATTAGCTGCCCAGCAGGGTGAGGGAAACAATTTCTGATGATACGTATCGCCACTCGCCGGAGTCCGTTGGCCCGCTGGCAAGCCGATTGGGTTGCTGCCGCCCTGCGTGCTGCCGGGCACGAGGTTCAGCTAATTTTACTCACCAGCGAAGGCGACGTTAATCAACAAACGATCGATGGTTCACAAACCGTTGGCTTGTTCACCAAGAGGATTCAACAGGCGGTCCTTTCCGGGGAAGCCGATGTGGCTGTGCACAGTCTCAAAGACCTACCCACGCAACTCGACACGGGGCTTGAATTGGTTGCCGTGCCGACGCGAGCTCCAGTCGCTGATTGCCTGATTACGGCGGATGGAATTTCCTTCGAGCAATTGCCTGCCGGAGCCCGTTTGGGGACCGGCAGTCGACGGCGGGCCGCTCAAATGCTTTCCCAACGTGCCGATTTGCAGATCGAAGCGATCCGCGGCAACGTGCAGACGCGTTTGGAGAAGCTAGCGGGGGAAGGGTTTGATGGGGTGATTCTGGCCGAGGCCGGCTTGTTGCGTTTGGGGCTGGAAAACCACACCGCCCAACGACTTTCCCTCGACTGGATGCTGCCCGCCCCTGGTCAAGGCGCTTTGGGGCTGGAAACACGTCCTGACGACCAGTTGAGCAAGGACGCGTTGCAGGCATTGAATTCGCCCAGCACGCAAGCTTGCGTGACCGCGGAACGTGCCGTGCTCCGCGAACTGAAAGCTGGCTGTTTAGCACCGGTGGCCGCGCTCGCTCGGGTCGAAAACGCCACGCTCACTCTGCGGGCCGCTGTGCTTTCGCTCGACGGCCAAACGCGTTTGGAGACGACCGTGGCGATCGACTGCCCAGAGCCCGAGATGCTCGCCGCCGAAGAACTAGGGATGCAAGTTGCTGAGAGATTATTGGACCAAGGAGCCGGGCCCTTGATTGCCGCAGCCCGCTGAGGACTCGATTGTAGAACCACTTTCCCCAGCTGTTTGCAGTGTAGAACCGCTGTCCTCAGCTGTTTGCAGTGTAGAACCGCTGTCCCCAGCTGTTTGCGGTAACGCAAGCGATTGGGGACAATCGCTCTACATTGTAGAACCGCTGTCCTCAGCTGTTTGCAGTGGCCGCAAGCGATTGGGGACAATCGCTCTACATTGTAGAACCGCGGTCCTCAGCTGTTTGCAGTCCCGCAAGCGATTGGGGACAATCGCTCTACATTGTAGAACCGCGGTCCTCAGCTGTTTGCAGTCCCGCAAGCGATTGGGGACAATCGCTCTACATTGTAGAACCGCTGTCCTCAACTGTTTGCAGTGGCCGCAAGCGATTGGGGACAATCGCTCTACTATGCACAGGCCCTAAGCGATTGGTGACAATCGCTCTACTATGCCTGCCCACCAACTGTCATTTTGCGAGCTAGACTTGGCCATCCAGTTCCTACGTTTGACCTGATCATGGCACCTGAAGCTATGCCGTTGTTGATGTTGAATCTCCGCTGTGGTTGCAATCCCCGCTGGCGAACCAATCGCTTGCAGCTTGTCGCCTGCAGTCTCATGCTGATGCTTATTGTCGGTTGTTCGGATTCCGCGGGCTGGATCGATATGGCCAACCAACAAATGGACGCGCAACCGATCTCGATTGCACCTCCGCTCGACATTATCGATGCGAATCCGCAAACCAACAGCGAATTCAAACCTGAAAATCCTGACCGGGTCAATCCATTCGTCTATACCGGCTCGCACGCATCGAGTGATGGTAGCACTTACACCGGTCCGCTATCGTCAGTATTGGTGCAAGGTTTTGCCAGTTCGGCCGGCGATGAAAAAGCGGTGATTTTGCAAATTGCCGGAGAAACGCACACCATGCGAGAAACTGAAACTATCGCTGGGATCAAGGTAATCCAAATTACCCCACCCGTCGTTAAGCTCAGTTCGGGCACTTCCGAATGGACTGCTTCCCTCTTCGATCGTTCCAAGGTACCCGCTCGCGATTAACGCCCAACCGGGACAAAACGTCATCGATTCAACTCTACGGGGCGGGCCTTTTGGACCGCGCCGCGCCGACTGCTGTGCTGACTCCGGCTGGCCTGAGAGACTCGCAGCGGTTGCCCTTGCGGAGCCTTAGCCCGTGGGGACTCAACACGTGTCGGCTGCAAGCCGCTCGATTGAAAGTTGGGGCTCCCCAAGGCTTCATACGGAATAATCCCAGTCGGCTGCTTATCAGCATGGATGTCCAAACCAAACTCGCCGATCAGTCCACCATTAAAAGGACGCGACGTGGGTGCCCCGCCATTCACGTTGCGACGACGGTGATGGTAGACACAATGCGGATCCTTGCAGTCGTCCACCAGCGGACAAAGATCGGCGATGGGAATCGAATTCAACTCGATCTCCGAGACATCAATCGCAGCCGCTTCCCGGGGGTCGGCCAGATGATATGGGGAAATGATTTCAGGCCGCAGAAATACCAACAGCTCACTCTCTGAAATCCCCGAATCATGAGCGCGGAACAGTTTGCCCAGCTTGCGAATATTCATCAGCCCAGGCAAACCCGACACCGCATCTCGCATTTGCTTGCGTCTCAGGCCCCCGATCACCAACGTGTGTCGATCGGCCACGCGAACATCGGTCTCCGCTTGCCGGCTGTCGATCAAAGGCTGGCCGTTGACGAATTCAACGAGCGTGCTGAACTCGGGCCGCACCTTCATCTGAATCGTGCCATCGCGAGCAATTCGCGGCGTCACCGTCAGTACGATCCCAGCTTCCTCAAAAGCGGTCGTGCCAATGTTTCCCCCTTCGGCCGTTTGCGTCAATTGTTGAAAGGGAATCTTGGTGACGATTTTAATCGAAGCTTCGCTGCGATCCTCAACCGTGATCGTGGGATCGGCCAATAATTGGGCACCGCGAGTTTCGTCCAAAGCACGAATCACGTTTCCCAAAGTTAGCGTATCTTGCAACGTTCCCAAAGTGATCGCTGCCCCAGTCATCGCAACGGCCGCGGCGCCATCTGCGGCTCCCCCAGCCGCGCCACCCGCTGCTGCGCCTCCGGCCGCACCGCCCGCCGCGGCATCCAGCGCTTCGCCACCGAACATCCCGTTGATCGATAACTGGTTACCCCAGTCGATCCCCAACTCCTCACCGCGGCGCAGCTCAACGTCGTAGATCAACGCGGAGATCCGCACTTGCATGCGCGGCCGATCCAACTGTTCCACAATCTGCTCCGCCATCCGCAATTGCTTCGGTGTGCCCAACACCATCAGGCGATTCTCGGTCGCCATCACGCTCAGCCGCACGCTTTCGCCCAAGGTATCGGTCAGCGGTCCCTGCAACTCCTCAGCGGCAACAAACTGGGGAGCAAAATAGACGATCGACTCCTCGTTCGCTGCTTCCGCCGCATTCGCGGCACTGCCGGGTGCGGGGAGCCGGTTTGGCTGAATGGTTTGATCTTGAGCAACGGCGGAGGGGCCGCCAGGCTGCGTCTGCAGTTGCGTCAAGAACTCGCGCACCCGTTCGATATTTTCGCGGTAATCGACTACCAAAAGGCTGTTGTTAACCGACAGGGCTTGAATCTGCCCACGCGGGCTAATCAACAACCCGGCCGCTTTCAAAATCGATTCCTGCTGTTCCGCCGTGCCCGGCATAGCCAATGATTCGGAGACAAGATTCGGGTCATCCATCCCGATCTTGTCTAGGGAAACGATTACCAGACTTTGTCCGCTCAAGCGATACCCATACCCGTTGGCACCCAAAATAGCATCCAGCACTTCCGCTAGAGGTGCTTGTGAGAAAACTCCAGATACGTCCCCTTTAACTTCACCACCAGCAACAATGTTTACACCCCACACCTCGGACAACGAAAAAATGGCTTCGGCTAAAGGTGTCTTACGGAATGATACGTCGCCCGGTTGCAGCAACATGTCGCGAACTGAGAGATGATCCGAAATAGCGGTCGTTGGTGAGTCTGTTCGCCGGCCGGCGAAGGTGACAGTCGAATTGGTTTCCGTAATTCCAGCATCATTGAAGCCTGGTGGCGTCGGCGAGTTATCGAGTGGTGTCTGACCAGGCAAGCTCAAGGGAACCAGCCCGGCGGCCACCAAGCAGACGAACCCGGGAATATGCGACCGTATCATCCGCCGCAGTAGGCGGATTCTTGGTGAGAGATTGCTAGGTCTTCGAGGCCCATCCATGGAAACTCATCCAATTGCTATTTGCTGTCTTTAACTAAACATTTAAGTCGCTTGGTGCCCCGGAATTTGCCACATCCAATGGCAAGCCTTCGAACTCATCCTCCGCCGCCTCTCGCTCCTTGATGCCGAAAAATTTTATCCGCAGCTCCATCTGAATTGCTTGCCCAGTCACGTCGACCGGTTGCAACGAGATGAACTCCGTCACGGCCAAATAATTTGCCTCGACAATTTCTTTACACAATGTCTGGATTGCTGAAAAATCTCCCGTAACGGTCAGGTGCAGCTGTGTCGTTACCAGGTCAAAACCTTCTCCCGCAAATCCGCTGTCAGATGCACTGACCAGCGGATCATCCTCCGGCCCCTTCCATGGACGCGTCTGAGGATCGGTCACTCGAGCCTGACGTATCCGACACCCATGGTCTCGCACCATTTCCACGATCTTATCACGGAACGTGTTCATGGATTCCGCAGTGATCGAACGCTGCTCGTAAGTCGCTAACTTCTCGGAGAGTTGCTCGTGTCGCGCCTCCATGCTGTTTCGCTGATCGAACAGTCGCTGGTGTTCGTCTCGCAACTCTTCGATGTCTCGCACCACTTGCCGGTGATGCAGATATTCATCGGCCAGCGGCCAGCCAATGAAAAGGAATGCTAGGCAGCTTCCGACGGTAGCGATTACCCTGATGTAAACAATGTAGCGCTTATGCATGTCATACCTCTTCTACTGTTGTCGCGTGCCGCATCCGAATCACGATCGCAAAGTCCATCTCGGGGTCGCCAACATCGCCTCGGGGATTAGTTCCCTCCAACTGCACGTCAGCAATCCCAGGCAGCTTCCGCAGGCCGGAGGTGACATCGAAAATAATTGATTCGCTAAGGGTTGTGCCGGTTATGCGAATTGTGCCATCAATACTCAGTTGGATGCGTGTCAGCTTCGTAGCATCTGGTAGACATTGAGGAATTTGACTTAACAATAAACTCGCATATTCACCACGCTCTAACTTCCCATCAACCGCCTCAAAAACCTCTAAGCGCTCCTCAAATTCGTCCACCGCGATCGCCCGAGCGCGAAACTTGACAAGCTCACCCCGCAACGTACCGGAGACTTTTGAGAAATCATCTTCCAGCTGTCGATACCGTTCAACACCAGTAAATAAGCCAACGACGATCGCCGCCACCGCCAGCACCGGGCTGACCGTCCAAAGTAGATGGTGCCCAAACGATTTCTGCTTGGCGACCCTGACCGAGGATAACAAGTCGGCGATTTGCAACTCCGCATTGCTGGTATCGAAAGTGCGGGCCGCCGACACCGCTCCGATCCAGCAACTATCGAAAGCGTCTTCGGGTAATTCCCAGCCGGGCAATAGTGCTTCAACCGTTAATAACCGAATTGTCAACGCAGACTGGTTCTCAAAAGTCTTTGCTGTGATGCGAGCTTTATTGGCTGGTCCATAAATGTAAACTTCGGCCAACTCACTACCGCTCAAATGACGATGGCGTTGACAAAACCTGTGCAGCCGAGACATGTGTCCACACAGCGTCTCGCCGAATCGCTCGGATTCGCGAGCTGCCGAAGGGCGATAGTCGAGCAACAAACGCCCCGCTTGTACAATCCCCACATCCCACTGCGTTCCCGAGCCGTCCGCCAGCAGCAAAGGCGAGTCATTGCTGACCACGGCTGGCATTATCCTCGCCACTGCCACCATCGCCGGTTCGATGCTGGTGGGCGTCAAACCGCACTCCCTGAGAGACTGCTGTACCGATTCAATCACCCGCCGATTGGCAACACCCGTGACCGCGTACTCACTTTTGTTATTGATCAAGTGCCGATAGCCACCGGTGATCTTTTCGCCGGGGCCCAGCGAGAGATAGCGAGGAATACGCGTCGCCAAGCGTTGCAGGTTACGTTCGACTTCCTGCGGTGTCCCCGTTGTCACACGCGTCACACAGTAGTCACCGTCGAGCACCACCGCCAATGGCCAACGTCGAATCGAATGCCGATCGCTAAGGACCTGGAAAGCTGCTTCTATGCTTTCTAAGTGATCAGTCCCCGACGAGACTTCAACGGCGTCCAATGTCAAAGAACGCGTGCCATCCTGGTCTGTGGTCAGGATCGCCAAGCGTACCGTCTCGCCCCCAATATGCAATCCGCAGACCCGCTGCTCTCGTCGCTTTCGTTTCAACATCACAAGGTACCAAACCATTTGTTGCTAGCCGATCATACAATCCAATCCTTGGTGCCGCTGTCGGGCGGGGATCCTTGTAAAGCTAGCTTGCACTTTGTGACGCGAGAGCTGGAAATCACCGCCAATTTCAGGGCAGAAGCACCGGATGGAGCAGTGTTTCCCACTGACTGATTGCTACAGTCGACTGGGGTCGACCACAATCTGTTCCCTGACAATCGTTCCCTGGTACTGGGCGGTAGAAAAGACCGTTAGTTGGCCAGTGGCGTTGGTGGCGATGCTCACGGAACTGACAACGCCGATGCCAATCTCTGGGCCGGTCACGGCCACCGGACCGCGGAGCGTCGGATCACGTCGTAGCATGGCGACGCCACGATGCGCTGCGCCCTGCGCGGCACAACGTGCCACCCTCCGCTGCTGCTCGACAGTGGTCCACATTTGATCATTGCGACTAACTCGCAACATGGTAACTGACAATACGCCGACCACGCCCGCCATGATCATCACGACCAGCATGGCAATGCCACGCCGTCCCCGCGCGATCTTTCTCTTGCCAATCAAATCAGGACGCTCTCGCAGCAGGCTGCCGCAGCAGGCTTTGTTCCCGTTGTTCATTTCAACCAATCCAATGCCACAATGCGAGTTCGGCTGGTAACAGGTTGCAATCCGCTGGCTTCGCCCGCCGTCAACTGAATTTGCACCGCTCGGCCTTGCCCGCTGGGATCCGAAAAGACCAATTGCTGAACCGGCTCCGATACAACCTGTCGCACGCTGCCTTGTTCCAGGATCAACTGACGCCCTGAACGCCACAGCGTCCGGTTCAACAGGGGGTTCGCCGAATGATTACTCAAAACCAACCGGTTAGCCGAAGCAAGCTGCACGTTGTCACTCTGCCGAATTTGGTCCTCGATCCAACGCAAGGTCGTGGTTGCGACATCTGCCGAGGAAGTTTGCTCTTGATTTCGCAACAGCGCTACCGCGGCCTGCAGCGTCCCGGTCAATACGATACTTAACATTGCAAAGATGGTAAGACTCGTCACCGCCTCTAACAATGTCACACCACGCCGCGGAGGTTTGCTCCTTGGACTCGTGCGGCTGGCGCCGGGAAAGTCAGCAGTGGACGCCTCGATTACCCTTGCTTTGCGCGGAAAGCCGTTGGCGACCGAGGTTGACGAGTGCCCGACAGTGTATGATTTTTTGCAGCCCATATTTCTCACCAAGGTCGAGCGATTTGGGTAACGAACCGAACGGGGGGAACAAGTCTCGTCGCCCCCACGCTGAGATGTTCCAGCGTCACGGCGACCGTCAACAAATCGCGTTGGCTGTCGTAGGGTTGGACGCTCACGCGTTGTCGTATCGAGTCACCTGGTAAAAAATTCACCGTGCGATCGGCAGCAACACCGGCTGGTAAAATTCCACTCGCGGCACCTGCAAAACTGGCAGGATCGCCAACCGCGATCCGCACCGCATCGATGATTCCTTCGCCACGAACTGCCATTTCTTCACGCACTTGATTGCGTCGCTGCTGAAATTGAGCATCACGCGTCATCTGCACGGTGGGCACCAACAAACTCGCGCCAATCCCGGCGGCCAACAATGTATCGAGAAGCGATAAGCCTCGCCGGCGACAACGTTTCATGGTCGGTTTATCCTGATCACACCCGAAGCCTGATACAGTCTCAAACGATACTCCCGCCCGGTAAAGCCGACGCCCAGGTCTAAACTTCGGTTGGCCGTACCGGAGGCATCGAAACGGATACTTCCCGGCCAACCCCTGACGCTCACGCCCGGCGGAGCGACCAGTGGTACGATGATCGGTTGAGTGAGAGTCAATCCGCCGCCGGTAACCATCTGTTCTACCCATTGTCCACTCGCCACGGCGGCCAAACGGACTTCCACGGGACGTTGCTTGGCGATCGCGGTTTGCCGAGCCATTCGCAGAGTGCTGGCAAGCTCATCGACAGCACCCCGCGCGTTGGCTGCTTGAGTGGTGGAGGGTCTCAATGAAGCAATCGCGGCATAACCAGCAGCCGCCGTAATCGTGACCGCCATGAGAATTTCAAACAGCGTAAACCCCTTGCGAGAATCAACGCCTGAACGGTGTCTAGCACCGCAGCGGTTCGGTCCTCGGGATTGCGGTTGCGAGCGATTGATGTTCATCGGGAACGACAGTAGAAGAGGAGTCAAACCCATAATACGGCAGCAACTCTGGTACAAAATACCAGAGTTGCAAAGTCCACACAGCGAAGTTCAGAAAGGCAAGCTTACTACTTCGCCACAAACTGATTGCGAGTGGCGTCCCATTCGAACTTTTGGTTCATGCGGTTGTAGTGTGCGCGGTTGTTTCGAGAATCCAGATATCCGAAGCGAGCCAAGTCGGCAACACGAGTCGGCCAAGCACCACGTTCCATGTAATAGTTTTGAGCCAATCCATTAAGGCTGGCCAGCGAAGATTCATCTAGTTTGGCGTCACTCTTGGTCCGCATGGGCGCCACCGTGGAGATTGTCGCTGTGGCCACCACGGCCAAAATGATAACGGCGGCAATAATTTCAAGCAGTGAGAACGCTGAACGCTTCTTGGAACTCATCAAAAGGTCTCCTAAAACTGAATTGTGAAAAACGGAATACTGGGATGGAATGACCGGCTGGTCCGCTCGAATGCTCTCGCAGTTTACGCGTGCAGCCGAACAAATGGGCAAATTGTTTTTTCCGTTCCCTAGGCAGGACAGGTCTCCCGCTTCTGTACTGAACTCTATGTCACAATCCGAGCGATGAAGAAAAAAATCCGCCTGTTTTCTGCAAAAATCAAGCATTGCTTCTTGCGTCTCAGTAACTGAGCAACGCCGGTGATAACGCATGAACGATTATTCCATGACCTCAAACATGTGGAACATTGGCATATAGATCGACATCACGACCGTGCCAATGACGGCGGCCAAACCCAATGTCAGCACTGGTTCAATCAAAGATACCGAAGCGTCGATGCGTCGCTCGAGCTGTTGCCGCAAGTGTCTACAAGCACCCACCATGGCTTTGCCAAAGTCTCCAGATTGCTCGCCTACATTGATCAATTGGCACAGCGTGGCGGGGAACAAAGTGGGGAATCTTTCCATCTGTTTACTCAAGCGCTCGCCACGCTTAACTCCCAAACAAACTTGCGTCACCGCCGCCTTGACAGAGCGGTTGCGAACGCCAGCGACCGAGGCCTCGACCGCTTCCACGGGGGTAAACCCAGATTCGATCATCGACATCATCGAATCGGCAAACTGCAAGGCTGCCGCGTCACGAATCCAGCCACCAAAGATTGGTATTTTCAGCACCGCCCCGTCAATCAATAACTTGCCCTTGGGCTTGGCTCGTAACAGATAAAAGGCGATTACGCTGGCGATCAATACACAAATTGCTGCGGGACCGTAGGCGAAGATGCCACGGCTAACTGCCGAGACAACCCGCGTTACCATCGGCAAAGCCACTCCGCTGCCGGCGAACACCGTTTCAAACTCCGGCACGACGTAGGTGATCATAAAAGTCACCAAGCCAAACCCGGCAAACATAATCAACGCTGGATAACTTAATTTCTTGATGATTTTCCGCCGCGTAGCTACGGAACGCTCTAAACCTTGGCAAAATTGCTCTAAGGAACGCTGCAGCGCGCCGGTTCTTTCACCAATCCGAATCTGTTGGATCTGGACTGTTGTAAAGGTGCGGGGAAACATCGCCATCGCAGCGCTTAATGATCCACCTTGCTGCACCGACTTGCCTAATTGCCTCAGCAATGGATTCCAACGCTTGGCCGCTCGATCTTCGCAAAGTGCATTAAGCGCCTTGGGTAGGGAAAGGCCGTTCTGCAGCAGCATCAGCAGCAACCGCATCAAGTCGGCCAATTTGGCGGGGGGAATACGCAAATCGGCTGGCGTGTTTCCCCGGCCCACCTCGAACGCCTGCAGCCATCGAACTCCATCAGCGGCGATGGTCAACAACGACCGGTTTCTACTTCTTGCAAACGACATCCGACTCTCTCAGGCTGACTTTTTATGAATTATGACTTGGTCTTAAAGTAAACTTCTTCCAGGGTGGTGTTTCCGGCGATCACTTGCTGCAACCCCGCTCTTGATAGTTCCACCATCCCTTGCTCGATCGACAACTCTCGCAATTTGCTGTGCGCCGCGCCGGCTTCGATGGCTCGCACGATCACATCATTCATGGTCATGATTTCAAAAATGGGCATCCGCCCGGCGAAACCCGTCCCCACACATTTACGACACCCTTGGCCCTTGTAAAACACGGTGCCCGCGGGGATGAGACCATGCGGATCGAGTGTTTCCAGCATTGCCGGGCTGGCCTCGGTTTCCTGCTTGCAGTGCTCACAGATCCTTCTTAACAACCGCTGGGCAATGCTGCCCAGCAAGGAACCGGCAATCTTGAAACTGTCAATTCCCAGGTCAGCCAAACGTTGCACAGCCCCAACCGCATCGTTCGTGTGCAACGTGCTCAACATTAAGTGACCCGTGAGCGCGGCTTGCACGGCGGTGGCGGCCGTTTCCCGGTCACGAATCTCTCCCAACATAATGACGTCGGGGTCTTGTCGCATGATATATTTCAGCGCATTGGCGAACCCCATGCCAAATTCATTGTCGCTTTGCACCTGATTGATGCCCACAATTTGATACTCGACGGGATCTTCCACGGTGACAATGTTGCGATCTTCGGAGTTCAAATATTGGAGCGCAGCATACAGCGTTGTACTCTTTCCTGACCCGGTTGGCCCGGTGACGACAAACATCCCAAACGGTCGATCCAATGCCCGCTTAATCGATGCCAGATTGACATCACTCATGCCCAAACGCTCCAGCTCAAATACTTTGGAGCCTTCCTCAAGCAATCTCAATACCAGCTTTTGTCCATCCACCGTGGGAATGTTGCTAACCCGGTAGTTGATCTTCGAGCCGTTATCGAGCACCGATAGCTGGCCGTCCTGGGGACGACGCGTCTCGGTGGTGTCCATTTCGGCCATCACCTTGATGCGGCTGACGACAGATTCCTCAATATGGTTGGGAATCGTCATCACAGGTTGCAGTTGTCCGTCAACACGATAGCGAACTCGCATCTCAGGTTTGTGCGGCTCCAAATGAATATCGCTGGCGTGCGCAGTTGCCGCGCCCGTCAAAATTGCATGCACAAGTCGCACCACGGGAGTCTCATCATCGACCAGCGTAGCCATCGTGATCGACTCTTCGCCTTGCTCGCGAAGATTGTTCAGCTCGGCCATCTTCATGTCGATGATCGTTTGACGCGCCAACGTGCGCTCGTCATACGCTCGACCAATTGCGGCCCGAATGTTCTCGCCCAAAGCAACTTCAGGTTGAATTTCATAGCCGGTCATCAATTCGGCTTCGGCGATCGCCTCGATATCATCTGGCGCGACCATCGCCAATCGCAGCTTACGACCTTGGACCCCAACCGCGACGGCTTCGTGCTGCCGCGCATAGTCCTCGGGCAACAATCGCATCACCTGGTGATCGATATTCGTCGGATCGACATCCGCGAAGGGAACCTCAAATTGGCAAGAAAGTGCTTGCCCCAGCTGTTCCGGAGAGAGCAGATCGTTCTCCAACAACCAATCGCCGATCAGCACCGATTTTGGTTTGGTCCGGAATACTTCGTCTAACTGCTCAGCCGTGACCAGGCTTTGCTCGATTAAAATATCTCCCAGTCTTCTGGTCATCGGTTCCTCTGCTTGCTTAACGTTGAGGACGACTTCAGCAATACCTGGATTTTTTCCTCCAGAGTTGTGGGGTCAAATGGTGTAACCAGATAAGCTTGTGCGCCCCCCGCAAATGCTCGCTCTACGGAGTCGAGTGTTGGATTGATGGAAAACACCAACACCGGCAGTTCCTCAGGCGTGAACTCAGTGCGCAAGCGGCTGACGTAGTCAATTCCATCGCCGTCGGGCAGCACGGAATCAATGATCAACAGATCGGGTTTCCGTATTTCAATCTGTTGCTGCGCCTCCAAAGACGAAGAGACGACTCGCAAGCTAAAACCGAGCAATTCAAGCCGGAAAGATGTTAAGTCCGCTAAAACGGCTTCGCCCTCGACCAACAACAGGTCGGCTCCGGTGGCGTTAAACATAATGCAGCACCTTGTTTCAATGGTTGCGCAACTGACCCAGGAGGAACGACCGGGAAATATCCGAGAGCCACGCAACCGCTTTGGCGTTTTCCCGACCGATCCTCAGCAAAGGTAGGTCATTGTGGTGAAATCGCAACACAATGTTTACAAGACTGGCCGTCGTATTTCGCCAGCGCGTCGCCCCAAGTTGCCGTAGCGATGATAATCGACCGAAACACTCTGCTCGGTGACATACCACAACGGTTCGACCCGCCCCAGCGCAACCGCGCGAGCTCGCAAAATCGGAATAAACGCCTGTCGACATGCGGCCAAGACTTCCTCGCCGACTTGGCCACCACCGGGCAGTCGCACGCGATCGACGTATCCGCCAAGGATCTCGGTGGCCAAGGCTGATTCGTCTTCTTCGACAAATTCGATACGACCAGCCCAAGTCGATGTCAGCTGTTCCAACAATCGGATCAGTTCGATCTGCACTCCGGGAGCGTAAGAAACCACCGGTCGCGAACCAACTGCCACGGCGGCCATCAGGGCGATCACGATATCGTCAGCGTGATCATGTTGCTGGATACGAAACCGCAGCTGTTCCACGGGGCGGAAGCGGCGGAAATTATCTTGACCGACCAGTCGCACCGTGTCGTGCTCGACTTGGAAATCTTGCTCGGCATGTTTGACAAAGTCGCCCGCCGCGAATCGCAGCCTCGTCAACACCGCTTCCACCGTGCTTTCACTCTGCGCGGCAATCTTCTCCAAGCTGGCATTGGCCTCCAGCGCTGTGATTAAACCCGCGAGCAACGCGGACGCGTCGCTTGGTTTATCCCCGGCACTCAGCAGCTGACGCGAAGCCGAATCGGGCTCCGCCGGCAAATCCTCGCTGAACTCCATCAGCGGAATCACATAGTTCGGTCCACCGGCCTTGATCCCCGAGCCCCAGGCACTTTTGGCAACGCCGCCGAACGGTTGTCGCAGCACAATCGCTCCCGTGGTGGGACGATTAATATAAAGGTTCCCAGCGCGAATCCGATTTTTCCAAATCGTCTGTTCGCGGTCATCCAAGGAATGCAAACCACTGGTCAGACCGTATCCGGTGCGGTTTACCAATTCGATCGCTTCCTCGAGCCGACGAAACTTCATCACTCCCAGCACCGGCCCGAACAACTCCGTCAGGTGCGTAAAACTATCGGGCGCAACATCCCATTTGACGCTAGGACGAACCAGACAGGGATTGTCATCAACCCGCTCGCTCATCACCAACCATTGCTCGCCATGTTCGAGTTCCTTGAGTTCTCGCAGCAGTGCGCCCTCGGGGGGCCGAATCAGCGGACCAATTTTGGTACTCAGGTCCCAAGCCGAGCCGACTCGTAAGCTTTGCACCGCGTCAGACAGCGATTCGCGAAACTCGGGATCCTCGTAGACTTCTTCTTCTAACAGCAACAGTGAAGTCGCGCTGCATTTCTGGCCGCTATGGCTAAACGCGCCGTGTAGGATGTGTTTAATGGCCAGCTCACGATCCGAGAGGGCTGTCACGATGGTAGCGTTTTTACCGCCCGTCTCCGCCACCAGGTCTAAATCGGGGCGAGCACTCAGCATCCGCACCGCGGTCTCTGTGCCGCCAGTTAGAATCACCACATCGACCTGCTCGTGAGTGACCAAACGCTGGCCGGCGGTGGATCCACGGCAGGGGAGCAGTTGTAACGCTTCGCGAGGCACGCCGGCATCCCAAAAACACTGGCAAATGGCAGCAGCCGGCAATACCGTATCGCTGGCCGGTTTTAAGATCACGGTGTTACCCGCAGCCAGTCCGGCGGCAACGCCACCGCAGGGAATGGCGATGGGGAAATTCCAAGGGCTGACGACCGCCACCACCCCGCGTCCTTTGGCCTGTAAATGAGGTTCAGCCGCTAATTGAGTCGCGGAAAGCGGGTAGAACTCGGTAAAATCAATGGCTTCGCTGACTTCGGGATCGGCCTCCTGAATCGTTTTTCCACCGTCGGCAATTGAGGCACCGATGATGTCGCCTCGTCGTTCTCGCATCAGTTGAGCGGCGCGGCGAAGCAGCGAATGGCGTTCCGCAAACGTTTTCTGCCGCCAACCCGCCGGGTCGGCCTGGGCACACGCCACCGCTGTGTCGACATCCCCTTCCGACGCTTCGACATACCGACAAACGGCCACGCCGGGGCGCGAAGGATCGGTCGATACTTGTACCGGACTCTCACCTGTGACTTCTTTCCCAGCGACGAACAAAGGTACGAAGGAGGCGGACTCGCCGCAACGATTGATCCATGTTTTGATAATCTGCTCGGCCCACTCGGCGTTGTGAGGGAGGGACCAATCGGTGTCAGGTTCGTTGACAAACGCTTCCCAACGCTCCGCCGACGGTGGTTGCACAGGGGGCACGTTACGATTCTGAGTTCGCCGCGGAGCATCAGCGACGGTGTCGATCAACTCAGCCGAGCGGCGAAATCCGGCGGCCAAGGTGGCAAACTCTTGCCCTTGAGGATCGAGCCGAAAAGTATGCCGCAGGAAATTCTCAGTGCCCGTGTTTTCGTCGAGTCGACGAATCAAATATCCAATCGCGTGGATAAAATCTTGTTGGCGACAGGCCGGCGCGTAAAGCAACAATTCGTTGACACACTCAAAAATGGCGCGCCGTTGGTGGTTGGCCATGCCTTCCAACATCTCGAACTGTACTCGCGAGGTTCCCAACGCGCCGCACTTGCCGGCCCACAGCATGGCCAAAGCCACGTCAAACAGATTGTGCGAAGCCACGCCGAGGTGCAGAGAATCTTTATATTCATCCTTTAATGCCTCTCGCAGCATCCGCTTGAAGTTTGCATCGGTATCGACTTTGGATTGATAGGGAGCTTGCGGCCAACCACCCACCGATGCCTCCACGCGTTCCATCTCCATGTTCGCGCCTTTGACGACGCGCACCGTCAACGGACAACACTCAATACCTTTCTGCCGCGAGACTGCCACGCGCTCCTCGGACCACTGAGCCACGTCTTGCAACACGCGGAACGAATCTGGGATGTATGCTTGCAGAGCAATACCAGCCCGCGCTCCTTCCAAACCGGGACGGTTGAGCGCGGCGATCAAAGCATCCCGGGTCAAATACATATCCCGATATTCTTCCATGTCAAGATATACGAATTTGCTGGTTTGGCTGCCGTCGGTGTTCACAAATGGTTCCCGCGCCGCCGCCCGATACAACAACTCCAGCCGGTCCGCCAGCACTGAGATCGTATGCCGTCTGCCAATCGGAGTCAGTTGCGAATAGATCGTAGAAATCTTGACCGAGATACACTCCACATCAGGTTGTTGCAGGGCCGCCAAGTAGGTATTCAAACGCCGCCGCGCTTCACGTTCGCCAATCAGCGCCTCGCCCAAGAAATTGACGTTCATCCGCACACCTTCTTGATGGCGGGCTTGCAGGTGCGGAGTCAATAAATCGGGCTCGGCCGGGAGAATGACGTTGGCCGTTTCCCGCCGCATTTTCTCTTTCACCAGCGGCACGGCAACTCCAGGCATGAATCCACCAAAGCTTTGAAAGCCACGCAACATGGTACGATCCAAACCACTGAAGAACCGTGGCACGCCTTGCAGATCGAGAATGTGTGTTAATTGATCGGCAACCCGCTGGGCAACGTCGGTGCGAAATGCTTGGTCGGTCATTTCAACCAAGGTGGCTTTGTCCTCAGGATGGCCGATCATGCGGTCCAGCTCGGCTTGCTGACGTTTCTCCTGAGGCGTCTGCAGTTGCCGAGCCCGCTCGAGTAATTGGCGAGCAATTTCAATCGCTCCCTCCACATCCGAACCGGCGGCTTCGGCCTGACGCATTAATGAACTGAGATTCAGAGCGGACGATTGATTGGGGGAAGCGGTCGACACGAAAGGCGCCTCGTTGGAGAGCTTGTGAGGGTGATCGGGAAATTGAAAAAGTAAACTGGGAACAAACTAAAACGAAGCTGGCGGCAAAGCGGCTGGCGGCTTTCGCATCATGCTGCAAACGTGGGAGTCCGTCGCCATTCTAGCTGCCCAGCTAGTCTCGCCGGGGCGAATCATCCGATCCCCAATTCATCAAAAATACGCCGGGCCGCATTGTGTCCCGGAATGCCGCTGACCGCCCCGCCCCGCTGGGCCGAAGAACCAGCCAGGAAAATGCCTGGACAATTGGTTTCCACGCCCCAACGATCTGCCGCAACGTCAACTTGGCTTCCGTTCTCGGAGATTTGATCACGAAAAAACCAACTCGGCGCGTTGTGAAAAATATTTCCCTGGTCGAGTCCCAACTCGGCTTCCAAATCGAGTGGCGTTTTGATCTCCAAGCAGCCCCTTCCGCTTGCATCACAGGCTAAACAATCGAGGAATGGTTCTTCGCAAAGTTCATCAAGTGCCTGCAGATATCGCTCCAAGACCTGTTGCCGTTTGACGTCGTTGTTCTGTTGAAACAACCGATACGGCATATCGAGACCGAACAAAGTCAACGTCTGATAACCGGCGGCACGGAGTTCGGGCGAAAGTATCGTATCGTCGGTCAAAGTGTGACAATACATCTCAAATGGTGGCTTGGCAGGCAATTCACCAGCATCCGCTTGGCGATACGAAGCGATCATCTGCTGGTAACTTTCGTTGACGTGAAACGAGCCGGTAAAAGCGTCGGGTGGAGAAACTCCGCCTGCTTTCAAGCGGGGCAGTCGAGCCAACAGCATGTTGACTTTGACAACACTCCCTTCGTCGTCCACGGACGGCTGCCGGCTCTGCCCAGTCAATTGCTGGAAAACGCTGGGGGCCGCATTCACGAGCACGAAGCGGGCATTGCAAGCCAACTGCCGATCCTCATATCGGTAATGAACCGAGTACTCATTGCCCTCCGGCACAATTTGCTCGCCAGTGGCACGCGTCAGCCAACGCACGCCACGCCGAACGGCAACCTCGGAAAGGGCATTGACCAATGCCTGCATACCGCCGACTGGAACGGCCCAATTGCCATCGCCGCCCCCGACCACGTGATACAGGAAACAACGATTCTGCAGCAAGGAGCGATCGTGGGGATGCGTGTGCACACCGATTTTGCCATCGGTCATCAACAACCCACGCAGCGCGTCGTGTTGGACAAAGTGCTCAATCGCTTCGCCCAACGGACGCTCGACAAACCACTCCCAAGCCGCCCGCTCGACCGCCGAGGAGAGGCGGTGCCGCATTTGATCGCGCGTCAACAGCGGCTGCAACAACGTGGGCCACATGACATTTGCGATGGCCCGACAGTGTTCACCGAATTGCTGATAGCCCTGCCACTCCGCATCCCCGCCCCCCAGCTCGGCGATGGTGGCGGCGTTGCTCTCCGGCGAATCATTGCTGATCGCAAATCCTCGCGGACGCCCGCCGGCATCCGCCCAAGCCGTATACGAGGCAATCCGCCGCGGCTTGGTGCGAAAATCAATTTTCAAATCGCGGGCAATTTGCGGGGGGAAGAGTGAAACCAAGTAAGAGTAGCGTGACAACCGAGCATCGAAATCGGGAAACAGTCGCACCGATTGAGTCGCTCCCCCCAACTCAGCCCCCCGCTCCAAGATCAACACACTCAGACCGGCCGCCGCCAAATAGTTTGCTGCCACCAGGCCATTGTGACCTCCTCCCACAATCACCACGTCATAACGCTCGCCGCTGGCCGCATGGCTGGCATCGGTCAACCGCCCTGGCTCCGGCCAGTTATCGCTGTGCTCCGCAGATTTGCTATTCATTGCCGGCTTGCCGAGGTGGTTCAGGCTAAGGGGACCCAATGCTTCGATTCGTGCAAAGCGAACGTTAATCCTTGCCAGCCAAATCGTCCAGCGGCCGGTACAGAGCAAGCTCAGATGGCGGGGAGCGGCAGCGGAAACTGCAAAAAACACAGTCTTTTCTGGGGCGTGGGGATTTCTTTGAGGTCTCCGAGCATCTATAGTGAACACATAGTACCAATCAATCGCTGCTCTTCATTTGAGTGCGTGCCGGGGTTTTGCAGCCCTCTAAATTACTAGGCCTACGGATTTCTTTACCTTTCATGCGTGTTGCGACTGCTCATCTTGCTTTGCTCGCTTACCTGCTCGGCGGTCTCGTCGTGCCAGCACTGCATGATTGCGCAGGGCATCAAGCGGCAGGGCAACATGCTGGCGACGTTGATCAGCGTGCGGCGCGGTCTTGTGCCGGACACAGTCACATTGGCGAGGCAAGCGGAGCTGCAAGTGATCATCACACCCGGAGCGACGACGATCGCGACTTGGCCTCGCCATACCCGACGGAGAGTCTCAAGCGAACACTGAGGGGTGATCAGCGGGGTGAATGGTGCAGTGGACATACACCCCATTCCGATCTTGCGCACCCCTGCTTGGCGTGTTTGTTTAACACGTTCGACGAGTTAGCAACCGTTAGCTCGCCGCAGCAAGTCATTGCACAAAAGCTTTCCGTTCTCATCCCCTTAGCCGTTTCTCGGCTAACGCCTGGTCCAAGCACGCTTTCGATTTCTCCCCGCGGCCCGCCGGCTCACAGGCGGCTTGTTTAAGTTGACTCTCAGTAACTTGTGAGACCTGTTCGCGCACCATCAATCGCGAATCGGCTTTGCTGCTTAGGCGACTTTAACGGCCCACGCATTGTGTTGTCAGCAAAATCTCTTGAGTCGTGCCTATCAGGGCTGTGAGTAATCATATGAATGCAAAAAAATCGAAATCGTCCGGCTTTACGTTGGTCGAATTACTAGTTGTGATCGCTATTATCGGCATCTTAGTTGGGTTGTTGCTGCCAGCGGTGCAGGCGGCTCGCGAAGCCGCGCGGCGGATGAGTTGTCAAAACAACTTGCATCAAATCGGCATTGCCATCCACAACTATCATAGCACTCACGACCGCTTTCCTTACGGTTGGGTCGCCAGCAATGATCATGACGAACCGGGGTGGGGCTGGGCCAAAGCGTTGCTGCCATTCATGGAACAAGACAACATTGACAATCAGATCGATGCGCGGCTACCGATCGAAGCGGACATTCACGCCCCGATTCGCGTGCTCTCGGTCAGCAATTTTGTCTGCCCCAGCGACGTCGGCCCGCTGCTGTTTTTGATCGCCGAATCCGACGGCCATCACCACCTCCGCGATAACGGCGGAGACGGAGATGACGATGATGACGATCACGGACCGGAGCATGCCGACGAGGGGCTGCCCAAACTGTTCGAGATGGCCAAAGCCAATTACGTCGGCGTGTTCGGAACGCAAGATATCCACGACGCGCCTTATAACGGTAACGGTTTGTTCTTCGGTAACAGCCGCATGAAAATCAGGGACGTCCGCGATGGCACAAGCCAAACCCTGATGGTTGGAGAACGCAGCAGTCGCTTGGGCGGATCGATTTGGCACGGAGTGATCCACGAAGCTAATTTGGCTGAAGCACGCATCCTGGGTGCTGCCGACCATGTGCCCAATGACCCGATTGGACACTTCGAGGACTTCAGCAGCTACCACAACGGCGTCACTGGATTCGTGATGGCAGACGGTTCGGTGCGACATCTGCCCGACACCATCGACCTGACCGTTTTCCAAGCCCTGGCAACCCGCAGCCGTGGCGAAGTCGTGAATCTGCCATAACTGGTCCCCACCACTTTCGCGACTCGCGGTGGTTGCGGTATTCTCGGCATCCGGATAACCAGCTCAGCGGGAGTCTGGTTTGACCTGCGGCAGAGGATTTGCGCAATGAATAGCGATCACCAGCAGAGAGATTTGGCAACGGGACCAATTAGCTCGGGACCAATTAGCTCGGGACCCAGCAGCTCGGGACCCAGCAGCTCGGGACCCAGCAGCTCGGGGCCCAGCAGCTCGAATTCCGGGGGTACCAACCATCCACGCTCCATTCCCGGAGACCTTGGGTTTGGAATTTGCCCGGTCTGCGCCGGTGGGTTGATCGAAATTCGCGGCAAACTGCAGTGCGGTCGTTGTCACACCATTTGCGAAACTTGCTGCGAAGGAGGCCCAGGATGAGCCGCTCAGATCTGCCCCACAATGCTTTTGCCGGAAAACAGCCCAGCATGGCTGCCTTCATGCATCAGCACTTCCGCCACTTTAACGCTCGTGAAACCGTGGCCGCCGCCAGTGCCTATCGCAAATTCATTGACGATGGCGGCAAAATGATGGTCACCTTGGCCGGTGCGATGAGTACCGCCGAGCTGGGGATTTCGCTGGCTGAAATGATTCGTGGAGGCTTGGTACACGCGATCAGCTGCACGGCGGCAAATTTGGAAGAAGACATTTTCAACCTGATGGCTCACGACGAATATCGCATCGTCGAAGATTGGCGAGCTTTGTCGGTCGCCGACGAAGTCAACCTACTCGAGCAAGGCTTCAATCGCGTCACCGATACCTGCATCCCGGAAACCGTGATGCGAAACATCGAGCATCGCTTGTTGCGACTTTGGCAACAAGCGGCCGATTCGGGGACGGCGAAAACTCCCGCGGAGTTTATCTTCGACTTGCTTGACGATCCCACCCTGGCCGAACACTTCCAAGTTCCGCCTGAGCATTCCTGGATGTTAGCGGCGAAACAGGCTGGCATTCCCGTGTATGTTCCCGGGTTCGAAGATTCGACCTTGGGTAATATTTTTGCCGCCCGCGTTTATGAGGGTGTGGTCTCTTCACACAGTGCTTACCTCAGCGGCACGGCACAAATGGAACGTCTAGTCCGCTGGTATGAGGCGACGCAGGTGGACAGCCCGATCGGATTCTTTCAAATCGGCGGTGGGATCGCCGGCGATTTTGCGATCTGTGCCGTCCCGCTAATGATCCAAGATTTGAAAAAGGACATCAGGCTGTGGAGCTACTTTTGCCAAATCAGCGACGCGGCTACCAGTTACGGTGGTTACAGCGGTGCCGTTCCTAACGAAAAAATCACTTGGTGCAAATTGGCCGCTGATACTCCCAAGTTTATGATTCAAAGCGATGCTTCCATTGTGGCGCCGATGATGTTCGCCTATCTCCTAGGCTGGTGACGTAGCTTCAGCACAGCATGGTGCCACAGGGAAACCAGGCGAGCCCGCGGGAGTGAGAAAGACACGTTGTTTTTCTCTCGCGCGGAAAAAACGACGTAAGTTTGAGCGATAGCGTTCCTTACCGTCGCCTGGCAAAACGATGCTCACCCTGAAATCGCCGATTCGACACCATCGCGATCGCGGTGGTGTCACCATGCTCGATATGGTACTGACGATCACCTTAATGGGGATTGCGGCGGCGATCAGCGTGCCCCGGCTCGGCGAATCAGTCAGTCGAATGCGTCTGCGGTCGGCGGCGGCCACCGTCGTTGCCGATTTTGAGTACTTGCGTCGCCAGGCAATCGTCCAGGGCCGCAATGTGGTCACCAACATCGATCTGGCCACCAACACAATTTCCTCTCCCGACGCGCCGCTGCCGGGGCGTCCCTTGCTGGCTTACAGCCGCAACCTGGCTGAACAAATGGGTGTCACGGCAATGCTGTTCCCAGAAGACCACTCCGCATCGATTACGTTTGATCGCCGGGGAGAGATCTGGGATTCCAGCGGGCTGCTCCAGCGGTGGGTACTTGCGCTGCGAGTTGGAAATCAGACCGCTGAGGTAATGATCACGCCAACGACCATTACCAGCCAACTGGGATCCTAACAATGCGTCGACGGCACCACGGTTTTTCCACGGCCGAAACTTTGGTTGCCCTGGCATCCTCAGCCGTGCTGATGATGGGGCTGGCATCGGCAATTTTCGTCGCCGGCCAATCGATCGAACTCGTCAGCCAACCGGCGTTTGAGGTCAGCTTGGTCGGCAACCCGTTGGCTGAATTGCGGGACAACATCCAAGAAGCGATCGCCATCGATGCGATCAATGATGCTTTGGTGCTCACCGTGCCCGATCGTTACGGCGATCAATTACCAGAGACCATCGAGTATGTCATCACCGACAATCAACTGCTCGAAAGTATTAACGGGGGCGCAACGAGGGTTATTGCTTCTGACATTAACATCATGGAATTAAAGACAATCCTTTTCGGCGAACCACCACCAGGCAATGCTGGCTCCGCCTCGGCGAGTGCCAGCCAATCGCCGATGGCCACGCAAGTGGGCCTGCACGGCACCAGCGGCAGTTCGGTCAGCGATGACAATGAAATCGAAGTTCCTCTCCCAGCCGGAGTTCAAACCGGTGATCTAATCGTCTTGATGCTGGCAGTCCAAGGCACCGATGTCGAGCAGCCAACGGCACCGGCCGGTTGGAACCTAATCGAGTCTACGAACGAAGAACATGCCTATTTCTCTTGCTGGTATCGCCTCCACACCGCTGGTGATTCATCCGTCACGCTAACCTGGACGGAGGAACGTGCGGCGATCGCCTGGACCCTGGCCTGCACCGACATGCTACCGAACATCCCCGACAAGGGCTCCAGCGCTGGCTTCTTTTTCAGTGGTGGTGGAGCGCCTGGTCCGGCCGCCGAATCGATATCCGCTAGTTCTTCCGGCAGCCTCGTTATTCAAACGGTCGTCACGCAAGCCAACGTGCTGTCTAACTTTTACTCAGGACTCACCGGATTCGCTGATGTGGTGCTGCTGCAACATGAAGATTTACAAGTCTCCTGCAGCGTTAAGCATTTAGGAGAAAGCACCGGCACCAACCACAGTGACACCTTTTACATTTTCAATGGCTCCGATATTCCTTATATCACTTTTGGCGCACTGCTAAGTTTGCCGTAATTCCCCCCGCGCACAATGAAACGTAGAAACACTCCGCCGAAATCAGCCAAGCATTCAACGATCAAGCGTGTCCGTTCGCTGGGAGTAAAAACTCCCGCTCTTCGGCGGCGAGACATCCATGTGGCCCACACGTGCGCGGGAACAACGCTGGTGGAGGTGGTCGTCAGCACTTTACTGGTCGGGATCGTCCTGTT
Source organism: Kothea flammea (assembly GCF_052161645.1). GTDB lineage: Bacteria > Planctomycetota > Planctomycetia > Pirellulales > Pirellulaceae > Laterigemmans. The sequence continues at coordinate 4,679,685 of NZ_CP197414.1, forward strand.
CACCTCACTGCGGGCGTCGACCGTTTTGCATACCTCACGCCGCAGCAACGAAGACCAAGTATTAATCGAAGCGGAGGCTCTGCGATTACTAGAAGAGATCTCAGGATTAGCATATGAAGAGCCCGATCTAGCGGAAAACGATCCTCGCGAAATCGGACGGGATCCAGGTGAAGGTCCTAATTCACGGGATAGATGGGACGATATCGATGACGCAGATGGATATTCCGTCTCCAGGCTGCGAACGCGAGAGCGAAACCCGCTTCCTGGAAGCCGCGTCTATAGTTGCGCGATCAGCGTGGTTTGGCTCTCCGCGGACCGTACCCAAACGGTGAGTGAGGAGTCTGGCCTCAAGCAAGTGATCATTACGCTCACCGACCAAAACAACCAGCAAGCGACAGCCACCGGGTTGTTCTCCAGATTCCAACCAGTCCCCGAAAATTGGACAGCCGGTTACACCATTACCACATCCACCTCCTCCGGTAGCACGTCGTCCATGATGGCAACGCCACGCAACCGAACCAACGGCCCTGAGGACATTGAACTGTGAAGGTGCTAATGAAACACCCCGGCATGCGCGGCCGTCGCGGATCGCTATACATCGCGGTATTAATGACTACCGTGATAGTATCAGTCGCTACGCTGGCCGGGTTGATCGTTTTCGACGTGCGGACGTCTACGACTGCCGATGGTATTGATGCTTGGCGAGCACGTTCCATTGCAGACTCCGCCATCGCCGCAGCGCTCGCCGAGCTAAACGCCGACCCAGACTGGCAAACCAACTACCAGCACGGCGTGCCAACACAACCGGCATCCTGGATGGAGGGTCAGTTCCGCTATATGCTCACCAATCAAGCCGCAGATCTTGAAAACCTGGGCGACGGCCAGTTCACGTTGACCGCCTTTGGCAGTTCCGGACGAGCCAATGCCGCCAAACAAATTACCCTCGCGGCCAAAATGACGCCGGTTGAGAGCCTTGACAAAGCAATCTACGTCAGCAACGACCTGGAGGTGAATGGCGGATCTCTAGGCTCGATTTCCACCGATGGCAAACTACGTGTCCAAGACGAAATCACCAGCGGTGCGGATCGTATTTTTGCCGAAGAGATCCAGCAAACGGGCGAGCCCGATCCGCTCGGCGGAACGGCTACCAGCAATTGGTACGACTATTACGTCAACAATGGCACGGAGATACCTAGAAGCGTTTTGCCGCGTGAACGGTTGTTGGGTCTGATTACCGTCGGCCATCGGTTAGAGAACATCGTCCTCAGTGCTAACCACAACCCGTTCGGTGCCGCCAACCCCAACGGCATTTATTACATCCGTGGGGACGGGCTTTATGTCGACATTCGAGACTGTCGGATCTCAGCCACTCTGGTGCTGCTGGACGTCGGATGGTTCAGCAGTCTGCGAGGAAATCTTCACATGGCCCCGCACAACCCTGATCTGCCCGCCTTGATGGTCGATGGCGCCATTAATCATCGCGCGTTGGCGGGAACTCTGAGTGAAGCGGCCCTGGGGGTCAACTTCAATCCCGCTCATACGCCATACCGAGGACAAGCTGACACGACCCTTACCGGCGAATATCCCTCTCGGATTGAAGGCATCGTGTACACCGATCGCAACTACGTCGTCCACGCGGGCTCCAGTATGCCCATTTCTGGAAAATTGATCGTCGGCGGAAGCTTAACTGTGAACAGTCCCTTAGTGGTGATTAACAGCAGCCCTTTTCTAACTCAGGCACCACCAGGCTTCCAACGTATCGATGGAATTGAGGCTAAGCCTGGAACATATCGCTCGGTCAGTTCGGACTGGTCACCCTAACCGATTTTTGGGGAACACTAATGCGCACTAATTTTCACTAATCAAGAAACTGCCGAGCCGATTAGTGTCGATCAGTGCCGATTAGTGGTTCACTTCCCTCAGACGACGCTTCACCTTTGTCACGGCTCTACCAACTCGGATTGGTCGAGCGGTTAAACGATTCAAACCACAAAATTGCACCAACCGACACAAGCGGCATGATTGTCGTCCCTAATAGAGTCGTTTGGTTGGCGATTATGGTAACGTCGAACTAGATGATGATGCGTTTCCATTCGAGCTTAGTTGCGTTTCCATAGTTGATCAAATAGCCAACTCGCATCTTACTGATCCGCATATAGTTGAAAAGTTGAGCTTCGTGCTCCGGGGCGAGTGCCTTGGCGGCTTTTAGTTCGACGACGATCCCGTCGTAGGCCAACAGATCAGGACGATAAAAGGTGCTTAGTAGATGGTTCTTGTACGAAACCGAAAGCTCGGCTTTACTCTGGAATGGGATATCTCGTAGTTTCAATTCGATCTCAAGACTTTGCTGATAAATCTCCTCCGCCATCCCGTATCCGAAAACGTTGTAAACTTCGAAAGCCGCTCCCATAAGAGCGTACCCTTCTTGCTTAAACATTTTCGTTCTCCAGGGAATATCTGAGCACACTAGTTAACACACTTAACAACATAGCTTTTACTTAGTGCCAATTAGTGGTCAGATCCACTCAAATGATGAGTCGTCTTTGGCACGGTTTTGGCCACTCACCTAGACGATTAAAAATAATATTTTCAAGCACTTTTAAGATTTTTCGGAGAACACTAATGTGCACCAATTTTCACTAATGAAGGGCCTGCTGAGCCGATTAGTGTCAATTAGTGCCGATTAGTGTTCCACTTCACCCTTCCAGCTGTTTGCCAAGCGGATTTAATTGAGTAGATACACAATTCGGATCGTTCTCCTAGACCGCTTCTCAGGGCATTTTTGGGAACACTAATCTGCACTAATTTTCACTAATCAAGAACCTGCTGAGCCGATTAGTGTCAATTAGTGCCGATTAGTGTTCCACTTCACCTTTCCAGTTGTTCGCCAAGCGGATTTAATTGACTAGACACACAATTCGGATCGTTCTCCCAAACCGCTTCTCAGGGCATTTTTTGGAACACTAATGTGCACTAATTTTCACTAATGAAGGGCCTGCTGAGCCGATTAGTGTCGATCAGTGCCGATTAGTGTTCCACTTCACCTTTCCAGTTGTTTGCCAAGCGGATTTAATTGAGTAGATACACAATTCGGATCGTTCTCCTCAACCGCTTCACAAGGCAGTTTTGGGAACACTAATCTGCACTAATTTTCACTAATCAAGAACCTGCTGAGCCGATTAGTGTCGATCAGTGCCGATTAGTGTTCCACCTCCCTCCGGCCACACTTCATCACTCATCGCGACTGGTGTTTCGCTGTTGATACCAATCGGGATCACCGTGCGTATAAAGTATTGTCTTTCCTGCGGTAGGATCGCTTTCCAGCCCTAAGGCGTGATAGATCAGGGCAGCTGGAGTTCGATTTTCAAAGCTGGCCTTATTGGCGGGCTCAATGATCATGTATAACGCATTGCGGGGGCGAGTGACCGCGACATACAGTAAGCACAAGGCTTCCGTCATCATTGCCGCCGCATTCTCCCCGAAAGCTCGTCGCCAATTATCGGGCAGCAAACCCCACTGAGCTGCGGTAAGATATCGCAATAATCCGCTGGGGGGCGAGACTGGCGTTGCGCTTCGACGAATGACCTTCTTTGCCAAGCGCACCAAGCTGCCATCGAGCTCCGGCAACACCACCACGTCGAACTCCAGTCCCTTGGCTTGGTGCACAGTCATGACGCGCACCTGCGCTGGACGCGGGCGCTCGACTCGTTTGCATCGCACCAGTTCCACAAAATAGGAGAGCCTTGGCTGCTCATTCATCTGATAAGTATGTGCCAAAGAAATTAGCTGTCTCAATCTCGTCGCATCTGCTTCGCTGGCGATTGCTATCAGCGGGGTGCCCAACCAGATCAGAGTTTGGCTTAAACCATGATACTCGATCCGCTGCCGGATCTTCTCAGCAGCTTGACTGACAGACTTTGCGATATCCTCAACCGTTTGGCCAGGCAGCAAACGTTCCAGCCCGAAGAGTTCTCCCAAAGGTGAATGAGAAACATGGAAGGCCCATCGCAAATCTCCCGGATGCTCGCAAAGCAACAATGCCGAAAGCACTAACTCCACCAGCGAGGAATCGGTCAGCGGATTTCCTCCCTCCTGAGAAACATCAACGCCGCGTTGTTTGAGCAGAAAAATCAACTGCCCCACCGATTGATTGGTACGTGTCAGCACGCCAAAAGATCGATCAGCCATCTGCTCAGCCAGCTGCTGAATTTGGTCAGCCACGTAAGACAACTTGGCCACGCGGATCGCCGCCGCTGCTCCCGCCCCTTTGATGTCCAGCTTAGGTGCTGTTGATAGCTGCACATAACCGGGCAAGTCTCGTTTTGCACTTTGGTGCGTGGGGAACTGGCTGGCAAAGTTGGCGACCGCTCGCGACTCGAAATCCTCCTTGGTTGGCAACGCGGCGTCGAAGCTGCCGAGGCTGGGGTGGCGATCGATTCGAGTGAATAACTCAGTCACAAACTGGCTAATCACCGGGCTGCTACGATAACTCAGATCTTGCGATGTCTCTTGGACCCCCGGGACCTCCCTAGCAACCGCATCGAAAATTGCTGCCTGCCCGCCTCGCCAACCGTAGATTGCCTGCTTTGTATCTCCCACGCAGAAAAACGAACGCTCCGCATCAGGCTGAGCGGAGCGCACCGCCAAGGGTTTTAGCACAGCCCATTGCACGGGGGCTGTGTCTTGAAACTCGTCGAGCAAAACATGGTTGATAGCCGCGTCGAGGCGAGTCTGTAAGACATCAAAATCAAGCGAATCAATCCAGCTCGAAAGCCGGAAAGCGACGTCATCGAAAGCCAGCACACGCTGGTGCTGCTTGATGGCTTCAATCTGACTGCCATAGTATCCGAGGATCTCTCCCGTGGCTTTTGTTTGTTCCGCCAGCAGCCCCAGCACCTTCGTTCGCGCCCCTTCGTAAGCGACCCGCAGCGCCATGCCAATTTCCCGCGAAAGCGGTTTACGATAATAAGTCAGCGGCTCGCTGGCGTCGTCGTACTTGGCTGCCGCCGCGACGATAGTCTTACCAGCCAGGAGTTCCAGGTTGAGCGATTCCAAGTCTTGGCCGATCAAATCCAACTGCCGATCCGCGTTACCATTGCCCACCTTGACTCCTCGCAACACGAACGCCGCGTCAGCCAACATTTGCGGCTCAGGACCGCTCGGGGCGCGCAGCGATTGCCAAGCTTTGGGATTGGCCCAGCGAGCGTCTTGATAGCCGTCGGCAACGATGGACCGCAACTCGAATTCCACCGATCGAACCGCGTCTCCTTTGCCCAGCATCGAGACCAACGAGGCCAACTGGTTCGGTTCAATCGCGGCCAGGGTGGCATCGATCGCCATTCGCTGCAGCCACTGTTCCTCAATTTCGTCGCTCAAACGCCAACCGGGTGGCAGTTGTAATTCAAAAGGAAACGACCGGGCCAATTGCGAAAACAGGCTGTCGAGTGTGCAGACTCGCACCCGATGAATTTCGCGCATTAAGCGATGCAGTAGATTGCGACACTGCGGACTGGTCAGTCCAGGCTTGCTAACCTGGCCGCGCAGCGAGTCCAGTTTATCAGGTTCCTCTGCCGCATCCGCCAGCGTGGTGAGAATCCGTTGCAAGATTTCACCTGCCGCTTTCCGCGTAAAGGTGGTGGCCAGTATCGAAGAAACCTCACCGCCGGCAACTAGAATTGCCAGCAGGCGGCCCGTCAATTGATAAGTTTTTCCGGTGCCCGCGGAGGCCCGTACCAGCAGCGGTTCTAAACGCATCTTAGTCTGACTCCGTTTCCAGTAGATCGATAAGCAGGCTCTCCGCAGTGCCGGTTTGCATGATCATCGAAAAATCATCAAACGGCACTTTCAATGGATCCATTTGCGGGGCGAAGTTACCCGCTAAAATTCCCTCCGCGACATGTTCAGCCATTTTCTTGGCCGCGGCAATTTGGCCGCTGGTGAACTCGGCGATGTTTACGCCGGTGTCGCGTTCTTTTTCCGCGATGTTAAAGTAGCCCAATTGGACCGCCTCTTCGGAAGCGTCAATCCCCAACGCTTTTAACATGAACAAGTAAAGCGGTAGCTGCAAATCTAACCACTGTTCATTCTTTTCGTCGTAGTGTTTGGCCATGGGATGATGCCCATGGGTTTTATAGTCCAGAATCGCCCAGACGTTATCAGCCGGGTGATAATCAATTCGATCGACGCGTCCCTTCAGTTTCAAAGCTTCGCCCGAAGGCAACATAATCTCAGCTCCGTCGTTCGCTCTTACGGCGGCCTCGGCAACGTGAATCCGCCAGCCCGCTTCCATGCGGGCCGCCTGCTTAATTGCAAACTGCTTGAGCCGCTTTTCGGCTTGCGCAATTTGTAACCGAACGGCGGCAAGCGGCGAGGCTCCGTAACGAGATTTGGCATAAGTGTGGAGATGCTCCAGCACACTCGCCTCAATGTCGTTAACCCTTTCGAGATCCTTGTCGCCGCACTGACCATAGAACTCCACGGCGGCGTGGACGAGGTCGCCGAATTGATTGGCCGCCAGTTCGGTGGCGCCATCGGCCAACGGCCGCAAGCCCAACACGTGCCGCAGATAGAAACGGAATGGACAAGTCAGGTAGTCCCGAAAAGCGGTCACGCTGACCGCTTGCAAACTACTCGTCGGACTCGCCTCGGGCAGCGGCAATTGGGTGACCTCCGCTTGGCTGTCCCACAGCGAGGTGCGTGGCAACGAAACAGGCGGTTTGGTCAGCAGCGCTCGCACGCGTCGCACAGTTGTCGCTGGCTCACAAGCGGCCAGCAACCGACTGGGAGGTGTCGGTGAACCGTCCGGCCCGTAGCGGCCCACCAATATCGCGAACTCGCTGCGAGCTTGGCAGATCGATTGCAAAATATAAGCATCACGGGCAAAGCGACGCTCATTATCAGCGACGTTAAGCTGAGTCCGCAAGCTACCGGGCAAGAACGGATCGGCGGTGACCGCTTGGGGAACAAACGGATGATTCAACCCCACAACGGCCAAAGCCGGTGCATCATCGAGGGTCAAGTCGAGCCAGCCGACAATCTCAGTGACTTGTGTCGCCTGCCCGACAGCGGGTTCAACTGCTTCTGGAACGTGTGGTTCGCCCAACCGTTGCAAGACAAGGTCAATCGCGCCGGCTGGTCCTAATTCCACATCCAAGGCGGGAGGCAACTCGGCAAATCGGTGCAGCAGGCGAGCGATCTGTTCCAAAATTAATTGACGATTCGGATCGTCGTGCTCCGCAGCAGCAGCCTCCTCACTGTAAATCGCGGCGAGCACATCACGGAGACGTTGCGCCCACTGAGAGAACATCAGCCGCTGGTCGGACAATGGTTCTAGCCAACTGGTGATCTGATCCAGCACACCGCGGAGGTTGGCAAAATCTGCCGGCTTGCTCCAGGGATCGCTAATGCGGAGAGGAAAATACTCGGCGCGAAGGCTATCTAACTCTCGCAACAATTGATAACTGCCGACTTGGCTACCGAATCGAGCCATCACGTCAGCGTGGCGTATTAAGGCGGCAAAAGCTTGCCACGAATGCCCGCTGAGGAAGTCTCGCAACAAACCCAACAGTCGGCCCGCCGCCGAGTTTCGCAACAACTTACCGGCAACGCGCTCGGGGTACTCTCCGGCGAGCAACAACTCGGTCTCCAAAATGGCAGCAAACGAATCATCAGCGATCCCCAGGGAAACACGATGACCAGGATTACGCTGCTGCCAAGACCGTAGCGTAGCAACCGCTACACTCGTTTGGTGTTCCACATCCCCGCAAGAAATTAACCTCGCGTCATCAATTTCAATTGCAAACTCAGCCCAGGCGGTCGGTTCCACACGTCCGTATCGATCAAACAACTTCGCCTCACTGGCCGGTGCTCCCACGTACGCGACAACCCGTTGGGCAACCGAGGAGAGCATCCCGCAGGTTTGTTCACCCAGGTCAACGCAGCCAATTAAAACTACATCGTTGTCCAACCGACATCGCGACTCAGTAGCGGCCAGACGACGCTGCTGGTGAGGATCGGCAAGATCAGCCTGTTCCAACACAGCCAAATAGTCTTCGTACAACTTGGCGATCAACAGCCAGCGCTGTTTATCAGCTGGAGACTGCACATGGGAAACAACGTCGGCTGGTTGCCAAGCATCGGCTGCCAAGTCTTGACAGAGCCGCCGAATCACGCTCGCCATATCAAACCAAGCAGCGACAGCATCACGAGCCGGCGTGATCGGCATCAGCGGAGCCAATTGGGCATCGTCACAGTGGCTGAGCACTTGCGTCCAGGCCAACGTTTGTTGCATTTCGTTGGCCAGCGTCTTCTCCGGGGCATAAAGCAGCTCCGGTAACGCCCCAACGGTGATCATTTTCGGAGGCCGCAAAGCCACACCCAACTCGGTCGCCTTCGCCTCCAGCAATTCGCGCAGCCGATGGCCCGCCCGGTTGACCGGCAAGACAGCCGTTATGCGACTCAGATTCCAGCTCGCAGCGGTCGGCCGATACGTCTCGACAAAGTGCTTTACGGAGGCGTGCAGCAGCGGTTGCTGCCAACCGAGGAAAATCCGTTCCAGTCCGTTCATTGGCCTCGCTCGTTACAACGATTGGATAAATTTTAACGATTGCACTGAATGTTTGGCCCCAGCAGGGCCGATAACGTGGACTGAGTCATTTTTGTTGGACCGAAGCGTGCGCGGGAGGCACACGCCCATGATACTTTGGACCATTAAACAGCTATTTTCGCTTCGCAAAGCCATCCTGGGACGAGCCAACCCCAGCGAATTAGCTTGGGGATTGGCGATCGGACTGGCGATTGGCTTAGTGCCGAAGGGGAACCTGATCAGCCTGTTGCTGATTGGAACCGCGGTATCTCTGCGAATCAACCATGGCATGGTGGCACTTTCTGCGGTCGCCTTCAGCTTTATGGCAGCACAGTTCGATCCGATCACCCACCAACTGGGTGCGGGGATTCTCCAGGACCCCCAAGTCAGATCGCAACTCGATCGCTGGTGGGGTGCTCCGCTTGTCCCCTGGACCGACCTGAACAACACCGTTGTGATGGGCAGCACGGTGCTGGCAATGATCGGCATGATCCCAGCTTTCGTGGTCTCGCTGCCCGTCTTTCGCTGGTTGTCACGACGCCCAGAGGCGCAGCCAATTGGCGATCCACCACCAGCCAAATCGCTGGCCATCGCGATGCCTGTAGACGAACTCCCGCACGCTGCGGAGCAACTAGAACCAGCGGTGTTAAAGATGCCCAACCGCACGCAATTGCCGGCTGCCTCAATAGTCGATGCGGGCAAACCGGAACCAGCGACGAAGGTGGCAACTCAGATCGATGTCATTCGGCTGAGCCACCCGCTGAACGACGGTGACGCAGGCGACGATGCTGCTGCCGCCGCGCCCCGCCAAGGCGGCACGATGAACGAAACTTTGGGCTATTTGCTGCGTCGATTACGTGACTCGCGTCAGGAGAAAGCGGCATGATACGCTGGCGATATATTGGAATCCGATTAGTTGTAGTGCTGCTGGTGCTGATGCTCTTGAGGTGGTCGGCGAACCCGGTGGCACAGTACTTTATCGTCAAAGCGTTGCAAGGGAGCGCGGGGGCCAAAGTCGAAGTCGCGTCGACGGAACTCGGACTGTTCCCGCCGCGTTTGCTGGTGCACGGTTTGACAATCGGTGACGCACGCAAAGAAATGCGAAATCTCTTCGAGGCGGAAAGTGTTGCGCTGATGATCGACGGGGGCGCTTTGCTGCGTCGTCGCTTCGAGATCGCCAACAGCCAGATCACAGGTCTCCACGTGGGGACGCGAAGAACAACCAGCGGTGCTCTCGAAGTGGTTCCAGCGGACGAGGAGCAAGATGAATCAGCGGGACCGTCGATGATCTCCCAGTGGTCCGCGCAACTCGCCGGCGACGCCGAAGAGAATGCCAAGGCTTTTGCTGACAGCTTGGCGACCGTAACGGAAAGCAAGCGGATTCGAGATTTCTGGGAGTCGGAATATGCCACATTGCGTCGCCAAGCGACTGCCCTGGAAGAGAACGTGCGGGCTCTCAAGAGCACCGCGCGCTCGATCGATAATCCTCTCCGCGATCTCCCGGCCCTGCAAGAAACATTGCGCCGCGCCGAAGAGATCAAACGGGACTTAATCGCCGTCCGCCAACGACTCGACACCATGCCGACGCAAATTCGCGGCGACATGAACGCGTTGGAAGAGGCGAAACGGCAAGACCAAGCCCGTGTTCGTGGTTACCTACCGGAAAATCTACCTGATGATAAATTGATGATCGGCCCGGAGTTACTGGCTTCGCTCGTTCGCGATCAACTGCAACAGGTTCGCGAATATCTTGACTCCGGACGCAGCATTGCCGATGTCACCGTCTCTGGCCCAACGATCGAACGTGCTCGTGGTGAGACGTTGGCAGTCGGCGGCCCGGCTGGCCCCGCGTGGCTGGTGCGTCGCTGTGAAGTCTCAGGTTTCTTGACCGCGAATTCCGATGAGTATGAATTGCTCGGGGTGGTCGAGAACATTACGTCCGATCATGTCAATCGCCATGGGCCATTGCACGCCAGGCTTCGCCTCAGCGGTCCGCGCGTGGTCAGAATTGATTACCAAAGGTTTTATGATACCAGCCCCTTTCCAACTCAATCACCAAAAGACCATCTAAAGATCCATTGGCCCCAACTGCCGTTGCCAGCCAAGAAATTCGGTGATGATCAAGATGCCGCCTTGGTCATCGATGGTGGAAAATTGGAACTGTGGGTCGAGATCGAAGCTCAAGACGATCAAATCAGCGGGCATCTGATTTCTCGTCAAACCGATACCCGACTCGCGCTGAGCACCAAACCCAAGTTGCAAGACACGATCCTTGTCCAATCACTCAACCGCAGTCTCGCTGACATCAATGCGGTCGATGTCGATGCGCGGTTTTCCGGGACTTGGAAGAAAATGGACCTCGATATCTCGACCAGCCTAAGCGGCCAGTTGGCTGGCGGAATGCGGACGGCAATCAATGACTCTTTGGCGGCAACTCGCCAGCGGTTGGCCCAGAAGGTCGACGAACAATACTCGCGGCAGTCTCGTGAGTTGGAACAATGGCTCGGCGAACAACAAGCCGACGCCCGCAAATTGATCGCCAAAGCTGACGAAGCGGTCGACACGATGAGCAAGAAAGTGGTTGCCGAATTGGGCACCCCCGACGCCTACATCGGCCGCCTCCGCGGTGGTCTGAAAGGACTCCTCAAGTAGCTGGGCTGACGGGAAGCAACTTATTGAGCACCTCCCAATCAGGAATGAAACAAAACGGAATCAGCCGGAACGCGTTAGCGTCCGGTTCCTCGGAACTTATTTCGAGGTGCCTAGCCCAGAGCCTCTTTCTCCATCTCGCTGACTATTGTTTTAGCAAGCTCAGCGAGCACCAGCAGTGGCGGGCGAATCGCATCGATTCCACGACTCGCGCAATCTCATAAGTTTGCGCCAGCGGAACACCGCCCGCCACCCGCGTTTATTTTGCGAACAGCTGCGATGGGTCGCGAAACGCCTTGAACTCGAGCGCGTTTCCAGATGGATCGAGGAAAAACATCGTTGCTTGCTCACCGACCTGACCGGCAAAGCGAATGCAGGGCTCAATCACAAACTGCACGTCCGCTTGGATGACGCGATCTCTCAACTGATGCCACCCCTCCCAAGGCAGTACGACACCAAAATGCGGCACCGGGACTTGATGCCCATCGACTGGGTTGTGACTGGATGCTTCGCAGGCGGCTGCCTGTGGAGTATGATGCGCGACCAACTGATGGCCAAAGAAATCATAGTCGATCCAATCGGTGTCGCTCCGACCTTCGCGACAACCCAACAGCTCGCCGTAAAATGCGCGAGCGGCTTCAAGGTCATGGACGGGGAAAGCTAAATGGAACGGTGGTAACGCCTGCATCCTCGATTTCCCTCCCGTTAAGTTCTAAGCAATGATCGCCTGGTCGGCACGTTCGGTAGCTTGACTGATCACATCCTCCGCCGTCAAGTCGTCGAGCATCAAACTGACTCCGACGGAAGCGACCGAAATGGGGCCATCGTCGGTCAATTCACGCAACGTTTGATTCACTTGCTCCAGCAACTGCTCAGCCCGCTCCTCGGCTTTTGCCGCACCGCTGGTGACCATCAAGCTAAGCAAAGTACGCGGATCATCAAAACCAACCTTGTCCACCGAACGCAACAGGCGACGCGAGCAGTCCAAAATATCGCGGCGTTGCTCTTCGTTCAGCGTCATGCTGGGCAACCGCACGGCGACTGCCGCCAATTGAACTTGATCCGAATTGACGTTCGCGGCCATCGTGCGAAATTGTGACACGAGACATTGACGGCCGTCGACACCAGCTACTTTCGCTGGTTGACTGTCGCTGGCTAATGCACCTTCGTCGCCAGACGATGATCCTGCGGGAGGCGCGGGTGCTGCGATCTTGTTACGCTGCGAGACCTTTTCTGAAAACCGGCTGATCCGATCCAAATAAACGTAGACGGCGTTCCGGCCACCATGTTTCGCTTCGTACAACGCTTTGTCGGCTCTTTCCAGCCATTGCACTGGGGATTCCTCCGCAGACCGCTGGGCGATCCCGCCGCTAAAGGTAACGACTCGGTCGGAGTCCGCGGCAAGCATCCGCATGGACTCCATTTCCTTGCGAACGTTATCAATCTCCGTGGCGAATTCGCGCCACGACTTCAATCGACTAATCACGGCAAACTCTTCGCCACCATAACGTATGCAAGTTGCATGCGAACGTAAACGCTTAGACAGCAATTCTCCAAAACGATTAAGTACCAAGTCGCCGGCCTGATGGCCAAACACATCGTTGATCGACTTAAAGTGGTCGATATCGACCATCGCTATCAATTGCTCGTCAGTGCTCGGATTTTGAGCGAGTGCGGCTAGCTTTTCATCTAGGTAACGACGGTTCGCCAAACCGGTAAGCGCGTCACAATTGGCCAATTGCCGTGTCGACTGCAGCAAAGACGATTGCTCTTGAAATTTTAACTGTGAGTCTTCCAAACGCTGTTGCATTTGGCGATTCGCGGCGACAAGTTCGGCAACCGTATCAACGATCGCCGCCGCTGACATCTGACCCCCGGAACATTCTAAGTTGTTGGTAATGCCTTCCATTCGGGTCTGGTGAGCGTTGACGTCCGCCGCGACCGTTAACGTCAAAGATTGGATCTTTTTAGCAACATCCTCCAGCCGAACCCCTTCCTCTTCGTTATTATCGTCCAACAGCTTATCTTGATCGCCAATAGAATCGCCAGCACGATTGTTCGCGATCAGAAAACCAATCACGCCACCAGCAACAAGTCCGCTGAGCAAAACCGGAATCAGGTCTATCATGTTGAGCAGTTCGTTACGCGAAGAATAAAACCAAACCTGCAAACGCAGGTATGAAAAACGGTCCGACCCGTAACCCTAGCTTGCATTTTGCAGCCAAAGTGCAAACTTTCGCCCTTGCTATTCGATCCGTTAATCCGATTATGTCGAATATTCTGATTGCGTCAGGCAGCAAGGTGACTCCCCCGTCCGTCACAATGACTTGAATCAATGAAAAAACAAGTCGCATTAATTATTGAAACGTCGAGCAGCTATGGCAGAAACCTGTTAGCTGGCATCGTGCGGTTTAAACGCGTCCGTGATGACTGGTCGGTGTTTTTAGAGCAGCGTGACTTGACTCAAGAACCACCAGCGTGGCTCGCTTCCTGGAGCGGTGATGGAATCATCTCGCGAGCGACCACGCCGGATCTGATCGCAGCCATTCAATCCACCGGCATTCCACTCGTGGAACTCACCGACCGACGCGTCGACTCGGGGTTACCACTGGTCCGTTCCGACGATGCGGCCATTGGACGGATGGCGGCGGAACACTTGCTGGAACGAGGCTTTCGTCACTTTGGCTTCTGCGGGTTTAGCAAAGAGGCGTGGTCGCATCGTCGTCAAATTGCTTTTGCCGCCCGCGTCGCCGCGGCGGGTTTCCAGTGCCACTGTTTGGAATCGCACTGGGTTGGCCCCAAAGCTAAACCGTGGGAGGACGAACAACAATTATTGATTGAATGGTTGCGTTCACAGACTCGCCCCTGCGGATTAATGGCCTGCAATGACATCCGCGGACAACATTTGCTCGACGCTTGCGCAAAAGTTGGTTACGCCGTACCCGAAGAAGTTGCCGTAATCGGTGTCGATAACGATGAAATCCTCTGCCAAATCAGCGCGCCCCCGCTGTCCAGCGTAATTCCTAATGCGGAGGGGGTTGGATTTCGCGCCGCCGAACTGTTATCGGCGCTGATGGCCCGCACCGAGCCGTCCCAATTGGTCCACATTCTCGAACCTCGCGGGGTGGCGACGCGACAATCGACCGATGTCGTTGCCATCGACGATCCAGCAATCGCGATGGCCTTGCATTTCATCCGCCAGCACGCTTGCCGCAATATCAGCGTGCGTGACGTGGTTGAGCATTGCGCTGTGTCACGCAGCACACTGGAACGACAGTTTCGCAAACTGCTGGGACGCACGCCCCAGCAAGAGATTCGCAACGCGCAAGTAAAACGCGTACGCGAACTACTGGCGACAACGGAACTTTCCACCGAACAGATTGCGGCGCTTTGCGGATTCGAGCACCCGGAATATCTGCACGTCGTTTTCAAACGGATGACCGGCACAACCCCCGGCGAATATCGCCGTCAAACCAATCCTTAGCGTGCCGAGAATTTGAAAACCGTTGTGCTTTCGTACTTCTCGCCGGGTTCCAAAATCGTGGAGGGAAAATTGGGTTGATTGGGACTGTCGGGGAAGTGCTGCGTCTCCAAACAAAATCCCCCTCGGTACACGTAGGGCTTCCCTGACTTGCCCTCCAAGCGACCATCCAAAAAGTTACCGCAGTAGAATTGAATCCCAGGTTCGCTGGTCAAAATCTCCAGCTGTCGTCCCGAGGTCGGTTCGTAAACGCGTGCTGCCAACGTTAACCCGTCAACCCGCGGGCCTTCGTTTATGACCCAGTTGTGATCGAAACCGCCGCCGAAGGTAAGCTGCGGATGCTCCTTGCCAATGTCACGCCCGATCGCCTTGGGCTCCGTAAAGTCAAATGGCGTCCCAGCCACGGCAGCCAGTTCACCCGTGGGAATCAAGCCCTCGTCAACAGGCGTGTACCGGTCAGCATTCAACATCAACTGGTGGTCCAGGATCGTCCCTGCTCCTTCCCCTTGTAAGTTGAAGTAGGTGTGTTGAGTAAGATTCACTGGAGTTGCCTTATCGGTTTCCGCCAAATACTCCACGACGATGGCATTATCATCCGTCAAACGATAGGTGACCGAAATACGCAGATTACCGGGATAACCTTCTTCTTTGTCTTTCGCCAGGTAGGACAACTCAATCGCATTCTCACCACCGATGGGCGTGGCGGTCCAAACTACTTTGTCAAATCCAATAACTCCACCGTGCAAGTGGTTGGGGCCGTTGTTAACCGCCAAGCTATATTCTTCACCATTGAGCGCGAAAACGCCTTTGGCGATGCGATTACCGTAACGCCCCACGATCGCCCCAAAATAAGGTTTATCAACGGCGTTGATGTAATCTTCCACGCGGTCATACCCCAAAGCCACATCCGCCAATTTCCCGTCGCGGTCAGGCACCATGATCGAGGTAATGATGGCCCCATAGTTGGTGACCTTGATGGTCATTCCAGAGGCGTTGCTGATCGTATAAAGCTTGATGCTGTCGAAATCTTCGACCCGCGTGTCAGCTTGACTGCCAGTCGGCCAGGCAAATCCTGCCAATACGATTAGGGATATATGAAACAGCGATCGCTTACTCAGTAAGCGCAGTTTGATTTCCGACATTTGAGATAACCTCGTCTGGCTGAAGAACCGAGAAATCGGCAAAGGTGATGTAAATCGTGAAGACAATCAAAATCAGCAAGAGCCCCGCCGGGGTCGCAAAACGCCATGGTGTCATATCGACCGCTTTCACATCTTCCTGAACAAACTCAGTTTGGCGGGGGGCAACTTCGCCAATGACCAACATGAAGATCACCAACCAGGCAAACACGACACCTAGAAATTGATACTCATGCATGGAGGCCACAATGGCGTTAAACGGATATACAAAATAACCAATCGCAATGATTGCGAAACCAGCAACCAAGCATAACTTGGCGGCGATCGCCGGAACACGTTTCGTCATCATGCCGACCACCACCACGGCAAATATTGGAATAAAATACATGCCGTTCATTTTCTGCAAGTAACCGAAAATGCTGGGGATATCGGCCAGAAAGGGAGCGATCCCCATCGCTGAGAAAGCCACGATCCAGCCAAAGATCTTTCCCGAGCGGACCACTTGCTGCTCACTCGCATGCTTCGCCAACACGCTCTTGTAAAGTCCCAAACTAAACAGCGTGCAGGAACTGTTGAGCGCGGAGTTAAAACTGGAAAGAATCGCGCCGATCATGGCGGCGGCGAAAAAACCTGTTAAGTACGGCGGCAGTACCAAGTTCACCAGCTTGCCGTAAGCTTGGGCTGGTTGAATATCGTCACCGGCGAAAATGCTGTAAGCAATCATCCCGGGGATCACCAAGTACAAAGGGCCTAGCAGTTTTAATGCACCGGTCAGCAACACCCCCTTCTGCCCCTCGGCCAAACTGCTGGCTCCGAAGGTACGCTGAATGATTTGTTGGTTCGTCGTCCAGTAAAACAGATTGAGCAGAAAAATACCGGAAAAGATTGTTCCAAATGGAACTTTCGAGTCGGGAGCTCCCACCGAGTTGAAGCGTTCACGCTGATCCTCGTAAAGGACATTAGCACCCGCCCTGATACCCTCTCCATCGCCCAGGTAACTGAGCGCAAATCCGGTAATCAGAAATCCACCGACAAACAATCCGACGCCGTTCAGCGTGTCCGATACGGCAACCGTGCGAAGCCCACCAAATAAGGCGTACACAGAGCCTAACAAACCAACCACGATGACGATCAACCATAGTGAGACCGTTTCCGGTTCCGCACCAAGTTGCTCAGGCAGCGTTCCCAACATCGGTGTGATGTTGAGAATGTCAATCATGCCCCGCGCGCCAGTATATAAAATGATCGGCAATAAGATCCCAACATAAGCTACCAAGAAAATCAGATTCGTGATCACTTGAGTTTGGTGATCAAACCGGATCTCCAGATACTGAGGTACCGTCGCCACACCGCTCTTGAGAAAGCGGGGCAGAAAAAACCAAGCCATAAAGACCAAGGCGACGACGCAAACCACTTCCCAAACCATCACGCACAGCCCGTCGGTGAAAGCGTCACCGTTGAGCCCCACCATTTGCTCGGTCGACAGATTGGTCAGCAACAGCGAACCGGCGATCAAAGGAAAGGAAAGCGAACGTCCAGCAAGAAAGTACCCGCTGCTGGTGCCATGATCATCCTTGCGGGTAATCAACCAGGTGAGCAGGCCAACAAGGGAGGTAAACCCCAAAAACGAAACGACTGTAATCAGGTCCACGAATGACTGCCTCCTCGAGCCCACGGTAACAGAGCACACCGCAACAATCGACAGACCTTGTTGGCCGCCGTTGCGATGCCTTCTCAAAGGCACAGTTTGGGGCATAGCCGGGCACCAATCAATGAGAGGCGACGTCCCAATTCTGAGAAATATTGCCACCTAGCTGCGAGCCGAAGGGAATGCCACTTGCCGTTACCATCGCATGCCGCAAATCAAAAAACGCCGGATCCGCCAACAGAGGGGAGTGCATTTGGGCATGCCAGCGCTGACAATAAGCGGATTGGCGGTTCACAAAACGTCCCCACAAAACGTCCCTTCCGCCTCATCCCACCTCAACCCTCCCATCATGATCAGGGCGATCTCACTCATGGCCCAGTTCCTTTCGCCAACGACGATTCGCAGGCCCGCGTCAAATTGCGGGCTCAATGCGATAATGCTTTTGACCGCGGTTTTGTGGGGCTTGCTTGACTGCGGCTCCAATTCCCCACTGGCACTTGCACAATCGCCCGTGCCTAGCGAATCGCCCGCGCCGAACGCATCGGCCGCTGCAGCATCTTTCGCGGAACTGGAACAGCAGTATCTGACAATTATCCGTCCATTGCTGCAGAGCTACTGTCTGGATTGCCACAGCAGCGCGTCAGCTGAGGGCGAACTGGACTTAGAAAAATTAGATGGACTGCGGACGTTGCGCGAGCATCCGACCATCTGGAAGCAAGTCACCGCACAGCTAGAGATTGCGGAGATGCCACCAGCCGACTCGCCGCAACCATCACCGACCGAGATTCAACAACTGATCGACTGGAGTGAACGCTTTTTGCGCGCGGAAGCTTACGCTGCCGTGGACGAACCGGGCCCCGTGGTGGTGCGGCGTCTTTCGAACGCCGAGTACACGAATACGCTTCGCGAATTAACAAAGCTCCCCTCGCTGCAACCCACCGTCGGTTTCCCCAGTGATGGCGCGGCGGGTGAAGGGTTCAGCAACGCCGCCGCGGCGCTGGTCATGTCGCCAGCCTTATTAGATAAATACTTGGATGCCGCCAAACAAGTTGCCGAACATGCAGTCTTGCTGCCGCATGGCATTCGCTTTTCTGAATCAACCAGTCGCCGTGATTGGTCTCAAGAGATTCTAAGCCAAATCCGCGACTATTACGCGAGGTACAGCACTTCGGGTCAACAACGCGAACTGTCGCTGCAAGAAGTTCAAGTCGAACTGCAGGATGCGGGCGTGATTCCCCTGGCCGCATATTTCGCGGTGACGGTTCACGAGCGGGAATGTTTACAGCAAGATCCCGCGGTGCTGTCAAGTTTGGCAAAAACTCACAATCTAAATGAACGATATTTGCGATTGCTGTGGCAGCGACTCAACACTCCCTCGGCCTCTCCTTTAATCACGCAGCTGCGGCAGCTTTGGCAACAAGCGAAACCTGGCGAACAACAATCCTTGGTCGAATTTGTGCGTCGGTGGCAAGGCCAGTTGTGGCAATTCGGTGCCGTCGGACACATCGGTAAAGTTGGCGGCCCGCAGGCATGGCAGTCCCCCATCAGTCCGATAGTCACCAGCCAACAAATCGACATCCCCTTTTCCGACGAGCCAGGTAGTCACACCGGTCAAGTCAAACGAGCTGCCATCTCGATTTCGGCAAAGCCGTTTGACAACGAGGACGCCGCACCTTTGCTGGAGCTGACAGACGCTCGCGTCGCGCTTCGTAATCAGCAAATCATCCAGCTGGATCAGGCGGACGCGATCGCCGCCTGGAGCCAGAGCGCGAGCGAGCGGGAACTTGCTCGCACGGTCGATTATCTGCGTGCACTTGAACAAAGCGCCCGGCAACAGCTTCCCATTGCACGTCTTGCCGAGCAGCGTGACTTGCTGCCCGCGTTACTGCAGCGTTGGTCACGTATCAGTGGAATCGGTGGTGCGGTTGATGTCGAACCGACCAACCTGTTTACAAATCGCTTGGAGAATATCGGAGGCTATCCGGCAATCCGCGGTTGGGGCAGTCAGCAGACACCGAGTGTCATCGTCAACACCTCGGATGATCAGCTGCAGTTTTCAACGTTGACCGTGCCCGCTCGCTCCGTTTGTGTCCACCCCTCACCAAACTTTGAGGTTTATACCAGCTGGCGATGCCCGGCCGATTGTCAGATCGAGATCAACGGCTTGGTGGCAGACGCCGACGGCAATTGCGGCAACGGCTTTGAGTGGCGGTTGGAGATCCTCCGCAACAGTGGCGTCTCCGTGGTGGCTACCGGGGATGTCGACAATGGTGGTCAGGCCGAGTTTGCTCCTCAAGATTCGTATCAAATGCTGGGGGGCGAACTCATTCGCTTGGTAATCAATCCAAGGCAAAAAGAGCACGCCTGTGATACCACGTATGTTGAATTGGAGATCAAAGGAGTCGGCTCATCGACGCGTGCATGGCGGTTGTCAACCGCCGCGGTCAAACGCATCGAACATGGCAATCCGATCAGCGACGACTATGGCCATAAGTCGGTTTGGTACTTTGGATCCAGCCCCGTTGACCCACCCAAACCGGTTGCCATCATTGCCGGTTCCCTGCTGGAACGTTGGCGTGATCGCCTGTTGGCGGGTGCCCCCAGCGAAGAATTGCGGACCCTTGCCGAACAGATCACGGAATTGCTGACAAACGAGACGAAGCCGGTCGAGTCCGCCGGTGCGGCCGACCAACAGCTAAAGAATATGCTGCGAGATTGGCTTGGTCCGCTGGAATGGACTCGCATGGCTGCCGAAGAAATATCGGGCACATCAACACAGCCCCGCCTGGCTAAGTCCACCTTGACCAATCAAGGCCAACCGTTCACCATCGAACTCCCCCCGGGTTTGGCAACCGGAGCAAGCTTTCGCGCGACGGCCCGCTTGCTCTCGGAAGATGCTTCAGCATGCCAAATCATTGTCAATCAGCCGGCGAGCGGCCCACTAGTGGCCGGTCCGATCTTGGTTGCCGATAGGAAGCCTGCGCAAGAGAAACTCGAAGCGCAGTTGCAAACCTTTCGAGACCTGTTTCCCGCCGCGCTCTGCTATTCCAAGATCGTTCCGGTCGACGAAGTTGTCACCCTGCGGCTGTATTATCGCGAGGACGAGCATCTCAACCGTCTAATGTTGTCCGAGCAAGAGGCCAGCGAACTTGATCGCCTCTGGGAAGAACTGTGGTTCGTCAGCCGCGAGCCGCTGAAGCTGGTCGACGTTTACGAACAGCTCTGGCAGTATGCGACTCAAGATGCTGACCCCAGCGCTTTCGAACCGCTGCGTCAGCCGATCTTGGCCCGCGCCGAAAAATTTCGCCAACAACTGCTCGATGTCGAACCTCTGCATGTGGAGGCGGTTGTCAATTTTGCCGAGCGAGCTTGGCGAAGACCGTTGACAGTGTCTGAGCAGACAGAACTCGGCTCGCTGTACGAGCGCCTCAAGACTCAGGGGCTCGACCACGAAGCGGCAATTCGCATGCTGATCACGCGGATCCTCGTGGCGGCTGATTTTATCTTCAAATTGGAAATTTCCCCACAGTCAGCCGAGCCCAAGTTGCTGAGCAATTATGAGATCGCCACGCGGCTGAGCTACTTTTTGTGGGCTTCCCAACCCGACGAACCGCTGCGTGCTTTGGCCGATCAAAAGGATAGCGTGCTGGCAGCTGCGGACGATTTAATGGTGGACCAGTTGAAGCGAATGCAACGCGCTCCGGAGATTCGTCAATTGGCGATTGAGTTTGGCTGTCAGTGGTTGGGAGTCAAAGATTTCGATCAATTTGATGAGAAGAATGAAAAGTTGTTTCCAGAATTCAGCCAGTTGCGAACGGCCATGTATGAGGAAACCGTGCGGTTCTGGACCGACTTTTTCCAACATGATCGCTCGGTGCTCTCGCTGCTCGACGCCGATCACACATTTGTGAATCAGGAGTTGGCCGATTTCTATGGTCTGCAGCCACCAGCCGACAACACCTGGGAGCGGGTGGAAGGGCTTCGCGAACTTGGTCGCGGAGGCATCCTGGGGATGGCCACGACGCTGGCGAAACAATCCGGCGCGTCGCGAACCAGTCCCATCTTACGCGGTAATTGGGTTTACGAGTCGCTGTTGGGAAACCATTTGCCCAACCCGCCGGTCGGTGTTCCTCAATTGCCCGAGACCGTGCCCGCCGGTTTGACGTCACGTGAATTGATCGAGCTCCATAGCGAACAACCAGCTTGTGCTCGCTGCCACCAACGCATCGATCCTTATGGATTCGCACTCGAACAATTTGACGCGATCGGCACCGCGCGTGAGCCAGCGGATACGCAGGCGTCATTACCCGACGGCAAACAGATTGAAGGCTTATCCGGTTTGCGAGCTTATTTGCTAACCGTTCAGCGAGAGCAGTTCATGCGGCAGTTTTGCCGCAAACTGTTGGGATATGCATTGGGCCGCCGGGTGCTGCTGACCGACGAACCGTTGCTCGACAAGATGGTCGCTTCGCTGCAGGCTCGTGACCACAAAGTCTCGGCGGCCTTGGAGACGATCGTCTTGAGTCCTCAATTTCGTTTGATTCGCGGCCAGCAAACCGTGGAGCGTTAGCTCACTGTTCCGAGGAACCGGACGCTCGCGCTGCGGCTGATTCCGTGTTGCTCAATAACTTATGGGAAGGTGCTAAACGAGGCATGGACTTTCGGCGTGCCGGTTGCGGCGTTGTTTTTTTGCAATTCAATTTTGGGAGATGTCGGGAATGTCAGTCACTGAGAAACGTTTTTCGCGTCGTGTTATGTTGCGCGGCGCCGGTGTCAGCATGGCACTTCCCTGGATGGAATCGGTGCGTGTGTGGGGCGGCACTGGATCGACGACCGAGACCGACAACCGCCCTCCGGTGCGGACCGCGGTCTTGTTTTCCGGCAATGGGTTTCACTCCACGGAATGGTGGGCTCGCGGCAACGGAGCTTCGCTGGAGTTAGGCCGCGTGTTGCAGCCGCTGCAACATCTGCGGGAAAAGTTAGTGTTCATTCGAGGCCTTTACAACCAAGAGGCTCTCAAAGGAAACATCCACAGCTCGCAAACTGGCAACCTGCTCTCCGGCGCGCCCCTAGCCGCCGGTGGCGAGATCCGCTCAGGGACCAGTTTTGATCAAGTCCTGGCCCAGCGGATTGGACGGGGCACTCGAGTTCCCAGCTTGGTTTTGGGTTGCGAGAAATCAAATCCATCGGTTCACAAAAACTATTCGATGTTATATAGCTCGCACATTTCCTGGAGCTCTCCAACCACTCCGACCCCCTTGGAATTGTATCCTGCCTTGGCCTTTGATCGGCTGTTCAAAGATACGGTCACCAAAGGTGAACAAAGCGTGCTCGATGCGGTGCTGGAGGATGCGTCGCGAGTCCGCGGGACACTCAGTCAGCGTGATTCTCAAAAACTCGACGAATACCTGGATTCGGTTCGCGAAGTCGAGCGTCGGATTGAAAATGCGGGACAACAGGGTGAATTGCAAGGCTGGCGGCCAAGCCTCGCAAAGCCGAATTTGCCGCGTCCCGCTGAGGGCATTCCGCAAGACATTGGCGAACACATGCGGCTGATGTGCGATATCTTGGTGCTGGCATTTCAAACCGACACCACGCGAGTCTGCACCCTCAAACTGAATAACGACCATTCATCGCTGAGGTTTTCCAATCTCGGTATCGATTATATGATTCATCACTTGTTGTCTCATAGCGATACGGAAGATTGGCTGCGAGTAAACCAGTTTTTCGTCGAACAGCTGGCTTACATTGCCGATCGACTCGAGGCGATTCAAGAGGGTGAGGGCACCGCGCTTGATAATTCAACGCTGATGTATTGTTCGTCGATGTTGACCGGTAGCCACGACGCCACCCGACTGCCAGTCGTATTGGTTGGCGGGGCGGGTGGTCAACTGGAGGGTGGCCGCGTGCTCGATTACAGCGACGAATCCGATCGTCAGATGAGTCGTCTGTATCTCTCGCTGATGGCAAAAGCGGGAGTCCAACTCGAGCGCTTTGGTGATGCGGATCGCCCCCTGGCCGAAGTCTGATCAGCACGACTCAGGCAGTGGTCGCCAAAGTTCGCGGAACCTCTGAGAAAAAACTGGAGATCATTCCGGAAGCGACGCATCTTTTTCCACAACCAGGCGCGCTGACCCAAGTCGCCCGGTTAGCCGGCGATTGGTTCAACCCGTTCCTCACAATGGAGTCATGGTTAGTGTTTGAAACCATTCCGACGGTCGCCGGAGGAGCAAAGCGTTGCGGTTAGCGGTTTTGGCGATCGCCACCCTTTTGTTGCGCGCGATGAGTTCGGTTCAATGCGAGAACCGCGGCTAGCGCCATTGCGGCTAACGAGGAACACGCGTGTGAAACTAGCCAAACCGCCTCACGCTTCCTTAGTTTCGCACAGCGGCGTGATGGGGGCTGTGGAATTGATCAAATCACTCATTGTGACGTTGCGAAAAGCCGCCTCGGTGGCCGCATAGGCACGGTCCAGTTCGGCATGCAGGGGACATAGTTCCGTGTGACTCTTCAGCCCCAACGGACATCGCTCAATACGCTGCAACGGGTCGACCGCGTTGACCACATCGAGGAGCGTGATGGCGTCCACCGCCCGCGCTAGTTCATAGCCACCACCCGGTCCGGGGCGTGATTCGACGATGCCGGCTGATACCAAATCTTGCAGCACCCGATGCAAATAGCGACGTGGCGCTTTCGTTTTCGCAGCCATCACGCTGGCCGAAGCCGACTCGGTTGCGTTGCTCGCCAAAAAGGCTACCGCCCGCAACGCGTACTCGGCGGTCTTCGATAACAAGTTAAATCCCCTCAAGAACTTTTCCGCTGCCCGCCGCTAGTCCCAACCCAAGTGAATTTTATTCTATCGCTTGACCAACAGTCGGGCAATACTATACCTTGGGGTATAGTATTAAATGACAGTCGCTGAGGAACAGAGCGGAGGTTGGCATGCGAAGAGATAATCGAAACGGCAAAATATGGCTGCAAAGTTGGGCCAGCCGCTGGTTATTGCTGGTCAGCCTGTGCGGGGGCGGCGCGATCGCCAGCGGTCAAAACGTGGCCTACGAGCGTCCCCCAATTGATTACTTGAATGCTCCAGTTAGTGATCGCGTGGCGGAATTAGCAGCCGCCGTGGAGGCCGGCTCGGTGGTGCTGGAATTTGATCCGGAGCATGGTTATTTACCCAGCGTGCTGGCCGCCTTGGAAGTTCCGCAAAGTTCTCAAACGCTGGTGTTCTCCAAAACCAGTTTACAGCTGCACCGAATTTCTCCTCGGCAACCGCGCGCTTTGTATTTTAACGATGAGGTTTATGTCGGTTGGTGCCAGCGGGGCGATGTGTTGGAACTAGCCGCCACCGATGCTCAGCAAGGTGCAATCTTTTACACGCTGGAGCAAACGGAAACGGGAACTCCAGAATTCCTTCGAGACCGTGGGCAATGCTTGACATGTCACGCCTCAAGTCGCACCCAAGACGTCCCCGGCTATTTGATGCGCAGCGTGTATGCTGACTCGGCAGGGCGTCCCGTGTTGGGCAGTGGCACTTACACCACTGACGACACCAGTCCTCTGGATGAACGTTGGGGCGGGTGGTACGTGACGGGAACTCACGGGTCGATGCGGCATTTGGGAAATCTCACAACTGCTCGCCGCGACCGAAATGTCGATCTGGAGTCGGGCGCCAATCAATTAAGCCTGGGCGAACAGTTTGACGTGGCTAAGTACCTAACACCTCACAGTGACATTGTGGCTTTGATGGTGTTGGGGCATCAAACGCAAATGCATAACGCGATCGCTCATGCAAATTATGAAGCGCGGCAAGCCTGGCATCACAACCGAGAGATGAATCGTCTGCTCGAGCGGGAACCAGGCAGCATTAGCGAATCGACCGAGCGGCGTTTGACGGCGGCGGCCACCAGGGTCGTCCGGCAGCTATTAATGTGCGACGAGTATGCTTTAACATCAGCCGTAGTGGGAACGAGCCAGTTTGCTGAGGAATTCCAACAACGGGGCCAGCGAGATCGCCATGGTCGCTCCCTGCGTGACCTGGATCTCAAGACGCGTCTGTTTCGTTATCCCTGCAGTTTCTTGATCGGTTCCGCGGCCTTTAAAGGTTTACCCGAGCAAGTCAAGCAGCGTGTGATCGAGCGGTTGGCTGCGATCTTAACGGGTCAAGATCAATCAGCCGAGTACGAGCACTTAACGCCTCAAGACAGGGGACAGTTGTTAGAGATTTTGGGAGAGTTGCATCCCGACTTGGGGTTGCCAACAGCCTGATTGGAAACGCCTCCGCGGAGACCTAGCCAATGCGCACAGGTGGCCAACAGCTCGGGGATACGAATTGGCTTAGTTGCATAATCATCGCAGCCGGCGGCCAGGCAGCGTTGGCGATCTTCCGCCATGGCGTGAGCGGTGAGGGCGATGATCGGAATTTCGATCCCCTGTTCCCGCAGCTGGCGAGTCAGCGTCAAGCCATCCATAACGGGCATCTGCAGATCGGTGAGAATGAGCTGGAAGGCCCGATCGCTGAGGACTGCTTGCTCAAACGCCTGCAGTGCCAGTTGACCATTGTCTGCGACGCTGACGTCAGCCCCTGCTTTGCCGAGGATCGCCCGCAGCAAGCGTTGGTTATCAATACCATCCTCGACGAGTAAAATCCGGCCGTGCAGCTGTGGGTATTTGGCAAGCAGTTTGGGAGGTTTCGCGAGCGCCTGGGGGCTGGCCGTATCGAGCGAGTGGATCCAGCCATCCTGCGGTGCGATCGACTCGATCACCAATGACAAGCGAAAGCTGCTGCCGACTCCCGGCTGGCTTGACAGCAATCGCACATCACCACGCATCAAGCGAGCGAGTCGTCGTGAAATCACCAGGCCCAACCCCGACCCCCCGTACCTGCGAGTAATACTGCTGTCTCCTTGCTCGAAAGGCTGGAACAATTTGGCGGCTTGCTCAGACGACATTCCGGCCCCGGTATCGTGCACATCAAGCTGCAGTTCACAACTATCCTCATTGCGACCCAAGGTGGAAGTAAAAATTACGACACGAACGTAAACCGTGACGGCTCCCTGGTCAGTGAACTTAGTCGCGTTGCCAATTAGGTTGATCAGCACTTGACGAAAACGGGTCGGGTCGGTCCGCAAGACGTTTGGAATGGGAGTTTCCAGCACGAACTTTAGCGCGATTCCTTTTTCCGCCGCGCGGGCTTGCATCAAAACGAGAACATCGCGCAACAGTTCATCTAAGCGGATTTGAACTGAATCGACTTGCAACTGACCCGACTCAATTTTTGACAAATCCAAAACATCATTAATGATATTCAGCAAATGGTCGCCAGCGCGGCGAATCGTTTGAATGGTATCGCTACCTTTGTTACGTTCTTCAGCGAGCAATGATTCTTGCTCAAGGAGGTCAGTGAAACCTAGGATTGCGGTCAACGGGGTGCGAATTTCATGGCTCATGTTTGCCAGAAACTCGCTCTTCGCTTGGTTCGCCGCATCGGCTCGATCACGCAATTCGGCCAGTTGAAACTCCCGCGCTTTTTGCTCGCTAACATCCAACTGAATACCGACCATCCGCATCGGCTTGCCCTCGTTATCGCGTTGGACAACACGTCCGTTCGCCTGCAACCAGACCCAATAACCTCGGCAGTGCCTCAAGCGAAAGGTGGCCTGGTAGTAATCCGCATCCCCGTTGAGCACCGGATTAAGTTTTTCCATCACCCCATCCACATCGTCGGGATGCATTCGCCCGAGCCAAGTATCGGTGGTATCTCCCAGCTGTTCTAGCGACTCACCCACTTGCGCGGCCCAGCTGGCATCGAGTCGCACTTTACCGGCCATGGGCTGCCAATCCCAGCAGCTGAGTTTACCTGCCACAAGCGCCAATTCGAGCCGTTCGCGATGCATTTCGGCTTCGCGGCGGGCCGCTAGCGTTGCTTGATTTGCCGAAATGCGTTCACTGACATCACGCAAGAAGGCAGTAATGCGTTTGCCCGAAGCTGTGCAGACAACCGACATGATCACTTCGACCGGCACCTCCTCGCGCGAGCGATTCAAAACCACCGTCTGGTAAACATTCTCCATCAGCGGGCCGACGTGCCCCCGATTAATTCGCCGTAATTCGCGCTGCCATTTCGCTTGTTCCGCCGGCAGCAGCAGCAAGCGGTCGACTTGTCTGCCCAGCACCTCGCGTCGCTTCCATCCTAAAATGCGCTCCGCGGAGCGATTCCACTCTAGCACCCGTCCCCGCTGATTGACGGAAACGACCGCGTCGAGTGAATTTTCTAACGTTAATCGAATCGCCTGCTCGCTCTGTTGCAAACGATCTTGTATCTGCCGCAGCGCGGTCACCTCAGTAAACGAGCACACCACATGCGTCGCCGCACCGGCCCGTTCGCAAAACAGCTCCGAGTTAATCTTCAACCACGCCACCGACCCATCCGGACGATCGACTCGCATCAAAAACCCTCGGACCGGTTTTCCCGTTCGAAGCGTCACCATCGCCGGATGTTCCTCGCCCGGAATTGGCTCGCCCCATTGGTTGGCCGCTCGCCATCGCGGATCCAACGAACTTCGCCCCAGCAATTGATCCCGCGTGAGGCCGAGAATCGCTTCGGCCGCCGCATTGCTGGAGATGATTTGACCGTGCTGATCTTGCACGACCAACCCTTCAGCCATTACCGAGAACACTTTGCTGAAAAAGTCTTCGCTGAGATTGTGCAATTGATGAAGCGGTTCTTGACCCGCCGAAGACTCCATCTCGGCAGACTTCTCAAATTCCATGGCTAAACCTTCGGGGCAGTCGGCGATGGTTACCAAAATGTCGGGCGAATGCGGTAAACCGTAACCTAACGCCAGTCATCGGAACTGGGGGGATGAGCGAACAGCCTTAGCTAAACTTTTCGCTCTACACCAGCTGTGAGGACTGGAGAGTATACCCTGTCTGTCGTCGCCGCTCAGCACGGAGACAAAACACTTTCCCACCACCACCAAAGGAAGGACACACTGGCCGTCCTTTCATCCTTGAACCCGCTTGCTCCAGGGGGTAGGCTTGTACAACTGAAACGAAACTCAAAGACCCGACACCGGTTTGCTTCGGGCCGGCTGACAATTCTCCGTTCGGTTCGGTGATGACTTCTTGCAAACCGCGGGCTTGTTGCTCGGCTGCCTCCGTCCCCCACAAATCAGCCATGTACAAAGACCTTTCCCGCCTGCTCTTCGTGATCGCTATTGGCTGGAGTTTCTCTCTCTCAGTCAACGCCTCCGACGCAATCGACTTTAACCGCGACATCCGACCGATCCTCGCCGAGAACTGTTACTTTTGCCACGGCAACGACGCCCAACATCGCATGGCCGATTTGCGACTTGACGTGCGTGAAGATGCGATCGCTGGCGGTGCGATTGTCCCCGGCGAAGCGGACGCCAGCCTGCTGATTGAACGTATTCTAAGCGATGATCCCGACCTGCAAATGCCACCCTCAGAAACGCAAAAACAAGTCACGCCGCAACAGCGGGAACTGTTGGTCCGCTGGATTAACGAAGACGCGCCTTACGCCGCGCACTGGGCGTTCGTTCCGCCCTCGCGATCCGCAGTCCCGGCGGCCAGCGACAGCGAAGTAATCGACGAACTGATCGCGGCCAAGCTTGACAAATTCGACCTTGAGTTATCGCCACCTGCCAGCTTGGAAACTCTGATCCGCCGAGTTTCCCTCGACTTGATCGGCTTGCCACCCACACCCGCGGAGATCGACACTTTCTTGGCGGCCGCTGCGGTCAACGAACCACTCGCTTATGCCCAATTGGTCGACCGCTTACTCGCCAGCCCCCATTACGGCGAACGCTGGGGACGATGGTGGCTCGACCAAGCCCGCTACGCGGACAGCAATGGCTACTCGATCGACGCCCCGCGACAAATCTGGAAGTATCGCGACTGGGTGATCCAGGCATTTAATGAAGACTTGCCCTTTGATCAATTCACGATTCAACAGTTGGCTGGCGATCTTTTGCCGGAGTCGACGATCCATCAACAAATCGCCACCGGCTTTCATCGCAATACGCAACTGAATCAGGAAGGTGGCATCGATCGGGAACAGTTTCGCATCGACAGCGTGTTCGATCGCGTCGCCACCACAGGCACCGTGTGGTTGGGTCTCTCGATCGGCTGCGCCCAATGTCATGATCATAAATTTGATCCGATTGAGCAGCGCGAGTTTTATCGCTTCTTTGCTTTTCTCAACAATCAAGACGAGCCGACGATAAAGGTTTATCCAGATGATCTGGACGTCCCCCAGTTACGAGCGGAAGCGAAGGAACTCCAAGCGAAACTCGACGCGCATGTCAGCGAACAGGCTGCAGCGCTCGCCAACTGGGAACAACAACTGACCGATGAAAAAATCGAGCAGTTGCCGAAGTCGGCCAAGCAAACATTGAAAGTCCCCGCTGACAAACGCAACGCAGCGCAGCGGCAAATCCTCTATGCCTGCGAACTAGGGGTCTCGGGGCCCTTTCAAGCATGGACAGCACGAGTCGCCGCCATTGATAAGGTGCTAAACAACGTACCCACCACGCTGGTGCTGAAGGAAAGATCACAAGCTCGTAAGACGACCGTCTTCATCAATGGTGATTTCACCCGCCCGGCGGAGGAAGTCACGCCCGGTACGCTGGCTGTCTTGCATCCGCTCGAGTCCGGGGTAGAGCATGAGTCTGGGGCAGAGCATGAGTCTGGGGAAGCGCGACCGAATCGGCTCAACTTAGCTCGCTGGATTATGGATCGTCGCAACCCGCTGACTTCGCGGGTGATCATCAATCGTGTGTGGCAACAATACTTTGGGCGTGGGATCGTGGAGACGGAGAACGATTTTGGTTTGCAAGGGGCGGCCCCATCGCACCCTGAGTTGCTTGATTGGTTGGCGCTGGAGTTTATGGATCGGGGCTGGAGTCTCAAAGAGATGCATCGTCTGATCGTTGGGTCAAAGACTTATCGGCAAAGTTCGATCTACCGTCCGGAACTGCAAGCAGCCGATCCTAATAACTATTTGCTCGCTCGCCAAAGCCGCTTGCGACTTGATGCGGAGATTATTCGTGACGTGGCGTTGGTGGCCAGCGGATTGTTGACACCGAAGCTGGGAGGACCATCCGTTTTCCCGCCGTTGCCAGAGGGAGTGATGGGGCAGGGGCAAGTCAAACGAGCTTGGCAGGAAAGTCCCGGCGAGGACAAATTTCGCCGCGGCCTTTATACATTCGTGTATCGCGGCTCGCCACACCCAACGCTCAGTGTCTTTGACGCCTCCGAAGGGCTCAGCACTTGCACCCGTCGCCTCCGCAGCAACACACCGTTGCAATCGTTAACTTTGTTGAACGACCGCGGCTTTTTTGAGTTTGCCCAAGCTCTGGCGGCAGTGATTGAAGACTCAGGCTTGCCGCACGCGTTTCGCCGTTGCACGTCGCGTGATCCGGAGCCTGCGGAACTGGAGATTCTCTCCCGACTCGACACGCTCAACGCGGCTCGCTTGCTGCTGAATCTCGACGAAACGATTACTCGCGAATGATTGGCCCACGCATGAATACAAAGCAACACGACACCGCCCTGCAAGCCGCCACGCGCCGTCACTTCTTCAGCCGCTGCTCGGTTGGTCTTGGCTCCGTGGCGCTCGGTTCGTTGCTGGGGACCGCCGCGCAGCCTGCCGCAGCAGCGGACGCTGAGGGGGAAACGCAAACCAGACGCGGACCGCTGCAGCCGAAGCCCACCCATTTTCCCGCCAAGGCCAAGAATGTCATCTTTTTGTTCATGGCGGGTGGTCCTTCGCAACTCGACATGTTTGAGTACAAGCCCCGTTTGACTGAGTTGAATGGTCAACCGATTCCAGCCAGTTATACCGACGGCAAGCGTTTCGCTTTTATGGACAGCAGCCATCGCAGCGATCTGCTTGGCTCGCGGCGCAGCTTTGCCCAGTATGGTGAAACGGGCACCTGGGTCAGCGATCTATTGCCATACACGGCCGAGATTGTTGACCAGTTGACGTTTGTGAATACCTGCAAGACCGATCTATTCAATCACGCCCCGGCCAAACTCTTTATGAACGCCGGCAGCGGCCTGTTCGGGCGCCCCAGCATGGGTGCGTGGGTAACTTATGGGCTGGGCAGCGAATATGAAAACTTACCGGGGTTTGTGGTTTTGCAAAGTGGACCACGAGGCCCCCGCGGCGGGGCCACGCTGTGGAGCAGTGGCGTGTTGCCGACCACCTATCAAGGCGTGCCGCTGAGAAATCAAGGCGACCCAATCGTTAACCTCTCGACTCCTGAAGCCATCACCGACCAGCAGCAACGCGAGCTGGTGAGTTCCCTGCGAGAGATGAACCTGAAGCGTTTGGTCGAAACGGGCGACGCGGAAATCTCCACCCGCATCAACGCTTATGAGATGGCGTTCCAAATGCAGACCAGTGCGCCCGAGCTGATGGACACTAGTGACGAAACTCAAGAGACATTTGAGCTGTACGGCATTAAAGATCCTAACGAAAGAAGCTACGCCCGCAATTGTCTATTGGCCAGGCGACTGGTCGAACGGGGTGTGCGCTTCGTGCAACTGTACGACACCAACTGGGATCATCACGGTGGCCCCACGGAGAACTTGGAAAAACATTTGCCGGAAAAATGCCGCGACATCGACCAAGCCTCTTCGGCACTGGTCCGCGATTTGGCCCAACGCGGTTTACTGGAAGACACGATTGTCATTTGGGGTGGTGAGTTTGGCCGCACGCCGATGGGAGAAGTCCGTGAATCGACCGGCCGCAACCATCATATCGATGCCTTCACGATGTGGTTTGCCGGCGGTGGTTTCAAACCCGGCATGCGATACGGAGTGACTGATGAATTTGGTTTTGGTGCAGTCGAGAACCCGGCTCACGTTCACGATATCCACGCCACGCTGCTGCACTTGCTGGGACTCGACCATCAACGCCTGAGCGTCCGCTCTCAAGGACTCGATTTCCGCCTCACAGGTGTCGACGGAGCCAACGTGCTCAGAGACTTGATTGCTTGAGCCATGAGAGTCGGCTGTGAGCGCCCGACCCTCAATTGCTGTCAGCGATGTCGCGCAAACTCGTCAGACGGATGCGGCCAAACGGATTATGCATGGGGTGCTCAGGCGGCTGCGGATCGTCCACTCGCGAAACCAGAAAGCGAGCCGCATGCTCGTCGCCGGCCAGATCTCCCGTCTTGAGTAACTCGTCCGCTTCGCAGACATACTGCATCATCTCGATTATTTCGAAACCAGCGGCGCCCACCTGATCCGACGACATTTCCACGTCGGGGCAGCCCAAAATTTGCATGCCTACGGTGCGGGAGACCGCGCCGCGACAAACGCCCACGTAGGCGAAGGTGAGTGCGTCGGCGTTGAGTTTCGCGGCATCGATTTGCTCCATCACTTCCCGCCATCCTTGACGCCCAAAAGCCACGCCGCTGTTGTCCAAAAAGACACCGGTCCCGCCAGCATCGAGCCAATGCTCAATGGCCCGCATGAACAAGTACGCCGACTTGCGGGAGCCGCATTGCCCGGTCAAGCAAACCTGAACGCGATAGTTTTCAATTGCTCGCTTTTCTTCCTCGGTCGGCTCGCGGCGACAAGACATGGCGAAAACTTTGGCGAATTCGTCATCCGCGTCGCGGAGGCTCAATTGGCATTCCATGCCCTCTTCGCTGATGAATCGATGCGGCAATAGCTGGCAACGATCGCTCATTTTTTCGACCATTTCCTCAGCCCCATCCCAATTGGCGGGGATGCGAACGGTAACAAATACATCGACCTCGGCAACTTCTGATCGGGATTCGGGCATGATTAGACTCGTGTGGGAGGAAACAGCGGAGCATTTGGTTATTGCCTAAGAATGTAACAAACCTCCGCAGGCACCGACGAGCAGTTTTGGCTGAGCGGCCTCCCGAGCCCCCAGATTTTGCATATCTCTCGCAAAAACTGCCCCTTTCGCACGCACGTCATCTACTGGAACTCGGGGGTCCTTGCAGGCTCGGCTGTCGAACTTCAAAATTCACTGCCGTGAAATGAAAATCCCTGACAGCTCGCCAGCGCCAGCAATGGGCGCATTGACCATGCAACCCTCAAACGTTACTGTGCAGCCAATCATGACGCCAGGCTTGCACGATGGAGACGGAGAAATTAATCGGGTTGAAAACAGGGAGCAGCTTGTTGAGTATTTGCAAGCAGGTTGTAAGGCTCCCGAGTTGTTTGCCTTGGGTACCGAACAAGAGCAATTCGTCTATCGCGAGAGCGATTTTCACCCCGCAGCCTACGAGGATTCAACTCCCTGTATCAGAACACTCTTAGAGGGTCTGTCGCGTTTCGGTTGGCAACCCATCGAAGAGCGTGGTCTACCAGTCGAGCTGCGGCGGGATGGCTGCGCCATCACCCTGGAACCTGGCGGCCAGTTCGAGCTCTCCGGTGCGCCTCTTCGTAACGCGCATCAGACGTTTCGGGAAACCCAAGCATATCATCAGGAGCTAAAGATACTGGGGGACGAGCTTGGCCTGCGCTTCCTGGCACTGGGGCATCAACCCAAACATCCGCGACGCGATTTGCCGTGGATGCCAAAAGAGCGTTACCGAATCATGCAAGCCTACATGCCCCAGGTAGGTTCGCTCGGTCTCGATATGATGCAGAGCACTTGTGCGCTGCAGGTTACCATGGACTTTTCGGACGAAGCGGACATGGTCAAAAAATTTCGGGTTGCCCTGGCTCTACAACCGCTCGTGACCGCCCTGTTTGCGAATTCACCGTTCGCGGAGGGGAAATTCTGCGGCTACCTCAGCTATCGCAGCTACATTTGGCGTGATACCGACTCCCAGCGTTGCGGCTCCCTGCCATTTGTCTTCGAGGCGGGGATGGGTTTCGAGCGTTACACCGATTACATGCTCGATGTGCCCATGTATTTCGTTTACCGTGACGGTAAATATATCGATGCTAGCGGGTTATCTTTTCGCGATTTCCTCGCCGGCAAGCTGGCTGTTCTTCCCGGTCAACTACCTTTGCTCAGCGATTGGGAAAAACATCTGACAACGGTCTTCCCGCAGGTGCGACTGAAGCAATTTCTCGAAATGCGCGGCGCTGATGCTGGTCCTGTGTCCCGGGTTGCCGCCTTACCAGCGTTGTGGGCAGGCGTGCTGTACGACGACCAGTCGCTCGACGCGGCTTGGGAGCGTGTTGCGCAGTGGACACCCGACGAACGCAACCATTTGGAACGAGGAGTCGCGGAACGTGGATTCCAGTTGGAGTTCCGGGATGGCACCTTGCAAGAGCTTGTGCTGTGGATGCTAGACCTGGCCCGCGAAGGCTTGCAGCGACGCGGCTATCAGAATGAGCGCGGACAAGACGAAAGCTGCTATCTTGCTCCGCTTCAAGAGGCCGCTCAGACGGGCCAAACTTTCTCCGAGGTTCTTATGCGGCGTTTTCAAGATCAATGGATGGGAGACATGAATATTGCTCTACCGGCGATGTGCGAGGAGACGTTTGAATGAGCAACCGCAAACTGGCAATCATCATGGACCCCATCGAGTCAATCAAGCCGCATAAGGACAGTTCCTTGGCGATGCTTTTGGAGGCACAAAGTCGGGGATGGGAAATTCATTATGGGCAGCTACCCGATATTTGGCTTCGTGATGGGGTGGCCTACGGTCGCCTGACCGCGTTGCGAGTCGCAAACGACCCCGCGGAGTGGTTTATTCGCGGCGAGGTGGCGGTCAAGCCGTTGGGCGAAATGGATGTCATCTTGATGCGCAAAGATCCTCCCTTTAACACGCAGTACGTCTTCGCAACCTATGTGCTGCAGCGAGCCGAAGATCAGGGCGCGCTGGTGGTCAATGGACCACAGGGACTGCGCGACGCCAACGAAAAAGTCTTTTTGGCTTGGTTTCCAGAGTGTGTGCCGCCAACGCTGATCAGTCGTTCGCTGCGTGAGATGCGTGACTTTATCAGCGAGCACCACAAGGTGGTCGTCAAACCACTGGACCTGATGGGTGGCCGATCGGTATTCGTCACTGATGTCGCGGATGGCAATCGAAACGTGATTCTGGAAACGGTCAGCCAGGGTGGCGAGCAATTTGTGATGCTGCAAAAGTATATTGCCGACATCGTCGTCTCGGGTGACAAACGCATCATTCTCATCGATGGGCAACCAATCCCCATGGCCTTGGCCCGCGTCCCTTCCCCCGGCGACCACCGTGGGAACATGGACGCCGGGGCCACGACCGAGGTTCGTCCGCTGACAGAACGCGAGCATTGGATATGCGAGCAGATTGGCCCGACGCTGCGCGACAAAGGTTTGATGTTCACTGGAATCGACGTCATTGGCGACTACATGACCGAACTGAATGTTACCAGTCCCACAGGTATCCGCGAGTTGGAACGTGCTGGCGATATTCAGATTACCAAACAATTGTTCGATGCCATTTCATCCAAGTTGAAATGAGCGTGGAGACCACCCGCGAGTTTGATTGGTTACGATCCTGACATGACCGCTAGAGCACTCGAAATTAATAACCTCAGCAAGACCTATCGCGATGGGACTGTCGCCTTGCGCGGGATTGACCTAGTGGTGGAAAAGGGCGAGTTTTTTGGTTTGCTGGGCCCCAACGGTGCGGGTAAATCGACAACGATTGGCATTGTTACCTCCTTGGTAAATAAGACGGGCGGTACCATCAAGTGCTTTGGTATCGACCTCGACCGAGAGCCCGCACGGGCTAAACGCCAAATTGGCTTGGTTCCGCAAGAGTTCAACTTCAATCAGTTTGAGCCGCCCGAACAAATCGTCAGGCAACAAGCCGGTTACTACGGCATGCCACGGTCGGTCGCTCGTCGACAGACAGAAAAGTATCTTCGCAAAATGGGACTTTGGGAAAAGCGAGCCACCAGCGCCCGCCTGCTTTCCGGCGGGATGAAGCGGCGTCTGATGATTGCCCGCGCGCTTGTCCACGAGCCTAAGCTGCTGATTCTGGATGAGCCCACCGCGGGTGTCGACATTGACCTGCGCCGCTCAACCTGGTCGCTGTTACAGGATATCAACCAGCAAGGGACGACCGTCATTTTGACAACGCACTATCTGGAAGAAGCGGAAATGCTGTGTCGTCGGATCGCGATCATCAACCGCGGGCAAATTATTGAGGACATGGATACGAAGTCGTTGATGTTAAAGCTGAATATCGAGACCTTTGTGCTGGACCTGGAATCGGCCGCACCAGACAGTTTATTCCTCGATGGTTTTGTACACCGTCTAACGGACTCGACAACTTTGGAGATTGACGTACCGAAGGAGTTGTCACTTAATACGGTCTTCGAGATGTTATCCAGGCAAGGAATCAACGTGGTCTCGATGCGCAACAAAACCAATCGCTTGGAAGAGTTATTCGTCGAAATGGTGGAAGCCGCCGATAAATAAACCGGGATCGATTGCTCCCGAACTTACCCCGCACGCACCATTGAATCATGGCTCTTAATACCCTCGCTGACACACCAGGCTTCGGCCTACGTTCGAATCTGATTGGATTTCAAACAATCGTGATTAAAGAAGTCACGCGATTGCTGCGGATCTGGCCGCAAACCATCGTGCCCCCCGTGATCACAACCACGCTGTACTTCATTATCTTCGGTAAGGTCATTGGGGTCCGCGTGGGCGAAATGGGGGGCGTGCCTTATATGCAGTTTATCGTGCCGGGTTTGGTGATGATGAGTGTCATCAATAGCTCGTACCAGAATGTCGTCTCATCCTTTTTTTCGTCGAAGTTTCAGCGCAATGTCGAGGAGCTATTGATCTCTCCGATGCACAACGCCTTCGTGCTGCTGGGCTACATGGCGGGCGGCATCGCTCGCGCGATGGTAATTGGCGCGATCGTGTTGCTAGTAAGTTTATTTTTCGTGGACTCGCTGTCCCTGTACAGTATTCCCATCACGTTCACGGTCGCGCTGTTGACGGCCACCCTGTTTTCCATCGCTGGGTTCATCAACGCGTTGCTGGCGCGCAAGTTTGACGACGTCGCGATTATTCCCACATTCGTGCTGACCCCACTCACATATCTTGGGGGAGTCTTTTACTCAATCAGCCTGCTGCCACCCCCTTGGGAAACCATTTCACGACTCAACCCAATCGTTTACATGGTCAGCGCTTTTCGATTCGGTATCCTGAGAGATCGACTGGATCCCGCAATGATCGACATCGATCTCGGATTCGCAATCGGCGTGATCTTAATCTTCATCGTTAGTTTATTTTCAATAGGGCTTTGGATGCTTAACCGAGGCGTCGGCTTAAGAAGCTAGTAATCATGAGTGGTAATATGCCCGATTTGGTACTGTATTATTTTCCATCGTGTCCCTACTGCCGCGTGGTCTTGAATTGTTTGGATCGGCTGAACCTCGAGATTCAGATGCGAGACATTCGGACCGAGCCCGGTGCGAAGGAGGATCTGCTGGAAATCGGCGGCAAGAGTCAGGTGCCGTGCCTGGTGATTGACGGCAAGCCACTCTATGAATCAGATGACATTATCCGTTGGCTACAGGAAAACGCATCATGAGTGACTTGAAACGAGAAATTGAAGAGCGGATCTTGGCCGCTTTACCGAATGCCCACGTGATCGTGCGTGACCCGTTGAATGATAACGCGCACTTTGAGGCGACAGTGGTTAGCGAGGTTTTTGTGAACCTGCCGCTGGCCCAACAGCACCGACGGGTGATGCAATCGCTGAAGGATTTATTTGCTGGCGACGTGCACGCGCTTTCGCTAAAAACATATACTCCCGACAAATGGGCCAACTCCCAAGACGAGCTTACGGACACCACCTGAGAATCTATCCGAAATCCCGAGAGAACCGCGGCTGACGTCAAAATGGCTAAATGGTTTTCGAATAGGTTCTTGTTTTCTTAACCATCATTCTTTGTGCAGAGATTTCGCCATGACGATTGCCGAACGTATTCAGCAAGACATCGACTCCAACCGCATCATGCTGTACATGAAGGGATCTCCCGAGATGCCCATGTGTCGGTTTTCAAAGACGGTCGCCGACATTCTCAAGCAGCTTAATGTTTCCTTTGCCAGCGCTGACGTCCTGCAGGATATGGAGCTTCGCGAAGGCATCAAGCAATTTTCGGATTGGCCAACCATTCCGCAACTGTACATTGATGGACAGTTTATTGGGGGCTGCGATATTGTTGCAGAGATGTTTCAGACTGGTGAGTTGCAGCCTTTGTTGGAGAGTCGCGACGCGTAACGTCAACTCGTGCCCTTTCACGCCTTTGCACTCTTGAATCGTTTGCACTCACTTTCCCGCCAGGCAGGACGCCACGCGGGGAGGGGCGAAAGGTCGCTGCCTTTTTAGGTTTTCGGTTTGATTCCAATCACTAAGGCTTGACCGACGGCTAAGTCACCGGCGAGCACTTCGGTATAGCGATAATCGCTGATCCCCGTCTTTACTTCGATCGCTCTGAGTAAACCGTTTTCTTCGTACCAAACATGCCGCGTGGCCGCTTCGGTTACTTGCGCGGCTAGCCGGCCCGCTGGCATCTGCACCGCCGCATTTTGCTGCACATCTGCGCCGGACAAGTTCTCGGCATCTGCTCCCAAACCGTCTCCATCGAGGACACGTTGGTCGTCGGGATGCACCAACTCTCGGTCTGGGTAAAACCGAAGCGCCGAATTAGGCACCCTCAGCACCAGTTCGCGAGAGTCTACCTCGAATGATAGATTTGCGGTCATGCCGGGCATCAGCTTTAGTTGCTCGTTGCTTGCCGAGACGATTACCGGATAGGTCACCACGTTTTGCACCACGGTGCTGCTCTGACGCACTTGCCAAATTTTCCCCGTAAACAACTCGTCAGGATAAGCATCGACTGTGAACTCGACCAATTTTCCCGCCTCCAGGGCGGCCCGAATCAAGCCAATGTCGGCTTCATCGACCGAGGCGAAGACATGCATTTCTTTTTGCATATCGGGAGCGATAATAAATAATTCAGGAGTTTGAAATTGAGCCGCCAAGGTTTGACCGGGATCAATTTTGCGATCAATGACAGTCCCTTTGACGGGAGCTCGAATAGAACAGTACTCCAAATTCGCTTGTGAAGTCTGCAAATTGGCAATCGCTTCAGCCACAGCCGCTTCTGAAATTCTCAGTTGGGCTTCCAGTGACTTGCGGTTAAAATGCAAACGGTCGAATTCGGATTCGGAGAGATAGCTCTGGCTTTGCTTTAACAACTTGCTGGCTCGGCTTTCCTCGTTGGTCGCCAGTTGCAAGTCGGCTGTGATTCTTTCGACTTCCGCCTCACGGGTTGCCAGGTTCGCTTGATCTCGCGCCACGCTCGCTTCGTAAAGCCGCGGATCAATTTTCGCTAGCACCTCCCCCGCATCGACTTGCTGGTTGAATTCCACAAACAATTCAGCGATCGGTCCGGAAACAAAAGAACCGACGGTGACTTGGGAAACGGGTTTCACCGTACCAGTGGAATTCACCACGGCGATAATCTCGCCTTCGCTGACGCTGACGGTGCGGAACAGCGGCCGATTACGCTCTTGCCAGTACTTCGCAGCCGGCTCAATCGCGAAAAAGATAGCGACGCAGAGGCCGACGATGACAACCAACAACAGACTGCGACGCACGTATCTCATGGAATCTAGCTTCTCAACAGGTGCTTGCCAAACACGCACTCAAAACGTTTTGGACTTGGTGAGTACGCGTTCTACAGCGTTCTGACGGTACTTGGTTATTGTACCTGCCAAAGTGGCGTTTGGTTTCACCAGATACCGAGTGCCAGCGTTTTATTCGACGACCGCACCAGCAGGCACCGCAATCAGGATATCGCACATTTGTTTCGCGATCGCTGGGACATAGACCACCCCGCTGTAGTGGTTTGCAAGCAGTTCCACATAGTGGGACGGTTCCAGTTTTGCCGCTTTCGCGAGCGCGTGGGAACAGGAGGGGGGAACCACACGATCGAAGCGGGCGGAGAACATCCAGGTGCGATCTGGACGCAACCGATGGGCCAACCGCAGCGGTTCGATGTGGCTGGCGATCTCAGTGATACCCGCCGCATCAAAACCAGCGGCAATTAGATCGTCGCGAACACGTGCCGCATCACGCTCCCCCTTTAAAATGACTTGCTGCAGATCACCGCCGGCCAAGGTGACGAAAACGCAATCGTAAGCATTGTCCAGTCCGGCCGTGGTCGCAACCACAAAACCTCCCAAGCTCGTGCCCTGCAGTGCGATTCTCTTGGCATCAACGAGCGGCAGTGCGGCGACCGCGTCTTTGGCCCGCCGCACATCAGCGATCCCCTGCTTGAGTGTTGCCAAAATCTGCTCCCCGCGTGGTCGTTCGCCAGTACCGCGGCGAAGCCCATACGATGGCAGTTGCAGCATAAAAGTATGGACCCCGTGGGCGCGCATCGAACGAGCAATCAGTCGACCTGCGGTCATGCCGCTCCCCGACTCGTGAACCACAACGACGGCCGGCGCGACTCGTGGTTGCCGCTGATCATCCAACGCCTGATACCACTCCATGGCGACTAAATCATTTTGCTGATTCCCGCTCGGGCGCGGAGAGGGATAACGCACGCACCATTCACCCCGGCCGACCTCAGCTGACTCCAATCGCACCACAAACGAAGCTGGCTCCCAAATCAACCCTTGCAAACAGGCATGGGCATCGGCGTCAGTTTCTTCACCAACGCGCAGCGTATCGGCGGCTGGATATTCTGCTCCGACACGCAGCTCATCGCTGGGCAATATCAACGCGGCCAAGATAACCCACAAGTAAAGCATCTTAAACACCTCGGTTTCTAAGCTGACGGTAACCAGTGCTGCATTTACGATTTTGCCGGTCCCTGTTAGGGTAGTATAATACGATGCCGTTCACAATCGTTGAAATCAGTTGGCTTGACCTGCGGAGGCAGCAAATGAGTTTCTGGGACCACCTTTTCGATAGCGAATATAAACAACGAACCGATATCGAATCGCTCAAAAAAATGACGGTTCAACGAAACCGCACGCTGCGTCGCACGCTAGCCAACACGGAAGACCATCAAGCGCGGATTGAAACTCTGGAAGATCAAGTCGGCGAGCTGGCGTTACTCTGCCGCTCACTTTTGACGATTCTTCGCGAAGATGGCACGATTCAGCCCGAACGATTTGAACAAGTAATGCAACATATTGATGAGCAGGACGGCACGGTTGATGGAAAAATCACACCGCCAGACCCTCCC
Organism: Kothea flammea; assembly: GCF_052161645.1. Lineage (GTDB taxonomy): Bacteria > Planctomycetota > Planctomycetia > Pirellulales > Pirellulaceae > Laterigemmans. Next base: position 4,721,420 of record NZ_CP197414.1, read on the forward strand.
GAGCCCCCGCCATATCCTCCAGTCATCCGCACGCGATGAAGCAACCGCATTCGCAAGCGAGCAAGCAAGAGATCGAGGCGAACCTGCGGCTGCACGTGGATCGTTTGGCTGGCCTGATCGGTCCTCGCATCCTGCGCCGACCCAAGACAATCACAGCGACCATCGGTTATATTAGCGGCCAGTGGTCGGCGATGGGATACACCGTCGAGCGGGAAACGTATCAAGCATTTGAGGACTCTGCCACAAATCTCGTGGTCGAACAGTCGGGAGCCAAACGCGAGGGCGAAATCATTTTGCTCGGGGCTCACTACGACACCGTTCCCTCCACGCCTGGGGCCGACGATAACGCGTCCGCCGTAGCAGTTATGTTGGAAGTCAGCAGACTACTCCGTGAACACCATGGCAACCGCACCCTGCGCTACGTTGCTTTTGCTTGCGAAGAGCCACCGTATTTTAACCTCGACGCGATGGGCAGCCAGCATCACGCCCGACTGGCAAAACAGCGAGGTGATAGGATTGTCGGCATGCTCTGTTTGGAAATGGTTGGATTCTATAACCTTGCGGCGGGCTCCCAACAAATCCCGGAGGGAATCCCCAAGCCGCTGAGACGTTTCTTTCCCCAGCGGGGCGACTTCCTCGCTGCCGTCGGTAATCTCGCTTCCTGGAAACTATGCTGGAACTTTCGTCGCGGATTTAGACGGGTTACCCGGATGCCCCTGTTCTCCATTTGCCTCCCTGAGAAAATTCATGACATTCGCCTCAGCGATAACAGCTCATTTTGGGATCAAAACTATCCGGCCCTGATGTTGACTGACACCAGCTACCTAAGGAACCCCAATTATCACCTCGAGTCCGACACACCAGACACGCTCGATTACAGACGGATGACCGAAGTCACCCTGGGGGTAACAGCCGCGGTGCGGCGACTCTTGCGTTAGCAGTTTTATCGATCCGCAGAAGCTGCGGTCGCTCGGACTCTCGCCGCGAAAGCCGATGAAAACTTGGGCTGAACTGCCGAGAATCTAACACGCTACCAAAACGACGTAGCGTGCCCCCTGACAGCGGACCTGGCTACGGTTGACCTGGGGGTCGATGGCGCTGTAATACAGAGTTTGCTGTCGGAACAAAATATATTCACCAATCCCGTTGGTGATCCACGTGCCTACACCTACGGACGATTTCAGCGAAATGCGACATTTACCATGGAAGTTATACAATGAGTCAGATCATGTCGCACGAGCAATGGTTGGACCTCACCAATGGGGGTGTCACTTCGGTCCGCAGTTCGCTGCTCCGCACCCTGGACCAAGCGTTACTCAAATTCGAGAGCACGCAAGCCGAGGAGGACAAGTCGGCATTAATTGGCGCACTGTTAAAATGGATTCAATCAAAAGGTGCTGGTTGGAAGAGCAGCGTGCGAAATCGGCAACGGGCCGTTGAACTACTGCACAATCAATTAATGGAGTTGGATGCAGATAAACTAAGTGAGGCCGAACTTGTTGGACTTGCCGATCTTCGCGCCGAGTCGCGAGCCATTGTCGACAAGTTATTTCACGGCAAGCAGTTGGAATGGCGAGATGGTTTCAAGGGAAAACTTGGGCAACAGAAATTCGGCACGACGCTAAACAGTGTCGGCGTGTTGCGAAATAGCCGCGAGCTTAGCTCGATGGATAGTGGTGCTTCCAGTAATGGTCCAGGATCGTCCGAACTGGCGCGTACTCCTCAAAGACTCGCCCAGGACCTCTACGAAAGTCTAGTGCCAGCTGACATGCTCGCCGATGTCACCCGCGCGCTAGCTTCATTGGTTCCGGGCTTTATGCGGGAACTTACTTTGTCCTTGGTGCCGTGGGCGGGCCTTGTCACCGCCGCCACTGCGAGCGTTTGGAATTCCAAGAGTTCGCTCCGCGACAAGTGGAGACTCGAGTGGACGAAACACCATATCGCTCATGGCCTTGCTCAAGATGAACCAAGCCAAGCCTTTCTTGCTTTGACGCATTATCTTCAACGCGAGCTTGAAGCAGATGTCTTTTCGATGTCAGTCAGCGTGGCGGAATTTGGGGGAAAATTAACAGGGCTGATGGTAGACGCCGGAACCGCTTCCAACGTCGCTGTTGCTTTGTCGGCGAATGTCATGAAGCTAATAAACATCATCAAGATTGTCACTCGGGACGTGCAGGAGCGGCAAGCCGCAAACAGCCAGATGATGCTCCGAGTCGATGGTACCATCTTTAACACCTGTCCCGTCGTGGGGGCGTACTTGATCTGTTGCGCCCCAACGAGCGTGCTGGTCAACACGATATTCGAACAGCGGTTTGGGGAGCTTGGTTGGCAGAGCCAAGTTGAGCGGGCCGTTCGAGAACGCTTGCCCGCATTGCAAGAGCAAGCCCGTCGCGTGGTGCAAGAACATCGCTTTTGGATACCCGGTCTAGCAAATTATCCTGGGGCTTTACAGGTCAACAACGACGAGCTTAAGAAGATGTTGGCCCGCAAAGGCACCACCGGGATGGTTGGATTTGGCTCAGAAGCCGCGTAAACGGTGACTCGATACGCTATACTGGGTCGTTGTTTCACATTCTCCCTCCACAGGTGCGAAACCAATGATTCAGCAAGCCGACCAACTGCGATGCTGTCGACAGTTGGATTGCGCACGTGACCGCGTAGCAGTGCGTTCGTTACGCTGGCCGCCGAGGTTAGTTGTTACGTACGTCGGGTTGCTCTCCCTGCTTGCTTGCAACCAACTCGCCACCGCACAACCGCTTGCTCCGCAGCCACTCCCTCCAAATCCCCAAACACCAAACCCCCAAGCATCTTCCGCCAACTTGCAGCCCGCCGTGCGAACGTTATTGCAGAACCATTGCGTGGATTGCCACAGCGGGGCTGCACCGCTCGGAGGCATCGATCTTGCCGAACTGGAAGGGGAGGATTCCATCACGCCGAAAACCAACGGCAGTAAAATCGAAAGCTGGGAACGCGTGGTACGAAAGCTCCGCGCCGGGGAGATGCCTCCAGCGGACGCGGAACCACCACCCGCCACGCTCCTCAGTGCGGCCCTTGACTCCCTGGAAACAAGGTTGGATGAGCTTGCCGAACGCGCCCCCCGGCCGGGGCGAACCGCCACCTTCCGCCGGCTCACCCGGCTGGAATATCAGTACGCAATCCGCGACTTGCTGGCGCTCGATATCGACACGACGACGTTACTGCCGGCCGATGAAATCAGTCACGGATTCGATAATATTACTGTTGGCGGTTTGTCGCCCACATTGGTGAACCGCTACATTTCGGCGGCCGACACCATCAGCCAGCTCGCCGTGGGACGCTCCACAACGGCCTCCAGTGATAAGACTTATCGGATACCTCCCGATGTGACGCAAGAACAGCATGTTGTCGGGCTGCCGCTGGGGACGCGTGGCGGCACGGTTTTCTCACACACCTTTCCCCGCGATGGAGAATATGAGATCCGCGTGCGGCTCGCCCGTGACCGCAATGAGCATGTCGAAGGGCTGTTTGAACCGCACGCGTTGGAGATTCTCTTGGACCTAGCGCGGGTGAAAGTCCTAACTGTCAAACCTCCCTCGGGCGGAGCACCGTCGGCGGACGGTTACGGAACAGTAACGCACGCAAACGTCGATCGTCACCTCATTGCCAGAGTCCCAGTTACTGCCGGGCGTCATCAAGTCGGAGTTACGTTTCTCAAACAAGCCACTTCACTGCTGGAGACGAAACGTCAACCGCTGAATGTACATTACAATATGTACCGGCATCCTCGAGTCAGCCCGGCTGTTTATCAAGTTTCGATCACTGGGCCTCATGGTCAGTCGACGATCGCCGACACTCCCAGCCGCCAGCGAATCTTTACTTCGCGAGCCGCAACGGGCGAGGAAGAGGAAGAAGAGGCAGCCGCTCAGAAGATCATTCGTCAGCTGCTTCGCAGAGCCACGCGTCGCAGCGTTGATGAATCTGATTTGGCGGGACCGCTGGAACTTTATCGCCAGGGCCGTCAAGCTGGTGACTTTGAACTGGGTATAGAGTTAGCGCTCAGCTCCATTCTCGTGCATCCCCGCTTTCTGTTTCGCATCGAGTCAGCTCCCCGCGGAATTGCCTCGGGTACCTCCTACCAGATCAACGACTGGGAGCTGGCTAGCCGATTATCTTTTTTTCTTTGGAGCAGCATTCCAGATGAAGAGTTATTGAGTTTGGCCGAGCTTGGTACCTTGCATCGCACTGAGGTTTTAGAGCAACAGACAAGACGGATGCTGGCCGATCCTCGGGCTGCGGCTTTGGTCACAAATTTTGCCGCCCAGTGGTTGTATTTGCGAAACCTCGCTGCCTTCACACCTGACGCCCGTCTCTATCCGGACTTCGACGACAACTTGCGTCAGGCCTTTCGACGTGAGACGGAACTTTGTTTCTCAGATGTTATGCATGCGGATCACAGCGTGCTGCGACTGCTCAAATCAAACTATACGTTCCTCAATGAGCGGTTGGCCAAGCACTACGGTATTCCGCATGTTTACGGCAGTCATTTTCGGCGGGTTGAGCTGGCTCCCGACAGCGAGCGTGGTGGCTTGTTACGACAAGGGAGTATCCTCAGCGTAACCTCCTACGCCACTCGGACCTCTCCCGTGCTCCGCGGGACTTGGATCCTGGAGAACCTTTTGGGGACTCCGCCACCACCTCCCCCGCCCGATATCCCGGCGCTCAGCGACAACACAGTCTCAGCATCATTATCGGGTCGCGAACGCCTCGCCCAGCATCGTGCCGACCCGGCATGTGCGAGTTGTCATGATCGGATTGACCCGATCGGATTCGCGTTGGAAAATTTCGACGCGGTTGGACGTTGGCGAGTCTTAGAAAATGGCTACCCGATTGACGCCGCTGGGGGGCTGCCCGACGGTAGTCGATTCGACGGAGTTGACGGTCTCGAATCAGGTTTATTGGATAGGCCGCAACAGTTTGTCGGCACCATGGCCGAAAAAATGTTAACCTATGCGTTAGGGCGCGGCGTTGAGTACCACGATGCCGCAGCGATTCGGAAAATTGTTCGCGATGCGGAAGCTGATGATTACCGGTTTTCATCATTGGTGTTAGGCATTGTCAAAAGTATCCCTTTTCAGCAGAGAACAGCCGAATAATGGTCACTCGAAAAGCTCTACCGCGGCGAACTTTTCTGCGAGGCGTGGGCGCCACACTCGCCCTTCCGTTACTCGACGCCATGGTCCCCGCACTGACTGCGACTGCCCAAACCCCGGCGGCTCCGAGTAACCTGCGGAGACTCGGTTTCGTCTACATGCCAATGGGCAGCGATATCACCAGTTGGACTCCTCCGGGGGATTCCTTGCTCGATCAACTTTCGCCAACGTTGAGTTCACTGGAGCCGGTCAAACAACACGTCACGGCAATTTCCAACTTGGAACTGCAGAACGCTTATCCCGGTACGCACGCCACGTCGAATGCGGCGTTTCTAAGCGCGGCCAAAGCCAAACGGACTGAGAGCACCGATTATTTTCTGGGCACCACCGTTGATCAACTCGCCGCCCAGCACATCGGCCAACAAACCCAATTGCCGTCGCTGGAGTTGTCGATGGATTTGCTGTCCGTCGTTGGCCAATGTGATAACGGTTATGCGTGCGTCTATCAAAACAACCTATCATGGTCTTCTCCGACCACGCCACTTCCGGCCGAGGCGCATCCCCGAATCGTATTTGAGTCTCTGTTTGGCGATGGGGAAAACGCCGCCGACCGGGCGACCGCGTTGCGTCGCCGGGCCAGCTTGCTTGATTCCTTGACCGAAGAAATAGCCCGCTTGCAAAAGTCGCTTGGCCCCCACGATCGAAATACGGTTGATCAATACTTGCAATCCATTCGCGAAGTCGAACGCCGCATCCAACGCGCCGAGGCCAGTTCCCACGAGAATCCGCTGCCTGATCTCGATCGCCCCAGCGGCGTGCCGGAGTCGTACGCGGAACACGCACGGTTAATGTTTGAGCTGCAAGCCTTGGCACTGCAGGGGGACATTACGCGGGTTATTACCTTTCAACTAGCTCGCGAAACCAGCAACCGGACGTATCCAGAAATCGGTGTTAATGATCCTCATCATCCGTTGACGCATCATGGGAACGATCCGGAGAAGATTGCCAAAGTTGCCAAGATCAATCAATTTCACGTTTCCTTGTTCGCCGAGTTCTTGCAAAAGTTGCAAGACACGCCGGAGGGGAACGGCTCGCTGCTCGACCATTCCCTCTACTTATATGGCAGCGGGATGGGGAATCCCAATGTTCACGATCATTCCAATTTGCCGATTCTGGTTGCCGGCGGAGCGGCCGGTAATATGCAAGGCGGACGGCACATTCAATTTGATCAACCAACTCCGTTGGCAAACCTGCACCTGACGCTCCTCAATAAAGTGGGTGTTGGTCTGGATGCTTTCGCCGATAGCCAAGGGGAACTGGACGAACTGTTCGAGCCGTTGGATGTGTAACCAACCGCTGAGACCGCGCGGCGGTGGAGGGAGTAACGAAATGATGAATTCCCTGCGATCGCTGACACTGGCGGTGCTGGCGACTCTCTGCGTCCACCAGTTGAGTTGCGCCCCCGAGCCAATCTTTGCCGGCGAAGTGGACGCGCGGCTGAAGCATGACGATCAAGCGAGGCTGGCAGACGCGCTGAGAGCCGGAGACTTTGCTCGGGCGAACACTTTGCTGGACCAGGGAGTGGCTATCGACGAGCCGCTCGCCGATGGGATGTCGTCGCTGCACTGGGCTGTGTTCCATGCCGCAAATGAAGCGGAGGCGTTTTCCATTGTGCAGCGTTTGATCGCTTCCGGCGCGGCGGTCGATGCTAAAAATCGCTACGGCGTGACGCCGTTGACGATCGCCTGCACCAACGGAGATGTACGAGCGGTGGAAGTGTTGCTAACCGCTGGAGCCAATCCAAATGCCGAGCTATCTGGCGGTGAAACCGCGCTGCTAACCGCGGCCCGCACGGGTGTAGTTGGGTCGGTCAAAGCGCTTTTGGCACATGGCGCGGATTTCGCAGCCAAGGACCGCAAAGGACAAACCGCGATGATGTGGGCCGCCGCGGAGGGACACGTGGAGGTGGTCGATGTCTTGATCAAGGCGGGGGCCGATTATCGCCAGCCGCTGCGATCAGGCTTTACCCCATTCTTCTTCGCAGTCCGCAACGGCAAAGCGGCCGTGGTCCGCCGTTTTTTGGAAGCAGGCGTAGACTGTAATGACGTCATACAGCCGCAACGGCGAGCGAACCAAGGCCCACAGGCTGGTCTCAGCCCATTGTTGTTGGCGATCGAGAACGGCCATTTCGAGTTAGCCCTGCTGCTGCTCGAAGCGGGTGCCGATCCGAATGATGACCGTGGCGGCTATACTGCCCTGCATGCCATCAGTTGGGTTCGCAAACCGCTGCGAGGCGACGGCACGCCCCCACCAATCGGCTCTGGCAAGATTGACAGCATGGCCTGTGTTCGCGGCTTGCTCGCCCACGGCGCAAATGTCAACGCCTTGCATCCGCCGCAAAAATCGGGCAGCGAGCGGCTTAACAAAACAGCCGCCACCCCGTTGCTGCTGGCTGCCGAAACCGGCGACGTGGTTTTGATGCAACAACTGCTCGATGCGGGCGCTGACCCTCGGCTGACAAATATCGACCAGTGCACCCCGTTGCTGGCGGCAGCGGGCGTGGGTGTGCTGGGCGACGGCGACGAATCGGCGGGCACCGAGCAAGAAGCGGTCGCGGCGGTAAAACTGTTATTAGATTTAGGCGGCGACATCAACGCGGTCGACGCCCGCGGTAATTCGGCGATGCACGGGGCGGCCTATAAAAGCTGGACGCAGATGCTCGAATTCTTAGCCGCCCAGGGAGCCGACCCGCATGTTTGGAATCGCAAGAACAAACGAGGCTGGACTCCGTTGATGATTGCCGAGGGAAACCGACCAGGCAACTTCCGCCCATCCCAAGAGACAATCGATACAATCCTGCGTCTCTTGCCAGAACCCGCTGGCGACTGACAACTCTTGCAAGTGAGTACGCCTGCCTGCAGGGGTTAAAGCGAGCCAATCCGGGCCCCACCTGCGAAGCTTGACGTATCATTCGAGTCCCCCCCCATTGCGCAACGGCCAACATGCAAGCCCCAAAAAAGCACCGTGGATCGTTCTTTTTGAACATGCTGATCTTCAGCTTCAGCGTGGCCGTGGCGGTACTCTCTTTTTGGCTGTTGGGATACCTCTTGCGAGATATTGATCGCATCGAAGGGCCAAACTTTGAACAGATGGTGGAGGCGGGAGTGCCGGCCGAACTGAATGCCGCACGCGACCAAATCGCCGCTGAGATGAAAGACTTGAATCGGCAACTGGAATCCTCGCAAGAGCGGCGGCGTTTGACCAATCAAACAACCAATGATTCACAACAGACCATCAATCAGCTGCTGGAGTTAAAGCGTCTTGCCACGGAACAAAACCAGCCGCTGAATGATGAACAGCAGGCGGCGCTGACGGATAATCTCCAGCTGTTCCTCGCCAACCAACGTGAGATCCAGACGCTCAACAGTGAACTCATCAGATTGCAAGATGAATTGGAGGCTGCGCTGCTGCGGAAGGAAGCGAATCAAGCGGCATTGCAAGCAGCGACGGTGCCGATCCGAAGTGAATACACCCGCCTCGCCAAACGTCATCAATGGCAATTGGCGGCCGCAAAGCTGGCGATGCTCATTCCCTTGCTGATCATTTGCGTTTGGCTGGCGATTCGGCAATCTGGCGGGACCTACGCCATGCTGATCTACGCGATTAGCGCGGCGACAGCCACGCGCGTCCTGCTGGTAATGCACGAGCACTTTCCGGCGGTCTATTTCAAATACATTCTGATACTTCTGTCACTGGCTATTTGCGTGGTGGTGCTCGTTCGCTTGCTGCGATTGTCGGCACGTCCCAGCAGCAATTGGTTGCTCCGTCAGTACCGTGAAGCCTACGCCACGTTTTTTTGCCCAATCTGTGACTATCCGATTCAGCGCGGGCCGCTGCAGTTCGCTTACTGGACTCGCCGCAGCCTCAAGAAATCATCACTCAGCGCCGCGGCCAAGGAGTGCTCGATTGACAACACAGCCTATGTTTGTCCCAGCTGCGCTACCAGTCTGTATGATCCCTGCGAGCAATGCGGAAAGATTCGTCATTCGCTATTGCCCGCCTGCGAGCACTGCGGCAAACAGCGCGAGATCACAAGTGAATAACGAGCGTGCGACTGCACAGGGTTCCGAGGAACCGCACGCTGGCGTGTTGCGCTGATTCGGTTTTTAATGACTCATGCGGAGATGCTTACTTCGAAGTCGCGCCCAGGTCTTGAATTTCAACTAGCGGGTCCAACAGGGAGCGGTTGCTCTCCCAGAGAAAGACTTCATTGGCGATTAACTCATCATCTTCCAAAGGGCGATCATAGAGCAAGACTTGCGAAATTCGTCCGCTGAGAAAACCACGGTTGAACGGGGGAACCTGAGCATCGTTACTCCAATACCGCGCCGCTACCGCAAGCTCATCAATACGCTTCATACCGGCGGGGCGGTCACGAGCCAACTGGGGACGTCCATTGATGCGCACCTGCACGCCATTGGAACCAGGTTGACTGCGGACGGTGACGATCAAGAATTGACCAAAATCGTGACTCTCAGTCATCAGGTTGGTAACCCCTGGATAACCTTTGCCTTCAACCATCAGTGATTCGAAACGAGTCGTTGGCGTGGGCATCAGATCTAAGTTGAAACCAGATTGGTAATCGTTTGCTCCCAGCGTATTTCCAGAGATAATGCCAGGCCAATTCTGATTGTGATTTGGGGCAACCACGACAAATAAAGTCAACGCCTCAGTTTGAAGTGCTTGATTCGACGCCAGCATAAAATCATCAACGCCATCAAATTCTACATAGCGGCCCCGCCGTGTCACTCCCAACCTGGGCTGGGCATTTTGCTGACGTTGTTGGACGTGTCGCTGCCTGCCGCTGGCATCGTGCCAGATTGCCAAGAGATTTCCATCGGTTGCTTCCGACAGTTCCTGCGTCTGTCTTGCTTGGGCAAGGCGAGATGCGTCTAGCCACCATTGCAAGCCAGCTTGCACGGGCAACCGTTGATCGGCCCAAGGCTCGAGCATGAGCGGTGCCCGCTGATAGACGAAATCAGCAGCATTCCCGCCAGCCTGCACATAATTGTAGAGCTCATAAATCTCATCGCCCGCCAGCCTATTTAGCAAACCGGCCGGCATCATGGAGATGGATGACTTCTGACGATCTTCAATTTCCGTTCTGGAAATGGTGCGGGCTTCCTTTGGTTTATCAGGATTGCTGATAATCGTCACCTGATCGGCTATTTCTTCGCGCACAACGCCGCTGAGGACGCTGCCGTCGGCCAGCACGAACACTTCTGTTTGAAAGCCTGCCGAAATGGTGTGGGAAGGTTCGATGATCGACCGTAACAAGGCCGCGGCGGGGTCATTTTCCAAAGCAAAACGCTGGCGGACTTGAGTGAGATTTGGGCCTAGTTTTCCCATCGTCTTTTCACTATCCCTATCAATATCACTGCCTTGTAACGTACCGATGGCGTGGCAATTCGCACAGGCCGCACGTTGGAAGATTTGCTCTCCAGCGGAAAACGAAGGGGCTCGCTGCGCCTTGACTGATCGCTGCACCTCCGCGCGGGCTTGCTCCCATGTCCAGTCACGATTTTGCGCGATTTGTGGAGTCTCCAGCCGCAACAAATCCTCGGCGACTTCGACTGGCACGCCCGCTTCAGGAATTTCAACCTCGGCCGTCCAAAGAATACCTTGAACTAGCAAGCGGCGAAATTTTGGATCGGTATAGTTTTGATAAAAATGTCCCAGCGTGGTGCCGAAACTACGCCCGCCATCCCTTCGATCATGCACCCAGGCAACGGTCTGGTTCTGTCCATCCAAATCGACTTGCAGCAGCGGTTTGGCCCGCTCGCTGAATTTAAGATTTAGATAAAATTCATCACGTGATAAAAAGTCATTCCAGCCGCGACAAATCGGATGTTCCGGTTGCAATTGCGATAAAGATTGTTGGTCCACTTTGAGTCCGCTGTGGTCAAAATTAAACCAGCCTCCAAGGATTTCCTTGTACTCCTCCCCCAGATTTCCCTCGGCGCCAGTCGCCCAGTGAATAGCTGTGAAACCAACGCCCCGCTTGAGCATTGCTTGTGCTGCTTGGCGATGCTGGGCCGATAGTAAAATATCTCCGGCGGGGCGTGAGTAGAAGACAATCGCGTCGGCCTCGGCGAGTAACTGAGGATCTCGCGGCCAATCGTAATCAGGCGAGACAATGGCTTCGACCCCCGGAGTTTGGTTTAGACAGGCTGCCAAAATCTGGCAGACATTGGCATACATATGCGTCCCCCACGGGTGATCCAACTTAGTGGGAACCAGCACGATCTTCTTGCGTTGTTGCTCTTCGGCTCGCTTGCGTTGGAGTGTCGCGGGTGAATCATGGAATTCAACCCATGACAAACTGATGTGCGCAGCGGAATCGGCAGCACCCGATGGTTTCTCATCACTCGCTGCGGAACTCGGCGCTGGCATCACCTCCAACAAATCGTCGGCCTTGATACTTTCGGCAACGATGTAGAGGTCGTGAACGCCGACGAGTTCCTGCACTGACGTCGATAGATTAAAAAACAATTCCCCCAGGGGATCACGTTGCCCGATAAATTCCAGCCGTGATAACTCAGGGCCGGTGGGAGAATCCGCTCGCAGCGTGAGCACCGCGGTTGCATCCCGCGGCGCGGCGGCATACCAAGTGATACGGTCAATCCCCTTCAGGCAAACGTCGCGAAAAGCGATCCAGTCGCCGACGCGGAACTTGGCCACCAACCCCACTTGCCTCTCAAACACGTCCACTAACTCGATGCCCTCTCGCATATCAAAACCGCTGGCCCGTTTGCGGCGGGTGTGGAGCACGCACTCCGCAGCGGTGCGGATCGCGGGGGCCTCCTCGGTGCCTTGATCCGTATACTCGGCATGCAAAATCAAAACGCCAGCGTCTGGCAAGGCGACAGGGGGAGCGGTGCGAAAAAAACCATGACTTCCCGGCACGGGAGCACTCGAGTCATCGTTGGCCAGCGACAATATCCAGTCAGCCATCAAGCGAGTTTGCTGCATGGAGTGTTGTGGATGCGGGGGCATTGGTTTGCTGCCCCAAACTCCCGCCCCACCCCGCATAATCTTTTCTGCCAACTGTTCACGCGCCAACGAATTCCCTGCGTGCTTGCGGGCTACTTCGCGATAGGCCGGCCCGGCCGACGCGGACTTCGTAGTGTGACAAGAAAAACAGGTTGTGTTGCGCATCAAAGTCAGACCAGGGTCGGCTGAGTCCACGCTGTTCGCCCCGGCTCGACGTTTCAGATACTGCGGACTGAACAACACTCGCCCCGAGGCAATAGTGCCGTCATCCGTCGAACCATCTTCATAATCGTTGACCCGGATGCGATAGCGGATGGTATCTCCCCAATCAAAAAATGAGCCGTGCTGGGGGGGCTGCAGCACAATCTCCGGGGCTGCGTTGCCGACGCGAATCTCGGTAGAAGTTGTCGAACGCTCGCCCGCGAGGTCGATCGCGGTGACTGCCACGCGATGAATGCCAGATTGCGAAAACGTGGCCGTAGCATTCGGTCCTCGCCAATCGGTCTGTGGGACACCATCTAATGTCCATTGAAAAGCTAACCGATCATCGTTATCAGGGTCGCTTGATCCCGAGGCGTCAAACTGAACGTTCAATGGATGGCGACCTGCTAGCGGTGTCGCCACGAGGCGTGCGAGCGGCTCGCGGTTTCCACGCCGATAGACAACTTGAGTGATCTGCGAGTCGCGATTGTCTCCCCACTTGTCACCATACTCAATGATATACAACGTACCATCAGGGGCGATCTTCATATCAATCGGCTTGCGAAATATTGTGCCCGGCATGAAGGGCACAATCTTGCTCGGTTTCCCCCGGTCGTCCATCTCAACAGTCCGAATCCAATTGCGAGTCCATTCATAAATGAAAAGCGAACCGTCAAAGGCATCGGGCAGCGCGGTCGGTGAATGCTGGTAACGGGAGAAATGGTAAACCGGCCCAGCCATGGCGGAACGTCCACCACTGCCCAAGGTGGGAAACTCCGACGATTCCGCTGACGGATACCAGATCATGGCAGCCCGCGGTTTGGGAAGTATTCTTAACCCAGTATTATTCTTTGAATCGTTGACAGGTGCGAGAGTATCGAAAGTTTCACCCACTTGGCGATTGGTAAAATCAAAGTCTCGATAGGCTTCGTTGGGCCCGACAAACATCGGCCAACCAAAGTTTCCCGGCTCGGCAGCTCGATTGATTTCATCATAGCCATTGGGGCCCAGTTTGAGTGATAACTCGATATTCGGCCCCACGTCACCCCAGTACACGCAACCATTCTTTTCGTCGACGCTGACGCGAAAAGGATTGCGACATCCCATCGCGTAGATCTCCGCTCGGCCTTCAGCTTGCTCGCTAAATAAATTCCCGCTTGGGATTGAATAGCTCCCATCGGGCTCGGGATGTATCCGTAAAACTTTACCGCGTAAATCCATGCTATTGGCACTCGTTCGCAAAGCGTCAAAGTTCTCGCGCCCTGGCCGTTGATCGACTGGTAATTCCGGAATGGGTGGGCAGTTGTCGCCCGTGCCGATGTGGAGGTTACCACGCTGATCCATATACAAACCGCCGCCCATGTGGATCGCGCCGGCCGATTCGATGGAGTATTCCAACAACGCGACTTGGGATGCCAAATCAATCCTGTCGTCCCGTAGCGTAAAGCGTGAGAGCCTCATCGTGTCGGGGGCTTCACGCGGACAAAACAGCATGTACAGCCAGCCGGTCTCGGCAAAAAATCGGTCGCGGGCGATTCCTAGCAAACCAACTTCGCCATACATGGCGACTGGAATTTGCCCAATCGTTTTCACTTGCCCGCCGGCTGATATCTCGATCAGCTTGACGTCGCCATGACGCTCAATAAAGACCAGCCGTTCGGCAGACAGAAACTCGAGTTGCAGCGGATCGTGACAAGCGGCCACGACAACCCGCTTTTCCAAACGCTCCGGATCAAACGCATCCGCGCCCGCGAGCGAATGCTGCGGCACGTTGCTGATCCACAGCAGGCACAAGCAATAGATGCCCGTCCTTAACATGCCAGTCCTAAACATGAGCGACAAGTCCGGCGAATGGAGGCGGGGATTTCGGTTAGAGGCAGCGACTCTCCGAAGGTTTCCAAGTGCACATTGTCTCCGTGGCCGTTCGATATGTCCAATATCTTAAAACGGCTTATTGATATTTTTTAAGTATCAATCGTCCGAGGCCGGAGTTGGCGGGACTGCCGTCACTTGGCCGCCGGTGAAGAGCAGACAGCCTCGGTCGGTGTCGGTTTCCCAGCGGACTTGAAAAACCCCTGGCAGATCGTCCAGTACCAAGTAACGCCCCGCAGCGACACGTTGGACCGTACCGCGGTTTGCGGAGATCGGCCCTTCATAGTCGAGGTAGTGGCGGCGATGAGGAGCCAACTCGGTCGCCGGCAGGGCTTTGCCGATTGGCAGCGGCCAGTTCGATGTCGCCCAGGTTCGCAAGCTATCACCAACCTCGAACATCAGATCGTAATGCGACTCGGTAGTTCGCCCAATAGCTATGGCGGGAGTGCCTTGGCGGATCGGGAGAACTTCGTGCCAAAGGATCACGAACCTGGCGGCCGTGCTGGGAATTTGCTCGAGTTGGCTCATGGTACTTTCCCTGGGCAGTCAGGTCCTCCGGCACCATCCACGCTCCGCAAAAACAGCTTCTGTCCGAACTTTCGCAGCGCGAAAGGCGACTTGATAACTCCGCTCGTTGCTTACTGGGGCAGCACACTGGACTTACTGGGGCAGCACGCTGGTTTCTTCGTTGGCAGTTGACTGGTTTGGTTGGTTTTTACTGTAGGCTTCCACCGAAACGTTGATTGCCTGTGGGCTGTTGGCTTGGACGACTAACGTGTATTCGATGGTTTCGCCGGGAGCCATACTAGGGATTTCTCTCAAGTAATGAAAGTTCGCTAGGTTCTTTTCCCAGACGGCACCGGGAAAGCGTGTCTGTGAAATGGATAGGATTGGCACATCGGGTCGCAAGGAAAAGCGGACTTGAACCTCACGATCCTCGCTGGTCGATTCGTTAGTCACTTGGATTACATAAGTAACCTGATCGCCCACTTTCACGGGATCGTCGTTATCAAAAACTCGCACGCTCAACCGCCCGAGAGCGGCTGGGGGTTGTGCTGCCGGTGGAGTTTCCTCTTGCAGCGGTGGTGGCACGACCGCGCCGTTTGGCTGGTTGCCACCGACGTTTGGTGGATTCGGTTGAGGCTGATTTTCGTATGGATTCAGTGGCACGGGAATTCGTGGCGGCGGTCCGGTAGGGAGCACTGGTGGCGGTTCGGCGGCGGGAGGCGCAATGGCGGCGGGTGCGGGGAAGATTTGGAATGCAAATCGATCATCGGCTTGGGCACCTTCGGCGGTTTGCACCGTCATGATCGTGCTGGCTGGTCCCAGTGGTCCCAAGATTTGGTACTCCACTTCGACCTCAGTCTGTGACCTGGCGGGCAGGCTGGGAATTCGCCACTTTAATTGATAGCGGGGTAAATTTTGATCGTCACGATTTTCCGAAGTCGCTCGCAATGATTGCAGCTGGGCATCATACGTCACAGTCACCAATACATCGGAAACCGCTTGTTGCCCGGTGTTGCGAATCACATAACGAAACAGTTGGACATCGTTGACGCGGACTTCCGGCGGACCGCTGATGCTGGCTTCGATGGCGGGTGCTTGGGGAATCGGATTGGTTGCCGTGAGGCAGGCTTGCGCGCTAACCGGTGCTTGAGCCTGGGCCGAAGCGGTCACGGTTAAGCAACGTCGACCCGGTTGAAAAACATTATAACGAACGGGAATTTGCCACACTTCGCCAGGTTGCAGGGGATCATCGCGACCGTTGAAGACGATGGCGGTACCTTGCGAAACCTCCGCCATTCCCTCGTCCCCTTCGACTTTCAATTCGACAGCCTGCAATGGACGTTGGCCGGTGTTGATAACCTCAATGTTAAAGGAGGCATCCTCACCCGTCGTCAAACGCTCGGAATCAGGAGCGACTTGCACGCGAACTTCGAGGCTCGGAATCGATACATCGACGCGGACTTCCGAAGAAGCGGCCAAACCGTTCTGCGCATCTCGAGCGTTGAACACCAGTTGGAATGGTTCTCTGGCGGAGACCTGCATCGTTACCGTGCCGACCTGTCCCCCTGGCACACCCTCGGGGTACGACCAAGTGATTTGATTTGGCCACTCTTGATGTTCGAAATCGCTGCCCAAGAAATTGACACCGACCGGTAGCTGGACGCTCAAGTCGACCGGCCCGGTAGCCAAGTTGCCTGGGTTGGAGACGTTCGCGGTGATCGTGATCGGTTGGTCGAAACCTGCGACTGCGGGACCGGTCGCTTCGAGGGCGAGTCGCGGGGCGCTCCAAGTCACCAAGGTCGTCCCCTGGGCCAACGGCAGTGCGGGAATATTGTCATCGATGCCGGCCGGGCGGATGACTTGCATGGCCACGGTGGCTGTGCCCGACGTTCCCCGCAACGGTACGAGGCTGACTGTGGCATTTCCATCGGCGTTCACTGTGGCCTCAATGGTCGCCGCGCCGTTGGGGGCGAAACCAGCCAACTCGGGGTTGAGAATGGTGTATTGGACTTTCCAACCAACCGCCGGAATCGTTCCTTCGCTGCGAGTCACTCGCGTGGTCAAAGAAACGGGCGTACCGGCCCGCTCGATCTGCGGTCGGGGAAAAATCCAGCGAGCGTCCACCCAGTAAATCGTGGTGGTCGCTTTTCGCTGATCCCAACAGTCACTTTCGGGAGCTAGCGCGGTAATCCGGCTGACTCCTTCAGTGGGACTGCTGATCGTGGCCCAAGCTTGGCCCGCTTCCAGCTGCACATCATCGTTGGGAGTCAAAGTCCCGCGGGTGATCAATGCCGGCTTCGTACGGGTGAGACCGCGGGCAAACGAGCCGCTTACCTTTTCCACTTCCGCTGGCTGAGTCCAACGTTGCAGCAGGCTAGCGTCATCGGGAGCAATCTGAATAAAGTGGCCTACGCTCTCCGGCGTCAACATCCACTCAATGGGCTCGCCGGTAGCCAAGTAGCCATCATTGCCGCAAACCCCCGACAGCAAAACAACCTCACCGCCGACCGGGGCGATCACTCGTCCTGGAGATAACAACAGACGCCCCCGTTTGCCTTGCTTGGGCAAGTGCAACGCGCCTTGCAAGCAGCCCCGTTGCCCAACCAATACCGCCGGTGGCCCCTTGGCACAGTCTTCCGAATAGGGTGCGCCGCCGGGAACACACGGTCCGCCGGGAACACATTGGCCCCCGCCAGGCCCCGCTGCGAGCGGCGCTCCCACCTGAGGCCCGCCAACCGGCGGACCTTGCAAGCAAGGGGGTGGCGTCGCTGGTTCAGGGAAAGCCGGTTCGGGTAGCCAATTTCCCAGCCCCGCCAAACAGCAGCCTCCCGACAAACAACCGCGGCAATTCAAGCAAGAACGCCCATCGGCAGTTAGCGGACAGGAGGGCAGCAACGTGGTGGAAGCGCCTGAAGGGGCAAAAATGCAACTGCCTGTCGGATCGATCGCCGGTAACCGCAGCTCCGCGCAGCCGCCCAGCAAAAACAGCATCCCGCCGATCAACGCCATTCGCCAAACCACTCGAGCCATCCGAGATGCGCTTCGCAATGGGCCAACGAACGGACCAACGAACCGACTCGCGAATGCGCCGTGCCGTGATCTGCCGCCGGCACTTCGTCGCCGCTCGGAAGCGAGTCCGGCAAACGCTGGGCTCATGTTCGCTGTGGTTATTTTGCCAAATTCCATGACTGTTGCCGACACCGTAGAGTGGTTATCGCGCTCGCACTCGATTGCCCAAGCGGGGCAGGACTCAACGTCGAGTCTGTTGGTACTTTGCCCAAGCAAACCTAGCACGCTCTGGAGAAGATGTTGCGGAAAGGCAACATGTGGCGTTTAAGAAAAGCAACAAAGGCGGGGAGTCTGGGAGGTTTAAAACGACTATATTACGATACGCGGTCTGCTCGCAGCGTCAGACTTCACCTCTAGCGGCATCGCCAACGCAAATTTCTGTATTGATTTGAACACCATGTTTACCACCCCATTAGGTCGCAATCTTTCCCAGAGCCTTTGCATCGCGGCGTTATTTTTCGCTGGCGGGGATACGAAGGGGCAGACCGTGCTCTCGGGCCGGGAGGCGTTGGCCGCTCGAACCACTGCGGCAGCCGATTCACTTGATCCCCAGCGGTTGCCCGACTTGGCCGAGGCAGCATCCGCCTTGCGAAGCGAGTACCAGGATTTGGTGAATTATTTGGAGCGGACTTCGGATCCGATCATCGTGGGGACATGGTTGAACTACATCCGCTTTGATGAGGTACTCGCAGCGATGTCCGAGGAGGGGTCGCGGCGTCTCTTGACCGAGCGATTACAAGCTTTGTATTGGCGATTGGCTCGGAACTCGCCCGGTTTGGAACGCGAGCCGATCGTGCAATTTCGTCAGCAGGCTCGTCGCTATGCCACCCTGCTGCGGCTTGGCGATGACCGCGAAGCGGTTCGTCGGATTGAGTCGGCTTTGTCTCGGATCGCCGAGATTCTTCGCTTGCCGGCTGGGCCATTGCCAGCGGCAGACGCCGAATTACTGACCTATAACCTGCGGTTTGTTGCCGCCAGCGGATTCGCCCCCGAATTGGTGGCAGCCATCCGCAATCACTTTAGCCAACCGAACGTGCAATTATTGGTTGGCGAAAGCGCGGTCAACGAGTTCGTGCAGCGACCGGTTTACAACACTGGCCCTAGCAACGAATGCATTTTGGGAACGCGTGTGATTAGCGATACGGTGCTGGCGGGCAGTTTATCTGCCCGGCTGATCCCGGCAAGCAATGCCGCCAAAGTCGGATTGTCGTTGCTGGCTCGGTTTGACAGCTTGGGCACCGGCTATCAGAAAAAAATCCGAGTCAAAACGCGGGGCTTTGGCGACGTTCGCAGCGAACTGACATTGATGTTGGATACCAACGGAGTGACCGCCAGTCCGGTGACCACCTTTGCTAATCTCGATTCGCAAATATTGGGAATTTCGCACCCGCTGAGGATTGTCCGCCGAATAGCGGCTCGCAAAGCGGCCGAGCAAAAACCATTGTCCAACAAGATTGCCTCGCAACGTTTGGCGGACCGGGTGGGGGAACAGTTTGCCGAGCAGTTGGGGCAACAATTATCGGGCGGCAACGATCTGGCCGGAGCTTTTGACAGCGACTTATTGCAGCGTTTTGATATCGCGGTTCCCGGTCGGCAGTGGAGTTCGACCAGCGAATTCGTAAAGCTGGCCCTGATGGTGCGAAATCAGGATCAAATCAGCACGGAAGTCGTTCCCGCACCGGCACCCAGCAGCGAGGACATTATCGTCCGCGTGCATGAGTCGGCGATTAAAAATGTGACCGCCACCGTGCTGTCCGAACGAACGCTATCGGATGTCGAATTCACTTCGTTTCTCAGCGAATTGCTTCCCGACGGTTGGCGTCCGCCGGCCGCCACTGGCAAACAGGATGGTGAAACAGCAGGAAGCGGAAGTCAAAACGAAGAAACTGCGGAGGATGTTGAGAACGATAGCCGCGAGCAGTCTTCCAAAGCGCCGATCAACATTACATTCCATCCCACGCGGCCGTTCGTCTTCGAGCTCCGTGACGGCAGCATTCGATTGGGAATTTTCGGATTGAAGTTCGCTCAGGGGGGCGACGAAACACGGGCGATGGAAATTTCGGCCGTTTACACTCCGCAGCGGACTCAGGATGGTGATTTTAAATTAGTGCGGAACGAAGAGGTCGATATCGCTTTCGGCCCGCGGGGCGGGGGGGGCGTGGTAGCCAGCATCTTGCGAACGAACATTCGCTTGCGTTTTGAAGAAATTTTCCCCGCCGAAATTCCGCTTGAACCATTTCCCCTCCCCGTTTCCCCGGAGATGGCAGCCAGCAACCCGACGGCGCCGCCGAGAACGTTGGTGCCGACGGCGATCGAAGCGGAGGATGGCTGGTTGGTCATGCACTTCCGCATCCGCGGTGGTGGTTAATCTTCACTCGGCCGACGGGCACCGGGCCAAAGGTTCGCATCCGCTTTGCCGGCCACCAAGCGTCCTTTTTGGTTCCAGCCCAGGTAGGCCATCACGTCGGCTGGGCAATATCGCAGAGTCAGTCCGCAACGTCGGCGATCGCTCTGATTGGGAGGCGAGCCGTGCAGCAACAGATCGCTGTGGACAGACATTTGACCGGCGCGAACCGGAGTCCGCTTGAGAGTGCCATATTTGGTCGGTTCGCGGACGGTTTGGTTGAGCACGTTGGTCGACGACGAGTCACTCGACTCGAATTCAATCAGGCCAAACTGATGCGAGCCGGCGACCACTTCCATGCAACCGTTGTCCTCATCGGCGTCATCGATCGCCAGCCAGACCGTTAAGGACTTGGTCGGGGAGAGTGGCCAGTAGCTACAGTCTTGGTGCCAATCGACACTCTTACCGTCGCCGGGCAGTTTGCAAAAAAAGTGGGCTCCCCAGCCGACGACGTTTTCGCCCAGCAAGTCACTGACCACGTTGACGATGCGGGGCTCAGCCAGCAGGTCATAGATGCGAGCATGTTTGAGATGGGCGCTGCTGATCGAGTAACTATCTTTTCCGGCAGCCTGAGCGTCCCCCAGCAGAGCGTCAAAATATTGTCGCAGCGAGTCGGCTTCGAGTGGAGTTAGGACATCCAAGGGGCTGAGATAGCCGGCCTGATTCCACAGCTCAATTTGTTCGCTGGACAAGTGTGCGGGCGACTGATTTTCGCAAGCCTGAAAACCGATGGAGCGGTCGAGTTTAGCGATATCGTTAGCGTCGGGGATGATGGCGAATTCCGTTTGCTGTTGCACTGCCGGAGCTCCTTTTGATAGAGAAGAAGAATCGAGGCGCGGAGCGTCTCGGGGACTTCACGTATTGTAGCGTGCCTCTCATCATTCGCGACTCAAGTGCACTAGTGGTTATTCCGATGGACCGGATTCCCCGTTTAAGCCAATTTAGCGATCCAGCAATTGCCACCCGGTTGGCGGCGGTCGAGTATGCCGCTCAAAATGCAACGGCCTGTCGCTCGCTGGCGGTGCCTTTGGCGCGAGCTGCCGGGGACGCTGTGGACAGCGTGGCAATGGCGGCTGCCGAAGCGCTCGAGATGTTAGGCCCCCCGGCCTCTGGCGATCTGCCGGAGCTGATCCAATTAGTCAACGAGCACAGCGACGGCGAAGTCGTCTATTGGGCGGTGACCTTAATCGGTCGGCTCGGCCCCGCCGCGGCATCCGCCACGGAATGTTTAACCGCGGCCTTGGTCAGTTCACCGTTTTTACCGGTCCGCGAGCGTTGCGCGTGGGCAATCGCCAGGATTGGGACCGCAGCCGAGTCGGCAA
This sequence comes from Kothea flammea, assembly GCF_052161645.1. Taxonomy (GTDB): domain Bacteria; phylum Planctomycetota; class Planctomycetia; order Pirellulales; family Pirellulaceae; genus Laterigemmans. The sequence goes on from NZ_CP197414.1 coordinate 4,742,977, forward strand.
TTGCGGCACTCAATAAAGCGGCCGAAACGGGACCGCCGCGGCTCGCTCGTCTCGCCACGCACGCGATCGAATCGATTCGCGGAATGGCTGCCTGATCGGCTGCGGAGGGTTTCTAGCAATCACCGCGACACCGGGCAAGGAGGCCAGGGATGCGGATACCATTTCTTGGGTTTCCATTTGCTCGCATGTTCGGCCCCGGCATCACCGTGCTCGGTGTGTTGGCGCTGATTTTCTTAGCGATCACCGGCAGGCTGGACCTGTCCAAACTGACCGGCAAGCTGGACAGTTTAACGGCCAGCTCCGGAGAGGTGACTCCGGCTGCTGCGAGCCCCGCCAACGGTGACGAAATCATTATCGCCACCTTTAATATTCAGACATTCGGCGAATCCAAAACCAATAAGCCCGAAGTGATGGCGCAGTTGGCTTCGATCTGCAAGTTGTTCGACGTGGTAGCCATCCAAGAAATCCGCTCGCCTGATGCCAACCCGATCGGCAATCTGTTAGCTCTCATGAATCAGGATGGCTCACGTTATGACGCGGTGGTCAGCCATCCAATCGGACGCCCCAGCTCGCCTTCGCACCGAGAGCAATACGCCTACGTCTTTGACACCACGCGGATTCGTGTCGACAAAGCAAGGGTCTATGTGATGAACGACGAACTAGACCGCATGCATCGCGAGCCCTACGTGGCTTCCTTTTCAGTCATACCGCCCCCCGACGCCACCCGCGCACCGTTCACGTTCACATTGATTAGCGCCCACACTGACCCCGACGAAGTCTCCATGCCGGGAGATCTCAACGAGCTGAACGTGTTGGCCGATGTCTACGAGAACGTTCGCCAATGGGAATATCAATACTACGGCGAGGATGACTTCATTTTGCTTGGTGACCTCAATGCTCCCCGCACAAAGTTCTTTCGACTCGGGGAGATCCCAGGGTTAGTCTCAATCGCGCCACCTGGATCCACCATGGTGCTGGGGGAAAAAGAGAATGATCACATCTTGATCGACAGTCGTGCCACGGCTGAATTTACGCGTTTGGCAAACGTGCTCAATATTGAACGGGATCTGCAGCTGAGTCCTGAGTTTGCCAAGACGATCAGCGATCACTGTCCCGTCTGGGCCCAGTTCAGCGCCTATGAAATGGGCCCCGCCGATCCCTCGCTCGCGCGCGTCCCAGCAGAAGCGCTGCGGTGAAACTGTAGAACTGCTGTCCCAGCTGTTTGCTGTGCTGCAATGTAGAACTGCTGTCCCAGCTGTTTGCTGTGCCGCAATGTAGAACTGCTGTCCCAGCTGTTTGCTGTGCTGCAATGTAGAACTGCTGTCCCAGCTGTTTGCTGTTTTACAAGCGATTGGGGACAATCGCTCTACATTGCAACACCACAAGCGATTGGGGACAATCGCTCTACATTGCAACACCACAAGCGATTAGGGACAATCGCTCTACTCTGGCGATTCCTCGGTGGCCAATTCTTGACTACTAGGCACTTCGCTGGCTGGTGGATTCTTGATAGCGGCAGCTGGTTTCAGCGACTTTAACATGTTAAAGAAGTCGCTATCAGTCGTGAGAATCAAGCGACTATCTTTGCCAATCGCAGTTTCGTAAGCCTGCAAGGTTCTGGCGAAAGTATAGAACTCACCAACCTCGTTGATCACCTCGGCGAATTTTGTAATCGCAAACGCATCGGCTTCACCCTTGGTCTCGTTGGCCTGCTGTTGGCCTTCGCCTTCGATGCGAGCGACTTCGGCTTTGGTTTCATTGATAATCTTTGCCTTCAGCCGTTCGCCTTCATTCACGTTGCGAGCCGAGATGGCATCACGTTCAGCGATCCAACGATCAAACGTTTTGGAGCGGACCGATTCGACGAAGTCAATTTGCGAGATGCCAACATCAACCAATTCGATGCCGCGGCCTAAATCGGAAGCAACATCTTCGTCTTTACCGGCCAGTCGCTTTTGCGCTTCAAGCTTGATGATTTCTAGAATTTGCGGCCGCCCCATGCGGATCTTTTTGGGCTTTTGCGTCGCCGCATTGCCGAGGTCAGCTAGCAGAGCTTCATCGCCAAGCGCAGCCGGCACTTCGTTCATCCCAGCAGACAAATCGCCGCTGGTGGGAATCGGCCGGTCGGTGCTGCGAACGATCTCCTCGAGTTCGTACTGCGTCAACACGTCACGGATTGCGCTGCGAGTCACCTGCGCGACACGTTGTTCCGCATTGGGAACATCGCGAAGCAATTGCACAAATACGGTCGGTTCATTGATCCGCCACACGGCCCAGGGGATCAACTCAATCTTCTTATCATCTTTCGTGGGCAAGTCGGGCAATTCATAACTACGCGCGTCGCCCCAAAACTGTTGGGTTTTTGGTAGTTTGCGAACGGTTTCGGCGAAGGGGACCCGCAACCTAACACCAGGATCGACATACTCTCGGACTGGTTTGCCAAAACGGAGGACGACAGCCATTTCGCGCTCGTTGACAATGAATACGAAGAACGGCATCAGCAACAGCAAGAGCGCCAAGACGGCCAGGACGCGGACGATGTTTTTAACTAAGGGGTGATTCATTTCGGTTGACTCTGCGAGATGGTTTGACTGGGTTGTCAGCGAATGAGGATAAATCGCTCAAGAACTATCGCGAACTATCGCGGCTGATTCGCTCGGCTGTTAGCTGTGGGAGTTAGCGGGCGACCGCTGGCAGACTGTTCGCCTTCGCCCAGGTTTAACAGGGGCAGGAGTCCTTTCAAGTCACCGTCCAGAATGGTTTTAGGGCCGCTGGCAGCTAACACTTTCTCAAGCGTTTCTAGGTACATGCGTTCTCGCGTGACATCGGGAGCCAGTTTATAGGCCTCATATTTGGAACGTAGAGCAGCCACTTCACCGGCTGTTTCGGCCCGCAAACGTGCGGAGTACCCCTCGGCTTCGCGGATCAGTTCGTCTTTGCGAGCTTCGGCCGTGGGGACTAACTGGTTGCGCTCGCGAATGGCTTCGTTGACGAGTTGATCTCGCAGTTGAATTGAGGCATTGACTTGATCGAATGAGACGCGGACACGTTGTGGAGGCGTGACGCGTTGCATTTGCAAATCGGTGATGTCGACTCCGCAATTCAAGGCGGCGAGTTGGTCGCGCATTTCCTTACGGGCGGCCGCTTTGACCTCTTCGCGCTTGCCTGTCAGGACTTCTTCCGCCGAATAATCGCCCACCGAGCGGTGCATGGTACTGCGAGCCACAGCCACCACTGTGCGTTCCAGCGTCTCAACGTCATTGAAATGGCTGACGTATTTTGCCGGATCGTTGATCTTCCAAATCACGTTCCACTCGACCACGGCGGCGTACAGGTCGCCGGTCAAGATTAATGACTCTTCTTGCTGCTCACGACTGACGCGCATTTGGCGACCGGCGGACTCCATGTCGGAAGTCCCCCAAGGCAATCGCAGGCTGCGTTCGGAAACGTCGACCAAAATGGCGTCATCAATCCAAGGCAGCTTGAGGTGCAAACCGGGCCCCACGGGCTCCTGCAGTTTGCCGAACCGCAAGACCACAGCTTTTTCGTATTCGGCCACTTTGTAGATGCCGGTCGACAGCAGGTAGATGACAAAGAAACCTGCCAGTGCGAGCAATCCTAGAGAAATGTAAGTGCTTAAGTTATCCAGGTTCGGAGGCGTCCGTCTGGCGTTGGACATGCGTGATCATCCGGGAAATTAGGAAGAAACGAAATCATCGGCAAGCCGCTAGGTGGCGACCGCCGTTGCCGCGTCAGACTCGAAAAATTCCGAGCTTCGCGGGAGACAGCCTAGGGTACCGTACGTCATCTAGGCAGCGGACAGGCCAAAATCGGGGCGCGGAACGGCTGAAAATTGTGCGCGAACTACTAGAACTGGCGGCCGGAACGGCTAAAATGAGGTAATTGATTCGGAAAAATTGGCGGTCACGTCGGCAAAGCTGGCGAAAAGTTGCTCGCCACAGAAAAACCTCTCTAAATCGGCTTTGCAAACAGCACGATCATCGATAGACTGTCCGGATTACAGATCAGACTATCGTTACGGATGTTGGCACAATTTTCTGATGACAATTACAAAAGAGCGAAAAGAAGCAGTCATTCGAACGCACCAGAAGGCAGACGGGGATACCGGCTCCCCTGAGGTGCAGATCGCAATTTTGACTGAGCGTATCAACGGGTTGACCGAGCACATGCGGAGTCACCACAAGGACTACGGCTCCCGCCGCGGCCTTCTGGGACTTGTCAGCCGTCGTCGTCGTTTGTTGGATTACGTGCGGGATCATGACCCGCAACACTACTTGGACATTATCGCCAAGCTAGGAATTCGAAAGTAATCGAGCCCCACGATGTTACGTTCGTTGGGGACTTGTCAGTCGCCCGGCAGCGGGCGATTCAAGGGCTAATTGCATTGCTTTGCGAAAGCAATTTTCTCTCGCTCCGTCAGTTCGCCGGACCTCATCAGCAGGTGCCTGCGAACGTTCTCGGTGGAAGCTCGTACGCAAGCCTCGGGGGAACATTCCTCCCAGGCGTTGTTCCGTTGACGCATCGACCGCCGCAGGCGGGGCGATTCTCAGCGGGTTGATGCTCAGGAGCTGCTAGAAACAGGGAAGGCCCATGAACCAAGCGGTTTGCTGTTTCTGTGAGAGCTGGTTGTTGATGTTGTTCTCCGCCCTTCCCGATAATGATCGGGCGAGCGTCCACGAAAAGGTGGTGCCCGCTTTGGCTGTTGGCGGATGTTGTCTTTGTTGGTTGGTAGGTTAAGGAAAGATATTCAAGTGAAGATTCGAGTTGAAAAAGAGATTGGCGGCCGAGTGATGTCACTCGAGACCGGCCATTTGGCCAAACAGGCTGCGGGTTGCGTGATCGTTCAGTACGGCGACACAGTTGTCCTCACGGCGGCAGCGACCGGCACACCACGAGCGGGAATCGACTTTTTCCCGCTGATGTGCGATTACCGCGAACGACTCAGCGCGGTCGGACGTTTCCCCGGCGGTTTCCTCAAACGAGAAGGGCGTCCCACGACCAAAGAGACGCTGACATCGCGATTGATGGACCGTCCCATTCGTCCGCTCTGGCCTGAAGGCTACCGCGACGAAATTCAAATCCAAGCGTCAGTGCTTTCGAGCGACGCCCAAAACGACGGCGACGTCCTCGCCATGAACGGCGCTTCGGCCGCCTTGCACATCAGCAGCCTGCCGTTTCTCGGCCCCGTCGGCTCGGTTCGCGTTGGTAAAGTCGATGGCGAATTGGTCGCCTTCCCAACCCACGACGAACTCGAAGAGAGCGAACTCGATCTGATCGTCTCGGGCAGCCGCGACGCGGTCACGATGATCGAGGGCTTCAGCCAAGAAATGTCCGAAGATGAGATGCTGTCGGCAATTTCTTATGCCCACGGCGTCATCCGACAAGTGATCGATCTGCAGCAAGAACTGTTCGATCAAGTCAAGCCCGAGAAAGTGACCTACGTGCCGCCAGAGGATGACGGCCTGTTCACCCGAATGAACGATGGCTACTACGACGCGATGCGATCGGCCAAACAAGTTGGCAACAAACAAGAGCGCGCCCAAGCCGTCCGCGACTTGCGGGACTCGGCCATGCAAGCCTTGATCCCCGATCCAAACGCCGAAGGCGCGATCAACGTCGGTCGCTTTCACACCGTTTGGCACGACCTCGAAGCCAAAGTCGTTCGCGATCTGATCATCGCCGGCACCCGGCCCGATGGTCGCGACCAAAGTTCACTGCGTCCCATCTATTGCGAAACCGACCTGCTCCCCCGCGTGCACGGCTCGGCCCTGTTCCAACGTGGAGAGACCCAAGCCTTGGTCTCCATCACGCTCGGTACCGGTCGCGACGAACAACGCGTCGATGGGCTGCAAGAAGAATTCAGCAAGAAATTCATGCTGGATTACAACTTTCCCTCGTTCTCGGTCGGTGAAGTTCGCCCAATTCGCGGTCCCGGTCGTCGGGAAATTGGCCACGGTGCGCTTGCCGAACGAAGCGTCGCTCCCGTGCTGCCTTCCCCCGAAGATTTCCCTTACACGATTCGCGTGATCAGCGACATCCTTGAGTCGAACGGTAGCAGCTCGATGGCTTCGGTCTGCGGCGCTACCCTCGGCCTGATGGCTGCGGGTGTGCCAATCACGAATCCTGTCGCCGGCATCTCCATCGGCCTAGTCAAGGAAAGTGATGACAAGTGGTGTTTGTTGACCGATATCCTCGGCGACGAAGATCACTTCGGCGACATGGACTTTAAAATCGCCGGAACTCAAAATGGTATCACCGGCATCCAATTGGATCTCAAGATTCTTGGAATCAGCGAAGATATCATCCGCAGCGCGCTGAAGCAGTCGCGTGAGGCTCGGATCGAAATTTTGCGAAAGATGCTAACCACGATCCCGCGACCCCGTCGTGATATCGCGGCCACCGCACCTCGCTTGCTGCGGACCAAGATCGAACCATCCAAGATCGGCATGCTGATCGGTCCCGGTGGTAAGAACATTCGTGGCATCCAAGAACGCACTAACACCGTGATCGAAGTTGATGACGATGGTGTCGTAACCGTCGCCAGCTCCAACGCGGAAGCAGCTGCCGAAGCGATGAAGTCGATCGAAGCTTGCACGGCAACCGTCCAGATCGGCAAGATCTATGACGGTACGGTCAGCAGCATCAAGGAATTCGGCGCGTTTGTGGAAATCCTCCCCGGCCGTGACGGCTTGGTGCACATCAGCGAGATGAGCGACGGCTACATCAGCAGCCTCGATCGGCACGTTAACGTGGGCGATTCGATGAAGGTCTTGGTGATCGACATCGATGAGCACGACCGCGTCAAACTTAGCCGTCGCCGTGCTCTCGAAGAGCTCGGCGAAGAAGACGAACTCGCCGCCGCGGTCGCAGCAGCCGACGGTGGTGATCGCGAAGAGTCCGAAGGTGAAGAAGGCCGACGCCCACCACGTCGTCGCAGCAGCGGTGGTGGTGGTGGCGGACGTGGACGCAGCGGCGGCGGCGGCGGTAGCGGAAGCCGCAGTCGACGCGACTAAGCCTCCTGGCCTGGACCAAAACTGTCAACCAAACAGGGTTAAATCACACCATCCTCGCTGCCGCGCGATTTGCGGTCAGCGGGGATGGTTTTTTCACGGTTTTTCACCAGCTCCGTGTCACCAATTCCGTTTCGGGTCTTAACGCCGTCTTTGGATTGGTTGGACGGGTCTGGAGACCCACCCTACGGCCTTCGTAATGGGTTTACCGCCAGCGATGACTTCCAAGCCCAACTTATTCTGCCCCCAACGCATCGTGTCCGGCGGACAAACGGGCGTCGATCGCGGCGCACTCGAGGCGGCTATCGCTTTCGGACTTGAACACGGTGGCTGGTGTCCCCGCGGCAGGCTTTCCGAAGACGGTTCCATCCCCTCGCGATATCTGCTGCGGGAACTTGACTCTTCGGACTACGCAGACCGGACAGCTCAAAACGTGATTGATTCGGATGCCACGCTAATTCTTTACCAGGGCAAACTATCCGGCGGCACGCTGCTGACACAATCCTGCGCCCGCCGCTATGCAAAGCCCTACCTGAGCCTGCGTATCGATCGCAATTTCGAGCCGACCGCCGTCGTTGACTGGCTCGCCACGCAACGCCCCCAAACGTTAAATGTCGCTGGGCCTCGGGGCAGCAATTGCCCCGGAATCGAGGACCGCGTCCGGGACTTGTTGCTGGAAATTTTTCGCTCCATCGACGAACAATCCTCCGCATCCTAAACGGCTTGGATCATCTGATCGAGCTTCTGCAAAAACAGTGATCGATCACGCTTGCTAAAGGGTGGGGGCCCGGAACCTTCGACCCCCACACCGCGCAACTGGTCCATGATCTCCCGCGCCGCCAACGCGCTGCCGATATTCGTATCCTTAAATTCGCCACCGCGTGGATCGAGCACTTTGGCATGCACCTCCAAGCAGCGTGCCGCCAGCGGGATATCGGCCGTAATCACAATCTCGTCCGCTTGCACATGAGCGGCGATCCAGTCATCCGCCGCATCGGCGTGTCCTGGCACGACGACCAAACGCAACATCTCCGACTCGTCGATTCGAAGCCAAGTGTTGGTCACCAAAATAACCCGCCACTGGTAGCGACGCGCCACGCGATAGACTTCCTCTTTGACGGGGCAAGCGTCAGCGTCGACCCAGATTGTGGCTGCCAAGGGAGTTCACCTTTGGGGTGAGATCGGAGTGAAGAAACTGCGGGAAAAACGATTAGCCGCCAGAGATCTCTGCCAATCTCTCACTGCGGATAGATTCTAACGGATAACTTCTCATGCATGGATGCCAAAGACTATCAGCCCAATGCGTTGGCTGGTCGACACCTGTCGCAGCCCACGGGTAAAACTGATTACAATGCTGTTCAATTAGAGCCTGTCTCCTACCTCCTTGCTTGAAAAGTTCCCACCCATGCTTTTCCATCCTGATCATTTCGTTCGTGGCAACTCGCCGCGAGGTTTGCTTTCTCCCGGCTATTTGCCCTGGAAGTTAGGGGCGAAGCGGATGACAGCCGGTTTCCTCGCCTTCGCCGGATTGTTTATGGGCGTGGTTGGCCCGGCGGCTCGTGGCGAAGACGGCGTCTGGAAACAAGCGATTGAGATTGCTCCGTCGATGACTTTCGGTGCCGACGAACAAGAAACAACGCCGCCGCCGATCGCCGCGTCGGCCTGGAATGCGGGGCCCACGCCAAAGTGGATTTGGGGGCCCGATGAGAATCAACCCTATCGTCTAGCAATCGAATTTGAGGCAACCACCACCACCGCCGGCATGCTTCGCGCCAGCTGCGACAACGTGATGGTCGTTTACCTCAACGATCGTCGTTTGGCCGGCAGTGATTCTTGGGAAGAGACAACTGAAATCGATCTTAGCCAGGCTTTGGTTGAAGGCCGCAATCGATTGGAAGTCGCCGTCAGCAATCAAGGTGGAGTGGCTGGCTTTGTGGCGAAACTTGGTCTGGTCCAAAGCGGCCAACCGGTGCGTTGGATTGTCAGCGATGCAAGCTGGACCGCGACCACCGAGGCGGACTCTCAACCGGCCGACGTTCGAGTTGTGGCCAAGTTAGGCGACGGTCCTTGGCGGCAAGCGCTCAGCAATGTCCCCGCGCCCGGTTCGGCACCACGCGATGTTTTCTTGACGCAGCCCGGCTTTCAAGTCGAACGTTTATTCACGGTCCCGCGAGATGAGTTAGGTTCTTGGGTGGCAATTACGGTCGATCCCCAAGGCCGCTTGATCGCCAGTGACCAAGGCGACAAAGGGCTCTGCCGTATCACCTTGCCAGCGGTCGGCAGTGACGATCAAGTGGTGGTGGAAAAACTCGATTTACCAATCACTTCGGCCCAAGGTTTGTTATTCGCTTTTGACAGTCTTTACATTTCGGTCAACGGCGGTCCCGGCAGCGGACTCTATCGAGCGCAAGATACGACGCAGGATGGCGAGCTAGATAAGCTAACGAAACTAAAAAACTTTCGCGGTGGTGGCGAGCATGGGCCGCATGCCTTGCGACTCGCCCCGGACGGCAAGAGTCTCTATGTGATTTGTGGTAACCACACCGATCCACCCGAAAACTTCAGTGCCAGTCGTTTGCCCACCAATTGGTCGGAAGATCATCTCTTGCCGCGGCAATGGGACGCGAACGGACACGCTCGTGGCAAGTTGGCACCCGGTGGCTGGATCGCGCGGACCGATCCCAATGGTGAAACATGGGAGATGTTCAGCATCGGCTACCGAAATCCGTACGACATGGATTTCAACGCCGACGGCGAACTCTTTGCTTACGATGCCGATATGGAATGGGATCTCGGTTCACCCTGGTACCGTCCCACCCGAGTCGTGCATGCCACCAGCGGCAGCGAATTTGGCTGGCGCAGCGGCACCGGCAAGTGGCCAACTTATTATGAGGACAGTTTGCCGCCCGTCGTCGACATTGGTCCCGGCTCGCCGGTCGGAGCCGAGTTTGGTTATGGAGCCAAGTTCCCCGGTAAATACCAACGCGCCTTCTACATCTGTGACTGGACCTTCGGCACCATGTATGCCATCCACCTCACACCCGATGGTGCCAGCTATAGTGGCGAGAAAGAAGAGTTTATCGCGCGGACTCCCTTGCCGCTGACCGACGTGGCGATTGGCCGTGACGGTGCAATGTATTTCACGATCGGTGGGCGGGGCACACAATCGGAATTGTTCCGCGTGACTTACGTGGGCGATCAATCGACGGCGGCCATTGATCCCCGTGACGAAGCGGGAGAATCGATGCGAGCGTTGCGCCGCGAACTAGAAGCCTACCATGGCAAACCAGCCGAAAATGTGGCCGCTGCGATAAAGAAGATTTGGCCCGCGCTCGGCCACTCGGATCGCTTTCTGCGTTATGCGGCTCGCGTCGCTTTGGAAGCACAACCGCTGGAGCAATGGCGTGGGCTTGTCGCCGCTGATGCCGGTGCCGACATCGACGCCTGGACTCGCATCTCCCTGACGATCGCGCTCGCCCACCAAGGTAGCGCGGCCGATCTGGATACCGGCCTGAGTTGGCTTGACGGAGTGAACTTTGCTGAGTTGACTTCGCCGCAGAAAGTTGCCTGGTCGCGAGCCCTGCAGTTACTGTTTATTCGCTGCGGTACGCCCACCGAAACGGTGCAACAGGCTTGGGCCAACAAATTAGAGCCTCACTATCCGGCTGCCGATCAAGGGCTGAACCGCGAGCTGTCTCAATTGCTGGTCTACTTGCGAAGCGAACCGGTGGTCGCCAAAACGGTTGCGCTGCTGGAAAAAACAAACGAGCGGCAACAATCCGATCTAGCCGAGTTGATCGCCCGCAACCAAGGTTACGGCGGAACGATTGCCGCGATGCTGGCGAACCAACCCGACGCTCAGCAAATTCATTATGCCTTGGTGCTGCGGAATGCGACTGCGGGCTGGAATACCGAGTTGCGGGAAGCTTATTTCCGCTGGTTTAACAAAGCGCGGCAATGGAGCGGCGGTGCCAGCTTTCAAGGTTTCTTGACCAATATTGATCGCGAGGCGTTCGATCAGGCCACTGATGCGGAACGCCTGGCCGTCGAAGCGCTCGGTGCGCGAAAGCCTTTTGTACTCCCAGAACGGCCGGCGCCACAAGGGCCTGGCCAGGTCTGGACAGTCGCCTCAGTAATTGAGGCCAGCGGTCAGCAGTTGCGAGGACGGGACTTCGAGAGCGGCAAGCGGGCCTTCGCCGCGGCTAGCTGCATCGTTTGCCACCGGTTCGCTGGTGAAGGAGGCGCCACGGGACCAGACCTTACACAGGCGGCGGGCAGATTTGGCATCAAGGAAATGGCCGAGGCGATCGTCGAGCCGAACCGAGTAATTTCCGACCAGTATCGCGCTAGCATTGTGTTGACCGCCGCTGGCACGGCCGTTACTGGCCGCATCGTCTCTGAAAACGACCAGCACTATATCGTGCTGACCGATCCGCAAGACTCCAGCAAAGTGGTCGAAATTGCCAAGGATGAAGTCGAAGAGATTGAACCCTCTCCCATTTCATTGATGCCAGCCGATTTGATCAATCCACTCAATCAAGACGAAGTGTTGGATATGATCGCGTACTTGCTCTCGCGCGGCAACAAGAACGATCCGATGTTCCGCCGTTAGAACGGTTATCAGTTTTTAGACTCAATCGGCACTTGGCTAAGCGAAGTGCCGATATTCCTCGCCACTTACACCTGACCTAATCTGGATGACTCACTTTTCGGCCCCCTTGCGAGGTCTATTCGCCGCCACGTTTACACCTTTGCAACTCAATGGCTCCTTGGACCTTGCCAAAATCGGGCCGATGGTCGATTTTTTATTGGGGCAACAGATCGCCGGGCTTTATGTTTTAGGCAGTACCGGCGAAGGGATCTTGTTAACTCAGCAAGAACGCCAGCAAGTCGCCGCGGAGTTTGTGCAGGCGGCAGCAGGCCGTTTACCAGTCATCATCCAAGTTGGTAGTGAAAGTATCACGGCGGCCCGCGAGCTGGCCGAGCATGCCCAGCAGGTTGGAGCCGACTCGGTCTCGGCGGTCAGCCCGTTGTACTTCAAGCCCGATTCCGTCGAGACGCTGGTGGAATCCATGGCCGTGATCGCCGCGGGTGCTGACCGGCTGCCTTTCTTTTATTATCATATCCCCGCCCTCACGGGCGTGGCGTTTGATATGTTGCGATTTTTGGAATTAGGAAGCCAGCAAATACCAACGCTGCGAGGTATCAAGTTCACCTCACCATTGGTCCACGAGTATCAAGCATGCGTCGAGTATGAAGATGGCAAGTATGATATTTTGTGGGGTTCCGATGAAATGTTATTGTCGGGACTTGCCGCGGGTGGAACTGCCGCGGTGGGGAGCACTTACAATTACGCGGCTCCGATCTATCAACGTTTGTTGACCGCTTTTGCGGAAGAGCGTCTGGAGGCGGCGCGATCATTTCAGTCGCAAGCCCAAGCGATGGTGCGCGCCTTTGTCCCCTTTGGACCACGCGCGGCACAAAAGGCGATTATGTCAATGATCGGCTGGGACTGCGGACCACCTCGGTTGCCCGTCAAACCATTGGCTGCCGAGAAATTTTCCGCGTTGCGTGAACAGCTAGAGTCACAAAACTTTTTTGCTGAAGTCGACGCTTCTCCCGTTTAAGGCAGCTGCTACCCGTGGTCGCTTCGAGTTTAAAAATTTGGTTGCCGGCCATAGGTCGGATATTGCTTGCGTCCACTTTACTCGCGGCTCCCGCTGGGGCCCAAACGCCCGCCATGGAGCCTACACCCCAGCAGGCTGCAGGCGTCGGTTCGCCGCGACCATTGCTAACGTGGGAGCAATTGGCCGAGTTGCCCGACCCGCTCGGTGTGGCCGGGCCATTTGTCGGTGTGCACCAAGACGCTTTGATCGTTGCCGGGGGGGCCAATTTTCCGCAGCCCATCTGGGAGCAAGACAAACAGTGGTACGACTCCGTGCATGTGTTGCCGCTGGGCGGTCCCGCGGAGGGTTGGACCACGGCCGGAGCATTGCCTCGACCCTTGGCTTACGGTGCGGCAGTTTCCACTCCTGATGGCGTCGTCTGCCTGGGCGGCAACGACGCGGAGCAAACTTTTAGCGAAGTTTTCTTGCTGAGTTGGAATCCTGGTACCAAGCAGCTGGAACAGACTTCCTATCCGCCCCTGCCACAGCCTTGCGCTTATGGCCAAGCGACTCTTATCGACAACGTGATTTATGTTGCCGGTGGCCAGAGTGGTGCTGATCTTTCCACGGCCTTGCATAATTTCTGGGCCCTCGATTTGGGCAACCGACAAGTGCCCGAGTTATTTCAATGGCAAACGTTAACAGCTTGGCCCGGACAACCGCGTGCTTTTAACCTGACCCTGCACCAACACAACGGCTACGACGACTGCGTCTATGTGATCAGCGGCCGCAGGCAAATGGGTGAGCAAGTTGAATTATTGAGGGATGTTTGGGAATACAATCCCAATGGTCAAACTTGGCGAGCACGAGCCGAAGTGCCACGCTGCGTGATGGCCGGGGTTGGCATCAACTATGGTCAAAGCCATCTGTTTGTCTTGGGCGGAGACGATGGGGCTCATTTTGGGCAAGCCGATCAGCTGCGTGATGACCATCCGGGGTTTCCCAAAACGGCCCTTGCCTACCATACGATCACCGACACCTGGACATCGATTGGTGGCACTCCAGAAAATCACGTCACCACGGTGGCCACCCGTTGGCGAGATCAAATCATTGTCGCCAGCGGTGAAGTTCGACCGCGTGTTCGCAGCCCAGTGATTTGGCAAATTACGGCCAGCAGTTTTCGCAAAGGTTTTGGTGCTATTAACTACTTGGTGTTGTTCGTTTACTTGTTTGCGATCGTGTTGATAGGTCTCTATTTTGCTCGTCGCAATCAAAACACCAATGATTACTTTCGGGGCGGCAAGCATATACCCTGGTGGGCCGCCGGCTGCAGTATCTTTGCCACCATGCTCAGCTCGTTGACCTTTACCGGGGTCCCCGCCAAAGCTTTCGCCCAAGATTGGGTCTATGCAATTGGTAATATGATGATTCCGGTCGTGGCCGTGGTGGGTGTCTTCGTGGCGTTGCCATTCTACCGGCGGTTGGATGTAACGAGCGCGTATGAGTATCTAGAAAAACGGTTCAGCCGTGGGGTGCGGTTGTTTGGCAGCGCCAGTTTTACGCTGTTCCATCTGTTTCGCATGGCGGTGGTCATGTCATTAACCGCCTTGGCATTGGCCGTCGCGACACCCTTGACACCCGCGCAGTCGGTGTTGCTGATTGGTTTATTGAGCGTGCTATACTGCACCCTGGGAGGTGTGGAGGCGGTGATTTGGACCGATACGCTGCAGGCGATCGTGTTGTTGGGGGGCGCCTTGCTGGCGATCATCTTATTGGTATCAGACTCGTCTGGCGGGTTTGCCGGTGCGACGAGCGATGCTTGGCAAGCCGACAAATTTCGCTTGGCCAATTTTCACTGGGATGTCACCGCCACGCAGCTCGCGTTGTGGATCGTGGTGTTTGGCGCGATTGGCCAAAATCTTTCATCCTACACAGCCGACCAAGCGGTGGTGCAACGTTACATGACGACCTCTGATCAACAGCTGGCGGCACGCTCAATTTGGACCAATGCCGTGCTGACCATTCCGGCCACGATACTTTTCTTCGGCATCGGCACCGCATTGTTTAGTTATTATCGTTCCCACCCCGAACGTCTCGACCCAACGATCACGACCGACCAAGTTTTTCCGCTGTTCATTGCCCGCGAAATGCCAGTGGGCTTAGCCGGTTTGATCGTGGCGGGCATTTTTGCCGCGGCCCAGTCAACGGTTTCCACTAGCATGAATTCGACGGCGACCACGATCGTGACCGATTTCTTGCGTCCCCTGAATGCATGTCGCGACGAACGCGGTTATTTGAGGTTGGCTCGCTGGATCACGTTGCTGATGGGCGTGCTGGGCACGCTGTTGGGGCTGTTATTTATCAATCCTGAGATCAATTCGCTGTTTGATGCCTTTATCAAAGTGATCGGCCTGTTTATGGGTGTGCTTGGTGGTCTGTTTGCCCTCGGAGTGATGACCACCCGCGCAAGCGCGATCGGAGCCATGTCGGGCGCGTTGGTGGGCGCGTTCAGCATGTTTGCACTTTGGCAATTCAGCAGCGTCACCGGTTATCTCTACACGACCTGCGGAATCGTCGCTTGCGTGGTGGTGGGCTACGTCGTCAGTTTGTTGACGGGTGGTCCGAAAAAGAGCTTACAAGGGTTGACCATTTACACGACGAATCGTTAAGCGAGGTAACTCCCATGCAACAAACGTTACTCGATCATATTGTGATACACAAATTCCTGAGACTGTGTGTGTGGGCCACGTTGTTATGGGCACCGGCGACGACTGCCGTGGCCGAGGAATTTACGCAACTGTTCGATGGCAATTCGTTTGACGGTTGGGAACATAAAGGAAACTGGGAGATTGTCGACGGAGCGTTTTATCGGGCCCGATCCGGCGGTCCGCTGACCTATACTGTTCGTGAAGTGCCCGAAGACTTCGAACTTCGCTTTGATTGGAAGGTATCAGCCGGATGTAACAGCGGCGTTTATTATCGTCCTGGCCAGGTCGAATATCAAATCCTGGATAACGCGGGGAGTCCCTACGGAGAGAACCCTCGTCAATCGGCAGCCGCCTTGTTTTTTTGCATGGCGCCCTCACGCGATGCCACGCGTCCGGTTGGCCAGTGGAATACGGCAAGGATTATCTGCCAAGGCACCGTGATCCAGCACTGGCTCAACGGCCAACGCGTACTCGATTTTGACTACGCCGATGCAAAGTGGGCTGAGATGGTTGAGTTGCTGGCAATTCGCGGTGGCGATTTAACGGGGCGCGGCGGGCAACTGTGGTTGCAAGATCATGGACAGCCTGTTTGGTTTCGCAACCTCCGTTGGCGCGAGATTTCAGACAACGAGACTCTTACCGCCGCCGCTGATTTTATGCCCCTGCCAATTCCACCCGCTGCGTTGCAAAAAGAAGCAGCTCGCGTGCGAGCAATGCTGGAGAAGCAGGCAAAAGAGTAAGCAACCAGCCTTCACCCTGTTGATTACGAGGGCTCCTCAACGCTACCCTAACACAACCGCTCATACTGCGGGTCGCGAAAAGGAATCCAATGATCATCAGCACCGCCGAGTGGCTTGCCAGCAATGAATTCACCAGCCGACGATGATTCGCAGCCCTCAGACTCTGCTCCGCACGACCCGCTGGAAACTCACTTCAGTGGCACAAATCAGGACGAAACTTCTCCCAGTTTCAAAACGGAAGGCCCACAGCTAGAGAAAACACTTGGCGATGCCAAGCAACCGCCGGAGCTGATTGATCCAACGGTCTATGGGAGCTTGGCCAGCCCAGGCAAGCCACTCGATATCCCCGCCCTTGTTGGCCGCTATTTCATTATTGAACCGCTGGGAACCGGCGGGATGGGGCAAGTCTTTCTGGCGGAGCAACGGGTGCCGGTCAAGCGTTTTGTGGCGCTCAAGTTAATCAAACCGGGCATGGATAGCCGCGAGGTTTTAAAGCGATTTGATGCGGAGCGACAAGCCCTTGCGCTCATGGATCACCCCTCGATCGCCAAAATTTTGGACGCTGGTGACACAGCCGATGGACGTCCCTACTTTGCCATGGAGCTAGTTAGTGGTAAGCCGCTCACTGACTACTGTGACGAACACCGTTTGAACCTCCGGCAGCGGTTGGATCTCTTTGTCCAAGTGTGTGATGCCGTCCAACATGCACATCAAAAAGGTGTCTTGCATCGGGATCTCAAACCCTCCAATATCCTAGTCGCAACGGTGGATGGTCGTGCCATTCCCAAAGTGATCGATTTTGGTTTGGCGAAAGCTTTGCAGACGGTACCGGGGCATTTGGATCAAGGTGTAACGACGAAAATTGGTCAAGTTCTGGGAACACTCAAATATATGAGCCCCGAGCAGGCCAATTTAGATGAAGTCGACATCGACACCCGCACAGACATCTACGCGTTGGGTGTCATCCTCTATGAATTGCTAACTGGCACGACACCGCTTGATGACGCCAGCATCCGTGGCCGGGCGTTGGTAAAATTGCTGGAGATCGTTCGCACAAATGAACCGCTAAAACCCAGCAGCAGGCTACTTTCCAGCGGACAAGCAAGGACACTACAGGAGAAAACTGACGATCAAGCGATTTCGAAGAAGGTTACTGAGGCCAGAAGCACTGATATCCGACGTTTGCGGCAAGTGCTGCTCGGTGATCTCGATTGGATTGCCATGAAAGCCATCGAGAATGACCGCCGCAGACGTTATCAAACGGCTGCTGGATTCGCCGATGATGTGCGGCGTTTTTTGACAGACCAACCGGTGCTGGCCCGTCCGCCCTCGTTCCTCTACTGGATGCACAAGTCGATCCGCCGACACCGACTTGCGGCGGCCAGCTTAGCATTAATCGTGGTCTGTTTGGGGGCCGCTATTTTTGGACTCGCCTATGGCTTCAATCGCTCTCGGGCGTTGGCGCAGGTTGAGCGTCGAGCGCGTTTGCTTTCGGAAAGTCAACGGGAATTTGAGCAAGCCTTCTTACCGCGGAAATATCAACTAGCCGAATTTGCGTACGAGGACATCGAGGCGCTGAGTCCATTGCTTGATTCAATTGGCAACATCGCAACGGAGCCCGCCCAGCTTGCAAAGACCGAATTGCTGCGGACTTACGGCATGGCCATTCGCACTCGAATCGAAAACAGTCAAGCAACTCAAGCGGAACTGCGAGCTGCCAGCCGGGAGTTACAGCAATTCGCAACGTTACTCGATAGCGCCCCTGACGCCTCCTTAAACAATCAGTTAAATGACCTTCGCACGGCCCTGCGACGCAGATTAACCAATTGGCAAACTGCCAACAGACTGGACGCAATACCGGCTGCTACCTCGCTCATGATTGCAGAGGACTTGGCAGAGTATGTCGGTACTCGGCTAAGCTTTGATTTGAATGTAGAAGACCTGGAGGCCTTGTCATCCTTTGAGCTTGCTTTATGGGAAAACGACACAACCGGCTACACCTTACGCGTCGCCACCAGCGGTGCTAACGAGGCACGGTCAGAAGGCGCCCCGTCTACCCTGACATTTGCCGAGTCGATGCGAACAGAGTCTGCTTTGACATTTTCGCTTAGCCGGGGCTCTGAGATACTGGCGATTGAGAAATTGCGGGTGCCGCTGGCGGCTACTTGGCGAGTCATGGGAGAAATCGACGCGGGGCGGATTGTGTTTCAAGTCAACGGACAATCGCTGGCAATTCGCGACATCTTTGCGGCTGACTCTCAGGGTTCCACGGTGCGTCTCCGCGGGTCAGCACAGCTCTCACCGACAGCGGTGCACTTTGAAGTGAAACAACGGCCAGAGGTTCCCTCGCCAATCGAAACGGCCGACTTCCTGTTTTTGGCCAAAGAGCAGGCGACGGCGGCGGGTATTTACGCTCAATCTGAGGCGTTGGAAGCCCAGTTCAAGCTCGCACTGTGTCGTGTCGAACAAGCGGATCGCACCAATGCTCGGCAGATATTTGCTGAGATTTTTCAAGCACCGCGTCCCGCAACGGATGACGAAGCAATTTGGCACTTGCTGTCCGGAATGTGGTTGTACAGCCTGGAGCTTGATGCTCGCAATTACGAGAACAAACAAGACATCTTAAATCGGTTGATTGCGACCTACCCGGGGAGTCTGTCGCAATACCTCCCACTGGTGCCGTTGCGTTTGAAAACAAGATTGCTAGCCGATTTGAGGAAAGATGGACCAAGGTGGGCGATCGCTTTGCAAACGGAGACCGATATTCTGCCTTTGCGATTTGCCGTGAACATGGACGCCGGGAACATGGACGCCGGGAACTCAGCCGAGTTGTCGCGACGGGCGAGGGCGACCGAATGGCGCCTCGCCGATGCGCTGCGAGCTACCGGTCGTTTGGCGGAGGCCGAAGAAATCCTTCTGAGTTTACTAAGAGCCACCGAAGACCGGCCTGCGGATACACCTCGCGAACGCGTGGCGTTAATCGGCGATCTTGTTTGGCTTTATATTCGCCAAGAAAAAATTGCTGAAGCGACTCGACTTATTGAAAACCAGGTCGACTTGAGTGTGCCAAATTTACCGATCGAGCAAGCACCGTTGCTGACGGAACACGCACGGATTGATTTGCTCAGCGGTGATCTCGCTGCGGCAAAAACGCGGATGGATAGATTCTTCGCTCTCGCCCAACCGGCAATCGACAGCACATCAACGGATGAGGCTGTCGGGCGGCAGTCCTTTCCGCTGCCCCACGCCGCATTCTCGGACGCCTGCTTGGTGGCCGGCTTGATCGCTAGCGATATGGGACAACAGCAAGAAGCCAATTCATTGTGGGGACGGGGATTGCGAAAGAATTGGAAATTTTGGAGCGAGGATAAACAAGACGCCTTCGGCTACGGTCACCAATTGGTAGATTTCCAAACCTCGCTGACCCACGAAGCAATCCTCCATTCATTGACCGGAGAGTCAAGGTTGGTGGACCTGCAAGAAAATTTGCGAGCCGAACTGGCTGGCAAGCGAGGCGGACGCAACGATATCTTTATGTTAACCCAGGTCTTTGGATACGACATGAAGATGCTTTCCACAATTGTCAAAGGCATGTTTGATGTACCCGAAATCGGTAAACCCTGGCGGCGGCAGATGATTTTGCGAAATGTAGGATTTAAGGATTACTTCCTGCGCCCCATGCCGCTGTTGATGTACCGCTTTGTGCGACTCCAGTTTCTCGCAAATGCTACTTTGTCGGCCGCCATTGAACGGGAAGGATTTGAAGTTTGTCAAGAATTGGTGGCAATGTACGACAATGGACAATTAACGGAAACTACTGATTTCCCCACCATTCTATATTTTATCATTGGTCCATTCTCAGCGAATTCGATTCATACCATCGAACAAAGGTATCCCCCACGCCTTGTTGGAGGGCTAGCATATCTGGCGTTCAAAAAAGCTGAACTGCTCAACAATCTAAAGTCCGAGGAAGCTCGGGGATGTCTGCGAGCGATTGCGGCCCTCGAGGGGATGCCACAAAACATGGCGAAAGAAGTTCGCGATTACGTTGCGGTGGAAGAGGAGTGACGTGATAAATGTGAGGCTTGCTAAGGGAGACTGCCCTGCCGAACAATGTAACGAACGCTGAGAGATGCTGAGTACAACGGCGACACAACGCTGGCAAAACGTTGGCAAAACGGGCACGGGGACTGGGGCGAGCCTAACAAACCGTGCCGCAGTGGGTTAGAATCGGGATGTCGCCTTAATTTGCACTCGTAATCGAAGTTTTTCGCCGTGACCTTTCTAATCTCCATCCGCATTGCGCTTCGCTCACTGGCCGGCAATAAACTGCGAGCCATCCTGACTGTGTTGGGGATCGTGATTGGCATTGCCGCCGTAACGGCGATGGTTTCGATCGGGCAAAGTGCCACGCTGTTGGTTCAACAGCAGTTCAACTCGTTGGGCACCAATGTGATCGTGGTCCTGCCGGAGGCGGTGGAAAGTGGAGGAGTGCGGGGGGGACCCGCCTTGACGCTGACGGCGGGCGATTCAGCGGCGATGGTCGAAGAATGCCCCGGCGTCTTGGCCTCATCACCGCTGGTCGGTGCCGGTGGTCAACTGATTTATGGCAATAGCAATTGGAGTCCACGTGAAATGTTTGGCGTGGGGCCGCAATATTTGACCGTCCGTAATAGCCAGGTTTCTCGGGGTGGATTCTTCACCGAGCGTGATATCAGCAGTGCCGCCAAAGTATGTGTGATTGGCCAAACGGTCGTTGCCAAGTTGTTTCAAACGACCAATCCCATCAACGAGAAAATTCGCATTAACAACATCCCGATGCGTGTCATTGGCGTTTTGGAAGAAAAGGGGGCGAACATGGTTGGCGAAGATCAAGACGATGTGGTGCTATTGCCATACACAACCGTGCGGAAACGATTGCAAGGCTCGGGTTTTGATAACGTCGACGCGATCATGGCTTCGGCCCGCTCCAGCGAACGGATGAATGAGGCGACCGCGATGATCGAACAATTACTTGCCGATCGCCATCAGATTCGCCCCGGAGAAGCTGCTGATTTTCAAGTGCAAAACATGACTGAAATTGCCGACATCGTCAGCGTCGTGACAACGGCGCTAACGATGATGCTGGCTTCCATCGCGGGCATATCACTGTTGGTAGGTGGCGTCGGGATCATGAATATCATGTTGGTCTCGGTCACTGAGCGGACGCGTGAAATTGGGATTCGCATGGCACTCGGCGCTCGCTCACGCGACATTCTACGGCAATTTCTCATCGAATCCGCGCTGCTCAGTGCCGTGGGGGGCGCTATCGGCTTTATGATTGGCGTGGGCGGCTCGGTGGGGGTGACGATGTTGATTAATCATTTCAGCAGCGGGTCAGACTGGCCGATCGTGGTCTCTTTGCCGGCCGCCGGGTTGGCTGTCGGTTTCGCGTCGGTGGTCGGTATTTTCTTTGGCTACTATCCAGCCTTACGTGCGAGCAAAATGAGCCCCATCGAGGCGTTGCGGCACGAGTAAACATGTTAGCTCCACTCTCGCTCTCAAACCTTTTTTCAGTTTGCCCGCCGCAACTGTGATTATCATGGAACGAATTGCGAAACAGACTGCTTTTCTGGAAGGGCTGAATTGATGAGATATTCGCTTGGATTCTTTGGCCTGCTGGTCGGAGCCGTGGTATGTGCCCCGGTCAACGCTCAGTTTTCGCCTCGTGCCGGCTTCAGTTTGCGAAGTCCGCTGCTGGATATTGATGTCGGCCCGATGGTCGGGATGCCATTTCCCGGGTCAGGCTTGGGGTTTGCCGGCGGGCGTTTTCCCATTCCCGCTTATCCACCGCAATTCGCCGGTCCAGCCGGCTTTCCGCTGCCGTTACCCGGTTATTTGCCACCTTTTCCGGGCGATTTTCCGCCCCCAGGCTTCGCGGTGCCCCGAGGTTTCCGGCCTGCCTATGCGGACAGTAGAAGAGGTTTGGGACGCGTCGATGTTTATGTGCCCGGTCCCAGCGCCTTTGGGCCGATCGTCCCCATCCGCCCTTATGATCCGCTGGAAAGTCGGCCCCCCGCACCCGCTTTCGATGTGCCTAGTTTCGACCAAGTCTTTCCCGGACAAGCCGATATCGAAAGCCTCAAACCGCAAGCCGACCAACAATTTGAAAATGGCGGCCCGGCTGGCTCGCAGCCCACCGACTTGCTGACTCAACTGGCGCAATTGCAACAGGTCCTCGGTAATGATCAAGCGGCGGAGGCCTGGATTGAATATTTGCAGATCGAGAAACTGCGGCAACTAGCTCGCCGATTATCTGGCAGCCAGCGGCTCGATGCGCTTACCGGAAACGCGGCGATCGCCGAAGAAGCGGCCGATTTTCTCTTGCCCTTTGATGCGGTAGTCGCTTCCGAGGGACTCGATTGGCTCAGCGCCGACCCCAGTTTCCAAACCGTGCGTCAGACGCTTAAGCGGCTGGTTGGCGAACAACCAGGCGAAACCGGCGACGAAGTTCCGCAAACGCGGGAGCCCACACCCGAAGCGTTGGAGGAGCTGCCCGCCCCAGCACCCGATCGTGTGGATGCACCCGATCGTGGAGCTGCACCGCCTGTCAAACGTGTGTATCGTGGAGAGGCTTAAGGGAATTTCATTTTTTCATCTTGAACGAAGGCATCGTGCGTGGCTGCTCCGCATTCGACGGTTTCCCGTCGCTCAGTAATCGGGTTAATGGCTGGCTTGGGGTTGGCATCAACCCCTTTTTCTCGAGCTTTGGCAGTGGAAGCCGAGCGTGGCAAATTGGACGCCACGGCGATCGCCCAGGCGGAATGGATCAGCGGCATCACGCTCGAGCCGGAGCAGCGCGAGGAACTCGTCCGCTCGCTGGAACGGTTGCAAGCGGAACTGGAGCAAATTCGCGCCGTTGAGATCGACGCGGACGTCAGCCCTTCGCAACACTTCATGAACTGGAGTGATGCTTACCAGCGGCACACGCCCTTTCGCACACCTCAAGAAGCCAATCAAGTTACCGCCAGTTATGTCGACCCCCGCGACTTTCCCACCAATGACGTCGACATCGCCTACGCACCGATTCGCGTTTTGGCCGCCATGCTGCGGGAAAAAGAAGTTTCCTCCCTGGAGTTAACGCGGCTGTTCCTCGATCGTCTGGAGCGGTTTGGTCCGGTGCTCAACTGCGTTGTCACGCTCACCCCCGAACTTGCGATCCAACAGGCCCGCCGCGCCGACCGCGACTTGGCTGCCGGTCGTGATCGCGGACCACTGCACGGCGTACCCTGGGGGGCAAAGGACTTAATAGCGGTCGACGGATACCCGACCACTTGGGGTTGCGAGCGTTTTCGCGAGCAGTTGCGTCCGGAAACGGCCACCGTGGCCAATCGGCTGGCCGACGCTGGCGCGGTGCTGGTCGCAAAACTTTCCCTCGGCGCGATTGCCATGGGCGACAATTGGTTCGGTGGCAAAACTTTGAATCCGTGGGATTTGTCGCAAGGATCGAGCGGTTCCTCAGCCGGCTCTGCAGCCGCAGCCACAGCCGGGTTGGTGCCGTTTGCCCTCGGCAGCGAAACTTTAGGCTCGATCGTTTCCCCCTCACGTCGTTGTGGCACGACTGGTCTGCGGCCCACCTTTGGACGCGTTTCACGAGCTGGTTGCATGCCGCTGGCTTGGTCTTTTGACAAGATCGGTCCACTTTGTCGCGACGTGGAGGATGCGGCTTACGTGTTCGCCGCCATTCATGGAGCGGATGGCCGCGACCCAACCGCCACAACGCATCCCTTCGCTTGGCCCTACCAGGGAACACTCAGCGAGCTGCGCGTCGGTTACACGGGCGACGAAGCCGACCGTGAGGAATTGAGCGTGCTACGCGAATTAGGCGTCCAGTTGGTACCGATCTCGTTGCCGGACGAATTGCCTGTCGGCGCCCTAACGATGATGCTCGAAGTGGAATCGGCGAGCATGTTCTACGAAGCTTGGAAAGATGGCGATGAGGAAGGCCTCTTTCGCTGGCCGCGGACTTGGCAAACCGCAGCGTTCATATCCGGCATTGATTACGTTCGCGCGTCACGAGTCCGCACAATGGTGATGCAAGAGATGGAAACCGCGATGCGGCAAGTTGACATGTATGTCGGTGGCAATGATTTGGTGCTGACCAATTTAACCGGGCACCCAACAGTCGTCATGCCATATCGTCGCAGCGTGGACGAACAGGCTGCGGAACCTGAGGAGAGAGCGGAAGATGAGTCAGCATCGCCCGCGGAGCAGGCCGCGGGCGACGAGCCCAGCCAACCGCGATCGATTACCTTCAGCGGACGCTTGCATGATGAAACCAGATTGCTTGCCTTAGCAGCCGCTTTTCAGAACAAGAAGGGCGATCACTTGCCGCGACCACCTCAATTTTCGTGAACAATTTACCAGTTTGCCCAAAAACTTTATCTTCAAACCTCACCTGCTACGGATTGCGATTCAACCAATTAATGACTCGCAGAGCGTCAATGGCGGTCACAGTACGATCGCCGTTGACATCTAAATAGCCAGAGAAGTTATTTGGATACGAAACGGACCCGTTGCGGTTGAGGTAGTTGATAACAATCAAAGCATCCAGTGGCGAAACGATCAAATCTCCATTGACATCTTGAGGGTTGAGGGGATTGGTCGGCAACAGTGTGTTCAACCAAAAGCCACCGTCCGGTAGTAACAGGGGCGGCAGCGTAGGTGGATCGGGAAGTGGTGGCGGCACATCAATGCCAACGACAGTGGTTTGTCCAGTTTGAGTTCCATCCGGAAAACAGAAATCTCCCCCCACCTCACACTCAAACAGCGGTTCATCATCAAGCGAGGCGATCAATGGACCAACTGGTCTGGAGGGAAACAAGGCGTCCAAGGAAACGGCAACGTCTGGTAACGCTGTGGCATTCGCCACCAAAGTCAACTGAATAAAATAAGTTCCCGCCTCCATCAACAGGCCCGGAAGCGTTCGCAACTCACCAATTTTGACAGCTGTGGAGTTCCATAACGTGTGCGATTCGTCGAAAATCCGCAGCACGACTGACGTGGATGGCGAGAGTTCCGCATCTGGCAACACAGTTTCCGCGGCTAAATGAAAACTCGCCAGTTGGGTTTCGGCCACATAGAAGGTTCGCTCATTAACCGGCTGCTCCTCATGCAACACAACATCGACTAACTCTCTGACTGGAATGTCAACTTTCCGAACCTCGACAGTCAGCGAAAAGTTGCCCTCGCGAAACTCGGCGGCAACATCGGCTCCAGAGAGGAACAGCAAATATCTATCGTCGGGCTGGGGGTTATCGAGCAGCAGTTGTGTTAGCCCACTGCCACTCGCGACAACCCGTGCACCCGCATCTCTACCGCGATGATCGAGAATCCGAACAGAAGGCACCAAGCCACGATAATCTAAACTCTGAATATCGACGGTCAAGCTGCCGGCGACCGGCAGCTCATCCGGCAAGTCAAGACGAAACGAGTCAATATCATCAAGACTGGAAATGGTTCCGACGGTCGCGTATTTAAGCCTCAACTCCGATTCAACGACTAGCGGCAATGGCACCGCTCCAACCCCATCATCGTCCTGGTGCCCATCATCATCTCCCAGTCCACTGAAAAATGAGTCGCGGAGGTGATAAGAAAAGCCGTCTTCCGTTTGCTCATTGCTCTGATACCACTGAAAAGCCCTCAACGCCCACGGCACAATATCATCCTGTGAGCTTTGCAACTGTTCAGGTAGGCCGACAAAAATTGCGTAGGTACCAATACTCTGCTGCCCAGACGCGGTCGCTGAAATTCGCAAGAAGTATTCTTCCCGAAAGTCGCCTTGCTCCGGCTGAACCAACAACCAATCCTGTGTCGAATCCACGATGCCACTCGCCAAAATATTGCCGTCACGATCAACAAGTTGGACATCCAATTCGGCGACGCTAAAACCACTGGTTTGAATCGCGAAACCGACAGCACCATCATAGTCCTCGGCTACTTCAACCTCGTAGTAGTCAATGTCCTCGCTTGTCGTTAAGTCGCCAAACTGGATCCACTGTTGAGTACCATTGAAGTCTTCGACCGAACCTTCATCCAAATCATGCCCTTCGATATCCGAAGCTTTGTCAATTTGATCATTTGCTCGCTCCGTGTCGCTAATGTCGGCCCTCCGAGCACCATGCAATGCTTGCAGCAGCGCGATATCGGTGGCGAGTGGATCAGTACTAACAAATGGTCCTTGAGGGTGCATCGGCGACAGCGGATCATCGTTATGCGTAAGCCCGAGCGCATGCCCTAACTCGTGGATCGCCGCGCTCCGCAATTCTTGCACGCTCGACCACTCTTGCGCCGTGTTAAACACGATATCGCCAGCCCAAGTACCGACCGCCCGCATATCGCCACTAATTGCACTTGCCCAAATAGAATCGGGAAGATCAAAGCCGAAAACTCGGATGTCGCCGAACCGTTCGTCACCTCGCCAAGGCCCCAGCGTTCCCGCCGGCGTTCCATCATCGGGAACAATGCCGACGTCGATCGACGCGTGTGGCACCCAAACCTGAATCGCCTCGCGGAGCACCTGTTCGACAACTCCGTCACCAAAACGTGGCTGGAAAACTTCATGCAATTTGGACTGACGAAAGCCGACTTGTGTGCCATCGGACGCAACGCTCATCGTAAAGCTGCCGGCGCCGAAGATATCCAGTCCCTCGCTGTCAAAGACCCATCGCGACTCCAACTTCTCCAACGCACAATGCCGCAACAAGAATTGCCGCGACGAAAGCTTTCGACGAGATAGTCTTTTCTTACTCATGTTCCATCGCCAAATCGATCGTTGCAAATGCCTGTTGAAGTAAAGCAAAGTCTGGCTGAGTTCGCAGCCAATCAAGGTCATGGTCTGTTTCCGCCAATTGTCTCAATCTCGCTTCGCTCCTGACAGCCCGGGAGTACCAATCAATGGCCAGGTCACGCAACGCTCCCTCGGTCGTCTCTCGCACACTCTGCTCCAACTCCCCGCTGCGCAAGCCGGCCAAAAGGCTATACCCACAAGCGAGTTGATACTGGACAAGAGGAACCTGGGGATTTAATTGCTCCGCGGCACGCAGATCGGCGAGCGCTTTACCCATGCGTTCCTCCCGCGCGTGCAAGACGGCTCGCCCTGAGTAGTACTCCGGCAGAGGCTTCCCCATGGTAATCAGCTCGTCCAAAACTTCGACTGCTTCTTGGGTTTGATTGAGCGATTCACCCAGCACGTGGGCAAGATTTTGCCGAGCAATTCGTGAATTCGGAAAGCGAGCCAGGCATGCACGAAAGTACTGTTCTGCTTTGTGAGCATCGGATCGCAAAGCAAGCAAGCCTAGCTGCAACCAATCGGCTTCACTAACGGGTGCGATTTTGACGGCCATGCTAAAATCGCCCTTGGCCGCTTCCACGTTGCCCAGGCGTTTACGGATGGAGGCGCGGGTGTAATACCCCATCACGCGTTTCCAGCCCAAGTCGATCGCTGCTGTTAACTCAGCCTCGGCCTTATCAAACTGCCCCAATTGTTTCTGCACCTGGGCCAGGTTGAAGCGTGTCTCCATCAGTGCGGGTTGCTGACTTTTGACGATGGCAAAATCCTCTGCCGCTTCCTCCCAGCGTTCCGCCTTCATGCGACAAATCCCCCGATAAAACCTCGCAATTGACAAATCAGGAGAGATCGCCAAGGCATATGTATACGCCTCCGCAGCATCGGCCCATTGTTGGAGTTGCAGAAAACTATGACCGACAAATAACCAACGAGCAAAATCGCCATCAGCCAAGTCTGCCCCACGACGATGCCGGACAATGACATCGGTATAATCGCCAGCTAAGTACGCTTCATACAATTTGGGAAGTCGCAATTTAGCAGTGTTCGCCGAGTGAAAGCTCGCCAGCACGGGTGGCAGTTGCCAACCGGCCACACCGCCTTGCACCTCCGGCCCGGAACCTCGCGACGGTTCCTGGCCTGCCCGGCCACTGAGCTGAAAGAGTCGCGTGTATGTCAATAATTGTAAACGCGCTGCGGGCGATAACCGCTCATTGAGCCGCTCCGCGAAAAAAGGCTGAGGCGCTAGCCTGCCTAAAATCTCAGCAATTCGCCGCGTATCACGGAGGACTTCACCGCGTAGTTCACTGTATTCCCGCGCGGCGGAAACACGTGGAAGGGCCGCTGCCAATTCGACTTGTAACGCCCGCTGGTCTAACTCTAAAGCCAGCAAACGCTTCGAATCCCGCTGACGTATTCCCCAGATCGACATCAGCAAGATTAACACCGTTGCCATTGCAAGAATCGACCCGACCGATGTTGCCTGCGGATGTCGCCGACGCCATTTGCGACACCTCTCCAGCAAACTTGGCTCGGGCTGGTGCACCAAGGGTCGATGATGCACATGAGCATACAAATCCTCATACAACTCGGTCGCGGTTGAATAACGCTCCTCGCGATCCGCGACCACACACTTGGCCACGATCGCCGCCATGGCTGGAGTCACTTTTGGATTCTCAGTTCTCAACATCCGCCGAAAATTCGCCGCCGTCACTGCGGATAACTCTCGCTTTCCAGGTCGGCGTCGTGCCAACAGTTCAAACAGCACCACCCCCAAAGCAAAGATGTCCGCGCGACCGTCGAGACGGCAATCGTGTTTACCGTTCAGTAGCTCGACATGCTCGGGTGCCATATATCCTGGCGTGCCACCAATCAAGACTGGATTACCTTCGGCGATGGTTCCTTCGACTTGATTCCCTCGCTCTAACAAAGGTTCCTGTGCCACATTAAAGTCCAACAAACGTGGCTGGCCATCGGCAGCCAATAACACGTTAGCCGGTTTAATATCGCAATGAATAATCCCCAAGCGGTGTGCATGCTCAAGCGCGTTGGCCAATTGGGCTCCGATCCAGGCGACGCTTTCGACGTAATCCAAACTGGACAATTCACGCGCCGTCGACGTTCGCTCTTGGATTTCAGTGCTGGCTGAAGTAACCTCTAAACGAACATTCTCACTCACTGCCCCACGGCGACGAGTCTCCCCAGCCTCGCTCGATAAGTCACGAGTTTCTGCGGTAGTCTGCGAGTTCCGCATTGCCGTGTCTAAGTGAGACTGCCGCTCTCGCAACTTAGTGAGCAACGATTTCCCATCGGAAAGCAAGTCGACTTTCGTCGGTGCCGTTGGCCGGCTGTGCGTTGCGCCGCTGAAACCCACGGACTGTACGACATCCTCTGGTTGCTCCGACAACAAGTCGGCAAGCGTCGTGTTGCCAAGATAGGGCATGCAGACGCCAAACAAGTTACCCGCTTGATGAACCGAATAGATCGGCACAATGGCTGAATGCTGCAAACGAGCCAGCCATTGCGATTCGCGAGTCTTCCGCGCAGTAATCTTCAACGCCACGAGACGATTCGCCATGCCCGTCTGACGTGCCAAAAACACACGGGCGAAGGCGCCTTCGCCCAGGTCGGCAAGCAAGTCAAAATCCTCCCAGGAACCAGGCGCCGTGGGTAATGATTTACGTACCTCCCTGGCTGCCTCTCCGTGAACGCTCCAGGTCGCTCCCAAACGCTGTCGCTCAAACTCTAAAATGCTGCGTGCGGAATCCTGAAACTCTATTCCTGGAAACTGGCCAAGTGCAGATTCCACCGATACAAGGCTTCCCGCCTGAAACTTATACTCCATCCAGACCCGCAGCAGCTCAACATAAACATCAACTGGCAAGACGCTCTGATTCACGGCTTGCCAATTACTGACGAATTCAACCAAGTCAAGCTGATCCACACCGCTTCGATTGACACATTCCTCAAATCCATCGAGCACGGAGTCGAGCGTACGAATTGCCGCCTGGCCGGAGGAGTTCATTCAGACGCTCCGTCAAGCTCACTCATCATCGCGCTGCGAAATGCTTGCAAGACACGCTCCACCGTGCGTTTGCTCCGCTGGACGCGTTGTGCGATCTCTTGCATCTCATACCCTTCGATCCGCAAGCGAATGATCGTCTGACTTGCAGCCGGAAGCTTTGAGACAACTTCATCAATTGACATCTGCAAAAAGCGTTTAGCCATCTCGGCCTCCGTTCCGTTGCCAGCAATCTCCTGACCTGCGGCCAAAGCGGCTGTCTTTTGCACGTCGCGTTTGCCAGCGCGATGGAACGCACCTTGGCTGCGAAGTTTATTTAGCGCAATCACCAACAGCAGCTTCCACAACTCCTCTCCCTCAGGCACATCATACTGCCCAGCCGACGCCCGCCGAAAAAACGTTCGAAAGACCGACTGGACAATATCCTCGGGATCAACACGAGTCGCCAAGTCGGCCGGAGTTTTCTGACGAGCAAGCTGAATCAAACGTTCCGCGTAACGAACATACAAATTGTACGCCGCGTCTTCGTCCGAGCCGCTGTGCATCCTGCGCAGCAACGAGCGATCACTTTCGTCGACACCTGATTCGTCGTCTCCTGGCCGCATCATTTCTGTTAACACCTCAAGCCCCCGTCGTTATCGCAATCGCCCGAAGGTAAACGTTGATACGACGAACGATTCACACTGCTAGTCATGGTCCGTGACTCTTCGGAAGGTACCCGCAGCGGTACCAACCCGAATCACCGAGTCCTCCGCTAACTGCGGAAACTCAGCTGGCATGACTAATTCGTCGGCATCACGAGGAGCAGTGGAAAACTTTAATTTGGCCTTCCCTCGATCATCGACTGTCAACGTTCCCACCATCACGCCATCAACGGAAACGCCCAACGACTCGCCGGGATTCCCCCGCTCTATTTCGACCTCGAACTCACGAACCATCACCCCACGGCGCAGATCAATCTCGTATTCCGCCGAAGGCAAAATACCGCCAGTTTGACTGAACGACGCCGACAACTCCAGCGAATTGCCACGATCATCATCGCTCTCATCGCCTGGGCGATCATCATCTTCGTCGTCTTGCCCGCTTGAATCTTGCCCGCCAGAATGCTCGCTCCCCAGCATTGTATCTATGATTCCATCAATCACAAAGCGGTCGCCAACCTGGAGTCCGTCAAAGTCAATCGGCAGTTGACCACGCCGCTCGCGATCATCACCCTGACTTAATGCTAACTCACCCCGCCCCCGGGAATCGACCTCCAATATTCCCAGAGCCAGATCATTAAGAAAGACTTCGTAACTCGTGCTCGCTTCAGCATCGCGAAGCCGAACATTTAGTTCAGCGTCTCCATCTTCGCCTTCAAATTCAATTCTACCACGAATGCCCGCAGCACCTACGAAGTACGCTTCGCGAACTTGACCAACCGGCAAAGCCGTCTCTGGGGTCACTGACGACCGATTCAAACCATTGACGATTTGTAATGCATCCAACGGAGTGACTCGAGTGTCATCATTGACATCGAGCATTCCTCGTCGATTCGCCGAATCGTCCGCCCGATCTGAATCAGGGTTTTGGTCGTTGATAAAATTGATCACCATCAGTGCGTCTAACGGGGTAACACGCGCATCATCGTTGACGTCTTGCGGCGCAAGAAAATTGTGGGATACATCGCCCGCCATCATTTGGCGACGCTCCAATGATTCCATCCGCAGCCCTTGACGTTTGGCTGAATGCTGCCTTCGAATACTGATCATTTATACAGTTCCCAAGTGGATGCGATCTCAAAAACAAGTAATGCGGCGTTGCATCGCCCTCCTGAAAACTAGAGCGGCGTTAATAACTGGCGTCCGCCAAAATTTGCTGAAAACTCGCCCGGAAAACAGCAGCCCCCCGCAATGGCACATAGAAAACAAGGGAACCGCGAGCAAAATCAGGCAGGAGAATAAAGGGGCGGGGCACAGCAGCGATTGCTGCATCCGCGCGATCCGTTAGCAACCGTCCACGGCATGTAGACCCGTTTCAACGACATCAAACAGGTTTTCAGTCGTTTGAACGCGATCTGGAAAGCGGACGCTGAGGGCCGCCAATCTCGCCAAGGAGACCAATGTCCAGAAACGAAGCTCGCGGCACGACACCTCCGTAGAATGCTGCAAAAAACGCTCCGCAAACGCGAGTTCCGCCATCTGACAAACATGCTGAAGCGTTGGCCTGCGGATCGACAACTCGCGCAGATGGGCGAGATAGTTTCCCGCATCCAAGCCGGGTGGCCCTAGACACGCGAGGTCGAGATCCAACAAGGCGACTTTTCCTGTTGGCAGCAGCAAGATCTGATCAAAATAAAAATCGCGATGAATAAGACATGTGTGCCGGCTACTCACTTGGCTCGCGTAGCGTTGCATGCGATGCCAAATCCCATGGCAACGGTTTGACCATTGCGGATGATCGTCGGCAAATTGACCATAAATCTTACTTAAGATCGCCAACTCGGTGTCGACCGTGTGATCTTTGGCGATCGGTAGACAGACCCGATGAAGATCGCAAATCGCATCAGCCACACAAGCGTGATCTCTCGCGAGCGTGTCTGCATCAGGTTCCGCGAGTTCGCCGGCGAGATACTCGATTAACACCATGTTCCAACCAGCGATCTCACCCCAAACTCTCGGCACAACTGCAGTCGTCTCAGTAACCCTGCCGAGATCTCCGATTCCGTGATTCCGTAAATGATTTGTCAGTGGTCGCAGCGATTTATCGCTTCCTTTGAAACGCACTTTCCCGAGAACCCGCACCACTTCACCAGTGGAGACGCGACAATCGTAGGAAACGAGGCAACGCTTCCCCGGCTTCAGCCGATGCAGGCTGGCTTCGACAACTTCTAGAGAGCGCCATGGTCCAGCCGAACAACAAAGCGCACGCGACAATGCACTCGTGGCCGCTTGAGTGTCAAGGCACTCCGCTAACCACGCTGGATGATTTACCCCAACTAATTGCATTTCAGTCCAAATCATCGATGTCACTCGAGAAATGGCCCTTGGGTCGCTCACCGGTGACCACGGCATTCGCTTGCTCCAACAACGCCTCAATGCCGGCTTGCCAATCGGGCATTGCGTTGCGGAACGGATGCATGGCACAGCGGAGGAGAGCCGCGGCCAACTGTGCCTGATATCGTTCTTCATCGAATCGAAGAAAGACGCGACGATAGCCAGCGAGAAAGGATTCACTCACAGCTTGCAAGCGCGGAAATCCAAAATCACCAGCCCGTTCGCGCCAGTGCAGTTGCGCCACAAAATTAGCAACGTCGCGGTAGCGATCGTCCGGTCCGACTTGATCAAAGTCAATAAAGTGTACGTCGCCTTGGTCGACCAATATCTGCTTGGCATAAAAGTCCCCATGACAAAGGGTGGTTTCTCCCCGTGTTGATTCGAGTCGGTGAAGAACTCGCGTGACAATCTCAGCCGTGCGAACACTCAATGCCGGTGATAACACGCGCATGGTGTCGGCTAATTCCGTCAACCGCTCGGGACGAATAGCGACGATTCGCGACCATGAACTAGCGAGCGGTTGTTGATGCAGTTGGGCCAACTCACTGCCGACCAGCTCTGCAATATCATGCACACCACCACTACCGGCAAGCAGTACGGTCAAGGATGTACCGGGAAGATAGTCCAAGCAAACCGCCCGGTATCGCTCGCACACATGCATCAATTTAGGCGAGGGCAATCTGGAGTCCGCCAACAGTTGCAGGCGCTTGACGGCATCGGCGAATCTATCTGCAGAGTGGAATTTAATCGTTCGTTCGAAGCCTTCACTATCGCGCAAACCGGCCACGAATCGCCTCTCGGGTTTATAAGCCAAGGACCGCATCGCCTGCAGCCGCCAGCCGTGTTTACCTCCAACGACGCGTCGCAACACGCGATTCTGAGCTTGCGGATCATAGACTTTCCGCACCGCGTCTAAACGCGGGTCAAGTGGAAAACGCAGGAGAATGAGCTGCAGCATCGGATCGGCTAACCACGAGAGACAATTCCCGGACAACCGTTGAAGTATTTGTTGCTGCTTCAGAAACCCTTCTTTGGTAAGCGCCTTGGCAACCAGCAAGCCTTCTTGCTGTGTCGCCCTAGCAGGCGATGCCGATTCTCGTACCGAGTTGCCCGTGGGCATCAATCGATGTACCGTTAGGCACCTTCGCCGCGGCTTGTAGCGAATATACTGCAACAGAATTTGCCGATCTGCGGTCGAACCCAGGCGTGACGGTTCGTTGGCCAGTACAGCGGCTATTTGTTTCCCCTGAAGGCACTGCGATAAACCGATTAGCGGTCGATCTTCCCAAACCATCGCTGGCTCAGCAACGGACATGATTGACATCGCTCGATCCTCCCCGCTTGACTGTTTCCCGAAATAATTCGCCACCCGCGTTGTCGTGCTTCAGCACCTCTTCGGGTGCCCCAAAAATCACTGATTGGCATCCGTCAAGCAATAAAACTTTATCACATACTTGCGCCAGATTCATATCGTGGGTGACGATTAAGGTAGTACGATGGCGCGAAACTTGAATGATTGCTTCGCGAACCGCACGTCTACTTTTGGGATCAAGACTACTGGTCGGTTCATCGAGCAACAGAATCGGCGTTTGACGCAAAACGGCCTGTGCAAGTACGATCCGTTGTTGTTGCCCCTTGGAAAGATTGCTCCCTTGCTCGCCAACAAACGTCGACAACCCTTGCCGCGCGTGCTCGAGGAACTCCGAACAAGTCGCCAACTCCAAAGCTTGCAACAATTCCTGATCCGACGCCGTCGCGTTACATAACCTCAAATTATCCTCAATCGTGCCGCAAAACAAAACATTCTCCTGCAGAACGATAGCGATCTGCTCGCGGAGAGACTGTACCTGCCAGTCGCGGATATCAACACCGTCGATGCGAATCGAACCGCGCTGAGGGTCATCAAGTCGCATGAACAGTGATAATAGCGTCGATTTGCCAATCCCAGAGGGACCCACAATCGCCACTCGTTCACCAGCGGCAATCTGCAGTGAAAGGTTTTGCAGAATCGGTGCCTCGGGGTCGTATCCGTATGTGACGTTGACTAAATCGAGATGTCCCTTAAGTTTCGGCGCCGGCTTCGCTTCCGCACGATCAACAATTCCGACGGGTGTGTTGAGAATCTCGGTGATCCGGTCCCCCGCGGCGGCCGCCTTTGAAATCCTGGCCACATACTTGGCAAAACCTTGCAAGGGTCGAAAGCCACGTTTCAGGTAAGCCAAATAGACAATCAAACCACCGGCGGTGAGCGTCCCCTCCAGCACAAACCGGGTGCCTTGCCAGAGCACCAACGCGGACGCAATGGCGATCATCACATCCACCGAGCGTTCCAACCCGGCCGTCAGCCGACCTGTCTTGACGCCATCCCGCAGAGAGTTCTGATTCTGCGAGGTAAAATCGCGTGAAAATCGCCCCCCCACACCGAGTGCCTGCACCGTCCTGACAGCGGCCATCGATTCAGCGGCGGTCGAGGCTAATTGACTCTCATGTTGTCGCTGTCGACGCGAGGCACTATGAATCTTTCGCGTGCTTCGAAAAGTGATCAAGCCGCATACCGGTATTACGCCGATCACCATAAACCCCAACTGCCAATTAAGATACAACATGTATCCAAACATCCCCACGAGGACGAGCGCGCTGGAAAGTAATGGAAGGGCGGCATTCACCGCCACCTCTTTCAGCATGTTCATGTCACTGACAAGTCTTAACGTGAGGTCTCCATTTCGAGATTTCCCATGAAAAGATACGGGTAAGACTTGCAGATGCTCATAAACGCGGGCCCGCAGATCGCTGACTACATGATTACCACTCAAAGAAAAAATGATACTCTTCCAGTACTCGGCCGCCGCTCGCAGTCCAGAAACAGCAATCAAACTTAGGGCACACAGGCTAGTAGCCAACCAAGTAGATTCGTTCCACCGCGGACTCTCGGCGGAGCCAGCGGCTGTCGACAACTGGGAACTATCGCCACCTGGATCCAACTCTGCAATCGGGAAGAGAATATGATCGACCACGTATTGCAATGGCCAAGGCTCGACAATTTTTAACACGATACTAGCGGCCAGGCAAAAGCAGGCGAAAACCAGTCGTTTCCATTGAGCAAGCAGACTCGGCAGCAAATACCCCACAAGCCGCTCGGGCCTTTGCTGCGATCCCAAATCAGCACTCTTTACGGACATGAGCAGCCCCTTTCGTAATGCGTTCGCCCACTGGATACGCTTCTACCGTTGCCATAATCCGCTTCAAAACCTGGTTCCAGTCAAAACACTGAACCGCCTTCTCACGCGCCCGGCATGAAATGGACTGCCGAGCCGCTGGATGGTCGATGAGATACTGCAAAGCGACTTGCAATTGTTGGATATCGCCCGCATCGACTAACAGGCCGTCGACGCCGTCTTCAATGATCTCAGGGATTTGACCAATGCGACTTGCCACCACTGGAATCCCCCCAGCCATATACTCAAACACCTTCAATGGTGAAAAATAAAAGCCATCCAGCTGCGGATAGGGGGCAACCGCGATATCAAACTGGGCCAGGCACGTAGGTATATCTGACGCTTTCACGGTGCCGATCCAAACGATGGCGTCGTCAATCCCAAGCTCCGAGGCGAGTTGCACAAGTGACGCTCGCATAGGTCCGTCGCCAACGATCATCAAACGCGTTTGCGGACGCTGTTGATGCACCCCGGCGAATGCGCGAACCAGTAGATCGACTCCGTGCCAAGGTTTCAATGTGCCCACAAATCCGATCGTAATCTCG
The DNA here is from genome assembly GCF_052161645.1 of Kothea flammea. Classification (GTDB taxonomy): domain Bacteria; phylum Planctomycetota; class Planctomycetia; order Pirellulales; family Pirellulaceae; genus Laterigemmans. The sequence goes on from NZ_CP197414.1 coordinate 4,779,704, forward strand.
TTTGTGCAATCCCGCTGATTTGGTGAGTGTTGTAAAAACCTCTCAACATTGACTCCATTGGGAATCACATGTACCGGCAATTGGCTGCCCCCAATCGACCTGACATATTGGGCAACCTCAGCGGAAACGGCCACGATGCTGGTGGCCGCCGAGAAGACGTCCGCTTCGATTTGACAAGCCAGCGGCTTGTTTATCAAACTTCTATGGCGTTGCTGCTCCATGATCAAAGGAGCATTCACCTCGATAATACAAGGCACACCCCGATCTGAGGCATGTCGACAGCCGACATTGCTCCAGAGCGAGTAACGCTCGTAGATCAAGTCGAAATCGTGACGCGCGAACATTGCCGTCGCGATCGCTCCGGCAACCTGCTGGGCCAGCACTTCACGCTCCCCCGCTGTAGCGCTTGCTGGCGGCGTTGCAAGCGATTCAAGGTCACCAGAACAGATCTCCAGGCCATCGAAATCATCTGGTGCGGGGCCACCCAACTTAGCAGCGAACAGTGAGACATCATGTCCCCTCGCCAGACAGGCGCGAATGATCTCTTGAGCATGAATTGAGGCCCCCTTCGCTCCAAATACCGGAATTCCAAGATCGGCACACACATAAGCGATACGCATCAGACTAGCTCGATACTTGGAATAGAGGCTCGCTCGACAACGACTCAGGCTGATTTGCTGAGTCGCCCACAGACGAGCCTTGAAACAGCCGGGTGGCGTGCGAGCAAAACAGCTGCCGCTGGATTTCAGCGTTTGTTATCGCATTGAATTGTTCCTGGATGAGCCTATTGGCGTTCGTTGCCAACCGAACTCTAAGAGCCGCGTCGTCCAAACATCGAGTCAGTGCATCAGCCAGTGCGACAGCATCGCGCTGCGGAATCAACAACCCCGTTTCCCCGTCGCGGACCAGCTCGGGAATCCCAGTGACATTCGTGGAAATACAGGGCGTGCCTAAGGCCATCGCTTCAAGCAATACCGTGGGCAATCCGTCGCGGTTTCCATCGCTGCCATCAACGCAAGGTGCCGCCAGCACCGACGCCGAGCGTATCATCTGTTTGACAATTGCTTGAGGCTGAGCACCCACGAACTTGACGTAATGGTGCAGAGCCAACTGGTCGATGCAAGTGCGCAGCTGCGACTCACATTCCCCCGATCCGACCAAAAGACACTGAAAGTTGACATCGCGGTCTACAAGCAAGCGGCAGGCTCGCAAGAGCACATCAAAACCTTTCTTCTCCACGAATCGCCCGACGGCTAAAACCGTCCGCGAACGCTTGTCTGGTCTGGAAAAGGGAAAGTCGTTGAGGTGAATGCCATTATAAAGCAGGTTAATCCGGTCGGCAGCTTGTGGAAAGCGTTGACTTAGGTGGGCGACATTATACTTTGAAACCGTCAACACCCGGTTGGCGTCTGCCAGTTTCTCCCCCAGTTCCACCTCGCAGACCTCTTCGTGAAAGATGTCTTTCGCATGCGCGGTAATGCTGTACGGTAAGCCAGTGAGTTTCGACGCGATCCGAGTAACAGTCGCCGCACTGGAAGCAAAATGGGCATGCAGGTGCGAAATCCCTCGCTCACGCACGAACCTCGCCAATCGGAATCCACAATAAACATCAAGCGTTGTGCAATTGCCAATTGCCGCGATCGCCTCCGTGAGATCGCTTGCATCGCGAGCGGCTCCCGCAACTGCTTTCCATAGCTCCTCCGCCCGTACACTGCCATTGGAAAGATAGGTCAATGGAGACTTGACCTTGGAAATCAAGTCCTGAAAGTGTGTGTCGGATGGTGGTCGCAGAGAAAAAATCTCCAATGGCAACCCAACTGCTTCATGGGCAAGAATCTCATTGACCACGAACGTTTCGGAGAATCGCGGGTAGCGTTTCACCACGTAAGCTACTTTCGCTGGCGTGACTGTATCTTTAATCATTTTCATCCAGGGGGTGATGGGTGACCACTCGAATATGTCTGGGGCGTACCGTTGGTGGGAGTTGAGGCGGCAGAGTTATCCTGCGGGGTTATATGGCAACTTCGCTGCTGCACCCCGATGACACTTGGCGCTCGATTGCGGCTAGACCACCAAGGTCCGTGCAGCCGAGTTTCGGTACGGGAACATCGCTGGTCTCGAGCCATTGGCGAATGGCTGCCGCCGAAAGGTCGACTGGATGGCAATAGCTGGCAATCCCAGCTGCCGCCAAACGCTCTGCTCGCACCAACTGTTCTTCGCGGGGCCGCACGCGGGGGACGATCAAGGCCGGTTTCTGAAAAGAAAGAACGCTAGCCACCGTGTTGTATCCCCCCATGCAGACAACACGATCTGCTGACTCGATATAAGCGTCCGCCTCGACTAGCGAGTCGATGATCGAGAATTGCCCATCAGACGGACAATGTTGGTACAGTGACTGGATCTGTGCTTCGGGCATAAATGGTCCCGTGATCACAATCCCGCGCCACCCGGTGGGCACGCCAGCTTGGAGGAAATTCGCCGCTAACTCGAAGCCATCCTGCCCGCCTCCGACGACGCAAAGCACGAGCTGCTCCTGATTGTTACGGGTGAACATTGCCCGCTGCCGTCGCAGTCCCGCCTGCGGCCTCAAACGCTGACGTTGGTCCAGGTATCCGACATAACTTAGCTTACTTCTTGTAGACTCTGGAAAGTTATACTCGGCACAACAATCAAAGAGGGCGGCATCACCATATACCCAAACTTCATCGAAATACTGTTCAATAATTTGATCGTTATTCTGTTCTCGCCACTCCCGGCGTGATGCCTGTGGCGCATCAAGAATATCGCGCAATCCCAGCACGCAGCGAGTCTCAAATCGACGCCGAACCATACGCAGCGTCCTTAGTAACTCGTCGCAAATTCCTTGCGGCAACTTATCGACAACGAAAATATCAGGCTGGAAAGCCAATAAGGTCGAAGCAATAACGCGGGAACGTAACTGAGTGGTTTCCTGCAGAGACCAAGGAAAGTATTTCGCCGCATACTGCCCGTCGCTACCCTTTCGCAACGCCGGCAGGGTGACGCAGTCGAGCCCAGCTTGTTCGGCGAAAAAGGCCGCATCGCGATTTCCGGCTATCAACAAAGTCTCGGCCGATATAGGATCCGAGGATAAATGGCCGGCGATCAAGATGTTGCGGCGAATGTGCCCCATGCCCATGGTATCATGCGAATAGAACGCAATGCGTGGTTTTTTCTTCTTCATTCGACTATTGACATCTTCGGGAGGGAAAACTGGCAACAAATCTCGCTCGCGATTCCGGTTGCCGACACGCACCAAGATCGAAGTGTCATGATTCATCGCGTTCATCTTTATGCTCACTTGTCGAATTGCCTGCTCGGCGCACGCTAGTCCAGAACATCTTCCAACGCTTCCAAAGCCGCTTCGCGAATCCTGACATTTCTGTGGTCACACATTTTTCGAAGCGCGGCGATCGTCTCCAGATGCTCTTCTCCCACGTCACCGAGCGACTTGAGCAGATAAACTTGGGTCTTAGCTTCGCTGGTTGGCAACACAGCGAGCATCGCGTCGCGAGCGGGCAGGGCTGCCTTGCCAGATTTTGCCAACGCTTTTGCTGCGTAGTATCTAATTTCCGGATCACTATCTTGAACGGTGCTTATCAACGCGGGGATTGCCTGTTCAGCGTGCTCCGCCATGCGCGAAATGGCCTTTGCTGAGCGATAACGGACGTCTCGATTGGAGTCCTCAAGGGCGATGATTATTGAATCGAGCGCGGCGGTTGCGGCGGGCCCTAGTTCTTCCAATCGCTTGGCAGCCTGATAACGTTCCCGCGCGTCGTCACTGGACAACTGGCGGCTCCAAGTGTCGACTGGATCAGCCTTAGCCAGATAGAATGCCAAGCCAGTTGTGGAGCCCAGAATCAGCGTGGCACACGCGAAGGCAATGACTCGATTATTCGAAAAAGCCGAACGATTCATTAGCTTTTCTCTTATGATAGATGGGATATGTTAGAAATCACCCAAGACTTGCCCGTCATGGATATCTCCCAAATGACGGAACGTTACCTCGTCGATGGTGTACGCGACCGATCGCGTAGAACCGTCGGTTAGAACAACTTGAAAGACGCCCGGATGTGACGAGCCGAAACGTCCGTCCCCGTCTCCCAGACCGATAAAGTCAGGCAGCGGCAGTTTGTCAGTTTGCCGAACTGTGTCGGAATTCCAACCTGCCGTGTAACCTTCGTTGTCATCCTCTTGCGGCTGGCCCAGTAAAGCCAAGTTCAAACGTTTGTCTCCCGCCAGCAAGGTGTTGCTGGTACCGTCAATCACGTCGCGGAACCTGCGGGGCCTCCAGCGGCGGATCACCCCACTGCCATTGCGATTGCTTGCTGCGTAATCGCAGAGCGCATGCTGGAGGGTTCCGCCGGTCACCGCCGGGACATACTGATCGGGCATGTTTATGGTTTGCATGCCTCTCCGCGAGGGACAAAAATATCCGCTGACCGGTTGGCCGATCGCCGTCTCTGGCCCCGCAGCCCAAGTGTTCGACTGTTCGAGGAAGGGCAACAATTGAAAGGCCCAGCCGGCACGCTGTGCTTCCCCAACTGCAGGCTGCCCATCGATATACCACGGTGGAGCGTTCCAATCCCAGCCTCCGCTGGGAAAGAAAGATTGCGTGTCGTGATGATTGTGAACAGCGAGGCCAATCTGCTTGAGGTTGTTTGCGCAGCTTATTCTTCGCACCGATTCCCGCGCCGCTTGCGCCGCAGGCAACAGCAGACCCACCAAGATCCCGATGATGGCGATCACGACTAATAGCTCGATCAAGGTAAAAGCCGTCCGTTGCCCGAGCGCGAATCGCTCGCGCATAGCCCAGCTCGCTGGCTTGAGTCGCTTCCAATTTTTCACAACAGCAATCGCCTGTGCCATCGGTCCCTCCAAGCTAGAAAAGCAAACGTGAGGGACTCACCGCAAGCAGAGATTGGCCTGCGGGGCCGATTCCTCACCACGCTAAGAAGAGCCGCAATGTGACCGTCAGACCGCCAGCAAAAACGAGGGAATCTGAAGATTTCTTCATTTTCGACCTGACGCGACGGCGAGTCGCTCTGCGGCAACAGCGTCTGAAACCTCCGTGCTGGGAGAGAAACACGGGCTGGCGAGCTGGGCCAGTTCAAAGAAGCTGGCTGATGAGTGAAGCCGGCTGATCAAAAGGGACGGGGTGAAGACGCAATTCGCCCCGTCCCTTGAGTTTTTCCGTCAGACTACAAGGCGACGGGCTGGCGTTCTTCGGTGGTTGCTTGGCGGAACACAAACTGTCCCTCCGCCGTATCGACGAGGATGGTTGCTCCTTCCGGATAGGTTGACTTGAGCAACTCCGTCGCCAGCGGATTTTGGATCTCACGCTGGATGACTCGCTTCAGCGGACGAGCACCGTACTGCGGATCGTAACCTTCGTTGGAAATCTGAGCGATTGCCTCTTCGCTGATCTGCAAATGCAAGCCGTTTTCCTCGAGTCGCTCGGCCAACTCTTTCAGTTGCAATTCGACAATCCGCCGAATTTGCTCGCGCTCCAAAGGTTTGAAGATAATTACGTCATCAATACGATTGAGGAATTCCGGTAAGAACTTGGCCTTCAGCGCCTCGTCCATGGCAGACCGCAATTCTTCATCAGAACCACCTTCCTGAGTAATCCTTTGAATCATTTGACTACCCACGTTGCTGGTCATCACGATGACGGTGTTGGTAAAATCGACCGTGCGACCATGACCATCGGTTAGGCGACCGTCATCAAGGACTTGCAACAAGATATTGAACACATCGGGATGGGCTTTTTCGGTCTCGTCCAGCAAGATCACTGAGTAAGGTCTTCGTCGGACCGCTTCGGTCAACTTGCCACCTTCCTCATAACCGACGTAGCCGGGAGGCGCACCGATCAGGCGAGCGACCGAGTGGCGCTCCATAAATTCACTCATGTCGACGCGAATCATCGCTTGTTCGTCGTCAAACATGATGTGGGCCAGTGCTTTACAAAGCTCCGTCTTACCGACGCCGGTGGGACCGAGGAACAGGAATGAACCGATCGGACGCTGCGGGTCTTGCAAACCACTGCGGCTGCGACGCACGGCGTTGGAGACCGCTTCGACCGCTTCGTCTTGTCCGATCACCCGCGTGTGCAAGCGTTGTTCCATGACCAGCAGCTTGGCTCGTTCGGTCTCCATCATGCGGCTGACCGGCACGCCAGTCCAGGCGCTGACCACTTCGGCGATCTCCTCCTCGGTCACGTCTTGACGGAGCAGTCGTCGCCCGTGCGGATGCGTTTCGGCATCGGTGGCGGAGGTCGCCTTTTCCTTTGCCACCGCATTCGCTTCGGCGTCGCGAGCTTCCAATCGGCCATGCAGTTGACGCCGCTGTTGGTCAAGTTCATAGAGACGTTGAAAGTCTGTTTCTTTGACCGGCTCACCGGCTGATTGCAGTTGGCGAATTTCCGATTCGAGCGTCTTGAATTCGTGCTCGGCGCGGTCGAGTTCGCGACGGATCGACTGACCGTCGTCCAACCCCATTTTTTCCGCCTCCCACTGTTCGCGGAGGGAAGCCAAGCTGCGTTTGAGTTCTTGCATTTCATGCTCGATCTCCGTGCGTCGTTCGACCGCCGAGCTCTCCTCTTCTTCGGCCAATTGACGATGAGCCAATTCCAACTGACGCAACCGTCTTTGCAGCTGATCGATCGGCTCGGGGACGCTTTCCTTTTCCATCGCCAACCGGCTGGCAGATTCATCGATCAAATCGATCGCTTTATCGGGCAGGAAGCGATCGGCAATGTAACGATGGGAGAGGTTGGCGGCGGCTACGATCGCACTATCGGTAATCCGCACACCGTGGTGGGCTTCATAGCGTGATTTCAAGCCGCGCAGAATTGCAATCGTATCCTCGACGTTCGGTTCACCCACGTAAACGGGTTGGAACCGACGTTCGAGGGCGGCATCTTTTTCAATGTGTTGACGATACTCGTCGAGCGTGGTGGCACCAATGCAGCGAAGGGCACCGCGAGCCAGTTCGGGCTTGAGCAGATTGGCCGCATCGGCAGACCCTTCGGCTTTACCCGCACCGACGACCAAGTGCAATTCATCGATAAACAGCACCACCTCACCGTTGCTATCCTTGACTTCACGAAGCACGGCTTTCAAACGTTCTTCGAAATCACCGCGAAATTTCGCCCCGGCAACGAGCGCGCCCATGTCGAGGGCAATGACTCGTTTGCCTTTGAGACTTTGCGGCACATCCCCCTCCACGATGCGCAAAGCCAGCCCCTCGGCGATTGCCGTTTTTCCAACCCCCGGCTGGCCAATCAATACCGGGTTATTTTTTGTTCGGCGGGACAGCACTTGGACGACGCGGCGAATCTCCGCATCACGGCCAATCACTGGATCCAATTTTCCCGCGGAAGCTAACGCTACCAAATCGACGCCATACTTCTGCAGGGCTTGGTATTTATCTTCAGCGTTTTGGTCAGTCACGCGGGCTGAGCCTCGCACATCCTTAAGGGCCAACAAGACATCATCTTTCCGCACGCCGAGCAGCTGCAGCAAGTTCTTGGCTTTGCTGTCGACTGCGGTCAATGCCAAGAACAAATGTTCGCTGCTGACAAATTCATCGTGCATCTGCTCGGCGGTCGTCGCGGCGGACTCGAACGTTTTTTGCAACGCGGGCCCCACTTGGGATTGGCGGCCGCCGGAAACGGTCGGTAACTTGCCAGTCTCGCTGGTTAGCATCTCTTGCAAGCGATCGACAGCGACACCCATCTTCTTCAGCAGCGCGTTGGCAATGCCTTCACTCTCGGCAACCAGCGCCACCAATAAGTGCAACGGATCAATTTCCTGGTTGCCCCGCTCGGTAGCCTGGGATTGGGCTTCGGCCACGGCAGCCTGGGCCTTGAGGGTAAGTTTATCAAATCGAAAAGCCATAATATTAGTACTCCTCCACCACCGAGAGCTCAGGAATTAACCAAACGTTCTTTACGTCAAACCGAAAGACTTCTGTCGAAGTGCTTAACCATCTCTGATAACTGGATGCGCATGAAAAAACCACATGGCCATCCGGCACCGACAAAGCGGAGCCGACACCGGACGTTCCAATGTGGTTTGAACGAATAAGCAACGATCGCCAGCGATTGCCGATTGCCGCCACTTAACTCGATTGTCGTGCTACTTGTCCTTGTCTACTTATCCTTGACCTCAAATTCCGCGTCGATGGCATCATCATCAGCGGCTTGGGCTGCCCCATCAGGCGACTCGCCGCCGGCGGTTGATGCACCCGCTTTTTCATAGAGCACTTTGCTGAACGCTTGCGACGCGGCTTCCAATTCGTCGGTCGCCGATTTGATCGCCGCCACGTCGTCGGTACCGACGGCCGCGTTGACCTTTTCGATCGCCTTCTGCATTGGCTCTTTGTCGCTGTCGGTCAGCTTCTCGTCGTTTTCGGTCATCGTCTTTTCCAACTGGTAAACCAATTGGCTGGCCTTGTTTCGCGCCTCGGCCAGTTCAAATTGCTTGCGGTCTTCCTCAGCATTTGCTTCGGCATCCTTCCGCATTTTTTCGATCTCAGCCTCGTCCAACGCGCCCGCCTCTTTGATCGTTACCGACGCCTCTTTGCCGGTCCCAAGTTCCTTGGCGGAAACATTGAGAATACCGTTTTGGTCGATATCGAATTTGACTTCGATTTGGGGAACGCCGCGCGGTTGGGCGGGAAGTCCTTCCAAGTTGAATTCACCGAGCAGTCGGTTGTGCGCGGCCATTTTGCGTTCGCCTTGGAAGACCCGCACAGTGACCGCAGTTTGGTTGTCAGCCGCCGTGCTGAATACGTTTTTCTTCTCCACCGGAATCGTGGTGTTACGTTCAACCAGCGGAGTCAACACGCCGCCCTCGGTTTCAATCCCAAGAGTTAGCGGATTCACGTCGAGCAGCAACACATCGGTACGATCGCCCGCCAGCACGCTGCCTTGAATCGCCGCGCCGATGGCCACCACTTCGTCGGGGTTAACCCCTTGGTGCGCTTCTTTGCCGAAGATCTGCTTGACGACTTCGCGAACTTTAGGAACACGCGTGCTACCTCCCACCAAAACAACTTCATCGATATCTTTGGGGTCGATCCCAGCGTCCTTGAGCGCTTGCATGACCGGGCCTTTACAACGATTTACCAAGTCATCGATCAGCTCTTCAAACTTGGACCGCGTGATCGACATCGTCAGGTGCTTGGGCCCCGATTGGTCCATCGTGATAAACGGCAAGTTCAAGTCGGTTTGCGGCAAGGAAGAAAGCTCTTTCTTGGCTTTCTCACAAGCTTCTTGCAAACGCTGCAGAGCCATCGGATCGTTACGCAAATCAATGGCGTTTTCGCGTTTGAATTCATCCGCCACATAATTAATCAAGGCTTCGTCAAAGTCGTCACCACCGAGGTGCGTATCACCACTGGTGCTGATCACTTGGAAGACGCGACTTTCGCTCTCTTCATCACCACTGTCAGCAACTTCCAAGACGGAGACGTCGAATGTTCCGCCACCCAAGTCAAAAACGACGATCTGCTCGTCCTTCTTTTTGTCGAGTCCATAAGCGAGTGCGGCGGCGGTCGGTTCGTTGATAATGCGAGCGACTTCGAGACCAGCAATTTGCCCCGCGTCCTTGGTCGCTTGCCGCTGGGCATCGTTGAAGTAAGCAGGGACGGTAATCACCGCCTTGTTGACTTTATGTCCCAGGTAGCTCTCCGCCGACTCCTTCAATTTGCGAAGGATTTTGGCTGCGATTTCTTGCGGAGTATATTCCGTGTCTCCAGCCTTGATCTTCACGTATTCATTGGCGGCTCCCGTCACGCCGTAGGGAACCATCTTCTCTTCAGATTCCACTTCGTTATGGCGACGGCCAATGAAACGTTTGGACGAATAGACGGTACGCTTGGGGTTGGTCACCGCTTGGCGGCGTGCCGGCTCTCCGACGATCGTCTCCCCTTTGTCGTTGAAAGCCACCACGCTGGGCGTCAGCCGATTGCCTTCCGCATTGGGTATCACCTTGGCTTCGCTGCCTTCCATGATTGAGACCACGCTGTTGGTGGTGCCCAAATCGATGCCGATAATCTTTTCACCTTGTGCCATTACTTACTCTCCTCTGCGGATTCGGACCTCGCCGGAACGTTAATGCCAATCATTTTTGATCTAGCTGTTTTCACCAATTTGCGTCGCTGCAGTCGGTTCATTGAACAACCCGAACGCGGGAAATCGAAATTCGCAAAGCCCGTGCCAGGAAAATCTGCCGCGTAGTTTTTCGTGCCCTAACTCATTTACTAATAGGGACTTGTGTGAGTAAACTTTTTTTGAAGATGGTTTAGCTCAAATTTTAGAGTCAAATTGACTGCCATTTTCGAGAGCCAGGTAAGGGGTGCCGAAAGCCGGTTTGTCAAATTGACAGCGGCAGCCCAAACTATCAATTGTTTGCGAACCACCACGCGATTCCCCACCAAGCGATTCCGGAGCAACTCCGTTGGCAAAAACTTCACGCACTTCGCGTTCCAACCGGTCTACTGAGACGCCACGCGTCACCCCGGCAACTCGCCGCAAACAGCTAGATCAACTCGATCGCCAACTCGTCAGCCTGCTCAACCAACGTGCGGCACTGGTGGCCGAAGATGCCGCCCAAGGCTCGCACACAGCGATCCTGGCGGCGCAACAGCGAACCAGCGAACTCGTCGCAGCGGTAAAGCCCCAGCCACCGGCAACAACCGCCGCGCTGCAAACTTTGATGCGGCACGTGGTCGGATTTTCCATGCTGGCGGTGACCAAGGGGCAAACTGCTTATTTAGGTCCCGAGTACAGCTACAGCCACTTGGCGGCAATTAAGTGCTTCGGGGATTCCCCCAACTTGGTGCCGGTGGCCTCGATCCCAGCCGTCTTTACCGCCATTGTCCGCAACGACTGCGTGACCGGTGTGGTCCCCATTGAGAACAGCACCGATGGCCGAGTGGTTGATACGCTAGGGATGTTTCTCAAACATCGGGTACGAATTTGCGGTGAAGTGTTGCTGCCGATTCACCACAACCTGCTGAGCCGAACCGCGCGGAGCGAAATCACCGAAGTCTACAGCAAACCGCAAGCCCTCTCACAATGTCGCGGTTGGTTAGCCCACAATCTGCCGATGGCGAAGCTCGTCGAGATGAGCAGCACAGCGGCCGCAGCCCAGTTGGCAGCCGAACGCGTGGGAGCTGCCGCTGTTGCCAGCCTCGAAGCGGGCAGCAAGTACGCGCTCGATATCGTGGCAGCCTCAATCGAGGACAACAAGTCGAACGTCACGCGTTTCGCCTTGCTGGGAAACCAGCCGACAACGCCCTCCGGTCGAGATAAGACAGCTATCTTGTTTCAAGTCTTACACGAACCAGGCGCTTTGGCCAGCGCCATGATGTTGTTCAAGAAAGCCGGGCTGAACCTGACCTGGATCGAGTCGTTTCCATTACCGGGCGCTCCCAACGAGTACCTATTCTTTATCGAACTCGAAGGGCATGAAACCGATCCGCCGTTGGCCGAGGTGATTGCCAAACTGCAGAAGCGTTCGCAGCGGTGCGAGATTCTTGGTTCTTACCCCCGCGCCTCTTAAACGAAACGCCTCTTAAACGAAACGCCTCTTAAACGAAAAAAGGCGAGGCCGGGCCCGAAAGCCCGACCTCGCCTCGCACGGGGGGTGAGATGTGGTTCATGAAGTGCGTCGTGTCAGTTCGTCTCGCCCCTTCGTATGAAAGAACAATAAGCCGCGAAGCGTGGACTTGCAGCATGAAATCGCCTTAACTGCTAATCTTTCCCCGCTTTGCCCAGAACACCAGACCGGCTGTGCGGATGATGACGATTACTGGGGAACAAAAACAGCCCGACCAATAGCTTGGCCGGGCTGTGATATTTTTGTCTGACTCAACACAAACCGCATTGAGCCGTACCGCTGGGGCGAATCGACTAACCTTCACCGCCTCCAGGATAGCCGGCCCCTCCCGGGAAGCCGCCAGGGCCACCGGCGCCTCCAGGATAGCCGCCATCGGCCGGATCAGGTTCTTCAGCCGCCGCCTCAGCCGCCTCTCGCTCGTCGGCAAAGCTATACATCCGGTACCGATCCATATCCTCGATCTCGCTGCGGACTTGCAGGTTGCCTTCCACGTCAAAGACCAGCACATAGCCTGGTTCGGTTAACTCCTCTTCGTCGTCATCAAGTTCCAATTCGCGACCGCCGAAAGCGTCTAAGACGATCGACTCCGCATTGACCAAAGCCTCGGAAGAAAGTTTGCGGATGTTTAACGTCAGCGGATCGATCAAGTTGGCCGCGTCGGTTTTGGCCAGCAGACCGCCGGGACGCGCTTCGAGCGGAACGATCAAATCGGTCCCCAAACGGCTGTCCCATTTCAGCGCCACGACTTCCGCCTTGGGAGGCGAGGAGGGGAACTCAATCATTTGACCACCGACTCGCCCACGACGAACATCGGCTGGATCTACGGGACCGGCAAACACGCGTTCGAGCGAAGGCAACATGGCCGGTTCGCTGGGAACGCTCCAGTCGCTCCAGAGTCGCGGATCGCGTTTCCCATCCTTAGCCTCAGCTTCCCGCTCTTTGGCAGCAATCCGCTCGTAAACTTCTGGGCTTAAGTAGCGTTTGGGAGGTTGCCGGGTGGGGAGTAAGGGGAAGTTAGGATCTTCCACGGCGACTCGCACCCGATAAACGTAACGACGGCCTGTTTTCGGCGCGTTGGCATTCTTGGGATCGGCAAAATCGTAACAGCGAACTTGCTTGTAGGTCGGAGCTGAAGCGCTGGAAACCATACCACCGCCGTAACCTCCCATGCCTCCCATGCCGCCACTGCCACTACCACCGCCGGGCCCCATACCGGGCATTCCGCCGCCGCCGGGCATCCCCGGCATCCCGCCTTCACCCATACCGCCGTAGCCACCTTCTCCCATGCCACCGTAACCGCCTTCACCGCCGGGATAACCTCCGGAACCACCGGGGTAGCCACCGCCAAAACCAGGAGGCCCGCCACCGAAGCTGGGCGGTCCGGCGGGACTATCGTCGTCGTCATCCTCGTCCGCAGGGTCGGTATTGCCGGTATCGGTTCCGCTTCCTTCGAGTTCCAGGATCGCGTCGCCCAGCGGCAAATCAGGATGCAGCGAAAACTTGGTGGTATCAACCAGCATCACCGGCGGAATAGGCAACGTCAGTTGTCGATCCGAGTAGATGCTGGGGGTGATATCGGCCGAGCTTCCAGCCCAACGCTTGAACTGCTTTTCGAAGTCCTTAAATGTGAAAGCCAACTTCCAATCGTCTTCGGTCAAGGCATCGACCGCCTTGTCGGTGACGTCAGCACGCTGCACTTCGAATTCCCAGTAAGTCGGCCGATCGCGTGCTGGATTGCTACCTTTGGCATTGAGGAAAGCCAGTTCGTAAGCTTCCACCAATTTGCGATGTTCCACCAACGCCGTGATGGCCAAGAATTGGCCCGTTTCGGGGACAATCTGCTCGCTCACGTCCTTGGGAATTTTCGAGGCATCAAAGCCGAGATTGTATTTTTTGTCGACGAGGCGAGTCGTGGAGTCGCTATTGCCAGACATGCCGCCCGGCCCCATACCACCGGACCCCATGCCGCCGGGGCCCATCGGTGAGCCACCCGGCCCCATGCCGCCAGGACCCATCGGCGTACCGCCGGAACCAACGCCGCCACTACCCAAACCGCCACCATCTTCACCATCGCCGCCACTCCCGTAGAAATTTCCCGTGTTACGATTGCGACGGTTGCGTTTCTTTTTCGGCTTCTTCTTTACCTCAAGAGGTTCCGCGTCTTCCAATTCACTGAGCGGGTACGTACGGGGGTCCTTGTAATCGATTGCCATCGAGGCCAACACACCGACAACATGCGGTTGCAGCGGCGGGGACATTTCCGGATCACCACGCCGCGTCCCCGATGACTTGCCCCGGTACTCCCAGGGCGAAGTGGTTTCGTAGGGACCAACCGGGATTGGCTGCTGGGACTTTTCCACCCGTTCACCGAAGTTGGTTGAAACCAAGCGGTCTTCCTTGATGTTATCCCAGTGATCATCATCGATGGACGACTTTACCGTTTGCGCCAGCTGTTGCAGGGCGTCAGGTTTTTGGGTGCCGAGATAATCATCCTGGCCCATTCCCATGTACAGAAAAAAGACGGACGCGGCAACGATTCCGCCGAAAGCGATTTTCTCGCCGTGCAGAGCCAAGAATCCCGGTGCGTTGTTTCCAGACATCGCTCTCTCCAATTATTCCCGTGTGAACCGCCCGCCAAGGGGTTGGGGGGCGGAAACCATTCATGTTTTGATCGGACCCGGTCCTCGGCCTCCGGTCATGCTCCTCAATCACTCAGTTTCAATTCGCTTCGCAGATTGACTTATACCCGTCTGCGATCGGTTGTCCCACCAGCATTAGGCCGCCAGGAATCAGTTATTCCCACTGGCGGGCGTGCCGGCTGGGTTGGGTGGCCCGCCGCCATTCGCCGCATCCCCAGGGGCACCGTTCGCACCTGGATTGCCAGCATCCGCAGGCCCGGGCACTCCAGCAGGCCCGGGCACTCCGCCAGGCCCGGGAGCCGGTGGACCACCCGCCGCCGGGGCACCTGATTGGTCCGGCAAACCGGGTGCCGCCGGTGTTGTCGGCGTGTTGCCTCCAGCATTCGGTGCGGCGGGGTTTGCTGGCGCGGTCGACCCGTTGTCGAGTCCAGGACCGGCCATCGCAGCGGAATCATCGCCTGCTGCGTCATCTCCGGGAACCTCGGACGGCACAATCGGACCACTGGATTGTTCGGAAGGCTCAGCCGGTACCGCTTCTCCGGCGAGCGTCTCGGTTTCGCCTTCGAGCGTTGTGTTTGCATCCACTTGTTCAATACCAAGCTTATCCATGTCGGGCGGATTGTAAACGTAAACGATTCCAAAAATTTCCACATCGACGTCATTAATGAATTCACCGCGGCCGCCTGCTCCGTAGCCTGCACCACCGCCGCTGCCTTCACCGCCGAGTCCACCACCCATGCCGCCCGGGCCCATGCCGCCTTCACCCATACCGCCGCCCATACCGCCGGGCCCCATACCCATGCCACCAGGACCCATGCCACCTCCGGAACCGGAGCCCATGCCACCGCCTGGTGCGGAGGGCTTCGCGTTCACACGCACTTGGCGGACTTCGACCATCAAGTCGGCATTTCCACAAGCGGCAACGAGCACCGGAATTCGCCGTTGATCAATCTTGACGTTAATGCGGACCGGAATCCGTTTGGCAACGGTCAAATAAGCATCCGAGGGGCTCGAACTCTGCATTGCCGAGCGCAACGTGGCGGCGTCTAACGGCTCGTAATCGACATTCACATATCGCATGTCGGCCGGGTCGACCGCCTCGGCCGCCTCGCCGCCAGCTCCACCGCTGCCGGACATGCCATCGCCCCCTTCACCGCCGTAATCAAAACTACCGGTGCTAAGGCCGGGACCGATCAGACCAGCATTTGAATCTCCGCCACCACCCATCGTTGCCGCTTTGCCAATGGCAATTTCATTGATCTGGCGAATCGTCGCTTGGAAAGGCTGCTTGGCATCTCCGTTAACTGTGGCGATGATTTCCATCAGCTGCCGAAGCACCCAGAGGTTTTCCTGTGAGTACAGCACGTCGAGTTCGTTGGGATCACTACCGCGCCAAGGAAACAGGTTCTGCATCAGCGAATCTTGGCTCTGCATGTCCCACCGCACCAACGGTGGATCCTCCAGCGGAGTTCCTGTTCCGCCTCCCATACCGCCGGGCCCCATGCCGCCAGGTGCGCCGCCAGGGTAGCCACCGCCATAACCGCCTTCATCACCACCCGGCATGCCAGGCATGCCACCGAGGCCCATGCCTCCGCCACCATAAGCACCCCCTTCTTTCGTAAAATCGGCGGTCCATTCGGCACCAGCAATTTCAGCGATGTCGGGCAACACTTTGCCAATGTAATCGCGGTAACGCGTCTTCAAGCCGAAGGGCACTTCTTTCTCGCGAGGGATCGGAAATTCAATGGTGAGCTCAATCGGCTCGAAATCTTTGAAGGCGTCCACAAAGTCCTGTTTCAGCTCTTCGACCGGCCATACCAACAGTCCCGTTTGCCGCTCATACTGCTTGGTCCAGCTGTCCGCCACGTCGGTCTTGAGGACTTCGATCAAGGCATCCATTTCTTGATTGGTTTTGTCATTGGGATGCGTCGACAGCTCCTGCTGGATTCTCTGCACCGAGCTGCGGGCGTTATCCAGGTCGCTGATGCGTTTATCACGATCGGCGGCCAAGCTGGAAGACGTCCAGAAGGCGATCCCCAAGGAACCGACGGCAGTGATACCGCAAAGGATCCAGAAGCCATATTTAATGACTCCAGAGAGTTGCTCTTTCAGCTGATCCATCGCTTTTGACCGTTCGAAAAGTAGACTAAAAAAGGTTATCGTGAAGACTCTTTGCCCGCGGCGGCAGCGCCCCGCGGCATCCGCTGGTTAACCGCCCATGGCAACACTATCACCATCGACGTTGGCTGCTTCCTCGGCTGCCTTCGCTTCGGCAGCAGCCTTTTCCGCAGCCGCTTTTTCTTCCAGTCTGGCAGAAAGGGGTTTGGGAGACCAGAAGAACTGCATCGTGAACGAAAACTTACGCACTTCGAGCGTTGGTTGCTTGGTGATGTCGTCCTCGTCATCATCTCCGTTGCCCGCACCGCCTGAGCCGGGATATCCGCCGCCGCTGCCAGGGTAACCACCTTCACCACCATCACCCATGCCGCCGAGCCCACCGCCCATACCTCCAGGGCCCATGCCGCCCATTCCACCAGGCCCACCGCCCATACCGCCGGGGCCCATGCCGCCCATTCCACCCATGCCGCCGCCATCGGGAGCTTCGTAATCGGGGTTCGGGACCTTGACCTCTTTGGGAGTCGGGTCGGACAGCATCACTGGATAAGTGACTCCCAGTTCCGCCATCGTAAACGTGGTGCTTCCCCCTTTGCCATCGGGTAGCTCAATTGCGCCTTCGAGCAATTTGTCGAGCAGCGTCCGGCGCACGTAAGCTCCACCCTCATCGCCAACATGCTTTTCGAGCGAGTTGTGATAGTGGTAGCCTCGCAGCGTGACCACCCAGCCAGGTCCGGTCGGGCCGGTCCGTTCTTCAAGATCCTCCGGCACCGGTTTGCCCGTCTTCCGCGACCAGTCACGAATTTCCCGCTTGTATGTCGCCAACAAGCGTTCGGTAAACCAATCCTCTTCCGCAGCTTCCACGCGAGTGGTGTCGATCGAAGTCAGGTAAATGTCATCACGCTCGTCCAGCGGCACATCCTTGACCGAGGGAACTTCGCCATCGATCAACGCTGTGCGAGGCAACGTTTCATGAATGGCACGGGTCAGTTCGAGCCACAGCAAACGCCGATCAACATTGCCGGAAACCTCCTCGCCAACCTTTTTCAAGAAGGCTAGGTCAGCCAATTTCTTGGTGTCGGCGCTCTTCTTACCATCACTGTAAGATTTCGCTTGTTGCGCAATGTCGGCGGCCGCCTTCCAAGACACTTCGGCAACTTTGTAATCCTCTTGAACCACTCGCCAACTGCTCTGCACCATGCCGTAGTAACCGGTCAAACCAATCAACAACGCGGCCACACCGGCCAGAGCCCAAGGCTTTTTGGCACGGATCAATCTCTCGGTAAGAATCTCCTGAGGCACCAAGCTGGTGGTCAAGGGACCACGACCCAGGCCTTGTAAGCAGAGCCCGTAACAGACCCCGTAAGTGTAGACATTGTCTTTGAACGCCGGGGCGCCAACGACTTCGCTCCCTCCCAGTCGCTCGAAACTTTCCAAGGTGTGCACGTCGTAACCGAGGTTTTTCCCCAAGTAGCCCGACATCCCCGGCAGCTTGACCGTGTTTCCGGCCAGTAACAACTGTTCGATTTTGGCTTTCTTGTTGATGCTCTGGAAAAAGCCAATCGAACGCTGGATTTCGGTGACCAAATCGTTGAACACCGGACGCATCGTTTGGATCACCAACTTGGGATCCTCGGCCTCACGCGTGTTCCGCTTGAGATGCTCCGCCTTGGAGAAGGTCAACTTGAGGTCTTTGGTCAGTTGCCGCGTAAAGTGGTTTCCGCCCAGCGGCATACTCCGCTGCCAAATCCGAAAACCGTTTGTCACGATCAAATCGGTAGTGTCGGTACCCAACGCCAAAATCACGCTCGAGGGCGGCGGATCGTCGGCGTCAAAGGTTTCCCCTTCGATGCGATCTTGCAGGCGGTCGTAGACAACCATGTTGTACAGCGCCAATGGAGCCAACTGGATGACGTCGACTTCCAAGCCCACATCATCGAATGGCTTCAACTGACGATAAGCCTGCTCGCGCTTCATCGCGAACAAACCAATCTCCGTCTCCAGCACGTATCCTTCTTCCACCGTGCTGCCGGGCATCATTTGGAAATCCCAAACGACGTCGTCTAGATCAAAAGGAATTTGCTGCCGCGCTTCGTATTTGACGATGTCGCCGATCTTCTTCTGCTCGACCGGTGGCGGCTTGAAAAACTTCGCCAGCCCCGTCTGACCGGGCACGCTAACGGCAATCCGGTCGCCACGCGTTTCGTTACGCTCAAGAAATTTCTCCAGCGCCTCGCGAATTAAAACTTCCGGTTCCGCTTCTGGCTGGCTGAGGATTTTCGGATACTCGATAAAATCAAAAGCATCGGCAACCACCTCATCCCCCTCGACGCGGCAACGCAACGCCTTGAGAGCCGATTGGCCAATTTCGATTCCCCAAACTGCAGTCGGGTTTGCCATGAGTATTGCAATTCCTCAATTCAGACCAAACTGCCTACAAATCAGTTCAGTCCAGGGTGCCATTCGTTAAAGACATCTCACCAAATTTTAGGAGCTGTCCAGCTAAGCGTCAGAGTAGAATCTATTGGGAAAGTCTCCCGCGCGAAACAATAGACGAGTTCCGGGGTTCCGCACTTCTTTGTTAATCTAATGACCCTGACCACATGCTGTCAAATTTTTCATCAAGCAATGAGCGGAAATTAACGAAACCTGACGGCCCCCAGCTGGACGCCCGAAATCACCGGCGGCCGGGGGCTCTTCAGGTAAACCCTTCCGGTCGTTGACAAAATCGATCAAAATCGTCGAATTCTCGCTGTTTGCTCCCAATTTTCCTGCCTCAAAACTCAATTGTCTTCGCTGATGCCCATCCCTCAGGAAATCTGCGTTCTCTTTCCCTGCCACACCTTGGAAGACTTTCCTACGCATTTGCGTGACGAAGCGGCCGAGGGAATTTTGGCAGCCTGGACAGCTCCCTGGCATCCCAGCATCCTGGCTGCCGTCGGCGAAGTCCCCACTTGGCACCGCGCCGACACGCCACCGGTGGAACTCGATCAACGCCTGTTGCTGATTCCTGATGCTTCCACCAGCCGCTTGCCAAGCGATCTCGTCCAACGCGTGGGGGACGCAGTCGATTGCGAACAGATCAGCGTAACAAGCCGTCAGGCGACGACCAAGCAAATTCTGGCCTATCTGGAGCGGAACGGGGACGATCGGTCAGTTCATTCCGATTCTGCTCACGATTCTGTTCACGAAGCGGCCGCCAACCAACAGGTTGAGAGCGAAGATTTCTTTGCTCTGGGTTACGCCACGCTGCAAATTCAAATCATGACTCGCAAGCTGCGCTACAGCAGCAATCTTGATTTGGTGACCTTTTCCGAGCACGTGATCGCCGCCGCGAGGGCTTGGCAAGACCAAGATCAAACCGTTGCCAGCGAGCGTTTGCAGGCCGCTTTCGATCTGCTCGGCGAAGAACGCGACCATTATTTTTCCAGCGATCCACAATTGATCGATCTGGTGCTGGTCGCGCCCTCAACGGTGGGCGAGGGTTTATTGAACACGTTGGCAGGCGAGGCCCCCCTGAATCTCCTGCTCAGTGCGGAAACGGCCGAGTTAATCGCCGCGGAGCAGCCGCAGATTGTCGAGCGGATCAAGCAACGTTTGGAACAGGGCACGTTGTGCATCGCGGGTGGTTGCCCCAATGATGAAGACCGGCTGGACCTGCTCGGGGCGGCTGAGATCGGCGACTGGTTGAACTCGGCCGTCGCACGCACGGCGACCGCCCTGGGATCGGCTCCCCGCGTATTCGGGCGACTGGGCGGGGGCATTCCGGGCGATTTGCCTCCTTGGCTCAACAACGCCGCGATGGTCGGCGCGATCACGAATGATTTTTACGCCGGCATTGGTTCGCAGGGCGAAGCCAAAATGCTGTGGCAATCAGGTGGGGCTGAGATCGAAGCGCTGACGGCCAAACCACTCGATACCAACCAGCCGCATTCGTTTCTGGGAATTGGCCCGCGGCTGGGCGAAGCGGCAGACAGTGGCCAAGTCGCCGCCGTGATGCTGGTCCGTTGGCCGGGGACCGATAGTGATTGGCTGCAATTGATCCGCCGTACCACTCGCTTTACGCCCTCCCTGGGACACCTCTGGAAGCTGGACGATTTTTTCACCCGTGGCGAACGCCCTTATCATTCCTGCACCCTGCCGGCGGTACAGGGCGATGGCCAATGGCTGGAACAACAAGTAGCTGCCGGAGCGCAAAATCCGCTCAGCAGGACTGCGGAAAAGCAACAACTGGCCATCCGTCGCGAAGCCACCCAAGCCTGCCTGGCGCTCGCGAATCTGCTCAGCCCGACGATGCATTCCGAGCAGGCGAATATTGCCGAGCGGGCATCACGCGACCACGAAACGCCTTGCCAGCTCACGGCCGCCAGCCGTCAACTGGCCACGGCGCTCGGCTTTGAAGCTTGCCGCACACCGCACGCGAGCCCCAGCGATAGCCATCAATTGACCGCCACTTCGGCCGTCGTGCTGAATCCCTTCTCCGGTGCAGCCCGCGCTCAATTAAGACTCGTGGGGCCTCCTCCACTGGAGAAAACTCCCGGGCTCTACGGTGCCAACAAACAAGCCGCTAACTGCGACGTGACGCTGGACGTCCCCGGCAATGGATTTGCCTCGCTGACCGCCGGCCCCAGCGGCAGTTCCGGATCGGACGCGACCAAGAAAGGATTCATGGGATTCTTTTCCAAGTCCAAATCGTTGGTGGTGGGGCAATCCTTGACGAATGAATTTCTGGACGTGGCGATCCACCCGCAAACCGGTGCCGTCGCTGCGGTCCATGCCGGCGCGCAGCGAGGGAATCGGTTCTCCTGGCAATTGGCTTATTACAATCAAGCCGGTCCCGAGGATGGTTACTCGAGGATGGTGTGCCAGCGCCTGAAAACCGTCGAGTCAAATCTAGCCCGGGGAGCGATCGAGGCGAGCGGCCAGTTGGTGGTTAGCAAACAACCAGTTGCCGATTACAAAATCACTTATCGACTCGACCGCGGCTCGCGCTGGCTCGATATCGAAATCGAACTCGAGGGCGATCAAGCGACGCTAGCCGGACTCAGTGATTCGCCTTGGCAAAACTACTTCGCCGGACGAGCCGCCTGGGCATCCGCTGCGCTTTCGATTCGCCCCCTGGTCCGCGACAAACGCCATCGCACCAAAGGTCGCCGCTTGGAAGCGCCGCTGGGGGTGGTGATCGATGAGGGGGATCGCAAACTGCAAGTCTGCAGTCATGGATTGCCAGCCCATCGCCGCATCGGTAGCGAACGACTCGACTCGCTGTTGATCACTCGCGGCGAACAGACCAAGCGTTTTCAATTAGCGTACGGCTTTGATGTGAAAGCCCCACTGCGCGCCGTCCGACAAAAAATGTTGCCGCCCTTGGTCGTGCCGCTGGACCGCCTGACCGCCGAAGCGGCTCGCGGTTGGCTCTGCGATATCGATTCCCGGCAAGTGATTGCAATCGATTGGGAGGCCAGCGACGCCAAGCGGTTGCGGATGACGCTGGTGGAAACCACCGGCCAGCCCGTGAAGACTCGCTTGCAGCTGTTTCAAGACATAGTTGCTTGCCGCCGCTTGCATGACGACTTGCAGCTCAAAGTCGACAACGGCGCGGCGATCATCCCGCTGGCTGGGCACGAAGTGGTGCGGTTGGAACTGACGATCGCCTGAGCGGAACTGTAACCCCATTGAGATCAGGCAACGCGAGTCGCGTTAATAACCCAGTCCCGGACCGTTCAGCAGACGCGTCGGAAGTCTGCCGTTGCTGACCTCAAACATGCCGGGGAAATTCTGCTCCCAGCCCAAGTTGCCGGCCGGGCAGTATTGGCGACCATTGCCTTCGATCGCCGCGGCACCGGGAAGATGCGCAGTCAGTGCGGCGGAGTGTAGGAATGACGCGCCGATGCAGGTTAAATCTTGGACACACAAGTACATCTCGTGGAATTGGGCGGCGGCGGCCATTAGCAAAGCTTCCGCGTGCCCCTTGCAAGCTTTAATGGCCACGCCGCTATAGCCCTGGTCGCGAGCCAGCAACAGGCTTTCATAATCGACCAGCGACTCGTCGATCACCACCGGCAATCGCTCGGCAACACGATGCATCGTATTTTGCGGATGAGATTTAAGGTCGCGATGGGTCGGCTGTTCGATATAGCGAATTCGCTCGTGTGCTGCCGTGGCGTCGGTCGCTAAGCGATCAAGTAGCCGCAGCACGTACGCCTCGTTTTGGCAACGTTCGTTAAAGTCGAGCGAGTAGGACCAGTCGGCATGCGGACCACGGGGGCCCGCCTCCGCACAGTGGTTGATGGCGGCGACACGCTGGAAATCCCACTCGGGATCAGCCCCATCGAGCTTGATCTTTAGATGGGTCAGTCCGTCACGAGCAATCCACTGCTCCAGCGTTTCGGGAAGACCATCTTTGAGCGGTTGGAGTTCATCGAGTTGGTCGAGCGGATCGAGCGCGCCGACGAGATGGTACAGCGGCATCTCAGCGGCTGGTTCCGTCGCGATGAATTCGTGAAGCTGGCGACCGGCGAATGAGGGGCCGAGAAACCGACTCAGGTCTCCGGATAGATGCTCGGGGCCCAACAGGGCAAAGCTGCTCTTGCCCAACGCTTTACCGTGAGCGTCGAAAAGGGCCGCTTCCAGCGGACTGGCTGCCAGCAAGATCGCCAGTTCCGGAATCGCCTCGGGACATTGCTGTTCTTCCCGCAATTGCTCAGCGATCCCCCCGCGTCGCTTGGCCAATTCCCAACAGACGTCGAGCGGATGCCCCGTGACGGGATGTTGGTTGGCGTCGGCGACGAGGCGGCGAGCCAGTTCCAAGACGATTTCCAGCGTTTCCGCGGCGTCGAGCGACTTGGCTGGCCAAGCCCAGGCGACCCCCATCGTCATCGCACCAAAACCTACGGCAGTCTGACCACTGCCGAGCGATGCGTGACAACTGACGCTCGCCAGCGTGCAATCAGTAACGACTCGTCCCCCAAACTTCATGGGAGAGCGGTAAGCAAACTGTTGGCTGCTGAATTCCAAATTATAGGAATGCAGATCGCTTGATTGCTTGTCCACTGCGCGAGTCGTCCCTGAATGACGTTCCTAAATTAGACCAACTTCTTGCGAACGGCCCAGACGGCCGCTTGAGTCCGATCGGTGACACCGATCTTCCGCAAGATGTGCTGGACGTGCTCCTTGACCGTCTCATAACTGATCGACAACGCTTTGGCAATCTCCTTGTTGGTCAATCCCAATGCCATCTGCCGCAACACTTCGCTCTCCCGCTGAGTCAGCGGGACTTCAATGTCGGCCGAAAGCCGTGGTGTGGCCAAAGCGCCAGTGACTCTTCGGAGCTCTTCCCGCGTCCACGCGGAACCGCCGGTACCGACGGTCTCCAAGGCGGCGATCAGTTTTTCGCTCGGCGCGTCCTTGAGGACGTAGCCGCCAGCACCCAAAGCTACCGCTCGGGCTACATAAGTCGGGTTGTCATAGGCTGAGTAGATCAACACCGGTAATTCAGGGTGGTCAAGCTTGATCCGGCCTAGGGTATTCAGCCCGTCGCCACCTTCCATCCGAATGTCCAACAGCAAGACGTCCGGCTTTAACTCAGCGACCTGCTCGGCAACCGTTGCCGCACTCGCTGATTGACCGCAGATTTCCACCTGCGTTCCTTGGAAGATTGACGTCAGCCCCAGGCGCACCACCTCGTGGTCATCGACCACAAAGACACGAATCGACATATTTTATTTTCTCTCCCAGTGAACTTCCGACCAGCGTACCTAATCGAGTTCAGTCGTAATGTCGGGTGATCGCTGAACAACCAATACAAGCGGTTCGCCCCAAACTCACCCTAAGTGACTAATAGAAACACTACTCTTTTTTCAATGCAAAAGTGAGTGAAAATACTCAGATTGAATAATTTCGCAATTTCGCAATGACTTTGTGCTCGCGACAACTCGTTGCCACGAAACTACTTAACTCGAGCCCGCCAGGCAAATCAACATGGCAGACATGTGAACTCGCCAACCCCGCATCCTTCAGGAAGGGTGACTCAACTCCCC
The DNA here is from genome assembly GCF_052161645.1 of Kothea flammea. Lineage (GTDB taxonomy): Bacteria > Planctomycetota > Planctomycetia > Pirellulales > Pirellulaceae > Laterigemmans. Next base: position 4,804,145 of record NZ_CP197414.1, read on the forward strand.
CTGTGATAAATGCCCGTTCACAGGAAGCAACCGCCACCACTGCCTATCTGGATGCCCCTCATTGGCGAATTTCACGTAACGCAACTAGTGTGCCAAGGCGACTTCCTTGCTGCGGATGCAATCAATTTGATTAAGTTGATCAAATTGACGACATTTACTTTTACCGTAACTCGCCCCCCGTTGCTAGTCCACGTAAACCAAGGGCGGGTAAATCAGTCACCGCCAGCTGGGGCGGATGGCGGTAGTGGCATAAAGGAAAGGGGTTTTGTGATTTATTTCTGGGGCTTGTAAAACTTTGGGTGTGTGTCATTTTCCCATGATCAGCCGCACCCATTTTCCCCTCGACTTTTTCCGACCAGCAGCACATGTCAGAACCAACTAGTTGCCACGCAGAGTCCGATGACCGTCAACAAGCGAGCAGCAATCCTGCCTTGGCACATCCGGGGGTGCATATTCATTACGAGCCTGACACAATTGCGCAACCGTCACCAGAGATTATTCTGATTGGTTGCGGTGGGATCGCGCGGCATCACTTGCAGGCTTATCGGGATGCCGGTTTAGAGGTTACCGGTTTGGTGGACGTGAATGCTGACGCGGCCGAGCAGATGCGGGCAAATTATTATCCGGCTGCGAGAGTATTCACTGATTTCCGGCAATGTTTGCTGGCCCTCGACGCGCCACTCATTGATATCGCCACCCATCCAGCGGTCCGCACGGAAATTACTCGCGAATGCCTGCTGGCCGGGCGGCACGTGCTTAGCCAAAAACCGTTTGTGCTCGATCTGGACGTGGGCCAAGAGTTGGTCGAATTAGCCGACCGACAGGGGGTCATTTTGGCTGTCAACCAAAATGGCCGCTGGGCTCCGCATTTCAGTTATCTGCGAGCGGCCACGGCGGCCGGATTACTCGGGCAGACCTTTGCGGTGCGGATGAGTTGTGACTGGGACCACACTTGGGTCAAGGGCACAGCCTTCGAGCATATCCGCGAATTGATCCTCTACGACTATGCAATTCACTGGTTTGACATGGTGCGTTGCTTGTTGCCGCATTCCGAGGCGTTGCGAGTGTACGCTTCCTCGGGTCGCACGCCACATCAGGAAATTATGCCAAATTTGCTCGGCCAAGTGCTGGTCGAGTTTGACAACGCCCAGGCCTCGATGACCTTTGACGCGATGGTCAAGCACGCTCCCGAAGAGCGAACTTACGTCGCCGGAACCGCAGGCGTCGTGGTCAGCAGCGGCAGCGGCAACCAGGACCAGCACGTCACCTTGACCACCGATCAGGGCAGTTATCAGCCGCAACTGTCCGGTCGCTGGTTTCCCGACGGCTTTCGCGGCACGATGTGCGAGCTGATCTCCAGCATCGCCGAGGGGCGTCCCTGCCAAATCGCCGCCGAGGATAACCTCAAAAGTTTGGCACTCTGCTTTGCGGCTATCCAGAGCGCTCGCTCGGGCCAGCCTGTCAGGCCGGGAGAAGTGCGGAAATTGCCCGCAGATGCGACCTAGGTGTTAAAATTTACCAGGTTTACTCAACCGGAACGACTGGCATAACCGATGCAACCCTTAGCGGCTGATGTTCCGTCGGTCGTGCCGCGTGTGCAACTTCGCGCGGCTGTTGGTTAATGCGGCTGTTAGTCAATTGGCCCTCCCAGATTCCAGGGCCCCAAATTTGGGCCAACCAAGACCGGGTGAAACATGAATCGCGATCCACAGATGGGTCCACAGCCTCGAGCGTGGGCCAACCGCAGGTGTGTTATTGAACTGCGAAACGTCGGGCTACAGGTCCATTCCGGGGGCAGTCGCAACAGCGGCGGTTCGCGTCTTCCGCGGGCTCGTTTTTTCGCCCCCGGCCGGTTGATCAAGTGCCTGCTTGCCACGACTCTGCTCTGCGGCCAAGTGGCGTTGGGGCAATCCCCAGAGTCAACAGCTGCGGCTGCAGCAGCGGGACAAGGTTCGCTACAGGGCCAGCGGCGTGTTTACCAGCCTCCCAAGCTGATTCCAATCAAAGGCAAACGGCAAAACCCGGCGGGGGGCCAGCCAAATGGCGTCCAGGTCTTGGACCACGGGTCTGCCGCTCCCGCCGCCGAAGCTAATGATCACGTGTCAGCAGATTACACCCGCGATGCGCGGGTTGAAAATTTGGTTCCGGCGGTAGTGACTGTTGCTTATCCGCAGCAAGATGACGCGACCGACAGCGGGCCGACCGCCGCCGCGGCGCCAACTGCCGACGCTTCGCCGCAAGCGGTTCAGGGGGGCCAGCCACGGTTGTTGCCACCCCAACCAATGCCGATGCTGCATCCGAGCGACAGCGAGCATTATCACATGGGAACTCACTCCTATGGCTCGATGTCTGGTTTGCCCGGTGGCGGTGGCGGCTGCGACAGCTGGGCTGGTGGTTGTGACTCAGCAGGTTGTGGTTCAGCAGGTTGTGGTTCCGGAAACTTCAGCGGTCTGCTGGGTAATTTTTTCATGGGCAATTCCGCTTGCGGTGGTTGCGACAGCCCGGGAGTTTGCGGAGGCAATTGCCGGATCGGATTATTAGCACCGCATTTCTTTCAGTCGCAACGCTGGTTCGGCAGTGCGGAATGGATTATGTGGTTTCGTCGCGGGCAAGATCTGCCGGCGTTGGCCGTCGATGGTGGCGGCGCGTCGCTGTTTGGCGGCGGAGGTCGCTTGGGTGAGGATGGCGAATCGGGCGCTCGCTTCACCGTCGGGATGTGGTTGGATCCGAGGAAGAATCAGAGCCTGGTTGGCAGAATGTGGGGAGCCGGTGAGGAGAGCTTCGGCTTTGGCGCCACCCGCGCCACTCAAGCGAACGTGGCGATCCCCTTCACGGATGAAACGGGGACCGCGGGGCTGTTCCAGATCATTGACGACACGCCAATCGGTGCCAACGAATTTCTCAATATCAATTTTCAGTCGGAAGCCTTCGGAGCCGATCTTTCCTTGCGTCAACGGATGGTCAGCGGATTGGGTGGCCGGATTGACTTTATGTACGGCTATCAGTTCTTCCGGCTCAACGAGTCGTTGACCATGCGGAGTCAAGCGGTATCGTTGGTGCCTCCTCCGCAAACCACGACCTCAATCGTCGATACCTTCGATGTTAGCAATGAATTTCACGGCGGCAACGTTGGCTTGGCAATGCATTATCGTGAGCGGCGATGGTCATTTAACGGGCTCTTCAAGGTCGGCATCGGTGCCATCAACCGGCAGGCCGATCTGCGCTTCTCTGGTACCGACGCGGTGCAGGGTGGCGGAGTTACCCCCACCGGCGAAGGCTATCTGATTAATGCGGCCAACGCTGGCTCCGGCAACGATAGCACGTTTGCTGTGATCCCCGAAATCAGCCTCGGGTTGGGATACCAGCTGAATCGTCATACGGACTTTACCTTTGGTTACAATTACCTCATGGTGAGCGATGTCTTGCAAGTTGACGGGGCGATCAACACGACCGTGGATATCACCAACAATCCGCCGACCGCTCCGACACGCAACTTTTCATTCGGTGACTATTGGATGCATGGCGTCCACGTGGGAGTGAACTTCAATTACTGATCCATTTGCCGACGCGCCGATATCCAAGCTAGTTGGATTTAGAGTTTTACCACCGGAAGCGGAACCGCACAGCGATGCTGGCGGTTCAGCGGTTCAGCAAGTGGGCCAAGCGGTGGTCGTGATCGATTGCGACCAACAGCATCATAATCCGATGGGGCGGGTCCACGGAGGCTTGATCGCGGCGCTCGCTGATGCGGCAATGGGGATTGCTTTTGGCCGCACCCTCTCGGAAGGCCAAGGCTTTTCCACGATCGAGATGAAGGTCAACTTCATTCGCCCGGTAACCGAGGGACGACTCGAAGCCCGCGCCCAAGTTATCGAGCGGGGGTTGCGAGTGGGCTTTGTGGACTGCACCGTGTTCGGCGCGCGAGGCAAACGAATCGCCACGGCGACCAGCACCTGTACCGTGATTTCCCTGGTCTAGCTGTTTAGCGGCGGAGTTCGCTGGCCGTTTGGCTGAGCACACTCATGGTGGCCGACTGTTCTTCAATCGCGGCGGCAATCGTGGACATCATCGAACTGACTTCGCCGACGCTGCAAGTGATATCGCCGGCCGAGTTGACCACGCCGTTGATGCTTGATTTGATCTCGCCAACAGACTTTTCAATGTTCGTGGTGGCGCCCGCGGTTTGCCTAGCCAGTTCCTTGACCTCGCTGGCCACAACGGCAAAACTCTTGCCCGCTTCGCCGGCGCGAGCCGATTCGATCGTGGCGTTGAGCGCCAACAGGCTGGTCTGGTCGGCCAAGTCTTGAATCACTTCCACCACTTTTTCAATCACTCGGCTGCTGGCTTCCAAATCGGCCACCGCAGCGGTCGTGATCTCCGCAGTCCGCGCAGTCCGGGAGGCGATTTCGGCGGTTTGGTTGACGTTGTTGGAAATCTCGGCCAACGTCTCGACGAATTGCGAAGCACTCGAAGCAACCACGTTGCCAACTTCGATCGATCGTTGTCGAAGTTTGATTTGTTGGGTAATTTCGTGACAGTGCTTGAGAACCTTAATCGGTCTCCCCGCTTCGTCCAGAATCGGGTTATAAGCTCCTTCGATCCAAATTTCTTGCCCCGACTTGGTGACTCGGCGGAATTGCCCCGTTTGGTGTTCGCCGCGTCGCAAGCCCTCCCACAATGCTGCGAATTCTTGGCTGTCGCGCATGTCATCGGGGACAAACATCCGATGGGGTCTGCCGACGATCTCTTCCAGGGTGTAGCCGGTGGTGAGGCAAAAATTTTCGTTTGCTCTCACGATCGTGCTGTCCAAGTTGAACTCGATCACCGCTTCGGCGCGATTGATCGCTTCCAATTGTGCCGCCATGGAATGATGTTCCAGATGTTGCTCGGTGACATCGACCATTTGCTGCAAAACGCGGACGACTTTACCAGCATCATCGGTGATCGGCACCGAAGTGGTTTGCATCCAGAACTCACGTTGCCCGCTGCCAATCCGCTTGCAGATCGCGACTTGCGGTTGGCCACTGGTCACCTCCCGCCAACGTCGCGTCTCTTCGCTGCTGTTGGCTTCTTGCGGTTCCAGCAACATGGTGTAGCGCTGGCCCACTAATTCGTCCAACGCATAGCCGAACTTTGCCAGGAACAACGGATTTGCATCGAGAACAACGCCACTGGGGGAGAGTTCGATGGTAGCAACCGCACTGCTGATGGCCCGCAACGTGGCCCGCAACTGCTCAACTTCTGCGAAGACAATTTGGGCCGCGTCAGTAACAACTGGAGTGGCGGTGGTGTTGGGGGGGAGAAAACGATGAACAAGTTGTCCAATCATGATCAAGCCTAGCGACAAGTGTTGCCCAAGAAATTTTAAAATGCCGCAGTTGCGGCTGAGTTGTATTCACCAGAAGAATGGCACGCAGGTGGTGACTACTGGGCATTTTTCAGAAATTCTTAGGTGTGCGCAAGCGCTCCGGTTCGCATCTTTCGGAATGTGCCGATTAAGCATCCGGCGGGGGGGTGATCACTCGTCTTCAAGGCGGCTGTCGACGCCCAATTGCCGCATTTTGCGGTACAGGTTGGAACGGTGGAGGCCTAGTTTATCGGCGGCATCCGTCATGTTTCCACGGCATTCGGCGATCGCGTTTTCGATGTGTTGCGCCTGAAAACTCCGCGTCGCATCGGCCAGGGATTGGCCAGCCAACTGCGGCGCCTCACCAGAACCGGAGGCAGCCAAATTGTCAGCCCGGGCCAACCCGCCGACCCCCAACGCCAGATCGCTGGCCGTGATCACTTCTTGGGGGCAAAGGTAACAGACTCGCTCCACGAGGTTCCGCAGTTCGCGAATGTTGCCTGGCCAGCCGTGCCGCAACATGGCCGCCTTGGCCGCTTCGGCGAGCCGCGGCGGCTTGCGTCCGACTTGATCGGCAAAGAATCGCAAGAAATGTTCAGTCAGCAAGACGATGTCGTCGCCCCGTTGCCGCAGCGGCGGAATTTCGATGGTTACGATATTGAGACGAAAAAAAAGGTCCTCGCGAAAACGCTTCTCGCGCACCATCTCGGCAAGTGGTTGATTGGTTGCCGCGATCACCCGCACATCGACGGGCAGCGGGGTGGAACCACCGACGCGCACCACAAGTCGTTCTTCCAGCACTCGCAATAACTTGGCTTGCCCGCCCAGGCTGAGGTCGCCAATTTCATCAAGGAACAGCGTGCCCTGGTTGGCTTGTTCGAATTTCCCCGGTCGCGTTTGATGGGCATCGGTGAAGGCGCCTTTTTCATGGCCAAAGAGCTCACTCTCCAGCAGCGTTTCCACCAATGCCGCACAATTGACCGCCACGAAAGGTTGATGCTTGCGGCTGCTTTGAAAATGGACGCTGCGAGCCAACACCTCTTTGCCGGTTCCATTTTCACCGAGAATCAGCACCGACAAGTCGGTGTCGGCGACTCGCCGCACGGTCTCCCGGACCACGGCTATTTTAGGATGCTCGCCGACCACCCGCGCCGACTCAGCCACGCTATCGAGCAAGCGGTCGCGGTTCTCGGTGAGAGTCTGCTTGGTTTGCGTGCTGCGGATCGCGGCGGCCGCCTGGGTCGCCAACTCGGCCAATGCGATTTCGTCTTCGCCGTTGAAGGCCCCCTGATTGCGGTTGATTAATTCGAAGACACCGATCGGGTTTCCCTTTGTCGGTTTGTCATCGCTACTGGTTTCCCAGAGGGGGACAGCCAATAGGGAGCGAGTTTCGAATTTCAGTTGTTTGTCGACGGCGCGGTTGATTTCTCCTTCGCCATCATCTCCCACGTGCCACCTCCGCGGTTTTCCCGACTGCAGGACGGCCCCGACAATCCCGGCGGTATCTGAGACTTCCAGTCGATTATCAGCGACTCCCAGTGCGGGGCGGCCTACCAGCAAGCGACGGGGGCGATCCCAGAGAAAAATGCTGGCCCGCTCCGCTCCCAATAAATCGGCCGCCGCCGCGGCAATCCGCTCCAGCAATGCTTCGCAGTCTGCTTGGTTGGTCCACTGGGCGGCAATCCGCAGCATGGCTTGCAGACGTTTGGTTCGCTGAGCCGCTAATTGCTCGCGTTCGCTGATTGTCAACGCGGCGGTCAGCAAATCGGCCAGTTGTTGCAACGCGGCGTCATGGTCAATGCCGGCTGCCGCAGAAACGGAGCTGTCGGAGTCGCCGGCACGGATCAAGACCAGCACTTGGGGGGGCTGCTGAGCTTGTTTGTCGAGCCGCAGCGGAATCGCCACGGCGGTCGAAGAGCGGACCGGCTGCCCGCGGTCGATGGCGTCAGCCACCAAGGTTTCCAGTTGGCTGGGTTCGATATCGGGGCCCAGCCAAGCGATCTTTGCCCACTCGCGTCCCGCTTGCCGCACCACTCCAGCCGCAATCGCGACCCGCGAATCGAGCAGGTAGCGGAGACCGGAAAGCAGCGTCAACTCAGCCCGCGTTTCGGCAGCAGCACCGGCCAGCAGAGTTTTTTCGCTCGCCAAATGGTCCAGCATGGCTGCGGCAACTCGCCCAGCCAGCAGCTCCACATGGGGCCCGTCCACGCGGTAATGGGGATCTGATTGATAAGAATGATTGGACATGCGATTCCGCGCGAAAAAGACACCTTCGGGGGTGTGTGCATGGCATTAAGATATTAGGGGGTGCCCAAGTAATCCAGGTGGCGTGCTTGAGTTCGCTCCCCGAGTTCGTGAAAAGTTAGCCAACAGACTTCACTAAATTGTAACCTTCCGCTCGCCGGGGCGGTGATCTGCGGGGGCGATTTTGCCGTTGCCCGTGTCGTCGAGAAGGCGGCGATTCATTACATTCAGCGGCAACGAAAATCGCATCAATCTGCCGTGTCGGCGGAGCAACGTCTGTAACTAAGCGAGCATGTAATGGATTTCACGGGCAAAAAAGGGCTAATTCTGGGGGTCGCAAACGACCACTCCATCGCCTGGGCAATCGCCAAAACGATCATGGACGCCGGTGGCCAGTGCGGTTTTACGCACTTGCCTGATCGTCCCGATGACGAGCGTCGAAGGAACCGCCGACGCGTCAGTTTGTTGACCGACAAACACGAAAACGCCAAATTTTTGATTCCGCTTGATGCGCAGGACGACGACCAGATCCGCCAAGTCGTCGCGCACGCCGTCGCCGAGTTTGGCAAACTCGATTTCGTACTGCACTCGATTGCGTTCGCCGATCGTGCCGATCTGGGCCGCGAGACGGTCTACACCAGTCGCGACGGGTTCAAATTGGCGATGGACGTCAGCGTCTACACCCTGATTGCCGTCGCGGCAGCCGTTCGCGAGCACATGGCGCCCGATGGTGCGATTGCCACGATGACTTATTTTGGCGGGGAAAAATGTGTCCCGGGCTACAACGTGATGGGAATCTGCAAAGCCGCTTTGGAGGCGACCGTCCGCTATTTGGCGTTCGACATGGGCGCCCAAGGGGTTCGCGTCAACGCCCTTTCGGCTGGTCCCATGCGGACTCTGGCGGGTCGGGCTGCTGGTGTGGAAGAAATGTTGCAGCTTTATCAACACATGGCACCACTCGGCCGGAACGTCACGCACGAAGAGGTCGGCAACACCGGGGCCTTCTTGCTGCACCCCGCCAGCAACGGGGTTTCTGGGGAAATTCTCCACGTCGACGGGGGCTATCACGCAATGGGCTCACCCGGCCGCTTGCTCGACCATTTCCAAGCTGCGGCGGCAAAATCATAAGTTGCTGGGAAATTCCAGCCGCCTGTCCCTTGCGACCACTGGACAAAATAGGCATAATTCGCGACTCGACATTTAGTTTTCATTAACACGCTGGAACCTTTTGCCATGGCACCGCGCCCGATGAGCAACCGGAGCCGTGCCCGCAAACGATCGCGGGTTCGCTCACGGACGAAAAAGAAAGATCCGATCTTCGTCGATGGCCATCGTCCTCGGCCGATGTACATCGATTATAAAGACACTGAGTTACTGAAGAAGTTGGTCAATCGACACGGGCGAATCGTCGGTCGCCGGAAAAGCGGTTGCACCGCGGTCAGCCAGCACGCCGTGACGGCTGCGATCAAAAGGGCTCGTTTCATGGCATTGCTTCCCTACGTGGGCGAGTAACTCGGCCGCTTTTGAGCGGTTCGGTTTCCTTTGTAACGGCCGCTGGGGTTCCCCCCACGGTGTCGCAGGTCTCTCCAAACCGGAGAGGCCGGCCGCTGGTGGGACTTCCGCCCGAACAGGACCGGCTGTTGCTTGGGCAATTTGGCCGCCTTTCATTCGGAGCTGGCCTGCATATGTTGGCTGGCTTCCTGTTTTTTGGCTAGCTACAAACCTAAGTTTGGCTCGCATTTGATAGCTGCCCCTTCGCCGTCGTTCCCACAAAATCTCCTATGCCCTCTGAATCGGCTTCGTCCGCTGACTCGAGTCGCTTTGTGCTCCGGCGGCTGGTGGAGTTTCGTGATACGGACCTCGCCGGCATCGTCCATTTTTCGGCTTTCTTTCCAATCATGGAGGCCGCCGAACATGCCTTGCTGAGGCACTTGGGGCTGTCCGTGATGCAACCCTTGTCCGAGGGTGGGCACCTAACTTGGCCACGCGTCGCCGCACACTGTGATTACATTAGTGCCGCCCGCTTTGAAGACCTGCTCACTATCATTCCCTTTGTTGACCATCTGGGGACGAAGAGCGTACGCTACGGGTTTGACATTCGCCGCCACGAACAACCAATTGCGGCGGGCACGTTGACGGCCGTTTGTTGCCGCATGCTGCCCGATCAGACGCTGGAGTCGACTCCGATTCCGGCCGATGTACGAGGCTTGCTGGAGTCGGTCAAACGGGAATCGCCATAATTGCCCACTTTCACTCGGTCAGCCAGCTAACTCGGCAAGCCAGTATAGCTCGCACAACTGGGGCAGATTGATCGCTTAGGTGATTTCGCTGCGGGGCATTGTCCGCGGGAAGCTAATTCGCTCCGTTAACACGATGGGATCACCTTGAGTTACCTCGCTGACCTGACACTTCGCCTCACGCTGGGCGCTCAGCATTTGCCTGCGGAAACGCGGGCACGGCATGCGGCCTACTTGCTGGCTCAGCAACAGCCCGACGGGGGCTTTGCCGGTCGCGAAGGCCCCAGCGATCCCTATTACACCGGATTTGCCCTGCGTGCCTTGATCATGCTCGGAGAACTCGACGCCACTTCCGCTCAGCGAGCCGCCGACTTCTTGGCCACTCGCCTGTTGGGGCATGAGGGGGTGGTCGATTTGATCTCGCTGGTTTTCGCCGCCGCCATGCTGGAAGTCGGGGCTGGGGTCGAAGTGCTGGCTGAAGCTCCGGCCGATTGGCCACAGCGACTGAGCGAGTTGTTAGAATCGTATCGTCGCGACGACGGCGGATACGCCAAGAGTCCCGAAGGTCGCGTCAGCAGCACCTATCAAACTTTTTTGACCACCTTGTGTTACGAATTAATTGGAGTCGAGCAACCGGAGCCAGCCGCCGCGATTCAATTTTTGCTCGATCGGGAGCACGAAAATGGAGGTTTCTTGGAGATTCGCGTCGCCAAGCGAGCCGGCGTCAATCCGACCGCCGCAGCGATCGGCGCGCTGAAAACGCTCTCCGCGCTGACTCCGGAAATTGCCGCCCGCACGACCGAGTTTTTATTGGACCAGCAAGCCGACGAAGGGGGCTACGCGGCGAACACGCGGATTCCGATGGCCGACTTGCTCAGCACTTGCACCGCGATCATCACCTTGACCGATTTGGCGGCGGGCGATGACATCGACCGCCCAGCTGCCGAAAGATTTGTTCGCTCGATGGAACGCGAGCAGGGTGGCTTCGCCGGCTTTGCCTTCGATCCGGCACAAGATGTCGAGTACACTTTTTACGGACTGGCCGCCTTGGCCTTACTCCAGCAACCTCCCTCGTAAGCCCCGCAAAGCAGCGAAATGCCCGACCTGCTGGTCCAATCACTTAGCAAGTCCTATCCCACCCCCACGGTCCCGCTGGAAGTTTTAAGGGGCCTGGATTTATCGCTCGAACGTGGCCAAAGCCTGGCCATCATCGGCCCCAGTGGCAGCGGCAAGAGCACGCTTTTAAACGTACTGGGAACGCTCGATCGCCCCACCACGGGGACTTATGAGCTCTCCGGCACCGACCCTTTCCAACTCAGCGAAGCTGGGCTGGCCCGTTTTCGCAATGAGCAGATTGGCTTTATTTTCCAAGAGCATCATCTGCTGCCGCAATTGACGGTGCTGGAAAACGTGCTCGTCCCAGCACTCGCGCAAGGGCGGCCCGACCAGGCGATCACGACCCGTGCCCATACATTGCTCGATCGCGTGGGACTTGCGGATCGGCTCAGCCACATCCCGGCGGAACTCTCCGGTGGCCAAAAAGAACGTGTCGCCGTCGCTCGGGCACTGATCAATCAACCAATGCTGCTATTGGCCGACGAGCCGACCGGGAATCTCGATCGAGGGACAGCCGAACACATTACAGCATTGCTGCTGGAACTGCTGGCCGAGCAAAATACGATGCTGATCGTTGTTACGCACAGCCTCAGTTTAGCGGGAGCCATGGATCGTCAACTGGAATTGCTCGACGGCGCCTTGCAAGAGGTCGCGGCCACCTAGGCAGCAGGGCGGGCCTTATGCTTGCGGGCCGTTTGCTTGCGGGCCTTATGCTTGCGGGCCGTTTGCTTGCGGGCCGTTTGGATTTTGCCAAAATTACTATTGACCATAATCCTGATCCGGCTGAAACTCTTCGGCGGTGCGCGTCAGCGAACGGCTTCCTCAAGCGAAGAGGGGCCTGGGTTTGGTGGCAAGTTTCCGCGGTTGCGGGAGCTTGAGCATGGATGCTGTGTACCACCTTGGTCTGGGATGTACCAAAGGTCGGTCAGGCAAGGGAAGGGGTTTTTTCCTGCCCGGTTGGATGCCCTGAGGGAGCTTTATTTGTGTCTTCTGTGACGGATTTTGATCTTAAAGAGCGGATTCGATCGGCGGTCGACATTGTCGACGTGATTGGTCGGCAGATGGAGCTACGCCGTCAGGGACGCAACTTCGTGGCTCGCTGTCCGTGGCACGACGACCGCCGCCCCAGCTTGTTGATCAATCAAGAACGTCAGACCTGGCGATGTTGGGTTTGCGACATCGGCGGCGATGTTTTCAGCTATATCATGCGCCGCGACGGCGTCACGTTCCCCGAAGCGTTGCAGTTGCTCGGCGAACAAGCGGGCATCCCGGTTGATCAGTTGCGTGGCCAACACGCCGCCGAACCGGGCAGCAAAGATGACAAAGCGACGCTGCTGGCGGCCTTGCGCTGGGCCGTCGATCAATTCACACGCTGCTTTGCCGCCGCCCCAGAGGCTGCCGCCGCTCGCCAGTATGCCGAATCGCGAGGCATCACCCCGGCCAGCATCGAAAAGTTTCAGATTGGCTACGCGCCCGAAAGTTGGGATTGGCTTTTGAAGCAAGCTGAAAAAGCTGGGTTTTCCGGTCCGGTCATGCACGCCTGCGGGCTGGCCGAAGCGCGAAAAACAGGGGAAGGCTTCTATGACATGTTTCGCAATCGTTTGCTGTTTCCCATTTTTGACTTACCCGGACGACCGATTGCCCTCGGTGGACGTGTCTTGCCAGGTGGCGAGGGGCACGGCGGGAAATATATCAACGGTCGTGAAACGCTGCTGTTCTCCAAGTCCAAGCAGCTGTATGGACTAAACTGGGCGCGGGATGCGATTGGCAAACAGAATCAAGTCTTGGTGATGGAAGGCTACACCGACGTGCTGGCCGCCAACCAAGCGGGCATCGAGACCGCGGTGGCCGTGCTGGGGACCGCCCTTGGACCGCATCATATTCGCATTCTCAAGCGGTTTGTTGATTCCGTCGTGCTGGTGCTCGACGGTGACCAAGCGGGCCAGCGGCGAGCCGACGAGGTGTTGGAGTTGTTCGTCGGTGCCGATGTCGATCTCCGCGTGCTCACCCTGCCCGATGGACTCGATCCGGCCGACTTTCTCGACCAACATGGTGTCGCCGCTTTTAATCAAGCTGTCGCCGAGGCTCCCGATGCGATCGATCATAAGCTCCAGCGGTTGATCGCCGGGGTTGACTTGATTCAAGACACGCACCGCGCCACCAAAGCGCTCGAAACCGTCCTCGGCGTCCTGGCCAAAGGCCCCACAGACAAGACCGATCTACGGCTGCAGCAAACGCTGGTGCGATTGGGACGCACATTTACCGTTCCGGTCGAGACGCTCGAACAACGTCTGCGGGAAATTCGCCAGGGTCAGAGACGGTACCAGACGCCAGCCCAGCGACAAGCTGCAGGCAGCCCAACGACAGCCGCTGACAACAGCCCGCCGCAAGCCGGAAAACCAACTGTCCAACACGAGCAGACTGGAATTGAAAATAATTTTGTCGAGCAAATTCAGTATCAACCGGCTACGGACTCCATCCTGAGGCTCGACCGAGAACTTTTTGAAGCTTTGATCGAACGCCCTGATTTTGTGGCACTTGCACTCGAATCCATCGACGAAAACTGGCTTTCCAGTGACAGCGCCCGCGAACTTTTGCGGGCCTACCAGTCTCAAGAATTTGCTGGCCTGTCGCTAGATGTTCGCGACCTCATGTTGACGATTGAAAATGAAACGTTAAAAAATCAGTTAGTCGCCATGGACAGCCGGGTGCAGGAAAAATCTGGCACCGCGACCCAATCACCCGAAATGCGTTTTAGTTCGATCCTGGAACGTTATCGGGCATTTCAAGTTCAAGCAGAAACGCGCCAACGCCTGGCACAACTCGACCAAGGAACGGTCCCTGAAGATGTACAACTGGATGTGCTGGGTGAACTCTTCGCCGCGCAGCGTCTACGTCACGGAATGACCGGTCAACCCGACCGAGACTGATACACCGCCGATCCAGCGCTGCCACTCAGTGCTGCAACCGACTTCGCCAATTTAGACTGAACGACAGAGAGACATTTCAAAACGGATTTTGGAATTTGTGAACTGGCATCTTGCGACGTGTCCGCAGCGTCTCAGGAAAGTCATTTCGCAAGCTTTTTACCCTCCCCAATGCTGGACAACACGTCACAATCTTTGATTGCGATGCGGTGCCCGGTGACAAAAAAGGATGTTTGTCATGGACCCGATGACACAGAATCTTAATCAGCTGATTTCCCTCGGTGCGAAACGTGGGTTTCTCACCTACGACGAAGTGAACACTTATCTTCCCGATGAGGATGTGAGCCCCGAAAAGCTGGACGATTTGTTCCAAGCGATCGAATCGCGGGGCATCGAACTGGTGGAAACTCCGCCGGGCGAACCAATCAAACAAGTGCAGCGAAATAACGATTTTGGTGATCTCGTCTCTGCCGACTTGCCCAAGCCGAGTGATGATCCCATTCGAATGTATCTCAGCCAGATGGCCGACATCCCCTTGCTAACTCGCGAGGAGGAAATTTCGCTGGCCAAGAAAATCGAGGTTACGCGTCGCCAGTTTCGCCGAGCGATTTTGGAAAATGATTTTGCCATGCGGGCCACGGTGGAAACGCTCGGCAAAGTTCATCGCGGCGAATTACCTTTCGATCGCACGATCAAGGTCTCTTTGACTGAACGATTGACCAAAGAACAGATCAGCGGCCGTATGCCGCATAACTTGCGGACGGTTGACGTCCTGCTCCAGCAAAACGTTTTTGACTTTGAAGTGTTGGTGCGACGCGGTACGGCACCAGCGGAACGGGCCGCGGCGCGAAAACGCTTTTTGCGCCGCCGCCGCAAGGCTTTGCAATTGGTCGAAGAAATGTCGCTGCGCAGTCGCCGCGTGCAGCCGCTGATGCGGCAGCTGAGCAACATCTCCAAGCGGATGGACTACATCAAAACCCGGCTCGAGCAACTTGGGCACGACGCGGTCAGCCAAGACGAACGAGCGGACCTCAAGCAAGAACTTCGCGAGCTGATTATGTTGACCCGCGAAAGCCCGACCAGTCTGCGGCAGCGTTGTCAACGATTTAATCGGTACTTCGAGGCCCACGAAGCGGTCAAGCGACAGCTCAGCAGCGGAAATTTGCGGCTGGTCGTTTCGATTGCTAAGAAGTATCGCAACCGAGGTTTGTCCTTCTTGGACTTAATCCAAGAAGGCAACACGGGACTGATGCGAGCTGTTGATAAATACGAATACCGTCGTGGATTCAAATTCAGCACCTATGCGACTTGGTGGATCCGGCAAGCGATCACGCGAGCGATTGCCGACCAAGCGAGAACCATCCGGATCCCCGTGCACATGATTGATGTGCTGAGCAAATTACGCCAAGTTCAAAAGAAGCTCACGCAAGAGCTGCGGCGAGAACCGACCTTTGAAGAGATCTCAGCGGCCAGCGAAGTCTCGGTTGAGGAGGTTCGCCGCGTGCTCGACATCGGTCGTCATCCGGTCAGTCTCGATCGCCCGGTTGGTGAAGGCGAAGATAGCAGCTTCGGTGAGTTCATCGAGGATGACGACAGTGACAATCCAGTTCGCAGCGCCAGCAACGGCATTCTTCGCGAGAAGATTGACGACATGCTCAAGACGCTGACATTCCGTGAGCGTCAAATTATTCGCTTGCGATATGGCCTCGTCGACGGTTACAGCTATACGCTCGAAGAAGTAGGGCGGATCTTCAAGGTGACTCGAGAGCGAGTTCGACAGATTGAGGCTAAGGCGGTTAAAAAACTGCAAAGCCCCAATCGAGCCGATCAGCTCGAAGGATTCTTAAAGGCTGCCTAAGGGACTCAGCCCGCCACTCCCCGCACGCTGTTAAGCTGTTGATTCATCTCCAGAGTCGCAGCTTCGACGGCCTGTTGCCAAGCTGCATCCTCAAAGCGGGCTGCCAATTCGGGGCGACGATGGGCAAAAATGATATGGCGCGAACTATTGACGATCGCGCCCAGGCCGCTGGAGTCGAACCCGGTCCTGACATCTTCCGCGGCGCCGCCTTGGGCGCCGAAACCTGGGATCAGCAACCAAGCCGAAGGCATGCGAGCACGCAATTCGGTTAACTGAGCGGGGTAGGTGGCACCCACGACTGCGCCAATGGGCCCATAGCCAGAATCGCCGCGACGAGCTTCATTCAACTGCTCAACCAAATTGCCAACATGTTGATAAACAGTGGTCCGCTCGGCAGCTTCGCAAAGAGACCCATCGCTGGTTTGGTTGCTGGTTTGGTCGATGGTTCGGTCCTGCAGCCAGCCGCCGCCAGGATTGGAAGTTTTCACCAGCACGAAGATGCCCGCTTGGGTGGCATCGCATTGCTCGACAAAAGGCATCAAGCTGTCTTCGCCCAGGTAGGGGCTGACCGTTAGCGCGTCGCTCCCCCAGCCGCTTTGCGAACCTCCGCCGAGGTAAGCTTGCGCGTAAGCGGTTGCCGTCGAGCCGATATCGTTCCGTTTACCATCGAGCACCACCAGCAGGCCGGCCTGGCGAGCGTGTTGGATAACTTCGCCGAGCGCAATCATGCCGGCCGGGCCGATCTGTTCAAAAAAAGCGGCTTGAGGCTTTACGATTGGCACCAAGCTAGCGACGGCATCGATCACGCCGCAGCAGAATTCGCGAAAGGCGGCCGCGATTTGCCGGGGATCATTTGCCTTGGCAGCGGGCTGCAAGCATGTCGGCAAACTATCGAGACGCGGGTCGAGGCCGACGCAAACAGCAGAATTTTTTTCGCGAACTTGGCTAGCTAACTGGTCGCTAAATCGGGGTAGAGACATGTGGTAATGAGCTGGTTAGGGGCAATTCGTTGCCAAGGATCAGGGCACAGGAGGCACTCTTGGGTGCTCGTTCCGCCAGTGGAACCTGGAAGAATCTAGCCGGTTTTCGGCCAGTTGTCCTCCGCTTGACGGTGAAAGTGGACGGTAAAAAGAAACTGCGTCAGAATCTGGTCGGTGTGGCGTTGAACAAGTTGGTCGAATCTGGCATATTCATGGCGTCGGCTCGGGGTGTGGCGCAGCCTGGATAGCGCGTTTGACTGGGGGTCAAAAGGTCGCAGGTTCGAATCCTGTCACCCCGACTGAAATAAGGCGCACCGCTTTCCAAAGCGGTGCGTTTTTTCGTAAGCCTTGATGCTGCACCAATTTCCGCAGTGCTTTGGAAGCCAGCACTCGGTCCGGATCCTCGATTTTGAGAAGGGCGATCGCGGGCTACGTCGCCGAAACGCGGCGATTTTGTGGAGTTGGGAGTTCAAATCCCGTCGCCCCTCTCGGACTTAGGGCGACGTAACTTCCCTTGTGAACTGCATTCTAAGTCACGACCGTAGCTGGCATTCAGGTGGAGAATGACGTCGAGAAGTGCGGATGCCGGAGCATCCGATTTCCCCCGGGATTCAGCCTTCTTCGCCAAATTCTGCATTGCGCGTCTTGCTACTCGACGTGCTCTCCGAGGGGAAGAAGTCGGCGGTGGGCGTGGTGGCCGCGTCCTTCGCCGAGTATCGCCAACTCCAAGAGCTGGCGGTTTACTCGTCGGCCTTCGTGACCCAGGACGGTTCGTCGTGAGTCTCGAACGGAGCCTGGTGCGGGCCACCGCACGTTATCAGATTGACTTCGATTCCGGAAACCGTGAGGCGCTGTCGGTGGATTACACCGATGCGGCGAATGGCACGGCGTTCCAGGATTCGGTCGATGCAACCGAGAGCACGAAGAAATCGCCGTTCGTGCAGTCGGTGTGATTCACCTCTGCGTGTTGCGCGCTTCGTTGGTTGTTAACTCAGTTCTTCTCGGTTCGAGTCCTGATCGGGGAGCTTTTGGACTCTATGCGAACATCGGGACCGTCGCCCTCAGTGGTGGCGGTCCCGTTTTGCGTTGACGGTAGGGGACTGACGTCATGCAATCTCGAGTTACCGTCGTCCCGACATCCGATCCAAGAGCAGAAAAGCCAAGGCCCCGTAGAAATGCAGCAACTTGCGCGTCCCAGAGACGACTGTGGAGTGCGGCATGCTCGAACGGTAGTGAGGGTAGTGGAAATAGAGATTTCGGTTGAGGAACGCGTCGGTCGGCGGGTTCCCTGCCATGTAGGAAGCGAGACTGACGCCGTCGATGTTCTTCAGATCAGTCGGATCGCCGCCGGCCCAGTCGACGAATGTTGGCACGAAGTCGTAGTTGACGACATTGCCATTGAAGACAGAGCCTGCCCTGATGCCGGGGCCTCTGACGATCATCGGAACGCGAATGCCACCCTAGACCCACCACTTGGCAGAGATCGTCCGGTTTGCCACGATGCGATCAATTCACTGGCGCAATCGGTTGGTTCCGATGCGCGCAATCTCAACGAGCACGCCGATGTGACCCGCGACGACAAGGATGAAGAGTAATGGATGAGCTGCGAAGCCTTTTCAAAACACTGATGATTGGGCTCATTTTACTGAAGTGCGGCTGTTCCCAAAACACCATCGATGAGCGAGGACCATCAAGGGAGGTATCGAACACAACCTCGGCGCAACTTGATCGTCCTGTGGGCGTCGATAGAAGTCTCTACAACGGCATCGTGCTGCCGGAAAAATGGCCGCCGGACTATGGCGAAATATCGCGTGACCCGATGCCGGTTCCATACCTGACTGATCCCCCAGCGGTCATTCCCATCGACGTGGGGCGGCAGCTCTTCGTTGATGATTTCCTTATCGAAACGACCACGTTGAGTCGCACCTTCCACCAGGCTGAGTATTGCGTGGAGAACCCGGTTATCCGGTGCGACAAACCTGGCGACTACCTAACGCCCTTCAGCGGAGGTGCGTGGTACGATCCGGACGACAACCTTTTCAAAATCTGGTACTCGGGCGGCGAGAACACTCTCTTGTATGCAACGAGCAAAGATGGCATTCATTGGAAAACGCCGAAGCGTAACCAAGCCAAAAAAACGCCGGACTTGGCCCGAGAATTAGCCTGCGTGTTGGTTCACCCAGAGGAAGATGCTCCCTTTAAATCCATCGCGGCCGCGTTCGCCGCTGGTGGGGATTGCCCGCTGAAACGCGTCTCCGGAGAGGTCGGTTCGGTATGCTTGAAGCTTCCCAGAAAAGTTACCGCTGGCGATAAAGTTTCGTTCACGGCGATCGACGCTCAAGGCAAGAAGATTGACCTTTCGACTCTCCAGCACGTCGAAATCGGCTTTGGCGAGGCAGGCTTTGTCCTTGACGACCGCGGGACTCTCGACACGGCGAGTGGGAACGGGGTGTTCACAATGACGGCGGAGATGCTGGCATCCGACCGTTTCGATTTCTTCGCAATCAATCCCGCCGGGAAGACCAATCTCGCCGAGAGCACGGACCACGCAAACGTGGTACTACACCCCGAGAGCGTCAATTCGAGCACGGTTTGGCTGGATCATCGGGCCGCGAATACGGAGGAGAAGTTCAAGTATTTTGCCAGCGAAGATTTTCATATTGAAGACGATGAAATCGGCTGGTTCTACACCTATCGCAGCAGTGCCGACGGGGTTCATTGGTCGGAGCCAAAGGAGGAGCGAGCCAGGATTTGGGGCGACCGCTCAACCGCCTTCTATAATCCGTTCCGGGACGTGTGGGTACTCAGCCAACGAACGGAGGATGACAAGGGGAGGAGGACTCGATCCTACATCGAAGGGCCGACCGCCGGAGACTTGATGTCCGAAGTCACATACAACGGACCTCACATCGAGCGAGAAAGGACGGTCCTTGGTGAGGCTACGGGAGAGTCTGTGAACTGGACCGGGGCTGATAAACTTGATCCTCGGCACACCGATTCACGGTTCTCTGAGATTGCCCCGCAATTGTACAACCTGGACGCGGCACCGTACGAGAGCTTGATGCTCGGGCAATTTTCGATCTGGCAGGGGCCGTCGAACGAAGCATGCGGCGACCTCAACCTTCAAAAACGAAACGATATTTTGCTGGGTTTCAGCCGCGACGGTTTCCATTGGGACCGGCCGAGCCGCGAACGGTTCATTTCCTCCACTTGGGATGCAAGCAGCTGGAGGTATGGCAACGTGCAGTCATGTGCCGGCGGCCCACTGGTCGTGGGCGACAAGCTGTACTTTTATTTCAGCGGCCACGCCAAGCCGCGCCATGGCGATGCCTGGGATCGAGACGCCTCGACCGGCTTAGCCATTCTGCGACGTGACGGGTTCGCCTCCATGAATGCAGGCAAAGAGGTTGGAACGCTTACGACGAGACCGGTGACGTTCCAGGGAAAGCACCTGTTCGTGAACGTTGATTGCCCCGAGGGCGAATTGACTGTCGAAGTACTGGATGAGGGCGGGAACGCGATCGAGCCGTTTACCCTAAAGAACTGTGATCCGGTTTCCGTGGACAAGACACTTGCGGAAGTCAATTGGCAAGAAGACAACGATCTCTCGGCCCTTGTCGGCAAACCGGTCCGGTTCCGGTTCCATCTCAAAAACGGCGCGCTATACGCCTTCTGGGTCAGTCCCGACGAGTCCGGCGCCAGCCACGGATACGTTGGGGCCGGCGGGCCGGGGTTTGCCGGACCGAGAGACACTGTTGGAAGAAGCGCTGCGGGAGCCAAGAGCCAACAAACCGAATCAGGCGACAAGAAAGCTCAATCGGGAAATGGAGACGGACACAAGACTTGAGGAGCACCTCCATTACTTTCGCTCGCGTCGGTGATATCGACCGACTGCAATTCCGGTTTCTTCTTCGAGCCAGCGGTTGGACCAACCGCCGTGGCTCATTGCTATCGTTAAATGTTGGCGGTGTTCGCAACCGCTGCCGCGGCGCAATCAAATCGACAACAGAGGATTCGGACCTCGCAGGTTCCGCCTAAGTGACTAATGTGGGCGTGTCCTTGGTCAGATTGTGAATGCCAGCCTGCGCTTCAGCACGAGGCACCGAACGCATCCCATGCGTGTCGGAGCGGCGCCGGGACCGAACGAACTCTTCCGGTGTCGACCGCCGGGTCGGTGGGCACACGAACGGCAAGTCGGGCCGACCGATGGCAGCGTGGTTCCCGCGTCGCCGACAGGCTAGAATGGATCGGTCTCACCGCAACCGGGACACGACCGGAGCCGGAGCTGACGGAGGTATTCCTGGCGATACTGTTCTTGCTTGATTGGATCATCAAGAGCTTGCTGCTCGCTTGCATCGAGCCGGTCTTCAGCTTCTTTTTGTTCCTTCGGGTCTTCGCTTGGAGTAGGTGAGTTAGTCATGGGATTTGGTCTCCATCTAAAACGCTTGGCAAGGCCACGCCGAAACGCCTTTGTGTATGGGTAGCCAGAAACACATCAGGGCGATCAGCAAAGAATCCTTTGAAAGCGTCTTTGCGGGATCGTGCCAGCGAAGGAGCCGCTAATCAAACTGCGTTTAGCAAGGGTGGTGAGAAAGCTGTTCTGCGAACCGTTTTCCGCCTTGCTTTGGAAGGCGAGAAGCGAATCACTTCAGCTGTTTACGGTTTTGTCCGACCAGATCTTTTAGTCCCGCAAAACGCATAGGATCGGATGTTTGCAGGTCGGAAAGAGCGGAGCAAAAAAGTTCTAACCGTGTCTTGTCGCCCCGACTATTAAAAAGTGGCATTATCACAGCAGCGCCCATCGGCTGACGTATCCGAAAAGAATCAACCGACACGCGCCAGCGTCCGGTTCCTCGGAAACGTGAGCGAACGTTTAGCAGGGTGCGAGAGAATTGGATGGCAGTGTCACGATTTACGGGTAACTCGACTGACAGGCCTTTCGGGAAAGTCCTTGCATGTCGCCGACCCTATTTTGGGTAAAACGCCCGCTCGCTCTCGGCGAGGCCATCCGCCACAGCCACCGCCGATTCGAAGCTCAAAAGTGCGATCGAATTGATCCATTGAAACGGATGTGTTGCTTTCGCTGTGAAAATAGGCTACCGCAAAAATGCAAATTAGCGAGTTCCGCGATTTAGGTTAAATGCCCCGACTCACTGGGGTCGTATTGCGTAACTTCCGGAATACGACCCTACTTTGTAGGGTATATTACAGTGTTATCCGACAAAACTAAATCGATGCTTCCCACATACCTCGTTATTGCCTGGTTCGCCTTACCCGCACTTGTTTCGGGAGCGATGCTTTGCGTTCGAAAAAGAATCCACCCCGTACTTGTCTGCACCTTGTGCTTTGCCACCATCATTGCTGGAACCGTCATCTTGGCAAATTACGTGTGGGCCCTAGACGCACAGCTTCTGGCTGAGATAGACAAATATGAACCCGGAACACCCGAGGCGGAACGTGCGTCCGAAGAATGGGCCAGCGATACCGATAGGTCATTTCTACTGCTCCTTAGCCCGGTGCTGACAGGAGTCTTTTACTCAATAGTGTTTCTTGTGCTCTTTGGCCTCCGATGGGTTAAACGCCAGGTATTTCCAAGCAAATACTTGCTGGTAAAACCTCTAATTGACGGTGACGCTGAAGCACAACGAGGCGACAGTGGCAATCCTTACCAAACACCAACTGTCGGATAACCATCGCAATCGGGATAGGAGCCCGGTTGCCCGGGGACCCTCCCACAACACCTAGCATGCGGGTCCCCACTAGGCGTTTCGACGCAAGGATGCAAGCGATAGCCAGCGCTCTTCAAGATTAAACAAGCCCTCGGCGGCTAGGTACTCGTTGGATAAAGCTCGTTGGACTCCCGACGTCGTGGAAAGACGCCAGGGACCCTTGCCGCTCATCGCGAAGCCACGAGCGACACGATAAGACAAGCCCAACGACATCAGATTCTTCAGCCGGGTCTTCGATTTCCGCCACTGCTTCCAGTAACAGGCGCGTACCCGACGACGAATCCATTTGTCTAAGTTGGTGAACGTTGTCTTCACTTGATCCAACGCAAAGTAGCCTAACCAACCACGAGCATAAGCACGGAACTCTGCATAGCGTGACTTCATCGACACGCCTCGGTTTCTACGAAAGATCTCCGAAACACGTTGTTTGAAAGTCGTGAGCTTCTTCTTGCTCACCCGGATCTGGCCGCCGTAGCCACGAAATTCGTAACCCACGTACTCAAGCCCATCCGTCTTGCGGATTTGGCTCTTGTTGTGATTGACGGACAGTTTCAATCGGTCGGTCAAGAAGCGTTCAATGCTCCCGTACACACGCCGCGCCGCCGCTTCTGTTTTCGTGAAGATCACGAAGTCATCTGCGTACCGCACGAACGGCAACCCTCGTCGTTCCAACTCCTTGTCCAAGTCATCTAAGTAGATGTTCGAAAGCAGTGGTGACATGGGGCCGCCCTGTGGAGTGCCTACTTCGGTTGCTTGCAAAACGCCTTCAACCATTACACCGGCTCGCAGGAAGCGTCCGATCAGACGCAGCACTTGTTTGTCTCGGACCCGACGAGCCACTTGCGCCATTAAGACGTCATGTTGGACTCTATCGAACGAACTTCGACAAGTCAAAATCTGCGGCATAGCGGTAGCCACGACAAATCGTGGCACGCACCTGTTTGGATGCTCCGTGAGCCGAGCGCCGAGGTCGAAAGCCGTGACTCGAATCGCTAAAGTGTGGATCGAATATTGGCGTTAAGACTTGCACGATGGCTTGTTGGATCAAGCGGTCGACTATGTTTGGTATACCTAGCAAACGCTGACCACCATCGGGTTTGGCGATGGACTTTTGTCGCACAGCACCGGGCGTGTACGTACCATCGACCAAGGCTGGCTGCTCGGCTCGCGCCGCGACGTTTGATCCCGGTCGGGATAGTGAACCTGTGGTCTCGTGACCATCGCCGCCTGAATGATACAGGTCGACTTGCCGCGAGGGGTTCCTTCGTCGCAAGTGAGCCGATGGCTCCTCCTTGTTCTTCATCGTTCGGTCCTTCCTGTTTCCGTTGGACTCGGAAGCTCAGTACTATGCCCTCTGCTGATCCCTGCCTCGCCCACCGTGGATTGCTCCGCGATGTTCCCGGCTTTCAGGCAAGCCTTACTCGCGGGAACGAACGACGGCTCGCATGCCGTCTGGCAGGTCTCCCCGGATAAGAGCGTGATGTTTCGCTGCGCAAGCTCTCCGTTTGCCTGAGCGGCGGATTGGTAACGGCTTCGCGATGTTGTGCTCGCTCGCCCGGCCGCCCCGGCCTTATACGAAGTTTCTATCCGTAGCCTCGCAGCTTTGACGTGATCGCGTCCGGGTGGCGATAAACAAACCCGGCGTTTACGCACACGATCGCAGGCTTCCTCTCCACGGTCTGTTGCCTCGCCGCAGTTGCCCTCGTCTCGTAATTGACTTTCGTCGTGGAACATTTGGTATACTGTCAATGAAAGGTTTCCAATCTCGTACAGGAAACTCGCACCCCATAACATCACGCCCGTGCCGGGCGTACACATTGCCGTCCACCTAAGCGGCCGAAACACACGTTTTTTGAACACTAACTTAATCTCGGCCGCTAGGTGACGACTAGCGTTATGCGTCATAAAACAAAAATTTCACGGAGGGCTAAATGCCAATTCGCCTTTTCATTGCCATCTTCTTCCTAGTCGCTCCCTGCTTGCCAGCGCAGACGTTACTTGGGCAGGAGACATACGACCTTGTCATATCTTCAGGACGTGTCATTGATCCGGAAACGAACCTTGATGCGGTTCGCAACATCGGAATCAATAGGGGAACGATCGTTTCCGTTTCGGAAAAACCACTCGCCGGCCGAACGGTACTTGATGCCAAGGGCGATATCGTCGCTCCCGGATTTATTGACTTTCACGCACACGGGCAAAATATCCCGGCTGATAGGATGCAGGCCTTTGACGGAGTGACAACAGCTCTCGAGCTGGAATCCGGAATCCTTCCGGTTGGACCTTGGTACGACATTCAAAAACAAACGGGACGCGTGATCAACTATGGTGTCGCGGCGGCTTGGACGTACGCACGCGTTTCCGCGCTTGAAGGACTCAAGCCAGAGCCGAATTTGAAATGGTTTCAGGACGCCTACGCATTAACCAAATGGGTGAACGATGTCGCCACGGATGAGCAGACGCAAGATATTCTCAGTCTAGTCGAACAAGGCATCAATGATGGCAGCATTGGCATTGGGCTGAACTCTGGCTACGCGCCGGGTTACGGGTACAAGGAAGTTCTCGCGGTGCATCAATTGGCGGCGAAGCACAAGGTACCCACGTTTACACATATCCGTAACCTCAGCCGTGTTGATCCAAATAGCTCGATTCAGGCTTATGGTGAACTGATCTCGTTTGCCACCGGTGCTGGTTCGCATGTTCACATTTGCCATTTGAACAGTACCAGTTTGACTGATATATCGCTTGCGGTTCGGATCATTCGGGATGCTCAGGAACGCGGAGCAAAAATCACGGTTGAGGGGTATCCTTACGGTGCGGGTAGCGGCGCTGTAAACGCAGCCATGTTTCAGCCAGCGAACATGAAACGAATGAATGCCAAGGCCGAGGATATTGAGTATCTCGGAAAATCGCTGACTGAGGAAAAACTGCGACAGATGCAAAAAACCTCTCCTGGGGAAATTATTGTTTGGCATTACTACCGCCTGCCGAGAGACCAACACCTGCTGGATCTGGCTGTGTTGTATCCCGGCGGAATCATCGCTTCTGATGCGATGCCGTGGATCGACAAGACGACCGGAAAGATAATTGACGCAGATGTGTGGCCCTTGCCGAAGAATGCCTTCGCCCATCCTCGTACTGCGGCCACCTATGTGAAATTCCTCATTGACTACGTCCGCGATCGGCAAGCCGAGACTCTGATCGAGGCAGTTGCGCGTTGCTCATTCCGCCCTGCTCAAATTCTCGGAGAGTATGTCTCACAGATGAAGAAAAAGGGACGCATACAAGTGGGGATGGACGCCGATATTATTGTCTTTGACATGGACAAACTCGAAGTGCGGGCCACCTATACTGATCCGAATCAACACACGCGAGGAATGCGTCACGTCATTATCAACGGCACGCCACTAATCAAAGACGGCGTTCTTGACACAAAAGCGTTTCCCGGACAAGCGGTCAGGAGACCCGTTCGATAATCGGCATAACAATGGCATGAACGCGGAGCCGCCGACAGCGCGTTTTCAAATGGAGCATCAACCGCGGCGGCCCGGTTATGCCGGCCGTTGAGCTGGCCCGCGGGGAATTGACACTCACATGATGATTTGACATGCCATTGGCGGTGCAACAGATATTTAAAGAGGCTCTTCCGGAGTTGCTCAAGCAGCACGGGATGTCGGCCGACATGTTGCAAGCCGCGAATCGGATCATTGATTGCCGCAACGGAGCGATGGGCACACGCTTGATCTATTGCCCCAACGGTTGCACTCAGCAAGAATCTAATAACTCCTTCCGGCATCGATCTTGCCCTCAGTGCGCTCCGATGGCTCGCGAAATTTGGCTGCGAGGCTAGAAACAACGATTGCTCGATTGTTCGCACTTTCATATCGTCTTTACCGTGCCACAAGAGCTGCGAATCTGATGGCAATTTGATAAGAAGACGTTCGCGCAGTTTCTGTTCAAAGCGGCTTCCGAAGCATTGTTGGAATTACTGGAGTATCCCAAGTACTTAGGGGCACGCCCCGGTCTCTCGGTAGCGCTACATACCTGGAGTCAAACGTTAGCGATGCATCCGCACGCGCATGCCATTGTGACCGCCGGTGGACTGGATGCCGATGGTCAGTGGAAACGGCCTGTCAAATCATGCTTATTGCCACGGAAGGTGCTGATGCTTGTGTTTCGGGGCAAGCTGCGGAACTATTTATTCGAAGCACACAAGCGAGGCGAGTTGCAGGCACCGGCGGGACGCTCCGATGCGCAGTTGCTGAGCCTGCTCAACCACATCGGCCGCATGACACCGAACGTAAAGATTCTTGAGCAGTACGAGCATGGCCTGGGCGTGGTCACCTATTTGGCTCGTTACCTGCATGGCGGTCCCCTCGGCAATCGGCGTCTTGATCGGACGCCAGACGATCAGATTCGGTCTCGAGCTCGACGTGCCGAAGGGGATTGGGCGGAGCGGCACGGAGAGATCCGCCTGACGGATGCGGAACTGACGCGGAGGTTGTTGGAGCACGTGCCACCGCACCGCATGCCGACGATCCGCTCGTATGGGCTATACGCCAGCCATCACCGAAACAAACTGAACCTCGCCCGAGCATGCTGCGGCCAGGGTGCGGTGTCACGATCTGCCTGCCAGCGTCTAAGTTGGCAGGCTTATTGCGAGCAGGTGGGACGTCCCGAGGCATCTCGCTGCGAGCACTGTGGCAGCGTACTTCGCTATTTGTGGGCCCCGCACGGGAACGCCCCCACCGCCTCTGAGCGAGGAAGCTAGGCAAGCAATTATGGACCACTGGTTAGACACACGACGAGCGGCTTAACAAAAGGGACCGTAGGGCAAGGGCTGAAAGAGCGCGCAGCGGTTGTCCTTTAGTGTCCTTTCTTCTATCGCCAAGCGGCCTGGGGAATGGATCCACTATTGGAATTTCCAGAAGGAATTGTGTTGTCGGCTTCGATGCCGGCCAGTACAACAATGGGTTGCACTAGGTTGCCCACAAATTTGAGTTCAGAAACACAGTCGTCTCGGGCAACCTAGTGAACCTTACCGTTCGTCGACCAACTATCTATGACTGATAGCAACGCAAATCCATACCGAAGTCCTGAAGCGGCAATACAGACACACCGGAACCCGTGGTCCAAACTCACGATCATTTCTGGTGCCTTGTATGTGTACCCTGTCCTCGTTGTTTCCGCCATATATGCTTCATGGGCGTTGACGGGTCTTTCTCTCGGACACACACCGGTTCCTTATCGGGATTACACAAACAACACCGTGATTGACCTCTTCGCCTATGGCGGATTGTTTCTAATCCTGGGCGCGCCACTCGCGATTCCGGCTGGTGTTCTTATCGCATACCGTAATCCTTTTGGCCTTGTTTCGACGAACCACAAAACAGCCAAACGGCGTGTTGCATCGGTATTCCTATACGTACTGCTCTTGGTTGCAGCTTTGGCAATACTCTTTTCCGACCCGTGGCGAGTGGTAGACTGGTACTTCGATTGACACTGAAGCGCAGGCGAAAAAGAAGCGACGAAACAAAGCGTTGGACGCGGAGCCGCCGATCGCTTCGTTCCTGAAGCCAATGTTGATTGTCGCGGCCCGGTCAACGCAATCGTTGAACTTAATCGAATTGCTCGCACGTTGTGACGATGCTGGGGCGGTGAGTTGACGGTGTTTAGCAAGGCGATCGGGTACTCGCTGCCCTGGCCAATGCTGGCACGCTTCTTGCGAGGGAAGCAGCTCTCAGCTTGGTGTCACCAGCATTCGCGTCAACGTAACCACCAACGCCCACTAACGAATCTAACGACTCTCAGGGCAACCTATTTTGACCGGTTGACGAATAAAACGATTAAAGAGGTTGCTTCCTTGTGGCGGCCCTTGCAACGGGCTTCTCAAGCAATCGACACATTTCGCGTCACTGCATCAACCCTCAAATTGGGAATACCATGATGACTCCCCACAATAAAGACCATGCCCGCTCACGATTCGGCTCGCTCAGGATATGAAAATCCGCAACTTGGCACCTCGGACCATCGATGCCTACACCTACCACGCGGGAAAGTTCGCCGACTTTATTCAAAAGCCGCTGGACCGCGTGACCCCGGAAGACGTTCGAGCCTTCCAGCTCCACCTAATCGAAGAAAGTAAACTTGCTTACAGCAGCTTCAATCAGGCCGTTTGCGCGTTACGGTTTCTCTACACACATACCATCCGAGTCAATTGGCCGGTCACCATGGTGCCATTTGGAAAGAGACCCAAGACGCTACCTGTGGTCCTCGGCCGACATGAAGTCGACGAGCTACTGCAATGCACAACGTGCCACAAACACAAAGTCTTCCTATTCACACTCTACGCAACCGGGATGAGATTCTCCGAAGCGGCGATCTCCCACTTGCAGAGGTTAAGAACGAGAGACGAATTAACGCTAGACATCGATCCAAAGTTCGGGGATCTACGCACCGACGAAGGCTGGAACAAATTGATTGAGCATCTCAGCGCACACGACTGGGTCAGCTTTATCCAACGCCCCCGGCCAGTTCTAGCGGTTTCAACGACTTGGTTCGTTATCTGACACGTTACCATTGGATAGAGGAAGGCATTGCCGGTTGCCGGTTGCACGAAGTGAGCGCAGCGACCGGAGTAAAGCTAGCAACCGTCAATGATTCCTTTGCTACACGGTCAGCCGCTGGCTGGCGATCGTGTGGGGAATAGCCTGCTGTTCGAGTCGATAGTAATGACGCACGATGTTCATATCAATCGCCAACCGACTGCGCGCTTCGCTGACCGTTAACGACCTAAGTGATTTCAGCTGCTGTTTGTAGAGCTGGCGAATGCCAGTCTCACGACCACACTGAACACCGAGATCGAAAGCGGGCTGCAAGTAGGCGGGAATACGATATGGCTCGGGGTAAATTCGCGTCAACAGAACTTTAAACAAGTACGTCTCGGGCCAACTGATCCGCTTGGCGGTCCCCATTGCAAAGCCGAGCACGAAGGCTTCGTCTTGGTCTTGCAGGCCACGGCCCAACAAGACATGCAGGACATCATGGTCTTCTAAATCGACCGCTCCACGAAAGCGGAGGCGACTGCCTGGATTTTCAAACAACCGCACAACCCAGGGAATGTCTTGCTCGGGAGCCGCCGGCATGGAGGCAATGACGGCGTCGACGGTTTCCTGATCATTGTCGATTCCCGGATGCCAAGCCAACCAAAAATCGGTCTCGATCTGCGCCTCGCGACGTTCTCCGCTGGGGTCGAACAACCATACGCTGGTGTCGAACATTCGCAAAATCTTGTCAGGCTGAGGATGGTTTGTTGCCGTAATCACGGCTGCCGAGGCAGCACGATTTAACGCTTCCAAGACAATTCCTTCCGCTTCCAGCTGTTGCCATCGCGCTGGCGCATCATCCGTTTGCAGCGAAGCGATCTGAGTAACCGTTTGGCGGGCCCACGCTCGCAACATCTTTTGATTGTTTGCCCGAAATCGCTTTTTGAGCAACCCGGCGTGGTTCGCTCCGCGCAGCGTCGCCAGTGCTAAAGCAACCGCGTTGTTTTCGGCAACGGCCCAGCCAGCCCCCGCACGTTGACGCTCTCCCTCACCAGCGCTGAGCACCACGGTCACGCGAGTTTTCTCGTCCGAGAGTTGTCGTTGCTGACAGTGCAACAACTGCAGCGGCCGCGAACAAAGCTGGCCGATGGCGGCCAAGGTCGCGGCAACTTCAGTGGGGCCCTCGCCGGTAAAATTCAGCAGCTCGCTGGTGTCCGACTTGACCGAAGAATCCAAGGGGCGCATGGCCAGCGAGCAGCGAAACGACTGGTCAGCTGCAGCCACCAATTCGACCGCAACAACTTCAGTGGTGGCAACGCGGAGGGGGAGGGGCAATCGTTGAGGTTCCAGCATGGCGTGCTTTCCAGCGCGTGCGAGCGATGTGAACAGCTAACTAGTGCTTTGTCAGGGATAAAAATTAGGGTTGCGTAGAATTGAAAAATCTGCGCTCATTCACGAAGCCAAATTCAATCCACGGAGGGTTTTGTGATGAGTGAGAAGAAGTATATCGTTCGTTTGTCGGATGCGGAACGGAAAGAATGTGCGGAGGTTATCGGCAAACTCAAGGGGACTGGCCAGAAGGTTCGCCGGGCTCAAGTGCTACTGAAGGCCGATGCGGATGGTCCGGCTTGGACGGATGCTCAAATTGCCGACGCCTTTTCTTGTCGCACAAAGACAGTCGAGAATATCAGGCAACGATTCGTTGAACTCGGTTTTGAGCAAACGCTTGATCGAAAGCCATCGCCTACCGCTGGGGCAAAGAAACTGCTCGATGGAAGCGAAGAGGCGAAAATCATTGCAATGCGACTTGGTTCACCACCAGAAGGCTATGGAAAGTGGACGCTCCGGTTGTTGGCTCGAAAGGTCGTGGAGTTGGAAGTGGTGGAAAAAGTCAGCCATGAAACGGTACGTCAAACGCTAAAAAAAATCGCATGACCAATCGCAGTATCGAGTACTGGGTAATCCCACCGGAATGTGACGCTGAGTTTGTTGCCCACATGGAAAATGTGCTTGAAACGTACGAAAAGCCGTACAATCCTTCGCAACCGGTGATTTGCATGGATGAGCAACCGGTGCAACTGATCAAGGAGACGCGGCAACCGATCCCGGCGACCAAAGACCATCCACAGCGAGTTGACTATGAGTATGAGCGCAACGGCACTGCTTCGATTTTCATGTTCTGCGAACCTCTTGGTGGCTGGCGTCAGGCAACCGCGCGTGATCAGCGGACAAAGTTCGATTGGGCTCAGGAAGTAGCCTCGCTTCTGGATGGGAGATACGCAGAATGCGAACGAATCACACTTGTTTGCGACAACTTGAACACCCATACGATCGGTGCCTTCTACGAAGCGTTTGAACCTGAACGAGCCCGCTCCTACGTTCGGCGAATTGATTTTTGCTTCACGCCCAAACACGGTAGCTGGTTGAATATTGCGGAGAACGAACTCAGCAGCATGACTCGGCAATGTGTCGCAGGACGTCGAATCGGCGAACTGGAAATCCTGCAGCGAGAAATTACAGCCTGGTCAGAGGATGTGAACAGCACTCAGCGCAGCGTCGACTGGCAAATGAAAATCGACGACGCAAGGTGCAAACTAAAATCCGTCTACCCTAAAATTCAAGCCTGACAAAGCACTAGTCTACTTTGGCGGGTACGACCAGCGATTTCTCGTTGCTAGCAGCCAACTTCTTGATTTGCTCGACTGACATGAGGTCAAACAAAATCGCTCGGTCACCCTGATGCTTAGAAAAACGGAAACGGTGCAGACTAAGATCACCCGCTGGGGAGTACCACGTTGCGACCTCCAGTGGCTCGACTTCGCGGGGCGCGACAACCCAAGGCGCCATGGTCCCGCGGCTGCGACCTTGCTGGTTTAAATCATACTGAATTTTGACCATCAATTCCTGATCATGCCGCGACCATTGCACCTCGACCCCCGGCCCCGACTGGCCGACGATTTTTTCGATATAGGATACATCCGGGGTGGCCCGCAGACTCGCCGCCACCGGCACTTGCTCGTCGGTACACCAGACGCGGACGTCAAGGTAGTTGGCATCCTCCGGCCAACTTTCGCAGGCGAAGCTGGCCACGGGACATGGGGTTCCCGAAAGCCAGCTGACGTTTGCCGTTTGATAGCGGGAAAAGGCCGAATGGGAGACCGCTTCATCGGCCGACTTCAGCGGAGTCACTTCGGCCCAGAGGAAAGTGGGCCGCACGGCGACGCCAGCATCCGCTCGTTGCAGCGAGAGCAGCAGCGGCTGCGAACTGCTGGGGCGTGTGCCAGAGAGGTTCGCCGATCCGGAAACAGCCGGAACGGCCGATGAAGCAGTTAGATATTGACGACGGTCATTGACAGTCGGGTTGACCAAATCATGAATGGCCACAATCGCTGGCACCGCTTGGCCACCGGGGGAGACCATCTGTTGCTGCTTTAAGATACCAGTTTGAAAAGGACGTGATCGCAGTTGGCCGGTGTTGGGGTCCCACTGCAAATCAAGTTGGCTACCGGGCGAAATCGCCAGCTCAAACGTTTCGTCTTGCAGCGAAAGCGTCAACGGTGTGTTGGCCTGAGATACCTCAATATCAGCTACCGTCGACCCCAATTCAATCGGATAGTTGCGGCCGTTAACCTCAGCAATCATCGCCGTCGGTTCATGCGTAAATCGTTTCAGCTCCGACAACAAGTCGTTGGCTTGGTGAACATCATGCACCGATTTGCCGTTGGTGGCGGAAGCCAGCCGCTGGAAGTCAGCCGCGGCAGCTACGCGTTGTTCGGCAGGTATCCCGAATCCAATCAAATGAATCCGCACCCCGTGCTGCCGAGCTGCTGAGATCACCGCTTCCATGCCAACTACGGACTCGGCGGGAGGATTGAATTGGTAGTCTTGACCATCCGAAATCACGACAATGTCTTTGGCGATGTTTGCGCCGAGCTGATTGATCGAGCGTATGGTCTGCTGTAGTGCCAAATGCAAAGGTGACTGCCCCCAAGGCTGCAAG
Organism: Kothea flammea; assembly: GCF_052161645.1. GTDB lineage: Bacteria > Planctomycetota > Planctomycetia > Pirellulales > Pirellulaceae > Laterigemmans. The sequence goes on from NZ_CP197414.1 coordinate 4,837,128, forward strand.
TGATCAAAGCGTTGCCGCACGAGCGATCTTTCTACATCGCTAATTCGCCCCGCTGGCAGCACGACCTCAACGTCCTCGTAGGGTTGCAATGTGGGATCAAAGGGGAACGCGGCGAGGTACTTTTGCTGCGCTAGGATCTGCACTCCTTTCGCATCTACAGCCATGCGATGGCCGTACAATGTTAGACCAACATGCATCATTGTATCGCGTAATTGATGAAACATCGAGAGCACAGCCCAGCGTGCCGCATCGAGTTTACTGCGTTCAAACGCGTCGGGCGTTAGCCGCTCTCCAGCAATCGCTTCATCCATCGAGGCCGAACAATCGACCACGAACATGACAGCTCGCGGTAGCTCGCTTCCCCGCACGAGAGAAATTTTAGTCGCCGCGGTCGGTTGCTGACGAACCGTCACGCGTTGCTCCGCGAAACCTGCTTGGTTTGCCGTAAGAGGATATGTATGGCCACGGAATGTCAGCTGCAAGCGAGCCGGAGCAAATGACACGGTTGCCATTGATGCCCCCGCTGGCGATTGCGACAGAGGCTGTTTTTGCGGCTGCAGACTGGCAGCATCGCCACTTTCCACATCACCACAAATCTCATCACTATCAGTATCTAATTCCTCCGAATCGGGCAGCGTAAGGCTGGCCAAGCTGCTAAGCGTTTGCTTAGCCGTCGTGGCGTTACCTTCCGCGGTGTTCACCAGTGAGACCGCTTCCAGGGCAACCAGCCCCGCTGGAAAACGGGTCAACTGATCAGCATCCAACAACCTCACGTTGGCCGATCGAAGCTTCTCCAAAGTTGGAATTGCCGTCATGGCCCCCAACTGCGCAGCGTCACTGGCCGCCAAGCGATCTGCGAGCCTATTTCGCAGGTTCAACAATTCAGCTTGCAACGCTTGATCGGCCGGTTCCCATTGCTCCGCGGCGTCCAACAGTTCCTTGGCGGTGCTGGCGAAATAGGGTGTTTCATTTTGCGAAGCGTTCCAAAAATCGTCCAATACAATATCAGCGACCAGCAGCAATTGTTGTTGACGCAAGTGCATATACAGCGAAGCAAACAAATTTTCTTGAGCACGCGTGCGAAGGGCTAGCGCGGCGGCCCGCAGCGACTGACTGGGGGCGAGCGATCCTTCCATGCCCACCATGTTTGGTAACGTAGACAAGTGCAAGGACAACCGCCTGGACGCAGCCCGATGTTCGGGCGTCCAATACAGTCTGGACGCGTCACCGTTTGGTGTTTGGTAATCATTGAGACTGGTCGCACTCGATTCCAAGTGCGCCGCGTTGCCAGTCAGCAATCGCGATGGCTCTGACGTTTCATGGGAGAGCTCCAAGAGTTTTCCATGAAGCAACTCCGCAGGTTGCTCAGGCGCGATCAGAAATTCATTCCGCAAAGTAGCAACCAACACGGCGCGGGAATCGCGAGGGGAGACCGTTTTCGTCGTGGTGATGCGGTCAATCGCTCCGTCCGCAATCTCCTGCAGGTCGGCTAGTGTGTTGTTGAGCTCGAAGGCTAATTCCGGCAGCTCGTCGGGAGTCATCCCGTCAATCTGCGCTAACGACTGGATACTCTTGTTTAAACGGTGAAAGACTTGGGTTGCGCGGAAGCACAATTTTTGCGGAGATTGCTCCCCCGCATTCAAGGCAACCAACTCTGGGTTATCGAAATGCACACTCTGTAATTCGTCTGCCCACAGGCAGAAAGCGGGCAGCGTGAGGCAAGCTCGATCGAAGATGGCGAGCGCAGCAATGACTTCCCGCAACGCTCGCTCCGAGCGTTGCACTTGAGCTTCAAAGGCCCGCAGTCGCGCGTCAATGCGGGCTTGATTCGCATCCAGGGTGGACCGGTTTTGCTCGTCAAGCCCCGACTCGCGGGCAACGGGGGTACCAGCACCGTCGGCCAGTAGGCAATCAAATAACTGACGGCGCTGCACGGCCACGAGATGTTGATGGCGACCGGTGAATTTAATCGCCCGTGGCGGTGTGCGACGCAAGGTTTCCAACCACATCGCCTGGGCGATCGCATACCGCGCGATTGGCCGGGGATCTTGCCAACACCGTAGCTGCTCACGTTCTAATAAAGTCCGCAGTTCTGGGAGATGATAAACGTCAACCGGCTCCGCATTGGCAAGTAGTGCTTGCACTTCCTCATAGGCTGGTGCGGCTGCCACTTGTTTCCAAATCTTCCGGGAGCTGGCGAGATGGATATAGTAAGGCGACTCGCAGAGTACCTTCTCTCGGTCGGCCAGCTGTTGCTCCCAGTACTCGAATTTTGCCTGCAGTGCTTGTTGCCAAGCGGCTAGCCTTGCGTGGGCCGCCGCGCCGCCATAGTGCGCTTCGCTGATCGCTTGAGCAAAACGCAAAGTCTCCGCCCAGGTGATTGGATCGAGACGATCGACTTGGAGATCCCGCAAGCGATGCAGCTGACGCTGGTTCTCGTCAAGGACTTGCAGCGCGGCTTGGTCAGGTGCGTTGACCGGCAGCGTGCGAAATTGGATTGGCTGCAACGAAGTGCTGCAGATGATGGTCTGCTCGCCGGCAACCGAACAGTGCAAGGTGGGAGTTTGAACTCGCCCAAACTCCTCAGAAGTCACCGCAATAGTGACCTGCTGAATAAAATGGTGCAGCTCGCTGACGGTAATCCAGCCATCACGTATCCCCTCATGCCCGGAGCCATCCGCTTGACCAGTCAGACCACTGGCGATCGCCTTGGAAAAAACATTGCCCCGTTTGACTCCCGCTGACTGATTGCTAGCACTGCGTTGGTTGCGAGCTGCCGAGGAAAGTGCAATTAAATTCCAATCATCGAGTCGCTGGTTGGTTTGCTCAACAACCCCAGCCAAAGCATCGTCAAATGAATTTTCTAAAATCCCAGCTGGCAGCCAGTTCTCCAGCTTGCCGCCTTCGATTAACAGCACCACCGAACGAGGGCGAGCGGGTTGGCACTGTTCAATGTGTTGGATCAGCCGCTGCAATGGCACCCAAGTCTCCGGCGACAAGGGTTCGGCCCCCGGCGGGATGAGACAGGGAACTCCATGTCCGTCAACTGCGGTGTGCAGATGGATGTAGATCAAGCAGGCCTGATTGACCGGGCAACTATGCAATGATTCTCGCAAAGTGTGGTCCGCTTGGTCCCAGAAACCGGCTCGCAAAGTCGCAGGGTCGCAGAGATCACGGGGCCCCAAGGAGCCATTGTCCAAAGCCATCATACGCTGGCGATCTTCTTCCACCCAATGATTCAAATCCCACGTGGGTTCATACGATCCGGTCAGCATCAACAGCGGCGTGCGCGAGGGACGCTGGCAAACACTGAGCACAAACCCACCAGCGACAACCGCCAAGGTGATCACCGCCGCGAGCATTAGCAGGGGAGCAACGCCACGTCGTCGAGACGCCGGAATAGTTGGGATTGAACGACTGTTCATCACGATCCGTCAAAAAAAGGCAAAGTCGAATGAAGGCCAAAGGGGCGGATGTCTCCTTGCTATCCATCGGAATCCCACCAAGCGTCATCGTAGGCACATTCGGGCGGAGTCGGTTGCGCGACAAAATAGGCCTCGGATAATCGGCAGAACTGGACAACCGGCAGAACTGGACAACCGGCAGAAACTTCACATTCCACCCGGGAACCACATCGCCCCTTCGTGCGTCTTACAGATACCGGAGGGAACCCGGCGCCAGTACCTTTGTCTTTTCTGCCGCAGCAATGTGGGTGCGACTTGAGGATTCCCTCGCGGGTTGACAGTGCAGTTGCCGGTGTAAACATCGCGTCGAAGCTCACTTAGCCCCCTTAAATACAGCGAAGAATGACCCGCCTGGGCCTGTCCGCGACGCACCTGGGGAAAGATAAACTGCGTAACTAGGCAATTTGAAGACGATCGCGAGGCTGGGCAACCAGGTTCGGTCGCGACGGTTTTCATGGTTTCGCGGGTAGAAATATGACGAGACAGAGGAAGCTATCTGTTCCCGCCGTCCGCGACGGAGGCGAGCGGTTAAGCTTGGATTGTCAGAGCAAAGTTCGAACTTTTTTCGTGACCGGGTAGCTCCCGGCCTCGAACAGCGTGTCACGCCAGCCATCAACAGACAAAACATGATGAATCGCAAACCTGTTCATGGGTCAGCCTCAGCCGATGCAAACCGTCAGTCAGCCAACCGTTCGTCGGCGCGTCGGCTATTGAATCGGTTGTTGGGGGGGGAATCTCGGGGCCCAGAGACGGCACAGCGTGGTCGTTTGATGCTGGAGCCACTAGAAGCAAGACAAATGTTGGCCGGTGACGTCGATTGGCTGAGCACCGATCCGCACGCCGATTTGCGAGTCACTCAAGATGATGCGGCGCTGTTTTCGACTGCTGGCTTACAAGCCGAAGGGGAAGCGGCCGACGACTTGGTCGCTTTCGCGCGGGCCTTAGCTGATGCCGGAGTCACCTATTTCGGAGCGGCTTGGTGTCCCTTCTGCACTGAGCAAAGAGAATTGTTCGAGGATGGCGGGGCCTTCTTACCGTTTGTGGAAGTGACCAACCCTGATCGCACGCTCAACCAGATTGGCCAACAAGAGGGCATCACCACGTTCCCGACTTGGGATTTTCCCGACGGCACGCGGGCGACCGGGATTCTCAGTTTACAGGAACTTTCCAACCGCTCGGGAGTCGCGATTCCGCAATCAGAGCAACCGAGCTTCGCCCCCATTGGTGATCAGACCGTGGAGATTGGTTCGCCGCTGCACATCGGCGTGAACGGTTATGATCCCGACAGCGATTTTCTCACCGTGAGTGTTTCGGTTGCCGACCCGACGCTACTCGAAGCCAGCGTGTTGACCAACAACAACCGCAGCGCACGAATGACCGTGCAAGGCTGGGGTGAGATGGTGTTTGAATTATTTGAAGACCGCGCACCGCGGCCGACGGGGCGCTTTATCGAACTCGCCCAAGCCGGCTTTTATGATGCGGGTCAAGATGGCGAAATCATCTTCCACCGCGTGATCGATAATTTCGTGCTGCAAGCGGGCGATCCCACGGGAACTGGATCGGGCGGATCGACGTTGGGTGATTTCGATGATCAATTTCACCCGGACCTCCAGCACAACACCACGGGGGTGCTGTCATACGCTAAGAGTCTCGACGACACCAATGATTCGCAGTTTTTCATTACCGAGGGGCAGCAACGGCACCTCGACTTTAATCATTCCATCTTCGGTCAGTTGGTTGAAGGGGATGCGGTTCGCGAAGCGATATCCGAAACGAGTGTAACCAGTTCGCGGCCTGATACCGACATCGTGATCGACTCGGTGGAGATCTTTCAAGACAACGAAAATTCACTGGTCAGGCTGGCGGCCACGGGCTCCGGAACGGGCGAAACCGACGTGACGATCACGATCACCGATGGTGACGGCAACACGTTCACCGAAGTGATCACGGTGACCATCATTGGCGATCAAGTAAACGCGGCTCCCTTCCTGGACGACATCGGGGATGTGGTGGCCAACAGCACGCCGGCGGTCTTCCAATTAGGCTCGACCGACCTCGAGGGAGATCCAGTTGTTTATGAAGCGACCGTGATCGACAACTCGGGGGCAACCGCTGCGGTCAACCAGTCGACGGGCGAAGTCACCGTCACCCCAACCGCCGGTTTCTCGGGTAACGTGCAAGTCGAAGTGGGAGTGCGAGCCGCCAGCACATCGCCCAGCACGAACCCCTCCACACGCTCATCGACGATGGACTTGCAGGTTCTCTCCGTCAACGTTGGACCGCAAGCACCCAGCGGGGTTACGCTGTTGGCGAGCAGCGACTCGGGGCTCAGCGCCAGCGACGGCATTACCAATTTGGCCCCCATTAGCTTTACCGTCACCGGCGTCAACCCAGGTGCCACTGTCGAAGTGTTGGCCGGGGATGTGCAGATCGGTGTCGGCCAAGCAACGGGCACCTCGGTCACCATCGTGACCAATAATTTTGCCGCGTTGGGGAATGCCACGCACGTCGTGACTGCTCGGCAAACGGTTAACAACGTGGTCAGCAGCAGATCGCCTTCGATTACCGTTACTTACGACACGGTTGCTCCCTCGGCAATTTCCGCACCGCCTAGCCAAGCTACGGTTGGTGTGGACTACGTTGCCGATTTCCAGAGCGATGAGGAAGGGTCGGGCCTCCGCTATGAATTAGTCTCGGGGCCGACAGGCTTGGCAATTGCCGCCACCACCGGCTTGATCACCTGGACCCCCACAGCCGACCAAGTTGGTGACCAAGATGTCATCGTGCGGTTAACCGACGTGGCGGGCAACGATCGCGAGCAAACGTTCTCCATCAACGTGGGGGCCGAACCGCTGGTCACAGTCAGGTTGGAAGCCACCGACTTGGACGGCAACGTGCTGACACAGTTGGCTCCCGGCCAAGAATTCAATGTGAACATTTTCGGAGATGATGAGCGGCTGTTTGGCCAAGCCCAAGGAATCTTCGCGCTTTACCTCGATATTTTCTTCGATGAGAATCTGGCGGAACCAAGCTTCTTTACCCCCGCGGCGACCGCGGCCAATCCCAACCCTAGCCCGACCATTTTCACATATTCCGATCTGTACAACAGTGGCGTCTCGGGGACTCCGGGAACAGGAGTGATCGAAGAAGCGGGCGCGTTCTCTTCGCAGAGCACTTTCTTGGGCCCCGGTGAACGGTTCATCTTCTCCGCTCGCATGAAGGCCTTAGCAGCCGGCACGCTAACAATCACGACCGATCCAGCAGAAGATGATGGCAACGAGGTCGCGTTGTTCGATCGCGATGATGAAGTGCCGGTCAATCGCGTCAGCTACGGATCGTTAACAATTGAAATTGACGCCAGCTTCTCGGCTCAACCCGATGCGGCCACCGTCAGCGAAGATAGCACGGCGAATACCATTGATGTGCTGGCTAATGACACCATCCTCAGCTCCGGAACGACGCTCACGATCGACAGCGTCTCGGCCGTATCGAGCGAAGGGGGTAGCGTCACCACCGACGGTTCGATCGTCTCTTACTCGCCAGCAGCGAACTTCTTCGGAACCGACACGTTCACGTATGTCGTCAGCGACCAAACGGGTAGCTCGCAAACTGCCACAGTGACCGTCAACGTCACCAGCGTGAATGATCCGCCAACCGCAGTCGATGACACGATTGAATTGGCTGGCAACACGCAAGACAACCGTATCGACGTCCTCGACAACGATACCGCCGCACCCGATACCGGCGAGACGTTGCGATTGAACTCCGTCGGCGTACCATCTAATGGCGGCAGCGTGCGGATCGGCACCGGCGGCACTCACTTGCTGTACACACCGGCGGAAGGGTTCGTGGGGACAGAGACCTTCACCTACACGTTGTCCGATGGAACGCTGACAGACACCGCCACCGTGACCGTGACGGTCAATGACTCCAACCCGCCACCCACGGCGGTCGACGATAGCTTTGCGATCACTGAGGATGCCGCCAGCGCCGATTACGACGTGCTGGCCAACGACTCCAATGAAGATCCCGACGAGACGTTTGCCCTCAGTGCGATCGTCAGCGTCGATAACGGTACGGCCACGATCAGCCCCGATGGCACACAACTACGTTATCAACCGAACGCCAACTTCTTCGGGGAAGACCGCCTCGTTTACTCGATTCGAGACAGCAACGGAGCGAGCGCCTCGGCAACGGTCACCTTTACCATTACAGCAGTTAACGATGCTCCACCAGCGCCGACGATCCAGCGCAGTTTTGCCCGCGGCTCCACCGCCGTCGCAGTCCTCGATGTGGAAACCTTAAATCAACAGAACGTCGATGGTTTCGAAGCGTTGACGTTCCAATCGGTTGGCTCCACCACAGCCGGTGGTACGGTCCAGATTGAGACCAGCAGCGGACGTATTTTATACACGCCACCATCAGCCACCTTCATCGGTGAAGACTCCTTTACCTACACGGTCGCCGATCCGGGGAATCTAACCGCGGAAGGGACAATCAACGTCAGCGTCCTCGACTTTACCCCACGTGATTTTGATGTCGTGATTCATGCGGCTGATATGTCGGCCGGCTCACTGCCCTTCTCGGGTGACTTCCGCGTCCAGTTGCGAGGTACAAATTTCCAAGGGGAACCGGTCGATGTGAGGCAAACCTTTGATGCCAACACTGGCCTTTTCCGCTTCGCCGACCAAGCACCTGGCGAGTACGAAGTCGTGATTCCGGGCGTGCCTTTTGTGTTTGGTGCGGAGAGCGAACGCGTTATTGCTTTCAGTTCCGCGGAGGATGAAACTTCTCCCGCGCCGATCGACGTGACCGTTGGCAACCTCAAATCTGAGTATGTGAACCGTCGTGATTTCCTCGGTTCCGCCTCGCTGTTCTCCGCCTTTGTCGCGGTCCGCCCAGGCGAGCAACATCAGTGGATCTCGATGCCTGATGTCGAAGGTATTCCTGAAAACGTGGTCGTTTCCCTCTCGGAGAATGGCGAGCAACTGACGGTCGAAATTGATGACCCCGATTCCAATGGTCGCCTCAGCGTTACTTTGCCACTCGATAGCGAGCATGTGGACCACCGCGCCAGCGAAGCGGGCTTCCACTTATTCCGCATCAACCTCGATCCCGATGATGTCAACTACACAGCCGTCACGGCGGGTGCTGGCGAAGGTGAAGCGACTCAGACGGCGACCAGCAGCCAGACGTTGGCCTCCAGCTCAACGGCTGAGGGCGAAGCGAATGACTCACAGCGACTCTCGCTGTCTTCCAGCACCACCGCGGGCGCAGGGAACGCCCCGGGCGCAAGCAGCAACTTGTTGTCCACGACAACGCCTTTCACGGCAACACCTTTCGCCTCGTCGTCGTCGCCCGCTGACGCGGCCGATCGCGGCGGCTTAGATCGCGGCGGCTTGGCTGCTGAGGGCGAAGCAGGGCCGCTCGATCTCAACAATGGCGGTGTCACATCAACGCCGATTGCGCGGGCCTCCGGCGAATCGAACTCCGCCGCCCCGGGGGACGTGAAACAGCAAGCGACCGATTCGGCAATGCTGGACCTGCTGCCCCAGTTGGAGCGTCGCTCTGTGGTGGCTGAAAGACTAGCGGAAGGTGACGGCGAGTCCGACGCCAGCGCGGTCGACGCCACCTTTGCGGAGCTCGCCGACGACCAGCTGTAAACGGAACCCGGGGGCAATGGCAGGCCGAGCTGGCCAAGCGATTTCGAGTGTCAGCTCGCTGCGATTCAATTTGCCGCGTTGCTGTCAAGTCCGGTAGCAGGTAGAAATGGGCAATTATTGAGCGGCTGAGGGAATCCACGAAACTGGAAAAAAGCCCGTTTTTTTAGGGCTCACCGGGTTGCAAGCAGGTGCTGGAGACCTTAAACCAATTGGCTGTTCCGCAGCGCGGACGGCCTTTCTTTTTGTCCCATCCCATCCACTGCTCTCAAAGGCAACAACTCATGGCGAAAGCTGCACCTCCGAAGGCACTTACCAAAACTCAGATCGTGGCAAACATTGCCGAGTCCACCGGACTGACCAAAAAAGAGGTCGGTGATGTCTTCGACGCCCTCAGCGTCCAAATTGCAAACTCCCTCGGCAGCAAAGGCCCCGGGCAATTCACCATTCCTGGACTTTGCAAAGTCACCCTCAAAGACGTGCCCGCCAAACCAAAGCGAAAAGGCCGCAACCCTGCCGACGGCAGCGAAATCTGGTTGGCTCCGAAACCAGCCAGCAAGAAGCTCACGATTCGCCCACTCAAAGCAATGAAAGAAATGGCCTAAGACCATTGCCTAAAATTTCCGCTTGGGAATTGCCTCGGAACTTGCGGTCTAATTGATTTGCCCCGAGCGTCGGCCTACGTGCTAGGTCCAACCACCGCACCCGTCGCGATCGAGATTCGTCGCAATCGAGATCGTGCCCCCAGGCTTGAACCGCTGATCGCCGTGCAGCGCCGCTTTCGTAAATCGCCAGCGGCGCTGGACTTCACCTCCCACTCAGACGTAGTTGGGAGTCGGTGGCCGGTAATCGCTCAACTTGATCGACTGGAACCAGTCGATCGTCTTTGCCAGCCCCTCGCGGAGCGGAAATTTGGGCTCCCAGCCCAATTTTTCCTTGGCTAGCGTAATGTCTGGGCGGCGACGCGTGGGGTCGTCCGAGGGGAGTGGTCGTTGCACCAGCTCCGCTTGGCTGCCCGTCAATTCCATCACCAACTCAGCCAACTCGCGAATCGTGAACTCGCCCGGGTTGCCAATGTTGATCGGTCCAGGAAAATCCTCCTCCGCGTTCATGGTGCGAATAATGGCTTCGCACAAATCATCGCGATAGCAGAATGATCGCGTCTGCGAACCGTCACCAAACAGCGTGATCGGCTCTTGCTGCAACGCTTGGCGAATAAAATTGGAGACAACTCGTCCGTCATACGGATGCATTCTGGGACCGTAGGTGTTGAAAATCCGCACGATCCGCACGCTAACCTTGTTCTGCCTCCAGTAGTCCATGAACAGCGTCTCAGCGGCCCGTTTGCCTTCGTCGTAGCAGGCGCGGAGGCCAATTGGATTGACGCTGCCGCGGTAAGACTCGGGCTGTGGATGGACCTCTGGGTCTCCGTACACTTCGCTGGTGCTGGCTTGCAAAATCCGCGCCCCGCATCGCTTGGCCACCCCCAACATGTTGATGGCCCCCAGCACAGAGGTCTTCATCGTCTTGATCGGATTGTACTGATAGTGCCCCGGAGCTGCCGGACAGGCCATATTGTAAATCTGGTCCACTTCCAAAAAGATCGGCAGCGTGACGTCGTGCCGGACCAGCTCAAAATTAGGCAGCCCCAGCAAATGGGCCACATTGGTTTTTTGGCTGGTAAAAAAATTGTCGAGGCAAATCACATCGTGCCCCTCGGCGACCAAGCGTTCGCAAAGATGAGAGCCCAAGAATCCGGCTCCGCCTGTTACCAAAATCCGCTTAATCATCTGTGGTTAGGCTCTGTCGATCGGGGGCGTTAGCGGATGGGAAGTCCTATCTACCATAGTTACCTCTCGTACCGATCGAGAGCCGGGGTAGACACGATCTTTGGAAATTCGCTAGACCGAGGTGTTGTTTGGTTCGATTTTGCCGCTGATTTGGATGCTGGAGCCCCGCCCCATGCGATTTTCCGCGACGCTTGCCACGGTTTTTTGGATGATCAGTTCCGCAATTTTGCCCGCCAACGACCCGGCGGTTGTTCCCCAAGGGCCATCGTTTCGCGTCGAAACAGAGGTCTTTGCCGGCGACGCGATCCAGCCCGCAGCGCGACATTTAATCCTCTTTGACTCGGGAGTGATTTACGATATTCGCCTCGACGACGACCGCATCGCCACGCTGTACGATCCGGCTCGCGGCCGCGTGATTTTGGTCGATCGGCTGAATCGCGAACAAGTTGTCCTGGCGACCGAGGAACTGCTAACCGCCACGGCGCGAGCCCGTGCGGCAATCGAACAAGAAGGACGCGCCGAATACTTTGGCCTGCTGGCTCAGGTCAGTGAACTGGAAAAAGAGGAGCCGGGCGATCCGCAGCGATATCAAATCGCTTTCGGTGACACAAAATACACCACGACCACGATTGCCGTCCGAAAACCGCAAATCGCCGCCGCTTACAATCATTTCGCCACCCTCGCTTCGCAGCTAAATGTCAGCCGCCAAATTGGCCTGCCACCTTTCGCGCGGATGACGCTCGGGCAATATATCGCCGACATGGGGCACCTGCCGCTGGCAACCACGCTCGAGCTGAAACTCAGACGTGGTGTCAAACCTCAGCGATTTCGCTCGCAACTGCAAGTGGTCGAGCAATTATCGCTGGTTGATCGCGAGCGGATCGCCGAGTTTGGCCGCGTGCTGGCCGAATGCAAACCAATTGATCTAGCAGATTTCCAGCTGTAAACCGTTTTCCAGCTGGATGCCCGGTATTCCAGCTGTATGCCAGTGACGGGCAGGCAGCCGGCTACTCGCCCCAGAGGGTCAGCACCAAATTCCGACCGCTTGCCCGGTCACGATGCTCGCACAAGTAAATGCCCTGCCAAGTTCCCAGCAGTGGGCGGCCGTTGCCAATCGGAATCAACAAGCTGCTGCCGAGTAGCGACGCTTTGACATGGGCCGGCATGTCGTCTGCACCTTCCAGCGTGTGTCTAAAGGGCTGATTCTCCGGCACGGCCCGATTCATCGCCACCTCAAAATCCGCACGAACGTCGGGGTCGGCGTTCTCGTTGATGGTTAACGAAGCGCTGGTGTGCTGAATGAAGACCTGCAGCATGCCGCATTGGCAATCTGCCAGCTCGGGCAAGGCGGCCAGGACTCGCGAAGTAATTAAATGGAAACCACGGGAGGCGGCGGGAAGCGTTATTTTCTTTTGAATCCACATCGAAAGGAGCTGCTCACAAGCGGGTGGGGAGTGTCATGTACCTAAGAAAAAAAGAATTTTAGAAAAAAAATTCCGGCGGTAGCGATCGTATTCATTCTCGCGGATTCCCGCTTCAGACTCTACCGGAATTACCGCCTGGGGGACTTATCTGCGCAGCGGCCCGGTCGAGCAATTGCTGTCAAGAGGGCTTGTAAAGGTAAGTTTGGGTCCTTTAAGCGACGTTTCGGGGAAATTACCAGCCTTCGGCACCTGGCAACGAGCACGTTAACGGATAGCAACAAAGGCCCAAAAGCTCATGAATTGCCCGATCGGCAAGGATTCGCCGACCGTCGCCAGCCATCGTCGTCACAAGTGTGCGACATTTCTTCGTCCGCAAATTGCTTGACCGACGGAGTTAACGGTGAATAATCACCCTGTGGGTTAAGCTTCTTTTCAAGTGAATTCACCAAATCTTAAGTATCCGGCATCAACCGGTGGGCAGCAGGCGTTTTTCTGTCCCGCTACATGATTTCAATATATCTGGCTTTCGGCAGGCTAGCAGTTCACTGACGATCGTGAACTGAGTGTGTCGGAAGTCGCGTATCTCCTTCTGAGCAACTGAGGAAACACTGGAATGGACGTTTGCAAGAACGTTTTCGAAGCGATCCTGCGTTACGGTCATGATGAAGACTTCGTTCCCCGCGATAAGGACGGATTCATTGCGACCGATGCACCGGCTGGCTCGCCTGAGAAAATCGAAGTCTTACGGCGCCGCGTTGAATTGGGCGCACCACTTTGGCACAACGAAGACCGGGTCGACTACTCGGGCCTCACCGGCGCGATTCGTCCCCGCGAATAGACTCACCCTGAATTTTGTCTTCCCCACCGTGGGAAGGCGCAGTTTTGAGGTATCCGCCAGCGATTCAGGATCATCCTGATTCCGCTGGTACGTACAACGAAAACGCCCTTGGCAAATGCTTTGCCGAGGGCGTTTTTTTTTGGCTTCGTGTCGAGAGCAATTTCTGCTTTCCAGGCTGGTTTCAATTTCAAGCCCAATCATTTCTTTACACGGGCGGCTCAGCTCGACATACTGACGCCACTTCGGACGCTGGCCGCGAGGTGCGACTGGCGACCGCTTAACAACCTTGTCTCGGGTTCAGAGCGCAATCGCATGGCGTCGCTGTATCCTTCTTCCTCCTTTTCAGAGAGCCGGTAGCAACACGGATGGTGAAGCTGGCGATTAACGAACTGACGACCTACCGCTGGACGTTCGAAGAGGACGTGCTGGCGGTGGCCGAGCATGGCTTTACGGGCATTGGCCTGTGGCGCCCGAAACTGCACGAGTACGGCACCGAGAAGGCTGTCGAGCTGCTGGCCGAACATCAGTTGGAGGTCTCCAGCGTCTCATGGGCCGGGGGCTTCACCGGCAGTGACGGACGGAGCTATCACGAAAGCCTCTGCGATGCTCTGGATGCTGTGCAAACCGCCGCGCAAGTGGGCGCCAAGACGGTCATCATGCTGGCCGGGGGGCGAAATAACCACACTAAAAACCACGCCCGCCGCATGATCCTCTCAGCTTTCGAAGAACTGAGCGAGGCGGCGGACGCCGTCGGCGTCTCCTTGGCTGTCGAACCAATGCATCCGGGCTGCGGCGCGGAATGGTCGATTGTCAACGATGTGCGGCAAACTCTCGACGTCATCGGTGCCCTCAGCCGCTCCAACGTGGGCTTGGTTCTTGATACCTATCATCTCGGCTTCGATCCCCACATCCTGACTTGGCTCCCCGATGTCGTCAGGCATATCCGCATCGTCCAACTGGGCGACGGCAAACATCTGCCACTGGGCGAACAAAATCGCTGCCTGCTGGGCGAGGGACGCGTGCCTCTGCGGGAAATCATCGAGCTGCTGATTCTGTCTGGCTACGAGGGCTACTTAGAAGCGGAAGTCTTGGGCGAAGAGGTGGAGCATCTCGCTTACGAACACGTACTGGCCCATACGCAAAGGTTTCTCGCTGATTTCGGCAATCGCAACATTCTGTTGTAAAGTCCCCGAGCCATCGGCTGGCAGGCGCGTGGCTGGCGAGCTCCCGCGCGGCTGGCAAAGCCAGCAATTACGAGCATGACTCCCCGCGAATGGCACATCTTGACGATGGAATTCCCGCTCCGGAGCTTGACAGCGCGGCCAGTTTGAATAAAACCCAAAACCATTGAGAATGATTGTCATTATCCATAAAATATTTAGCAGTCAGCCAACGCCAGTAGCCAGCCAAATAGACGATGCATCACGCGGACCCGCCACAGGATTTTGTGGCATTTTGCAACTTGATCGCTCAGCTTCATGGCACGTGCGTTTAGCACTTTTTTGTCCGTTTCCGCGGACAGCTTGGTATGGTTGCATCTCTTTCTGGCTTAAAACCTAACCAACCCCCCTTCCGCACCGCGTCTCACGCAGTAGCGGCTGAGCGGTTTTCAAACCGGTTCATAACTTTACAGCCGTTACGATTTGTTTCCTCTTCCTGGCCCAGTTTTAAGCGGCTCAGTTCGCCGCAGTCGGATTTCTCATGAACGTTTTTAAATTTGCTTCCCTACCCACGTTAATCACTCCCCGCGGGAGCCAACTCCTACTCTTGATGCTGCTCACCAGCAGTGCCCTGGCTGCGCCGCCCAACTGGTCCAGTTTCCAAAATGGCGGCCAACTCGCGACCGACGTCAAGCTTCCCACCGAGTGGTCCCCCGACCAGAACATCGCCTGGACCGCGGAGATCACCGGCTATGGCCAATCGACTCCGATCATCGCCCACGACCAAATCGTTGTCACTTCGACCAGCGGCGAAAATAAAGATAACTATCACCTCTCCTCCTTTTCAACCGTTGACGGCAAAAAGCGTTGGCAAGTCGATCTAAGCAACCCGTCCCCCTTCGCCAACACACCCATGGTCAGCCGTGCGGCGCCCTCCGCCGTGGCTACCGCGGAAGGCTTCGTGGCCTTTTTCGAAGGCGGCTTGCTGGTTGCTGTATCTCCCAGCGGCGAACGTCAATGGGAACTCAACCTGGTGGAAAAATATGGCAAGATCGAAGCTCGCCACGGTTTGGCCGCCTCCTTGGAAGTCAATGAAGACCATGTCTTTGTCTGGGTCGAACGGAGCGAAGAGCCCTACGTCTTGGCACTCGCACCAAAGACCGGCGATGTGGCTTGGAAGGTTCCCGGCGTGGGGGCGACTTCTTGGGGTTCGCCCCGTTTGATCCCAGTCGCCGGAGGACAACATCTGGTGTGCAGTGCTAGTGGCAAAATCATTGGGTTGGATCCAGCCAACGGAGCTCGCTTGTGGGAGTTCGCTGAGATCTCCAACAACACCTCCTGCACACCGACCCCAGCGGGCGAAGCCCAGTTCCTGATCGGCGCTTCCGACGGACGCGGTGAAACTGAACCTGGTGCCGCCGCGGCGAGCAATGGTTTAGTTCAAATCACCCAACAAGCTGATGGCGGCTTCCAAGCGGCCTACAAATGGCAAGCCAAAAAGGCAACCTCCACGTTTGGCAGCCCTGTCGTGGCTGGCAACACCGCGGCGATTGTAAACCGCACCGGCGTGCTCTACCGGCTCGATCTGGAGACGGGCGAACAAGTCAGCATCGACCGCACCGACGCCGGCGGCATCTGGTCGACGCCAATCGTTGCCGGGGATTACCTCTACATATTTGGATACAAGGGAACCACCAGCGTGATCTCATTGGCCGACGGCAAGCAGATCGCTAGCAACCGTTGCTGGCCCGAGGGTGGCGATGCTGACAAACAACCCGGCTTCGGTGGCGGCGACGTCCTCTACGCGGCCGCGCCAGTCGGAAATCGTCTCATCATTAGGCGTGGCGATAAACTGTTTGCCATCGGCGAATAAGCACACACGACAGCTCAAGCTGGCTGCAAATTTTGGTCGGTCACGGTATCACCGTCGCTGGCTATCGCGTGCAGACTTACCGTTGCCAAACCGATCGCGCTGAGCACCACGGAGAAGAGGTAAAAGTTTGACAAACAAGCGATCGCGGTAAAGACCGCGATCGCCAACATTCCCGCATAGTGCCGCGGCAGCAACCAAAGCGCGGCAAAGCAGCTGGTTTCCGTCACAATCACCAGGCGTGAATACCAACAAGCGATACTCCGCAATTCCGGCTCGGCAACCCAAGCCCGCAACCAGTTAAAGATCCAAAAGTCGCGGTCTTGAAAATAAATCTCGTACAGCACGGCCCCCGACCAATACTCGGCCGTCCATTTGCCAATCCCGCCTCCCAGCAGGATCATCGCCAAAATGATGTTGGCAAGATATGCGCCTTTGCTCAATAACTCGGCGGTCGGATCGGCGCCGCAGCGATGAATAAACCAAACGCACCACAGCGAGTTCCAAAACGCGGTCACAAACGTGGCGTCGTTATAGCTACCTTGATGAATACATAACAGGAAGGCACCGCCGCAGCTGATGCTCGCCAACGCCCGTAACTGACAACGTTGACGCGTCAGCATGGTCAAAAAACTGGCGCTAACAACTGCCAGATAAGCGAACGCCAAGACAACATTGGCGCGATCCCAAGCGGGAAAAAACTCGTCTTGAAGCGGCAACTGGGCGTAGACTTTGAGGAAAGTCCAAAAGTGAGCCGCTTTCCATAGGACCGCCAGCAACATACAGCAGACGACTGTTCGATATACCACGATCGCTTGGGTGCTGAGGACTGTGGCGTTATCCCGCTGGCTCATGGGGTCTCTCCGCTGGCATTCGTCTTGGTCAAACGAAAACCGCCATCCGGCTCCGGCGTGGCCCGACAGACCGTAGTTAACTGCTGGTTGCGATAACGCGAACGCACCACCAGGTTCAGCGGCTGATGCTGATGCAACAATCGATAACGGTTGTCACCAAAGGTCAGCAAGCGAAGCGGAAAGTGATTCACCAAGCTCGATTCCTCAGCGGTCGCCTGGGGGCCATTCAACCAGTAGCGATTCTCAAAACTGTACATAGCCGGAATTGGCTGCTGCAGTGCCCAACAGAAAAAATTTGAACTCCGCAAATGAAATCTTGCCAGCGTGGCTTGCTGGATTGAACTGGAGAGCGGCAGCGCCAGCAACCAGGCGGTAACCCCCAGCACGACGGCCGCCATCGCTTTGGTGGCGAGGTCGAAACGGGGAGATTCCGGCGTGCTGCTTAATGGGTTAGACCGCGTCATGTCGCCTGCTCAATGAAGCGTGTGTTTGCCAACCAAGTCGGTAATGGCTGTGAAAATCTAGCTCAAAATTTTGTGCGAATTCACATTATTCGCTCGATTACGCCGACTCAACGAAACTGCTATCTTGGCGTCTGACACCCACAGATCCAGGCTTTTGAGGAGAGCGAAATGATTATTGACCGATTGGAGTTTGCCGATCGCTACGTCGCTTTACACCCCCAGTTCGGAGCGGCGTTTCGCTTCTTGCGGCAAATGGACCCCAGTTCTTTGCCGGATGGGCGCCTGGAAATCAACGGCAGCGATTTGTTTGCCATCGTGGAGCGGACCACTGGAAAAGGACCAGGAGGTACTCAGATTGAGCACCATCGCCGCTATCTCGATATCCAGTACGTGGTCTCTGGCGAAGAGACGATCGGCTGGATCCCAATAGCCGATTGCGAACAACCCGAGGGTGATTTTGATACCAGCCGCGACGTTGGTTTTTTTGCGGACCCACCAACCAGCTACTTCAAAATTCCGGCGGGTTGTTTTGCCATCTTCCTACCCGAAGATGGCCACGCCCCACTGAACGGCCAAGCGGATGTGCACAAAGTCGTCCTCAAGGTTTCGCAAAGCCTCGAACAAATCCTCGAGGACCTCCGCGCCGAATTGGCCGCGTCAGATCACCTTGATGCGAACCACGATGCCCGCCTGCGTGATTCCATTGCCGACATTCAAGTTGCCATGGACAATCAACAGTCGCCGCCAGATTCCTTCGCCGAAAGGATGCGCGAGGTTGCTCGTGAACTCGAAGTCACCCACCCACGGCTAACCCACGCCGTGGGACGGGTGGCCGACGCGCTCGCCCAAATTGGTATCTAGCGCTCTCCGGCTGACATAACCGACAACTCGGGCTTTCCCGGTGCCGAAGGCGCCTTCAAGCTGAGACTTCCGACCGCGGCGAAACCGCCGTGGCATAACCGCTCCGCCAAATGCTCAGCCGTGGCACTGACGAGTTTCGTTTGTCCCACCTCAGCAAAATCCGAAACGGTGGCCAAATGCGTCGCCAATAACGCTTTGGGCTCCTGATCCTCATGAGCAGGCACGACTAGTTCGTTTGGATCATCATCGTCAGGCCGATCATCGCTGGCCTGGATCGTGCGGACCAAGCGTCCATCTTCCAACAGACTTGTCAGAGTCACCCTTTCCTGCTCGCAAAAACTAGATAATTCGACCATCACCAGGTTCGTACAGCCGAGCATCATCAAGGTGTGCCCGGCTTGGCCAGCGTCGTCAATGAATTCCCACGATTCGGCCGACTCGAAACCTAACGCCCCCAGTTCCTGTTGCCAAAACGCACGCGTCGCTTTCAACTCGCGTGGCAGCTTGCGAGCCTTCTTTTGCTGGATTACAACCGAGTCGCTAGTCGACTGGACGCTGGCGCCCGCTCCGCTGTAACTGCGACTGCGAAGATAATTGCTGAGATCATCTTCCGCTGCGCTATTTAGGTCTACCACTTCACCTTTCCGCAGCAGAGAAAACAGCGTCGCGTTCATCATTCCCCAGCTAAGAGCCAATATTAAGAGACTGGCCAATTCGCCATAGGTGGTCACGTAAAACTGCCAATCAACCTCGCTGCCCAAACCAGCAGGTGCATGTTCCTGACGGAGTTTGAGCAGCTGCTCGAAATGCTGGGGTGCCACCAACAGCAAACCAGCGCCCCAGCAGATAGCGGCTCCCAGGCCCAAATAAGCCAACTTCAGCAGCAGCGGAAAATTTGTTTTAAAAACTGGACGGATTAAGAAATTCACAATCCCCAGCGGTAGCAACAACAACGTGCTCAACCACCCAGGTCGACTGCTGCAAACAATGATCGCCCCCAGAAACAAGGCAACCAAACTGCCCAGCAGGCGCGGCGCCCCCTCGCTGTTCCATAAATCAACCGGAGTTACGATCGCTCCCTCGGTAAAATGGAGACGGATTTCACCCAAAGTCACCAGCGGAGTGCTGCACAGTCCACCAACAATCGCCAAAGAACCCAGGATAAAGGGCAGAGAACGACGCTTGTTCGTGCTCGCTACCATGGTAAATCCACAAGTCGAATACGAGTAAAGTGCGATGCTTGGTAATCTACATCGATAGATTAGTTATTAAGAACCTAGCCGAAAAACATTAGCCGCTTTGGCGCTAGCCGCGGTTCTGTTGGGTTTTCGGATAGGTGCTAAAATCTAGGTCGAAGAATGCCCTCGCGCTTAGGGGAATCAGTACTTTTCCAAGGTGCGACGCGACGCCACACCGAGGGGTGAATGATGATGGTAAAAACGCTTGATCCACTGACGCCCCCCCATTTTTGCTGCGTGCTGTTGCCACCCGAAACGCTTCAGCAGTCGATCTGAAATCCGCGTGGTTCCCACGTGAGCGAAAATTGCCAACGCCTGTCGCTGATGGGCAATCACATCGAGCACCCTGAGTGACTCGCGAAATGATGCGTAAGAAGTGCCCGGCCGACAACGGATGTATTCCAATGTCAAATACCCAGGGACGCGACGCGACGCGCGATAATCCAAATAACAATGGTCGGTCCGACTCTGACGGGTACGCGAGTCAAACCAGATTTGCATCGTGCTGGCCATCCCAGGTAACCACCGCGAGTCAATCGCCGTCAACACGCCACCGCGAACATGAATCCGTCCCCGCAAGGGAATTGCTGGCAAACACTCAGCGAATCCCTGCTCAGCGAGTGGCTTGTCAGCTGGCGACTCGGTAACCGCAGGCGATTCAGCAGACGCAAACATAGTCGCATGCATAGTGTCAAACGGGTGTCAGCGTGAGCGGGTTTTGGCGACTGACGCCCTGGGAGCGTCCAACAATCGCCGCAACAATCGGCGATCTGCTCAAGCCTAGCCCATGATTGCCTGCTTGATAAATCGCCACACCGCCAACATCACCCCCATGATGCACAGCAGGCTAATTAAAATCACCGGCAAAATCGCTCCCAACCCGAAAGCCGGCACTCCGAAATATTCCCATAACCTGGGCCAAAACAAAATCGTCACAACGGTCCCCGCGCAGAGATAAGGACCAAACGGTGTGACTCGGTTGCGCGTCAACGCAAACTGTACCAAGACTATCAAAATCGCCGTGAACGGAGCCAACACAAAAGCCAATAAACTAGCTTGCCAACCAACAAATGCACCAATCATGGCCATCAAGGTCACATCACCAAACCCCATCGCCTCTTGCCGCATTGCCACCCCAGCAACCAACCGCACCGACCACACCGTCGCTCCCCCTACTCCCATTCCCACCAACGATGTCAGCAAGCCGCGCCAATGATTATCACCCAACCAAAACACAACACCTATCCAGCCTAATCCAGCGAGCCAAATCAACAATAACAACTTCCAACTCGAATGCCGCACCAAGCCCGCAAAAAAATACTGCACCGCCTTGCCCACACCTCGCCGCAAAATCAAACGTCTATCGGCTAGGGCAAAACACCAACAAGTAAACAACCCCCAACCAAGCCACAAACCGGTTGCATTGGACCAGCGGTCACCCCAATTCCCTCCCGGCGTGGTGAACAATACCGGCTCTAACGAGAAGCCAGTGGTGAAGTAAGGCATAAATAACTGATAACCACCAGAGCCTAAAGCCAACCCCAACAAAGTCCCCGGCACGGTAATCCAATCGGGCACCGTCTGCTCATCAAAGTCGATAAAGGTGGCGGCAACCATTAACGTGGCCAGCAGTGCATGCCCCAGGAAGATAAAATTCATCCACTGGTCCACTAGCAACCTGGCCCCCGGTACGTTGTTGATGCCAGGCACCAGTTGAGCCTCCACCAACGACAAATCGAGCACGGCATATCGATAATAAGCGACCAGTGCTATCGGAAAGAGCAACTCGATCAACAACGGGCGCAGCCAAAACCAACGGCCATGCAAAAAAGCTTCCCGCCGCAAACCGATCCAACCGACCAGCGGCAGGCGATCATACCAGCGACGCGGAGGAGCTCCCGCCGCCGGCGGCGCCCAGGGGCTGATCGGCCGCGGGAAATAGGCCAGCGTATAAATGACCCAGTTGGCGAGCCCAGCCAAGACGAACCCGCAACCAACAATCACCGCGACACGGACTGAGAGGGGAAAATCCAACCAGAAAGCCATCGCCGTCTCACCTCTCCGAGGGTGTCTTACGTCACTCACGCGTCGTGACGTACCGGCGATCACTTTAACCTAGCACCGCCTGCCTCTCTACCACAGTGAAACTGGCGGCGGGACTTTTCCCAACTTGAGAGCGGCTAGCCTACTTTATTTACGCCGAAGCGGCTTCCCGAATCCTTCTTTCCTCCGCCGCCTGCTCGATGGCCGGAATCATATCGTCGAAGATCATGCCGGTCTTATCGTCAAACACGCGGCCAATCAGCAGATCGGTTAAATTGCCACGATGCTGAGGAAACTTCTGCATAAATCGCCCGAAGCTAAAGTCCTTGCTGTAAAAGGCATGCACCAGTTCCCGCACGCGACTCATGCCAGCCTTGAACTCGCCGGTCCAATTCCCCAACTGCTCACTCGAGATGTCCTGCTTGCGGATCCCCTCGACGACGGCGTCGCCGGCTCGCACGCCAGTCTCTAGGGCAAAGTACACCCCGCTAGAATAAACAGGATCGATGAATCCAAACGCATCGCCAACCAACACCCAACCGGGACCGGCATGCTGCTTAGTGGTGTAGGAAAATTCTTTAGCGACTTTCAAACCGCCCACTCTCTCGGCCATTTTCAGCCTTGGCAACAGCCCGGGACAACTGGCTAACTCCTCGGCAAACACCTCTTCCGGCGTACCCCGGCCTTTCAGCAAATGCTCGTGATCTCCGACGCACCCGATGCTGGTGATCCCACGAGCCTGCGGGATAAACCAAAACCAACAATCCTTCGACTCGGTTTGCAAGATGATCGTGGCTCCGGCGTTCTCACCCGGATCGCGTTCCGCGTCGCGGTAGTAGCCCCAAATGGCAGCCTTCTTTAGTCGCGGATTGATCTCTTTCAAACCTAACTTGTTGGCGATTACCGACTGTTGCCCGGTGCCATCAATGACGACTTGACAAGCGATATCACGCTTTTCTCCATCGGGTCCACGCACACTTACCCCGACCGCACGCTCGCCTTCAAAATGCACGTCCAACAACCGTGTGCGGTCGCGACAATCGGCTCCCAATTCGGCCGCTCGATCAAACAACAATTTGTCAAAATCACTCCGCTCGACTTGCCACGTTTGACTGCTATCGCGGTCGTCGTGCTCGCGAAAGAAAAATGGTTCCGATTCCTTTCCCGTATTGGTGACGAACTGGACACTGTTTTTAACTTGAAACCCCATCTCGCGGACGCGATCGACCAATCCCAACCGCTGCAGAGGCCAGTACGTTTCCGGCATCAACGATTCGCCAACGTGAAAACGCGGAAAAGCCTCCCGCTCAACCAACAAAGTTCGCAAACCGGCTGCCGCTGTGACCCCCGCCGCACTGGCACCGGCTGGGCCCGCTCCCAGGCAAATCACATCGTACTGGTCGTTCATGGAATAACCTTTTTGAGTCATGGACACCGCTCAAGCTCCGTGCTGAATGGTGATGCAGTTCTTTCCTAGCTAGACACCGCCAACGTGGTGGCAAAATCATAACCCGAAGCGTAAGCGAGGGACCGAGATAGGCAAAATCCCTCGCTGACGCGTCGGGTTACGAAAACACCGCATTTTCAACGGAGCATATGCAACCCGCCAAATTATAGATCGGATGGCAAGTGCTCCGCCGAAAACTGCCCAAGCCCTAACCGCTCATTCACCAAACCTCGCCCACCGCCCCTCGCCTTGCGATCGGCATCACCTTTCTGGTGATCGACATCGGGACAATCAGGGTGTGACGATCTCGAGCAACTCAATGGCCGGCAAATAATCGCAAAAAATCCGCGCCGTGCGCCCATAAGTGATCTGCCCGACGGGAATTTCCAGCAACCGGGCCAAATCAGGACCGGCGGAAACTTCCCAAAGACCGCACAATTCGACCTCGCGCAACACTTGATGCTTGATTAAAACTCGCCCCAAAGGAATTTGCCGAGCACGAATTTCCTCCCACACCGGGGGCGCCAGCAACGACACGTTCAGACGCACGATTCCGTACTGAACAGGCGATTGGTCCAATTGGCGATGCAGCGTGATCTCCCGCGCGTACCAATCGTCCTTGCCCGTCGCTTGTACGAATCGCGTCCGAGCAACACGCACATCGACCGGACAACCATGAAAGGCTTCCACCGTCACGGTCATGTGGGCTTCGTGGTTCAGCAGATCGCGCTGCGGCTGAGGAATTTGCTCTGCCGATTCACACGCCCGAAAATCGCCGAGCGTGTTGTCTTGCGGATAGAACAGCTCCACCAAGTCCATCAAATCGACGGCTGGTGGTTCAGGTTGCGTCTCGTGCACGCGAGGGATCCTGGGCTGTGGAGTTGGCTAGCGATTGCTGGTAATTGGCAACGTGCCCAACGTAACCACCGCGGGCGTGGTCTCAGTGGGACGTTCCAGCACGGTATCGACCAAATAGTAAAACAAACGACGCAAAGCATCGGGCTGCAAGGCATCGGCAACTTCCTCCGCCCGTTGCTGGTGCTTGTCCACCAAGCGATGGGCCGCCTCGAAAGCCCCCGATTCTTGATACAACTGCCGCACGCGGCGGAGCCGGGGAGGAGCGGGGCTGGTGTTTGCCGGGTCGCACAGGGCCAGCAACTCTTCGGCCTCAGCCGGAGAAAGTTTGTCGAGCGCCAATGCAAACAATAACGTGGGCCGGCCTCCCAACGTGTCACCTCCGGCCGACATCTTGTTGTGGTCGTCCCCATCCCAATCGTTCAAATCGTTGAGAATCTGGAAAGCGACTCCCAGGTTGCGACTGAAGACACGAATCGGCTCCGCGTATTCAGCAACTGGCCCCGCCAAGCGGATACCGGCATAGAGTGCTGCCTCGAAAGCGGGTGAGGTCTTCAAGGCGTAAACCTTCAAAGCGTCGATCGGTCGCAACCGTCGATCGCTAGCATCACGCCACACCAACTCGGCCCCCTGCCCTTCCGCTAAACGCGTGTGGGCGCAGGCCAAGCTGTCGAGGATATCGGCGGTTGCTTCGGGCCCCAACGCAGCAGCCTCACGCGATACTAGCCGATAGCCCATGCCGATCAAGTAATCGCCCACGTTGATCGCCGTCGCGGTCCCGCAACGTCGGTGCATCGCCGGCACGCCGTAACGAAACGCGTCATCGTCTTCGATGTCATCGTGGACCAAGCTGGCTTTGTGAAAAGTCTCAATCGACATCGCCGCGCGGCACACCGACTCGGGAATCGCCTCCACCACCTCCACACCCTCGGCGGTGGTGCCAAGATCGCCTCGCAAAGCGTCGTAAGCCGCCAAGGTGATGAAAGGTCGCGAGTGCTTGCCGCCTCGCGAGAGAAAGTCGTAGGCCAACGATTCGGTAGCCGCAATCGGATCGGTGCCGGCCAGCAAACTGGCACCATCGAGCGCTTGCGGATCGAGCGGCTTGCCGCCTCGCAAACGGGGCACCAATTTCTCCAAACGCTCCGGCTCAAACATGTCGGCCGCAGCCCGCATCAAGTGTATGTATGTGCGAGTCTGCTGACGAGCCGGTTGATAGGGCGTGCGGACCATCGCGTCGACCCAATCCTCGTCAACGCTGGTGTTGCGGCAATCACTGCTGAGCAAAGGGACCGCCATGCACGGAATCCCAGCAAGTAAAATCTTATCGATCGCTTTCTCGAGCACGTTCAAACAGGCTACGCCGCAAACCGCATCGACATAGCCGCTGACGATGATCTTCATCACGACTGGCGAGCCCTCGGCAACCAGCACGCGATAGCCCATGTCCTCAGCCACGGTGCGGAAGTCGGCGATCGAACACGCGCCACACTGCCGACAATTCAAACCAAATTGGTCGTAGTCGGCCGGACAACCTTCGGCGTGCTTGAGACAGTGAGGCAGTAAAAAGAGCCGCCGTTCCGGAGGCACCGCAGCGACCGATTCGGCCCAAAATTCAGTGCTCAAGACCACCATGATCCAACCGACATAGCCCTCCGGAAGACCACTCTCTTCCAACAGAGCCCGAGCTACCCGCTCCATCTCGTCTTTGGTCAACGGAGTGGCTTTGTCAAGTTTCGCTGCCACCTGACGACATCGCTCGCGCAATTGCTCGCGCAACTCGCGTGTCTCAGGGACCAACTTCAAATGACTGGTTTTGCGACGACGGCTATTCGATTTGGGAGCCGCAGAAGCCTTAGAGGTGGACGGCGTAATGATCGACAACGCGGGGGTCCTTCTCGGTGGCGGAATGCATTTATGATGAACGGACACGATCGAGCGAACTATCCAATGCTCGCTCCGCAGCCCCCAGGGCCGCGGTGGTAAACACCGTCGGGTACAGTCTCTCGTGATACCACAGTTTGGCAAAGTAAAAGCCGATCGGCCACGGGTCGTGATGTTTCGACTGACGCACCGCCTGGCACAAAAATTCGGCCCCGCCTGTTACGGCTGTTCGGATTATAGCCGCTCGGCACCCCGCCGCTCCAGCTGTGATCAAATTTCCGCCTACTTCAGTCCCAATTTTTGCTGGCAAAGCCCCTGCCACTCCCCCGAACAGCCCATTTTCGACAACTTCTGGGCGAGTCATCCCCGCCCCACTACCCATTGCCAGCTCCTGGGCCGGATTTGCTGCCTGTTGTGAAAGTAGCCAAATTGCCAAGCCCTCCACGGCAATCGCCGTTTCTTCCACGCTACTTTCGGATCCTCTGCTCTCTTCAACACTGCTGACATCGTTAGGTTTCGCCACATATTCCATGTCAAAATTCCTTACGATCTCACGGCGGGCAAAAGATGCTGCCCGTGACGGCCCGCCCCCCCAACCGCCATCCGCATTCTGATGGTCTACCAAATAACCGACCGCACGCTCCAAAATTTGCTCCCGAAACTTCGCCTCCGCACCACGCGTCTCATGCCCGACTGCCGCCGCGGTTAACAAAATCCGCCCCGTTCCGTACACCGGATTCTCATCGTCGGGGTTGTCTTGATTGCCAAACCAAAGGGGCAAAAAGGATCCGTCAGGCCTTTGGGATCGAGCCAGGAAACGCCAGCCCCGGCGAACCGCACGCGACCAACCACGATGCCTCCCTATATCAATCCCCAGCCTCGTCTCGGCCAGAAACAAAGCTCGCAAAGCATGAGCGGTCAAATCGGTGCTGCTGCGATCAAAGGGCAATTTCCCCCAGCCCCGACAAAATGTCGGCCAGCCGCCGTCACGATTCTGCAATCGCAACAACCAACCAACCCCTGCGTCGGTAGCTTGTCGAATTCGCGGCAGCAGTTCAGGGTCGAAATCACTCTGCTGCTGAGCTTCAGCCAAAGCGATAATGGCAGCCGGCGTGTCGTCTCCGTCAGGGACCGCCCCGCTCAGATCGGTCCAACCCCAACCGCCAGGATTAGCGCCGGTAAATGGATGTCGCTGCAGATGCTGACAACTAAGCAGCCAAGTCACCAAATCGCGATCAGCCCAATGTGAGTCTACCGATATCTCCTCAACAATTCCTTGCATGCTGAGTTGCAGCCCACTGATTTCCTGCTTACTAAATTCCTGCCCGTCAGGCACATGCTCGGCAGTCTCCGGCCCACTAGCCAATAAACCAGCCCCTTCAGGTACTTGGCTCTCAGGTACTTGGCGATCACCTGGTTTGCTGGCCAACGCGTGGATCGACAACGAAGTAATCCAAGTCGCCAAGTTCGTATCGATCGGCCACGCGCCATCGTCCAAAATACTGTCCCGCAGAAAGCACAAACCATTTTGCGAAACAGGATGCTCAGCCCGCCCCGTTGCCGCCAAACTCATCAGCACGAATGCGGTTAGCGGGGTCGCTTCCAAGTACCCTCCACTGGTCGGCTGCATCCGCTGCAGCACCCGCATCGTGGTGCCGACAACCAGACGCCGCAATCGCCCCAGCAGCGGCAAACGCGGCGGCTGATAAAACAACCTCGCTTGACCAATCGCCACCAAAGCCGGCACTGCGTAACTGACAACCGGCATCCGCATCAGCCGATACATCCGCTGCGGTACGGCAGCCAACTCGAACGGTAAGGCCTGCACCTCGCTCCACGGCACCATTCCGGCCAAAGCACAATTCGTCAAAATCGGAATCACAAAAGTCTTGTCTTTGCCATAACGCGCCTTCAGCGCGGCAATCGAACCGCTGCGTTCGATGTAAGCATTCAAGTCGGCTGCGACTCGCTGACATGCCTCCTGATCCACTTCGCTTAATTGCGGAGCGGCCAACTTGAGGGCAGCTGCGACCAACATGCTGGTGGCGATATTTGAGTGACTGCGGTCGGTATCTCCAAAGCCGCCGTCCCGATTCGCGGCGGTCAATAACCACGCCGCACCGCGTCGAATCAACTCCCGCAGCTCAATCACAGCCGGCTGCGAAGCGGCTTCTGCAAGCTGCTGCGGGGTGCTGGTCGGCAAGCAAAAGTGCTTTACCGCCGCGGGAGGTGGCTGCCGGCGCGCGAGACGCGTCTCCAACACAATCGACATGGCGCTGACCGCTGTGGCCGTTGACAGAGCGCTCGCCGAAAGCTGACCGGTCCAATGCACCTGACCACCGCGAGCAGCCAGCAGTTCAGATCGCAACTGCTGCTGAGTGCGCCGCAGCCGAGGCAATAAATCAAACTCGGTGACCGCTCGGGCGGCATCGTCTACGGCCATCAATGCAGTATCTTTTCGAGGTTCAGAGTCCAGCCGTTGCGGCGCGGCCCGCGGCCACTCTTACTCTACTTGATAACCTGCCCGCTTCGCAAACCGTGACCGGCTTGCCAATGGTCGCATTCAGTCGCCCAAACGTCCCAACTGTTTGGCTTGTCGTTGCAGCCTGGATGATTGCTTTTTCATGCGTTGGCTTAAATGCCGCAGCTCATCTTCCAGCCGCTGAGTGGAACGGTCCTCAGTGGGCACCGCCGTCCCCCCGCCGCGACTCTCCTGGTCGTCAAACATTGGGGCACGCGAATTCGCATGCAAAGTATCGCGGACCAAGACTTCGCGGATCACTCCCCGGTTACCGCGCTGCGAAACGGAGATCATTTGAGGTGGTAGCCAAGCCGTTTTGATCTCCGGGCTCTGCTCGGCAAGCCGGCGCTGCAGTTCTGCTTGACGATCGACCAACTGCTCCGCCGTGACATCGAGCAACATTACCCAGCGGCGCAGATCTGTTCGGTAGGTCAGTTCGTGCAAACGTTGCTCGCGTTGCAACAACGCATCGACTTCTGACAACCGCGCCGCCGAGGTGTCGGGTGAGACTCGCAGACCGACGACTTGCAGCGTTTCCGCATTTCGCGGAGCCAGCCCATCAAACGGGATGATCGCTTCATCCTTATAAGCACCCCGCGAAATCACCGGTGGTGAGTCGACTCGCAAACCACTCTCCAGCGGCCGCTGCTCAACCTCCTGGTGCAAAACTTGATGACGTCGACCGCTGAGGCTTGGGCCAGAACCCGAAATGCGGCCATCATGATTTCGCGGCCCCAAACTACCTCGTGGTGGAGCGACAATCTCCCGCCACCTGGCAAACGCATCGGCAACCGAGGCTGGCCCGCCGGCTGGCAAATCAATGCTGACTCGCGTCCCGTGCCCCAGCCTCGACAGCACGGCCAACCGAGCGAAATGCAGCGCCGCCAAGGAACGACAAATCGCCAGCCCCAAACCGGTGCTGCCGGTGCCGCTGTGGCCCCGCGTCGTCATCCGAATCATCTCGTCGGCCGACATCCCAGGTCCCGCATCGATGACGCTCAAACGAGCCATCCCGCGCTGCAAGCTGGCCGTCAATGAAATCAACACCGCGCTCCGCTCTTCGCTGATCGCAATCGCGTTGCCGGCCAAGTTGATTAACAGTCGCCGCAGCAAATTAACGTCGCCGTAAATGTTCGCTGCGAACGTCTCAAACCCCTCCCAGGCGATCGTCACCCTGCGGGGCACGGCAATTGAATTCAAGACGCTGAGACTTGCCTCGCGCAGATCGGCCGGAGCGATCCACCGCCGCACGATCGCTGGTGCACCATTCCGCAAACGGTCGACGCGCAACATGTTGTCGGCCAACTGCTGGATCGCGTCACACTGGCCCAACGCGTCTGCTAACAGCTCCTGCTGAAACATCGTCACGGGGCCGGCGTCACCGTCGTGGATTAAACGAATCGCTTCCCGCACCCCGGTCAGCGGCGAGCGGAGATCGTGAGCGGTCTCACTTAACAACTTTGCCGCCGCATCGACCGCCGCACCGGAGTCTACCGCCTGCTCGCTCAAAGAAATCGATTGATCATTCGAGGAACCTAGCGGCTGAGAGATGCCACTCAGTTCTACCGCTCGAACCGCTGTTTGTTTCGCCATGCTGCAAGCCTCCATGCCCGCTCATTGATCGCGTGACTGCGATTGGACTCTGTGCCGTTATCGCCACTTCGTCTGCTGACCCGCCACACTGCGACGCGATGGTTGGAAATAACGATCGTGCCTCCAGACGGTAACGCTTCTTTCCCTCTTTTCGGAAATTCGCACCTACTCAGTCCCACAGAAGCGAAAAATTAGTCCCACTCCGCCTACCTCCCCGACGGATTATCGCGAACATGCTTTCAAAGCGGCATGGATATTTTCTAAAGAATTGGGAAAACAGCACTATTTCGCTATTTTCAAAAAATCACCCTTTCGACTAAAGTTAGCAGGATTCGCTGCCGGGGGTGATCGCGATGTTCCCGCAATGCCTTTGCCCGCACTTCAAGTCAGCGTATTGATTTTCAACTAATTGGTGCCACAGGACCGTGGTGCTACGTCAGGCAGGCCACGGAGGAGCCAGACCCATGTTGCTGGAAAAAATCGAAATCGATTCTTGTGGATCACTTGAACAGATCCATCTCGGCCCATTTTCTCATCGCTTGAACGTGGTCTTTGGACCGCCCGGCTCGGGCAAAACAGCCTGCCTCGAATTTATCCGCAGCGTCATGCTCGGCAGTGATCGTGATTGGCACCGGGGAGCCAGCGGCCGCGTCGTCTGGGCTGACCGCGAAGGACTTGTGCACTGCCGACGAGAACTCGACGGCACTTCCCGCGGACGCCTGCTGGTCGATTGCGTGGCTCGCGATGACCGCGCCTACAATCATCATTATGGCTATCGAACCGCCAGCAATTATCAAAACCTCGAACGCCTCGTCGAACTACCCCGCCAGTTACTCGATGCGATCGTCGCCCCCGCCTCCCAGATCGACCTGGCGACTGTCCTCGCCGCATGCCAGCAAGCGGGTCTCAATACCCGCCACTGGACTCGCGACGAAGCGGAAATCTCACGCGTCCGTCAAGCCATCGCGGACCTCGATCGCCAACTCGAAGGCTACACCAGCCAGGGCGAGACAAGCGACGGGCTGCGACTTCGCCGCGCCGATCTGGTGCGACAACTCGCCCAGCTCGATCAACTGCCCCGCCAATCGGCTGCCGACGTCGAGCGCCGGGCCCGCTTGCAATCTCGCCTCCGTGATACCAAAGACGAAATCCACCGTCTCCGTCGGCAAGAGTCCGACCTGAGACAATCACTCTCGCGGCTCGAAGACCTGCTGTCGAGTTCCAGGGTGCCGGAAAACTTGGCCCGCTCCACCGCGGATCCGCAACAAGCCCAACTGCGCATCGCGGCCAATCGCCGCGCTCAACTGGTCGCACTCGACAGGCAACTCGTCAGACTCTGCAAGGCACTGCGAGATATTCGTGGCCTCCGCGAGTATGGCCCGGCCGTCGGCGCAGCACCCGATGTCGTCGATCTCGAAGCACCAGTGCGTTTTTATAACGCCTCGGCAAGGCACCAAGATTACCAGTTCTATGACTCACGACTCGATGCCGTCCGTCATCAACTCGATTGGCTGCTCAGCCACTATGATGCAAGCCTCCCGCCGCAAGACCGTTTGCCCAAAGGGAACTATGATGACGCAGTGGTTGCCGATCCAACCCAGCTCGGTCCCAACTACTTCGATCACTACTACCTTGATCGGGAATACCTTGATCGCGAATATCTGGACAGCGATTACCGCGATCGCATCAACTCCGAGCGTCTCGACTTAACTCGCAGCTACCTCGACCGAAGCGAATTGGATGCGTTGCTTGAGGCCGTCCGGGGACTCCGCGCAGCGATCGACAAAGGTGCCCGCAGCACCACGGACCAACACCCTTACTCGCTCAATTTGAGTGCCTCAGAGGAGACACTCACCCGGGCAATTCGCCGCATGATTGATGCCCGCCAAGCACTCTTAGAGAAGATTGCTGACGAGCATGATTTGTCCAGCGGCCAACTCAAAGCGGCCTTCGGAGATTGGTACCGCTGCCATGATCAACCGCACCTATATCAGTGGTTACTCAGCCATCAGGCACCGAGCCAAATCGATGAAACCGGCATGCGCGTCGCCCGCCGTCGTCGCCTGGAAAGCGAACGGGCCGAGTTGCTCGATGAACTAAGCCGCACCGTCAATCGACTCGATGCCTCGGTACGCGAAGCACGTAGCGTCGAACGACAAATTGCCGAACTCCCCGACCTGTTGCCAGTCGCTGTGGATGAAAAACGCCAAAGCTGGCTGCGGGAGGAAATTGCCGAAGTCGATCGCCGTTTGCGTTGGCTCGATAGCTGCCAAGCCGCCCACGGAAAACGCCTGCAACTCACTCGCCGACTCGACCATCTGCTGGCGGGTGTCTCCCATCCCTCGGCACTGATTCGACAAGCTCAAATTTGGGCCGAACAACTTTCCAGCGGAAAGTTATCGCCGTCGCAAGTCGCGCAGTACCTGCAATCGCCCGCCGCGGCTGCCACGGCACACACCTCAAGCGACGATTCCAGCATCTTGCGCGACGAGCACCAGCGACGGATCGTCCATTTGGCGCTGCGAATGGCGGCCACCGATCAGCTCCGCAGCCAGGGCCGACAAATTCCCTTGCTGGTGGATGAACCATCGGCCACTTGGCTCGGCGACTCCGAGCGTGCCCACCTGGCCGACATCTTTGCCCGTTACGCCAATCACGGTAACCAACTAATCGTCTTCACCGCCCATCGCGGCCTGGCCAACGGCATGCGCTCGCTCGGCGGTCACGCACTCACACTCGTGCCCCGACACTACTATCAACTCCGCTATCGTGAGTCCGCCGATACTTCCGCACAACGCATCAATCGAGAACTCGATACCGCCTGGCGAGAATCGCATGGCGTTTACGACGATCCGCATTGGTATCGGCAACCGACCACAAACGGTTATCACCAACCCGATGACGACTGGTCACAGTCCTATCCGACCCAACAGCGCCCCGCTATCCAACCTGAGATCGAATTGCCAAGCCGGGTGTCGCGAGGCCCGGCAAGCCCTTTTTTTCTGACCGACGACAGCCCTGTTGATCAGGCACCGTCCATTGACGCCGTCGCCGCAGCACGACTCCGCGAACAAAACATCACTACCGTCGGTGATCTACTCAATGCCGATCCCCGACGTGTTGCCCGCCGTCTCAACTTGGCCGACGTCTCGGTCGAAGTCGTGATTCGTTGGCAAGACGAAGCCAACCTCGTCTGCGGTGTCCCCCAGCTGCGCAATTTCGATGCCCGTGTCCTGGTCGGTTGCGGCTTTACCGAACCCAGCCAACTTGCCAGCATGCACCCCGGCCAACTGCTCGAGAAAGTCGAAGCGTTCCTGGCGACCAGCCGCGGTCGACAAATCCTCCGCACAGGCACCAGCTACGAACTGTCTCGCATCACCAGTTGGATCGCTGCCGCAAACCGCTCCGTGGCACGCCGCTCACGGCATGGCGACACAGCCGAACGACGCAGCCATCGCGGCAGCCGCAGCAATCGCGGCAGCCGTGCCTCCTCGCGAAATCGCGATCGTGACAGCCACTCCACGCTCAACTACGAACGCGGAACCACTGAGCGACTTACGATCGATGGTCAATCACGCGCAGAACGTGAAATCGCGGAACGCGAACGACTGGAACGCGAAAGCACGGCTCGTGCTCGCGCTACCCGCGAAAGAACTGACCGCGAAAGAACTGACCGCGAAAGCAGGGCCCGCGAAAAGACCTCGCGACGTCAAAAACGCTTTTCAAACAACCACTCGACCTCACAACAACAAGTCCGTCACAGCGAAAGCTCGTCCGCTTCCTCACACGAAACCCGAGAGCTGCGTTTCTACTTGGAGCTAAACAGCCCCATCGTCGACGCACCATCAATTGGCCCCAAAACGGCAAAGCGACTCGAAACGATTGGCTACCGTACGGTCCGCCAATTCATCGAAGCTAACCCTGCCACTATTGCCGCGCAACTGAATCATCATCGATTGACCAAAGACCGGATCACAACCTGGCAACAACAGTCAACTCTGATGTGCCAAGTTCCAATGCTGCGTGGCCATGATGTCCAATTGCTGATCGAAGCCAATGTGATCACACCCGAACAACTGGCCAGCGCCGTCCCGGCCCAACTGTTCACCAAGATTGATCGCGTGGCCAGGTCCAGCGAAGGAAAACGCATTCTCCGCGGAGCCAATTTGCCCGACCTCGAAGAGATCAACGACTGGATCCGCTGGGCCGCCGACCGCCGCAGCCTCAAAGCGGCTTGAGAAGTACAATCATTCACTAGCCGCGGTTAGCCGCTTTGGCGCTAGCCGCGGTTCCCGTCTTGAACCAAACAAAACCCGCCCAACAAAACGGTGGCTAGCGCCAAAACCGCTAACCGCCAACCACTAGCCACTAGCCACTAGCCACTTACTCGCCGCCGCCATCGTAAACGGGCGGTTGCCAATCTGCGGGCAACTTGCCCTGAGGCTTGACGCCGATCGCACCGACCGGAATCTCCGTCTCAGCTGCCGTACGCAGCGGCAGATCATCAGCCAAATGCATGATCTTAATATCTTTGAATTGCACCTTCATCGCCGGCCCCACGTGCACCTGCATCGCTAGCACCCCTTCCAACTTTCGCCCCGTCTCGTCCAGGTCGATCAAGTCAGCGGTCTGCACGCTATTAACCCAATGCTGATGATGGTTGCCAACAACCAACACGCGATAGCTATGCCAGCTTTCCGTATCAATTGCCTCCAACCCTGCATCTCCGCCAGCCAACTGCCCCACAATCCAAGGCTGGCCATCGCTGGCGACGATCACCCGCTCGCCACCGCGAGCTAATATCCGCCGCCCCCTTTCCTCATATAACATGCCGTTATAGTTCGGATGATTAGCGACGATATCACACTGATAGCCGGAGACGATGTCCAATCCCAACTCGGGACGCGATACGCCCCGGTATTGGATACCACTGTTTCCTCCCGAGCTTATCTTGACTTCCATTCGCAAATCAAAATTACGAACGGTGGAACCAGTCCAAGTGATAAATTGGTTGGCGCTCAGACTACCATCGGTTTCCCCAGTCAAAGCTCCATCCTCAACCGACCAGAGCGACTTATCACCCTGCCAACCATTCAAGTTGCGACCATTAAACAGCCGCACAAAACCATCCGCTCCAGGTCGCTGGGTAACCGCGGCCGCGGCTTCCGGATACGGCTCAGTCGAAGTCTGAAACTTGCCTTCCAACGGTCCCAGCGGCCCGCCCAACTTCTCCACGATCGTCGTCGTCCGCCCACGCAGTTGATTCAACGTCTCCGCGTAAGCAGGCTCGCTGGCCAAATTCACCAACTCATCCGGGTCGCTTTGCAAATCATAGAGAAACTCATAATTCTCATGATCAAAATAACGCGCGTACTTATACCGTTTAGTCCGCACTCCCTCCCAAGCCGGTATGCGGTTGCGAACGGCAAAGTGTTCGTGAAATGTCTCGCTGCGCCAATCCATCGGCTCCTCTCCGACAACAATCGGCTGCAAACTGCGCCCTTGATATTGCTCCGGAACCGGCACGCCAGCCCAATCAAGAAAAGTCGCCGGCAAATCCAAGTTCAACGCCAACGCATCAACCACTTTGCCCCGCTGCGATTCTTCAACACGCGGATCAGCGATGATCAACGGAACCCGCAGCGACTCTTCAAAATGCGACCACTTACCCGCTAATCCACGGTTCGCCATGTGATAACCATTGTCGGCGGAATAAACGATGATCGTGTTCTCAGCGAATCCCGCTTGCCTTAAAGCCGATTGCAAGCGACCAATCGCGTTATCGATCCCGCTCACCATCCGCAGATAAGCACGCATGTTCGTTTGGTACTTTTCGTCGCTATTCCAACGCCAAAAATAACGCTCACGATTAATCGTCGTTTGCAGGAAACTGGGCAGCCCGGCAAAGATGCTCTCGTCGCTCAACCGCGGTGCCGGCATCTCCATATCGCCGTACAACTCACCCGCACTCTGCGGCCAAGCAAAATGCAAACCGGGCCGGCGGTCACCATCCTCAGCGTGACATGAATTCAACCACAGATTTAACGCAAAGGGTTGCTCACCCCGGTTCCCTTCAATAAACGAAATCCCCCGATCAAAGATTAAATCGGTTTCATGTCGGAGACTACCATCCGCCTGAGGCTTATAAAAAGGCGTGCGGAAAATGGCTTCGTACTCATCAAAATGGTCCGCCGGTCGATAGCCCGCTGGCATCTTCGCGTGCCACTTGCCAAATTGCCCCGTCCGATAACCAGCCTCTCTTAGCAAATCCGTGTACAACGTCTCCGCCACTTCCGCGCGAGTCACATCGGGGGCCGCTGGCGTTCCATAACTCCGACCAGTCAATCCCGTCAGGATGGTCGTCCGACTAACCCAACAAATCGACTGACTGACAAAAGCGTTCTCAAAACGCACGCCGCGTCGAGCCAAAGCGTCAATCTCCGGAGTCTCCACAAACGGATGCCCATAACAACCCAATGTGTCAACCGTCTGATCATCCGCAAAAATAAAAATGATGTTCGGTCGCTCTGCGGCAAACGCATCGCCAGCTAGCATCACCGACATCACCAAACATGCCGCCAAACTCATCGCCAGTCGAATCATAAGAAAAAATCTAATCAATCGTGTGAAAAAACAACATGATGAAACCCAATCCCGATCATCTGAATCCCGCATCCCACAACTCCCAAGGATCATCCAGGCGAATCATCTCATTCCGCAGCAGCCCCTCCAGCTCAGCTAACTTGTCAACATACCTCGGATCTCCGGCCAGATTCACCTGCTCCTCGGTCGGCTGAATCCCAGTCATCCGCTTTACCCCATCGGCATGGTGTTCAATCAAAAATTCATGAGGGTTCTCTTTTAAATTAAACAGCTGAGTTTCCCGCGTCTTGCCATCCAGCACGTCGTACTTGATCAGCTTCCAATCTCCACTTCTCAGCGACCGCATCCCCGGCTTGGTGCCTCCACAATAGACACCATACAACACGTCGCGAACGGTTTGCTGCTGACCAAAAAGCACTGGCCGAAAGCTAATCCCCTCGTTTGTGCTCGGCACCTCGATGCCAGCTAAATCACAAAGAGTCGCCAGCACATCGAGCAAATAAATATTCCCCTCCACGCGACTGCCTGGCTTTATCCCAGGGCCTCGCACGATAAACGGTACCCGCCATGTATGCTCATAGAGATTCTGCTTTCCCTGCAAACCATGCCGGCCGATCGCCATCCCGTGATCCGCTGTGTAGACGACATAGGTGTTCTCCAACTCACCCATTGCTTCCAGTTTGCTTAAGACTCTGCCAATTTGCTTGTCAATATTTTCACTACAAGCCATTTGGCGTCCCCATTCATTGCGAATCGTTCGCTCGTCGCGCCTGCGCCAAACACCACTCACGGCAACCTCATCGCGGAGCTTGGGATGCCCGTGTGGGAACGGGTGCTTGGGAAGATAATTGATTGGCAAAGCAGGCTGACGGGGATTCGACGGCGGCGGCTGCTCCCGATTCGTATGATTGACCGCGCCATATTTTTCCAACAGCTCGGGCGTCCCGTCGCGAGTATCATGCGGATGGGAAAATCCGAAATAAATCAAAAACGGTTTCGCTTCACCACTTTGCTCACGCTGTCCCAAATAGTCCAGCACGCGATCGCCGTGCCAGGCGCTGCCCGTCTCGGCGGTACCACCCCGTTTGGTCGCATCGTGCCGCACCGCAAACAGTCTGTTAGCCGCTTCGTAACTGTTGCCCTGCTTGCAAGTCCGCATCGTGGCATAACCAGCACGTCCAAACACCGCGGGTATCGTCTTCTCGGCCAAATCGGGTGGGCACAACGACTTCTCCTTAGCTTGCGGCGAGCCTGGCAAATGCCACACCGTTCGCCCACTCATGATCATCTGTCGCGACGGCAAACAGACTGCCCCGATGTGCGCGCCCATGTGGTAAGCCCGATCAAACACCATCCCCTCGCGGGCCAAACGATCGATCTGTGGTGTCTCCAAGGGCGAGCTTGAATTATAAACTCGCAAATCGAATGGCGATTGATCATCCGCCAAAATGAACAGGATGTTGGGGCGCCGCGGCTCATCGGCGACGACCACACTCGCTACAAAGCTGGCTCCCAAACACAAACAAAATCCCAACAACCGATCTGTAAACGTCATGGTAATTTTCTGACTACTGTGTAATAGGCACCCACTTCGTGCCCATCGGAATCGATGAAAACGGGAGCCAACTGATAAGAACCTGGCGCTAACTTGGCGGTGAAATTGATCGCCACATCGTGCTCCCCAACTGGTTTCGTTGCCAATGTCTCGCCGTCGACTCGCAATGCCGCTTGGACAGCCGCAATCGACACACCGGGGTGCGTGCGAAAAGCTCGCGAGGCACCCGGCACCTGCTCTCCCGCCGCCAGGCCGGCGGTAATCGGCACATTCACTTCCTCTGGCCAACGCCGGAGGCTGAATTCGTAACGCCCCGGGGTCAACACCCGCACCGCCCAATGTCCTCGGTGTTTGGAGGTCGCCCCGTCGGCACGCTTTCCCTGATAGCCGTTCGCCCGGCGAATATGCTGTTGATTCCAAGGTGGCAGCGCCTCTTGGATCCAGTCGTGCCCCGTCAGGCTGACCAGCGGATGATCGGCGTGCCCCAAATAGATTTCCGTCGTCTCCGCAAAAGTCGGCTGCAACTCATCCCACCAGCGATCATAAAAATCCCGCATCTTAGCCGCTTGCTCGGGATACGTTTCAATCACGTTCGTCTGCTGGCCAGGATCCTGTGTAATGTCATACAGTTCTTTTCCATTGATCAGCCGCCATTGTGCCGACATCACGGCTGTCTGTTTCCACTTGATCGGATCACGCACCCGCTGTGAATCTGTCACCAACATTCGATCCACCGGCCAGTCCTCCTCACCAGCGACCGGATCCAACAACCGCCGCAACGAGATGCCGTCAAACCGCAAGTTGGCCGGTGGTTGCGTGCCAGTGACGTCCAATAACGTCGGTACGACATCGACCGCGTGACACAATTGGTCGCTGTGATGCTGCCGGTCCCAGCCTCCCGCCGGCCAGTGGGCAATAAACGGCACGCGATGCCCACCTTCATACTCGCTCCCCTTGCTACCTCGCATCCCAGCGTTAAAGATTTTCGCTCCGCTGGCGGTACCATTATCTGTGCTGAAAATGAAAATCGTGTTTTCGTCAATCTCCAGGTCACGCAACAACTGTCGCGTGGCTCCCACGTTGTCATCGATGTTGGTGATCATGCCAAAAAAGGCCGCCGTCGCATCCGGCAAATCGGGATACATCTGCTGATACTTTTCCGGCGCATGCAACGGACCATGCGGTGCGTTCAGAGCGATATAGGCAAAAAACGGTTTCGCTTGCTCTGCCTGCTGGCGGATAAAACGTTGGGCTTCCGCGAAAAACACATCCGTGCAAAATCCTGATGCGGCGACCACCTCGCCGTTGTGATAATAGTGCCCGTCGAAATAAGCGTTGTCCCACAAATCGGGTGTCTGCCCCACGCCACCGCCGCCGTGCCGATAAACCTCCGTAAATCCACGATCTTCCGCCCGATAAGGATAGTTGTCACCCAAGTGCCATTTGCCAAAATGCCCCGTCGCATACCCAGCATCCAGCAACAGTTGAGCCAGCGTCACTTCGTTCTCTCGCAGCATGGAACGACCGTTAACGGTGTGCCACACACCGGTGCGATCAGTCCAATGCCCAGTCAACAAGGCGGCTCGCGTCGGCGAACATGTCGGAGCCACGTGGTAATCAGTTAATTGCGAAGACTCAGCCGCCAACGCATCAAGATGCGGCGTCTTGATGACTGGATTACCCGTGTGCCCCAGATCACCGTACCCCTGATCGTCGGTTAGCACCAACACGATGTTGGGACGCGAATCGGCCCACGTCTGCCCACCAAACGCTGGCAACAAAACCAGCAACCCCAGCAACCCCAGCACAGGCAAACCGCGAAACTTGTAATCACACACTGAGCCACTTCCTTCATCGCGTTGTTTAAAACTCGTTATGACTATTCTGACAACGGAATTGCCAGCATATCGACGTGAGGCTCGATGTCGGCCTTGTGATCTTCAATCATCTTCAGCAACCGAGCCACGATCTCTGGATGCTGCTCAGCAACGTCGTAAGCTTCCGAAATATCCCGCTCCAAATGATACAACTCAGGTTTTCCAGGAGGCTCGGCTCGCCCATAATTGACCGGCTGACGCATCTTTACATGTAACTTCCAAGGCCCCGACCGGACCGCATGCAACTCGCCCCGCGTCCAGTAGAAAAACTCCTCCCGCGGGCCCGCCCCATCGCCTTGCGACCCTGCTTCGCCTAGCAACACAGGGCTCAAATCGTAGGAGTCCAACTTGCGATCCGTCGGCACGCTCGTTCCCGTCAAGTTGGCAATGGTCGCCATCAAGTCCATTGTCGACCCAAGCTCATGGACCGTTGCCGGCTGAATTTTCCCAGGCCACCAAAAAAGAGTCGGCACTCGCTGGCCTCCTTCAAAGGTTGTCCCCTTGCCCGCTCGCAACGCTCCGGCCGAACCTCCGTGAGTTTGAAAAGTTAGCCATGGCCCGTTGTCCGACGAAAAAACAACCATCGTGTTTTCCGCCAGCTCCAACTCTCGCAAAGTATCCAACACTTGGCCCACACTCCAATCAATCTCCTCAATGACATCGCCATACAACCCGCGCAACGATGTGCCCCGAAATGCTTCAGAGACAAACAACGGAATGTGCGGCATCGAATGCGGCAAGTAAACAAAGAACGGTTCATCCCGATGCGCTCGGATGTAATCCACCGCCGCTTCGGTATAACGCCTGGTAATCGTGTTTTGATCCGCGGGACGCTCGATGATCTCTTCGTCACGCATTAAGGGGACGTTATAGTTGGCAATGTTGGGATAGAAGTTTGGATCCTTCACCACGGCCCCGCGATAATTTGGCCCCCCCTTGGCATCCATGTCGTTGGAATAGGGAATCCCAAAATAGGTGTCGAAGCCTTGCGACGTCGGCAAGTATTTTGGCAGGTGCCCGAGGTGCCATTTGCCAAATGCGGCGGTCGCATAATTTTTTTGCTTCAGCAGCTCGGCCAAGGTGACTTCCTCCTCCGGCAATCCACCTCCCGAATTGGGAAACAGCACCACTCGCTTGCTGCTCGTCATCCCATTGCGGATCGGATACCGACCAGTCAGCAATCCAGCTCGACTGGGCGTGCAGACCGGTGCCGCCACGTAAAACTGAGTCCACTTTTGCCCCTCCGCAGCCATCCGGTCCAAGTTGGGCGTATCAATGGTTGGATTGCCAAAACAGCCCAAATCACCCCAGCCAAGATCGTCGCAAAAAATTACCACGATATTGGGCAACCGATCGGCTGCTTGCGAACATTGCGTCGATAGTACGGTCAGCCAGCAAACCAGAAACAAAACGGCGGGGCGTATCATCGCATTCACTTTCAAAGAGAGACAAACTGGGGTGGGCTTAAAAGGCGACGCTGAAACACCGCTCGTTCATTAACGAATTTTCTCGTCCGGCAACTCGGACTTGATCCCCTCGTCGAGCGGCATTTTATCAGTCTCGGGAGTCAGACCAACGTCGGCCATGACTTGCACCAACTCCGCTCGCATCATCGCCACCACGTCAGCATACTTTGGATTGTTGACCAGATTGTAACGTTCTTCGGGATCAAATTCGATGTTATACAACTCGGCCATGTGACGATCGGGACTACCATCACCATGGGGTGAACGAGAATACTTCCAATTGTCGGTCCGCACACTTCTCACATTGGGCGTGTAAGGAAACTGCTTTTCGTAGTTGTAATAATACAACCAAGATTTTCGCCAATGGTCGTCTCCCTGTTGCACCAAATCTTTCCACGACTTGCCGTGAATATTCTCCAGTGGCGGCACCCCGCATAACTCCAGCAAACTCGGTGCGATGTCTACAGTCAGCACCTGCTCTTCAACCACCTTGGGTTGATCAATGGGGGTTAGCTGCGGAAACCGCACCACTTGAACAATGCGAATACTTGGCTCGTGCGCCGTCCGCTTATCGACCATGCCGTGTTCGCCGTTCAAGATGCCATTGTCGCTCAGCAGCACGATGATGGTGTTGTCCAATTCACCGCGTTCTTTCAACAACTCGTACAATTGCCCGACGCTGTCATCGACCGACTGCAAAGTCCCCCAGTACGCCCGCGTCATGGCCTCGAAATCCGCCACCGCTTCGGGAGAATCATCGGGGAATGACTTCCGCCAATCAAACAGCGGCCCGTAGATACCATGCCACGTCCTTAGCCGCTGTTCGATCCAGTTCGGCTTGTCGTCCAGCATGAAAGCGGTCTCCGGATATGGGATCCGCACCGCATCAAACGAATGCTCGTACTTTGGTTCCGGAAAATAAAAGCTGTGCGGGGCCTTATGACCGATCATCAGACACCAGGGCTGATCTCCTCGCTTACGGCCCAACCACTGCTCGGCCATCTCGGTTACCACGTTCGTGTAATAACCTTTAACAACCTCACGTTTCTCGCCGTTAAAATTAAACTCGGTGTCAAAATATTTGCCCTGCCCTTTATGAGTGACAAACCAGTTGAACCCCGGGCGAGGTTCATCGTTGTTCTCACCCATGTGCCATTTGCCAATGTAGGCCGTGTCATACCCATTGGCTTGCAACACCATCGGAAAACTCTGCAAGTCCTCGGGATAATCAGTAAAGTTATCCACCACCCGGTGGGCATGCGCGTACAGCCCACTCAAGATGCTCGCCCGACTTGGTGAACAAAGCGATGTCGTACAGAACGCATTTTTAAAATACACTCCCTCGCGACCCAGCCGATCCATATTTGGGGTTTTCAAGTGTTTGCTTCCACCGAGCCCAATCGCATCCCAACGCTGATCATCGGTCAGCATAAACAAGATGTTGGGGCGACGATCTTCCGCCTCCGCGACTTCTCCCAGCGCAAAGTAAACACA
This sequence comes from Kothea flammea, assembly GCF_052161645.1. Lineage (GTDB taxonomy): Bacteria > Planctomycetota > Planctomycetia > Pirellulales > Pirellulaceae > Laterigemmans. Next base: position 4,880,086 of record NZ_CP197414.1, read on the forward strand.
ACACGCCACCACCAGCACGACCCACTTCAAGAACAAACCGCTGGGCAAAGCGGCTCCCCGTTTCCGAACAATCTTCAATAACTTCATCGCGGTTCTCTCTTAGGTTCTTTGCATCACGAACGTGGGCGCCGCTGGGACTGAGCCCGACCTGCCACTCAACTAACCTTGATTTAATTCAATCTGATTTAATTCAACCCTTACTTAATCAACGCAACCTCAACATCATTCGTCTGCTCCGGCCCCGGTGTCGTGCGACCGCGAGCGATTGCTAACTCCATCGCCTCTCGCATCTCCGCAGCTCGCTCGGGATACTGGGCAATCAGATTGTTGGTTTCCCCAGGATCGTCCGCCAAGTTATATAGCTGGAAAGCGGGTAAATCTTTCGACTTCGCTTCATTGGGGCGAGGAAAACTCCAGCCCCCCGACCCGGGGCAAAGTGCCAGTTTCCAAGCTCCGTCGCGGATCGCAAAGCTACCATTGATCGACTGGCTGACCAGACTTGTTCGCGGCGTACCAGTAGATTTACCTAACAGCGCGGAGAGAAAACTGACGCTGTCTTCACCGACATTCGCCGGCAACTCCACGGCGAACAGCTCTGCGAATGTTGCCATGAAATCGAACTGGCCAATTAACTGATCTGAAACGCTTCCCGCCCGCACATGCCCTGGCCATCGCACAATAAATGGAACACGATGTCCTCCTTCGTACAGGTCGGCTTTGTGCCCCCGATAAATGTAACTCGGGTGATGCCCCGCCGCGATCAACTCTCCGATTTTCGCCTGAGGCGAACAGCCGTTATCGGTCGTGAAAATCACCATGGTGTTGTCTGTCAAACCATGCTCCGCCAACGCCTCGAGCAGACGCCCAATGTCACCGTCGACTTGCCGAACAAAATCAGCGTACGCGTTGATGCCGCTGCTACCCTGCCATTGCTCCGTGGGCAAAATGGGCGTATGCGGCGCGGCTAAGGGCACGTAAGCGAAAAACGGCTGCCCTGTTTTTGCTCGCGAGGCAATATATTCGATCGTGTGCTGCGTAATCCCCGGTTGCACGTCGATCGCTTCAAATTTCTCTCCGGCCGGTCCCGGACGGTGAAAAGCCTTTTCCACCGTCGCCACCTCCGTCGGCAAACGATCATTGATCCAGACATAGGGAAACATATCCAAGGAAGCGCTGATGCCGTAAAAATGGTCAAAGCCTCGGTCGACCGGTCCAGCCTGAATCGGTGCCCGGTAATCGACACGGGAAATGTCTTTGAAGGGACGCCCAAAGTTGCCGCGATCATCAGCAGTTTCCCCACCTTCCAATTGCCACTCCATGCCGAGGTGCCATTTGCCAATACAGGCGGTGTGGTAGCCTTGCTGTTGAAACAAGCCGCCCAGCGTCTGGCGATCTTCGGCAATTAACGGCTTGGAAAATCCTCCCAACACTCCCTGCTGCAATCGCGTTCGCCAATGATAACGTCCCGTCAACAAACTATACCGCGTCGGAGTGCAGACCCCCGAAGCTGTATGGGCATCAGTAAACCGCATCCCGCCTGCCGCTAAAGCATCAAGATGCGGTGTGGGAATCTTAGCTTCGGGATTGTACGCCCCCACATCGCCATATCCCATGTCATCGGCCAGCACGATGATCACGTTCGGTCGCTCGGCGGCGACACCCAGGCCACATCCGCTAACCAAAATAGCGGCGATCAGGCAAGTAATTTTTTTCATATTGTTTGATCTGCTCAAAAGTTCGCGTTACTGCTCATAAGCCGTGTAGGCGGGCTTCCAAATCCAAGGCAGCACGCCGGCCCGCTCCGCCCAAACTTCCCATTGCCGCACCATATCGGCGAGTCGTTGTGGTTGCTCTTTGGCTAAGTTGTGCGTCTCTGTCCGATCGGCTTCCATATCATACAATTCCCAAGCCCCTTTCGGCCCTTTGGCGACCAGCTTCCATTTTCCCGATCGGACCGCGCGGTTCCCTTCGTGTTCCCAAAAAATCGGCTCCGAACGTGCGAGTGCATCTCCAGCAAAGGCGGGCACCAGACTCACTCCCTCCAGCGGCAAAATAGCGTTATTGGCATACTCGCTCGGATAATCTGCACCCGCCACATCAACGCAAGTAGCCATCAAATCGATCAGGTGGGCTGGTTGAGATTCCAACACATTCTCACGAACCTTTGGAATTCCCGACGGCCAATGAGCAATCAACGGCGAACTGATCCCGCCCTCATGAACCCAATGCTTGTACTCGCGGAACGGGGTGTTGCTGACATTCGCCCAAGCTCGCCCATATCCATGATAGGTATCGGCAGCGCCCGGTAGCACGCCATACCCCTGACGCATCGGAAACCCATCACGAGTTTGCGTCGGTATCATTCTGGTTTGCAGGAAATCAGCAGCCTGCGGTGGCAACGTGGGCGAATCTGCCCGCTGACGAGGCACGTCGTGATCTTCCCGTCGCCCCATGCCCTCGGCGCAGCCACCATTGTCTTGCAGGAACATGATGAGTGTATTGTCATATTGATTCGTACGTTTCAACTCGGCGACAATCCTACCCACGCCCTGATCAAGACAATCGATCATCGCCGCGTACACTTCCATGCAACGCGTCTCAAACTTGCGATCCGCCACATCTTGCCAACGACCTCCATCCTGCGGTGCGGGTTCCCAACGCGGATCGATCAGCCCCAGTTCCTTCTGGCGGGCCAAACGAGCTGCGCGAATTGCATCGTAACCAGCATCATACTTGCCACGATACTTGGCGATATCAGCCGGCTTGGCATGCATCGGCCAGTGGGGTGCCGTCAAAGCGACATACATAAAGAACGGCTGCCCCGGGTGCTGCTCGCTATGCTCACCCGCAAACCTCGCTGCATGATCGTTGATCGCATCAGTGTAGTAAAAAGTCTCCGGTTGATACTCCGGATCCGCATACGGCGAGATTAACGTGTTGTCGCGAGTCAGCGAATTGGGATCAAAGAAACTTCCCGCTCCGTGGATCGTACCGTAATAACGATCGAACCCACGTTGCAACGGCCAATTCGCTTTCTCCTGTTCCCGCAGCGGGTTGACCTTTTTTGTCACATGCCACTTGCCCACCATATAATTGCGATAACCGGCTGTTTTCAGCACTTCCGCGATTGTCATACACTGACGGTTCAGCTCTCCTCGATATCCGTCCACCCCTCGATCTTCCATCATGTGACCAATGCCCGCCTGATGCGGATACAGTCCCGTCAACAGACTGGCCCGCGTCGGACAGCAACGCGCCGTGTTGTAAAACTGAGTAAACCTCACTCCCCCGCTGGCCAACGCATCCAAGTTGGGCGTCGCGATCTCACTCCCGAAACATCCCAAGTCCGACCATCCCATGTCATCCGCCATGATCACGATGATGTTCGGCTGCTTTGCCTGGGCCGCATCGAACGCTCCACCGACGACGACGACGCAGAGCATCGCGATCAGCCCCACACCACCTCTAGAAAACATCTTTTGCATGCTGAATGCTCCACTCGTTACGTTAAAAGGATGGCGGCGTTTGGGTTTAATCAAGTAGCGTTAACGTGACGCGACGAACATCCATCACGCTGCGGCCGGGGATCTCAACGGCTCGCAATGTCAACTCGGCTGCCCCGGCGACCAGCTCAAGTTCGCCAAGTTGCAAGGAGCGGAATTCTTTCATTTGCGATTCGGCGGGAGGCCGGGGAAGCGTGTCTTGATTTGTGTACAGCGGTGGATCCCAGCCAGGAGTCACCCGACCGCTCAACTTGCTGCTTCCCACTGCCAATTCGACCAACGATCCAGCATCCTCCAGAGGACAAGTATAATCGATCGTCACCGAATAAAGTCCCGCAGTTTGCACATCCACGGACCACACTAGCCGATCGGCCGGGCTAGTCCAATTCACAAAGTAGGAGCAGTTCGGCGCGTTGCTGCTGCGTTTGATATCCCCCTGGGGCATACCATCGCGGGCCGGAAGCATCGTGATCGGGAACTGACGAAACCCCAACGGAAGCGGCCGCGGATCGACGGTTTGATTGCTGCCAAGCTGCACACCCTGGTCGCCATACACATCGGCTCGCCACTCACGCACTCCCGCCAGCATCTGCGCAGCCACATCAGCCGCCGCGGTGTTGATCACGCGAGTTTGACCGGGATCAACTTGCATGTCATACAAATTGCCTTGGTGGTCTAACCGATACCGCTGACTCCGCGCACTGATCCGTCCGGCCCAAGTGGAAAACAGCATTCGCTCTGGCCAGTCAGGCGATTGGTTCATCAACAACGGAGTCAAATCACGTCCGTCTAACGGCTTGTCGCCAACCCTTTCAATGCCGGCCAAGGCAACCAAGGTCGGCAGCAAATCAATCGCCCCGGCAATCTCCTTGACCGCATGCCCAGCTGGCAACTTCGCTGGCCAACGAATGAAACAGGTCGAGCGAATCCCCCCTTCATCCGTGCTTCCCTTTCGCCCCTTCATCCCATCATTCCAACGCCAGCTGTTCGGACCGTTATCCGAGAAATAAACAATGATCGTATTGTCAGCGAGCTGTAATTTCTTGAGTTTTGCCAGCACTCGACCCACATTCCAATCTTGATTTTCCACCATCGCCAGCGCGCAACGCGTTTGATCAATATCCTCGCGTTCAGGTTCGGTAGCCGACTGTTCGATTGGCTTATCTTTGAACTTTTGCCAATTCTCCTGCGGTGCCGCCCAAGGTGAGTGTGGCGTTGTAAAAGGCACATAACAGAAAAAGGGCTCCGCTTGATTTCGCTCAATAAAATTTAGCGCGCGGTCGGTGCAGACATCAACAATGTAACCCTTGGTTCGCACCATCCGCCCGTTGTCCTCGAGCGGTGCGTCAAAGTATTCACCCCAGTGCCCAGCCGTGTGCCCAAAATATTCATCAAAGCCACGCGCCATCGGATGGTACGGCCACTGACTCCCATTATGCCACTTGCCAAAAGCACCCGTTGCATACCCAGCTTGCTGAAAAGCTTCAGCAACTGTGCGTTCATCCAAATTGAGCCGCTCCCAACCGGTCGACACGCCGCGAACTCCGCCACGCGGATGATACCTTCCGGTCAAGAATTCAGCACGCGTCGGCGAACAGACTGGACAAACAAAAAACCGATCGATCGCCACACCACCTTGGGCCAAGGCATCAATATTAGGTGTCTGTACTTGAGTGTTACCGTTGTGACTAAAATCCCCCCAGCCGGCATCGTCCGCTAGAAACACCACCACGTTGGGCCGCCCCTGTTCGCTGGCTACCGCCGTGCGCCCGGTCGCAACCCCGAGCACCATCAGGATCACACCACACACAACAGCGTTCTTTCCAACCGCATTCCACAGCGACGCGTTACCACGGTACTTGCTAATTTGGCAATAGTTGCCCCGCATCCAGTTTCTCATTCTCTATCCGCCATGCTAAAAATGTGATGATGTTTGCCATCGACCCGCGTCCTTATTCACAGCGGCAATTGGCACAACCGCGGCGATCATTACTCGGGAATGATCATTACTCGGGAATGATCATTACTCCGGGATCTTGTCCGTGCGTCGAACCGTCTGGCCTTCCCACGTCGCTTCATCAATAGACGCGTCGTAAGTCAGCACGCGATGGGCGCTCCCGACCGCCGGCTCGACATCCATCGCTGGCAACCAACGTCGGTGCGCGGCCAACACTCCTGACAGCTCAGCTTCCTTCGCCAGATTCGTCCATTCATGGGGATCTTCACGCAAATCGTATAATTCTTCGCTACCGTCAGCGTAACGAATATAGCGCCAGCGCTCGCTTCGGATCCCGTGGTTGCCCTGGTTGTGACTAGTGATCGCGGGCCGCTCTCGACGGCTCTCAGCCACTCGCAGTTGAGGCAACAGACTGATCCCTTCCAGGTCCTCACGCAGCGATAAATCGCACAAGTCAATCAACGTCGGATAAATGTCCAACAACTCTGCTGGCTGAGAACTCTTCTGTCCGGCGGTGACTCCCGGACCGGCAAAGATCAATGGCACTCGCGTTCCATCTTCCCACAATGTGTTCTTCCCGGTAATCCCTTTTTCCCCCAAGTGAAATCCGTGGTCTCCCCAGACCACGATGATCGTGTTATCTGCCAGCCCGGTCTCCTCGAGCGCCGCCACGATGCGTCCAACTTGAGCATCCACAAAACTGGTGCAGGCCAAATAACTGCGGACTAAGTTTCTCCATTGGCTATTCTCACATACCCACTTCAACCTTGGCTCTGGCAAATTCCAATGAAGATACCAGGAAAACCGCGGAGTATCTTCTCGATCATCCAACTTCACTTCCGGCAAGACGCTATCATCGTCTGGATACAAGTCGAACCATTGTTGCGTCGCGTAACAAGGCACATGCGGCAGAAAGAAACCGGCCGCTAAAAAAAATGGCTCGTCCGCCGATGCTGACTTGAGTTGCTCAACCGCCCAACTGGCAACTTGATAATCTCCCTTGTCCTCATCCCGATGAGGAAATACGCCCCAGTCCATCAAGGGATGATTACCCATCGGTGTGGCCGGTATCAGCTTACTGTCAGGCTTGACGCCAATCCCACCATGAGGCCCCCAAACATCAAATTCCCGCAGTCGCCCTTGCGGGCCGCCAGCGCCGCCGTGATACACCTTTCCCGCCGTCAGTGTCTTATAGCCATGCGCTTTAAAATGCTGCGGCAAACTGACCCGATCGCGCCACTGCTCAAGATTACTAAACCATGGTGCCAATCCATAAACACCAGTTGTCGTCGGACGCAGGCTTAACATCAAACTCGTCCGCGACGGATTGCACAGGGGAGCTTGACAATGCGCGTTCAGAAACGCCGTGCCGCGCGCAGCGATGCGGTCCAGGTGTGGTGTCTTTGCTAACGGATGCCCCCCGAGATGTCCGATCCAGTCATTCTGATCGTCGATAGCGATGAACACCACGTTCGGCTTCCGTTTGGGCTCCATCTTTGCTGCAGTGAAGCTCGTTTGCACTTTGCGTTCCGTCACTGGCCACCAACCAGCGATCTTGTCGGCCAAGCGAGTGACCAATTCCGGCCGCATCGCTGCTAAGTTAAATGCCTCGTGAGGATCGGCTGATAAATCATATAGCTGCGGTCGCTTATCCTCACGCGGATGATGCCGACCATACCGCCCCACCTTTCCATCGTACGTCAGCAACAATTTCCACCGTCCCTCAATCACCCAGCGATAGAGCAGCGACGCTTCGGGGTTTTCGATGTCAGCGACGTCGTGTGAAAAACTTTCGCCAAACACGTCCTCACGAGGTGTCGGCTCGCCCGACTTCAGCACTGGCAATAGGTTGTAACCGGGCAAGTCCTGGGGCGCTTCCGCTCCGGCCGCCGCCAAGATCGTCGGAACAATGTCGATGCTGGAAGACAACTGATCCTGCCGGTCGCCTGGCTGAATCACCCCCGGCCAACAGAACATCGTCGGCTGGCGTGTCCCACCTTCGTTGGCTGTTTGCTTCGACCGCGGCGCGAATCCGCCGCTATCGGAATTCTGAATCCAACCATTGTCCCCGATGTAGACAACCATTGTGTTGTCGCCGACGCCTTTCGCATCCACGTGCGCCAGCAAATCTCCGCAGGTCTCATCAAACCATTCCACCATCGCGTAATAACGCGCGATATGATCCGATTCGATTCCCTTGGCCTTATACTTCTCGAACAATCGTTGCGGCGGTGTGTGTGGCGTGTGCGGCATGAATGGCGCATACCAAGCAAAAAAAGGTTGCTCATCAGCAACCGCCTGGTCAATAAACTCAAACACTTCACCAAGCCCTTCTCGGCCGATCTTCAACCCGTCGTCGCCGTGCCGCCCACCGGGCTGGGGAAATCCACGAGTCATCCCCACGGTAAAGCCTCCACGGCGATAGTTTCCTTCCCACCACTTTCCCGATTGGTGGCTCACGTAACCGAGTTTTCCTAGCAGTTGCGGCACCGTCGGCTGGCGATCAATCTGAGCGATCAACTTACCTCGCAATTGACGATACGCCTCGCTCTTTCCATCTGGCCCATCCTTGCCATTCAACAACGCGGGATCGTTACCACTGATCCGGTGCTGGTGTGCATACTTGCCAGTAATTAGCGTAGCCAGAGCTGGTCGACATAGAGCGGTTGGTACGTACCCGCGCGAAAAAACTGCGCTCCGCGCCGCCAATTGATCAAGATTGGGTGTCTCAATCTGGTCGTGCCCCATGAACCCATAATCGGTCCATGCTTGATCATCCGAAATAATCATAATAATATTCGGCGGAGGGGCAGCCACACAGCGCTCTTGCTGCACAGCCAACAGGCCAACCATGAGCAACAGCCATAATAACAGTTTTCGTATCATATATTTAGCTTTCATTTCCAAAGTCTTCTATCGCTTCGCCGAAAGTCTGCCTAACCTTAACTCTCACAAAGCAAAAAACAACATCACTTCAGCGGGCCAGCAAGCGGTGGAGTCTCAAAATAGCTCCCCTCGTCAACCACCCGCGGATCATGAGTCCGTGTCAGCTCGTCCATCAAGGCCTGTTCCAACTCTGCCAGCACGCTAGCGTAGGCAGGGTCAGCCGCGACGTTGTTGGTTTGTTCTGGATCCCGCTTTAGATCATACAACTCCAACGCCGGACGTTTTCCATACACCCACTCGAAGTGTGCTTTCCATTCTGGGGCGTTACGCTGGCCAACCAGCCATGCTTTCGTCGGCCCCGCATCCTCGTCTGGCAGAGTCACCCGAGTTACTTCGGTTAGCTCCCGCTCGCTCGGCGGTTGCTCACTGTCCAACCGATAGGGATCTCCCAGCGGCCAACGGTCCGGCCTAAAATTCTTGATCAACAGAAAATCGTGCGTGCGAATCGCCCGCTGCGGATACGGCTCGAAGCCTGCCCGAGCGTTCTCCACATGCCGCTCCCGACCGATGAACACCGCTGTCCGCTCCGCTTCGACTTGCCCCGACTTATCAGACCGCAACAACTCCAGCAAACTCCTCCCCGTCATCTGTTCCGGAATCGCGACACCACCGACCGCTAAGAATGTCGGGGCCAAGTCGGTCAAACTGATCAAATCGTCGACGACCCTTCCCGCCGGCGCACCTCCCCAACGTATCGCAAGCGGCACGCTCGCACCAAAGTCATAAAGATTGCACTTGCCATGCGGAAACCCTGGTGCACCATGATCCCCACTGACAACAATCAAAGTGTTATCTAGCTCACCCAGCGATTCCAGTCGCTCCAACAGCACTCCCAGGGCTGCATCAAAGGCCGCAATCTCACCAAAGTAATCAGCAAGATCTTCGCGCACCACCGGCACGTCAGGCAAGAACTTTGGCAACTTACCGGCTAACGAATCTGGTTCAATTCCCCACAGTGCCTTTCCCGAACCGCGCACCCAACGGCGATGCACATTCGTGGGGCCAAACCAATAACAAAAAGGCTGCCCTTCCTTACGATCTGCGATGAAAGCATCAAAGTTACCCAGCACCTGACTGTACAACTCGTGCTTGGCTACCTCGATTTCCACTCCCGCCGCAGCCCGCTTGGTGACGTATTGAGAAAACTGATTGAAGGCACCACCCGCTTTTTGGTAAGCGTATTTGCCTCCTCCGTAAGGTGCGTCATTCGGTTTCCCTGGTGACCAAACCTTATACGTTTCACCAATGTGATAACCTGCTTGCCGCAACATTAGCGGATAAGCTGGCAACTGGTCGTCCCAAACCGCACCCTGCAAAATAGCTCCCCTACCGGTTCGCCAAAAATGCTGACCGGTGAGTAACGCGCTGCGGCATGGCGTACAACTTGGCGCTGACACGAAGGCACTGCGGAACAGCACTCCCTCGCGGGCAACGCGGTCAAAATTCGGGGTGCGGACAACGTCCTGCAGCGTCCCTTCACCATCCAGCCCCGCATAGATGCCGGCATGACGCCCCCAATCATCGGCAAAAGCGAACAATATATTCGGCCGCTCTGAGGGCTCAGCCGAAAATCCCTGGGCATGCCCCAGGAAGACAGCTAACGCGATCAAACCGCATGAAAACAGCAACTGCCTCCTCATCAATCACTCCTCCGAGTCGGGACGGTTGAGCACGCGGTAAGCAAGGCCCGAAACGGGAAAACCACGCGGCGAGGCATGACAGTATACTCGCTAACTTACCGGCATGCCGCCCCACAGCCGTTTGAAGATGCAGCCGACTCGTTCTACCCCCCGACCCAGCCTGGACGCTGGTGCCGGTTGATGTCCTTGCCTCGGCCACGACTGGCTCAACAACGCATCCAGCGGGCTGACCACTTCCGCTGCATTGTGGTTCAACACGTGCAAGTAATTCATCGTGGTGCTCAAATTGCGATGCCCCAATAGCTCCTGGATCGTCCGCACGTCCGTCCCGCCTTGCAGTAGATGAGTCGCAAAACTGTGGCGAAAAGTATGTGACGCGATCCGCCAGTCCACGCGAGCTGTATCAACCGCTCATGCCAACCGCTCATGCCAACCGCTGGTGGAAAGTATCCGAATGCAAATAACGCTGCTGCAACTCGCGACGCGCTTCAATACTCCGGGAATAACGGTAAAAACGCTGCTGCTAGCCCCGAAAGTCGCCGAGTGGGGCTCACGATCGCCTGTATCGCATGGATTGATATTGCCTTACCCATACGGGAACGGGATCGGCACGCGAAAGCACACTGATTTCGGAGCTCAATGGCTGGCCTGCATGGACCTCCACATCGAACGCTTAATACAGAGATATCTCCGCCCCTTCGAGGAAGGCCGAAGCCGATGGCTAATCGTTCTTCGTAAGACTCTTTCATTCTCCATTCCAAGCCGGTTTATACCGGCACTCTCAGGCCTTGTTTTCGGTGTTCCGACCTAGCGTGATTTCGATTTGCTTTGCCTGTTGCCTCCAGTCTGATGATTCCTGATAGCGCCCTTCGGCTCGTCTGACCAGATTCGATACGCTGTCGGTGCCAGACAGTCCGAACCATGGCCCCAACTCCCGCAGCGTTACTCCCGACCAACGCCGGCATAGCCAAGCCGCCATGTCACGCCCCGCCGCTGGACTGCGGAACTTGGCGTACTCTGTCGCCGCTACTCGGTGAGCCTTTGCGGTAGCGGCAATGATTTCTTCGACGCTAACACTCTTTGTTCGGCGCATCGTGCTGTGATGGCTCTGGGCATTTCCCCCTTCAGCCAATTGAACCATTCGGCGGAGAAAGTCTTCGCTGCCAAAAACCCACTCGCGAAGCTCAGTCTTGAATGGGTCGTCCCGCACGTTCATTCCTTCCTTGACATATTTCCGATATGCGATCTCCGGGTTCTTTCCACCAACCGAAGCTTTCCAATAAGTATGCAGCAAATCATACTGAATCCAGTCGACGCGTTTGCTCTTCCGCGCATACCCGGCAAAGCTGCTATAAGGCCAACTCTCCGGATCGGTTGCCAACGGGCGACCGCCGTTACAGGGATTCAAATGGATGCACCGGCTCAGAGCCCAATAGTAACCGGCGTCTTCAACGAGAAACGCTTTGTATCGACCCTGGTAGAGATGTCCGGTGCGTTGGTTGCGGTTGGCATACCAATTGGCGTAGCCGGAAAGCCAATGCTGCATTCCGCTGGCGAGATTCGGCTCGGGTGTCTGAAGCAACGCATGGATGTGATTTGGCATCCAACAATAGGCCAAGACGATCCAACCGCTTCGCTGGACTTCGTCTTGGAGTCCCCGCGTAAAACGCTCATAATGCCCCGGGTCATGGAACAGCTTGCGTCGTCCATCGCCCCGGGTGACGATATGGTAATTAGCGCCCGGAAACTGGATGCGTGGTGGTCGCGGCATCAAATCGCCCTCCTGACAACAGTTGGAAACTGAAAGACTCCCAACCCTACCACTCCCCAATACCGAACACAAGGCCTGACCCCAACGCAACCTGGTGACCCCAACGAAACCTGCAGGTGCAAACACTGCAGGCTTTCCTAATCCTGGCGAAGTCGCCCAGCGATCCCAACGGAGGCGGACTAGCCACGTTTCCGTGCCAAACCACGCTTTCGCCAACCGCATACTGCCACCGCGCCGATAGCCAGTGCGGCCATGCTGGAGGGTTCGGGTACCGAAGTGAGTGTAATCCGACCGATGCCACCTGAATACTCATTGAAATTGAACGCAGAATTCACCGGTGTACCAAAATTTGCGTACGGATCTCCGGTGACATTGCGGATGAATGCGAGCGGGTCGTCGGCACCTTGGTCCGGCCCCATCTGTCCTCCAGCGATTCCAAATAGGCCATTGCCTGCCGACGTATTGAAGCCACCATCAGTTCCAACGGTACCATCATCGGATTCCGTGCCCGCGTCGTTCACGGTCCCTGGCGCTCCAATGAAAAAAGAAACACTTTGGCCAGCGTTGCTGAGAAGATTTGAGATATCGATTCCAGTTGGATCACCGTTGCCAATAAAAAAGTCGTTGCTGGCAATGACCATCGACGCATATGAAAAATATTGGTTGGTGCCGTCTGCTTCCAGCATAAAATCCATGGTATTGGACTGACCAGGCAGCAGCGGTGGAGGGCCTGACATGCTGCCAATCGTTCCCTGCACTCGATTGCTGGTGCTGCCACTCGCGGCGACGGTTTGGTTCACGCCAGCACCATTGACGTAGGTCAGGCCATTACTGAAGTCAGCAGTAATTTGGCCAACATCACCATCTTCCGCGAGTCTTTCTAGTCCAGCTGTCGCCCGACCCGCAGCCACGCCACTGTTGTAAGTGTCGAAATTACCACTGTGAAAACCAACCCATACCGGCGTGATCGCAACACCGTTGGTTGGTGATATATTCTCGACAGTCACACGTATCGTGATCTCAGCCTGAGCTGAATTTGATGCTGTGAAAACGAACGCTACTATCGCCAACAAAGCCAAGCGGTACATAGGAAAACTAACACTCATGGGAGACTCCTTTTTTAAACGACTGGTTGCGAAACTGATCGCAACTTTCGGAGTGTTAGTCGATGTGCGAGACAAAACGTTACAGTCAAAATGAAGAAAATCTTCCGCGACACAAAAAAAGCTTGCTCCCGCGGGCTATCAGAGTTGGTATACGAATTTTAGTCCGCCGTGGTGAACCTTAACTTCATTGATTATTATTGTTTACGCGGATTGCTTTCAGTCTCTGCTTGGCTGAATCACTCAAATTCGGACCATTGGCTAGTTCCTCCCTTTCACGTTCAGTAACTTTTAAGCAGGCTTGTCGCAGGAATTCAATTTGCTTTTCATACTGGCGGCAAGATGCACATACCAATTGGTGTATTCGTAGTGCGGCTCTTTCGAGGATGTCAAGCTTTCGGTCGATCGATTCACTCGCCAGTAACGATGCGTCTTCGCAGCGTATGGTTAGTATCCTCCAAAGTTTTTTCGGGTAACTGTGCATTGCCACAATCAATCCTTTCCGAACCAATGGAGTTCCAAACAGTCTCTCAACGACGAACGAGCGCGAAACATTCGAATTGCCAGATTCCGTCGCGATATCCCCAGCAGCAAACAAACATCAGTGATTGAACAATCATCGACTTCCCGCAACATAAACGCTCTTGAGATCGTTTTCGGGAGCTTTTCAAGACACTCCATCAACGTGTTCCAGAATTCTTCGTTTTCGAGTGTTTGTGATGGTGAAACATTCCACTCAAGCAACCGCTGTTCACGAAACGCTTCTTTCAATTGATGCAATGTCTGATCCTCTTCGACCGGCATTCGCCCTAAGCGAGCCCGTACCCGGTAGTAATCGATTATTTTAAAGCGGAGGATGGCGAGCAACCAAGTTCGCACAGATGCCTCAGCTCGAAAACGATCCCCAGCTTTCAAAGCGGCCAAGAAAGTCTCCTGAAGTATGTCTTCAATGACATGCTCATCCGCAATGCGACGTCGGGCAAACCGGTACATAACGTCAGCATGCGCATCCACCCATTTTGCGATTCGAGTGTGGTCATCTTCGCCAGACTCACCTTGCGGCTCTTTCGTCATAGCCTTCCGAAATACAAATCTCAAGTTCGTTATCGCGTAAAATACTGCCGCCAACTCCAATGCACTGCTTAGTCGAATCTGCGAGGCGGGAATTACACCCCAAAAAGAAAAAAAGCAAAAAGTCTTATCTGGATGGCGGTTTCACTTCCGCGAGACGAGTCCCATCACCCGCTGACATCGATGTGAGTGACGGAAGGCGGGGAAGAGCTTCACATTTGTTAGACCCTCGGCTCGCGATGTATTTCACTGCCACCCTGGTCATTTGCTTGGACCATTGAATCGACAGCTTAAATGCGTCATTGTGGCTTCCCCACGCGGTTCCGAACCGTGAAACCGGCACACATCAAAGCGAATCAGCTCGGCTTTTTTTACCGGTGCAGGGCTAGTGAAACACTGTTTTTCCCGAAACCTTCCGAGGAATCGTTTTGTTGAATGCTGGGCTTTGTGGCAATGAACTTGAAAGTCTTTTCCCGATCAATCTTGCCCAAACTTGAGACGGCCGTTGCCCCCGCCGGAGCTCCTTATGATTCAAATCCAGCCAGCACGGTGGCGAAGGGGATGGCGACGCAAGAACCGAATTGAGGGTCCCGCGAAAGTTTCGCTTTCGTGAGTGAGGGGGTGGTCATGCCGCACAAGAAACGAGCTTTTTGCCGTGGCGTGCCGAGCACTTGGGGGTGCCGTTTGGCTAGCTCCTCCACGGCCGCTTGGGCGGCTCGTCCGACCTTCCTGAAGGAGACTGCCGGCAGTTCGCCCGGGGCTGTGCCTTGGCAAGCGGCGCAGCGACCGCAGGCGGAATCGAGTTGTTCGCCGAAATGAGCTGACAATGACCAAGATTGACATTGTTGCCCGCTAAGCATGCTCAACACTTGATCGACGCGAGCCACTTCGGATTGCTCACGATCGAGCAGCTGTTCGTAATAGTTAGTCGCCAAGTTAACGACATCGGTGATTGGTTTTAGTTTGCGATAGCCGTGCACCAGATCGCTAACGCGGACATTGATCCAGCCGCGTTCGCCCAGATAATCCAAGGCCTTGATAATTCGCTCACGCTCCGCACCGAGGCGGCGGCAAGCGATCGGCAGCGGAATCGAAAACCAAGTTCGGCCTTTGGTCGCGGTGGCGAGAATTCCACCAACAAACTCTCTGCGTTCGCCAGAGAAATTCGCCAAAATTTGCTTGGACGTTTGTAGCGGCTGGAATTGATAGGTTTCGTAGCGGGGCGAAGTTGCTCGAATCCACCCATCCAACTCCAGATAGGTCATTAACGTCCGCACCACCAGCGGGCGAATGTCGGCTTCGCCGGAAAGCCGGTAGAGGCTGAGGAAAAATTCGTCGCTCTGACCCGCCACGATTTCTAGCAGACGCTTTACGCCAGCTAAATCGGGAGTGTCCCCGTAGGTGAAATTCTCCAACACAACGCGGTCGTCGGGCACCAACAGCGTTTCGCAGATGGAGTCATTGCCGTCGCGACCGGCGCGACCGATTTCTTGAGCGTACGCTTCCACTGATTTCGAGGGATTGTAGTGGTAGACGTAACGGATGTTCGGTTTGTCGATCCCCATCCCAAAGGCGATCGTCGCGACCACGATCGCTTCCTCGCTGGTCAAAAACCACTGCTGCGTTTCCGCTCGCACTTCGGCATCCAAGCCGGCATGGTAGGGACGCGCCGGTAGCCCTTGGCCGGTTAAGCATTCGGCCACGTCCTCGGCTGTCTGCTGCAAAGTAACGTAAACCAGGGTTGGCCCGGTCGGACGCGATTGCAGCTTGGATAGCAACAGCTCGTCTCGTGAATCGGCCGTCGTCAGCTCGCTTTGCAAAATTAGGTTGGCTCGAAAGAACGGCGTGCGCACCGCGTTCTCGGGCGCGATGTCGAAGACTTGGCAAATGTCGTCCATCACCACGTCAGTCGCTGTGGCGGTCAGCGCCAACACGCGTTCGGCTTTCAGTTCGCGGGCAACGTTGGCCAATTTGAGATAATCGGGACGAAAATTATGGCCCCACTGGCTGATGCAGTGCGCTTCGTCGATGGCGAACAGGGAGATTTGTAAATCGCTGATCGAAGCCCGGAAACGTTCGTTAAAAAACCGCTCCGGAGCGACATACAACAGCTTGATCGAGCCGTCCCGCAGGCCCCGCATCGTGGCCGCTAATTCGCCGGCCGATTGGCTCGAATCGAGCCGAGCCGCCGAGATCCCGCGAGCTGCCAACGCATCACACTGATCCTTCATCAAGGCAATCAGCGGCGAAACCACTAAGGTCACCCCCGGAAAAGTCAGCGCCGGCAACTGGTAACAGAGCGACTTGCCTCCGCCGGTTGGAAATACCGCCACCGTGTTCCGCCTGGCCAACAAGCTGTCAATCACTTGACGCTGGCCCTCCCGGAAAGCGGCCATGCCAAACCGTTCGGTCAATAATTGCTCGGCTAACGCTCGCGCGGCCGAAAACTGGTCAGGCGATTGGTCAAGCGTGTTCGTCATTTGACCTGCCTTGCCTTGCGTCGAAGTAGTCATCAGCCGCTCCGTGATCGGATGTTCCGAGGGGTGTGGTCAACATGCCAGTACCTTACAGAATGCCACTTAGTGTGCAAGTGTTGCAATGAACGAATTTGAAGGTTTTTTCATGTGGCAATTTTTCCCAGGTAGCGGGGTGCCGCCATCGCGGTTGCGGGAAGCTATCGCTGTGGGGCCGATTCAGGTGGTGAGCCGCATTCAACTTGGCCGGAAACTAGCAATCGTCGCCAACGCCAGCAGCATCCCGCCAGGCTGACCGGAATCAGGGCGACGACCGCGAAAAACAGGATGGTACCGGGCCGGTGTGTTTGCCAAGCCAGCGTCAACTGTCCGTGGGCGGCGTAGATGAAAGAGCGTGTCATGCCGCAACCCAGGCAATCGACTCCCAACATTGTGCGTGACCAACAGGTCTCGGGTAGTCGCCATTCGATTCCAGGAACCACCACTCCGCGAGGCGGTTCGACTCGTAGGGTCGATGCTGCCAGGACGATGAGACTGGCACCGGCAAACCAATATAGCCAGACGGAACTAGCGGGCGGGACATGCGCGGGCGGGACATGCGCGGGAGTAGCGTCAGCGGATTGCGCATCCACTAGGGAGCCTCTTGCCTGCTGTTCGGCTCCTGTGCGGCTGGTTTCTGAGGCGTTTCGGCATTCTTTTGCTGGTTAAGGTAAAACTGCAGTTGCCGCTGGAGCGGTGGCAGATGAGGGTCGACGCGGACCGCTTTACGTTGATGGTAAATCGCCTGCTCAATCTGCTCGTTGGCATAGTAGCATTTGGCCAACGTATCGAGGCAGGCGGAGTCTTCCGGTAGCAGTTCGTTGGAACGGATGCTCAACCGCAAAGCGTTCGCTTGATCGCCGGTGGTGCTGCAGATCAGCCAAGCATATTGGTTGCAGACGATGGCCAGATTCAGTCGCAACCGTTGGTCTTGCGGCGCGGCTTTCAAGTCATTTTCCCAGTTGCGAATTTGCCGCAAGAAGATATCGCCGACGCGAGCGATTTCCGTCCGCACTTCCGCTTGCCAGGCGTTGTCGCCGTCGAGTTCGAACATGGCGATTAAGATGTCGGGATTGTCGCGATCTTTCTGTAATGCCTGCCGCAAGGCCTGTTGTGCCGCTTCGCCTGCGAGCGCCAAACCGCGGTGGTATTCCAATTGGCTGGCCAGCGTCGCCGCATTTGACGATTTGAGTCGCTGTCGGAAACTACTGTCTTTGTTCATGCGATCGACGAGCGGCTCGAGCAGTTCCACGATCTCTTGATGGCGATCGTCATAGGCCAGCAACTCGGCAAGATCGAGTCGATTCAGGGCTGCTGCCAGCGAGCTGATGGGCAGCCGTTCGATCACATGTCGATACTCGCCTTCAGCCCAAGCAAACAGCCCGCGAGTTTGCAGCACGCTGGCCAGCTCACGATGTCGCATCGCCAAGCGGTCCAGCTCGTTTGCGGAAACTTTCTCTTCCGCTGAGGAGTCGGAAGCATCGTCAGGTTCCGGTAGGGCACCAATTTGCAACGCGGACAAGCGGCTCGCCTCCGCTTCCGCCTGCTTGCCTTGGATCAAGTAGGCTTCCGCAACTCCGTACATTAGCTCCGCACGATCAGCAAATCTCGCCGGCTCACGGCGCTGCAGCTCCAGCACGACTTCATGGAGTTCGGTGTCGAGCGCCCAGCTGACAGCATCCAACAAGTCGCGGTGCCGCGACATGATGTTGTCGAGCCCATCCAGGGCTAACGATAGGGCTTCGCTGCGATCACCAAGCTCCAGTGCCCGCGAGGCCGAGACGCGGTACAGTTCCAGCAAGATCGGTGCAGTCGCCTCGCCCGTAGCCGCCGCGTCCTCAATCAACCGCCGCTCCTCGGCGATCAGCTCGCGCCAAGTCGCCGCATCGTAACTGGCCGGTTCCAATTCGCTCATGTACTGTCGCAACCAGCGAATGCTGGTCCTTTGGCTGTCTCCCAACGTTTCTTTGATTTGCAGTTGCGACCTGGGGGTCAAGGCTGCTTGATCGGTCTCCACACGCATCGCCAACAGGGCTGCCCAACGGCTGAGCTGGAGGTTTTGCTCAAAGCGGGCCAGCCGCACCAAGGCCACGCTGCCTAAATGGTCCGGCAAATTCGCCAAGCGATCCATGCGGCTCTTGCGATCGTCCGCATTTAAATCTTCGTAGCTGAGCAAGATCTGTCGCACCTCAGCCGGGTCCGACTCACGTGCCCAACGCACATTCAGACTGCTCAGCAAGTATCTCGCGGCGAAAGCAATCTCCGTGTCGGGGGATTCGCTGGCCGCTCGTATCGCATCCATTGCCATCAAGCCCATACGCTCTAACTCATAGCGGGCTCGCACCCGCACGGCGTAGCTGGGGTTCCCCAAATTCTCTATGTGCTGACGGATTTCAGCGTCCAGAGCCACCTCCACCGTGATACGCTCTGCCGCCTGTGAGTCGCTCGCCTCTCGGCCGCTGGCTTGCTGGTTGCTGGTGGCTTGCTGGCTGCTGCTGGCTTGCTGGCTGCTAAACGGGGGTTGCTGACCAGCAGCTGTCGCGGGGAAAACAGCCATCGAGGAACTTATCAACAGCAAACAGCAGGGCAACACCGCCGCGCGCCGGGAATGTCCAAATTGACCGGCTGCCTGTAATTGAAAAGTGGCACCTGCCAAGGTGACCCAGGTTCGGCTGGAAGCGGGGGTGGTTTGTGCGAGACCACTGGCATTTCGAATCAGCATTGCCTTCTCCATGACGAAAAACCTGAGGGAAAGCGGCAGGTTCTATTGCTCAAACGGCCGAGCGAATGGCCTTCTCTCGACCAGTCTTCAGCTCGCACCCTCGAGATCTAGCATAACGTCCCGGCAGGCCGATGTCGCGGCTAATGAGGGGGAGCCGCAAAAAAGGCTGACCAGATTTCGGTGACTGGCGGCGAGGGTTCGGGGCAACAGCATTGGCTTTTGGTCTCCAGCCCTCAAGGCGGTCCGTCCTGAACGGCCATTTTCAAACCGCCATTTTCAAACGGCCATTTTCAAACGGCCTGTTCAGCCAGCGCTGCGGGGGCGTATTGCCCCGGCTTGTTTTCCAGTGCATCGACTACCGCACAGCCACAGCTATCGCTCCAAACATTGACCGCGGTCCGGCCCATGTCGAGCACGCGATCGACGGCCAGGATGATGCCTTGCATTTCCACTGGCAAATTGACCGCTTGCAAAATAATCACCATCATTACCAAGCCGGCGTGGGGAATGCCCGCCGCACCGACGCTGGCCAGCAGTGCTGTGAAGGCGACGATCAGCTGTTGGGTCAGCTCTAGGTTCTGACCAAAATGGAGCTGTGCGATAAACAGCACCGCGACCACTTCGTAAAGTGCCGTGCCGTCCATGTTGACAGTCGCGCCGAGTGGCAGCACGAACGAGCCGGTGCGATTGCTGACGCCGGCCCGTTTTTCCACGCTAGCCATCGTCAGCGGCAGAGTGCCATTGCTGCTAGCGCTGCTAAAGGCGGTGATCAGCGCGGGACTCATCGCTTTGGCAAATTCCCAAGGATTGCGTTTGGCGACGAACCACAAGATCAGCGGCAGCGTCACGCACGCGTGGACCAGCAAGGCAACCGTCACTGCCAGCATATAGTAGGCCAGCGAATAAAAGACCGCGATGCCCTGCGTGGCCGTGACGTAAGCCATCAAAAATAACACGCCCAGCGGGGCGAGACTGATGATGGCCGAAGTCAAAGCCATCATCACGTTAAACCCGACTTCCGCTGTGTGCTTGACCGCCGCGGCTGTTTCGCCCCCGACTCGCAAGGCAAAGATCGCGAAAGCCAGGGTAAAGGCGATAATGGACAGGAAATTCGGTTCGACCAAGGCGGCTGCGGGATTTGCGGGCAACATCGCCTCGAGTTGGCTGAAAAGGATATCACCCAGCGAGTTGGCGGCGGCGATTTCCGGTTTTGCCGCTGGTGGGGGGCCATCACCTTTGAGGCCGGGCTGGACAATATTGACCGCCAACAGGCCGGTCACGATGGCCAGAAAACTGGTGCAAAGGTAATAGCTGATTGTGGGGAGAACATTCTGCCCACGCTGCCGGCACCACTCAGTCCCATGATGCCGCTGATCAATGACACAATGATCAGGGGGACGGCTACCATTTTGAGTAGTCTCAGGAATAGTCCGCCGATGCGGCTGAACCAGTTTCCCCAGAAATGGGCCGGACTTTGACCTGAGCGAAGGTACACTGCGAAGAGGTCAGGTTGAGCCGCTTCGAATTCGTCGAGAGAGCGAAACGCTTCAGCGTCTTGAGAGGTGGCATCGACGAGATATTTCCGCTCGGTGCCATCCTCCGTGGTGACTTTGAACTCGGAGCGACTGGTAGAGTCGAAAATCACCAGCCGTGCGATTCCGCTCGGAAGACCGTTCTCGATGGTGGTTCTGCGTTCACCGGCAAGCAAGCTTAAGCCGACACCGATCGCGGCGCCCACCACCATGCCGATTAAAATTTGCCAGTGTAGAGCGAGTCGGGCCAAGCTTCTCTCCTACCTGCACCGACAATCAGCGCACGGGGAGGCTGGCCGGTTGATTCGAAAACGATAGCGGCAAAACTCTACTGCCGGCGTATGAACCTTGGCTTTGACATCAACGATTTGAGAGAAGAAAGCAAAGGAGAAGGGTGGATGATGGGGCTCGAACCCACGACTTTCGGAACCACAATCCGACGCTCTAACCAACTGAGCTACACCCACCGCGAACTTTTGAAAATTTAGTGACCGGAATGCTCGGGGTCAATGGTCGTGGCAACGAAACTTTGGACAACATTCACTGACCAATTGGTTGTGAAGCGTTAAACTCGTAGCTATCATTACAGTCGCCTCTGACTTCACTAGCTAGTTTTTGCCTCAACGAGACGATTTTCTCGGGGATTTCACTAAGATGCGAATTTTGACTCCTGCCCAATGTGCACGATATTTGTGTACACCGTTCCTGTGTGGACTATTTCTGTGTGCGCCAACGCTGTTGACCGCGGTGGCTGCTCAGGAATCTTTCATTGGTTTTGATGAGCCGATGCCCGCCTCGGTCATTGGGGTGCAATGGGTTCGTCCCAACGCTGAGGGACAAATCACCGGCCAAGTGGTGCTTTCCGGCGGCGGCGACGAGTTAGCAGGCGATGTGTTGTTGATCGACCGTGCGGGTTCGCCGAAAACTTTTTCAGCATCGAAGGATGGCAGCTTTCTGATAACCGATGCGACCCCCGGTCTGTACACGATCGCTTACCGATCCACTGTGGGTTTCGCCGCGTTCGCGATGCACATCATGGACGAGGGCAGCGAGAGTTTGCCCAGTCACACGATGATTCCCGCGGCACGCCTGAGTCCTCGCCAAGCGCTGTCAACGATTTCTCGCTATCAACCGGTGCGAACTCCAGAGGCGCCCAGTATCTCCGGGCCAGCCCAGCAATCCATGGCCAACACTGTGGCTTCGATTCGGCAACTCGCTCAAGATGTCGATGGTGGTGTCAGCGGTCGGATCATCGAAGCGGGATCGAGCGAGCAAGGCCTTGCCCCTGCCGGAGGCATGAATGTGCTGCTGTTGCAAGATGGGATAGTGCGAGGTCAAGCGGTCACAAACTTTGACGGTCGATTTCAGATCAAAGGAATGGGGCTGGGCGAGTACGATTTGGTTGCATCGGGCCCCAGCGGGTACGCGGCGGTTGGATTTCAGTTAGTCGAATCGCTTGCTGCACAGAGTGCCGGTCTGCCCTCTACGCGTGATGGTCAACAGTTTGTCAGCACGGTGTCTCAGCCTCCCCCAGCACCCGCGAGCCCGGGCATTACCTTGCAGGCTGCTCCCAGCGGCCCTGGCTTTACGACGCTTTCCGAGGGCCGCAGCGACGAGGGAATCACGGTATTTGAGCCCTTCGGAGGGAGCGCTCCGGGCGGATTCTCCCCTGCCAGCGGCGGTGGCGGTTTTGGTGGTGGAGGTCTTGGTGGCGGAGGCGGTGGTGGACTAGGAGGGATTGGTGGTTTGGCGGCAATCGGCGGAGTCATCGCTGCCGTTGTTGCTTCGGATGATGATGACGATAATTTTGTCCCGTCTGTCTCCAGCCCGGCTACCCCCTGAGCAAATTGGCCCCCCTGCGCATATTGTTTCTTTTTGACGTTTAACGTTTTGTTCTGAATTTGATTTTGCCCGCCATAGCCTCGCCGAAAATTTAATCGGCGAGGCTTTTTTATTTGCCGCAAGTCCGGCCTTCCGTTGGCTGAACGTAAAATTCATCGCGATCGGCTGTGAAGGATGACTGGACGCTGGCGGATACTACAACTGAATGAATCACAGGCGGCACGCGGCAAACACCTCACACGCTTGCTCAGCGTCTGTCGCTCGGTTATTTTCGCAATAAAGGGTTCGTGAGCTTGATACGCAGCGAGCTCGCAGGCTCCCACGCGTGCAGACTTTTCACGCGTTAAGGATATTTTCCCCCGCTGAGTTCGCCGTGCCCTTCGGCATGAACTTGGCCCTGACCGCTTTCCTCTCCCTCGCACCCAGGCGATACGACGGCCGATGAGTACAACCACTGAGAGTTTGCAAGCCGCGATCGATTCGGCTCGTGACCGATTAAACGCGCATACTGTAGAGATGGTGCATTGGCACTTTAGTGACGAGACGGGAAGTCCATTTTGGCTCGAGAAAAAGGCCGAGCTAAATTTTGATCCGCTGACCGAAGTCAAATCATTTGAGGACCTGAAAAAGTTTCCTTTGTTTGAAGACGACTGGTTGCGAGGCGGTCCAGTGCGTCGTTGGGTGCCGCAGGGGTTGGCGGATAAGCCGGTTTATGTGTTCGAGACGGGCGGGACAACGGGAGTGCCAAAGAGTCGTGTCGTGATGGAAGATCACTGGATCGATTACGAGTTGTTTTCCGACACGTTGCCAGATCAGTATTTTCCGCGCGGGTCGAACTGGTTGATGCTGGGGCCGAGTGGCCCGCGTCGTCTGCGGTTGGCCGTTGAGCACTTGGCTCAGTACCGCGGCGGCATCAGTTTTTGTATCGATTTGGATCCTCGCTGGGTCGTCAAGTTGATCAAAAAGGGTTGGATGGAGCATTTGGAGGAATACAAGAAACACTGTATTGATCAGGCGGTCACGATTTTGACGGCGGGTCACGATGTGAAGTGCATGTTTGCGACGCCCAAGCTACTGGAGTCGTTGGGAGAAGCGTTGGAAGAGAAGGGGACTTCGATTCCCGAGGTCGGGATTACTGGCATTTTCTCAGGCGGCACGGAGTTTACTCCGCAGTGGACTCGATACGCCGTGGAAGAGTTGCTTGGCGGAGCTCCGGAGGAAGGTGGCGTTTACATGACGCCGACTTATGGCAACACGCTAATGGGATTGGCTTGCAGCAAGCCGATCAGTGCGGCAGATGGTTACAAGATCAGCTATTACGCGCCGCAGCCTCGCGCAGTGACGGAAGTCGTTGACTTTGATGACCACACGCGAGTTGTTGCGGCTGGCGAAACGGGCCGCGTCAAGCTGTATACGATGACCCGCGAGTTCTTTGTGCCGGGCTTCTTGGAGCGTGATGAGGGTGAGTTGGAAGCACCGTTTGAGACCTACCCTTGGGATGGAGTCAGCGGTGTGCGGCCTTTCCGTGAATTGGCCAGCGGGACTACGGTTGGAGTGTATTAATCGTGGTATTGAAGTCGACTAAGTTTTGATTCGTTGCTACGGGATTTAGGATTGAAGAATGTTGGAATTGCATGCGCTCCGCTGGGGAAAAGATTACGAATCGTTGGAGAAGAACGAAGTCGTTCACTTTGACACGGGAGAACCCATCGCGCGGGTTAGTCAAGTCGGTGGGGGCATCGTTCAGCGGGATTTAAAGCGGGCTGAGCAGGCTCGTAAAGCATTGCGGCAGTTGCCCGTCAGTGACTTAATCGAGCGTTGTAAAGTGGCCTCGGATCTATTCACCTCGGCCGAATTGCCGATGGG
This sequence comes from Kothea flammea, assembly GCF_052161645.1. Classification (GTDB taxonomy): domain Bacteria; phylum Planctomycetota; class Planctomycetia; order Pirellulales; family Pirellulaceae; genus Laterigemmans. Next base: position 4,904,552 of record NZ_CP197414.1, read on the forward strand.
TAACGGGCGGCAGACGGTTGATCAATTTGTGCACCAGCAGTCTGCCAGTACCGGTTTGCCTGAGCACATGTGTCGCTCGAACATGACGAAGAACGCATTTGTGCTTGGCAACATTGACAAGATCCTGGACTGCTTAACGCGGGGCTTGGATCTGGAAATGTTGAATCAGGGTTACGGCGAAGAGGGGCGAGGGGTCGTCGTCAGCTACCAGGCGCAAACGCCAATTTTGGGAGCCGTATTGCCCAACAACTCGCCCGGCGTCCACACGTTGTGGTTGCCGGCCGTGCCGCTGCAGATCGGTTTGGTGCTGAAGCCTGGCTCGCAAGAGCCTTGGACTCCTTACCGTATGATTTCCGCATTTATTGAGGCGGGGATTCCGCGGGAAGCTTTTGGGCTTTATCCGGGAGGCCACGATGCGGGCGGAGCGATTTTGACACACTGCCCGCGGAGCATGATTTTTGGTAGCGCGCAAACCGTCGAGCAATATTCGGGTAATCCGCGCGTGCAACCGCACGGTCCTGGTTGGTCTAAGATTTTGTTGGGCGACGACGTGGTCGATGACTGGGAAGACTACTTGGACTTGATGGTCGAGAGCGTCGCCAGCAACTCGGGTCGTTCTTGCATCAACTGTTCGGGGATTTGGGCTAGTCGTCACACCCGGGAAATCGCTCAGGCGATTGCCCAGCGAATTGGGCCGATCGATGTTTTGCCGCCGGCTGACGAGGAGGCTCAACTGGCAGCCTTTACCGTGCCGGCAATGGCTACGGGGACCTGGGGAATGGTCCAACAGGACTTGCAGGAAGCTGGCGTCACCGACATGACCGCCGAGTTTGGCGAAAAGTTGATCGAGAAGGAGCGTTGCGCGTACCTGCGGCCAATGGTCGTGCATGCTGACAGCCCAGATCGGGGAGTCGCCATGAAAGAGTACATGTTCCCGTTTGTGAGTGTCGTCGAGTGCCCGCAAGACGAGATGCTGCGGCGGATTGGTCCTACGCTGGTGGGGACTGTGCTGACGCAAGATCCAGCGTTTGTGGCGGCGGCGGCGGATTGCATTCACATCGATCGGCTGAACATTGGCCCGATCCCCACAAACCGCTTGAACTGGCTGCAACCGCATGAAGGAAACATCATCGAGTTTCTGTATCGCAACCGGGCTTACCAGATGGCCGAATTGCCAGTGCGAGCTTAGTCCCCATTTGAGCTTAGTGCCCGTGTAGTGTCGGTCATTGGTGGCCGGAAAGTAATCTGCTTGCGAGTTCCAAAAGCGGACTTGCCAACTTAGCCTGTCCTCGGATAAACTGGATTCTCGCAAGCAATTGGGTGTCAATTTGACGACGCGAAAATGGGGTTCATGATTTTACGTGAATCCCCATTGGCACTTTAAGTCGAAGTCGTTAAGTTGTGCGTCATCTAAGCGAGTTGCGAAGAGGGAGTTCCCGTACTAGCCGATCGTGTCGGCGCAAAATGTGCGGCTGTAGCTCAGTTGGTAGAGCACAACGTTGCCAACGTTGTTGTCGTGGGTTCGAATCCCATCAGCCGCTCTTACTCCCATTCGCCGTCCTTCTTCTTCGTCAACTTGTTGGCGCAAGTATCTCCCCCAAGGAAGTCACAGGCAGGCTATGTCAACGTCCGATTCCGAAGTCGAAAATGCTGACACCCTTACGGCGGAGAAAACTCCGCTGAAAATGGACGTTCAGGTAGATAGCCCGCAGTCCTGCTTGCGTCACGTGGTGGTGACCATTCCCAAAGAGGAAGTCGACCGGTACATGCGGGACGCTTTCAACGAGTTGGCTCCCGATGCTCAAGTTCCCGGTTTTCGCGCCGGACGTGCTCCTCGGAAACTGGTTGAGAAACAATTTCGCGAGCGTGTTGGCGATCGCGTCAAAAGTTCTTTGCTGATGGACAGCTTGGCTCAGGTGACCGACGAGGCTGAATTTTCAGCGATCAGCGAGCCCGATTTCGACTATGAGTCGATTGAATTGCCTGAGGATGGTGATTTCAAGTACGAGTTCAAGGTCGAAGTCCGTCCGGAGTTCGAAACGCCCAACTGGAAGGGGCTCGCGCTGACTCGGCCCACCGAGGAGATCAGTGACGAGAAGGTAGACAAGGCGATTGATGGGTTGTTAGGTCGGAATGCCGTTGCCGAAGCGATCGACGAACCGGCCGCGGAAGGTGATATTCTGTTGCTGACCGCCCGCTTTATGAATGACGGTCGCGTGCTCTCCCAGATGGACGAAGAACGTGTTCGTTTGACCGCTCGCGTTAGTTTCTCCGACGGGATCTGTGAGAACTTTGGCGAGGTGATGGCCGGCGTCAAGGAAGGTGAGACTCGCACCGCCAAGATTAAGGTTGGCAGCGAAGTTTCCGACGAATCATTCCGAGACAAAGAAATCGACGCGGAATTCACCGTTGTTGAAGTCGCCCGTAAGAGCCTTCCCGAACTCACCCCCGCTTATTTGCTGGAATTAGGCGATTTCGAGTCGGTTGACGAGTTCCGCGATTTCGTTCGCTCCAGCCTTGATCGGCAGACAGTTTACCGTCAGCAGCAATCGCTGCGGAAGCAAATTGTCGAAACGCTTACCGGTGACGCCGATTGGGAATTGCCGCCCGACTTGGTGAAACGCCAAACCCGCCGCGAACTGGAACGCAAAGTTTTGGAAATGCGTCGTAGTGGTTTCGACGAGGAGACCGTGAGGCGGTTGGTGAATGTGCTGCAGCAAAACGCGCAAGCAGCCACCGTCGCTTCGCTTCGCGAACACTTCGTCTTGGAGCAGATTGCTGAAGATGAAAAAGTGGACGCCGAGCCGCAAGATTATGACGAGGAAATTACCCTGATTGCAGAGCAAAGTGACATGACCGAGCGTCGTGTACGGGCTCGGCTTGAGAAGGGTGGCCAAATGGACGCTTTGCGGAACCAGATTGTTGAGCGTAAGGTCATCGAGATGGTAGTGGAAGCTGCCGCGGTGACTGATGAACCCGTTGCCGAGGAAAGCGAAGGACAGGACGATTACGCCTTGTTCCACAGCGTACTCGGGACAAAGGATGTCAGCTCCATTCCCGAAGCCAAGTACGACGATCGCAGTGTGCCGACTGCGGAAGATAAAGATGAACGTCCCTAGGCTTTTGGGCGTCGACCAACTCAGCCACGAGAAAGTGGGTTGAGTTGAGCGTGCTTTTCCTCTAAAACGAACGCAACGAGCCGCTGGTGATCCATCAGCGGCTCGCTTTCATTTTGCAGCACCGTTTGTACTTTTCCCCGCTACCACACGGGCAGGGTGCGTTGCGACCCGTTCGTCTCGGCCGTTGGCTGACGCCAGCCAGTAAGCCTCGGGTTTGTTGGCGATAGATTAACTCCAGCATGCGATACAGGTGAGGAGCCTTGTTCGCGAGCACTTCGGGTTGCTCAAAGAAGTACTCGGTGAGCACGGCGAAGTATTCGGCTTCGTTGGTGTAAGCATAGTCGTCGATGTGATTCTTACCGAGACTTGTGCTGCGAAGTTCTTCGCCAACCCAGCGAATCCACGGTTCGGCGATTTCTCGACTGATGCCGGGCGGAATGCCATCGATCGCACCGTCGGCTTTGTCGACCAAATGGGCGAATTCATGGATGCCAACATTGCGTTTGTCCGTCGGCAGGCGAAAACCGGCTAGCAGGTCTGGTTTCGAGAGGATCATCACGCCGCTGAGGTGACCATCGCCAACCAGGCCCAGGGTTCGGCTGTCACCATCTTCATTGACGCGAAAGCGATCATCAAACGCGTTGGGGTAGATCAGGACTTCGCCCAGCCGCGCATATTCCCAGGAATCGAAACCAAAGATGGGGATGATGGCGCTAGCCGCCACCAGCACTTTGGTCGTGTCATCGACATCGGTGCCGATGCCCGTGATGCGGATATCGCTGAGAAAGACCAAAATGAGTTCGCGAAAACGCGTTTGCTGGTCGGCATCCAATGCGCGATAAAAAGTCACATCGCGGTTGAGAATTGCCGTCCAGTGTTCTGGGAAGGGTTGCTGCAAAGCTCGCCAGCGACGCGCCGTCCGTCTCCTCCACCAATAAAAGAGCAGTCCTCCAAGCGGCACCAACACTAGGCACCAAGGTGACAGCAGCACTAGCAGCAACCCCGCCGCCACGAAGACTCCGGCGATTAGCCAGGCGGTGCGAAGGTTTTGGCGATTTTGTTCGGCAGTCACATACACGCGAAGGGCTCGGAAAAAAGAAGGGAGACTGGAGGCTGTGATTGATGCTACAATAGCCGCCGGAGTGTTCCTACCGATGTCCCACCTGCTTTGTCTTTCCGAGAAATCATGAAACGACGTAATTTTTTGGCAGCCGCCACCGCCACCGCTGCGATTTGCACCACTCAAACACGATATGTTCACGGTCAGGCTCCCCAGTCCTCAGCGGTCGCCAATCCGGTGTTTCCTCCGAATTTGATGTGGAAGACTTTGAAAATTGGCATGGTTGGAGGCGAGGCGAAATCGTTGGTTGATAAGTTCCGCATTGCTAAGGAAGCTGGTTTTGACGGAATCGAAATGGACTCTCCCGGTTTTGACGTTGAGGAAGCCAAGCGAGCGATGGCCGCAACGGGTTTGCCGATTGACGGTTCGGTCTGTTCGAGCCATTGGGGAATCAGGCACACGAGTCCCGATCCCGCCGTGCGGGCCACGGCGTTGGCTCATCTGGAACAGGCGATTCGCGATACGCATGCTGTTGGCGGGCACACGGTGTTGTTGGTCGTGGGCAAAGGAGAAGATGGCAAGGAGGAGGAAATCATTCCCCGCAGTCAAGCGAACATTGCCTTGGCCATTCCCACCGCCGCCCGTTTCGGAGTGACCATCGCCATCGAGAATGTCTGGAACCAAATGCTCTATGACCACGATGGCGGTAACGATCAGACTGCGGATCGCTTTGTCAAATATGTTGACGCTTTCAACTCGCCTTGGGTTGGGATGCAATTTGATATTGGTAATCACTGGCGATACGGGGATCCGGCGGCCTGGATTCGCACCCTCGGTAAACGCATCGTGAAACTAGACGCAAAGGGATTCTCGCGGGAAAAAAACAGCTTTTCCCGGACGATGACTGATTGTGATCTCGATTGGGCTTCGGTACGCGAGGCGTTGCGGGAGATTGGTTATACGGGATGGATCGCGGCCGAGGTTGGCGGTGGCGATTCGGCAAGACTCGCGGAAATCAGCAAAGACATGGATCTCGCTTTCGAACTGAAAGGTTAAAATGTCACGCCAGAAAGATGCTATTCGTCCGTTCCCCGCGTCGTGCTCGCTGACCTTGATCGCGATAATGCTGGCCTGTGGGGTCGGCTGCACTGGCACGTCTGAGGAAGCGAAAACGGAGCGGACAGATCCTGCTACCAGCGAGCTTGAGGGGAGTGTCATCGTCGAGTTCCGGTATCCCGACCAGCGGTTGGAATCGTTGGTGGTTAGCCCGGTCCGGTCTGGTGATACTGTGTTGGAAGTGATGCGGCAGATTGAGCAGCCTGTGATTGCAATTCAAGGCTCCGGTCGCAATTCGCTGTTGACGCAGATCGGTGAATTTTCCAACCGTGGCGCGGAGGGTTGGACTTTTTACGTCAATGGTGAATGGGCCGATCGGGGAATTGGTGATTACCCGATTCAGCTGGATGATAAAATTGAATGGCAGTACGGCGACTTCGAAGGACAATAAGCAAAGCCTCCAAGATGATGCAAACGGTGCTACCCTACTCGGTCCGAGCTGGCCTGACGTTATTGGAGTTGCTAGTGGTGTTGGCCATTCTCATGATGCTTGCCGGTACCTTATTGCCAGCGGTTGGTGCGGCACGAGAAGCGAGTCGTCGCATGCAGTGTGTCAGCCATTTGCGGGAGACGGGAACGGCGTTACATCTCCATCACGACGTGGCGTCAAAGCTTCCCGCTGGGTGGGAATCGGAGCCGTCACGGAGCACCGCATATGGTTGGGCAGTATCAATTTTACCCTACTTAGAGCATGGCAATTTGGGTGCGGAGATTCGCAAGGAGCTTCCCTTGACCGACGCTCAGCATGAGCGTGTTCGCGGGTTAAGCCTAACGAATCTGCTTTGTCCGTCTGATATTACTCAGCCCACTTTCGTGCTGTATGACACTTGGCATGAAACTCCGTTGGTCACCTTGCCGACGGCCAACTATCTTGGTGTTTACGGCGCGATGCCGCCGGGGAAAACTCGCAGAAGGGCTGTTGAGCGTGGCGCGTTTGGTGGTGAGCGTGGGGCTCGCTTTCGTGACTTTAAACGTGGCTTAAGCAACACACTTTTGGTTGGTGAACGAACGATGGCATTGTTGCCATCAACATGGTTAGGCACTTCTAAGCGGGGAGAGGAGGCCTACGAAAGACTGGTGGGTGCTGCCTGCGACGGCATCAATATGGATTATCCAGCAAACTGCAGTTTTTCCAGTCGTCATCCTCATGGGACGAACTTTGTCTGGGCGGACGGGCACGTTAGTTTTGTCGCAGAAAATATTGACCGACAAGTCTATATTACACTTACTATGTTAGGGCGTTGAGGATGACTGATATTAGCGAAGATCAGACAAGCGACCGGGCACCTTGTTCTCGAACATCGCTGAGACTCACACGATGTGAGTTGGAAGTAATGGAGGTCGTTTGGGGGCAAGGGCAAGTGACGGTGGGGGAGGTGGTGGCGAATATTTCGCGAAAGTTGGCCTACACGACCGTCTTGACAACAGTGCGAATTTTGGAAGAAAAAGGAATCTTGAAACGCGGGCAAAAGGTAGGCAAAGCTTACACCTACACCGCTGCGGTGAGTCGTGGGGAGATTCGCCGCAGCATGATCAGCGACTTAAAAGAGCAATTGTTCGGCGGTTCGGTAAAGTCCTTAGTGATGAGCTTAATCGAGTCCGACTCAGTATCCCCCGATGACGTTGCCGCGCTTCGAGAGGCGGCGGAAAAACTGGAATCCTCCCCATGAGTTCTGGCTTTGTGCTTGATTTGGCGGTCGGCGTATCGATCCAAGCTGGCTTGCTAATCGCCGTGGCTACTTTTGTGCAATCAAGGCTCACCGATTCGCACTTGGTTTGTCGGCTGTGGACGGTTACTTATTGTCTGTTGTTGTGTCTGTTGGCCGCAGCCATCTTGTTGCCGCACGTGCGTTGGTTTCATCCCTGGAAACAGTTAGACGACATTGCCTTGGTTGAGGTGGTGATGTGGCAAGCCAAGTTTGTTAAGGCTATTTTGTTGCTCTGGGCCGTGGGGTTTGGTCTGGCAATCTGTAAACATATCTTGCGGTTTTATATGTTGTTGAGATTTCTTCGCAACGAGTGCCGTGAAATGACTCTTGCTGAGCTCGCCAAGCTCCCGCTGGCTGATTGTCAGCGACCTCCGGATGACACACTTTGGCTTTTGACCAACTCGCACCAGGGCCCTTTTTCTTGGCACCTGCATCGCCCCACGATTGTGTTGCCAATATCGTCAATGCAGGATGATAGCGTGATTACTCGACATCTCCTGGTGCACGAATTGGAACACCTGCACAACAAGCATCAGTTCCAATACTTTTTGCAAGGGCTGTGCGGCGCGCTGCTGTGGTTTCATCCGGCTGTTTGGTGGGCTGCGAGCCAAGCTGGGTTGGCTCGTGAATTTCACTGCGATGAAATTTCGGCGACTCGCGTGGGCAGCGTTTCCAGTTATCTGCGGGCGCTGGCAACCATCGCCGAGCGTACTTTGGAGCTGCCAAAGTTGACCCTGCCTTTCGCCGATCCAAGTTCAAAGCTACGGATTCGGATCGACAACTTGATCGCCAAGTCCAAGGTGAGGAATGCCCACGGCGCCTACGCAACGCCACTGGTCTTTACCATGTTGGTGCTGAGCAGCATTTCCATCAGCCAGGTTTGGTTACCAGTCAACGCGATGGCATCGTCGCGCAGTGCCTTTTCGCCCTGGCCGCGGTGGACCGCTGCGATTCTGCATGACGTGGGCTTTACGGTGCGTGACTTTGAGGTCCTCGATGAACGCATTGATATCCGCGAACAGATTGGCAATCGTAGAATCCGGTAAACCCGTTTCAGCATCAGCTTGATCCTCCTCCCCAATCGCGACCAGTTATTTGGACCAGAAACCAGACCCGCGAGTCTTCTTCGCTGCGGAGCGCACTTTGCTGGCATGGTTTCGCACCGGCATTGCGATCATCGGTTTGGGGTTTCTGGTGTCAAAATTTGGCTTTTTTCTGACCATCATCACGTCCCGTCCGATCGGCGTGAATCAATATCTTTCCAATGCGCTCGGTTTGGCATTGGTCATGTTGGGAACGGTGTTAACCGCGGTCACCGCTATCCAGCACCGACGTTTTGTCAAACACCTCGGCGAAGCCGATTTGCCACCCGGCTACTCGGCGACACTTAGCAGTTGGGTGGCCGTTTGCCTGGCGATCGCTGGATTGGTCTTGGCTGGCTATCTGTTGCTGACGACTTTTTGAGCTGACGTATGTATGAGCTGACGTATGTATGAGCTGACGTATGTATGAGCTGACATTCATTTGGGCTAAGGACTTTTCGACCAGCAGCGAGTCAAGACATTGCGAACCAGCTCTGCGGATTGGCGAAAGCGGTCCCCCTCGGAGTTGGAGAGCTCGGGGTTGAGCACGCGGATCACACCACTTGCTCCCACGATCGCGGGCAGGCTCAAATAAACATCGCTGACCCCCTGAAACCCATTGATTAACGTGCTCACCGGTAACGTGCGGCGGCTGTCGCGGATTACTGATTCGATGATCATGGTGGTGGCCATGGCGATCCCGTAATTGGTGTGTCCTTTGCGGCGCATCACTTCCACCCCGGCGGCGCGCGTGCGTTCGAACAGCGACTCTATCATTGGATCATTATCGATGGTTCGCCCCCCCGTGGCGGCAATGCTGAGCGCGGGAAACTGAGTTTCGCCATGTTCGCCCAACACGTACGCGCGGATGTCATCCGGATGAATTTGAAGATGATCCGAGAGGTAAGCTCGGAATCGCGCGCTGTCGATCAATGTCCCAGTCCCGATCACGCGTCCTGCCGGAACCCCAGCCAATTGCCAAGTGACATAGCTCATCACGTCAACAGGGTTCGTGACGACGACAAAAATCGCCTCGGGGCTGGCCTGCGCTAGCAGCGGGATCCAGTGGCGAAATAGTTCAATGTTATCTTCCGCCAGCGCCATGCGATCGGGGCGATCCGACGGCGTCGGCACGCTATGGGTCAACACGATCACATCAGAGTGGCTGGTGTCGGAGATCTCGCCAGCCGTAATTCGCAGTGGACGACCTACAAAAGCGGCCGCATGACGTAGATCGGCTGCCTCGCCCTCGGCCCGTTCACGAGTTCGGTTGACAATCACAATCGAATCAACCAATTCTCGCATGACCACGGCAAATGCGGTTGTTGAGCCGACATACCCCGCTCCGATGATCGATAATTTGCATGTCAAGGGTGCGGTTCGCCTCGTTAACGGGGGTACATGCCCGAGCGGGATATTGATGCATAACAGAGCTGGTCTCGCGGGTCAGCTTAGCAAATTATCCGACGCTGGCGTAGCCAAAGCTATTGCTGCTCGGACGACTTGCCCCAGAGTGGTCGCCTGAGCAGTCCATACGCCCACCAGGAACCTAACAATATCAGGCCGCCGAGCAGCGCCATTGCTAAATCCTTCTGTGCGTCCCAAATATCGCCCTGTTGACCATTGTAGGATTCCGCCATTTCCGGCGAAAAGTGCATTGCGATTCGCCATTCGAAAACTTCGTAAACTGCTCCTACGGCCAGCACACAAGTCAATCCAAGGATTGCTGAATCTCGCACATTCGTCCGGCAAAAGACCCGCAAAGCTTCCGCAAATATTGGCACCCCCAACAAGCCCGAAGCAAAATGCACAAGTCGATCATAGTGATTCCGCTGCCAACCAAAAATATCTGAAATAGCATGCCCGCAGATGGCCACGCTCCAAGCGTCATAGGGCACAAATGAGTAAATCCAGCGAGCGCCAATGAGATGCAGCCAAAGGAAAGCGAAACAGCAATAAAACGATACGTCGGACAGCCGAAAACGAACAACTGCGACACCGAGCAACACCAAGCCCAAGAGCGTCGGGATATGCTGAAGTACCAACTCCCGTCGGTACGGGGCGGCAACGAAGGAAAGCGGAATCGCAACTGCCGCAAGTGCGATGAGGGCAAGGCGAATCTTCACGGAGGGACGACTCTCCAGTTCACTGTCCACCGGAGTTAGAAAAGCTCCGCCGTGAAGCTACGGGGCGGCCTCAACGGTCAAAAAGTAGACCGGATGGTCGAGCTCCGGTAGTATTAGAAAATGGGGCTGACAGGAATCGAACCTGCACTTCCGAAGAAACTAGATCCTAAATCTAGCGCGTCTGCCAGTTCCGCCACAGCCCCGGTAGAAACCGCCTCGAATCGGCTGGCTTTCGACGCTGGCCCAGCCTGCACGGATGCTGGCTGGGATTAGCGAAGATGGTGATTCGGGCGTTTGGATGTTTCAGTCGGTGGTACCTTCTGCGTCTTAGCTGGCAGTCGCGGTTGGGACTACCCAAACCTTAAGATCGGCATCGACTTCGCTGTGTAATTGGATCTTGACGGTGTAAAGTCCCAATTCCTTGAGCGGGCCTTGCAGACGCACTTGATCTTGCGCCAAGGTAACCCCTTGTTGCTTGAGTGCTTCGGCAATCTCTTGGGCGCCGACGCTGCCGTAAAGGTGACCTTCGTCGTTGGCGTTGGCTTCGATTGTGATCGATTGCTTTTCGATCTCGTCGGCCAAATTGCGAACTTCTTTGAGTCGCTCAAGTTCGACAAGACGCAATTTTTCGCGGTGCTTTTCGATCATCCGGCGGTGGTGATCGGTGGCGATGGTCGCGAGGCCTTGCGGCAGCAGGTAATTGAGTGCGAATCCACGGCGGACTTCGACCAATTCACCTTGCTTGCCGAGGTGCTCGACGTTGTGGATCAACAGCAGTTGGACGCCGCCTTGCTTGCCGCGCGGGAGGCGTTTGTGGGCGCGGTCGTGCTTACCGCTTTTCGTGGAGGATTGAGGCATGGTATCGCGTTCTAGGGACTTTGAATGAACAGTGAATTGGTGACAGAATCACACGCACGCGTGCGCCGCATCAAACTTTAAAAGGGTATATCGTCATCGTTATATCCAGCGCCACTGCCGGTAGGTTGTGCTTCGCGGCGAGCGGGCGGGACGGGATTATAATCATCAACGCCTTCGTGCGTCATGGCTGATCCCGACACGTTGGCTGATGGTTGTTCGGTGGTGTTTGCCCGGTTGGCTGCTGATCCGCCAGTTGAATTGCCACTGCCCTCCCGCGGGCCGCCGACAAACTGCATGCGATCGCAAACGACTCGCAGTTTCGAGCGTTTCTGACCGTCGGTTTCCCAGGTATCGAGTTTAAGTCGCCCTTCCACCAACAAGGGTGAGCCCTTACCGAGATACTCGCCAGCCAGTTCTGCGGTCCGTCCCCAGAGGGTGACATCGACGAAGGTGGTTTCGTCGATCCATTCCCCTTGCGCGTTTTTGCGTCGGTCGTTAACTGCCAGGGTGATGTCAGTGACCGGCGTACCACCAGTGGTGTACTTCAGTTCGACATCGCGAGTCATGTTACCCATCAGGATAACGCGATTGTAACTGGCCATGAGACGATTCCCCCAAAATAACGAACGACTAACAAAACAGACTTACAGTGTGGATGCGCTTTGTATTTCGAACCGATCGGTGAGGTATAAACAGTACTTTGTCAAGCAACAGCTGATTACTCCGAACCTACTCGGAATCTGCCACTGCGGCTGGCTCTGCCGAGGTTTCGTCGGCAGACGATTCGGCTGCAACTTTTTCTTCGCTCGGTTCGGGAGTTGCCATTGCTTCCCCACGAGCGTGAGCAACCATGGGTTCTACCAACCGTGGATCGATCTTCAGCACCATTTGCCGCAGCACCGATTCATTCAAATGGCAGGCCCGATCAAGCTCGGTTAACCGCAAGCTGTCGATCTCGAAATAGGTCAGCCAATAAGTTCCTTTTTGGTGGCCATCGATGGGATAAGCCAAACGCTGCTCATTCCACAAACGGTTTGCCAAAATGGTCCCACCGAGCGACTCGATCATCTCGGGAATCGTACCACTGACACCACCCGGATCGCGTGCGTAACGGTTGCTATCAAGGATGAACAGGCATTCATATACATTCCGCGCCACGTTACTCGTACTCCTGATCAGATCGCTAATTCGTAGGTTTTTTTACGTTGTAATGATTCATGCAATAGCCGATTCCGCGAGTCACCCAATCGACCGCCGCATAGGCCGCTTCGGTGGTTGCTGCTTCGACATCTTTCTCCTCGCTCTTGCGGAATTTGCTCAGCACATAATCGGGCACTGCCCAACCCGGTGGAGCCGGGTCGATGCCGATTCGCAAACGAGGAATTTCCTCGGTCGCCAGGTGTCGAACAATGTCCGCTAATCCTTTTTGACCTCCACTTGAGCCTTTTCCGCGGATGCGTAATTGGGCCAGTGGTAAATTCAGGTCATCGCAAACGACCAGCACGTCAGCTGGCGTTAATTTGTAAAAATCGAACGCTTGGCGAACACTCTGACCGCTGGCGTTCATAAATGTGCCGGGGCAAAGCACGGCGGTTTTCATCCCATCGAGCTGACCTTCGACCAACTCGCCTGCAAATTTCTGTTTAACGCTGCTAGCCCCAATCATGGGTGCTAATTTGGCAGCCACCATAAAACCCACATTGTGCCGCGTTTGCTCGTACCGCCGACCGGGATTCCCCAGACCGACGATTAACTTCAGCGAACTAGACACTTCCATGAGCCTTCTGTAAATCCATGCCAGCGGGAAGCGTCACTCGGTCTGCAAATCTTGACCAGCCTGACCTCAGCCAGCACCGTCCGCATTGTCTTTCTTCCCGACCACTTCCGGTTCGCCGGCACCACCAGATGTTTCTCCTTCATCATCACCGCCGCGTGGTTCTTCAATATGGCACAGCACCGTTTCGGGAGGCGTGATCAGCTCGATGCCTTCGGGAATTTCCAAGTCCGAAGCGTGCTTGCTGGCACCCATTTCCAACGATTCGATTGCTAACCCAATGTTGTCGGGAATCATGTTGGCCGCGCAGCGAATTACGACTTCGTGAGCGTTTTCCAGCAGCATGCCCCCTTGGTGCACGCCAACCGGCTCGCCGTGCAAGCGAATGGGAACCGTGACTTCCACGCTCTCCTTCAAATTAACGCGAATCAGGTCAAGGTGCAAAACTTCGATCCCCAACGGATCCCACTGCATGTCGCTGACCAAAGCGTGGTCGGCAACCGCACCCTCTAGCTGGACCGTCTTGCCGTGGTGACGGAGCAAGGCGGAGATTTCTCGTTGGGAAACACTGAGGTGCTTGTTCGGTTCGTTATGACCATACAGCACCACAGGTGTACGCCCACTATTACGGAGACGTCGGGTGGCGGCAGTTCCAGTCTGCTCACGCAGCTCCACGTGTAGCACGTCGGTCATCGGATCCTCAGTATCTTTCGCAAACGTTAAGTCAATTTGTACAGTTACAATCGCATGTCCCCAACCCGCATCCGGCAGCCAACATGTTGGTCGGCTAGCAGCTCGATTTTCCGCAGCGTCTCGAGGCAATGCTGTCTCAGAATAACTGGACGGAAGGCAAGCGGTGGGGAAAACCGGCTAGTATGCCACTATTCCCAAGCCATGCAAGCCCAAGTGGGGCAACATTTACACACTAACAGCAACTTATTGTTGCTGCCAACCCTACCTGGCCGTCTCAAGCAGCCTCGCTGGCCAAGTTTTCACCCTGGCCGGAGCGTCAACTATCTGAAAATCGTCGGAATCTACCATGCGCAGCCACGGGGGGAGCGTGTTTCCAGATCCGAGCCAAATAATAAACCCGTCGGCTTGGAATTTCAGGGGGAGCCGGCTCGCAATTCCTGTGCCCCCTTGCTTCCGCAGCAGCCTCGTCCTACGCTCAGCAAGCATGGGTGCGAGATCCCCTTTCGGTGCGGGCCCGTTTAGGTGCCAGTTCAGAGGGCTCTCACCTCGATTCCTCCTAAGCAATTGCCCCGATCCCGCTTTGGGTTCCAAAAAAGTATGGCAAAGAAGTCTCCCTCGTTTGAATATGTCGAGCCGATTGGTGCCCGAGTGCTCGTCCGTAAAGACGAACCTAAACGGGAAACTCGCGGCGGGATTGCTCTCCCTGATGCGGCGGAAATCCCCACGATTACCGGACGGATCGTAACGATTAGCGTGGAGATTGAGAACGACGAGGACGTTCCTTTGCGGCAATACGACAAAATCTTGTTCCACCCCAAAAACGCCATCCCCGTCGATCTCGAGCACGACAACCAATTGTTCGTCGTCCCCGTCGAGGATGTGGTGGCTGTCTTCCGCCGCGGACAGCCCGAGGAAGCTTAGACTAACTAAGCTAAAATCCCGCGAACCAATTTCCCGTGCACATCGGTCAAGCGGAAATAGCGTCCCTGAAAGCGGTAAGTCAGCCGCTCGTGGTCGATGCCCAGCAAGTGCAGAATCGTGGCTTGCAGGTCATGCACGTGCACCTTCTGTTCGGTCGCGTTGAAACCGAGTTCGTCGGAAGCACCGTAGCTGATTCCCGGCCGAATGCCCCCTCCCGCCATCCAAACCGTGAACGCGTAGGGGTGATGATCGCGGCCCCAGCGTGGGCGATTTTCCATTTCCCCTTGGATAAACGGGGTGCGACCAAATTCACCTCCCCAGATCACCAAGGTGTCATCGAGCAATCCCCGCATCGCCAAGTCTTTCACCAAGGCCGCGCTCGGCTGGTCCGTGTCGCGACATTGCGTGTACAGCTCAGTGGTCAAGCTGTTGTGCTGGTCCCAACCGGCGTGCATACACTGAATGAATCGCACGCCCCGCTCGGCCAGTCGCCGAGCCATCAAGCAATTGTGTGCGAACGTTCCCGGCTCGCGAACTTGCGGTCCATACATCTCCAGCACATGCTCGGGCTCGTCCGAAATGTCAGTCAACTCGGGCACCGAGGTTTGCATCCGATAAGCCATTTCGTACTGGGCGATCCGCGTTTGGATTTCGGGATCACCCGCCTGTTGCAGCTTGATCCCGTTGAGTTCCGCGAGGTCGTCGAGCATCCCGCGCCGCAGCTCACGCGACATCCCGGCTGGATTGCCCAGGTACAGCACCGGGTCGCCGCTGCCGCGCAATTTGACGCCTTGGTGACGCGTCGGCAAAAAGCCGGAGCCCCAATAGAAATCGTAGAAGATTTGCCCACACGAGGTTCCTTTGCTGACCGAAGTCATGGCGACAAAGCCGGGCAGCTCGTCGTTCTCAGAACCGAGCCCATAATTCAGCCAAGCGCCCATCGTTGGTCGGCCGGGAATTTCGGCTCCGCTCAGCAAAAAAGAGATCGCCGGGGCGTGATTGACCGCATCGGTGTGCAAGCTTTTAACAAAGCACAATTGGTCGGCAATCTTGGCCGTGTGGGGCAGCAATTCGCTAACCCATGCTCCGCTCTCACCGTGTTGATGAAACGGCTCGATGGGTTGCAGCAATAATTTGCCCGATGCGTTCCCCGTCATTGTGCTGAATCGTTTGCCCCCCAAAAACGATTCAGGCACCGGGCTGCCATGCCGTTTGCTTAATTCCGGTTTGTAATCAAACAAATCGACGTGCGTGGGGGCCCCATTTTGAAACAGGTAGATCACGCGTTTGGCGCGGGGCGGAAAATGTGGCAACGTCTCGCCCGCAGCGGCTGCGGTTGCCCGCTCCGGCTGCAGTAAATTTGCCAATGCGGCGACACCCAAGCTGTTGCCGATGCCGGTTCCCACGCGACCAAAGAAATGTCGCCGATTGATCCCCAGTTGATGCTCGCGGAGCGGCCCGGGGGCCGCGTCGTCGAGTATCTGCCAACTGTCTCCGTCCGCACGATGCATGGCTCTATTCCCGCGTCAGTGTTTCGTCAAGGTTCAGAATATTCAGGCAGACCGCAGTCAGCGCCGCTAGTTCCACTTGAGGGCACTCTGCGGGCGGTCGCTGTTGACCGTGTGCCAAGAACGCAGCGGCAGCCTCCGGATCGGCTCGATATGCGTCCACCGCTCGCAACCAGCTGCTCCGCAGCAGTTTCAATTCGGCCTCCGTGGGCGGTCGACACAACGCTTGCCTGAAGACCCACTCCAGCTGAGCTGGCGGCGGGTTGGCGAGATGCTTGTCAGTGATTTGTGCGTCAGTAATTTGTGCATCAGTGCTGGCCAGTTCAGGAATGTTGCCCAGTTCGGTAAAAGCCCGGCAAGCCAGCGCGCGGGCCGCTTCCACGTAGGTCACGTCGTTGAGCGTCGTCAAGGCGTGCAGCGGCGTGTTGGTTCGCAGCGGTTTGACTTCGCAAACTTGACGTTTAGCAGCATCAAAAAACATCGTGGGGCCGACGATCCGTCGCCAAAACGTGTAAATGCTGCGACGGTATAAATCGGTTCCGTTGCCGACGTGATATCGCTTCTTGCCAAACGTTGCCTCCGCCCACACCCCGGCCGGTTGATAGGGATACACGGGTTCGCCGCCCAGCTGGGGATTTAGCAATCCGGAGATCGCCAGCGCTTGATCGCGCAACATCCAAGCGGGCAGGCGGTAACGGGCCCCGCGAGCCAAATATCGGTTTTCAGGATCCTGTTCGAAGTCGTCCAGATGTAGGATTGCCGAACTGCGGCGATAAGTTTGACTGGTAAGAATCGTGCGGAGCAAATGTTTGACATCCCAGCCCGAGGCGATGAATTCCGCAGCCAGCCAGTCCAGCAGATCGCCGTGCAGCGGATATTCGCCCTGCACACCAAAATCCTCCGCAGTTTTTACGAGCCCGACTCCGTACAGCATCTGCCAAAAGCGATTCACGGCCACGCGGGCGGTCAGCGGGTTTTGCGGGGAAACCAACCAGCGGGCCAGAGCCAAGCGATCGGGCGTGGCGTCGGCGGGCAATTCGGGAAGGTTTGCTGGCACGCCAGCTGTCACCTCCTCGCCCGGTTGGTTGTACAGTCCTCGCTGCAGCACGTACGTCGGACGCGTTTCGGCTTGATCAGCCATCACCATCACGCGGGGAATTTGGCGGCGAACGTTGGCCAAGGTTTGCTCAATGTCCGCTTGTTGTTTGCTCAGTTCGCCCAGTTCCGCATCACTGCCGGTGAACGCAGCGGTGACGATCGATTGCTGCTCGGCAGTGCGTTGCTCGGCTGCGATTCGCAAAATATCAGTCAACTGCTGCTCCGCCGCGGGCAGACTGGCAGCGGGGTCAGTGGAGCTGGCCAGCTGGAAGTGCCCCAGGTTGTGACTGGCATGTTTCGAATCGTGTCGCAGCGTGATTTGCAATTGGCCGCCAGCGGGTAACGACAGCGGCTGGGCGAAGCGAAACAGCCCCTGCTGGTCCCGACTGGCTGGCCGGCCTTCATAAACCGCCCAGCCGGTTTGCGAGTTGCCATCAAAGGCTTTGGCAATCGTCAAGTCCCCCTGCTCGAAACTCGCCTCGCCACCGGCCAGCGGTTGCTTTTGCCAGTCCGCTTGCGAGTTCTCACGCCAACGGACTTCTAATTCGGTGAGCACGAAGTTGCCGCTGTTGGATCGTGCAAAACCACCCGCTGTCATGTCGGGATGGCGGACAGCGGTCAGCAGCAAAGCGGTCAGCGGTCGCCCAGCTTCCACCCCCACGCCGGCATCACCAACAGCAGCAGTCAAGGGAGGTGTGGTTAAGACATAAGTGTCGTTGGTTGGGGTTTCGCCGAGTGCCAAAATATTACCCGCCGGGGTCACGCTCAAGGTCTGGCCCTGCTGGCTGAGCAGGCTGTCGAAAGTTAACGTTTGCCAGCTAGGGGCGGACGCGGTAGCGGCCAACTGTTCGGCTTCCCAAGCCGCTTGCTGCGCTATTAACTGCTGGCGGCGGTCGGCGATTGCGGTGGCTAATTCCCGTTGGCGATTTTCCAGCTGGTCGATTTGCGCTTGCTGGGCAGCGGAGGGTACCGCCAAGACTGGCGGCGTTTGTGGATTGCCCCCCGCTCCGTTGACCGGGGTTTGATTGAAGAAGGCGGTAAAGCGATAGTAGTCTTGCTGGCTCAGCGGATCGAACTTGTGGTCGTGGCAGCGACAGCAATTCAGCGTCAGACCGAGCCAAGCGGTGCCGACGGTTTCGGTCATGTCCATCACGTAATCGACACGATTCTCCTCGGCGATCCGACCACCTTCGCCGTTGATCATGTGATTGCGATTAAATCCAGTGGCCAAAACTTTTTCGTCGTTGGTGTCGGGCAAGAGGTCGCCGGCGAGTTGCCAAACCGTAAATTCGTCAAATGGCTGGTTGCGGTTAAAGGCGTCGACGGCCCAGTCACGCCAAGGCCACATCGTCCGCTCGCTGTCTCCCTGGTAGCCGTTGGTATCGGCATAGCGAGCCACTTCCAGCCACTGCCAAGCCATCCGCTCGCCGTAACCGGGCGCAGCCAGCACACGGTCGACGAGACGGTCCCAGGCTCCCGGTTGCTGGTCGGCCAGGAACCCATCGACTTGCTCCTCGCTGGGAGGCAAACCAGTGAGGTCGAGATAGAGCCGGCGGATCAAGGTGCGGCGATCGGCTGGCGGGTTGGGGGTCAGCCCAGCTTGCTCAATCACCGGTGAGACCAAGCGATCGATCGGGTGTTGCGAGGGGACGCTTTCCGCTGGGCTTTCCTGAAGGGCCGGTCGTTCAGGTCTGCGGATCGGTTCGAAAGCCCAGTGCTGGCCCCACTCGGCACCCGACTCCACCCACCGCCTTAACGTCTCAATTTGCGTTGGCGAAAGTTGTCGGCCCAATTCGGCGGGTGGCATCCGCAGGTCGGCGTCGTCGCTGGCCACGCGAGTGATCAATTCGCTGGCCTCGGCATCTCCAGCAAGCACCACCGGATAGCCACCGCGCGAGCGTTTAACATCCTCTTCATCATCCAATCGGAGATCGCCTTGGCGACCCTCATTGGCATCCGGTCCGTGGCATTGGTAACAGAAATCGGACAGGATCGGCAGCACATCGCGGGCGTAGGAAATCGGCCGTTCCGGCTCAGCTGCGGGCAAACATCCCCCATGCCAAGCAAGCAACCAGCAGGCAAGCAACCAACAGGCAAGATCGCCAGCTAACCCACGCTTCCATGGCAGCGGGTGGGAGAGTCGAGCTCGGTGGGACTGCTTCAGAAAGGGCAGCCTGTAGGTGGGTGCAGCTGTCATTTGATAAACAAATTGAGTTGGCTGATTGAGTTGGCCGGTGGTGGGGACTTTCATTATAGCCGGACCGCTCGCCACTTGTTTAAGCAACCGGTCTGAGCCGACGGCTCTCAAACGGATACTCTGCGTGAAGATTCTGCATGCTTTGAACCGGATCGTTTTCACGGGGGTATCGCAGTCCCAAAGTGCTGGGGAAATTGAGCTGGGAGGGCAGGTCGCGGGCGATTTATGAAAGTGCGGCGAATTTGTCAGAGGCTGGGCTGTGCCGCCAGTTCGTTCGATTACGATTTGATGCTGGTGGTCGTTTCGGCCAAACAGATTGTTTTTAGTCAACTTGCAGAGGGATTTGATGAACAGCAGGATTAGCTCCATCCGGACGATGATTTGGCGACATTGCCTGGTCGGGTGCATCGCCGCCAGCCTGGCGGTTGCCGGGCATGCCCAACCGGCAGACGATGCCAGCCCGCAAACCGCAACCGGCGTGGTCTTTAACGACGCCAATGGCAATGGTGTTCGCGATGCTGATGAAGTGGGTATTCCTGAAATCAAAGTCAGCAATGGTCGTGAGATCGTGAAAACGGATCAGCAGGGACGGTATCAGTTGCCAATCTCTGATGATTGCATTTTGTTCGTGATTAAACCACGCAACTGGATGACGCCGCTGAACGAAGACAATCTTCCTCAGTTTTACTATATCCATAAGCCGGCTGGTTCACCGGCCAATTTCCGCTACGCCGGTGTCGAACCAACGGGGCCGCTCCCTGAATCGGTTGATTTCGCGCTCTCCCGTCGCGAGGAGCCCGAAACATTCAAAGCACTTTTGTTTGGTGATACGCAACCGCGTAACGTCGAAGAGGTGGAGTACATGGCTCATGATGTGATTGAGCAAGTGATTGCCGAGGATGCACATGGAGCGTCCTTCGGAGTCACGCTCGGTGATATCGTGTTTGACGATTTGTCGGTAATGACCCCGCACAACCAGGCGATCGCGCTGATCGGCATTCCCTGGTATAACGTGTTGGGCAATCATGATATGAATTTTGATGCTCCCAACGATGAACTAAGTGATGAGACTTTCGAGCGTCACTATGGTCCCAATTATTATTCATTCGACCATGGACCGACTCACTTTTTGGTCCTCGATGATGTCACTTGGGTGGCAGCAAAAAATGGCGAGCGGGCACATTATCACGGCGGTTTCGGAGAACGCCAACTGGAGTTCATTCGCAATGACTTGGCCATGATCCCGCCTGATCAATTGGTGGTGTTGATGATGCATATTCCGCTGACCGGCGTTGATGATCGCCATGGATTATACCGCCTGATCGAACAACGCCCGGCGACCGTTTCCATCTCGGCCCACACGCATTACATGGAGCATCGCTTGATTGGCGACGAAGATGGTTGGCAAGGTGCCGAGCCACACCATCACATTATCAATGTCACGGTTTGTGGCAGCTGGTGGCGCGGACAACCTGATGAGCGGGGCATCCCCCACGCCACGATGAGCGATGGCGGGGCTAATGGGTATTCGATTATGCAGTTTGATGGCAACAAGTACTCGCTTGAGTATCGCGCCGCCGGACGCCCCGCCGATTTCCAAATGCGGATCTATGCCCCGGAAGCGACCGCCCCGGCGGAATTGGTTAAGACCGTGGTGATGGCAAACGTGTTTAACGCCATGCCCCACACCCAGTGCATGATGCGAGTCGGTGAAGGTGCATGGAAGCCAATGGAGCAAGTCACCACGCAAGATCCCGGGTTCGTGGCTGCCAAAGCTGCCGAAGCCAGCTTGGAAGGTCGCCAATGGCGTGATCTGCCCGGCGCTCATCAAACACCGCACATGTATCGCGCGATGTTACCAGCCTCACTCCCGGCGGGGACGCATCGGATCGAAATCAAAGCGGTCTGGCAAGATGGCAAGGAAGTGGTCGACCACCGGGTCATGCGCGTCGAAGCTCCAGCCGCCACGGAAGAATAGCCAACGGCTGGTTTCAATAGTCAGCGACCGGTTTCATGGGTGGCGAGCGATCTAAGCAGCCCCCAGCAGGCCAGCAAAAGAATGATGGTCAACGGTAGGGCGGCGGTGATTGCCGCCGCCTGAAGGGCTTGCAAGCCCCCGGCCAGCAACAAACTGGCCGCCACGATGCCTTCGGTGATTGCCCAAAATAACCGCGTTCCCACCGGGGGATCGGGGTTCCCGCCCGAAGCAATCATATCGATCACCATCGAAGCGGAGTCCGAGGAGGTGACGAAAAACAGGATGATGCACAGCGTGGCTATGCCCACGGCGATCAGCGTCAGTGCTTGCGAAGCAAACAGGCCTTCCATTAGGGCGAACAAAACGGTGGGGAGTTGGGCGATCTGTTCTTCCCCCGTATCGTTGACAATCATCGGAGCATCTAAATACTCGACCGCCGTTAACGGCATGTCTTCGGAACGGATATCACCGGCCGCATTCTGCACCGGCTCGCCCGCTTGATTGATCATTGCCACGTGATAGCTGGGTAGCTCGGCGGCCGGATCATAATCGGCCTCATTGGCGACTCGCTCTAGGTGGTCCGTGTGTTGGCGCAGCGTGGTGGCACCAAAAGCGGTCAACCAAGCGATACCGACGGCCGTCGGGACCAGCAACACACCGGTCACGAATTCGCGAATGCTGCGGCCCCGTGAAACTCTCGCGATAAACATGCCCACGAAAGGTGACCAAGAGATCCACCAAGCCCAATAGAAGACGGTCCAGGAATTTAGCCAGGCCCGACCATCAGATGAGAAGGAACCGGTGCGGAAGCTGCTGAAGGGCAGAATTTGCAAGTAGGCACCGGTGTTTTCCACCACCGCCCCCAGAAAAGCGACTAAGCCACCGCCGCCGATTGCCAGCACCATCAAGCTGCCCGCCAAAAAAATGTTGATCTCACTCAGCCGCCGAATGCCAGTCCCTAACCCCAGCACCACCGAAACAGTCGCCACGGCCGTGATCGCGGCAATCAAGCCGACTTGAATCCGCGGATTGATCGGCCATTCAAACAGATAAGCGAATCCGGCGTTCACTTGTTGCGCACCAATACCTAGCGAAGTGGCGACTCCGGTCAGCGTGGCTACGATCGTCAGGGTATCAACGACGTCCCCCAGCCGCCCCCACACTCGATCGCCAAAAATCGGGTACAGCAATGAGCGAAATCCAAGCGGCAGGCCGCGGCGAAAGCCAAAATAGGCAAGCGCCAACCCGACGAAGGCATACAACGCCCAGGGGTGAAAGCCCCAGTGAAAAATCGTCACCGCCATCGCTAGCCGTGACGAGTCCAGTCCATCGGCAAATCCCGGAGGCGTCGTATTGTAGTGATAGACCGGCTCAGCCACACTCCAGAAAACCAGCCCAATTCCCATGCCGGCGCTAAATAGCATTGAAAACCAGGAGAGCCGGCTGAATTCCGGCTCGTCGGCGTCGGTGCCCAGTTTGACGTGACCATAACGGCCCAATCCCAACCAGCAGGTGAGTCCCAGAAAGCCAGTCATCGCCGTTACGTACAGCCAACCAAAGCGATCTCCAATTCCCGCCTTGATTGCT
The DNA here is from genome assembly GCF_052161645.1 of Kothea flammea. Lineage (GTDB taxonomy): Bacteria > Planctomycetota > Planctomycetia > Pirellulales > Pirellulaceae > Laterigemmans. The sequence goes on from NZ_CP197414.1 coordinate 4,927,378, forward strand.
TCGAAGACACTTTCCAGTTCATCGCTGGGGAACAGGAACACCGAAAACACCAACGCCAGCACGATTACCGCTCCGGCGGGAAATACCACCGGATGCATCTCGAAATGCGGCCCAAAGGAAAGCCGCGGCAAGCTGGGAGACGCTTCCGCCTTAGCGGCAACGCCTCCGTTTGACTCGGCGGGCGCGGTGGGATCTTCCGTGGAATCCGGGGAGGCAGAGGACATTCGGTCAACACTTTTCGAACAAGAAAATACCCCAGCTGAGATGACCCGCTTGGCCACCATCGATCCAATGCTTCAGCCCCTGTTGCATCCGCTGCAGGTACTCAGCGGAAATCTTGCCGACTAACTTCGGGCCTTCGCTTTCCATCGTTTCCAGCACCCGCCGGTAATGGTTAACCAATTGCTCGGTGTGACAAGCGAAACCGTGATCGCGCCATCCCAATTCGCTGGCTACCCCTTGATAAAACTTGGGGCAACCAAGATCGGGCAAGTGAATGCGAGCGAGGATCGGCGCCAGCACGCCGGCGGGAAACTCGTCGGCACTCATCGGGTCAGTGAAAATAAACCGGCCGCTTGGTTTGAGCACGCGGTGGACTTCGCTGAGCACTCGTCGCCGATCGCCCGAGTGCAGCATCGCGTCCTGAGACCAGACGACGTCGACCGACTGATCCTCCATGGGAATGTCCTCAAATCGACCATCCACCACATCGATCCGGTCGCTCACGCCAGCCTGCTGATTCAATAATCGGTTGCGTTGATTTTCTGCTTCCGACAGGTTCAGGCAGGTCACATGACAGCCAAACTGTTCGACCATCCGCCGAGCTGCTCCGCCGTATCCCGAACCAATGTCGAGCACTCGAGTCGCCGGCGATACCTGCCCCAACCGCTCGATCATGCGATCGACCGTGCGACGACTGGCCGTGCGAATCGGTTCGTCCGCCGACTCGTAGAAACCTACGTGAATGTCCTCGCCACCCCAAACTTCCCAATAAAAATTGTCCGCGTCGGGGCTGTTGTAATACTGGCGGGCTGTCTCGGTTGCCGCGTCGTATGTCGCGCTCATTCTTCGCCCTCCTCAAGCCAAGCTTCTTCGTTTGCCAAAGAGTCATAGCACTTCTGGGCCACGTGAATAAAGAAGTCTGGTTCCGATTCGCGATACGTTTCTTGGAAATCGCCAAAAGTGTCGATCTGCTGGAATCCGACTTCGCGGAGCAGACGGCGGGTGTATCGCTTCCTCAGCGGGAACATGTTGAGGTGGTAACGGGAACCGTCTGGGAACGAGTAGCAGAACCGCGCCAGCCCTTCGTCCATGTGCTCCGGTTCGGCCGAGACTTTTTCGCCGCAGTAGTAGAACTTATGCTTTGAATCGAAACCATGATCGAGGATCGAATCGTAGTTCCGCTGGTCGAGAATCAGCACGCCGTCATGAACTAATGCGGCGTAGAATTCGGCCAACGCTTTGCGGCGATCTCGTTCGCTGAACAGGTGAGTGAACGAGTTCCCCAAGCAAATTACCGCATCAAAGCGACCATGCACGTCACGATTGAGCCACCGCCAATCGGCCTGGATGGTCCTCAATACATGTCCTCGTTTACGACCGTTTTCGAAGGCTCGGGAGAGCATGTAGGGACTGCCGTCGGCGCTGACCACATCAAATCCGGCCTCAATCAGCCGCATTGAGTGGAATCCGGTGCCGGCAGCCACGTCAAGGATCCGTTTGACACCCCGCGCCCGCAAATTCTCGATGAAGAACGAGCCTTCCGCATCGGCACGCTGCTGCCAGTCAATTAGGTCGTCCCACTTTTCCACAAAACCTCGGACGTACTCGTCTGTATACTGGTCGGTGTCGCGCACCGCTGTGGGGTCGTCACCGTAGTCTTGCGGTTGATACTCCAGCAATGATTTTTTTTGACCGGGATCCACGGTTATCCATCTCCAGGAAAGTCTCGAAATAAGCGAGCGATTGCCAAGGCAATTGCTTTGAACTCAAAGTAGTTTAGCCGAAATGGCCGCAGATAACATGGGGTGCGATTCTGGTGTAGACTGTGGGCTGGTTTCCGGCCCCCTAAGCTGGCCTCTGGCCCCCTCGATTGAAGTGCGCGCAGTGCTTACCGAAGAAGATCAGATCGTTGCCGCCATTCGGCAAATCATTCGCGCCGTCGACTTGCATTCCCGGCGTCTAGTGGAGGGGCACGGTCTGACCGGTCCGCAGTTGGTGGTGCTGCAAGAAATCGCCCGCCAGGGGCCGCTTGCGACCAGCAATTTGGCGAGGGCCGTACATCTCAGCCAAGCCACTGTGACGGGTATCGTGCAGCGACTGGAGCGGCGGGAGTTGGTTGAACGGGCGCCCAGTTCGTCGGATCGCCGCTCGGTTGCCCTGACCGTCACGGTCGCCGGGCAGGAATTATTGCGTGTCTCGCCTTCGCTGCTGCAAGATCGTTTTCGCGATTCTTTGTCAAAGTTGCAGCAGTGGGAACGGTTGCAAATTCTGGCCACTCTGCAACGCGTCGCCGGGCTGATGGATGCCGGAGACCTGGACGCCGCACCGCACTTGATCCCCGGCGAATTCGCGGCTCCGCCAGCAGAGCAGCCGCTTCAATCGTCCGAGAAAAAAACGCTGGAACTCAGTGACAACGGGGGAATTCAGTGACGCGTAGTCAGTGTTAAGTGCGTCCGCAGCCGCTGCATCGCCGCACGTACCCAGCTAGACCGCCGCCACCGCGGCGTACAGTTTGAACCAGGTCGCCGCAGTGCGGGCAAAATTCTCGTTCCGCCTGGCTTTCGCCATTGACGGCGGCTTGCGCACAGCGGGTGCAGTGCCGCGTATCGGGCAAAACCTCGAGTCGTTCGGGGTGAATCGACTGCTGGCATTCCTCGCAGCGGCGGCCTTCGCCCCACAGTTCCGGGTCTTCTTCAAGTTCCCCGAAGGCGTCGCTAAGCTCTGGCGACGATGAACCGGGCCGGCCGCAGCTGGGGCAGCAAAGTTGGTCGAGCGCAAATCGCCAACGCTCGCCGCAGTCGGGACAGTCAACAAACAGGTTCATTCTCGCGTTGCCCCGGTGGGCTGGTGCGCCCGAGTAGTTCTTGGCCCGAGTAGTTCTTGCGACGAGGTGGCACCAAAAAAACAGCAGGCCCGCCCGGCGAGGGAGCCGAAAGCGGACCTGCTGCAATTGAATCCTAACACCGAAGCCGCTGGGTTAACAACGACTTCGGTGTCAGAAAAGGACTATATCGCAGAGCCTCAGCACGGACGATTGACCCAGTAACCGTCAGCACTTGAGTTGTTTGCTCTAACCTTGGAGGAAGGTTGACACCTGGTTCCCGCGATCCATGTGCCTACGATAACGTCCCTGGAAAACTCGGTAAGTTTTAGAAATGTTGGTCACGGACCTGCCGCCAAGTGCTCCGTTGCGGGGGGAATTAGCAGCTTGCCAGACCACGTGTCAACGCGAAAAAATGTAAATTCCGCAATCGCTTCACGTGGGGGGAGCTTACGACTTTAAGGCGGGGTGCGGGAGGATCACCGGCAGCCCGGCGGCGCGTTGTTGGCCGCGTTGTTGGCCGCGTTGTTGGCCGGAATGTTTGCCGCTGGAGTGAGTTGCCTGCTGGGCCGGTTGCGGCTTCTCCGCCCGGGCTTGCAATAACTCGCGGATCATTTCTTCTTCGCACGCCAAAGCGGCGCGTTCCAAGGCGGGCGCATCGCTGCACCAGCCACCGGCGACGACGATCGTATCGGCGGGGCCAGCTTGTTCGATCGCCCAAGCAATCGCGGCGGCTCGGTTGGCGATCAGCCGCGGTTTTCCCGGCTGCTTGACTCCGTCGAGCCAATCGTGCGCAGCTGACAAAAAACCGGCTTTAGTGGGGCAAGCGGAGGTTACGATGGTTCGATCCGCATATTTTTCCGCGACAGCCCCGGTGGCTGCCAAATCGACGCTATCGGCCCCTTCGCCGACAGCCGCCACAACCCACAACCGCCCCGCTCCGCGTTCCCGCCGCAAGCCCCGCAGCAGACCGCGTAGACGTTGCGGGTTGCCGCAGGAGTCCAGCATCACGGCGGGCGTTGGCCAGCCACCAATCCGCTGCAGCCGGCCAGGTATGTGCCGAACTTTTGCCAAAGCGGCAATCGATTCGTGCAGTGGCGATTGCATCAGCATCCCCACGGCAATCGCCGCCAATTGGTTGCCTGCCATCAGCGGGCCAGTCAACACGGTTTCCATCGTCGCGGTGACATCGCCGGTGGTGACCATCAGCGTTGTTTCGCCAGGTTGCTGGTCGAAAATCTTTGCCGATACGTTGGCTTCGCCACGCAGCCCGTAAGTTAACAGCGGCACGCCGGCGCGATCCGCGGCAGCCATCGCAGCACAGCTGTCGGCGTTGACAATCGCGACGCCCCCTTCTCGTAATTGCTCCAACGCCAGGTCCAATCCGCAAGCCACCCCCGCATCCTCGGGCGTCTGCTTGCCGCCCGTCAAAATCAGCACATCAAGGGCTAAGTTACGAAACCCGCCGGAGTGCAGATAATCATCGGATAACTCTAGCACGACCGCAGCCGAGCCGGCGTCACGCGCGTCGGCCAGAAACTCGCTGGTTTGCAGCACGCCCAATTGTCGCGAGTCGGCGGCCGATTGGATGACCCCGTCGCAACTACCCAAATCGGTATCGTAAGCGGTTCGCTGCCCCAAGCCGCGGAGCATCGCGGCGGTCAACAGAGCGGTGGTCGTTTTTCCGCCAGCACCCACAACGCCAACAATCAACAAATCCTCAGCAGGATTTCCATGCAGAGCATCCGCCAACTTGGCCGCGGCTCGATCGGCATTGCTGACCACGCACTGGGGAAGTGGCACGGGAAGAATTTCCTCAGTCAACAAGCCGGTGGCACCGCGGGCCAAAGCTTGGCAGGCCGCTTCTAACGGATCGTCGCAGTCAGACAGCAAGGCCAGAATTGTGCCCGGTTGGCATTCGCTCGGCGAACTGACCAAGACATCACCACAGACATCCAGACCGCCGAAAAAGCGAGCTTGGGGCAAAAGCTCTCGCAAGGAAAAATGTCCGTTGCCGTCGCTTGCAGCGGGCTCAGCTGGCGAGGACTGTCCGCCGCTGCCACTTAATTCGGCGGGATGCTTGTGCTCTTGTGAGCGACGCTGAGGTAAATCGCGACCTTCCATCCTGGGCCTCCATGCCTATGGTGGGATGCTATCATGCTAAAATCAGCAGCTTCCGAGCGGTCCTTGCCCTTCCGTCTTGCCGACGTACGCTGATTGTCAGCATCCGCTCGATTTGGTCAACCCGGATCGCCGGCGATTCGATAGCAATCGAGTGGCCGAGCGGTTGTTGCCGCGGCCGTCGAAGTGGCTGGCCCGCAGATTGCCCCAGTTTATGAAACTCGGGAACGAGAGCTTTTTTTACCCGCCCCTTGAGGAAGTAGACAGTTGGAAGACTTTGACCTTGGACAGTTGGCCGCCTATCTGCACCTGACCCCCGATCAGGTCATGAAAATGGTCAAACAAAACCGCATTCCGGCGCGGCGAGTCAGTGGACAGTGGCGTTTCGCTGAGGCCGAGGTGCATCACTGGCTGGAGGAGCGCATTGGCGTGGCAGACGAAGCTCAGCTCGATCGCGTGGAAGCGGTGCTGGATCGTTCCGCCGGCAGTGAGCACGCGCCCAAAGTGGCCGATTTGTTGGCTGTGGAAGCGATTGCGATCCCCCTGCAAGCTCGCACTCGGGGCTCGGTCATTCGCAATATGTGCGAACTGGCCACGCGGAGCGGTCTGATGTGGGACGCTCCGGCAATGGTCGAAGCGGTCAAGGCGCGGGAAGAATTGCATCCCACCGCCCTCGACAATGGCGTGGCGTTAATGCACCCCCGGCGTCCACAAACTTCAATTCTAGCTGACTCCGTGATCGCGCTTGGTGTTTGCCCAACCCCCATCGCGTTTTCCGATGCTGGCCAATTAACCGATGTTTTTTTTCTGATCTGCTCTTACGATGATCGCACCCATCTGCGAATACTTGCCCGGCTGAGTCGTTTGATTACCGCAGACGATGTGGTCGACCAGTTGCGAACGGCCGAGTCGCCCACCGCAGCCTGGGAGATCGTGCGTCAAGCCGAAGTTGAAGCTTACGAAGACCCCACATGATATCGGTCCCCCAGCAGTCTTGCAGGCAAGATCCCAGCAGCCGCAGGCAAGACCCCAGCAGCCACAGGCAGGGTCCCGGCACCCTGGTCTGGATTGGCACCACTCAGCAGTCCCCGTGGTCAGCCGCGTTTCGCTACTGCGTCGAACACGCCGCGCAGATCGCTCCCAGACGCTCCATCGACGATTTGCTCAACCGGCCCGCCGCCGCCGTCAACCGCATCGTGATTGTCAAACCAAGTCGCTTGCCAGCCCCGTCGCAGCTTGAGCAATTACAGCTGCTGGCGCCCCAAGCCGAGCGTTGGACTTTGACCAGCGCTCAATCCGAGGGCGAGTCGCGAACGGGTAAGCCCTGGCCCGGTTTTCAAAATCTCTATTGGCACCGCTGGAACCAGGTGCTGCCCAGCTGGTTTTTCGACAATGTGTCTAGCTCAATCGGTGAGCCGGCAAAAAAACAATTGACCATCGGCGTGCTCTCGGCCAATCGCCAAGCGACCGGCGGCTTGGTCGACTTTCTGACCGCCGCCGGTCACAGCGTGGCCCAGGCGACTAAGCCGCAGCTGCTACAAATCGGCAATCTCGACACGGTTCTTTGGGATGATACAGCGGCCCCTCCGGCGAGCCGCAGTGATTGGCGGAAGCGACTGCAAATCGTCCAGCCGATGATGGCAAAACGCGACGGTTTTCCTGCGGCCGCTCGCCATTTATGGTGCGTCGGCTTTCCGCGTCCGGACGATGTCCTCTCGGCCAAGAGTGGCGGCGTCGACGATGTGTTTAGCAAGCCCTATGCTCCGGCCGCCATCGGGCGCGCCTGCCTGGCTGGTTGCTTAAGGTGAAATCTGCCCCCGTCTTTCCGGTTTAAGGTCAGTTTAACCGACTGTTTAGCCGAATCAGAATTTACTCGGAAAAGCGTAGAATCCAAACTTTGGTCTTGACTTTGCTCCATTATGTGACAGATTTTACCTTAGGGCCTTGCGTAAGGGCCTTAAAACACCCTTTTGATGGATGGAATAGGCCTTCGGCCATGAACAACAACTGTACGGACCTGATCCAATCGGTTCACGGTGTCTCGCTTCCGATCGCTGACTTTTGCCAATGCCAAGCTGAGCAGGAGCAGGAGCGGTCGGAATTACCCGTCAGCGCGGAGCCCAAGCGCAGCTTGCCCGCCTCGCAGTCCTTAGTGGCAGCCACTCGGCAAACGCCCGCTGGAGACTCGGCTACTTCGCAACCGCCCGTGTTGACTATCTCTCCGCCGCGGCTTGTCTAATTTCCCGCTGGCACGCCCCGCCGGCTTGCCGTTGCCCTCTTTGAGACAACGGTCTTTTCCATCAGGCCGAACCCCAGCACTCTCGCTGGGGTGATTGAGGAAATCAAAACGGTATCCCCCTTGGGTTTGGCCAAGCTTCATGGAAGTTTGCTAAGCTGGTGCAATCGTTCAGCACTCTTCGGCCGAGGTGACAACCATGACGCTTTTGATTCGCGATCCCGTTCTGGAATACGAACTGATTGAAAAACGCAAAGCGATTGGTGCGGATCGGTACGATGAGGTTTGGGATGGAGTCTACGTCATGTCGCCGCTGGCCAATAACGAACATCAAGACTTCGTTACGGAACTCGCGGCAGTTTTCCGGATCGCGGTCGACTGGAAAGGACTCGGAAAAACTCTCGCCGGCGCCAACGTGAGCGATCGGCGCGACGGATGGAAGCAAAACTATCGAGTTCCTGATGTCTTGGTGTTTCTCAGTGATTGCCAAGCAATCGACTGTGGAACGCACTGGTTCGGTGGACCCGATTTGGCGATCGAAGTCGTCAGTGAAGGCGACCAGAGCTTGGAGAAGCTGGATTTCTACGCCAAGGTCAACACGGCAATGGTGCTGGTCATTGATCGCAACCCGATGCAATTGACGCTTTACCGCAACAGCGACAGCGGCAAGATGCAACCGCAGGCAATCAGCAACCGCGAGAATCCCAGCATGATTTCGTTGGGAAGCATTCCCGTCTCGATGGGGCTGGTAGCAGATACCGGAGACACGATTCAAATGCGCAGCGACGATGGGACACTTCAGCGGGACATTTGCGCCAGTAACGGGCCGGCCTCTGAGATGGCAGAGTAACGACATCTCTCCCGCAGTCCCCAGCAGCGGACCGCGTCTCAACAGCTCTGCCTGCACCTACAACTGTCGGCTCGGCATTTGGCGGGGGAAAGGTAGGGGTTCGGCGGCCGGTGGATGACGGCCTGTTTCTTCGCGGTAACGAAGGCGTTCGCGACGTGACGCGTAATATCGCAACCAAGTCGCTTCATCATCATCGTCGAGGCATCGCCAGTGGAGGAAATTGCGGGGGAGATCGACTTTCTTTTCCCAAGCTGGCAAGATGTCGCGGTAAATGATGCTGTACAGTTGGCTGTCATCCAAGTGGTCGGTACATTCCAGCACAATCCGCTGTTCGTACAATTTGTAGATCACGTCCCAGAGCAGCGTGCTGAGTTGCTCTCCGTGAATTTGATCGGGATTGGGGAGCGACAATTCGGGCTCAAACCACTTGCTGATCGGCATGGCGGGAGCTCGTTCCCAGGCCAGCATCGAAGCCAGGTATTCGTTTTCAACAGTCAACGGCATCCGGCGCTGCGCCAAACCGCTGAGCGAATCATCCACGTAGGGTTCTAATTCGTCACGCAATTGGGCATTCAGCAACAGCTGCTCGACATCATCTAGCATCGGGCGGCCAGCATCAGACATGGGCGAATCATCTCGGTAACGAATCTTGGATTGAAGACTGTGCCCCGCAGGCACACGCCATTCGTTGATGACTCGAATTTATCAGCACGTTGCCTTTCCTCAACATCGAATTGAGTCAAATTGGGCAAACGGAGCGAAATTCATACCTAGGGGCTCGGTGGAATCGTTACCAGCGTCATGGTTTCCCACTCTGCGGGCGGCTAAGCTCGCGATGTAGTCGGGCTCAGCTCTTGATATAACGCGACGTGTGCCGCGACCATTTTGCTGACCGTGAACTGTTCGGCGATCAAGTTGGCGGCCTTGCGACCCAGGTCCGCGGCCAGTTGCGGATGGGTCCAAAGATGCTGGGTCTGCCGAGCAAAATCGGCTGTTTCTCCCATTTGGACAAGCGCGCCCGTTTCGTCATGAACGATCAAATCCCGATTACCGGGAATATCCGACACGATGCAGGGCAAGCCCATTTGCATCGCTTCCATCAACGCGTTGCTTTGCCCCTCATAACCGCTGGCCAACCAAAACGCGTCAGCCAACGGCAACAGGCTGGCAACATCTTCGCGTTGCCCGGCAAACACCACTCGGCCAGCATTCGATACCGCGTCGCGAAAGCGTTGCAGCTCACCCCGCTGCGGCCCATCACCGATGATGATTAAGGTCGTATCGTCTCCCCGCAACGTATTCATCATCTCGGCAGCCCAGATCAAATCACGGTAACGTTTCTGTGGCCACAAGCGTCCGACCGCGAAGATCCATTTGCGGCTCGCATCAATACCCAGGCTGGCCGCTAACTGCCCGCGAGTTACCGCCGTGTCAGCCGGCCGCTGGGGAATTGCGTTGGGGATCACGCGAAACAGCTCGGCGGGAATACCTCGTTGGCGATAGAAATCAACAACCCCCGAGCTGTTGGTCGTGATCGCTTGGCTGAACCGCGCCAAACGTCGATCGATGACCGCGTGCCGCCAAGTCTTCCAGAGGTCGACGCAGCGTTCCGAGCCGATGATCACGGGCACTCCGGCGGCGCGGGCCGCTTGACGCCCATAACTGTTGGCGGCGAATAAAAAAGTATGCACGACGTCGGGAGCCAGTTCCCGCAATTTGCGTTTCAATCGAAAGTACGCAGTGGGGTCAAACTTTCCCCGCTTGCCAATCAAAGTCGTGGGCACACCGGCCTCGGCAAGCTCTGGCATCCGCGCCCCACCCGCGGTCAATAAAACGACGTGCACGTCGATTTGCTGACGCAGCAACCCAGCCGCCAACAGGCAGACTTGACGTTCCGCTCCGCCGCGGTCCATGGTGGGAATAATCAATACGATGCGGAGGTTCGCCCGCGGGGCGTGGGACTCACTCATGCCGTGCTCTCCGCCGCCGAGCCGCTATCGCCAGCTTCGAGCGCAGGTGCGAGTTGTCGCAAACGCCGCAGCAACATGTCAATCTGCTGTTCCCGAGGTTGCGATTGCCGCAAGCACTCACGCAGCGTCAGGGCGCGCTGTTCGGCCTGCTCATAATCGTTCAAAATTGAGCTCAACGCGTCAGTGAAAGTGGCTGGATTCTCCGCCTCAAACCAGTGCAACTCCGCGGCTTGCCCACCAAAACGGGCCCGCGTCTCAACGGTATTGACAATCGCCACCGGAACCCCCGATGCAATCGCCATCGGCATTCGATGTTCCAAACCATCCGCCACGTTGGGGAGGACGTAAACATCGCTGGCGAGCAACAATTCATCAACGTGCCCAAAGCAGCCCGGCATGGCAACGCGGTGCCGAATTCCAGCTTCCACGAGCGTGCGGTGTAAGAGTTCGCGTTGCGGTCCGTCTCCGACAAACCAAACTCGCAATTCATTATCTTTTTCCAACAGCGGGACAATCCCCGCAGCCACATCCAACAAGCCCGCTCGCTCATGCATGTCGGCCACCACCAACACCACGCGGCCGCCGGCCGGTACCAACAAATCGTGGTTGATCGCTTGTAACGCCGCGCGGGCGGCAAGTTGCCGTTCAGTGCCGCGACGGATCACTGCGGGGACGCCATCGTCGCAGCGAAGCACTTGCTCTCGCTTGGCCCCGCTGGAGATTAACCCCCGAGCCGCGGCGGCATCGGGAGCCAGCAGCGTGGCCGCTTTGAGGCAATCTTGAAAGGTGCGGCGATTGCCGCGCGACTGACCAGCCCAAGCCACGTCAGACCAAGCTCCGACTCCGCCGCAACGGACCACGGCCGCGCGACGCGAACGCAACGCCGCATCAACAACCGCGGCACCCTCTTCACGCATGTTGTCCGCGTACAAGACGTCGAAGCGAGGTGCCTGTTCGCGCAACCAACGCGTTAAGCCCCTCACATATAGTGCTGCTGACCAATCCCCCCGCGGCGCGGCGACAGGGCGAACCACCTCAAATTCGCGAAAACTCAACTCGCTCGGCCAGGAAGCAGCGAACCGCGCCGCCAACAAAGTGGGACGCACGCCACGTTCTCGCAAACCCTCGGCCAAACTGGCTAACCGACCCGCCGCATCGTTCGCGTGCGGCCAAAAACGACGCGTGACAAGCAGAACCGCTAACTCATTATGCGACATGCGAAGAGTTTCCACGCCCGCTTCAGCCATCGTGAGCTTCGGTCAGAAAAGCTCGCGTCTCCATCGGAGTGCGTTCTAAATCGTGCGGCTCCAAGACGGCCAAAAACGGCAAATTGCGGTAGTGGTCTTGATAGTCCAACCCGTAGCCAACCACAAATTCATCAGGGATCGGAAAAGCCACAAAGTCGGGACGCAAAGTAACATCGGTGGGACGTTGCTTGTGCAAGAGCACGGCAGTCCGTACCGAACGTGCCCCCAGTTCGCCGACCCGATCCACCAACGAAGCCAAGGTTTTACCGGTGTCAAAAATGTCGTCGACCAGCAGCACATCGCGTCCCCGAATGTCGATCAACATTTGCGTCTCGACGGTCAACTCCCCGCTCGACGTTCCCCCGCGGTAACTGCTGGCACCGATCACCCCCACCCGCAACGGCATTTCCAATTGGCGGATCAAGTCCGCCAACAGCACCAAAGCGCCCGTCATCACTGCCACCACGGTCAAAGGTTCCGCGCCATAGCACTGCCGAATCTCAACGGCCAATTGGGAAACCCCTTGCCGCAGTTCTTGTTCCGAAAGCAAAACTTTCATAAGTTCCCTCAACGTTTACAGCCCAGCAAAACTTCCCGCTGAGGCGTCATGATTGCTAGCTTGATCCTGGAAGATTCGCATCAACTTAAGTCGATCTGCGGAGCTCCGCCGGCCCCCTCCACAATGTACCAATTCTCGGCCCGCCCAACAGCTAGTTGCTAGTTGCTAGGGGCTAGGGGCTCGCTTCAGCTAACGGCTGAATGTTGTTGCGTGAAGCTGGCGAAGCTCCCCAGTTGTCTCTCGGCAGCCCTGCTATCGATCGTTTGAGCTGCCAACTCAGCACCCGCCAACAGATCTCCCGTGCGGCCGACCAGCCAAAACGCGACCGCCGCGTTGGCCACGACCGTATCGCGGCAGGGGCCCGGTGTGCCGGCAAAAATCGCTCGAATAATCCGCGCGCTGTGTTGCGGATCGACCGCTTGCAATGCTTCCACTCCAGCCGGTTCCAAGCCAAACGTCTCAGCGGTCCACTGGTGCGTGGTCAACTGACCAGTCCCAGCGACTTCGATCGCCGTGGTGACCCCGTCGAGCGAAACCTCATCCTGCCCGTCGCCACCGCGAACGACCACCGAGCGACGCGTTCCCAGGCTTTGCAAGGCCGCGGCCAATACCTGCTGCTTGGCTTCGCGACCGGTGCCTAACAACTGATGCGTAGCCCCGGCAGGATTGCAGAGCGGGCCAAGTAAATTAAACATCGTGGGCGAAGCAATTGCTTTGCGAATCGCCGCCACATGCCGCATAGCGGGGTGCAAACGTGGCGCAAAACAGAAGCAGAGTCGCAGTTCCCGCAACGATTGCTCGACGACACCCCGGTCTGACTCGATCTGCACACCCAGCTCTGCCAACACGTCGGCCGACCCCGAGCGGCTGGTTGCTTTGCGATTGCCATGTTTGGCCACCGGCACTCCCGCCGCGGAAACAACAATCGCCGCAGCGGTGCTGATGTTGAAGGTGCCAGAGCGACTGCCGCCGGTGCCGCAAGTATCGAGCAGGCAGTCCTCGACGGAAGCTTGCTCTCCTCCAATAGCTTGCTCTCCTCCAATAGCTTGCTCTCCTCCAATAGGCTGTGAGCCAGTCTCCGCGGGCACATCGTTTGGTTCAGCGGTGGCGGCTTGATTCGCCGTGCGGAGCACGCGAATCGGTGTCATATGTTGTCGCATGGCTGTCGCCGCGCCGACCAATTCCGCTGCCGTTTCGCCTTTTTCCGCCAGAGCGATCAAGAGCCGCCGCACAAGCTCAAAATCTGACGAATCGGCGGCAATGTTGCCTACCAATAATTCGCCGACGAGCGCTGCCGTGGTCGACTCGGAAAGGTCTTTTCCGGCTTCCACCGCTTCCAGTGCAGATACAAAATCGGCCATTCGGTCTTTCCAAGTGTTGAGGGTGCTGAGTGCTTTGTTATCTGAACTGCGGGGGGCAAACCAGTTTGGCATAGACACCACGCCGATTTTTGGGCAATTTTAACGTCAATAGACGCCACGAATACACCCGCTTGCTGTGTTTTCCAGTCTCCGGTCCACGCGTTTCGGCGGTTGCTTACCGCTGGCAAGCGTTACCTGATCGGTCTTTCCTCAGCTTGGCAATCACCCTAGAATCGGACCATGAGCAGGAAAATCATTATCGATTGTGATCCGGGCATCGACGACGCGGTGGCAATATGCATTGCCCTGTTTGATCCGCGAGTTGAGGTCTTGGGTTTGACAGCGACCGCTGGTCGGGTCGACGCGGACCAAGCGACGACCAATTTGCAAGCCATTTTGACAACGCTCGACCCGGCCAAATACCCGCGGATCGGTGCGGCCCAGCCGATCGATAACGCGCCGGTCGAAGACGATCTCGAATTGCATGGCCCGGACGGCTTGGGCGGCTTGAACTTCGAGGCCGACAACCGCCAGCATCGCCAAGCCAGCGATAAAGTCATCAGCGAGATTTTGCGGCAACATCCTGGCCAAGTCACGCTGGTTTGCTTGGGCCCGCTGACCAACGTGGCCCGCGCTTTTCAACGCGATCCTGGACTGGAGGAGATCGTTGATCGAGTGATCATCAGCGGCGGAGCCGTAGCCCGTGGCGGCAATGTCACGCCCGCTTCGGAATTGAACATGTACTTCGATCCCGACGCGGCCCGCGCCGTGTTTCACTCGGCCACCACCAAGAGCTTAGTGCCGCTCGATGTCACTGAAGAAGTTCTGTTTGGCCTCGATCTGCTTGAAAAGCTACCCGCTCGTTATTCCCGCGCCGGCGGCTTGCTGCATCGCCTGCTGCCTTTCATGTTCCGCTCGCAACATCAACGTTTGGGGCGTGAACTGATCCCGCTCTACGACGCCGTCACCATCATCGCCGCGTTAGAACCCGATTTATTTCAGTGGACGGAAATGGCGGGTGATGTGGAAACGCAAGGATTAATTACTCGTGGGGCCACGATTTTTGACCGTCGTTATCGCCGCGGTTGGCAGTTCAACATGGAAGTCGCCACCGAAGTCGATTTCGCGGAAATCAGTTCGCAAATCATCCGCGGCTTACGCTACGCCGGTCAATGTACCTAAGCACCTCCGCACAAGTCATTAAACAACACGGAATCAGCCGGAATGCGTCAGCGTCCCGTTCCTCGGAACCGTGAGTTAGCACGCAACCGCTGAGATAACCGAAAGACTTATGTCGAGGTGCTTGAGTCTCCCAAGCGAACTCCTGGGCGGCTAAGTCTCTAATAAGGGCGTTTCTTGCACCAGCCGCTTGTGTTTCCAGTGCCCTTGCAGGTAGCGGATGATCATGAGCAGCGCGAGCATCCAAATCCAAGCGGTGATCACATACCACCAGTAGAGCAGTCCGCCGCTGGCTGGCTCGAACAGCAGCCCGACCGCTAGCGCCACGGAGGAGGCCGTTCCAGTCGCGACGAGCACATACCAGGTATCTCCCGCACCGCGCAACACGCCGGCCAGTACCAACTGGATCCCATCGAACAAGATATAAGCGGCCACAAAGCCGAGCAGCCCGACCGCGGTATCCGTTGCCAAAGTCAATTGCTGGGCAGATGCGGCAGCCGCTTGGCTGGTCGGTTCTCCGCCGGCAACCGCCGTGTGCTCGTAAAAGGACATCACGAAGTGCGGCGCGGAGACATATAAGATCGCCCAACTCGCGGAGTACACCATGGCTATCAATAGCGTCGTGTGAGCCGCCCGCACGGCAATCCTGGCTCCCGATCGCGTCAAGTGCTGGCCGACCACCACCGAAGCGGCGATCGAAACACCGATCAATGGCACAAAGGCGATCATGTTGAAGTTGATGGCCATCGTGGTGGCTTGCAACGGCATGCTGCCGAGCTGGCCAATTTGCAACACGATCACGGTGAACGCACCCGCTTCGGCCAGATGCTGGAGCCCGGCGGGAAAACCAAAGAACAACAAGCGACGTCCCATCGCCCAGTCAACGGTGAATCCTGCGAACAGCTGATACTGCTCACGAAAGCGGGGCCGCAACAAAAGATAGGCGTACGCGACCGCCTTGAACCAAAAACTGACCACGCTGGCTGCCGCCGCTCCGGCAATACCCATGGCCGGAATCGGACCCCAGCCAAAAATGAGAGGTACGTCGAGCAACAGATTCAATATCGCGGCCGCCACGTTGATCCACATCACGGTCATCGTGCGGTGGGTTCCGCTGAAGAACCCACTCAGCGAGGCTTCCAAGACTCCCGCCACCGAGCCGATCATCAACACGCGAAGATAGACAGTCTCCAATTCGAGCAGTGCTGGGGATTGCCCTGTCCAACGAAACAGTTGAGGAGCGAAATATGCGGCCAGCATCCAAGCCGGTATCGTGGCAAAACTGAGAAACACCGTCTGCCACAGAAATCGCCCCACTTGGTCCGCGCGGTTGGCGCCGATGTACTGGGCAACAAATGCCCCCGACATCGAGGCGATTCCCAGCGGCAAGCAAATCAGCGCCCAAAACAAGTTGCCGGCCGCCATCGCCGCACTCATCGAATCACCGTCGTAGCGCAACAATAGCGTCCGGTCGGCAAACAGCACCAGCGACAAACAACCGGAGCTGACCATTAACGGAAAAGCTACGCGAAGGACCTCGCCAATGCCTCCCGGACCTCGCGGCCACGCGGGTAATTTACGTTCCGCATGCGGGTCGGCGGCGGGCGTGACGGGTGGCGCGAACGGCTGCGGCAGGGACGGAGCGTCGGTGGCGTTCAACGAGGTGTCCCAAACTCAAACGTGTTAACGGCGAAGAAAATCTAACAACCCCAGGGAGGCAACAGCGCCGGTCGCAATCCCTCCCAGGTGGGCGAGGTTGGCCACACCTGCGCCGATCGGGCTGCCTGGAATCATCGACAACACGACGAACCCCAACACAAAAGCCACATTGATAGGTGGGACACGAAAAGGAACGGAAGGTTCGATCATGGGACGCAGCCACAAGAACACGAACAATGCCAGCGCGACCCCAGAAGCGCCAATCACGTTCGCCGACGCGCCGAGAAATTCCGGCCCATAGGCTTGCGCTAAATTCCCAATCACACCTCCCAGCAAAAACAACGCGCAGAAAAAGAGGGGGCCAAACAGCACCTCCAGGATTCTGCCGGCGAAGTAGACAATCAAGCAATTAAACAGCAGGTGCATCGGCGAACCGTGCAGAAAAATTGGCGTGATCAACCGCCAGACTTGTCCTTCCAAAACATATTTCATCGGCCCCGCTTCGGGATCGTTGGTGTAGCGCGGAACCAGCGTCAGCGCATTGAAGATCCGAATCGACGTGGGCAATTCATCAAACGACTTAATCGCTCGCGGACCACCCCGCATGTTACCAAAGCTGGTCACGATCGAGAGTACGACGCAAGCCGCAATCACGCCCACGGTAAACCGCGCCGGTTTGCTGAAGCCGCCGAAACCGCCCGGTGACCCCTTGGCTTGGAAGGGTTTATGCAGCTTGGCCCGCTCCCGCAGTTCGCTTAACCGCTCGCGGCGCATCTGCTCCGCCAGTTCCTTAACATCAAACTTCTCTGCCCCCGGGTTCTCGCGAAATTCTCTCAAGGCCTCGCGGGCTACGGGCAATCGATCTTCGTCGCGGACCCACACATCGAACACTGGCGAATCGCCATCGGAGGCAGCTTCGACGTTCGTCGCAATCCCCTGGGTGTATAGGTACTCGGCAAACTTTTCCGCTTGCCCTTTTGTGAGATCTCCGCCAATTCGTCGCATAAGTTTACTCCACGCCACCGCAAAGTTGACGTTGTGCCGCTTCGGCCATTCGATAGTATTCGTGTCGTTGCAGTTGCCCAGCGGCCGCTTCGTCGAGAATGATGATCACCTGGGAATGCAACTGCAGCGCCGACGCGGTCACCATGGCGGTCACTGGACCTTCGATCGTGGCGGCGACCGCCGCCGCTTTCGCTTCCCCGGTGGCCACCAGCAGACAGCATCCGGCTCGCAGAATCGACCCCACCCCCATCGTAACGGCAAGGCGAGGCACGGCAGCTGGGTCGCCAAAAAAGCGGGCGTTGTCGGCAATGGTCTCCGCTGTCAAATGTTTAACCCGCGTCGCGCCGGCCAGTGAAGAACCCGGCTCGTTGAAAGCAATATGACCGTCGCGGCCGATCCCAAGTAACTGCAAGTCAATTCCGCCGGCGGCCTCAATCGCCGCCTCGTAAGCGGCACAAGCGCCCGCCAGGTCAGCCGCCATGCCATCGGGCAAATGGCATCGCTGCGGAGATAAATTCACGTGATCGAACAGCTGTTCGCGCATAAAGCGGTGGTAGCTCTCCGGGTGATCAGGAGCCAGTCCCACGTACTCATCCAAGTTAAACGTGGTAACAGCGGCGAAATCGAGCTCCCCGCTCCGGTGCCATTCGATCAATTGCTGGTAACAACCAATCGGCGTTCCCCCGGTGGCCAGGCCCAACACAATTTGCGGGTTCGCACGCACTCGCTCGGCGATTACCTGGGCTGCCAATTTTGTGGCACTGGCGGGATCAGATTCAATAATGACGCGCACGGTGAGATCGGAGGGGTGCCTGGTAGGTTCGAAAGATCAATATTCGCGGTCCGTAGCCTACCAAGAGCCCAGTGGACCACCAAGAGCCCAGAAGCTCACCAGGAGCCCCGAAGCTCAATCTTAGTAGCTGTCACTTGTGATACTCGTGCTCGTGCTCAGCGAAGCGGCGTTTAAAAACGAGATTGGCGGTTGATTAAGTATTCCGTCAGCGCGCGATCGAATGGCATACTTGTATCAAGTGGCACATAATCGATCCGCATTTGGTTGCAGCGCTGTTGATAAGCTTCACGAAAGGCAGCTAGCTCCCGCAGATATTCGCCGCGAAAACCGCTGGCATCGACTGGCACCCGCTGACCACTTTCGGGATCCTCAAACTCCACCGGGCCGTCAAAGGGAAAATTGACTTCGGCCTCGTCGAGCACGTGAAAGAGGATCACATCGTGGCCGGAGTGGCGCAGCCGCGCGAGCGCTGCGTAAGTTGGTTCTGGATCGCCGAGCAGATCCGAGAAAAGCATTACCAGGGCGCGTTGTTTTAGCATCGCGGCGACGGCCGTTAAGCAGCCCGCCAAATCGGTCTGGCCACTCGGTTTCAGGCGGGCGAGCTGAGCCAAACAGTCTGCCGAATGACCGCGGCGAGATCTGGCAGGCAATTGGGCCCGCACTTTTTCGCCAAAGGTCAACAAACCGACCGGGTCTTGCTGCAGCGTCATCAAATAGCAGAGCGAAGCCGCCAAACAGACCGAATACTCAAACTTTGTCAATTCTTGCCGGTGGGTGTAGCCCATCGACTCCGAAAGGTCCATCACCAAGTAACCGGTGAGGTTTGTTTCGGCCTCGTAGCGTTTGACGTAATACTTGTCGGTTTTGGCGTAGGCCAGCCAGTCGATCGTCTTGGGGTCGTCACCTTGGTGATATCGTCGATGTTCGCTGAACTGGACCGAAAACCCGTGGTAGGGGCTGGCATGCAGCCCCTGGAGAAAACCTCGCACCACCATCTTCGCCCGCAAATCAAGTCGTTTGATCTGATTGATGACTTGCGGGGAGAGCGGCGAAGCGGACAAGAGGGGACCTTTTGGTTAGGCTCTTACAAATTGGTGCGTTCCAAAGCTAACATCTGCTGATAACG
Organism: Kothea flammea; assembly: GCF_052161645.1. Classification (GTDB taxonomy): domain Bacteria; phylum Planctomycetota; class Planctomycetia; order Pirellulales; family Pirellulaceae; genus Laterigemmans. The sequence continues at coordinate 4,946,527 of NZ_CP197414.1, forward strand.
CTGCACCACCGCGGGGTCAGCAAAAATGGGCAAATTATTCGCCAGCGCAATGGACTCGACAGATTGTAGCAAGCGTTTCAGCTGGACTTGTTCCAGCTCCGAGCGATTCGATTCGGCTTTTCGCTCCGTTTGATCCGCAAATCGCTCGGCAAAGTCCTTAAACAGTTCCCAGTTGGGGATTTCTTGCTCCAAATCGTCGAGGCTCAATCCCACCCCGGCCAACTCTTGCAGTTTTTCCACTTTTTCAATTTCAGGCCAATGCTCGACAATGGCGTCCCGCAATTCTCCTTCGAGTTCTCGGAACCGCCGGCGATCGGCTCCGCCACGGCGACGATTCAGCCGCCGCTCGCGTTGCGATCTCTTCAATTGTTGTTCAATTTCGGCGACCGGGGTGTCCAACGACAGGCCGAGTTGAGTTGCCAAACCGCGGACGATTTCAGCGTTGACGAAGTCGGCTATGGCCACCAAATCGCCGAGCGAACCGCTGGCCGTAACCAGTTCGACCGCTGCGAATTCGGCCGCTGCGGGAGCTGCCGCGACATTATTCTCGTCGTTTGCGTCCGTCGCTTCAGCGTCTTTCCCATCCGCTTGCTGCGATTCGTCTTTATTCGGTTTCGTGCGACTGAAGGATCTCAGCAGGGCATCGCTACAGCGAAGCGGAATATCGATCGTCTCACCAACCAAGACGGCGTAGATGTGCGCTTCGGCGAAGGAGACTTGGCCATCGCCATCCCGGTCGACATCGACGATCGGTTGGCCGTTGCGCGATTGACCGCAAATTGCACCCCAGAAATAGCTACTGTATTCGCGATCGTTGGAGATATCGGGCCGACATCCGGCTGCGGGTAGATTGTGCTGTTGAGCGAAAAAGCCGCACCGCAGCCCGGCAGCCAACCCCCGCTCTTCTTTTCCGCCGGAGAAAATGGTGTGGGCGTAGCCACCGCAGTAGCACTGGGCCATCACCATGATTACCGGCACATCTTGGGGCACTTCGTCGAGCCAGTCGGCGAATTCCGAAGCACGAATGGAACTCCGATTCCAGCAATGAATTTTGGTGTCAAAATCGTTTTTGGTTTTGGCTGGGCCGCCATGCGCTGTCACGTAGACAAAAAAACGATCGTCACTGGTCAGCGACTTGACGACCTCTTCAAAACCGAGGCGAATTTCATCGGGCTGGTTGCTGCCGGCAATGTTGGGAATGTCGTGATCACGATATTCGACCTGATCGAACTTCCAGTCAAATAGCGAGCCGAGTAACGATCGCACAACGGTTTCACCGCCGGGGTGCGAGGCTGTCTGCACGTCGGCTTCGGGGTCACTGCCGTCGGCAAAAAAAATCCGATGTTCGAAAGGTTTGTCCCCCTCGCGAGACTCGACCAGCGAATGGAAAAATAGCACATTCGCTTCCATCGAGGCTTGGTTGCCGTGCGGCGCATACCCGCCACCAATCGTCAAAAAATAGTCTTTGGCCTCAGCGGTGGACATTTGCCACCCGACAAAGCTAGCCAGCAATACGAAACTGCCGGCGATGCGAGAAACCGTTATTTTATGCACGGAAGACATTCCGAGGCCTCTTGAGAAACGGGCGATGGAAAGTAAGCTCAGGGGCGCTGCGGCGGTCCAAGCTTGTCAGCACCACAATTTGAGGTTTTGACGGGACCGCAACTCAGTATACGCGCTGGGAAATTGCGAAGAGAGTTTTTTCCGGTTCGAGATCGGCTATTCTATGCGGGACGGCGGTACCGTTTGATTTTATTGTTAGGCTTTCACTTACTCTTGCGATTGGGATTTGCAGATGATCCGACCGGTCTTGCTACTTTGTGGCATGCTGCTATTCATGTTCAGCGGCGCCCCGTGTTATGCGTGGCAGGGCATGATGTTTAAACCCATGACTGAGGAAGAGTTAAATTACGTGCCGGAGGAGCAGCCTGCTGCTTACGCGGAGACTGCTGATTACGGTGAGATGGCGGCCAACAACAGCTGGATGATGGTGGCCTCGGCGATGGTTCTATTCATGACGGCCCCCGGCTTGGCGTTGTTTTACGGTGGTTTGGTTCGCCGCAAGAATGTGCTCAGCGTGCTCATGCAGTGCTTCTTCTTGATGGGGCTGATGACAATCTTATGGGCGATTTACGGATATTCGCTGGCCTTTGGCCAAGGCAATCCCTTCTTCGGCACGATTGAGCATTTGTTTTTGCGGGGGATTCCGCGGGAGTGGAATGCGGTGCTGGGTCAGTCAGTGACGCCGATGCGGGGTGGCATTCCAGCGATGACGTTCATGTTGTTCCAAGGAATGTTTTTCATCATCACCCCGGCCCTGATCTGCGGAGCTTTTGCTGAGCGGATGAAGTTTTCGGCGATCGTGTTGTTTTCGATTCTCTGGGGCACTTTTATCTATTGCCCGCTGGCCCACATGGTTTGGAACGATAACGGGTTTCTTTTTTACGGAGCGGAAGGCGCGTTATACGGCGGAGCACTCGATTTCGCCGGCGGAACCGTGGTCCACATCAGCAGCGGCTTTTCGGCGTTAGTGGCGGCCTATTTGGTTGGTCCCCGCATGGGCTTTGGACGGGAACCGTTGCCGCCTCACAACTTAACTTACACCGTCGTCGGCGCGGCCATGCTATGGTTTGGCTGGTTCGGCTTCAACGCCGGCAGCGCGCTGGCCGCTGATGGTTTAGCCACCAGCGCCTTCTGTGCGACTCATTTTTCGGCAGCTGCCGGGGCGGTCACTTGGGCACTGTTCGAACGCGTTCTCAACGGCAAACCGACCGTACTCGGTGCTTGCAGCGGGGCCGTCGCCGGATTGGTCTGCATCACGCCGGCTGCCGGATTTGTCGGTCCGATGTCGGCCCTGCTCATCGGCTCGATCGCCGGGATCGTTTGCTATTGGGCCTGCGCGTGGCTGAAATGGATTTGTCGCTACGACGACGCCCTCGATGCTTTTGGGATTCATGGTATTGGCGGCACCGTCGGAGCGATTTTAACCGGCGTGTTCGCCACGCGAGCGGTTAACAACATGGCCGACGGCAACCCTGTGGGCGGGATCGATGGCAATTGGAGCTTAATGTGGGGCCAATTAGCGGCCGTCGGCGTGACCATCCTGATCTCCGTGGTGGGTACTTACCTGCTGCTGGTCCTTGTTCGCATCTTGGTTGGCTTACGAGTCACCGGTGAAGATGAACGTCGCGGTTTGGATGTCTCCGATCATGGCGAAGAAGGTTACATGATCGTCTAGTCATTTTGCTGGTAAATGGTTGCCTTTGGCCGCGAATCGAACGAAGATCAGTGAGCAATGCTCACTGATTATTTGCCACAGCACTCAATACACCAGCCTAGAGTCATGATGCACCGCTCCGCCATGCTATTTTGTTTGCTGCTGCTCAGTCCGTCTTGGGGTCTCGCTGAAGAACCAATACGGATGGTCAGCGACCCCAATCTATCTCCCGATGGTTCGCAAATTGCCTTCACTTGGCGGAGTGATGTGTGGGTTGCTGACTCCTCCGGCGGAACAGCTCGCAGGCTGACGACCGACCCCGGAAATGATCGACAGCCACATTTTTCACCTGATGGCGAGACGGTCGCTTTTGTTAGCAATCGCACAGGCTCAAATCAAATCTATCTCGTTCCCGCAACCGGCGGGACGCCTCGCCAAGTCACCTTCCACAGCGAAGGCTATTCAATTCATGACTGGTTCCCCGACGGCAAGTACCTATTGGCCAGCGGATCACGGGACCATTTTTGGCGAGGTGCCGAGCGGTTGCTGAAGGTCAACGTCGAGCAACGACGCGCCGATGTCGTGTTGGCTAATGCCACAGTCGCCGGAGCGTCAATCGATCGTGAGGGTAACCGCGTGCTCTTGGTTCGCGAAGGAGAACGTTGGTGGCGAAAAGGTTACAAAGGTGAACGCGCCGCTCAAATCTGGATGCTCGATCTCGAATCGGCCGAGTTCACTGAATTATTGCACGAAGGGATTGGTTGCCGTTGGCCGCTGTGGAACCGCAACGGCAAGTCCTTCTTCTTTACCAAAGGGGACAGCCACGGGTTCGATCTGTGGCGTTACCGTCTCCCCGGTTCGTCCGAAGAAGTAGGTGTGCAGACGCGAATCACCGGTTTTGAGGATGACTCAATCGTCTTCCCCGCGATCGCGCGGAACAAAAATTTAATCGTCTTTCGACACCTCTTTGATCTCTATCGCTTCCAGCCTGGCAAAGACGAAACTCCCAAGAAAATTGAGTTCACCTATGCCGGCGATCCCAATGTCGATCCAGACGAATTGCGTCGCACGCTCGACGAAGCGGATGAAGTCGCTTTTACCGAAGACGGCTTGGAAATGATCGTCGCCGCCGGTGGTGATCTCTGGGCCATGGACACAGAATTGCAAGAACCAGTCCGGCTCACCGAAACCGGCTCTTTTGAATCCTCTCCAGTATTTGGGCCTGACAATCAAGCCGTGTACACGGTTGCCAAGCGTGATGGCCAAGTCGATATCTGGAAAGTCGAGAAATTGGACGAAGCCGCTTACTGGTGGCAACCGGGCGATTATCGCTGGACTCAGATCACCGACGACCCCAACGTCGAATCCGATCTGCGGATCTCACCACAAGGAGACCACCTCTACTACGTCCGTGATTTGGGCAGCTTACATCGTCGCACGATCGACAGCGACGAAGTGCCGATCCAGTTGACCAACGCCTTCTCGGCACCCGACTACGACGTTTCTCCGTGTGGCCAATGGGTCGCCTACGCGGAAACGGATGACGATTTCAACAGCGAAATCTGGATTCGCCGATCAGATGGTTCCGCGGAACCGCACAACATTTCTCAACACCCCGATGATGATCGCAGTCCGCGATTCTCACCGGACGGAAAACTATTGGCTTTTACCGCCCGGCGCATCGATACCGAAGTCGATATTCACTACGTGTGGCTGCAAGACGAAGAATCGCAACGCACGCGTCGCCAGCGGAAGCTGGATGAAGCTTTGCAGAAAATGCAAAAGAATCGCAAGGAAAAAGCCAGCAAGGACCAACCGGTTTCCGATGCACCCACGGGCGATGAACCAGCGAGTGGCGACGACGCAGAGGTCCAAGCCGATACCGCCGACGGCGAACAAGCGGACAAGGAGCAGCAGCCCGAAGCGACGCAAATCGATTTCGAAAATATTACCGAACGGATCGAGCGGATTTCCATCCGCAACGCCTTTGAGGGCGGGTTATTTTGGTCTCCCGAGGGCGACAAACTGGCATTCTTCACCGAGATCGACGGGGAACGCGGAACATACACCGTGACCTTTCCCGCGGAGCTGACTCCGAAACGCTTGACTTCGGAGCGAATTTCCAACCCCCGCTGGACCAAAGCCGCCAAGGGGATCCTGGGAATCGTTTCCAACTCGCCTGTGCATGTCGATCCCAACGGTAAGGTCAACCGCTATAGTTTTTCCGCACCGCAAGTTTTGTCGCGAAGCGAGCGTTTCCGCGATGGCTTTGAAGTCGCTTGGATGGTGATGCGAGATCGCTGGTACGACCCGCGTCACGCCAACCGCAACTGGGCGGAAGTGCGACGCAAGTTCATTGAAATGTCAGCGGCGGCCGGCGATGAGTCGACGTTTGCCGAGGTGGTGCAGCTGATGCTGGGCGAGCTAAATGGTTCCCATAATGGCTTTTCCCCGCGCCGCTCGGGCTCATCCTCGCGGCTGGAATGGACTGATACCACGGCCCATTTGGGAGTCCGATTTGATGGTGATTTCGCCGGCCCCGGACTGCTGGTCCGCGATGTCTTGATGAATGGTCCAGCCGATCGCGTCGATAGCTCCTTGCAGGCGGGAGATGTGATTACTCGCATTGACGGCGTGGCCGTCGATCCCGCCATGGACCTGACTCTGGTGCTCAACGGTCGTCTCGATCGTGACATCAAACTGGATGTGCAGCGAAAGCGAGAAGCGGCAGCTGACGTCGAGGAAATCCAAGTGACAATCCGGCCTATTTCTTTCGGGGCCGCGCGGGGGCTGCTGTACGAACACTGGCTGGAGCACAATCGCCAAATGGTCGCCGATTTGAGCGACGATCGATTCGGCTATCTGCACATCCGAGGTATGAATATGCCCAGCTTTTATGAGTTCGAGCGACAGCTCTATCGCGTCGGTTACGGTCGCGAAGCATTGGTGATCGATGTTCGTGATAACGGGGGTGGATCGACCACCGATCTGTTGCTGACCGCGCTCACTCAGCCCCGCCACGCCATCACCGTTCCCCGTGGCGGTGGCCCCGGATATCCGCAAAGCCGCATGGTTTACGCCGTTTGGCAAAAACCGATTGTCGTCCTCTGCAATCAAAACAGTTACAGCAATGCCGAAATTTTCTCCCACGCCATCAAGCAGCTCGGCCGTGGAAAACTGGTCGGCGTGCAAACTGCCGGCGGTGTGATCAGCACCGGTAGCGTTGGCATCACCGATCTGGGAACCATGCGAATGCCATTCCGTGGCTGGTTTGTGGCCGACACGGGACTCGACATGGAGCTCAACGGCGCCTTGCCTGATCACGTTGTCTGGCCGCTGCCTGGGGAACTGCCGGCCGGTGAAGATCGCCAGCTAGCCAAAGCCGTGGAGGTGCTGACTGCGGAGATTGCTGAAAACCCAGCGAAGACTCCGCAACTAATTTACGCCAGCGAGGCAGAAGCTGATCAGGAGTAAACCTTGTTTTCCCCAGCCCCCGCCAACATCGTCGATTTAACTGCCCCCCTCCGAATTGCTCGGGAGCTTGGGGCTTTTTTAGCTCGTCGGCGAAGCTGCCCCGGCGTGCTGCCGCCAACGACGATGTTGCTGTGGAGTGTTTTGTTCTGCCAGCAAGCGACCGCTCAGTACCGCACTGAAATCGGTTACGACACTTTGCTGGCAGAGCGTGGGGAGGCTTTGGAAGATGGCAGCGGTGTTGAAGTCGCTATCGCCGAGGCTTTTGTTAACAATCGCTACCTACCAAACTTTGACGACCCGGAGTTTTCCGGCAAAACGCTGGTCGACGCCAGCAATGGTCCGCAGGGTACCTCCGGTCACGCCAACAACGTGACGCGTCGCTTTGTCGGCAACACCTCGAGCATCTCGGCTGGTGTCACGCAAGTCACTCTCTATCAGGCCGATGATTGGGTCGACCGGGTACTCGGTGCTGACTCCGGCGCCGATCCTCAATTACCAAATTATCAAATTCAAAATAATAGCTGGATTGGTAACTTTACTGACAACAACGAAGCCATCGATCTGCTCAACCGGATCGATTACGTCGTCGACAAATCGGACGTGTTGATGCTGGGGGGAACCTCAAACAACAATAATGGCGTGCCCGACGTCATGGGCAACGGATACAACGCCATGATTGTCGGTCGCACCAGCGGCAACCACGGGTCGGGTTTAACCACGATTAACGGTGCGGGACGCGTCAAGCCCGACATTGTCGCCCCGGCGACCAACAGCAGTCTGGCGACTCCCACGGTGGCTTCCGCGGCAGCGATACTCTACGAGGCGGGACAAGGCACCGCAGCAACACGCAGCGAAACGATGCGGGCAATCCTGATGGCTGGGGCCACCAAAGCCGAGTTCCCCTCCTGGGATCGCACGACAACGCGACCGCTGGACGAAGTTTTCGGCGCCGGCGAGCTGAACATCTACAACAGTTATCAGATCCTGCAAGCTGGTCCGGTCGCCCCCGCAATCGCTGCCCCCACCTTTGCCGTCGGTTTAAGTGGCTGGAGTTACGTCGAAGAAATTACGGCAGCTGATACCCTGTTTTTTAAATTCGAAGTCGACTCGGGGTTTGTATTGGACGAGTTGTCGATATCGCTGAATTGGAATCTGCAAGTTAATGATTTGAATCCAGACCCGGCGATTTTCGATCCGGAAACCAGCTTGGCGAATCTAGATTTGCATTTTTATGACTCCAGCGATTCATTTTTGGGGACGCTAGTCGATGCCAGTCTGAGTTCCGTGGACAACGTTGAGTACCTATATTTGCAAAATTTAGCCGCCGGCATGTATACGCTGCAGATCAGCGGAGATGGTGTGACCGATTTTGGGCTAGCGTGGCACGGTTCACTGCAAGCAGTACCCGAACCGGGCACTTGGCTGTTACTGTCATTTGCCGCCGCTACTCTAACCTGGCGGAAAATCGCAGGCGAGAAAAGACAACGAAAGCAGGCAGCGCAGGCAATCTAAAGCCTGAAAACGAATGCAGCACTTATCCCTCGCGTGCTTAATCTGACTTATTCGGGTGAATCATAACTCTGAGACCCGCAAAGGTAGGCCCGCTAATCGACGCGAATGAAGAGCAGAAGAATGATTGGTGATCGGTAGGGTATTTTTCATCCGCGTTCATTCGCGCCATTCGCGGGCAGACCACACCGCGAGCCGCCAGCGTCCCCAGCCCATCCGACCGGAATATTCCCACAAGGCCATCTGCTGGCGGGAGCAATCGCGCCGGAACGAACTCTGACCATCGATCGGAAAAGAATTGTCCGCTAATCACCGCTAATGGGCGCGAACGAAGACCAGAAAAATGATTGGTGATCGGTAGGAATATCCATTCGCGTTCATTGGCGGAGATGGCAGTCTAAAAGGGAGCAACCGTGGCAGCCGAAAACGGAGCCAGGTAGTTTGATGGGGGCGCGAATGAGGGGCAGAAAAATGATTGGCGATCGGCAGGCGTTCTCGATTCGCGTTCATTGGCGCCCATTTCCGTGGTTAGCGGGCAAACTCCGCCGCAAACACCAAGCGACCTCAACCCATCCGACTGAAATATTCCCTGAAGCTACTCGTTCTCGGGAGCAGCCACTGCGGAACAAACTCTCGCCATCGAACGGGAAAGACTTGCCCGCTAATCACACGCCAATCGACGCCGGTGCGGTGCAGGAAGCTAGCTGAAGATAGGCATGATCTTTCAAGCGGGTCAATCGCGGGGCCGACTGGCCTTCCGTGTTGAGGGAATAAAAAAACCCACTTGGTCTTGCGACCAAGTGGGTTTTTTAAAATCCGGCGGTACCTACTTTCACGCTGGTATGCACTATCATCGGCTCGGAAAGCTTAACTTCTGTGTTCGGGATGGGAACAGGTGTGGCCTTTCCGATATGTTCACCGGAAAGACTCATGGCGAGATATTTCGCACGCCATGAGCCGTGTTGTTGGGTAAATAAGCGGTTGTGAGAGCGGGATCAAGCGATCAAGCTTGAACCACGAGTGCAAGATAGTGATGGTCAAACATTCGCCCGTTAGTACTGGTTAGCTCAACACGTTACCGTGCTTACACGTCCAGCCTATCAACCTGGTAGTCTTCCAGGGGGCTCTCGTCTTGCGACTACGAAACCTAATCTCAGGGAGGGCTTCACGCTTAGATGCTTTCAGCGTTTATCCTTTCCGAAGTTAGCTATCCAGCCGTGCCGCTAGCGCGACAACTGGGACACCAGAGCTTCGTCCAACTAAATCCTCTCGTACTAAAGTTGAACCCCTTCAAGTTTCGAACGCCCACGGCAGATAGGGACCGACCTGTCTCACGACGGTCTGAACCCAGCTCACGTACCACTTTCATTGGCGAACAGCCAAACCCTTGGGAGCTTCTACACCCCCAGGATGTGATGAGCCGACATCGAGGTGCCAAACCGCCACGCCGCTGTGGACGCTCGGTGGCGATAAGCCTGTTATCCCCGGAGTACCTTTTATCTGATGAGCGATGGCCCTTCCATTCGGGACCACCGGATCACTAAGACCTGCTTTCGCACCTGCTCGAGTTATATCTCTCGCAGTCAAGCACACTTCTACCTTTACGCTCTTCGCCTGATTACCGACCAGGCTGAGTGTACCATTGCACTCCTCCGTTACTCTTTGGGAGGAGACCGCCCCAGTCAAACTGCCCGACTGACACTGTCCTTCGCCCGGATTCACGGGATCGAAGTTAGAATTAAAGCATGACCAGGCTGGTATTTCAACAACGACTCCACAGACACTAGCGTGCCCGCTTCATAGTCTCCCAGCTATCCTACACAAGACATACCTCAACCCAATATCAGCCTACAGTAAAGGTTCACGGGGTCTTTCCGTCTAACCGCGGGTATGTGGCATCTTCACCACAACTACAATTTCACCGGGTCGGTGGTTGAGACAGTGCTCCAGTCGTTACGCCTTTCATGCAGGTCGGAACTTACCCGACAAGGAACTTCGCTACCTTAGGACCCTCATAGTTAGGGCCGCCGTTTACCGGGGCTTCGGTTGCGAGCTTCGCCGTGAGGCTAACCCTCTTCCTTAACCTACCGGCACCGGGCAGGCGTCAGTCTCTATACATCCACTTGCGTGTTAGCAGAGACCTGTGTTTTTGATAAACAGTCGCTAGAGCCGATTTTCTGTGGCCCACTCTCGTGGGCGCCCCTTATCGCGAACTTACGGGGCCATTTTGCAGAGTTCCTTAACCACCGTTCTCCCGAGCGCCTTAGACTACTCGTCTCACCTACCTGTGTCAGTTTTAGTACGGTTAAGTGTGCTTCAAAGCTTAGAAGCTTTTCTTGGACATCCTTCCAACATCATCCAGAACTTGAATGCTGTTAGCTCCGGTCCTTGAACGTTTATGGGGCGGATTTGCCAACCCCTATTCTTGGACCGGAGCAACGGACATTTCTAATCGTCCGCATGCTTTTCGGATGCCGTCCCTCCATCGCTCCACACACCTAGCGCGGGAATATTGACCCGCTATCCATCGTCTACGCCTTTCGGCCTCGACTAAGGTACCGGCTAACCCTGGGCGGATTTACCTTCCCCAGGAAACCTTAGGCTTTCGGCGAGCAGGATTCTCACCTGCTTTATCGTTACTCATTCCGGCATAATCACCCGATGGCCCCGACACCGCTCTTTACAGTACGGCTTGTATCTGACCATCGGCGCTCTCCTACCGCTCTAGTTAAAAACTAGAACCCGCTGCTTCGGTATTGCACTTACTCCCGTTCATTATCGGCGCAGAATTGCTCGACCGGTAAGCTGTTACGCACTTTTTAAATGGTGGCTGCTTCTAAGCCAACATCCCGGCTGTCTAAGCAATTCAACTTCCTTAGTGACTAAGTACAATTTGGGGACCTTAGCAGGCGATCTGGGTTGTTTCCCTCTCGACCACGGAGCTTATCCCCCGTGGACTGACTCCCGAGATAGTTATCACGGTATTCGGAGTTTGGTTCAGTGGGGTACCCCGGGAAGGGCCCCCATCCGATTCAGTATCTCTACCCCCGTGACATAGTGGCTCGAGGCTATCCCTCAAGATATTTCGGAGAGAACGAGCTATCTCCTGGTTTGATTACACTTTCAGTCCTCCCCACAAGTCATCCCCTCGGTTTTCAACCCAAGTGGGTTCGGTCCTCCACGCAGTTTAACCCGCGCTTCAACCTGCTCATGGGTAGTTCACACAGGTTTCGCGTCTACGGCATGTGACAATTGTCGCCCTATTCAGACTCGGTTTCCCTTGGGCTACGACCCGTAAGGTCTTAACCAGGCCACCTACCGTAACTCGCCGGATCATTATGCAAAAGGCACGCCGTCACCCGTGGCAAAAGCCATAGGGCTCCGACCGCTTGTAAGCACATGGTTTCAGGTTCACATTCCTCCCCTAGCAGGGGTTCTTCTCATCTTTCAATCACCCTACTGGTTCGCTATCGGTCGTCAAAGAGTATTTAGCCTTACGGGATGGTCCCCGTGGATTCAGTCCAGGTTTCACGTGCCTGGACCTACTCAGGTATCTTTCGGAAGGCGGATCGATTTTCGCGTACGGGCCTGTCACCCTCTATGGTCAAACTTCCCAGAATGTTCCACTAATCGTCCGCTTGGTAACTTCACAATGAAAGACCCTACAACCCCGCAGAGGAAACCCCCACGGTTTGGGCTATTCCGATTTCGCTCGCCGCTACTGACGGAATCGATTTTTCTTTCTCTTCCTCCGGTTACTTAGATGTTTCAGTTCACCGGGTTTGCGATTTCCTACCTATGTATTCAGTAGGAATCTGTTCGGGAATCTCGGGATCATCGCTCGTTTGTCAACTCCCCCAAGCTTTTCGCAGACTTCCACGCCCTTCATCGCCTTTTGACGCCAAGACATCCCCCATGTGCCCTTGATAGTTTGACCATCACAATCTTGAACTCGCCGGACACTTAAATACTGAATACCAACTTATCCTCGATCACGATGAACCATCAACGATAAATTCGCTTGCCCCCTCGCATGCCTAACTCAATTTGAGCCAAACTCCTCAGGGCCAAACAAGAATCCTTGCAGTCTCATTCTAACAGCTGTCTTTTTAACCACCTCTAACACCACCGAGCGTAAGCAAACCAAAGCTTGCCTTACCTAGCAGATCAGAAGCGGCCTCGCCAAACAGCTGCGTGACGCTCTCACAGAGTTTCACCCGATTGCAACCACTGGCTTTCACCAGAGGCCACAAACTTGTGGTGCTCTTAGATGCTTTTTACCCAACAACCAAATTGTCAAAGATCGATATTCCGCAGCGAGCAACTACGCTGCTCACCTCAGAAAATTTCCTAACAGTCACCCGCTCGCGACCGTTGCCAGTTGGCCGTGTCACTCGCTTGGCTGCTGTCAGGGATGGGAAAGATAGAGCCCGCAGCGGTCCGCGTCAACAACTGGAAGGCAAACTTTTGAAAAGTTCTTCAAAATGCTTCGCCCAAGCAGCGAGCGTGGACCGTAGAGGGCAACAGAAAGTGCGTAAATTACGCACTTGCGCCCGCCTCAAGGGCTGTGACGGAAAAGGAAAAAAACCGCTGGCGAACGCCCTGCATGAGCTCACCCAAGGTAATCTCGAATAGCACCAACGGTACCGAATGAGGGGCAAAGGCGAAGGAAAAGCTTCTCCGCAACTCCCTTCTCCGCAACTCCCTTCTCCGCAACTCCCTTCTCCGCAACTCCCTTCTCCGCAACTCCCTTCTCCGCAACTCCCTTCTCCGCAACTCCCTTCTCCGCAACTCCCTTCTCCGCAACTCCCTTCTCCGCAACTCCCTTCTCCGCAACTCCCTTCTCCGCAACTCCCTTCTCCGCAACTCCCTTCTCCGCAACTCCCTTCTCCGCAACTCCCTTCTCCGCAACTCCCTTCTCCGCAACTCCCTTCTCCGCAACTCCCTTCTCCGCAACTCCCTTCTCCGCAACTCCCTTCTCCGCAACTCCCTTCTCCGCAACTCCCTTCTCCGCAACTCCCTTCTCCGCAACTCCCTTCTCCGCGGATCTCTTCGCAGCGGATCTCTGCTCACGCAGCTCTAGATATTTGCTTACCGATCCCTGGTAATAGCCCCATCGAGAGAATGCTGGCGACAGCAACCGGAATGCGATGTTTACCCAGGTGGTGATTGGGCGGCCTAGATAAACGACCTGCTAGTCTCGCTTTCCATTCGCCACAGGGGCCACACTCTGGCCAGTCACGGATGGCCGGACGAGTTGATTTCAAGAAAATA